>NZ_CP065936.1:0-1252615 GCF_003367075.2 Cylindrospermopsis raciborskii Cr2010
CTAGATCGGGTAGTTTATCAGCACGCATACCCTTAGAACTGGATAGTCCTAAGCAAAATAGTAAAGCGTCCAGAATATTGGATTTACCTGAACCATTAGGGCCAGAAATGACGGTACATCCCGGTAGCAAGGGGACAGAAGTTGTACCACCGAAGGATTTAAAATTAGTAAGTTCAACCCGCTTAATATGCACCATTATTTAGGTGTAACTCAACTGGTTTTAATTGGAGTATTTAACCACCAGATAATTATAACAGACTCCTGGATTTTTAAGTTTGATCTTCTCCACCTCCCTGGAGAAAGATGCAAATCCATCATAGAAGCAGTTGAAATGAACATATCTTCTCCGCTGTTTTCTTTCAACCTATGACATTATCCCTGGACGAACTCAAAAACTTAGTGGAAAATTCCCAGTCTCCATCCGTATCCCTATACATGCCAACTCAAAAAGCTGGGGCAGAGACTCGTCAAAACCCTATTCGCTTTAAAAATTTAATTCGCCAAGCCCAACAAGATTTAGAAGCGTTAGGTATCAGACACACAGAAGTTTTAGATTTGCTGAAACCGGCTATAGAATTAGATACAATTGATTTTTGGGAACACCAAAATCAAGGACTGGTAATTTTTATTAGTCCCAACTTGTTTCGCTACTATTGTTTACCCAGTGAATTTCCTGAATTAGTTGTTGTCAATAGAGAATTTCATCTGAAACCTCTACTGCATTTTATTAATAACGATGGTAAGTTCTATATTTTAGGTCTGAGTCAAAAAGATGTGAAATTATTTGTTGGCACGGGACATAGTTTACAGGAGTTAGTAGTAGAAAATATGCCCCACCGTTTAGAAGAAATTCTCCTGGAAGACGAATTACAAAAAGGTGTACAACACAGAGTGGGTATACCCAGAGGGGGAGCATCAGCAGCTGAACACCCAGGATCAGTTCATGGACAAGGTAGTCCAGATCGAGAAAAACACGAAAGAGATATTTTACAATTTTGTTATGCCATAGATCAGGCTTTACACCATAGACTAAGAGATGAGAAAGCACCTTTAATTCTAGCAGGAGTAGAGTATCTTTTTCCTATTTATCAAGCAGCAAATAGTTATCCTTACTTATTAACAGAAAGCATTAGTGGTAATGTGGAAATTATCAACTTGGATAAATTACATGAGGCGGGGTGGCAAATAGTTTCTCCCCTATTTCAACAAGATACAATAGCTACCTTAGAACTGTACGAGCAATTAGCGGGAGAAGGTAGTAATATGGCTACCAGTGATGTGAAAGAGATTGTCAGTGCGGCCTATTTTCGCAGGGTAAATTCCCTATTAGTTTCTATAGATGATCAAAACTGGGGAAAATTCCATCCTGAAAACATGAGTGTGGATTTACACACAAAACGAGAGGTAGATGATCAGGATATGTTGGATTTTGCTGCCATACACACTATGTTAAACGGTGGCAATGTTTATACCTTAAAGGGTAAGGACATGCCTAGAGGAACAAAAATAGCAGCAATCTTTAGATATTAGAGTATATTAGGATCGGGTGAATCCGTGGTGTATTATGCCAACTGCACAAGATCCTGATAATTATTATGCTACCCCTCACCGACGAGGAAAACATAAAATCTTTATTGGTATGGCTCCCGGTGTGGGTAAAACCTATAAAATGCTGGAGGAAGCACATCAACTCAAACAAGAGGGGATTGATGTCATTATTGGCATTTTAGAAACTCATGGACGCAAAGAGACTGCTCAAAAAGCTACTGGACTGGAAATGATTCCTAAACGGGTCATGGTCAAAGAGAATATAACTCTTGCAGAAATGGATACAGATGCCATATTAGACCGCTCTCCCCAGTTAGTGTTAATTGATGAACTGGCCCATACTAACATCCCCGGATCTCCACGGGAAAAACGATATCAGGATGTGGAGGTAATTTTAGAGAGTGGAATTGATGTTTACTCTACGGTTAATATTCAGCACATAGAAAGTTTAAATGACATAGTGGCGAGAATTACTGGTATTGTGGTCAGAGAAAGGATTCCAGATCGCCTGCTGGATGAAGCTGATGCAGTTGTAGTGATTGATATTACTCCAGAAACTTTGGAGGAACGATTGCGTGAGGGGAAAATTTACCCCCAGAGTCAAGTTGAGCAGTCTTTGAAAAATTTTTTCCAGCGTCGCAATTTGATAGCTCTACGAGAGTTGTCTTTGCGGGAAGTAGCGGATACGGTTGAAGAAGAAGCAAACACTTGTAGTCTGGAACCATCTAGTTGTAATATTCATGAACGGGTCCTGGTTTGTGTTTCTACTTATTCTAATTCAGTACAGTTACTCCGTAGGGGTGCCCGCATTGCTAATTATATGAATGCAAGACTATATGGAATTTTTGTGTCAGGTCCGGAGCAATTCCTCAGTAAGAAAGAAGCTGGTCATATTGATACTTGTGAGAAATTATGTAGGGAATTTGGCGGTGAATTTTTGCATGTCAAAAGTCAAAATGTTGCTAGAGAAATTGCTCAAATCGCGGCTAAGTACCACATTACCCAAATTGTAATTGGTGAAAGCCAACAACCTCCCTGGCAAAGATGGTTTAAAGGCTCTTTTACCCAGCGACTTGTAGACTTGATTCGCAATCAAAATATTGATTTACATATTATTGCTGAATAGAGAATGGAACAACCTTCTAATTTATTACTAAAACTTGCCCATCGTTTATTTGATAACCCTGATGAAGAGGCAAAATTTATAACAGCTTTAGTTCATCCCCAACCCTTTTCACCTTCTATCCTTTGGTGTCAAAATCCTCCAGAAACACCCCCATTCACCACGGAGACACCAACATCATGGCAACCCAAATTTGTAGATCGTCTACAAGTGGGGGAAAGACCTGGTCAACATGCTCTCCATCAAGCAGGAGCTTTTTACTGTTTAGACTTTTCTTCTATATTTGCAGCATCTGTACTATTAACCATAGAGCAACCTCTTACTTTAGTATTGGATGTATGTGCCGCACCTGGAGGTAAAAGTATCTTTGCCTGGAAAGCATTACAACCGGATTTAATTATTAGCAATGAAGTAATTCGTAAACGACTAGGAATGCTAATCTCTAATTTAAAGCGTTGTCAAATTAAACCTAGTTACGTACTTAATAAAGATACTAGCGTTTTAGCTCAAATGCTTAAACAATCTATGAGTTTAGTTATAGTTGATGCACCTTGTAGCGGTCAGTCCTTACTAGCAAAGAGAGAGAAAGCTCCCGGATGTTTTCACCAAACAGTAATTAATAAAAATGCCAATCGTCAAAAACGAATTATTGCTAATTCCGCTGGGATTGTTGCTCCCCAAGGTTATTTAGTTTATATGACTTGCACCTACTCTCTAGAAGAAAATGAACAAGTCTGTACATGGTTTTTAGAGCGATTTCCCCAATTTAAACCTGTGGAAGTTAGTCCTCTTTCTCCCTACAGATCTCATTTAACCACTATTCCCTGTTATCGAATGTTCCCCCAGAAGGGTTTGGGCGCTGGTGCGTTTACGGTGCTATTTAAAAACATAACTGAGGGAAATCCAGCACAACTTGTTGGAGATGAAATCCTATCCGCAAGTGTGTGGTACTAGCAACTATCTGATGGATCGCATCGCATAATTTTTTATAATTTTTCAGTAACTATTCCGGGTGGGAGATGAAAAATGAGAAGAGCTAAATAACAACTTAATGTAAGAAACATTTTGGTGCTAAACCTATGACTCAACAAACACTGCAAATCTATTCCTTGTATCGCTTTGACTTTACTCAGCGGGATGATTTACATCTTGTCGATGTAGATTATCCGGAGAGATCAAGATAAGATACAATTGCTACCGAATGCCTCAAACACTGATAATCACCTAGGTTAAATGTACTCGATACTGCCACACTCACGGAGACGTTCACCTTAACGTCTCTGTGTTTGATTGTTTATTTTTCCTAAAATTGTACAATAAACATGGCGATCGCACGGATCCCCATGCGATCGCCTGTATTATAGAGCTACTGGTATTTTATCAAACTTATTTTCTTCAACAATATTACGGAATAAATCTCCATCAATGGTTTCTTCCACCATCAGCATTTCAACTAAGCGGTCCATAGTCATACGATTTTCCTGCAACAGTTCTTTTACTTTGGCATAACAGTTACTAACAATGTCTCTGACTTGAACATCAATTTTGGCAGCAATTTGCTCAGAATAATCTGATTTCATTCCCCAGTCTCTCCCCAAAAACACTTCTTGACTGGGGGTCTCGAGAGATAACAAACCGAGATCGGACATACCAAATCGGGTCACCATTTGTCTAGCCATAGTTGTCACCTGTTGTAAGTCATTACCTGCACCAGTAGTTACTTCCGCTTTGCCAAAGACAATTTCTTCAGCAGCACGCCCCCCTAAAGCTCCCATAATGCGAGCTAACATTTGAGAGCGAGATACTAAACCCTGGTCTTCATTAGGTGTAAACCAAGTTAGACCCAAAGCTTGACCCCTTGGTATCAAAGTAACCTTTTGTACAGGATCATGATCTTTAACTAAAGTGCCAATCAAGGCATGACCCACTTCATGGTAGGCAATTAAACGTTTACTTTTGCCATCAACTAAAGCTGTACCTTCCATACCAGCTACAACCCGATCCACAGCATCATTAATTTCCAGCATAGTAGTTTCTTCCTTGCGCCGTCTAGCTGTCAAAATAGCTGCTTCATTGAGCAGATTAGCCAGGTCTGCACCAGTAAAACCGGGGGTGCGTTGGGCAATTTCCTCTAAGGAAATGGTGGGGTCTAATTTCTTATTTCGAGCATGGACTGCCAATATATCCAAACGTCCCTTTAGATCTGGCGCATCTACAATTACCTGTCTATCAAAACGACCAGGACGTAACAGGGCAGAATCCAACACATCGGGACGGTTCGTAGCAGCAATAATAATAATCCCATTATTGCCTTCAAAACCATCCATTTCCGTTAACAACTGATTTAGGGTTTGCTCTCTTTCATCATTACCACCACCAATACCTGCTCCTCTCTGTCTACCCACAGCATCAATCTCATCAATAAAGATAATACAGGGAGCATTTTCCTTAGCCTTTTTAAACAGGTCTCGCACCCGGGAAGCGCCCACACCCACAAACATTTCCACAAATTCCGAGCCAGAAATGCTGAAAAATGGCACAGATGCTTCCCCAGCAATGGCTTTTGCCAATAAGGTCTTACCAGTTCCCGGTGGTCCAACCAATAGTACACCCTTGGGAATTTTTGCCCCCACAGCAGTAAATTTTTCCGGTTGTTGTAAAAATGTCACTACTTCCTGTAGTTCTTCCTTAGCCTCAGTAATTCCAGCTACATCATCAAATTTCACCCCGGTTTTAGCCTCCATTTGAAACCGGGCCCGAGATCTGCCAAAATTCAATGCCTGGTTGGAACTACTAGCAGAACGTCGCAGCAATAACATAATCAAGGCTAACAGTGGCAAAATCCACATCAAGTTGATTAGTAAACCAATGGTTGCTCTGCTACTAGCTGTGGAAATCTCACCGAACTCAACTTTTTTCTCCTTGAGTTTACTGATTAACTCACTATTTTGATCTAACAGTCTCACTGATATGGGCGCTGTACCAGGTTTATGACTGACCAAATATACCTTAGCTATTTGTTCACCTTCATCAATTTCTACTCTTTTAACCTGGCCCGCTTTAGTTTTCTGTAGTAGCTGTCCGTAAGATAAAGAATTACTACGCCCAATTTTTTGTGCCAAGACTGGACTACCCACAATTTCTGGTAGCATAATCATCGTGGCTACTAATACTCCAGTCCAAGCAAATCTTTTGGCTGGAACCTTTTTTAACCAGGGTTTTTCCAATGTTTTTCTACCAGTATTTGTCGTCATAGTATTTACCATTTAAAACCTACTCCAATCCATTCTCGGTGACCTGTTAACAACTGGGGACTTGACATTATTTATGGTGAAAGCTACCATAAACAACTGAGCCAAATCGGGGAATTTTGTCAACATTTACATGCGCATATGACCACCTTTATCAATACAGATTATGGTTATGGGAATCGAGAATTAAATCTGTACTCTCAAGATTATAGCTTGCTGACCGACCTTTATCAGCTAATAATCCGTTTACCTCAAGGTTATGTTTGTATTTACCGATAAACGCTGTTGAAAGCTGAATCTCATTTACAGCAAATCCAAATTGTAGAGACCTATTTATTAGATATCGTACCTTAAATTTATGAATATCGCATTATTTGGCACAAGTGCAGATCCACCCACAGCTGGACATCAAAAAATTATCAAATGGCTATCTGAAAATTATGATTGGGTAGCGGTTTGGGCTGCGGATAACCCTATTAAAGAACAGCAGACACCCTTGGGACATCGTGCTGCTATGTTGCAGTTGTTAATTTCTGATATTCAGCCCCCATTAGATAAATTAAATAATATTATATTAGCACAGGAATTGAGTAGTTGGCGCACCTTAGAAACCCTAGAAAAGGCAAAATTAAAATGGGGAAATGATGTGAAGTATACTTTAGTAATTGGTTCTGATTTAGTTAACCAATTACCCAGGTGGTATAGAATTAGTGACTTGCTACAACAAGTCCAATTATTGGTGATTCCTCGACCTGGATATATTATAGAAGACGCTAGTTTACATAAAATTAGACAATTAGGGGGAAAAATGGCGATCGCCAGTACTAAAGGTTTAGATGTGTCATCAACCAATTTTCGTCAACAAAAAAATCTACAAACTCTCACAGCTCCTGTAATTGCCTATATTAATCGTGAGAGGTTATACATTTAATGCTATTAAGTAATCAAACAACTTGTACAAATTCCGTATCTCAAGGGAGTTTAGCGAATTTTAAGGTAGGTGTTGATAATGTGATTTTCTCCGTAGATACTGCCAGAAATCGTCTGTTGGTTTTATTGGTGATGCGACAACAAGAGCCATTTTTGAATTTCTGGAGTCTCCCTGGTACTTTGGTACGTCAGGGTGAATCCCTAGAGGATGCTGCTTACAGAATTATGGCAGAAAAAATTAGGGTAAGTAATTTATACTTAGATCAACTATACACCTTTGGCGGTCCACATAGAGATCCCAGGGAAAAAAGCAACAGTTATGGGGTACGTTACTTGTCAGTAAGTTATTTTGCCTTAGTGAGATTTGAAGAAGCAGAATTAATCACTAATAAAGTTGCTGGTACTGCGTGGCATCCCGTGAAAAACATACCAGAATTGGCATTTGATCACGATAAAATCATTAACTATGGGCACAAAAGACTGAAAAATAAATTAGAATATAGTCCGGTGGCGTTTGATGTATTACCAGAAACCTTTACCCTTAATGAGTTATATCAGTTATACACAACAGTTTTAGGAGACAACTTTTCTGATTATTCTAATTTTAGAGCCAGGTTGTTAAAACTCGGTTTCTTATTAGATACAGGAAGTAAGGTTTGTAGGGGAGCTGGTCGTCCTGCAAGTTTATATAAGTTTGATGCCCAAGCATTTGCACCATTTAAGGATAAACCATTAGTATTTATTTAGTATTGATTTAGATTTTTAACTACCAGGTTTATATTACTGAAATTACCACTATGAAAATAGCCATTGCCCAACTAAATCCCATCATTGGTGACCTAAAAGGAAATTGTCAAAAAATCCTAGAAACTGCATACCAAGCAAATGATGTACGTTTATTATTAACACCAGAACTTTCTCTATGTGGCTATCCACCAAGAGATTTACTCTTAAATCCTGGATTTGTGGAAGCCATGGATATGAGCTTACAAGAACTGGCTCAAAATTTACCACCTCATCTAGCAGTTTTGGTAGGAACTGTGGTTCGGAATGGAGAACATCACACCAGGGGGGGTAAAAATTTATTTAATAGTGTCGCTTGGTTAGAAAAGGGGAAAATTCAACAATATTTTCACAAAAGACTATTACCTACCTACGATGTTTTTGACGAGAAACGCTACTTTGAGCCTGGGTTAAACCCCAACTACTTTACATTAGATGGTGTTAACATTGGTGTAACTATATGTGAAGATTTATGGAATGATGAAGAATTTTGGGGCAAAAAGTGTTACGCGGTAAATCCCATTGCTGATTTATCGGTTGTGGGGGTAGATTTAATAGTCAACTTATCTGCTTCTCCTTATACAGTTGGTAAACAGAAAACCAGAGAAGCAATGTTAAAACATACCGCTGTAAACTTTCAGCAACCTATAATTTACACTAATCAAGTTGGTGGTAATGATGATTTAATATTTGATGGTT
The DNA here is from genome assembly GCF_003367075.2 of Cylindrospermopsis raciborskii Cr2010. NCBI lineage: Bacteria > Bacillati > Cyanobacteriota > Cyanophyceae > Nostocales > Aphanizomenonaceae > Cylindrospermopsis > Cylindrospermopsis raciborskii. The sequence goes on from NZ_CP065936.1 coordinate 8,335, forward strand.
ACAGTTTTGCTGTCAACTCCCAAGGTGAAATTCTATATCGAGGTCAGGGTTTTACTCCAGATTTTCTCATAGTAGAATTCAATCAACATACAAAAGAGGTGGAGTTGGCTTCCGACTCAGACCAAAATCTGATTACTCCTATCTATGAATCAGAGGATGAGGAAATTTGGCACGCTTTAGTTTTGGGGGTGAAGGATTATGTGAAAAAATGTCGGTTTTCTCAGGTGATTTTAGGTTTAAGTGGTGGTATAGATTCAGCCTTGGTTGCTGCTATTGCTACTGCTGCATTGGGCAAAGAAAATGTTTTAGGCGTGTTAATGCCTTCACCCTATAGTTCCCAACATTCTGTTAGCGATGCTCTCAAATTAGGGCAGAATTTAGGGATTAAAACCCAAATTTTGCCCATTGGTGAATTAATGAAAAGTTTTGACCATACCTTATTTGAATTATTTACAGGTACAGAATTTGGAATTGCTGAAGAAAATATTCAGTCTCGTATTCGAGGTGTTCTATTGATGGCAATATCCAATAAATTTGGTTACCTGCTTTTATCCACCGGTAATAAATCAGAAATTGCTGTTGGTTACTGCACCCTTTATGGTGATATGAATGGAGGTTTAGCAGTAATTGCGGACGTGCCAAAAACCCGCGTTTATTCTATTTGTAATTGGTTGAATGGTCAAAATCAACAAGAGGTCATTCCCCAAAACATTTTGACCAAGCCTCCTAGTGCAGAACTCAAGCCTGGTCAAACCGATCAAGACTCCTTACCACCATATAATATTCTGGATGATATTCTACAGCGTTTAATCAATCAACATCAATCAGTAGAGGAAATAATAGCTGGAGGTCATGATTTAGGGACTGTAAATCGGGTAATCAAGCTAGTTGCTGGATCGGAATTTAAGCGTCGACAAGCAGCACCGGGACTGAAAATTACCGATAGAGCTTTTGGTACGGGTTGGAGAATGCCCATTGCTGCACAAAAGGTTTAGGTCACTGCAAGTTCACACAAGCATAAAATTTATGAACTAATTAATAAACTGTTACACCAGAACAATATTGCTAGGGTGATTGACCACATACTAGTTTAACATAATGGTCTTAGGGGTAAATCTCTGGGTATTCTTGACAAACTCACCCCTAGTACAGAGGTCATGATTTTAGATAACTTTGCGCGACAGTTACGCCAAGAAGCACAACGTTGGCGCGATGAAGGAATTATCAGTTCTTCCCAATATGAACAAATTGCTGATCGTCATCAATTCAAAAAAATAGAAGGATCTGCTAAAGAAAGTTCTGGGTTGATAGCTATTGCTTTTGGTGGTTTATTGCTGATTTTGGGTATAGTTATTTTCCTAGCAGCAAATTGGCAAACCTGGTCTAGGGAAGTGAAATTTATCCTGTTAATGAGTCTATTTTTATCCACTGCTATTACTGGATTTTTCACTTGGAGAGAACCAACCCTAAGTCGGGAAAAAAAGGGAGAAGATAAAAAATCTAAACCTGGTAAACGCTTTTTAGGGGAAGGTTTACTAGTAATGAGTAGCCTAATCTTAGGAGCAACATTAGTGTTGATGGCAGAAATATTTAATATTAGTGGTTCACCCACACAGTTGTTTTTAGCCTGGGGTTTTGGTGTTTTGATCATGGCCTATAGCCTTTGTATTAATTCCTTAGGAATTTTGGCTATTTTGCTATTACAAATTGGCTATTGGTTGGGACTTGGAGAATTTTCTGTAACTGATGGCAATTTCACTGGTGGTGATTTAAATTGGGCCCAATTAGCTGTTCGACATACCCCTTTAATTTCCTGGGTATTGTTTGTTCCATTAGCTTATATTTGCCGTTCACGGATAATTTTTATCCTAGCAGCGATCGCCTTTACGTTTTCCCTGCAATATAATCTTCAACCTTTACCACTATTAACTTCTTCAGATGTTTTTCCGTGGGTAGCTTCTTTTGCTTTAGCATTACCACCCGCCCTATTTTGGAGTTATGATGATTTATTGTTTCCCACGGTCAACTACAGGTTATTTCAGGGAATAGCTCGCCATTTTGCCCTAGGTTGTTTTGCTGTGGTATTTTACCTTTTATCCTTTCGTTGGCAATGGCAATCCTTGGACTTTGGTAATTCCTCTAGTTCCTTCAATAATTTCTCCACTGGGTTTCAATCCTTATCTATTATTGATTTAGGAATTATTGGTGGTTTGGTATTTATTCAATGGTTATTCCTCTTCCGTCATCGGAATAATCCTAACCGTCGGGAAGCATTTTTCAATTTAACTGTCATTGGCATTTTTCTAGGTTTCATTGTGATCATTCCCTTTTGGCATCAGGGTATTGGTCGAATTCCAGAATTGGGAATTTTCATTTTTAATTCTCTGTTGTTTACTTTATCCTGGGGACTAATTCAAGAAGGATTAAAGTTGAGTAGCAGAATTGCTTTTTGGTGTGGCATGATGTTATTAATTTTGCAAATTATTAGTCGGATCTTAGAGTATGACACTGACTTATTATTTAGATCCTTAGTATTCGTAATCTGTGGATCTGGTTTGATTTCTGCTGGTCTTTGGTTTGAAGGGAGATTACAGGAACGCACAGTGAAAAAATAGTCAATTCAACTAACTTACCATGACAAATAACACACCGGAAAAAAATAATACCTCGACTCCAGAAAAGGAGTTTTCTGAAAAGCTGACTTTTCGTGATTATTTAATTGCTACGGAAGAAAAAGCTCATCAACCTCTACCATTTTGGAGATTGGTTGCTCCTCTCTTGGTACAAGTGGGTTTGATTTTAGGGGTTCCCAGTCAAGCAGTTTATACAGAAATGGCTGGTAAGTTGGTGATTTTACAAACCTTACCCACTGATGTTTCTAACCTATTAGAAGGGTCTGCTTTGTCTTTTGATTATAATATCTCTCGTCCCCAAACTTTGAGAAGATTACCCGGTTGGAGAGACTGGGTAAGACAAAATTCTCGGAGAAATGGCAGAATTATCCAAGGTAGTACTTTATATGTGATTTTGCAGGAGCAACGGTCATTAAACCGTCAATTTAATAGTCCATTTAATGATAGATTCACTAGCGATCGCTCTAATGATGGTAACCTTAATTCTAGGGTTAATTCTGCTGTTCCTGTAGCTTGGAAACCCGTGAGTATTAGTTCCGATCTTCCTATGTATTTATCCAATAATCAGGTAGCTTTAAAGGGTAATTATCAAAATGGGTCAATTAATTACGGGTTAGAAAATTACTATGTTTCTCAAGCACAAAGAGAACAAATCGATTATGACTTATTCCAAGCACAGCAAAATCAACGTGCTAGGAGAAGACCAATACTTGTGAGAGTCAAGGTTGATTCTCAAGGTAATGCTACTCCTACCAGTATGTGGATAGGCGATCGCAATTATAATTTTTAAGGTTAAAGGATTCCCTGTGGGAATCCTTTTTTCTAATCAATGTTAAAGTTAAAAGGGAGACGAGCATAAATTCCCTGTGGGTCATTCATGATGCGAAAGATTGTTGTTTCCTTTCGTACTTTTTCTAATTCTGTTATGAGGGGATTAGTTTGACTTGTGTCCCGGTTGTGTATCCCTATTATTGCTTCTTCAAGTTTTTTGCCAAAAAAACGCTCTCCTAAAGTGGTTACTTCTGGATACTCTTCCACTTGCCAATCTTTACCTAATTTTGCTTTCTTCGCTGCATATTCAATGGCAATATTTAATCCGCCAATTTCATCCACTAACCCGATTTGTTTTGCTGTTGCACCCGACCAAACTCTCCCTTGTGCAATTTCTCCTACTTTTGTTTCGGGAAGTTTTCTACCCTGCACAACCTTATTGATAAACATATTATAAATTCGGTTGACACTGCGTTGATAAATTGCCAGTTCCTGTGGTGATTTGGGACGGGAAACAGTTTGACTATCCGCAAATTCGCTAGTTTTTACTGTGTCCCAAGTAATACCATTATTATTGGCCAATTTTTGACCGTTTAATAACACACCAAATACACCTATTGAACCTGTAAGAGTGCCAGGTTCGGCAAAAATATGATCGGAATTACTAGCAATCCAATACCCACCTGATGCTGCTACATCACCCATGGAAACAATTACGGGTTTGACTTGTTTGGTTAATTGAATTTCTCGTTCTATAATTTCTGAAGCTGTTGCACTCCCTCCAGGACTATTAATTCTCAAAACTACGGATTTAATGTCTTGATCTTGGCGAATTTTGCGCAGGACTTTAGCATAGCGATCGCCTCCTATTTGGGAACTTTCTCCCTCACCATCTACTATCTCTCCCTCTGCATAAACTACAGCAATTTTATTTTGTGAATTCTGCTGTTCTTTAATTTCACTAGCTTGGAGGTAATCACCGATTCCTATTTGCCTGAAGCTCTTACCATCATTATCACTAGTGCCTATTGTTTTTAAATTAGCTACCACTTGGTCTGTATAAGCTACTTCATCTATCAGACCATTATTTTTTGCATCTTTTGCTTCTAATACACCTTGGTTATTAGCAATTTCCTGTAGTATTTCCGGGGAAATTTTACGGCTTTTTCCTACGGAATTACCCCACTCTCCCCACAGATCATCTAATAACTGTTGGGTTTGCTCTCTGTTTTCTGGACTCAGTTTATCTAGTACCAGGGGTTCAACTGCTCCCTTAAATTTCCCCACTCGTACCACTTGCACTCCAATCCCATATTTTTGCAATGCTCCTGTGAGGAATATTGGTTGTGAACTTAATCCATTAATTTCCATCATTCCCACAGGGTTAAGGAAAATCTTATCTGCTACGGAACTTAGATAATATTCCCGCTCACTCCAACCCACACCATAAGCAATTATTTTTTTTCCTGATGCGCGGAATTTTTCCAGAGCTTGGCGAATTTCTCTTAAGGAAGCATAACCCAAACTACTAACCTTGCTAGATTCACTAACATTTATGTAAATTCCTACAATCCTTTGGTCTTCTGCTGCTTGCTCCAATGCTCCTATTAGTTGACGTAGGGTAATTTGTTCTTCCCCCGCTCCGGTGAGAGTTTTTTCTAAAACCTCTGTATAGCTAGGTTGGGTTTCCGTAATTTTTACGGATAAGTCAAACACTAACATGGATTGATCTTTAACTTGTGGTTCCGTGCTTTGAGAGCTAGTAGCAGCAATTACCAAGAACAACAAGCCTAAAAAACTAACACCAGAGAAAATACTTAGTCCTAATAAGCTGCCAATTAAACTGGCAAGAGTTTGTTTAATAAAGTTATTCATTCGATTTTGTTAGATTTCAGATTATTGATTATTTTGCGGGTGTTACCTAATTCTATCCCAATTCTATTTTAATTGTAATATCACATGCTTTGTAAACAGTTAGATTGCTTTAATTCATGCAAATTTCTATTACCTGTACAGAATAATACTGTAGTAATTTCCGCGATTAATACTTCTGTTAACTCTTCTAGTGCAGTTATTGATACATCCGCAGATTGTAAAAAGGGCATTGCTAATCCAGCAATATCACTCCCCAGAGCGATCGCCTTGGCCGCGTCTAACCCATTACGCAACCCTCCGGAAGCGATTAGGGGGAGTTGGGGGAACCGGGAGCGAATAGTAGTAATACATTCTGCTGTGGATATACCCCAATTGGCAAAGGTTTTACCTAATCTTCGTTGTAGTGCGGTTTCAGCTCTTTCACTTTCTACTAAAGCCCATGATGTACCTCCTGCACCCGCCACATCTATGGCTTGTACGCCTGCTGATATTAATTTTTCTGCCATCTTGACGGAAATTCCATTACCCACTTCTTTGGCAATTACAGGTACTGGTAATTGTTGGCATAGTTGGGCAATTTTGTCAAGTAGTCCATAAAAATTGGTATCACCCCTGGGTTGAATAAATTCCTGCAAAGGATTAATGTGGAGTATAAGAGCATCAGCTTCTAGAGCATCGATAATTCGTAAGCACTCATCTATGCCACATTGATAATTGAGTTGTACCGCACCTAGATTGGCAAATAACAGCACATCCGGGGCGTATTGGCGAATGGCAAAAGTATCAGCCACCTCTGGTTTTTCTAAGAGGACACGTTGGGAGCCAACACCCATTGCTAGTCTATATTTTTGGGCAATTTCCGCTAATCGACGATTAATAATACCTGCTCTTTGGGTACCCCCGGTCATAGAGGAGATTAATAGAGGAGCATGCAAATCCCGATTCAGAAATTTGGTGCTGATATCTATTTGTTTACCGTCCTGTTCTGGTAGACAACAATGAACAAATCGATATTTTTCCAGTCCCGTAGTAATTTGATCAGATTGCACATTCTCTTCTAAGCAAATCCGTATATGGTCTGCTTTGCGGTTTTGGATGAGGTTTGAATGATTAGTTATAGGTTTCACAGATACTTACTACTATTAATATAGGGGGTGGGACTAGATTATAATAACTGTAATATGATTGATTATTCCTCACATTGGAAATTTATTATATTGTGTGTGAATCATGCCTTTGTCTCGCATAGTTACACTTGTAATTGGCTTAATTATAATTTTAGGACTAGCTCTGTGGTTAATTGACTCCCTAAGTCGTTTATATTGGCAGCTATCCTATTCTCCCTTATTAGGTAATTTACTATTGTTCCTACTGGTCATACTTTTAGTGGGACTAGTTGCAGCTTTTGTCTATTATGTATTAATTCTACCCACTGGTGAAACAAAATCCCCGCGTCCCAGGGTTACTGCTGCTCAAATTCCCGCTGCTAAGTCGGATGCAGCTTCTAGCACCTTACAAGCGGTTCGTCAACAGGTGGCACAAATTCAAGATGAAGTTACTCGTCAAGCTTTATTGAGTCGCACTAGGGAAATAGAAGCTAATTTGGCACGGGGGGAAATCCAAGTAGTTGTTTTTGGTACAGGAAGTGCTGGTAAAACTTCGCTGGTCAATGCTATTATGGGGCGAATGGTGGGAGAGGTAAACGCTCCTATGGGTACAACTAAGGTCGGTGAAACCTATTGTTTACGCTTGAAGGGTTTAGAACGGAAAATTTTAATTACTGATACACCGGGGATTTTGGAAGCAGGGATCCCTGGAACGGAACGGGAACACCTAGCTAGAGCTTTGGCTACAGAAGCAGATTTGTTATTGTTTGTGGTAGATAATGACCTACGTCGTTCTGAGTATGAACCTTTAAGGGGTTTAGCAGAAATTGGTAAGCGATCGCTTTTAGTTCTCAACAAAACTGATTTATATAAAGATGAAGACAAAGATGCTATTTTAATTAAGTTACGAGAAAGGGTGAGGGATTATATTGATCATAATGATGTAGTGGCGATCGCAGCTAACCCCCAAGCTGTGGAATTGGAGGGAGGGGAAATTTTTCGACCAGAACCTGAAATAGTTCCTCTCCTAAAACGCATAGCTGCTGTATTACGAGCTGAGGGTGAAGATTTAATAGCGGATAATATTTTATTACAGTCTTTACGATTAGGGGAGGAAGCTCGCAAACTCATTGATTCCCAGCGTCGTCGTCAAGCTGATAAAATAGTTTATAGATATCAGTGGATTGGTGCTGGGGTGGTATCAGTTACCCCCCTACCCGTAGTTGATTTATTAGCCACAGCAGCAGTTAATGCTCAGATGGTAGTAGAAATTGGCAAGGTTTATGGTTGTGACTTAAATATGGACAGGGGTAAGGAATTGGCCTTATCTTTGGGCAAAACTATTGCTGGTTTAGGTATAGTTAAGGGCGCTATTGAGTTGCTATCTACGGCTTTACAACTTCACGTTGCTACCTTTTTAGTTGGGCGTGCTATTCAGGGAGTAACCGCTGCTTATTTGACCCGTATTGCTGGTAAGAGTTTTATTGAGTATTTTCGCCATGATCAAGACTGGGGTGATGGAGGAATGACGGAGGTGGTTCAGGAACAATTTCAAATTAATCGTCGAGACAAGTTTATTCAGGATTTTATTCAAGAGGCGATCGCTAAAGTTGTTAAACCATTAGCTGATCGTGAATAAAAGTTTGTAACTCAATCACAAATAAAAGAATGAGTATTGTAAATATATCTGATCACGTTTACGTTTCTTCAAAATTACATCAAATTATAGAAGATACTGTAAATTTTTTTGATGGCACACCAGTATATCCAATTCCTATTACAGAACGTTTTTGTGGGACTGGAGTTTATGGCCTATATTGCACTGCAAAATCCGGTATATATTCGGGATTTAATTTACAGCAGTTTTCATGTAAATAAACCACAATGATTGAACCAATTAAGCGCATCCTCTGCTGTAATATAATTTACTGCACTTGTCATGGCCTCATTTAGGGCTTCTAATGTTCGTGCCTCCCGACTACGGAGAAATTGCTTTAATTTTGACCAACACAATTCTATCGGAGATAAGTCTGGAGAATAGGGGGGTAAAAACTTAACTTTTGCACCGACTGATTCAATTGACAATCTCACGCGCTCGGCATAATGAACCTTTAAATTATCCATAACAACAATAGCCCCTTTCCATAATTGAGGTACTAAAACCTGATTTACATAAGTGAGAAATACTTCTGTATTTGTGCTTCCCTCTACAGTCATTGCTGCCAGAATTCCATCCATATTTAAAGCCCCAATCAGAGAAATATTTTTGCCCTTGTTTCCTGGTACGCTACCAATTGCTCTTTGTCCATCTTGGCTTCTGGCAAACAACCTTGACATCCCTAAATTTATCCCCGATTCATCTAAAAACACTAAATTTCTAATATCAACTGTATCTACCCAACGACGATAATCATGCCTTAATTCTTGAACACGTGGAGTCTCCTGTTCACTGGCATTTAGACTTTTTTTTTATGACGTAGACCCAACTTTTCTAAGGCTCGATGCATGGTTGTGATACTAACACTAGTGCCCGTCGTTTCTCTCAGGCGATCGCACAATTCTGAAAGTAGTAAATCATTTTTCTCATCCAGCCAAGACTTGATCATGTTTAAATATTGGCCTGCAATTACAGGCTTTTCATATCCTCCACATTGCTTTGGCTCAACTTGCCCAGTTTCACGATAACGACGTACTAAATTTCTCACAAATGATAAGCTGACCTTGAATCTTTCTGCCAACTGGCGTTGAGATCCCTCTTGAGCAACCCATGCTACAATCACGCGATTACGCAAATCTATTGAATAAGGTTTTGGCATATAATTTGACAGTACTTCTACTCTATTTTAGTTTATTACCCTTATTATAGCTTATCTTATTTTGTAGTTTAACTACATGAAAATTGCTGTAGTCAATAGAACTATATTACGTCTTCCTATCTATATTGGCAAAGCTGTACCAAAACGAATTCAGACGTTTCCTGATAATTATAGATTTATTGGTTGCTGGACAGAATCTATGAGACAAATTGGAAATGCAGTACCTGTGGAGTTGGGTTATTTTTTGGCTAGTTCTCTATCAAGAGCTTTATGTTGAATTTTTCTTCTCTCTATCCTAATCTTGACGCACCCCCCCTACTACTGGTTTCACTTCCTCCAAAGAAAAAGGATCAGCACCACCAACCCAATTAAAATCACTAACACGAATCATAAAACTACCAAGTTGTAAGGTAGGATTATATCTCAAGCTAACACCGTAGGTGCGCCGATTATACTCTATTATGTAATCTGTATTGCTTGCCTTACCTGTGTCCACATTAATAGCTGTTTGAAACCCAAAACGAAATGGACCATAAATTTGCTGTGAAATACCTGCACTAATTACCTTATTATCTACAAAACGATCAAACAAAAAGGGTGAAGTTCCCGTGTTGAATCCCTGAGAATAACTAATGTTAAAACCTGTATAGTCGAAAAATGACCGAGAAAAATGACCCACCTGTCCCACCAATCCTACCGTCCCAATCAGACTACTTTGGTCATCCCCACTGGTGTAATAGCTAGTTGTACCCGTAACACTGGCGATCGCACGCAAGTAAGGTACAACGGGATTAGATGTATACTTTAACCCTTGTTTAGGGGTTGCTGGTAAGGGTTTTCCCTCCCATAATAATAAACCACTGCCCAGAGATGCACTAGCTTGCAAACGTCCCAAAGACACCCGATCATTTCGTCGTTGAGGTGAAAGTAAACTAAGGCGATCTGTGTTAGAGTTAATATACTGACCCCCTCCCTGGAAATTAAGGTTAATACCACTTTTCCCCAGGGGGATCAGGGGAGAAGAGATCAGACCGCCCACACTACTTTGTACGGTTTGAAACCCGAGAGTGCCATTATACAAGCGATCGCGGTAGCTATATTCTAAATTGAGTGTGTAAGGATTTTCTTTTCCTACTGATTGTTTTAACCTTACACTTCCCCGGGAATGATCTTCCAACTTGTCTAAATTGAGACTAGTTAATTCTCCTGCACCTTCTATGGAGGTTCGGGGACCTAAAGTGCTATTTATTTTAGTTTTTACCCCAAATAAATCGGGCACATTACTACCATTTTCAATAGATTTCTGTACAAAGAACTGTGGTGTTACGGACCATCTAGTTGTCTCCGTATTCAGGAGGGTAAAACTACGTTCCACGTAAAAACCACCCCTTTGACCATTATCAAAACCGGGGGCCACTATAAAAGGATATATATCCCGCTGACGACGGTCAATTTTCTGTTTATCTATGGGAATAGGTAGAACAAAATTTTGGTCAAATACTAAACGCTGATGCTGGGTGGTAACCCGATCTACTAAGGGAGACTCTTGTCTTAACTTTACCTTAGATGCTCGTAATTCCAACTCTGGAGGAGAAAAGGGATCATTAGTAATTCTCACCTCTTCAGCTTCCCAACCACGGGGATAAAAATCCACCCGTTGGGCTTCAAATCTAGCGCGATTGACTGCTCCTCCACTTCTAGTTACGGGAATATTGCTGGCATCAACCCGCCCACCCAAGTTAATATCAACACCTCCTGGGCTGGTAACTTGACTAATTGGTTGATTCGCAAGAATACGTTCACTGGGCAGATTTGACATAGCACTTGGGTTTCTTTCTCTATCAGGAGAAAAATCTAAGTCACTACCAACCGAAGGTAGATAAATCTCACCCCTAGCATTTTCCAAATTCCCTGTATCCTGAAGAAAATTATAGGTAAAGCGTTCCCCCCGTAAGATCTGACTACCTCTGGTGATCACCACATTACCTTCTCCAACCACAATTAAATTGTCTAAATTAACTTGTAGTCGATCAGCATTAACTATGGCTCCATCAAATTTAACTGTGACCTTTCCCAAGGCTGTTACAATTCTTCTGTTGGTGTCATATTCTTGCTTGTCCGACAGCACTTCCACTATCCTAGGTTGAACCTGTGAACCAGTTGCAGAGGGTTGAGCTGAAGTGGTAAATTCTAGTTTGGGAGGGGCGATCGCTTGATTATTAACTGGACGGGAATAGAACTGAAGAGTATTGCCTGTTTTATTTTTTACTGAATAGTAATTAGATTGAAGTTGTATGTGTTCACAAGCAGTAGGTAAATTAGGTGGCAAAGCTGGATGGAGCATGTCTGAGCAAGATTAAGCTAAAAAGTGTTTTTTCCCTTATACGTAAAAGTACAAGGGATGTTTGTCTTTTGATGAGACCTGTTTAGAATGATGTAAACTGGCTAGTCTCTTATATCTTCCAGCAGTTGCAGATGAGTCTGTTTATTCTAAATCGCGACGACCAGGGTTACGAGCGGGGTCATTGGATAGAAATCCAAAGACAAAAATTCCCACAAAGAACGCAACCACAATATAAACGACGATTTTTAGAGTCACCATAAAATTATCTCCCAAGGGTAAGAAAAAAAGTTATTAGCAATCCACTCCGCAGAAAAGATAGCATTACTATCTTACCTACATTAGACCAATTTTTTGGAGATGGAAGCTGAAACTTATTGATATTCTTGCCACGGTTAAACTAGGGTTAGTTTTTACATATTACAGTAAGTATAGCCATAACTATTATTTTTTATAAACGTTATAGCTAAACTTGTATTATAAACGGCTTTTTACTACTTTTGCTGGAACACCTAAAGCTACAGAATAGGGAGGAATATCTTTAGTTACAACTGCTCCCGCACCAATTACACTTCCCTTACCAATAGTAACCCCATCCAGTACGGTTACTCCGTGTCCCAGCCAACAATCATCTTCAATCACAATCCCCTGACAACTGATACCTTGCTTTTTGATAGGTAATGAACGTTCTGCAAAATTATGATTGTTAGCAAAAATACCACATTGGGCTGCTATCATACATTCCCTACCAATTTTTATATTTCCAGGCCCAGCAATAAGAACATTGGGTGCTATGAAAGTATCCTGGTCAATATGTATTTGGGTATTTTCCATACAACCTATATCCACATTACGCTCTATTGCCACTCCATTACCGAGAAAAATCCTGTTTTTTGGATGTCCATGGGCATCCAAACGTACATTTTTAAAAATATGTACCCCATGACCAATTTCAATAGCTGGGGTGGCAATAAATTCTACACCATGCTGAATATAAACCTTTTTCCCCATTGCTGCAAATAAATGGCGATATAATAGCCTCCTGAGTTGTGGTCCAAGAAAAATTGTTGGCATATCACCCAGAAAAGTAATTGCCAATAGTTCTGTTAGTCGCTGTAATTTTGCTGAATATTTTTGGCTACTCATGGTCATATATTGCTCCCATTATCTTACCCAAATTTCCAATTTTATGTTTCGAACAATGGTAGTTAACTGCACTAAGTAACTTTTATCTCAAGGCGTATTCTTTTGAGTATTGATCTACAGAATATTGATCCTAAAACCACATTTATTCAATGACTCAAGTTTATGGCAAATATACCAGTGATTACCAAAGTCTGACATTAATCACCTTGCCAACTAATTGAGTTAAGATAAAATACGGATCTTAGCTATGAATGTAATGACAATAATAATTTACGGAGGTCACTAGGAACTAAGACAAGACCAGGCATAACACTTTCAATTATGCTCTAATTTTTATCTTTATCAATTCCGACTGATTACCGCTAAATTACGAGATTATCGAGATTATATTTTTTATAAAACTTCAGGGTGGAGTGTCACCTACTTCGGCCATGATGTTAAACTTGACCATTGGTGCAAACAGGTAAGCACTTCCTCGACAGCTATGTCGTATGTCCGGTAACAAATTCGTAGTGTATACTGCTCTAGTCATGCTGCACACAATCATCTATAGGCTAAAAGAACTGCTCCTGAACTAAATATTCTAGAAGTGGAACCTAGACCCCATCATAACACAATTTTTTTGGTTGGACAAGTACTCGACAAAAATCCGTTAATTTACTTAAAGATTGTATCTGTAATCTTTATTGCTTAACTTTCTATACTTTTGCATGAGTTTAAATATAAAATAATATCATAGAAATGATTGGTCAAAAAGTCCCTTTTCTAAAAGGTGGGAAATATCAAAACGGGAGCCAAGTACTTGCATCAGCGATTCACTATGGCTATTAATACAATCCTAATGGGTTTTGTCATGTTGTTGAGAGTTGACCAAATCTAAAACAATCCTTAAATTTAGTAAAATAATCAATAGTAAAGGATAGACGAAAAAACTATTTTGGTGTAAATTAACCCAATGTGTGAGAAAACAACTCGTTAGGTAAAGTGATCAGAGGTTCACAAATCATACTCTCAAGAAGCAATATTAAGGTAAAACCAGTAAACAATTAACCATAGTTGAATTTAAATTCCTACCAGATTATGCAACCAATACGCAAATTTAATGTTTCTCCCTCACTACCTCAACTGCTAGAACCCTTGCGAAAACTGGCATACAATCTCCATTTCGATTGGAATGTGGAGACTAAAGACCTATTTCGTCGCCTAGACCCAGATCTGTGGGAATCTAGCCATCATAACCCCGTCTTAATGCTAGGTACTATCAGTCAGGGGAGATTATTAGAAGTAGCTGAAGATGAAGGTTTCCTGGCACAAATGGACCGTGCAGCTCGTCAATTGGAAGATTATTTACAGGAGCGCAGCTGGTATCAAAAACAACGTAATCAACCACTCAAAGAGTGCTACGCCTATTTTTCAGCAGAGTTTGGACTGGTGGATTGTTTGCCCGTCTATTCAGGAGGTTTGGGTGTTTTGGCTGGGGATCACTTAAAATCTGCCAGTGATTTGGGATTACCCTTGGTTGGTGTGGGCTTACTTTACCAACAAGGGTATTTCGCCCAATATCTCAATGCTGATGGTTGGCAACAGGAGCGTTACCCCATCAATGATTTTTATAATATGCCTTTGCATTTGGAACGTAATCCTGATGGTTCTGAGTTAAGAATCGCTGTGGAATATCCAGGACGCAAGGTATATGCTCGAGTGTGGCGAGTCCAGGTGGGAACAGTCCCTCTCTATATGTTGGACACGAATATTCAACCCAACAAGGCTTATGACCACGATATCACCGACCAGTTATATGGTGGTGATGTTGATATGCGTATTCATCAGGAAATGATGCTGGGGATCGGTGGCGTGCAAATGTTGAAGGCGCTGGGTTATAACGTCACCGCCTATCACATGAACGAGGGTCATGCTGCTTTCTCCGCTTTGGAAAGAATTCGTATCCTCATCCAAGAGGAAGGTCTCAGTTATGCCCAAGCTAAACAGGTGGTAGCCTCTAGTAATATTTTTACTACCCACACTCCCGTACCAGCAGGAATTGACTTGTTTGCACCTGATAAAATTTTACACTATCTGGGTTACTACGCTGATATTTTTGGTTTGCCTAAAGAGCAGTTTTTGGGACTGGGTAGAGAAAACACTGGTGATTTGTCAGGTCCCTTTAGTATGGCAGTTTTGGCCCTGAAAATGGCAACATTTTCTAATGGGGTGGCTCAGTTACATGGTGTGGTCTCCCGGCAAATGTTTCAGGGTTTATGGCAAAAAGTCCCTGTAGACGAAGTACCAATTACATCTATCACTAATGGAGTTCATGCCCGTAGTTGTGTGGCTAAGTCAACTCAGGAGTTATATGACCGCTACCTGGGACCTAATTGGTCATCAGCTCCCCCAGATAATCAAATCTGGGAACGGATGGATTCTATTCCTGATGAAGAACTATGGCGCAACCATGAGCGATGTCGTCTGGATATGATATTGTATGTGCGGGAACATTTGGTGAAACATTTACGAGATCGGGGAGCATCAGCTTCAGAAATAGCCCAAGCACAAGAGGTTCTTGACCCCAATGTTTTAACTATTGGTTTTGCTCGTCGTTTTGCTACCTATAAACGTGCAACCTTATGGATGCGTGATATAGATAGGATTAAGCACATACTGTTAGCTAACAAACACCGAAAAGTACAGTTTGTGATTGCGGGTAAGGCACACCCTAAAGATATTCCAGGGAAAGAGCTGATTCAGGATATTAATCACTTTATTCGTGAACAGCATCTGGAAAAGCAGGTAGTGTTTGTGCCTAATTACGACATTCACATTGCTAGGCTGATGGTAGCTGGTTGTGATGTGTGGTTAAATACGCCCCGCCGTCCTCGGGAAGCATCCGGTACTAGTGGAATGAAAGCAGCTATGAACGGACTGCCTAATCTCAGTGTGTTAGATGGGTGGTGGGATGAAGCTGATTATGTTCGTACTGGTTGGGCAATAGGTCATGGAGAAAATTATGAAGATCCTAATTATCAAGACCAAATAGAAGCTAATGCTCTCTATGAGTTGCTGGAAAAAGAGGTTGTCCCCCTATTCTATGACCACCGAGATGAAGATGGCCTACCCAGACCATGGGTGGCAAAGATGAAGGATGCAATTCGATTGAATTGTCCCTTGTTTAATACAGCACGTATGGTCAGAGAATACGCTGTTAGAGCCTACTTCCCAGCCAGCGATCGCCATCATACCTTAACATCAGATCACTATGCACCAGCCAAGGAATTAGCTCACTGGAAATCTATATTGAGCGAACATTGGTTCAATATCAGAATTAAGGACATTGATGTATCCACAGGGACAGAAATTGGGGTGAATCAAAAGGTGGGAGTAACCGCCAAAGTTGATCTAGCCACTTTAACTAGCCAGGATGTGCGGGTAGAGCTATATCAAGGAGCCATTGATGCTAATGGTGACATTGTCAATGCTATTCCTGTGGAAATGAGTTATCATGGGCAAGATGATGGGGGTTTAAGTATTTATACTGCCGATATTACCTATACCAGTTCTGGTTTACAGGGTTTATCTTTGCGGGTTTTGCCCCATAACCAATACCTTTCTAGTCCATACGAACCTAGGTTAATCGCCTGGGCGGAGTGAGCTATTATTCAACCTTTTTTCCTTGAATCTTGGACAAAAGCTCTTCTTTAATCCGATTCAAAATAGAGGTCTCATCCAAGTTAGATAATATGTTGGTTACTACTGCTTTGGGACCTTCTGGACCCCAGGTGGCCCCATTAGCTAGGTAGGCTTTAGTCACTTGCCCAATTCCGTAAGATGATACGCCTGCTACTCCTGCTTGAGTAATCGCTACGGATAGATAAGGTCCTAAAGTTATTCCAGCTGTGGCAGTTGCGGACAAACCTAATATGGTTTTCAGCCCACTTAAACCTAGGTTTGCCAGCAACTCGCTCACTCCAATTCCACCCATGCTCAAGGCGATTTTTTGTAGCAGTTTCACAGCGCCACTTTGGGTCATTTCAATGCCATAGAGCTTGGATAGACCTAAAATTATGGCTATGTCAATAGCTATACTACTGACAATATCAACTACAGTAACAGGATTGAGGGCGATCGCCAAAGCCTTAATCATTACCGCTTTCCAAATCAACTGATTAGCACTTTCTTCTCTAATGATTAACTTCCGCTTTACTATTTGTTCACTTACAGTATCAGCGTAGAGCATAGTGTTTAAAGCTACTAATGCTTTTCCTTCTCGTTGCAAGATCTCCAGAATTTTCAGCTTTAATTCTTCTACTTGGGCCTTCCCTGCTTCTAATCGTATAGTCCTAGCTCCATCAGCTTGAACTAGGGCAGTCTTAACTAGAGGTGAAGCAGCACACATGACTATTTCCTGGGGTGAAACTAATTCTTTAACCCTGTCATCCCGGATTTTTTCATAAATTGCTAGGCGGTCAGTTATGGGATACTGGTCAATTTTATTGAAAACTAAAATAATTGGTTTACCTACTGTTCTTAACTGGGAGAGAGCTACCTGTTCAATCTTAGTCATATCGCCAGCAATAACAAATAAAATTAAATCTGCTTGTTTTGCTACCTTTTGTGCCAAAGCAGCACGAGTTTCTCCATCAACTTCATCTAATCCTGGCGTATCTACTAAAACTACTTGGGATTGATCTGGGGAGAGAAAAGTAGCTTTGAACGTACCCATAGCTTCTTGGGAGATAGTCCAGTTAACTTTTTGTTCCGCACGGGTAACCCCATGTAAAGGCCCAGTTTCAAATATTGGCTGACCGACCAAAGCATTTAGAAGAGAAGACTTGCCTCTTCCTACCATGCCAAAGGCTGCTATTTGTACTACCATGTCTTCTAATTTTCCCAACATGGTTTCTAAATCCGCTATTTCACTTTCTAATCCAGACAGTTCCTGAGAGGTCAGGTCAAGACTGGTCACTAAAGTTTTCAAAGCTGTTTTAGCTTGTCCATAGTTCAGTTCCGCTTGAATATTTCCAAAACTGAAAATCGCCTCATCCAGTTCTGCATCAGAAGAGTTATTGTTTTCGGGTTGGGGTAATTTAGATGTGATATTTGTCATATTATTTATTTTTGCTCCAAGGGGTCACAAAAAGTAGTAGAGTTAGGAGTTGATCTGGTAGCGTTAGCATCTTAATAAAATCACCTGTGCGAAAAATAGTTATTGCTGGTAACTGGAAAATGTTCAAAACCCAGGCGGAATCAGAGGAATTCCTGCGCGGATTTCTGCCTGAATTAGAGGAAACACCTTCTATAAGAGAGGTTGTATTGTGTCCCCCCTTTACAAACTTAAATGTTATGTCCAAATATTTACACGGTAGTCGTGTGGGTTTGGGCGCGCAAAATGTCCACTGGTCAGAAAATGGAGCCTATACGGGTGAAATTGCCGCCCCCATGCTCTTGGAAATAGGTGTTCGCTATGTTATTATTGGGCATAGTGAAAGACGGCAATATTTTGGCGAAACCGATGAAACTGTTAACCTGCGCCTTAAAGCTGCCCAAAATTATGGGCTAACCCCAATTCTCTGTGTGGGTGAAACTAAACAACAACGAGATGCAGGGGAAACAGAAAAACTAATCTCTTACCAATTAAAACATGACTTGGTAGATGTAGACCAAACTAAACTGGTTATCGCATACGAGCCAATTTGGGCAATTGGTACGGGGGACACTTGTGAGTCCGCAGAAGCAAATCGGGTCATTGGATTAATTCGCTCTCAATTGACTAATGATAAGGTGCCAATTCAGTATGGTGGTTCTGTGAAACCCAATAATATTGATGAAATCATGGCACAATCGGAAATAGATGGTGTTCTCGTCGGTGGCGCCAGTTTGGAACCGGAAAGTTTTGCCAGAATTGTCAATTATCAATAGGTAAGGGGAGTAGGGGCCAAGGTCAATTATGGCAAATCTAGCAAATAAATTAGTTATTCGACAAAGCTGTTTTAACTGGGGGACAAAAACCTATATAATGGGGATTTTAAATGTCACCCCCGACAGTTTTAGTGATGGTGGCGAATTCAACACAATTGCTAGTGCTGTAGCTCAAGCTCGCGCCATGATAGCTGCTGGGGCTGATATTATTGACATTGGTGGGCAATCAACTAGACCAGGGTCACAACAAATCACCCTCGCGGAAGAAATGGAACGGGTACTGCCAGTAATAAAGGTAATTAGACCAGAAGTGACTATACCCATTTCTATAGACACCACCAGAGCTGCTGTGGCCCAAGCCGCTGTCCAATTGGGTGCTGATATGGTTAATGATATTTCTGGTGGAACCTATGATCCAGAAATGTTGTCAACCGTGGCCAATCTAGATGTGCCCATTGTGCTGATGCACATCCGAGGAACTCCCCAAACTATGCAAGAGTATGCTCAATACCAAGATGTGATAGGTGAGATTTATGATTTTTTGTCCCAGCAAGTAAATAGTGCAATTACCTTGGGGATCAAACGAGAAAAAATAATTATTGATCCCGGTATTGGTTTTGCCAAAAATCATCAACAAAATCTACAAGTTATTCGGGAACTGTCTAGGTTAAAAAGCCTTGAACTCCCCATTTTAGTCGGCCCATCGAGGAAAAGTTTTATCGGTCAAATTTTGAACCAACCCAATGCAAAGGATCGTGTATGGGGAACGGCCGCAGCTTGTTGTGCAGCCATTTTTCATGGTGCTGACATTCTCAGAGTTCATGATGTTAGTGCCATACGAGACGTGTCCCTTGTTGCTGATGCTATTTATAAGTAGGGCTAAGTAGGATTTGTCACTTTTTGCCATTACCGGGTCTCTTACCCTCATCTTCTGTTCCTGGTTGGGAAATTAACTCCTCAAACATCCCCGTGGAATTAGCTGGATCTACAAAGACAATTTTGGCGTTATTGCTTTCTCCCAACTTCTGACTAGCTTGGACATAATCCTGGGCTACAAGATACCGTAAAATATCTTTACTTTCGGGATGGGAACGCAGCGCCTCGGAAATAATTTCCATAGATGTTCTAGTTCCCTCAGCTTTTTTGATTGCTGCTTGTCTTTCTCCCTCTGCTGCAGAAATCACTGCTCGCTTTTTAATTTCTGCTGCACGTTCTTCTTCCATGGATTTTCTTACGCTTTCTGGCGGTGTAATTCTTTGGAAATCTAAGCGCATGATTTCTACCCCCCAGGTCTGGGAGGTCAAGTTTAACTGGTCTAGTAGGGTATTGTCTATGTTTGACCTAGCCATGTTAGTTTCTTCTAGGGTGTTCTGCGCTAGAATTTCTCGCACTGTGGTCACTGCTAAATTGTTAAGTGCATCTTGTAGATCATCAACAGCATAAAAACTTCTTTCTATATCCACAATACGCCAGTAAACTACCGCATCCACTTCTAGATAAATACCATCCTTGCTAATGACATTCTGGGGACTAATATCTAAAATCTGTTCTCTATTGGTGTCTTCCATGACGATTTGATCTAGTAAGGGAACTATAAAGTTAATTCCCGGTTTCAGTTTTCGATGATACCGCCCTAGACGTTCCACTAATGCTTCATTGCCTTGACTAACCAATTTGGTAGATCCAAAGGCATAGCCCATAAGGGCTAAAGCTATAGCAATAATTGGCTCCATATATGCTCCTAAGCTCTTGGAAAATTGAGTATAAAATGGCATCATATCATATAGTTAACAAAAAAGTTAACCCATATTCATTGCCAATAGGCAAGCTTTTTGACTAACATCTCGGTAAATATTTTGTAAGTGTTTCATGGTTGAGTCGCTACTAGAACCCAAGACGTGGACTGTATTCTCTTCATCTTTGGGTAGGGGAATATTTCCTAAAATATCCAATACCGTTTCTCCCATGTTGGGAGAAATTACCACCAGGGATGAGTCTAGTGGGTCATTATATTGCCAAAAATAATTTATTTGATTATCACTTATTTGATTAGGGGTTGGGTTTAGTTGGGGGGAATTTTCTCCTTGGTTATTTTTTCTATGGATAGGTAGGTTAACTAATTTTTTCTGACCCCTTAATTTTCTTAAATCTTGAATTATTCTTTCTCTACTTCTACCCCGTAATTCAAATAGTACAAAAGGATCTTCACTCAGGCGATCGCTCAATTGATAATAAACAGCTCCGATGTGTTTGCAAGGTACTGCTGGATCTGGACAGGAACATTGACTATGGACATCATTCAAGGTAAAGGGAAATAATGAAAGTCCATTACTGGTGAATACATCTTCAATATTTTGAGGCATTTCTCCTGCTAGTAACTTAGCTGCAAACAGGGATTTATGCGACATATTTTCAATCACATAGCTCCATTCCTCATCACTAAATATATCAAGGGACAAGGAAACTTGGTAGGGTTCAACTTCACTACCTTTCACCCGCGCTAGAACCTTGGATTTTTGAAATTCAATACTCAAAACGTTCCCTTGTCGAGAATAGTTTCTAGCTCTTTCTAACCGTTTTTTAAAACGATAGGAGTCCAATAGGTCTAACCATCTTTGGGACCACCATTCTCTGCTGATTTCTAAAGTTCTCTCTATCATACTTCCCTCTTTAAAACCTAAATTAATCTTCTTCGTCATCAACAATAGCGTTTCTATCCAGAAACAACAAATCACGTAATTGATCTGTATCCAGCTGGGTTAACCATTCTTCACCGGAACTAATTACTTGCTGTGCCAATTGTTTTTTGCTTTCAATCATGTCATGGATCTTTTCTTCTAGAGTTCCCCTACAGACAAACTTGTGGACTTGGACATTCTGAGTTTGTCCAATTCTAAAAGCTCGGTCAGTTGCTTGGTTTTCCACTGCAGGATTCCACCATCTATCGAAATGAAAAACATAGTTTGCCCTAGTTAGGTTTAAACCCACACCCCCAGCTTTTAAAGACAAAATCATAATTGGTGGACCTTGTGGATCCTGTTGAAATCTATCTACCATTTCTTCTCTCTGCTTTTTGCCAGTAGTTCCATATAAAAAGAAAATCTCCCTGTCTAGATGCTTTGCTAAATAGGGCTGCAATAATTTTCCCAACTCTGCAAATTGGGTAAATATCAAAGCCCTACTCTTTTCTGCTATGACTTCTTCTAGCATTTCTTGTAAACGCTGCAACTTAGCGGAACTATACTTTTCCAGGCTAGACTCATGGAGGTATTGGGCGGGGTGATTACAAATTTGTTTTAGTTTTACTAACAAAGATAAAATCATGCCGCGACGTTGTAAACCACTAGCTGACTGAATTTCGCTCAAAGATTTATCAACGGCATTCTGATACAATTCTGCTTGCTCCTTAGTTAAACCACAAAATACAGTCATTTCTTGCTTTTGTGGTAAATCTTGAATAATGGATTTATCCGATTTCAATCGTCGCAAAATAAAGGGTTGTACTAAGGAACGCAATTGATTTAAGGATGATACGTCACCATATTTTTCAATGGGTATAGCAAATCGTCTTTGAAAAAATTGTTTATTACCCAAATAACCAGGATTCAGAAAATCCAGAATAGACCATAATTCCTGTAATCGGTTTTCCACGGGTGTTCCAGTTAAAGCAATACGAAATTTGGCTTCTAATTTGCGCACCGACTGAGATTGTTTAGAATCATAATTTTTGATGTTTTGAGCTTCATCTAAAACAATAACTTGCCAATTAACAGTTTGCAATAACTTAAGATCCCGTTGCACCAAAGAATAACTAGTAATTACTAAATCCTGCTCCTTAGCACTCTCAGCAAACTTCTTACCTTTGGGACGTTTTTCACCATGAAATTCCAAAACCTTGAGTTGAGGGGCAAATTTTTTTATTTCCCTAGACCAGTTGCCCAAAACAGAAGTAGGACATAGGAGAAGACCGGGATTTTGTAAGGCATTTTTTTCTTGCAGATGTAGAAAAAAAACCAGAAACTGTACAGATTTTCCCAGTCCCATA
The DNA here is from genome assembly GCF_003367075.2 of Cylindrospermopsis raciborskii Cr2010. Classification (NCBI taxonomy): domain Bacteria; kingdom Bacillati; phylum Cyanobacteriota; class Cyanophyceae; order Nostocales; family Aphanizomenonaceae; genus Cylindrospermopsis; species Cylindrospermopsis raciborskii. The sequence goes on from NZ_CP065936.1 coordinate 30,981, forward strand.
TCATCAGCTAAACAAGCACCCAAACCCCATCTTTCTAAAAAGGCTAACCAAGCAGCTCCTCTTTGTTGATAAGGTCGAAGCTGACCTTGAAAATTTTTGGGTAGGGGTAAAGGTTGAATATCTTGGTTATCATTTAAGGTGGTAACTAAATCTTGTAATGCACCAGAAGCATCAAAACTAACAACTGGTAATTTTTCAATTACCTGGGTGTCACCTCTACTAATTCTTATGGCTTCTTCTAAGGACAAAGATAAATCCTGTTTACGAGCAGCAAAAAAGTTTTGGGCAGTTTTAATGTCCTGTTCTCGCAGTTCTACCCATTCACCGTTAATTTCTACCAAGGGACTATTTAAAGCCACTAATCGGTCAAATTCATCTGGAGAAATGGTCTGACCACCAATTGCCAATTGCCATTGGAATTTTAATAAACTTTTTAAACCTAAATTCTGTTGTTTATTGTGTGGTGTTTCGGCGATAATTTGCAAACCTAAACGATTTGCCCAACCTTCACGATTAGCTAAGCTGGGAGGCAAAATTACCCCTAACCCATTATCCTCTAATCTCCCACTGACAGATTTAATAAACTGATATGCTTCCATAGGTTGAAGATAACAGCATTCCGGGAATTCTGTCTCTAAACTACTGGTAATCCCAGGATATAATCGGGAGGCTAAACCCAAACCCCGCAATAAAGTCTCTTGGGGTTTACTGACCTGGCGATTTTCATACACCAATGTTTCCACTGGATTCTCCCATATGGTTTTGGCATCAATGAGAAATTGGTCATCATCAGTAGCTTGCAAAAAATAACCTAAACGCCAATCTGTTGTCCCTGTGGGTGGATGCAGTTGTAAACAAGTTCTAAAAGCTACTTTTTCTGTTAATTGGTGTTGTAAGGGCAATTGCCAAGATTTTAGGGTCTCTTTTAATCTCTCTAGGTCTATGGCATCCCCACACATTGGAGATGATCTATTCTTCAAACTGATCAAAGACTGGAACCATGGTTGCACTAATGATGGCAAGGACATGATTGACCGACTATCCAAAATGGATTGCTCATCTAGCATAAGACGAATTTGTACATCTATGATGCTATTGAGAAATCCCAAAATTAACTCCTGCGGTTCCCTAGGTAGATCCGTAAAGAACAAGTGGTCAACATAATTTGCATTATGGGAATCAAGCTGTTGATAATTACAACATGCCGGGGGAATATTAGCAGCAAATTTTTCTAATCTGGTTGTATCTATAGCACTATCTAAGAGTACGTGCCACCGAGCAAATTGAGAACCGTCTTCATTTATTTCTATAGTGGGTAAAAATTTACAGCGAGCTATTAAATCTAAAGACCATCTTGCTATATGGGACCAAAATCTCAGGTCTCCCGCCAAAAAACTATCTGCACTATTAGTGGAATTTAATGGTAAATTACACAGCACTTTAATAGCCACATCAGGTTCTAAGGAAAAACCCTCTATTCGCCAGGGTTGTAAATAGGTTTGGTGATCACTATTTCTATCATTATTCTCTACTAATATACTTGGGGAATATATGGGGCAAATAATTGGGGATCTTCCTATAAAATTAGTCGGTACAGCGAGCACTTGTGAATCAACTTTAGCTTGATTTATTTTATTCCTACTTACTTTAGTTATAGCAGAATTAGAAGTGAAAATACAGTCATAGATTCGCCCATGATAGCTTTTCAGCCACGTACCCAACTCCAGGGATGACATGGCTAAAGGATGGTAAGGTAAGGATGTCAAACTAATAGACTCCATTGGTATTTGAGATTCGCTTCGCCAAGTTTCTGCCCAGAGGAACAATACTGGATCAAAATTACTTTTTGTTTTATTCAACCAAGCACCGTGTAGAATTGACATATTTTTTCACAAATTCCCAAGTACAAACTAAAAAGTCGCCAGATCCCCCCCCTTTACCTTGTCTGAAACTAATATATCCAAAACCAAGTCGTCTACATTATATAAGTGTTAGGATTGCCACAGAGCGAGAATAGAGTGCATAGAAGGAAAAGAAACTGAATGGCAGAAATTGATAAGTCAATATCCTTTGATGGACGGGATATTCGACTGAAGGTCGGATTGTTAGCCCCTCAAGCAGGTGGTTCGGTGTTGATAGAATCGGGAGACACTGCCGTTTTGGTGACGGCCACAAGATCAGAAGCCAGAGAGGGCGTTGATTTTCTTCCCCTAACAGTAGATTATGAAGAAAGACTGTACGCTGCTGGAAGAATACCCGGTGGTATTATGCGCCGCGAGGGTCGGCCACCAGAAAGGGCTATTTTAACTAGTCGTTTGATTGACCGCCCATTGCGTCCCCTGTTCCCCTCCTGGTTAAGAGATGACCTGCAAATTATTGCTTTGACCCTCTCTATGGATGAGCTGGTGCCACCCGATGTGTTGGCTGTAACCGGAGCTTCTATCGCTACTCTGATTGCCCAAATTCCTTTTTATGGACCAATGGCAGCAGTACGTGTGGGTTTAGTTGGGGATGATTTTATTATTAACCCTACCTACGCCGAAATAGAAGCTGGTGATTTGGATTTGGTGGTTGCTGGCTCCCCCGATGGGGTAATTATGGTGGAAGCAGGAGCAAATCAGTTACCTGAACGGGATATTATTGAGGCCATTGACTTTGGTTATGAAGCAGTTAGGGATTTAATTCAAGCACAACGAGATTTAATTGCTGAACTCGGTTTGACTATTGTTCACCAAGAACCCCCAATACCCGATCAAAGTCTGGAAAACTATATCCGCGATCGCGCTAGTGAGGAAATTAAAAAAATACTCGCTCAGTTTGAATTGACTAAAACTGAACGCGATGCTGCTCTGGATGTAGTTAAAAGTGCGATCGCATCTAGTATTGAGTCTCTGGGGGAGGAAGATCCTATTCGCATAGCTGCAACAGCTAATGGTCAAGTACTGGAGAACACTTTTAAAGACATTACTAAGTACTTCATGCGTCGTCAAATTGTTGAAGACAATGTGCGAGTGGACGGTCGTAAGTTAGATGAAGTGCGTCCTGTTTCATCCCAAGTAGGAGTCCTACCTCGTCGTGTTCATGGTAGTGGATTATTTAATCGTGGATTAACTCAAGTATTATCAGCTTGCACCCTTGGCACGCCAGGAGATGCCCAAAGTTTAAGTGATGATTTACAAGTAGATCAGTCCAAACGTTACTTACATCATTACAATTTCCCTCCTTTCTCCGTAGGTGAAACTAAACCCTTGCGGGCCCCTGGAAGACGGGAAATAGGGCATGGAGCTTTAGCAGAAAGGGCAATTTTGCCTGTGCTTCCTACCAAAGAGCAATTCCCCTACGTCATTAGGGTGGTCTCGGAAGTTCTTTCTTCCAATGGCTCTACCTCTATGGGATCAGTTTGTGGATCTACCCTAGCTCTCATGGATGCAGGTGTTCCCATTACCAAACCTGTCAGCGGTGCTGCTATGGGTTTGATTAAGGAAGGATCGGAAGTACGGGTACTAACTGATATTCAAGGTATTGAAGACTTTTTAGGCGATATGGACTTTAAAGTGGCCGGTACTGATACGGGCATCACGGCACTACAAATGGACATGAAAATCTCTGGATTGTCTCTAGATGTAATTAAACAAGCCGTGGAGCAAGCCAGGGATGCTCGGTTGCACATTTTGGAGAAGATGTTGCAAACTATAGACAAACCACGAACTGAAACTTCACCTTTTGCACCACGACTAGTCACAATTAAAATTGATCCTGATATGATTGGTTTAGTCATCGGTCCAGGCGGTAAGACCATCAAGGGTATTACGGAAGAGACGGGTGCTAAAATCGACATTGAAGATAGTGGTATTGTGACCATTTCCGCCATAGATGAAGGTAGAGCCAAACGAGCAAAAAGTATAATTCAGGGCATGACCCGCAAGCTCCACGAGGGAGATGTATATGTGGGTCGTGTGACAAGGATTATACCAATTGGGGCCTTTGTGGAATTTTTACCTGGTAAGGAGGGCATGATCCATATTTCCCAGCTGGCCGATTATCGTGTAGGTAAGGTGGAAGATGAAGTAGCTGTTGGTGAGGAGGTAATTGTCAAGGTTCGTGAAATTGATAGCAAGGGGAGAATTAACCTGACACGATTGGGCATTCATCCAGATCAGGCAGCTGCTGCACGAGAAGCCGCAGCAACAAATCGCTAGTTGTATCTAGCTTTGTCCAGAAGGTTTAGTGAAGAAGCGTTCTGGCTCACCCCCGGTGGCTAGGGCTATAGGATTTTAGATTGTAGATTAAGTATAATAAATCACAAATCTAAAATCCGTGATACCTGGGTAATGGGATATTCTCCAGTGATTGTATAATTTTCTTACTCGAAGGAAAATTTACACTTGTTATTCCATGGTCAGCGCTAAACGTTTACCAGAAACTACTGCCCACGTGAGAATCACCCGTCAATCCTGGCAACATGGCTTTCTGGAAGGTGATGTCAGTGCTGGCAATTTTGAATGGCATTTTGAATGGTATTTTCTCCGGGGAGAACTTTCCATTCAACCCTCTCGGGGAAGGGCCTTGATTAGGGATCCCCTGGGACGCTTTTTAGAAAAACAAGATTATCAATTGGAACCAGGAGGAGATTATACTTTTACTATTCGGGCCGAAATATGAACTATAGCCACTACAAGAGGTTGACAAATACTAAAACACTACTGGTCACAAATGGGATGACTAGTAGAGTTTTTGTGGCAAATCCCCAGTTCTTCAAGATAGCGTTCAATTAGGAGAATTGCTACAATATCATCTATAGCCCGTGGTGGTTGACGTAAACCTTTGGGTACGAGATTTGTTAATCCTCTGGGAGGAAACATCTGCCAATAACGGTCTCTTGCAGCTAAGGTAGTGTAACGTTCATCTACTAAGATAATATCCAAACTGGGGTTTAATTCCTGCTCCAGTTGCTGTTTCCAAGTTTTAGCTGTGGTTTGATTTCCCATCACAATTCTGGAAATGGAAAAAGTTGCCCTGAAATCAGAAATATGGGCGATCACCTGTTTAGCTGGCACAACTTCATGATGGTAAAGTTTACGGTCTATTCCCATCACTGCTACACCACATTTGTCACGTCCAGGGTCAAAGCCTAAAATTGTGCACTGTGTTTTTATACCATTTATATTATTCATTTTTAAGTGCTAAAAACAATTTTTCCATTGGATATTGCCACCAGTTTAACTCTTAAAGGACCTGCAGTATAGATATTTTCTGCAGCAACTGCTTTTACTTCCAAAGCTTGTTGAGACTGCTCCAGTTCAGAAAAAAATCGTAAAAAAGTGCCATCTATCTCTATTCTCTCCACAATGCCAGCATTTCGGGCACGGAACTGGGAAGCAGAAATTACTAGATCTAGCCTTTGACGCAGTTGATATGATGTCATACTTTTCATATCCGCAGAGGTTGTAGCCAATACCTGACCAGCAGAAAATACCAGTTGATTGGGCATAGCATCGGCAAAAAATTCTATTTGTTTTTCCCCTCTTACGTAGTTACCAGCAGAAAAAATTCTCACTACATATTCCCTACCATCCTGAATTTGTTTAGTCAGTTGTTCCACCCTTTCTTCACTTATACGTAGTAAGTCTGTGTTATTTTGGTTGGTTCCTGGTTCATTTAATTGAATGCTGGCGTTATTATTAGCTTCCTGAAATATTTGGGTAATGACCTGATTGGCAACGCTAGGTTTATTCACACTAACTACAGCAGATGCTATGACCTGACCACGAACCAAAGCTAATTTACCCAAACGTAGGTCGCGATAAGACTGATAATATTTTTCCAATCTTGCTACCTCTTGTTCTAAATACTGCTGCTGTTTTTCTAGCTCCCCTAGTTGCACTTCTCTACTAGCAATAATTTGTTCTCGTTTCCTAATTTCTAAATTGCGATTTTGAATTAGCCTATCCAAACCAGCAATTTTTCGATCTCGCTGTGCAATAATTGCTTTGCGGTTGAACAATTCTCGATCTCGTTTGGTAACTGCATTTTTAGCCTCATCAATAGCTTGTTGAGCTTGAGCATATAACTGCTGACGTTCACTTCTTAATTCTCCCACTGCCAATCGTAAGGCTTGGCGTTGTTGGTATAAATTTTCCAGTTCACCCAGGGCCTGTCTATACTGAACCACAACCTTACCTAGTTTGCTCTGGGTTCCCCGGAGTTGAGTTTGAGTTTTAATCTGTTTTGTAGTAGTAATGTCAAGTTTAGCTTGTGTAGCTTTTTGTTTACTATTTGCTTCTTGTAAAGACTTATTTGTTTCTATAAGCTGGTTTTTAGCTTCTTCTTGAGCTTTTCTAGCTGCAATTAGTCTATTCTCTATATTAATCTTCTGAGCTTCAGCAGTTTTTAATTGTTCCCGTTTATTTCTGAGATCTTTTTGAATATCTTCTAACTCAAATACACCCTTTCTCAAACCCTCGTCGGCGGCAAATAAAATGGCCAAGGTGGTGGCGGAAATCACACTACCCGTAAAGATAGTGACAATAACCGCCGTTTTCTTGGGACGTAAATTAAACAGAGATAAACGTGCTTTACCTACTTTGGTACCAATGCGATCGCCGAGGGTGGCAATCACACCGCCCAAAATTAAAATTGCTGCTATGAGGATGTACCCAGTGGCCATCTTAATCCTACCGCCAAAAAAGCTTCCATATACACTTTACTACTTTTAACCATGGTCTGTGGAGAAAAAGAATTGGATAGAATAGTAAAGTTTAAATATTGTTTGACAGCCATAGGTATCCATGTCTTGGAGTCATAGAATTGCACCTTATTAAAATTGTTGCACGGTGGACACAGGGGGATATTGGTCCGTAAGAGTAAACACAACTTGCCTGGTGAATTAGACCCCCCAGATTTTTCCGTGAGCTAACTCAAATTATAGCTTATAAGCAAACTTGGTAAACATTAAGTAAACTGCTTGCTTAGTGCGACTGGCTTATGCACAGTGATTTTTTTCTTGTGGATAGAAATCATTTTTTTCTCCCGCAAGTCTCCTAGTAACCTGGTTACAGTCACTCGGGTGGAACCTATTGCTTCTGCGATCGCCTGATGGGATAACTTGAGGTCAACAGTAACCCCGTCAGCACAGGGAACACCAAAGTCGCGACAGAGAATTAGCAGAAAACTGACTAACCGAGAACCCATATCTCGGTGAGCAAGAGTTTCAATCATCATTTCTGTTTGCAGAATCCGCGAGGAGAGGCCTCGCAGCATAAGCATTGACAGTTCTGGATTTTCCTTGAGGGCCTGCTCTACCTGCTCAATTGGCGAAGAGAGCAATTCCACCGCAGTAAAAGCAACTGCATGGTAAAACCTATCTGATTTATTACCTGTTAGTAATGACAAAACACCGAAAACGCTATTTTCCCGTAGCAGGGCCACTGTTATTTCTTCTCCTGCTTCATACACCCTGGAAAGTTTCACAGCACCTCTGAGAAGAAAATAAACTCGTTCGGCCGGATCCCCGGGAAAAAAGATGGTTTTGTTACGTTCAAACGTCTCCACAACAGGGGGAAAAGCCCCCGTTGCCATTTGACGAAAAACATTTGCCAGGGCTTTATCTTGCATTACGATCATCTCCCTTCCCTTACCCAACACCGGAAAAACAAAAACTTAATACCTAAGAATACAACTGAAGAATCAAGAACGCACCGTCAATCTTTCTGTCTTTTACTATACTCAAATTTGCTAGTCTATCTTATTTTGTCGATCATGATACCCAATTTTGGTGATTTTTAACCTAAAATGGTGGATCACCCCTCCCCTGGAGGACAATTTTGGGGTTTTTTCGGTTCAAAATTTGCCAGATCTTTAATAAGTTCTTAAACAATCACCATAAAAAGGTTTATGGGGACAGAGAATTATCAAGATCACATTTAGGATAACATTTAATTTAACAATATTCTCAATAAGATCAATCGCGTTAACAATTTTTATGCTAAACCTGTCCGGTAAGAATGCCCTGGTTACGGGGATTGCCAATAGTCGGTCTATTGCTTGGGGTATTACCCAACAACTACATGCAGCTGGAGCTAATCTGGGAGTTACCTATTTGCCCGATGATAAGGGTAAGTTCGAAAAGAAGGTCTTGGAGTTAGTTGAACCCCTTGAACCTAGTTTATTTCTGCCCTGTAATGTAGAGAATGAGGAACAAATCCAAGCTACTTTTGACGCTATTCAACAAAAATGGGGTAAGCTAGATATTCTCATTCACTGTCTAGCTTTTGCTAACAAAGAGGATTTAAGTGGAGATTTTAGTCAAACTTCTCGCTTAGGATTTAATAAGGCATTAGAAGTTAGCACTTATTCTCTTATTCAGTTAAGTGGAGCAGCTAAACCTTTGATGACAGAAGGTGGTAGTATTCTGACTCTTTCCTATTTGGGCGCAGTGCGCGCTATTCCTAATTATAATGTAATGGGAGTAGCCAAAGCTGGACTAGAAGCTAGTGTGCGTTACTTGGCAGCAGAACTGGGACCCCAAAATATTCGTGTCAATGGTATCTCCGCAGGTCCCATCCGCACTCTGGCTTCCTCTGCTGTAGGTGGTATTTTGGATATGATTCATCACGTTGAGCAAGTGGCTCCCCTTAAACGTACTGTTACTCAATTGGAGGTAGGTAGTGCAGCTGCTTTTTTGTGTAGTGATTTATCTAGTGGAATTACTGGACAAATCCTATATGTAGATGCGGGATATGAAATTATGGGCATGTAACTAGGTTCAATATTAAGCATCACCGACGTTCTACGTCGGTTAGTGTTTGAACTACTTGCTAATGAACTAACAAAAAAATATAAAAATATAAGTTGACAATGAGCAAAGAAAGACTCGCTACGGTTAAACGTGTTACAGGAGAAACAGATGTAACCGTATCCATTAATCTTGATGGTACGGGAATTTGTAAGTCTAATACGGGTATTTATTTTTTGGATCACATGATCCAGCAGATTGCCTCCCATGGTTTATTTGATTTGGATATTCAAGCTACAGGTGACTGGCAAATTGATGACCACCACACCAATGAGGATGTGGGTATTACTTTAGGTCAGGCTCTCCATCAGGCACTTGGTAATAAAAAGGGTATTGCCCGCTTCGGTCATTTCATCGCTCCTTTGGATGAAGCACTGATCCAGGTAGCTTTGGATTTCTCTGGTCGCCCCCATCTCAGTTATGGATTACATATTAGTACGGAAAGGGTAGGAACCTATGATACTCAACTCGTGAGAGAGTTTTTTGTGGCTTTAGTAAATCATAGTCAAATGACTCTACATATTCAGCAACTAGATGGTATTAATTCTCATCATATTATTGAGGCTACCTTTAAGGCTTTTGCTAGAGCAATGCGCATGGCCGTGGAGATCGATCCTCGTCGCGCTCAAACTATTCCTAGTTCTAAGGGCGTGTTATAGTTGATAATAAAATACATTCATGTTTAACAATTCTCCAGCAATCCTTACCTCTCAGGTGAGCAAGGTTTACCGCACAGGATTTTGGTCGCACCACAAGATTATATCTCTCCACAACTGCTCCCTAGAAGTCTATCCAGGAGAAACTTTTGGCCTTTTGGGACCTAATGGTGCAGGAAAAACTACTTTGTTAAAAATTTTACTGGGAATAAGTCGTCCTTCTAGTGGTAAAGGATTTTTGTTGGGGAAACCACTAGGCGATCGCTCGGTCAAACAGTTTATTGGTTATTTACCAGAAAACCCCTATTTTTACGATTATCTGACTGGATACGAGTTGTTAGAGTTGACTGGGGAGATCTTCCGAATTTCCTCCCGTGTGCAACGACAACGGATAGTTCATCTGTTAGAATTAGTCGGGTTATCCCAAAATCAAGCTCGCAAACAAAGGATTGGTTCCTATTCTAAGGGAATGGTTCAGCGAATTGGTTTAGCCCAGGCGTTAATCAATGATCCAAAAGTGCTGTTTTTGGATGAGCCTATGTCTGGACTTGATCCCTTAGCACAAAATCAAATGCGAGAAATTATCCTTTCGCTTAAATCTGCAGGCAAAACCATCTTTTTTAACAGTCATATGTTAGGGTATGTAGAACAGATTTGCGATCGCATTGGCATATTAAATCAAGGGGAAATAATTTGTAGTGGATCCCTGAGTGAATTATTAGGGGAAGAGAAAGGCTACTATATCAGGGGTAAAGGAGGGGATAAAGAGATATTACAAAAAAGATTGGGAGAGATACAATTTGAACGGGAAGCTATATGGCATGGCATCTTAAAAGAAGATTTATATGATTTTCTTGCCAGTTTGCGGTTAATGGGTGGGAAAGTGATTAAAATAAGCTTATGTCGTCAGTCCTTGGAGGATTTTTTTATTCAACAGTTATCCCCGTTACCAACCCAATCAAAACTTTAACCTAACCTTACCCAAAACTAATAGTTTGGACAAGTTACTCCCGGATAATGAAGCTTGTGGATGAAAATAAATGAAAACAATGCTATTGGGAACTTACACAGCTAACTATAGTCAGGACTTAGGTATAGAGCCAGAATGCTTACCCGACTCTCATTTTTAGCCATCAAACTTGTCTATAGCGTTCTTTCCAAGCTATATTTCCAAATTTTTTCAGCTGTTATAATTTCTAAACCTTACTATTACAAATGCCAAGCACAAACTCTCAGGTAAAAATGGTTAGCAAAAACTTCTGGAAACCTATTATCCATTCAAGCACAGCCCTAATCTTACTGACCACCCTTAATACAGCCTGGCCATTGGTCAGTTTAGCTCAATCAAAACCCCAGCCAAAAGTAAATTCTGCCACTTCTAGTCTATTCACCGATTACCTATTAGGTGGTGGAGATCGGATTCGTGTGAACGTTTTTGAGGCGCCAGAATACACCGGGGAATATCAAATCCCACCTGGGGGAGAAATCAACATGCCATTAATTGGCAGCATTCCCGTTTCTGGACTAACAACCCAACAAGCAGCAGACGAAATAGCCAGAAGATATGCTCGGTTTCTTAAACGCCCTTTAATTTCAGTAAACTTGTTAGCTCCCCGTCCCATCAACGTTTTTGTTGCTGGAGAAGTGACACGACCTGGATCTTATAGCTTGAGTTTACAAGGAACAGGAGGTAACAATCCTGGTGTACAATATCCCACAGTATTAGCCGCCCTAACCACAGCAGAGGGAGTAACACTAGCAGCGGATGTGACCAAGGTACAACTACGACGTCAGGTGGGACGTTCGGGAGAACAGGTGATAAGTCTCGACCTGAAACAAATTACCCAAACAGGAAGAATACCCATAGACATAACTCTCAGAGATGGAGACACCATATTTGTCCCCACTGCAACAGATTTTAATGTAGCTGAGGCCCGCAACTTATTTGCAGCCAGCTACGCTGCTAGTAGAACAGCACCGCGCAGGGTAGCCATTACTGGTCAAGTTTACCGTCCTGGTTCCTACTTGGTTGCTGCAGGGGGTGGAAACGACAGTGGTGGTTTACCCACAGTAATGCGAGCCATTCAGTTATCGGGAGGAATCACATCCCAAGCTGACGTGCGCAACATTAAGGTTCGTCGTCCTACCAGAACTGACAAGGAACAAACCCTAAACATCAATTTGTGGGAACTGTTGCAAAGCGGAGACTTAAATCAGGATGTGGTGGTACAAGACGGTGACACTATTATTGTTCCCACAGCAACACAAGTAAACACAGCAGAGGTAACCCAGTTGGCCACTACCACCCTATCGCCCGCAACAATCAAGGTGGGGGTAGTTGGGGAGGTAAAAAGACCAGGGGTTACTGAGCTTCAGCCTAACAGTTCTTTAAACCAAGCTTTGTTAGCAGCTGGTGGATTCAATGATGCTAGGGCAAGTAGTAGTTCAGTGGACTTGGTTCGTCTTAATCCCAACGGTACAGTTACTAAACGAGCAGTAAAGGTTGACTTTTCTAAAGGGATAAATGAGGAGACCAACCCTATTCTGCGCAATAATGACGTTATAGTGGTGAATCGTTCAGTTTTGGCTAGGACGGGAGATACTTTAGGTGCAGTTACTGCTCCCCTAGCTCCCGTATTTAGCATCATTAGTCTATTCCGACTACTGGGATTTTAGCAGTGGGGGGGGGAGATCCATAATCCCTCCCACCATCTGTAAACATCATTAAAACTGGTAGGAGAGTCCTAGAGATAGTACGGGATAAATATTTAACCATTTCAGGTCATTTTCTAGTTGTTGTCTTTCTTTCTCAACATCAGCTTGAATTTGGTTCCGGATCTCAGGGGTTGCAGCACCTCCAAATTGAGGTGCTAAATTAACTTTAGGGGATCCCGTAAACATGACACCTAAGTTGGCGGAAAAACTCCAACGGTTACCAGGTTTAACTGCATTTCCCCAACCAATTCCCAGATATGGGGCCACACTATTAGGAAAGGAAACTTTAGCTTTAACTGATCCTAACTGGTCTGAGGTGTATTCTTGGTCGCCTATTTGTATTTTTTGATTACTGTTGGATTTGCCAGTTCCTTCTATATTGTTGTCTTGGAATACTAGACCTCCCGTTAAACGAAAACCTGAGTTTTTCCAAGGGTGGTAGTCTACCAAAGTGGAGACACTGAACAAATTGAGTTTAGCATCATAATCAATCCCGGACTCGCTGATGTTAGCATTAGTACCAAACCCCCTAACTCCCAATTTGGCATTGAGATTGGGTGTGATTGATTTGGTTACCGTTGCACCAATACCAAGAGTGCTAATTTCAGGAGTAACTCCCCAACCACTGGTTGTTGGGCCAGTTTGGGTTGTTTCTTGGGTGGGTTGAGGAGGTTGTGGTGTTACCGGTTGTGTGGGAACACAACGGGAATTCAAAGGGTAGACTTTACAAAATTCTTCCAAATTAATTGGTGTTTCCGCTAACAAATCGGCAGCTTGGTAAGAAAAAGTACCTGGTTGTAGGGTCACCACCTGTGCCAATACTGTCTGACTGGTGGAGGTTACAATAGCCAACCCGCTGGTTAATGTCAATACTGATGTAGCTAGACCTGTTAATTTATCTATCTTAATATTCATGTTAATCCCCCACACCATGTTTTTAATTTAATGCAATAACCTAACTCATTTTTAGTTCCCTGTCAATCTAAAAGTTACTGAAAATTATTATCGGTATCCTGATTCAGACCTGCCTAAGTATAAGTGGGTGGGTGGAATTAAATATAATATGAACGTAGGATGGGTTGAGGAACGAAAGCCATCCTACAAATAATTGTGCCTCCCTACTTAGTGGAGATAGTGAACATACATTAAACATTAAAATATATAATCGAAATTCGCCATATCAGTCTTCCCACTGTAACAATCAGCTAAGTTAGAAGAGAACTAACCTGAAGAGTTCTCCATGGCTAAAGCTATAAATATCTACAAACAGGAGGTTAAATCTTGCCTAAGTTAAAGATTGCCATTAATGGTTTCGGACGTATTGGCCGTCTGGTACTCCGTGCTGGTATTAATAATCCTAATATTGAGTTTGTGGGAATTAATGATTTGGTTCCCCCAGACAATCTGGCCTATCTTTTAAAGTACGACTCTACCCATGGTAAATTAAAAAACCAAATAGAAGCCAGGGAAGATGGCATGGTCATTGATGGTCATTTCATCCCTTGCGTTTCCGTGAGGAATCCCGCTGAACTACCTTGGGGTAAATTGGACGTGGATTATGTTGTAGAATCTACAGGACTGTTTACGGATTTTACCGGAGCGGAAAATCACTTACAAGCGGGCGCTAAACGAGTGGTGATTTCTGCTCCCACAAAAGATCCTCAAAAGGTGAAAACAATCGTGGTTGGTGTTAACCATGAATCCTACAATCCCAATGAGGATTTCATCGTCTCTAATGCTAGTTGTACTACAAATTGTTTGGCCCCAATTGCTAAAGTAATTAATGACAACTTTGGGTTAGCAGAGGGACTGATGACCACAGTTCATGCTATGACTGCTACCCAACCTACAGTGGACGGACCCAGCAAAAAAGACTGGCGCGGTGGTAGGGGAGCTGCTCAAAATATTATTCCCTCTTCTACCGGTGCTGCTAAAGCAGTGGCCCTAGTTTTACCAGAATTGAAGGGTAAGTTAACGGGAATGGCTTTTAGGGTGCCCACACCGGATGTGTCCGTAGTGGATTTAACCTTCAAAACTGTGCAGGCTACTTCTTACAAGGATATTTGTGCAGCGATGAAACAAGCTGCTACAGGTTCCCTGGTGGGCATTTTGGGTTATACCGATGAAGAGGTGGTTTCTACGGACTTTCAAGGTGATGCCCACTCTAGTATTTTTGATGCTGGTGCGGGTATAGAGTTAAATTCTCATTTCTTTAAGGTTGTTTCCTGGTATGACAATGAGTGGGGTTACTCTAACAGGGTTGTGGATCTAATTGTGTACATGGCACAAAAAAGTAGATAACTGCTACTGTTTGTATTTCTCATCATTCCTCTGGGCTTAATTGGGTTGTGCTACCCCCACCCTACTCTTAATTTCTATGATGCGTCGCACCAAAATTATCTGCACTATTGGTCCTGCTACAGCTGCACCGGAAAAGTTACAAGCTTTAGTAGAAGCGGGAATGAATGTGGCAAGACTAAATTTTTCCCATGGAGCTTATGAGACACATGCCCAAACGTTCCACAATTTAAGACGCATTAGTAATGAAGCTGGTAGACCTGTGGCAATCTTACAGGATTTATGTGGTCCCAAAATCCGTTTGGGAAAACTCCCACCAGAAGGGATCATGTTGGCAGCTGGTACTGAGGTAACTTTTCTTTTACAGGAAAAGGGGGAAACTACTCAAGAATTACCCTTGCCTCTACCCACTTTATTTGCCATGATTCGACCTGGTGAGCCAATTCTGATTAATGATGGTCGGGTAAAGTTAACTGTGGTTAGTCGCAATGCTGACCAAATTCGTGCACGGGTAGATACTGGTGGATTAGTTTCCTCCCATAAGGGTGTGAATTTACCTGGTACTCCTTTACCTGTAAGTTCAATTACAGAAAAGGACCTGCAAGACCTACGGTTTGGAATGGAGTTAGGTGTGGACTGGGTAGCAGTGTCTTTTGTGCGCTCTACCCAGGATTTGGAACCCGCTAGACGAATGATTGAGGGTGCTGGTTCTAAAATTCGTCTGATTGCTAAAATCGAACGTCCTGAGGCGGTTGAACACTTGGATGATATTCTCAAGGTGGCTGATGCAATTATGATTGCTCGTGGTGATTTGGGTGTGGAAATGCCTATTCACCAAGTGCCATTAATTCAAAAGGATATTACTCATCGCTGTAATCTCATTGGTAAGCCGGTAATTACGGCTACTCAAATGTTAGAGTCTATGATTAGTTCCCCTGATCCAACTCGAGCTGAGGCAACAGATGTGGCTAATTCCATTTTAGATGGTACGGATGCGGTGATGTTATCTGGGGAGACCGCTGTGGGTGATTATCCTATGGCAGCAGTACAAATAATGCACAACATCGCTTTACAAACAGAGCAGGCAATTAAAGAAGGAAGTAAACATACTTGGAACCGTGAATCTGGTCTTCTGAGTGTCACTGAATCAGTTGCACAGGCAGTTTGTCGAATTGCTTACGAGACAGGTGCTAAGGCGATTCTTTGTAATACTACTTCTGGCAGCACGGCAAGATTGATTTCTAAATATCGTCCTTTGACCCCGATTATTACTCTGACCTCTGAACCTATTGCTTATCATCAGTTAGCATTGTCTTGGGGTGTTCAACCTTTGTTAATTCCCCCAGTTCATCATGCTGAGGAGATGTTTACTAATGTGGTGAGTACGGTAGTTAATCAAGGTTTGGTGGAAATGGGTGATAAGGTGGTTATTACCTCAGGAGTTCCAATTGGTATGTCAGGCACAACAAGTTTAATCAAAGTGCATTCTATTGGACAACCAATTACAGCTTAGTAGATCTAAAATGGCTATGAGATCCCGGTGATAAAGGGCAATTCTGGGAGAAGGTTGCCATAATGGTAATCGTTTGGAATATCAAAGAGTTTAAATATTTGCGAATTGGTAAATCCTGAACCCAAGAAAATCATGGAGTATACTATGTCTAAAAACTTACTAGAACAGTTGCGTGAAGTAACGGTGGTTGTAGCAGATACTGGTGATATTCAAGCTATTGAAAAATTTAAACCCCAGGATGCAACAACAAATCCCTCTTTGATTACTGCAGCAGCTCAAATGCCCGAATATCAACATATTGTTGACCAAACTCTCATTAAGGCTAAGAAAGATGCTGGAAATAAGGCTAGTCACCAAGAGGTGGTTTCTCTGGCTTTTGACCGCTTGGCAGTTTCCTTTGGTTTAAAGATTCTGCAAATTATTCCTGGTCGGGTTTCTACAGAAGTGGACGCCCGTTTGTCATACGATACTGATGGAACTGTGGCTAAGGCTAGATATTTGATTTCTGAGTATCAAGCAGCAGGAATTTCTCGAGACCGGGTTTTGATTAAGATTGCTGCTACTTGGGAAGGCATTAAAGCGGCGGAGATTTTAGAAAAAGAGGGTATTCACTGCAATTTAACTCTATTGTTTGGAATTCATCAAGCTATAGCTTGTGCTGAAGCTGGAATTACCCTGATTTCTCCTTTTGTGGGACGGATTCTAGATTGGTATAAAAAAGATACAGGCAGATCTAGCTATCCTCCTGCAGAAGACCCTGGTGTGTTATCCGTAACTAAAATCTATAATTATTATAAGAAGTTCGGTTATCAGACTGAGGTTATGGGGGCTAGTTTCCGCAATATGGGGGAAATTACTGAATTAGCTGGTTGTGATTTGTTGACTATTTCCCCCGCTTTATTATCGGAATTGCAAAATACTGTGGCTGAGTTACCTCGGAAACTGGATCCGGTAACTACTTCTGGTTTGTCTATTGACAAAATATCGGTTGATCAGGCTACTTTTGAGCGCATGCATGCTGCAGATCGCATGGCTTCGGATAAATTGAGGGAGGGAATTGATGGTTTTACTAAGGCTTTAATCAGTTTGGAGGAATTACTAACAGCTAGATTAAGTCGTTTAGAAACGGAAATGGTAGGTGTTGGTTAAACAACTGAGATTTTGAATTTTAGACTGGATAGAGAAATTGCCTAGATCCTTCACGGATATGGGCAATTTTTGATTATGGCTTTACCAAAATTTCATGCTATTTTAGAATGTGGAAAATAAAAATCAACAAAATCTTTATACTAACCAAAAGCAAGTTAATTAAGGATTAGAGAGGGATATCCAAGGTAATGGCGCTCATAGTTCAAAAATACGGTGGTACTTCCGTTGGTTCTGTGGAACGTATTCAAGCGGTAGCCAGGCGCATCCATGGCACTGCACAGGTGGGAAATTCTGTTGTGGTTGTGGTTTCTGCTATGGGAAAAACCACTGATGGCTTAGTGAAGCTGGCCCATGAAATTTCCCCTAGTCCTACTCGTCGGGAAATGGATATGTTGCTTTCCACGGGAGAGCAGGTAACTATTGCTCTCCTGAGTATGGCTCTACAAGAAATTGGCCAGCCAGCTATTTCTCTAACTGGGGCACAAGTAGGTATTGTTACTGAAGCAGAGCATACTCGCGCTCGAATTTTACATATTGAAACTGAACGGTTAATTAGCCATTTAAATGCTGGTCAGGTGGTAGTAGTTGCAGGTTTTCAAGGAATTTCTAACACTTCAGCTATGGAAATTACTACCCTGGGACGTGGAGGTTCTGATACTTCAGCAGTGGCTTTGGCTGCGGCTTTAAAGGCTGATTTCTGTGAGATTTACACGGATGTACCCGGTATTTTAACTACTGATCCCCGGTTAGTACCGGAGGCTCAGTTAATGAAGGAAATTACCTGTGATGAAATGCTGGAATTGGCTAGTTTGGGTGCTAAGGTGTTACATCCTAGGGCGGTGGAAATTGCCAAGAATTATGGTGTACCTTTGGTGGTGAGATCCAGTTGGACTGACCAACCGGGAACTTGGGTAACATCTAATAAGGTTCAAGAACGAGCTATGGTCAATTTAGAGTTGGCTCGTCCTGTGGATGCGGTAGAGTTTGATGTTGATCAGGCTAAAGTTTCTTTATTACGCGTCCCTGATCGACCAGGGGTAGCAGCTCGATTGTTTAATGAGATTGCCGATCAGCAGGTAGATGTGGATTTGATTATTCAATCAATTCATGAGGGTAATTCTAATGATATTGCTTTTACTGTAAATACACCTATTTTGAACCGAGCGGAAGCTGTGGCTTCAGCTATTGCTCCAGCTTTGAGAAATAACGACGGCTCTAATGAAGCAGAGGTGCTTGTAGAAAGGAATACGGCAAAGGTCAGTATTTCTGGAGCGGGGATGATTGGCCGCCCCGGAGTAGCTGCTAAAATGTTTGCTACTCTGGCTAAAGCTGGTGTGAATATTCAAATGATTTCTACTAGTGAGGTTAAAGTTAGTTGTTTAGTTGCTGCAGTAGATTGCGATCGCGCTATTTTATCTCTCTGTCAGGAGTTTGAAGTTAATGCGTCTACACGTAATGTTTCTTCTTCAAACTCTATATATTCCACTGTGTGTGGTGTTGCATTAGATATGAATCAGTCCCGACTGGCAATTCGTCATGTGCCAGATCAACCGGGGATAGCTGGGAAGTTGTTCGGTTTACTGGCTGAATCTAACATCAGTGTGGATATGATTATTCAGTCTCAACGCTGTCGGGTAATTGATGGCGTAGCTTGTCGGGATATAGCTTTTACCACAAACCGCACGGATGGAGAAAATGCTCAAGCTAAAATCAATCAAGTTGCTGCACAGTTGGGATGGGGAGAAGTCATCCTAGATGACGCCATTGCCAAGGTTAGTGTTGTAGGTTCGGGAATGGTTGGTCAACCAGGGGTAGCAGCTAAAATGTTCACAGCTTTGGCGCAGAATCAAATTAATATTCAAATGATTACTACTTCAGAAATCAAAATTAGCTGTGTTGTATCAGAAAAAGAAGGGGTTAAAGCATTACAGATAATTCACACTGCTTTTGGACTAGCTGGAACCCATAAGTTTGTGGTTCCAGCATAATTTGCCAACTACCTCTTAACTGTTACGTTGTTGGCTTAGGATGCGGTAGGAGTGTTGAAAATCGTCAATGGTAACCCTAATGGCTGTAGGATCGGTTTCCCCCCTAGCGCGAAATCGCCTAATTGCTTCCACGGATGCTTGGTTACATAACAAAACTAAATCTGCTCCATTCCAACCTTCCGTAGTCTGGGCCCAATATTCTAAGTCTACATCCAATAGTGGTCTACCTTCGGTATAAACTCGTAAAATTTCCAAGCGACTGGCTAAATTAGGTAGATCAACTTTTAATTGTAGATCTAATCTTCCAGCTCTTAATAGAGCTGGATCTAACGCATCTGGACGGTTAGTAGCTCCTATTACTAGAATATTAGTACCAGTTTCCAAACCATCCAATTCCGTTAATAGTTGTCCTACTACCCGGTTACTCACACCAGAGTCTCCAGTATAAGTCCCACGAGCGGGGGCTAGGGTGTCAATTTCATCAATGAATATGACGCAGGGATCCGCTTGTCGAGCTTTAGCAAATAGTTCCCTTACTGCTTGTTCGCTTGCTCCTACCCAACGGGTGAGTAGTTCTGGTCCGTTGACTGCAATGAAATTGGCCCTGGCCTGGGAAGCTACTGCTTTGGCTAATAGGGTTTTACCGGTTCCGGGTGGCCCCCATAGTAAAATCCCCCTAGGAGCTACTGCTTTCGTTTGACGGTAGAGTTCTGGATATAGTAAGGCCCCCTCTACAGATTCTCTCAAGGTTTGTTTGATGGCTTCCAGTCCGCCAATGTCCTCCCATTCCACATGGGGAACTTCTACCTCCATGCTCCGTAGCACTGCTGGTTTGATTTCTTTGAGCGCTTGCAGAAAATCTGACTGGTTCACTGTCATGGTTTCAGGAATATCTGTTTCCATGGATGGAACTTGACGGCGCAGGGCCATATAGGCCGCTTTTTGGCAAACAGCTTTTAAGTCAGCTCCCACAAATCCTACAGTGCGATCGCTAATAAATTCTAAGTCCACAGTGTCATCTAAGGGCATGGCACGGGTAAGAACTTGCAGAATTTCTTTACGTCCGTTAGCGTCGGGAATGCGAAACTGAATTTCTCGATCAAACCTTCCTGGACGACGCAGCGCTGGATCTAAATGATCCGGACGGTTAGTAGCAGCCAGTACAATTACACCTGGTGTGTGAGAAAACCCATCCATTAAGCCCAATAACTGGGCAACTAACCGTTTCTCTACTTCTCCCTCCACTGCACTGCGGTCAGGGGCCAGACTATCAATTTCATCAATAAAAATAATGCAGGGGGCATTTTTAGCAGCTTTTTCAAAAATACCCCTCAGTTTTTGTTCCGCTTCACCATAGTATTTGCTAATCACCTCTGGACCCACCAGGGCAATATAATTTACCCCCAGTTCTTCCGCTAAAGCACGAGCTGTGAGGGTTTTACCAGTACCGGGAGGACCAACTAAAAGCACCCCATGGGTTGGCTCTAGACCCAGTTTAGCCAGCAGATCTGGGCGCTTTAAGGGGATGGCAATTAATTCTTTGAGCTCTTTGACTACCTGACTTAAACCACCTATGTCTTTCAGGGAAATACCAGAATTTTCAGGGGGGGTAGCTGAATCTGATGACCCATTAGAGGGTTGGGGAGTAGCTGGGGAAGAGGGGGTGCGAATGCGACTAGTACCAATATCATTGATATTACTGCTCTTGGCTGCACCACGGGGAATATTGCCCGTTCTGGGAATACTACTCAGGGGACGAGAGTTGACCTGTATATCTGTTTTTACCTCTCCACTCTCGATTTTTTCTTCTAAGGTTTTAACCAAATCTAGAAACTGCTCAAATCCTTTGAATAGGTCACTCATAAGTCTTAATAGGTCTGGGTAAATGTGATGTACTAGTTTTATTTCTCAAATGCAAACAAAAGGTTAGCCGCACCCTTGATTCTTTCTATGGGCTCTACTGATCTAGGTAGCAGGGGTAGGTGAATAATTGTTTGTTCGGGAAATAAATTGTGATCAACTTCCACTGCTTGAGTATAGCGATTTTGTACTACGTACCTTTGTTCAATGCCCATGTTTTTCAAAGATGCGGTTAACCGAACGTGTTCTGATGTAATAGCCGATTCCGCCTGAATTACACCCACAAATTGGGTATGACGGGGGTCTTTCAATTTCTTTTGCGCCTTTACTACCTGTTGTCGCAGCTGTCGCAATCTACCAATGAAGTCTACCCGACCTAAAACATCCTGATATTTCATCCATAGCTTAAAGATCCAGGATAACCAATCTCCTAAAGCGGAAGGCATGGATAAAAATTGTAACAGATGTCCCGTAGGAGCTGTGTCTAGAATAATCAAATCTTGCTGGTTAGTTTCTAGAAGGTTAGTGATTGTGATTAAGGATAGCATTTCGTCAATACCCGGTAATGCTTGAGACATAATTTGTCTCCACGCTTCCGGTAGGTAGGCAATGTTTACGTCTGTATCCTTGGTTGTTCCTTCCCCACTAATCATATCTGCCAATTCCCACAGATAATCAGTACGGAACTGGTCTAATATTTTGTCAGCATCTATTTCTTGTCCACATAGGTTGGGAGTGATTGGTTGGGAATCATGTCCTAATTTTTGACCAAATGCATCGCCAAGAGAATGTGCTGGATCTATGGAGATCACGCTAATATTTTTTTGGGGATAATGACTAGCAAAGGCCCAACCCATTGCTGCTGATACCGTTGTTTTGCCTACTCCTCCTTTTCCACCTACAATAATTAGTTTACAACCCTGATCCAGAAAATCAGTAAAACTAGGTGGTATTCTCTGTGGCCAGTGAATTATGGGTGGTGCTACCTCTTCTACCTGACTGATATGTTGAATTTCTCCAGCCAATTTATCCAGTGCTTGACTACCCAAGGGGGCGGCGGGTTGTTGGGGAATAATAAATACGGGTTGTCCGGAAAGATTTAGGAACTTTTGCACGTAGTTCTGCTGTTCCGCATATCGATCCTGATCCATACTAGGATCTGTTAAAATTCGATTGATTAGAATTCCTCCAAAGGGAACTTTTAAGGTTTTTAACTGTTCTAGGAATCTTTCGGTTTCTGCTAAACACATTGGTTCGGCAATCCCGACTATTAAAAACCCGGTGAATTGACTGTCTTGCAGTAGTCTTCTACTCTGTGATAGTTGAAATTTGAAGTCAATCAAAAAGTCGTCTACTGCATCCGGTTGATAGTTTCCAGTAAAGCTTTCGGTGATGACTTGATACTTTTTTTGAAATAATTCTAAGGAGTGTAAAATTACGTCCAAGAAGTCTTTTAGTTTTAGCAAGCTCACCGTATGTCCAGATGGAGCCATATCCACTACTATACGATCTACGTTTTTCTCTGATAGCAGTCTTTGGATCTCTAGTAGTCCCATCAGTTCATTTAATCCGGGCCAGTCTAAATCCCAAACGGGGGCTAGATCCTCTCCATCCGCTAAACTTCCTCTTTCCACTAGAATTTCCAGGTACTGGCTATATTTGGCTTTGAATTCTAACAGAAGATTTTGAGCATCTAGGGCCTGAATGCTCAAATTCGGTAAATCTACTGCTGATTGAGGTTCATTGGTGACTTCTGTCAGTAGTACATCCCCTAGGGAATGGGCTGGGTCTGTTGATAATAGAAGAATTTTCTCTTCTGGAAATTTCCTAGCCCAATAACGAGCTAAGCAGCAAGATAGGGTGGTTTTACCTACCCCTCCTTTACCGCTCAACATGACTAAATTTAATTTATCGTACTGGTACATTTGGTTTAAAAAAATAGGGTTAGAAACTGGAATGAATATTAATGCTCAATAAAATGATAGGGGGGTAGGCAATCTCCCCAAACTAAATCCCATCTGGGACAGGCCCGCTGCCAATTCAAGAATTTTTCCTCTAGGTGAATTTTTTCATTTATGTTAATCAAAACATATATTTTTATTCCTTCTTTCTGTTCCTGAACCATTGCTGGTAAGTTATATTCTTTGGTAATTAAATCAATTAGGTTCTGTTTTTCTATGTTTTGACTATTGACAAAGGTTTTCTGATTCTCATACTCTTGCTTTTTGGCTAAAAAGTAGTTTCTCCCCCCTTTCTCGCTAACTACTGGTTCTAGAAATGTGTGGGGAATTAGTTTTAAGGTTAGTTCTATTTTGTCTCTGATTTTTTCTAGCTGGGATTTATATTCTTTTTCTTGCCATGCTAGGTGCTTGAGTAGATTATCTAAGGAGTCAAAACATGTACCAAATCTTAAAGGCAAAACTGTTACTTGTTCAAACATCTCACAAATCACTCTGTCATGACATAAAGCCATCTGAACTATCTTCTCGTCATCATTCTCCCAGAAAGCTGGGGATATTCCAGGTTCCACAAGAGCTGAAACTTGATTACCTGTTACTAAGCTTACTGGACCTCTCACACCCTGTGGTAAAACCAGGGGTGAATGGGGCGTTTCTAAAAAGGCATAAGTGTACAAGTCTGTTAATTCCATATTTTCACCTATCACAGGATTTTGTCGCCCATTGCTCCCAGATCTTTAACTCAGCTATAACTAAAGTATAAACTTAATCTTAATCAAAAGTGGAAACAATTCCTTTGACAGTGGTTTGATAGTTTACAATCGCAAGAAGTTAGTTATAATAGGTGAATACTTCTAGGTAGTTTTATGAAAAGCATTCCCAACGCTGCCATGTCTAGGGCCAAAATTAGCACCATGCCCAGAACTAAAACTGACGCTTCTAGCCAATTAGATCTTTATAAAATGGTGACGGAAAAACAACGTATCCAGAGAGAACTACTCAGTCTTAAAGAACGAACCACTATCCTTCAAAAGAGATTGGATCTTCTTAATAGCCAAATAGAATCAACAGAACAAAGCATTTATGTGTCTCGTCAACCGCGATTGAGTTCTCGCATACTAGCTAAACTAAACACTCACAATGATATTCCTAGTTACAGCACTTTTGAAATTGAATATTAGCATATTTTCTGCCTAACTAGACTTAAAAAAAGCCAGCGCTGTTTTTATTATTTAATAACCCGCCATAGCGGGTTACTTAGAAACAGCTTAGGTTTCATTCCTGGTTAACGTGATAAGACTAAGGTTTTATCTTCTTCCTGAATTTTGGGTGTGTTTATATTGAATTCGGGTTCCTCAATGAGATCTTCTTCTTCCTCAGTTAGGTACTCTTCCTCTTCTAAACTGGCCCTTTCTTCTTCTAGGGCCTGGATTTGTAGAAGTATTTCTTCCTCTTGTTCCTCAAATTCTTCCTCGCCAATTTCCCCTAGGTCAAATGATAACTGCAAGTTTAATAATTTTTTGTGCAGGTTTTCTTGATCATCAAATTCAGTATTGGTGCGTTCTTGGATTTTTTCGGCAATCCATACTACTCCATTAATCGGACCCATTACGGGTGATAGCAACAGTTTCATCAACATAAGGCACTTCCTGGATAACAAAAATAAAATGGTTCAACCACTCATGATGGCGACAATTGGGCAAACGTATAGGGAGCTGTGAAATTATTGTACCTGATACGCAGGCGATCGCCGAATTGTTTGTCAATAGACTCCACGCGATCGCTAAATGCGGATTCAGCATCCCAAGGAATTAAAAATGCTGCATTGTAGATCATCTCTTCCATCATAGGTTCATTTTCGACCACATCTTTAGCAAATGGTTGCAGTTGTTCTCGAAAAACCTGAATTACTGCTTCTTTGCGTTCCATCAAATTACTTTCAATCAGTTGTCCAATTTGAATCACCTCATCCATACTTAAATTTTTGCCTTCCATAGCGTCTCGTTGCTGCTTTAAGTCAGGATTAGAATCAATCATCATTTGCAGTTCTGATTTGGTATCCCAAAGTATCTTCACACTGACTTCTCTTTGTCCTGCTAGTTTCTCAAACAGCTGGTGTAGTTGATTTTGGGATGGGTTAATTAATTGATTAGAAATTTCCTGCCAATCTTTCACGACCAGTCCAAAGCGCAAAGGTAAAAGAGTCGGACACCCCTCTTGCATAACCTGTTCTAAAACTCTCTCGTGAGCCAACAAATTACGTCGGGAAGCCAAATACTGCTTTTGGAGAGCATGAGAATATAAAAAAACAAACCCATTGACATCCTGAGTTTTAACTGGTTGCTTATCCAAACCCTCCAATGTTAAATCCTGCGTTAATGGTTTTGGTAAAATACCATATAAGTAAAGTCCATTGCTACTCATAATAATCACACCTGGGAATCCGATTTAAAACAGATTATAACTAACGTATAACCATATAAATAAGTAACACCGAATCATTAAACAGCCAAATTGGTTTTGCCTAAATTGGTTTTGCCTAAATTGGTTTTGAAGTTAAAACCAGCTGTAATTTGGCATGAATTAAATCTAAATTAGCCACTCCCAAATCTACTTCCCCATCAACAACAACCCCTGTATTGAGAAGACGATCCAACAGTTCCAGCACACTAGGTTGAGTTCCCTCCTCTCCGGGATAATAGGAACCCTTATGTGGTAAGAGCGTGCCAAAATCGCCCAAATTCACATTCAATTCAGCTGGGTCAACATCAAACACCTCACACAGATGGAGGACCTGAGATTCCAGTTTTTGTAAGCTTTCTGCAGCTTGCTCCAACTGCAAGTCGCTCAGATAATTCTCCTCCATACGACGAATTACCTGAGCCTCCATTAATTGGCGCACTAGTTCCAAAACCGTTAATAGCAAGGGAGCCAAACCCGCTTCTTTCTTGGTACCAGAAGCGGGTGGTAAGAAGTCCTGGGACTGATCAAATGGAGTGATAGCCATTTCCATAGTTTCACCGACGAACGTCACCTAAACACTCAGAATGGTCAGTAGACAATTAACCAATCTCATCATCCAATGCTACAATAGCTTGAGTGTCTGGTTGACTGGTTTCCGTCTCTTCTAAAACAACATCATGTTGATTAAAACCCCCAATATAATCAGTATTTTCTTGGAGATTTTCCGGAAGTTGCTCTGATACTATAGTATATTCCTCCAGTTCCTCCTGGTCTACAGATATTGGCGTAATTTCCTCACTCAGTTCCTGAGTGTTATCATCACCATTCAGATTGTTCTCCAGAGTTAATTCTGGCTTTTCAACAGAGGTTTTGGCTATATCAGAAGTTAGCAAGTTTAGTTGTGACTCTAAATTAGCTAAACGCCCTCTGAGTTCCCTGTTTTCCTCAATTAAACCCTGAGCCTTACTACTGAGGTAAGGATCGCCCTCCCACCAATTAATACCCATCTCCTTGGCTTTATCAACGGAAGCAATTAATAAGCGAATCCGAATGTGTAGAAGCTCAGTAGAGGCAATAGACACGGAAATATCGCCAGCAATGACAATACCCTTGTCTAAAACTCTTTCCAGAATGTCCGCTAGTGTCGAACCTTGGGTAGAGGTTTTAATAACTTGACCGGAGCTTACCTGGGAACGTGTTGGTAGTATTGGGGAATTCACAAATGATCAACTCTGTTAAATAGTGTAAATACGTTTGTTTTTACTCACCAAACCTTTTTGCTCTAAAGAACGTAGAGCATTAAGGGCGGTGTGATATTCCGAGTTTAGGAATTTTTTAATCCCATTGACAGACTCGCTTCTTTTTTGTAGTAGGTAGTTGTAAACTTCTTTTTCAAAGGGAACTACCTTGGCTGTAACTAAACCCTCAATTTCCTCAATTGGTATGGCAGTGTGATTACTTTCTTCTTCGTTTATATGACCATTTAATTCTTCTACAGGCAATTCTGGTTCGTCTAAGTTGAGCAGATCCATGAAAATATCTGTACAGTCTGCAATAGGCAAGCTACTACGATTGAACAGAATATCCATAGCAATCTCGCGGAAGGTAGGATCTTCTGGTGCGACCAAAATATCGTTGTCAGCACAAACCTTAGCAATCATCAAACCTGCACGCAATCCAGAGGTTTTCTCCGCGTGGGTAGCCAGTCGAAATGATCTGACCAAATCCACAATCAAACCAGCAGATTGTTTATCTATATTTGTTTTTTGAACCAATATTTCCGTTTGAGTTAGGTGCTCAGGTTCTGGCATGTTAATGGTTACCAGTCTATCCATCAGTGCATCCTGTGTGGAATGAACCCCACAGTATTCTTCTGGATTAGAGGTGAAAATAACTCGGAACTGAGGGTTAACATGAAGATACTCAGGCTGATTGCTGCTGGGTGGCAAACTGAGAATTTTCTCCTCTAAGGCTGAAAGCAAAACGTTATTTACTTCTGGACGGGAGCGGTTAAATTCATCATATACTAATGTGAAGCCTTCACGACAAGCTAAAGTTAGTCTAGAATCCATCCAGTTTTGCCTAAATTCGTCCTCAATCTTGACAACGCTATGGATATAGTTATCTAGAAGCTTCTTATGGGTATAACCAGATTCACTACCAATTAAATCTGAACTTTTAAACTCATCATCCCCAAAGAGCAACATTACTGGTCTATCTAAACAATGAGCTAAATGTAATGCTAAAGTGGTTTTGCCTGTACCAGCAGGACCACGGAGGTGCACGGGGAAGCCAGATCTCAAATAGAGTAAAGCTCGCAAGGCCACCTTCTCAATAGCAGGTGTCATCACAAACTGACCTGGACGAACCCGAAGAATTGCTCTTTTCTGATTGTTAATGTTGCTGACAGCCATAAGGTTACAAATTGTAAGGAAATGAGATTAGCTAAAAAAATATGCTAGGTTTGAGATCAAGGTGCGGGATCAAGGTTAGTTTGAATGAATCCCCCTGAGTTCTTATTGCTGTTAGACCATGGACCACAGTCCTTAGACTCAGGTACGAACGACTGCATCAAAACTGCACTTTAAAACTCATTGTTATATGTTTAGTGCCTCCTAATCTTCAGTTCGAAAACTGTTGCTCTAGGAGGCCTTCGTTTGACTAGAATATCATGCGGATGGGTCAGAGGCAAAATATTTGAATTAATTTGCCTGATATATCAGCACCTTACACACCAATAACACTCAAAAATAGATCTTGGCGGAACTGACGCAATGCCTCTTTTTGGGCAGATGCTTTGGCAGCGCGATCGCTAGTTGTAGCTGTCAAGAAAGCACTAGTTTTTTGCTCCAGTTCTTTATGGAAAGCACTTAACTCTGCTGCTTGCTTTTGAGCTTCGTCAATACGAGTTTTAGCTGTATCTGCCAAAAAAGCACTGGTTTTTTGCTCTAGTTCTTTGTGGAAAGCGCTTAATTCAGCTGCTTGTTTTTGAGCTTGGGCAATGCGAGCTTTCGCTGTATCTGCCAGAAACACTTCTGTTTTTTGCTCTAGTTCTTTGTGGAAAGCGCTTAATTCAGCTGCTTGTTTTTGAGCTTGAGCATGGCGAGCTTGAGTGGTCTTTGTCAAAAACTCATTGGTTTCTTGCTCTAGCTGAGAGCGGAACTGATATAGTTCTTGGGCTTGAGCCTGAGCTTGAGCTTGACGAGATTGAGCGGTTTTTGCTAAGAACTGATCAATTTCTTGCTCTAGTTGTTGGCGAAATTGGCTTAAATCCTCGGCTTGCTTCTGAGCTTGCGCAAGTCTATTACTTTTCCTTGTGGAAAGAAAATCGTTGACCTCTTGAAATATTGACTGATTTTCCAGTCTGATCTTTTGCAACAAAGCGACCATGAAGTCCTCCTCAAATATCAACATCAATGGGAGAAGATTCACCAGATTAAAACAAATCTAGTGAACTTCTTACCACTTGGTTATTGGCGTAGTCTAATAAAAAAATTAAGCAGGTACAGCTGCGGATTGGGTCAATCCTACTGCTTCTGCATACTTCAAGTAGGTTTCTACGGAAGCAATAACGATACGAGCTTCAACTGCTAGTAGTTCGATACCTACTAAGGATACACGAACCCAAGCATCTACTACGATACCTTTGTCTAGGATTCTGTCGATTACTTCTGCCAAGCTAGAGGAAGAATTGGTCTTTTCAACTGCCATTGTTTTGCACCTTTAATTAATTGTTGTTAGTTAGATTTTTCTAGCAGAACATATTGTTGTTCTGCTAAATCAAAGTCAGAAAATTAAGCAGGTACAGCTGCGGATTGGGTCAATCCTACTGCTTCTGCATACTTCAAGTAGGTTTCTACGGAAGCAATAACGATACGAGCTTCAACTGCTAGTAGTTCGATACCTACTAAGGATACACGAACCCAAGCATCTACTACGATACCTTTGTCTAAAATTCTGTCGATTACTTCTGCCAAGCTAGAGGAAGAATTGGTCTTTTCAACTGCCATTGTTTTGCACCTTTAATTAATTGTTGTTAGTTAGATTTTTCTAGCAGAACATATTGTTGTTCTGCTAAATCAAAGTCAGAAAATTAAGCAGGTACAGCTGCGGATTGGGTCAATCCTACTGCTTCTGCATACTTCAAGTAGGTTTCTACGGAAGCAATAACGATACGAGCTTCAACTGCTAATAGTTCAATACCTACTAAGGATACACGAACCCAAGCATCTACTACGATACCTTTGTCTAAAATTCTGTCAATTACTTCTGCCAAGCTAGAGGAAGAATTGGTCTTTTCAACTGCCATTGTTTTGCACCTTTAATTAATTGTTGTTTTCTGGAAACACTGGGCAGAACAACCAGTTTTTTTCTAGCTTGCCCTGCCTTAGTAAATAAAATTACGAATCAAAAAAATTAAGCAGGTACAGCTGCGGATTGGGTCAATCCTACTGCTTCTGCATACTTCAAGTAGGTTTCTACGGAAGCGATAACGATACGAGCTTCAACTGCTAATAGTTCAATACCTACTAAGGATACACGAACCCAAGCATCTACTACGATACCTTTGTCTAAAATTCTGTCAATTACTTCTGCCAAGCTGGAGGAAGAATTAGTTTTTTCAACTGCCATTGTTTTGCACCTTTAACTCATTGTTGTTTTCTGGAACCACTGGGCAGAACAACCAGTTTTTTTCTAGTTTGCCCTGCCTTAGTAAATAAAATTACGAATCAAAAAAATTAAGCAGGTACAGCTGCGGATTGGGTCAATCCTACTGCTTCTGCATACTTCAAGTAGGTTTCTACGGAAGCAATAACGATACGAGCTTCAACTGCTAATAGTTCAATACCTACTAAGGATACACGAACCCAAGCATCTACTACGATACCTTTGTCTAGGATTCTGTCGATTACTTCTGCCAAGCTGGAGGAAGAATTGGTTTTTTCAACTGCCATTGTTTTGCACCTTTAACTCATTGTTGTTTTTGTTGACTGAACCTAATTATAACAACCTAACTGACTAACACGGAGAGGAATCGGGTGAAACAACTCATTTGAGTGCTTACCCCAAACCGGTTTTGACCTGGAAGATTGTTTTGGTGGTTCACATAAATATGAATACCACTATTTGTTTTTGATGTAAAGCATTTCCAATTGAAAAACAAAAAACTTTACAATTGTTATGGGTGTCATTCTATACTCTTAATAGAAATTACTTATTGTTTGTACTTGCATTTATTACATTGATAAAGAAAATGATTCAAATATGAGAAGGTAAAATTTTACTTTCTTAACTGTATACAAATCCATATTTATACTGAAAATATTACAAGTAAAATACATTTCTATTGTAATGTAAACTATAAAAAAGCACGAATTATCTAGTTAAATACTTTGAGTATAATATTTTCATACATAGTAGTATTTGTCAGATTTGAATAGAAGAAATTAGAGTTTACGAATCCCAACCTTCACTGCAGTGATTACTTTCCTGAGAATTTGGTTCAATTTCCCAACAGCTCTAATATAACTTGTTTAAAATTCTAGCTAGTAGAATGGTGTAAGGTCTCGAGTCATACTAATGAAATTTATTATGTAAAATTAGGCGCGGTTAATTTAATAAATGTTTACAAAAATTAACATTTATTTAAGGAATAGGCTGAATTTCCGGCAAGCGTGAATGAATGTGATCTGTAATTCTTAGTTAGCTAGGCACACCTTCGTGTTACGATGGTTGACATATAATTTTCTGTGTCTCGAATTATGTTTAACAATCCAAACCCGCAAATAAGTGATAGAAAATGGCATAGGCAGCTAGATAAGTTTGTCAAAGAAAACCAGCAGGAGTTAGCAGCTTTATATTGGGGGTTGTGGTTAGAAAATGGCAGTAGTCAGGGGACTATTGGTATTGATTTACAACCTCAGCCTCATTTTGTCTATTGTCCTCAAGAAGCAGTAGAAAAATTAAATGAGCGGGTGGAAAAACGACTCCAAGAACTTTTGGGAATCATAGATAATAATAACCCAGAAACCGAGGTTTTGATGATTGGGATTGGCCAAGGAGAAATTAAGTTGATTCAGTTCGCTCCTGAATCGTCACCCCGCACATGCTTTGAACGGGTGAACCAAGATGTGGATACTTTACTAGACTTGTTGGAGCAGAAAATGATTGAGCAAATAGTGGTTTAATTACCTAACTCTCCTGTTTGTCAAAACATTTATGTATAAAACAAGATAATATATTTAACACGGAGAATATAATGCCTAGAAAACGTCTCACTGATCTACTACAAGAGGAAGTTCAAAAGTTCACTCCCGATGAATCTGTGGTTGAAACCACAGCAAAAAAGATTCCAGATCTGGAACTCCCTGAAGATGGATCTAACTCTGTCACCATAGTCTCAAGTAATTCCACCAGTGATAATTCTAACGGTCTGCACTGGGGAGTTACAGTACAAGAACTTCAGGAGTCCCTGAACAGATACCATGTCCGAGAAACTGCTATGCAGCAGGAAATATGTGAATTGAAGAACGCCTTATCAGAACAAAGGTCTCTCTCGGAGAAATTAGGTAAGGAACTCTACGAGACGAAAAAAACCGCTCTAAAATTAGCTGAATCCAATTCTACTCTAATAGAGGAAAACAATCAACTCAAACAGCAAACAGCTCAACAAGTCATACCCAATTCTACGGGGGAATCTGTCCAATCCACACAACCAACAAAAGAGGTTGCCAAGTCCTTAGTTATCAACCCCAGAAAATCTTACAGTCCTCCGGAAATATTTATAGACAAGTCTAAAGCAGATACAAAAAAGGACGACTTTTCTAATAACACTTGGTTGTATGATTAAAGTTTAAGGTAACCCTAGGTTTTGCTTTTGCGTTCCCATTTCCATAATAAGGCCATTATAGCAACAATTCCTACTTGCAGGGCAAAATTAGGTAGAGCTTGGTTCCTACCGGCCAATATTTGAAAGAAAAACACAAAGGCACCTATAAGACCAGAAGCACCCATACCAATATAAATAAATTGTCTTAGTCCTTTATAGGGCGAACCTATTTCAGCTTTTAAGCGATTTTTAATATTTGGGTCTAGCATTTTTTCCGAGATTGTGTTATGGTTATATATTGTTTGTGCCGATGTAGCACAGTGGTAGTGCAGCTGATTCGTAATCAGCAGGTCGTGGGTTCAAATCCCATCATCGGCTTTAATTTCCATCTAGTTCCACACTGACAATTCCCGACCACTGAACTTTTTTCTCCCTTTGTCTTCGGTAAGAAAAAAAGTGTTCAGGGCATTGATACGTGCAATAAGGAGCAACAGCAATTTGAGTTGAATTAATTCCTAACTCTTCCAATTGTAAAACATTAATCCGACGGACATCTAAACGAATCTTGCCTGGTTCTGCATCGGGTAAAAGGGGAGAATCTGATAAACTCTGTAAAGTAGCAACTATTCTCTCCGGTTCATGGTCGGGTAAAATCGAACTTCCGATTTGAATTGCCACTTCCAGAGAAACCTGGTAAACCTCTCCAGCAATCGCAGGACCCATAGCAATGCGTAAGTCCTCCAATCTACTACCATGAGATAGCATTTTTTCAATTGCTTGAGGAACAATTCTAGCTGCTGTACCTCGCCAACCCGCATGTAGGGCTGCCACTTTTCCTGTTTTTGCATCAGCGATTAAAACGGGCGTGCAGTCAGCAGAAGCAACCCAAACAGCTTGTTGCGCTTCCTGGGTAATTAAACCATCTGCTAACGCCAGTTCATCACCAAATTCAGTTAAATACTGATTTACCTCCTGGGGTGTCAACACTATATTACCATGAACTTGTTTTAAACGATAAGTGCTGGCCTGTGGTTGTAATACCCTAGTCAATTCATGAGGTGGGAGAGGCCAAAACTGCTGGGTAAAAAACCCATGGGACCAGGGTGTCAAAATACTACAAGTAAGATATGGTAGACTTTGCCATTCTTGCCATTGCCAAGTGTGCATCTGCAAAATAAAAAATAAATTAATAAAAAAACGACAAAACCAACAATCTAATTAATTAAGGTAACACTATTATACATCATAATTTTTTGGTTTTGGTTACATTAACATCGGAAGGAAATTTGATATTAAGGTTAACATAATCTAATCAAAATCTAATTAAAATCTATAAGTTTCCGCTTCTCTGTGTATTTTTACCTTAAAACGACTGCAAACTAACAACCTTCCCCATCACGACACAATATACCCAATGACTAATGTACTTTGGCTACAAGGTGGTGCTTGTTCTGGTGACACCATGTCCTTTTTAAATGCGGAGGATCCCACCGCTTGTGACCTGATAGCTGACTTTGGAATTAAGATTCTCTGGCATCCCTCCCTGGGTTTAGAAATGGGCACCAACCTACAAACCCTATTGTGGGAATGTATTTTGGGTAAAACTCCCCTGGATATCCTGGTGTTTGAAGGTACTGTCGTCAACGCTCCCAATGGTACTGGGGAGTGGAATCGCTTTGCTGACCGTCCCATGAAACAATGGTTAGAAGATTTGGCCAAAGCTGCTAATTTTGTAGTTGCTATTGGAGACTGTGCTACTTGGGGGGGTATTCCCGCTATGTCACCTAACCCCAGTGAATCTCAAGGTTTACAGTTCCTCAAACGGAAAAAGGGCGGGTTTTTAGGTGAAGATTTTATTAGTAAGGGCGGGTTACCAGTAATTAATATCCCCGGATGTCCCGCTCACCCCGATTGGATATCGCAAATATTAGTGGCAATTGCTACTGGACGTATAAGTGATATTGCTTTAGATGAACTACATCGTCCCCAAACTTTCTTTAATACCTTTGCTGAAACCGGTTGTACCCGCAATATTCACTTTGCTTATAGGGCAACAACTACAGAATTTGGCGATCGCAAAGGTTGTTTGTTTTATGACTTAGGTTGTCGTGGACCCATGACCCATTCCTCCTGTAATCGGATTTTGTGGAATGGAGTATCATCAAAAACCCGTGCTGGTATGCCCTGTATTGGTTGTACAGAACCGGAATTTCCTTTTCATGATCTAAAACCGGGAACAGTATTTAAGACCCAAACCATTATGGGTGTTCCCAAGGAAATACCCCCAGGAGTTAATCCTAAAGATTATGCGGTATTCACGGTTGTAGCCAAGGATACTGCACCAAAATGGACTGATGAGGATTTCTTTTTGGTTTAGATCTAAACAATTACTGTCAACCCATTGCTAATGCTGTAAAAATATGCCAATTCAAACATTAGATATTGCACCCGTTGGTAGAGTTGAGGGTGATTTAGATGTCCGAGTGGAAATAGAAGATGGATACGTGACAAACGCTTGGACTCATGCAGAACTTTTTCGCGGTTTTGAAATCATTTTACGCGATAAGGATCCTCAAGCTGGACTAATTGTTACTCCCAGAATTTGTGGTATTTGCGGTGGTTCTCATTTAAGTTCTGCATCTTGGGCCTTAGATACTGCTTGGCAAACAGAGGTTCCTAGAAATGCAATTTTGGCTAGAAATTTAGGTCAAATTGTGGAGACGATTCAAAGTATCCCTCGTTATTTTTACGGATTATTTGCTATTGATTTAACTCACCAGAATTATCGCAGTAGTCATTTTTATGATGAAGCTTGTCGTCGCTTTGCTGCTTTTACAGGCAAATCATACGAACTTGGTGTCACTATTTCTGCTAAACCGGTGGAAATCTACGCTTTATTAGGAGGGCAATGGCCTCACAGCAGTTATATGGTGCCCGGTGGTGTGATGTGCGCCCCCTCTCTCAGTGATATTACCCGCGCTTGGGGAATGTTGGAATATTTTCGCACTAATTGGTTAGAACCGGTGTGGTTGGGTTGTTCATTGGAAAGATATGAGGAAATTCAATCATATCAGGATTTTCAAACTTGGTTGGAGGAGGATATTAAACACAGAGAATCTGATCTGGGTTTGTATTGGCGTATGGGTTTAGAGATTGGACTGGATAAGTATGGTGTGGGTGTGGAAAAATTTGTTACCTGGGGATATTTACCTCATGAGGATAAATATAATAAACCTACTATTGATGGGCGCAATGCAGCAGTGATTATGAAGGGTGGTGTTTATGATGGTCACAAAGATCAACATTCTATTATGAATCAGGCTTTTACTCGCGAAAATTTAACCCATTCTTGGTATGATGAAGGTACTCAGGATTGGCATCCAAGCGATCGCAAGACTTCCCCAACTATTAACAACCAAAAGGATTTTGTCGGTGCTTATTCTTGGTCTAGTGCAGTCCTTCATCAAGATTTAGGTAGATTGGAAGCAGGTCCTTTGGCACGTCAATTAGTTGCAGGTGGGAATGGTGGAGAAACTTGGCAACATTATGACCCATTTATTTTGGATGTTTTTAAAAAAATGGGTGGTGCAAGTGTTCATCTCAGACAATTGGCTAGGGTTCATGAGCTGGTTAAGTTATATCGTCAAGCAGAACGTTGTTTGAGAGAGTTTAAATTAAACGAACCTTGGTATATTAAACCCCAAGAAAAAGATGGTAAAGGTTGGGGAGCGACGGAAGCAGCTAGAGGTGCTTTATGTCACTGGATAGAAATTGCTGAGGGTAAGATTAAGAGCTACCAGGTTATTGCTCCCGGAACTTGGAATATTGGACCTCGTGATGGTAATGGTCATCTTGGACCTGTGGAGCAGGCGTTAATTGGTACTCCCATTACTGATCCTACGGATCCGGTGGAAGTAGGACATGTTGCTCGTTCTTTTGATTCTTGTTTGGTCTGCACGGTTCATGCTCATGATGCTAAAACCGGTCAGGAGTTGGCTCGCTTTCGCACTGCTTAAAGGGGTTAGGGGTCATTATCCCTTTTTTGGGTGAGTTTTTGCTCTATTCCTAAATTTCCCTGTAACCCACCAGTATGTATTAGTAATATTTTACTCGGTGGGAAAAATCCTTGTTTTAACAAGTTTATAACTCCATAAAACATTTTACCAGTGTATATATAATCTAGTGGTATATGATGTTGTTGATGGAATTGGTGACAGAATTGAATTAGTTGTTGATCTATTTTTCCGTATCCGCCAAAATGGTAATCATAGATTAATTGCCAAGACGTAGGATGATTTACCAAAGTGGGTAGCTTAGAGTTTAGGTAGTCGCTGATTAGTCTGTCTATTTCCCTCTCTAAAAATCTGGCATCTTTCAATACGGGAAAGCCCATAATTCTTGTTGGTAAGTTGGTTCTACCCCCGGGTGATAGAGCAATACCTGTGAGGGTGGTAGCTGTACCACAAGCTAGGCAAATTATATCAAAAAATTGTAGATCTTGCATGATTTCCATACACCCGCGCACGCCATTTAAATTACCACCACCTTCAGGAATAATAAAGGTTTCATTTGAGGATCTTGGTAACTGTTTTTTGAACTCTTCCTGAACTTCTTGTGTATGACGTTGTCGGTAAGTTTGGCGATCGCAATATAATAATTTCATACCTTGTTCCTGGGCGAAGCGCAGGGTAGGGTTAAGAGGTAGGGTTGGTTCTCCCCGGATAACACCAATAGTTTCAAAGCCAAAAATCCTACCCGCAGCTGCAGTAGCAAAAATATGATTGGAATATGCACCACCAAAGGTTAGCAAGCTGGTACACTGGTTATGTTTCGCTTCCAAGAGATTGTATTTCAACTTAAACCATTTGTTACCATTTATCTGTAAATGTATTAAATCTAAGCGTAAAACATATAACTCAATACTTAAATGGTCAGCTAGGGGATTGTGAATTTTTTGGATGGGAGGAGATAAAAATATTGACGACATTTGTATCAGCAGTTAATCTGGGAATATAAAATAACCGCTCAAGAAAAATATTAGCAAATCCCAATTATTTATGGCTAAGGTTTTTAACTCTATTACGGAGGAGTTACAAGGATTTATCGCCAAGCAGCATATTTTTTTGGTTGGCACAGCTCCTCTAAGTTCCACAGGCCACGTTAATGTTTCTCCCAAGGGATTAGACAGTTTCCGAGTCATTTCACCCCACCGGGTTGCTTATTTGGATTTAACAGGTAGTGGGAACGAAACCTCTGCTCATCTGTTAGAAAATGGCAGAATTACTTTCATGTTTTGTGCTTTCCAAGAACCTCCCTGCATTCTCAGACTCTATGGTCAGGGAAGAACTATTTTACCTGATGATTATGAGTGGGATCAATTATATTCCTTATTTCCTCCCATAGTTGGAACGAGACAAATCATTGTTGCGGATATTGACAGAATACAAACTTCCTGTGGTTTTGGAGTACCACTTTATGAATACCTTGGACAAAGACAAACTTTGATCGGTTGGGCTATGAAAAAGGGCCAACTAGGTATTAGAGAATATCATCAGCAGAAAAATTTTGTTAGTATCGATGGGTTGTTAACTCCTTTGTCCCAATTGCATCATCAAAAATAACTGAAGGATATGATATATGAATAAACTCCAAGTAGACTTTTAACCAATTATCATGTCAAATCAACGCATAATTAAAAGTATATATACCGATGGAGCTTGCAAGGGAAACCCAGGTCCTGGTGGTTGGGGTGTGGTTGTTTACTTTCATGATGGTTCAATTCATGAAATGGGGGAAGCATCTGACTACACTACAAACAATCAAATGGAAATCCAAGCTGCGATCGGGGCACTTCAATTATTAGCTCAATCCGGACAAGTTGAACCTATTACTCTATATAGCGATAGCGAATATCTAATTAATAGTGTGACTAAATGGATACATGGATGGAAAAAAAAGGGTTGGAAAAAATCAGATGGCACTCCGGTGCAAAACCAAGAGCTACTAAAAATTATAGACAAGCTGAACACCAAGCTAGTCAGGTGGCAACATGTACGTGGACATGCGGGTGATATAGGTAATGAAAGATGCGATGTTATTGCCCGTTCTTTTGCGAGTGGCAAAATTCCCCCTTTGCAACAATTATCCCCCCAACAGTTGCTAACTAATTGTCAAGAAACCTTAACCCAAATAACTCAAAGAGATGTAACAAAAGTATCTGATTATCCAACAAAATCAACAAAAATTGCTCAAAATATGTTGGAAGGTAGAACTTGTTTATTGGAAGAAAGAACTATGGAAACATCTACAGGAATATCTGTGGTGACACAGGAAGAAAAACCCCCGGAAATGAGAATATTACAAATCCGTAATCTCATGGAAACCCTAAAGATTGCGGACGAAATTGCCCAGAAAGGTTACTTAATCACCAGTTCCGAACTAGCAGATTTAATGGATGTTCATGCCAGTGCAGTGACAAGTCGCGGTGATCAGTGGAGATGGCGTAACTGGATAGTGTCACGAGTCAGACGAGAAGGGAATCAGATTTTGTGGGAGCTGGAAAGGGGCGATCAAGTGGAAAAGGATGATAATTAATTAACACTAATCAATACTTTCTACCACGCCACTCTTTAGGAGTGCGAAGTGCTGATAAAAAGATGCGTATAACTGCTAGAGGGTCAGAGAAAGGGGAAAGCCAAAATAACCAACCACCATAAGCATTTGTTCGGTCATAGGAAGGAGAAATTGCCAGCAGTAGAGCAAAGCGGATGCTCAATAAAAAAACATTTAACGCCAATAAAAGGGAACCAGGGAGATAGGGGGATGGGGAAACCAGCAAGAATGCTAAAATCACCGGTAGGGGTAAACCTTGAACACAGAACAATAACCACAGATCCCCCCAAACTTGACCAGGTGGGGAAGCATCCTTTAAATCCAAACTACGACCCCATTCTTTCCAGGTTTCCATGGCGCCCTCATACATTCGCACTTGAAAAACCCTAGCTCCATCTAAAAAACCCACTTTAAACCCCGCAGCAGCAATATTGCGAGCCAAAGTAACATCATCACAAAAGGAACTCCTGGCACTAGTATAACCATTCATAGTGGCCAAAACTGAGCGTCGACATAGGAAACACTGCCCATTGGCCATTACCCTTTCAGGCTGGGATGTACGAGTACCAGCCGGATCAAATCTGTATAACAGTGTTAATAACAGGGAGGGTTGCAACCAACATTCACCCGGATACTTAAGGATAAACTGAGGAGACAGGGAAACCAAATCATAGCCTTCAGCTTCAGCAGTTCTAACTAGACTAGCTACTAGCCCAGGATGGGGTTGAATATCCGCATCCATTCCCAAAAACCACTTACTCTCCTCACAGCTAAACAAAAAGCCATTATGTAAGGCCCAAGGACGACCTACCCAACCAGTAGGTAGGGGGTCATCTGTCATAACCCGAAATCGAGGATCTTTTTGTTGTACTGCTTTAACTAAATCCGGAGTGCCATCCTTGGATCTGCTATCAACAACAATTACTTCCCTAACCTCGTAGCTTTGTCGAGTCAGACCGCTTAGTAAAGGAGTGATGCGTAGGGCTTCATTTAAAGTCGGCACAATCACACTTACACTGCCTAACATATCAGGGGTGGGTTGTTGTGGTTCTATGGGTGGGTGTCTTGTTGGTCCTTTCAGCAACCGTGAGATTAAAATTAGCACTGCTGGAACCTGAAACACTAGCAATATTAGGGGTAATTCTAGGGAAATACTGGCTTCTCTAATCAAGATCTTTATACCGTTACTTCTATTAACTTTCTCTAAAGAGATTTATGACGCAGTGCTGAGTGAAAAATCTGATCTTTTATTCACCCAGCACTGGAGGATTATTTTAAAACAACATTAACATTATTAACATTGCTCATCACCGACTGATTTCCTGACTCTAGTCCTGCAGAAATGGATTTACTAGGCGCTTTTGACCATAATAGGATAGCAGGTGCAACTCCTAGGAATAGACCCAAAATTATAGGAATAGGGAACCCAGCAGCTAAACTCATAACAGTAGCAAAACCAAAGTTGGCTAGATACACTATTAGGGCTACGTTTAATTGGGATCTTTCCAAATTAATTGGGTTATTTCTCCATAATAAGGCTGATACTGTCATAAACAAAGAACCGGTGCCAAACCAACCAGCAAAATTTTGATAAGGCATGCCAAAGAAAGAACCTGGTTGATGCCAATACCAAAATGGTAAGGACGTCTGACTCATTGCTGGATCCAACACAAAATCCCAAGAGGTGAGCAATAAAGCTCCCAATGCGATCGCACCTAAATGACGCAGTAAAGTAGGTTTTCTATCTACATCGAAACCAGTACGTCCTAACAAGTATGATACAATTCCCACATAAAACCAAGATAAAGGAATAGTGAAAGGTACGAGACCTGCAATTTTATAACCCAAACCACTTAAATAGCTATAGTGACCAAAAGGAAAACCTGTACTGGTTCCCAATAACTCACTAGTCAAAGAAATAGATAAAGATGGAATCAAGAAATATAGGGATCTTGCCAAACCTAAGTTTCGGACAGCATAGAGGAAAACACCTACAGCACCTAAAATCATGTAAGCAACACCACCACCAGCCATACTCCACTGCATGGCTGTTTGTCCTACTTCTGATAAATTTAGTACCTCTTCAAAAA
Source organism: Cylindrospermopsis raciborskii Cr2010 (assembly GCF_003367075.2). Lineage (NCBI taxonomy): Bacteria > Bacillati > Cyanobacteriota > Cyanophyceae > Nostocales > Aphanizomenonaceae > Cylindrospermopsis > Cylindrospermopsis raciborskii. The sequence goes on from NZ_CP065936.1 coordinate 71,906, forward strand.
TTAACTCAGCATTGGGAATTACCAGTAGTATTCCCACGAGCCCGAAAACCATAGAAACGATATGACCAATCAGGCATACGCGCTCAAAAATCACTAGTTGTCTCATGATTAGTCCCTGACCTTTCTTGAAAGATGACACTTGGTTACACTAATTTACAAATCTTTAATATCTTAACCCAACTAAATTTCCAGGGTTAGAAAGTCCATCAAAAAGTTAAAAGTTAGTTAATCTTATAGCATATACGGTAAAAATGGGAAGTATAAGTAAGTATAAACGTCCGTGGACTCAAATAACCATCTCCCCCTAATATGTCAATATTGCAAAAAGTTCCTTGGTTGTCTCTAATTTTGGTATTTCTTAGCTACATCGCCCTGGGTTGGCTAGTATCGGAGACTAACCCCCCCCTATTTTTCTGGTTTATACTTGGGGTTGGACTATTGCTCTTGTTAAACAGCTTAACTACTCCACTGTCAGAAATAGTCAGTTTTTACACTATATTGTTCGAATCAAATCTCAAGAGTTTTGCAGTGACAATTTTAGCGGCTTTTTTGTTTTTCCTGATGATTGCTTGGTTTAGAGTATTTCTAGATGCTTTACTAATTATTTCCTCAACCATACTAGCTAAGATAGACTTTCAGTCCCAAGGATTGAAACCAGGCCTAACTTTTTGGTTGATCTCCCTATTTTCCTTTTCAGGCTTAGGATTAGGCGCTTTGTGGAAGACCTTTGTTTAAGAACACTAGAATTAAAGCAAGTGCAAGGGGGCTTAATTTTTACCCATTTCCCCCTATTCCACCCACGGATAACTAGCTGGCTACCGCTTCCTCAGTAACACGGGGATAAACACTAACCTTTTTGCGACTTTTGCCCTTTCTTTCAAAAGTGACCACACCATCAATTAAAGCAAACAAGGTGTCATCATTGCCAATGCCAACATTATTACCAGGATGGAACTTGGTGCCACGCTGGCGTACTAGGATGTTTCCTGCACGTACAACCTGTCCACCAAAACGCTTTACACCCAGGCGTTGAGCATTAGAATCGCGACCATTTCGTGTACTTCCTGTACCTTTCTTATGAGCCATATTTTCCTCTCAAACTTGTCAAATTAAATTCAAATTAAGGTTAAACTTATCATTCACCTTGCAAATCAAGACCTGGGTCTTCCAGTGGAAGGAGTTCAGGAGAAAGGGGAGAGTCTTGATGGGCAAGAGTTTCGCCATTAAGCTTAATAGAGTTAATCAAAAGCCTAGTAATTTCCTGACGGTGCCCACGTTTTTTGCGAGTTTTCTTCTTGGGTTTCATCTTGTAAACCAAGACCTTACGACCTCGGAAATGCCGTAAGACAGTTGCTTCTACCGTTGCACCAGAGACTCTTGGTTGCCCTATGGACAGTCCATTCTCATGTTGCACAAGTAACACTGCGTCTATAGTTACTTTTTCATCTGGTTGAGCGTGGAGTAGTTCAATATCGTAGAAACGACCTGCTTCTACTTTTAACTGTTTGCCACCGGTTTCAATAATTGCGTAAGTCATGGGATTGTCCTTAAATTTGCCGTACAGGTAGCTGGCATTGATCTATAAAGATCTTCTGTCTATAGCTGTAGTATGCTTTTTACCAGCCTTTGGTGTCTACCTGATCCGAGCGAGAATGAGAGAGACGATTGGCACTGATTCCACTTGACGTGGTTTTGGTATATACTCCCAAATTAGTGCACAACCAACCATAATAAACCGTTCCACCGTGTTTGTCAAGGTGAATTTGCAACTTGGGCTTGACTTCGTCTAATGTAAGAAGCCAACTGCGTGTGGCAATTTTCGAATGAACCAAAATACATTCCCTCATCATCATGAATACTAAGGATCCCTATCAAAGAATCACAACCTATTGGATTGGGTTGAAAAGCTGGATTATTAACACTCCCCACAGAGCTGTTTTAGCGGCTTATCGAGCTGCTTGGGAGATTAGAAATATTGAAATTCAACAGTTTAACGGGCAAAAAATTTCCCCTCAGTCTGCAAACTATAGTGGTAATCTCATGGAATTTTGGCAAGGGGACCTGAATAGAAATTTAACTACCATTAAAATTCGACTGGCAGAATTTAATTTAGGCATGACTTTTACCGATAGATCTACCGATACCAACAATCAATATGTTTATGATAATGATCTCTTAGAAAAACTTAAATTTATTGATGAAGTTATCGGCAATTATACTCAAAAGCGTAATGATAGTAAATACATGGAAATTACACAACCATTAAAAACCAGTGATAAAGAAGTTCAATTCAATAATAAATCAACAGATGTAGACTCCAATGATAATCAAAAAAAAGGAGTATTTCCCGGGTCAATTGCCAGAACTTTGAGTAAAATTGCTAAGGACTTCACCCCAACAGCAGAGAGTGATTTCATCAACAACTACCGCATTTCTAGAAATAAAACTAGGATAGGAATTAGATTCCTCCTATTAATAATAATTATCCCATTAATAGTACAAAATTTTTCTAAAAACTTATTATTTACACCTCTATTTACTCAGTGGATGAGTCAAGATAATCAAAGAGTGTTTTTAAACCGAGAAATGGAGGAAAAAGCACTGAATGAACTGAAAACCTTCGAGAGAAAATTGCAGTTCCAAAATTTATTACATACGGCACCCCCTTTATCTGTTGAAGAAATAGAACTAGAGGTAAAAGATAAAGCATTGGATCTAGCAGAGGAATTTCGTCGTGATAGTAGTCTGGCTATAGGTAATATATTTGCCGATGTCATATCATTAATCTCCTTTGCCATTATTATTGGTTGGAGAAAAAAAGATATAGAGGTAGTTCAGTCATTGTTAGATAAAATAGCCTATGGGTTAAGTGATAGTGCCAAAGCTTTTCTAATTATTTTAATAACGGATATATTTGTAGGTTTCCACTCTCCCCATGGTTGGGAAATTATTTTAGAAAGTCTAGCAGAACACTTGGGATTACCCGCAAATAGAAATGTCATATTCCTTTTTATTGCTACTTTCCCCGTAATTTTAAACACCATCTTCAAATATTGGATTTTCCGTTATTTGAGTCGGTTATCCCCCTCCGCTTTAGCCACCTTAAAGGAAATGGATGAATAATAGACAAAATCTACAATTTCTGAAATAATTCTTTTTACAAAGTCTAAAAAGTCTAAACACAGCTTATGATTAACATGCGATTGGGTCTCAAAGTTCAAATTTTAGCGGGTATGATCACCTTTCTATCAGTTATCGGTGTAAATCAATATCAATTTCTACACGCAACCAATAAGCCCTTACATACACAGCCAAGAATTGAGCAACCCCAGGATTCATCTGTCTTTTATTCGGTGATTGATGAATGGCAAAAATATAAATATAGTCTGAATGGGAAGTCTATTTTAGAACCCATGAAATTACCAAATACAAAAGTGAGTTTTAATGCCAACGATTTATTGTTTGTACTGACAAATACCAGGAAATATTTTCAAGATTATTCTCAAAAGGATCAAAATATTTCTCGAAATGGATTATTAGTAAGTCAAGGCGTTAAGGTAGAAGATGTGCTAAAAACCCTAGATTTTATGATTAGCACCTTACGGGAAGATCTGAAGAAAAACCGACCTCCCCGACTGCAAGATCCTAATTTTATTAATGCCAATTTTCGGGTAATTAAATGGAAAGCTTATAATCCAGATAAACCAGAACAAAAACAACTGAGAATTACAAAGTATGCGGTTTTCACTCATCCTGGTTCTCATATCAAAACAAGTACATACAACATACCAATTTATAGCTTAAAAGACAATTTAGCCACCGATAAATTTTACACTAAATACACCAAGCAGGACGTACTATCTGGAATTTATGAACCAGGTGGAAAGGAATTTGGCAAAGTAGAAACTCTAGCATATTTGACTCGTCAAGGACTGGAGGAAGCATTAATGCAGGGGACAATATTAATTAATTTTACCGATGGTTCTAAGGGATTTTTTAACGTAGACAGAAATAATGGCATATCCTACATAAGAGGAGTCAAGGACACACTACAAAAGCGTTATTGGTATTTCAGACCAGTTGACCAAATCAAAGGTTATGGATATAAAATAGACGCGAAAATTTCCATTAAACCAGGTGTCACTTTTGCTGGAGACGTGCTGAATATTGGTTTAGGAAGAGTGGTATTAATTGAATATAACCAGGGAAAAAATAAACGTCTACAAATGGGAGTGGTAGCGGACACGGGTGGAGCATTCTTACCCAACCTACATCAGTTAGACTACCTAGCGGGTGTTTTTAAAAATCAAACGGAATTTAGGCAGTATATTAGACAACTACCAGAATATGCCAGTGCCTATATTCTGGTGAAAAAGTGAAAAAAAGCAAAATTAATAAATGCAGTTTATTCTTCCGGTGATTTAGCTGTTATTTCAACTGTTGTCACATCCACTGCTGTGACATCAATTGTACCTTCTGGTGTTAAACGGCTAAATCTACCATTTTTCACTGATAGTTGCTCACCACAATTGGGACATTGGAGTTGGGTATTATTTAAACCGGTTGATTCAAATGCACAAACTGGACATTTATCAGTCACTAAATTCCCTTGCAACCACCAGCGAAAACCAAAAAATGCCACAAATGGTATAATCAGGAACAGAGTGAAAATAACTATTAAAGAGTTTACCAACCAACCTAGACCCAAAGATGCTAACAACCAGGTTACTGCTAATAAGGTTAACCAGGGACGGAACCTATCAAGATTTTGTTGTAAGTTATTAGAATTCATTCGTTTAATTTTTTATACTCTATTCCTATTCTACCATTTTTATTGATCGAGCAACCCGACAGGAGCCAAAACGCATGCACTCAATTTTATTCATCTACTCTGTTTATCGCGTTTTGGCACAAACTATATTTTAGAGGATTTTTACAATCTCTCTTACATTATCTATCTGTTCTTCACTGAACCCAGCTTGTTTAAGGTTAATTAAAAATTTAGATTGTCCATAACGAGAGTCCAACTGTACTGCTTGGTTATAAGTTTGTCGTGCTTGTGTTTTCATCCCTTGTCCCCAATAAACCAATGCCAAAGCAACCCAAGGATGGGGATTGGTGGGTTCTAAAATTGTGGCTTGTTTACCCCGTGCTATTGCTAAATCATACTTCTTTAGACGTTGATAAGCGAGAGTTAGATTATAATAGGCGATTTCATTATTTGCCCTTATTTCTTTTGCACGCTCATGAGTTATTACTGCTTTGTCTAAATCTCCACTCACTAGATAAACTATTCCCAAAGCATTTAATGCAGGAATATAATTAGCATCTTTCTCTAATACTTGCTCTAATACCTTCATAGCAGATGCTTCTCTACCACCAAGGTGTAAAGTCCAACCCAATAAAACCTGTCCAGAAAGATTTTCTGGTTCCACAGAGGTGGCCTCTTCTAAGGAGATAATAGCATCTGTATAACGCCCTTGCTGGCGATATCTCAGTCCTAATTGTCGCAACTTAGCCGCAGCAGTTTTAGACTTACTAGAACTAGTGAAAGTGGGGGAAGGCGTAAAAATAGGGGAAGTTGAGGAATAGTCCATATTATTGGGTAATACATTTTTGCTGCATCCCATAATATTACCCACAGCCGTCAAACTTATCATACATATTATACTAGTAATAGCACTATGAATATTTCTATTGTTAGTGTTACTAATACTTTTAATTTTACCAACCATATTTGCCATTGATTGAGTCTCTAATTATTTGGGGATTGGGTAGGAACAGGTTGTGGGTTTTGAGGTGCTACAAGGACAACCGCATGGGGAACTGGACGAGGAGTATAAGCTACTAAGGATTTGCCTCGATATGAAAGAGAAGTGCTAGCACCCGAATCAAGCATCACCGCATCCCGAAATCCTAACTGATAGAGAATCTCCCCCAAAGATACAGAACCTACAGGAGTTTTTGTCACCCCAATTACTGGCATTCCTGCTAAATTGATCCCCCAAAAGGCTCGATGACGAGCAGCATCATAGTCATATAAGTTACCAAAATCAGCAGCAGGTCGAGGTGTATTATTTCTTACTAACCATGCTGCACCCACGAAGGCATCCGTTACGCCCTTATTTTCCGGTGAAGTTGCTTGAATTCCCTCGAGGGTATTGTGGGTTTCCGGAACAAAAGGTATAAAACTAACCGAATGGGGGTTAATTAGGACTAGGGGACGGTCTCGCAATTTCAAGTTTTCACTGGCATTACCAGGAATAAAACCACGATTGCCACTCAAAACTGGTCCAATCATCGTATTAGAGTCTAGGTATTTTAAGGAAAAGAAACCTCCATCAACCGCAGCAACTACTTGTGTATCTTTTAGCATATCTGGTAATTGATAGCGGCTGTCGGCATGAAATGTACCTGGAATACCTCCGCCAATAAGAATTAGTTCTGTGTTATTTACCTTGTATTCTCGTTTTTCAATGTCAACATTAAAGTTGAAATTTGTAGGATCTACCGGTGCTGGATATCCACCCCAAGCTAGGGGAGCGATTTCTCCAAGACGGGACTGTCCAAACCTACCTAGGGTAAATAAATCGGGGGAATCACCAACAAATTTTTCATCTACATCATCCATGGAAAAAGCCATCTGATAACCAGCAGCAATTACCCGCGCCCTAACTCTTTCATCTAATTTCCCCTCAGGATAGGTAAAATAGTTGATCGGAATACCTAAACGCTCCTGTAAAATCCGTTTTGAATCTATCACTTCCGATGAAAGTTCCTCCTCGGAAAGTTGTCGTAAATCCCGAGGATGGTTGACAGAATGGGAAGCAATGGTTACCAAGGGACTGGCTGCCATTTCCCTTAACTGTTCCCATGTTAGACTAGATCTTGCCGTCTTACCCTCCATTTTTTTAACATAGACGGAAAAAATAGCTGGGAAACTGTATTTTTTTAAAAGAGGATAAACATATTCGTAATGTCCCCCATAACCATCATCAAAGGATAGCAATACGGGTTTGGCGGGGAGAGGTGCACCAGTTCGCAAATGGGCTAACAACCAATCTGGGCTAACGGGAGTAACCCCCTCTTTTTGTAGCTGTTGAAAGTGAGCTTCTAATTCTTCCGGTGTAACATCAAAAAACACTTGTTTTTGTGGTAAGATGTCATGATACATGAAGATAGGAACTCTAGCCAGTCGTGCTTGACGGTTCAATTCAGGGAAAGGGGTAACTGACTGTAGTTTAGGTGGAGGTGTGTTTTGCTCTTGGGTATTGGCATTCCCAGTGATAATGTGGTTGAGAGATTGAAGCCACCCAGGTGACTTTTTCTCTGGGACGGTTGCTTCTGGTTTTTGGAATGATGTTTCTAATATCCTTTCTCCAGGAACCCAGTTGGGACAGTGAGGGGTTAATAGAGCCTGTGTATTTTCAGATGGGGATGGTGGTGATTCACAATACTTTTGCAAGCTGAGGAAGCCTTGACTTAAAAGAGCTTCAGGAGATTGGGTAGTAGAAACTACAGGTGTAGGTGTGGATTTAGCCTCTTGGAATGACCTTGATCTCTGATACCAAGAAAATGAAAGGGCAGCAATTACCACAGGTAGGGCTGTGATTAGGAAAAGCGTTGGGTGGGGGAGCTTAGGCAACCGAGAAGTCATAGGTAATCAATTTTTGAGACTCAGATATATCATATATATATCCCTGGCTTAGTGGCTATAGATCCGGTTACCATTGGGTTAGATAGACTCATTGCTTTTTTTGAGTACTACATGACGATTGCGAAGCACTCCCTATGGGATCTCGCGAAGTAATCGCCCTTTTCAGGTGGAGGGGAACTGTCTTTTTCCTCCTTCCCATTTTTAGACGCAAATTCTATCACAAGAAAATCGCCGAAAGGCACGGAAGCCACTTGGCTTTTCACATGGATTGTGAAAATCAAAGAGAATCTGGAAATACTATTTAAGTCTAATCCAGATGTGTTTGTGGCTGGGGACTTATTTTGGTATCCAGTAGAGGGTAATAACAAAATTAAACTGGCTCCTGACACTATGGTGGTGTTTGGGAGACCCAAGGGGCACCGGGGGTCTTATCGACAGTGGGAGGAGGATAATATTCCTCCCCAGGTGGTGTTTGAAATTTTATCTCCCGGTAATACTCAAGATGAAATGGACAAAAAAAAGCTTTTCTATATCTTGCCCTATACAATAGTCTCCGCTGGGATGGATTTCTTCTAGCAAGGGTTCAATATCTTTCAGTGCTGGTTAGGGGCTAATTATCTGCACGTTATCGGCATAATAGTAATACCATTAGATGCAGATAACGTGCCGATATTATGCCGATGAATTTCTCACCTAACTACACGATTACCCCGAAGATAGCAAAATTCCTGATGCGTATTGAGACTGTGAGGGAAAGAGTTTGTTATCTACCTATAACAGCAATGGTGCTGGCTTCCCTGCGCGAGACAGCGCGGCTATACACGACTCACTACTCAACAATGATCGAGGGAAACCGCCTCGCACCAGATGAGATTGAGAATGTTGTCAAGTATGAAGGACATTTTCCTGGTAGGCACAGAGATGAGCGAGAAGTGAAAGGTTACTACGCCGCCCTGGCAAAGCTTGAACAATGGGTAGCAGCAGGTGTGCAGGTAAGTGAAAAGATTATTCAGACCTTACATGCTGTTGTGATGTCTGACGGAAGAACTACAGCCCAACCTTCCGCCTATAGGGATGGGCAAAATGTGATTTGGGATGCATCTAACGGTACAATTGTCTATATGCCTCCTGAAGCAAAAGACGTACCATTTTTGATGAAAGCAATGGTGAAGTGGATTCATCAGTCTCAGGAAGTTCCTTGTCCCGTAGTAGCTGGCATTGCCCACTACCAGTTTGCCACGATTCATCCCTACTACGATGGTAATGGTAGAACAGCGCGGCTACTAACAACCTTAATTCTGCATCTAGGAGGATATGACCTAAAGGGTCTGTACTCATTGGAGGAATACTACGCTCGAAACCTAACTGCTTATTATGAAGCCATCAGTGTGGGAGAGTCTCACAATTATTACTTAGGAAGAGTGGAAGCTGACATCACTAAGTGGGTCGAGTATTTTGTGGAGGGTATGGCTATCGCCTTTGAAAATGTTTTGAAACGCATGGCTGAAGCTGAATTGCAAGGTTCAGTAGATCAAGATCCCATACTTAGGCAACTAGATCCCAGACAGAGGAAGGCTTTGTCTTTGTTTCAGCAGTTTGAGGTAGTTACCAGTAAGCAGATCGGCGAGTTGTTTGGTTTTAAACCACGCACCAGCGCTCAAATTTGTAAAGACTGGGTTGAAAGTGGGTTTCTGGAAATGGTTGACCCTTCAAACAGAGGTAGAAAGTATAAACTTTCTACCCAATATAAAGATTTGCTCAATTAAACTTGAAAAAAATCAAGAGTAAGTGGGTGGGCGGAATTAAATATAAATGGATATTCCGGGAGATTTGTCAATATCTGTGTAGAAATTTCGTTTCAGCCCAACCTGTTCAAGATCCCTTAGGCCAATTTCCTAGCCATTCCCCACCGCGAAATCGCCAACGGGGAAACAGCAATCGCATGACTATCCATGCTGATAAATAAATCCCTAACCACACTAGTCCATAATGTTGAATAAATGTTACTAGCTGAAATTCTGCTCTAGGAATTTTTGGTAATCCTATAGTCCCTAGAATTAGACCCAGAAACACTCCCTCCACAATTCCTGCATAGAATTGAAATACACCTGGCCAATCATGATCCCATAAGTATTTCTGCAGGAAATCATATAGTAGGTCCCAAGCTAACCCAAATAATCCCACATAAAACACAACCCAAAAGTAAATGGCAGACCCATGTCCTAAAAATCCCCAAGCAAAAGGTAAAGAAACTAAATTACCCACCGTCAATAACAACAAAACCCGCGTTTGCCAACGCCCTAATAATGTTGGAGTCATAACACCTAATTGCTAATTAAAGTTGATTACAGCTGATTAAAATTCCTAGTCCCAATTAAGGTTGTAAATTTAAGGCCCATTTGAACCATTGCCAAACAGAATAAATACCCTGAATGTATCTTACACCTGGTGCTTTAATTGCTGCTAGAGCTTCCACTGATCTATGGGCGGCGTATTGCAGTCCTAAAAATGTATCCACCGGTGCATAGGGACCCCCCAGAGTAATAATCCCAGCTGCATACACACGAGATTGAGAATCTCTAGGGTGACGCAATTGCCTAATTTCAAAGTTATTTTTTACATAAAATCTTCTATCCGGATTTAAATCCAAATCATAGTGATTAATTAAATCCTTCAAAAATGGACTTTGGAGCGGGTCGGAAATTAACCCGGTACAATCAATGACAAAATTAGCCTTTATTTCCTTGTATCCCTCATTAGTTACCAAAGAAGCAACTATTCTACCTTCCGAACCGCGCTGTATTTTATCCGCCAAACCATAATAGAGTTTATACCATCCCTGTTGTTTACCCTCCTGCACAATTTTACGCCATTGTTTGCGACTTGCAGTGGTTGTGCCACCCCAAAGATCTAATAATTCCCTACGCTTAAACGGTTCCGATGCTTCCAATAGTTTTCGCATATCCCCGCCCCAGGTGGCTTTAGGCCAATTATATGGTTGAAATTCCCAATCATTTTCTACATATCTTTGGGATCTCTCAAACTTATTCCCACTACGCGGATTACGATTCAAATGAATGACATCAATATTTTTATTTCTTTTACGAGCTTGGTATATTCTATCCAACACCTGTGATGCTACAATTCCTGAACCTCTTAAAATTAGAGTTCCACCATGTTTCTCCAAATGAGTATAAATGTGGTCGTGTTCCTCATAACCCTGGACAACTGTTCGACTATTTCCCGTCTCTTGAGGATATTCCTGACGGTATTTTTCTAAATCTGGTAATAGTTTCAGTCCAGGATAACCAGTGCAAATGTGAACATATCTAGCTAACAAAAACTGGTAATGCCTACGATTTTGTGGATCGCTACAGTATGCAATACAATATCTCCCATCCTCTGTTTGACGTAAACTGAGAATAGCTCCAGGTTCTAACATTTTCTGCCAATTTATGCGTTCCGCCTCCCGATCCATAGAGTCAAATACATCTCCAGCTATAGGAGTATAAGTATCAGCATAAACAGGTTCTGCAAACACCTGCCATAAAAATCCTATAGCAGCACCTATTTGTCCAGAAAACAAAGCCTTTTTAGCATCTCTTAATCCATATCCTGGCCATCCCCAAATATTATCAGGACAAGAATCAGAACCGGAGCGAATGCGTTTATCTTCAGAGATTTGGCAGTTTTTAAGCAGGGTTTTATATCGTTGATAGGGTTTTTCTTGATTGCTAAGGATTTTAATATTTTCTGTTTTAACCCCTGCAATTCTCAACATATCCACCCAGACAAAACTGCCCATTCCTCCCCCACAGGCGAGATATTCCGTTTCTCGCACCAGGAACCCACTACTCTCAATTTCTCTTAGGGAAATCTGTGGTCTGTGCCAAAAGCTTAAATTATAAGGGAATTCAGAACGGGAAATAGATGGGGAAGAACTTACTTGCTGTTCTAGAATGCCCGTATGAGGATTAAAAGAGATAGATGAGGCAACATTTGGTATAGGTTCCAGTCGTGATGCTGGTAATACTTGACTTTGAGGGTCAAAATTAAAAACCGTTGCAGCATCACCCACAATAACTGTTCCCTCATCCTGACCACCACCTTCAAGAATCACCACAGTTATCGTGTAACCACCAATGACTATGGTATCACCAGTGTTTAAAACCTGACCTTGTTTTACCAGTAATTTGCCATTAACCTTAGTACCATTACTACTTTGGTCTTCTAAATAAACCCGATTATTATTCAATCTGATTTGAGCGTGAAATCGAGAGATTTGGCGGTTATTATCTAATAGCACTATTGGACTAACCGGTTCATTGTTCAAATTGGGAGGTAAAGCAGATAAATCTCTACCAATAGCGATCGGCAAGTTAAAAACCTGCTCTACCTGTTCTTGAGTAATTTTATTTTCAGAAACCAGTTTTATTTGCATAGGTTTAATGATTTGTACTTGTTTTCCCTGATATGACCATAAACGAAAACTAGTTTACCATACCAGTATCCGCAATAAAATTGCAGCCACTCCCTATCATCATCCAAAGTGACTTTGTTGGGGTGGGATTACTTCGCGATCGCATTTTTACTCTAATTTAGCCAACATGGTAAAATATGAGGAGAATAAAATCCAGAAAGGAAATTTAACCATGTTTCAGAAATCAACCTCATTTTGGCCTGGCCTATACTTACTCAGCCTTGCTATTCCTGTTACTCTGACTATTCCCAGTACCCTAAATGTTTCTGCTTCTACTGGTATGTTAACTTCACAGAGCCAGACTAGTTCCTATACGGCTAATGCCTATATCGCAGGAAATGTTGGCGGAGCCTTAGCCAAGGAATTACAAGGTAAACCAGTGGTAGTTGACATTTATGCCAGTTGGTGCCCTAAGTGTAAAAACATTGCCCCTACCCTCTCTCAATTAAAAAAACAATATCAAGGAAAAGCACATTTTATTGTCCTTGATGTAACCAATAAAACCAAGGTGAGTGAATCAGAAGTTAAAGCCAAAAAATTAGGTTTGGGTGAATTCTTAGCCAAAAATAAATCACAAACAGGTAGTGTTACTATTATTTCCCCTGGCAATGGTAAGATTCTAGCTGAGTATCGCAATAACACCAATTTAAGTGATTACACCTCCGTATTAAACTCTGCAATTTCCCAGAGATAAGGGTAAGGATTAGGGATTTGACGGATAAAGCAACTAAACAATTTGAGGACATTATTATGAGCGAAATAGAAAAAGTACCAAGGGGGAAAAAGCCTATATATATCCTTAAAAAATCCCGGAAGATGCTGTTATATATAGCATTAGGACTAGTAGCTTTAATTCTTGTTATTACCCTAGGTTCAGTCATTAGTGAACCCTTAGAAAGAATAATTTCCGTTGCAGAGAACCTTTATCAAAAGTGGTTTGAAAAACAGAACACAGCCAACCCCTTTGTTTTACTACCTCTGGCATTTATTGGTGGATTATTAGCCAGCATTTCTCCCTGTATTCTTGCCCTACTTCCGGTTAATCTAAGTTATATTGGTACCCTAAAAATAAAATCCCGTTGGGATGCTTTTAGTCAGGCCGGTTTATTTGTGCTAGGTAGTGTTACCATTTTAAGTCTATTTGGTTTGGTTTCATCCTTTGCTGGAATGGTAATCATAGAATACCGAGGTTATATCAACATAGTAGTTGGCTTAATTATGGCAGTGATGGGACTATGGTTAATAGGAGTAATTAAAATTTACCTCCCCCAGATAGACTTAAAACTTCCTAATACAGGTCCATACAGTGTAGGTCTAACCTTTGCTCTGGTTAGTTCTCCCTGTGCTAGTCCGGTGTTATTTGCAGTGTTAGCAGCAGCTGCTGCTACTGGTTCTCAAGTTTTAGGTACACTTACCATGGTCAGCTATGCTTTAGGATATACAATTTTGATTTTTCTAGCCAGTCTATTTACAGGGTTAGTTAAACAAAGTAGGAACTTGTTACAACACTCAGAAACTATTATTCAACTAGGCAGTGTAGCTTTAATGCTTACAGGCATTTATTATTTGTACACAGGTACAGTATGGTTTTTTGGTGGTTAAAGTTCAGAGCAATCAATAAAGTTTTGCCAAAAACTTGGAACATTTTTTCCGTGTCTCTTCGTCTTGATTCCTTGATTAGTATCAACAAAGACCACCTATAATTCGCGGAAAAAAAAATGAAAAAGAACTTATTTCCCACACTATCTGGCATAACTCTATTAGCTCTCCTCGGATCATTGCCAATGATTGCAAGCGCCCAAACAGCTGATCGCTCAGCCCCAGTTCCCACTCTACAACTAAATATCACAACAGGTGGTGATGACTTGCGGGAAGGTAGCGTGGCCTATGCTGAAATTCGTCTTCGAGACGGTAGAACCTTACCAAAAACCAATTTAAATGGTGGTAGAGGTTTGGGTGGTAACTCCAGAAACTCCTTTTCCGTATCTTTACCCACTGGGATACAACTGGGCGATCTAGATGGATCCCTTCTTACTATTAGTCACGACGGCGCACCCCGCCGCTTTCCTGATGGATATGACAACTGGAATGTGGATGCTATGAGTGTAACAACTGCACGAGTTTGCTCCGGTGGGTTGTCTGTATCTAGCGCTACGGGTAGTCCTTGGGTTCGTTTTACCGGCGGCAAAACCTTTGAAGCCGTACCCTTTCGTGCCCCAGATACATCCCGTGAAGCCAGTCCTTCATCTCTAGGATTAAAGATAGTAACAGGTGGTGATGACCTACGAGAGGGTAGTGTGGCCTATGCTGAAATTCGTCTTCGAGACGGTAGAACATTACCTAGGGTGAACTTGACTGGTGGTAGGGGACTGACGGGTAACTCAGTTCGCAATTTTTCTGTATCTCTACCTGCAGGTACACGACTGGGCGATCTTGCAACCTTCACCTTGTCCCATGATGGTGCGCCGCGTCGTCCCTTCGATGGCTATGATAATTGGAATGTGGATAGTTTGAATGTGACCACACCTGAAGTTTGCTCTAGCGTATCACTTGCTAACCTCTCTGGCCGTCCTTGGGTTCGTTTTACCGGTGGCAAAACCTTTGAAACGGTAACACTACGTGTGCGATAATTATTAATTATGTGATACGTTGAGTATTCGAGAGCGGTAGGCTTCAAAATCACCGATTTTAATTGAACGCCAATAAGCCGATCGCTTTTCCTGGGTTGAGTGGGAATTACTTTAGTACCACCTATTCTCCATAAATCTCTTCGAATACAGATGTTAGCCCCGCATTTAAATCTTGCAGTGCTGCATCGATACTTTCATAAGTTTCTTTTCCTTCCCAAAGTGTTCCACCACAATCTAGTGCACGGATAAAAGAATTTAAGGGACCATTGTCATCGTAGCCAATTTCAATCAAACCTTCATGTTCATCAACCCATCGAGCAATATTCGGATAGGTTTTTTCGAATGAAACTTTCATATTTTCCCAAGTTCGCTAAAATACTAACTATATCTTACCAAAAGTGTTGCAAGAATGCACCCTCAAATCGGGGACCTCCATTATCATAAAATTACCTCCTGCTTAATTATCACCTAGTACAATCAGATCACGTAGATAATAAAACTGATCAGTCCTCCAATCCGTACCTCTTTTTTTACCCAAATATCCTGTCAGAGGTGATGATAGTTCTATCAATATTTCGTGCATCTCTTCAAGTTTTAATGGGACTGATGAGGGTGTGCCAAAATAAACGCCATGTAAATTACCTACCATTGCAAATTCTAGTCCTGAATTGCGCAAATATTCCTTGACTAATCTCACCAGATGGGATCGTATCTTGATTTGCTTCTCTACTTTTTCTATATATTCGTCAATCCCATCATCTATTTGACCAGGTTCTAAATATTCCTTTAATTCTAGAAGATTTACTGCTCCTGGATATGTGGCTTTTAGTTGCACTAATTTTTGTAATGTCATGGCTTTGATAATACTAGTTTTGGAAATTTTGGCAGATCTGATCAACGATTGTTGCAGCTGTTTGGTAGGACCACCCGGTCCAATAATTAAACGCACTGCTTGCAAATAATTTTCTTGCAAGTGTCTTTTAGCAATTCTATCTAATTCTTCTACTGCACGGTCTGGAATACTTTTACCAGATTTACATTCACAAACTAGAGGAAACGGGTCAGAACAATATAAATCTAACCCTCCTACACCCCCTTTATAGCTATTTTCTACTCTAAATCCCAAAAATTCTAAACCTCGTCGACAAATATTCTCAAAGTCTGTACCTGCTTGATAGTTACTTTTCCTCTCTTCTAGTTCTATACTTCTATCCCCTAAAAAGGAAATGGTTTTTATCCAATCTAAATCAGAATTTACAGTCCCTTTCTGTTTAACATTACTCCATCCTAGAAATTCTCTAATTTCCTGTTGTAATTGCTGGTAAACAGGAAATTCTGGGCTACTTTTCATCAGGGATGATAACAGACTATCTAGTTTTTCTATTTGAGGGTGTAAAGGAGGTTGGCGATTTTCTAGTCTTTTCTGACGTTGAAGAAACACATAATCATCTAATACAGGTTGATTTTCTGACGTATATATATCATCTAAAGGTATGAATTTTCCCAGCTTTTGCTCAATGTTGGGGAATGTTTTAACTTTGACAAATGTATCTAAATAGTAAACCCGTAAATGAGCTAGAAAAAAATGCGGACGTTTTTCTAGTATTTGCCGAAAAAAATCTGGTTCCCGCATGGTTAACTGAGCTAGAATGTCTAAAGGACCGGTTTTATCAATAATTTGACAACCTTGACATCTAGCCCAACATTTTATTAAAACTTCTTGAGAATTCAGATCAGCTGGAAACAAGGCAAAAGCCTGTCCACTACCCATTAGTAACTTCTGTGGTATAACACTAATAATTCGTCCTTGTATTAGGTGTTCAATATCAATATCTGGTAAGCAGAGGGCATTATAAATTAAGACAGATTTACTCATAATTCATTAATACTAGGCAATTTTAACCGAAAAGATCAGCTAAGTCATCTTCTTTTTCTGCTTCATTTATATCAGAATTAGAGAACAATTCCTCTATAATGTCTTCATCACTGACCTGAATCATGGTTCCAGATGGATCACTGAGAATTTCTCTCAATAAGAGATTATCAAAGGTAATTTTGTTTTGGCGAATAATATCAAAAATCTCCTGTTCAGTTAGTTGGTAATTTTCTCGCTTTTGATAAATATGCAATATTGCTATGAGTGGTCGAATTTGATTGTCGATTAGATCTACATTTTCTCCTCCTTTTTCTGATATCAATTCATTGAGTAACTTATAGCTCTCTGATTTTTTCTTCATTTGTTCTATCTTAGCATAAGAACGAACCAAACAGCCACGAGTCAAATCAAATGTTTCATAATCATTTAAGCGCTTCAAGCAAGCATTTAATGTGAAAAGAGTATCCTGAACAACTGCTAAACCAATTTTTACCAGTCTTCCATTCTCATGTCCAACAATTTTGAACCTGATAAAATTCTTATTTTTACTCTTTGGTTGCACATCATCAATAATTTCTTCTATCATTACTTGTTCTAGCACCTGTCCTTTTAAAGTGGTAAATCCAAAATACAGAGCTTCTGCAATCAGGTCGCTATCCTCTGAATAATCTTTAATATCAGTAGCCATTTCCCTAGTAAATCCCAGTTCAAATCTGGAAGCAGGATCTTGAGGAAGCTGTTCTTCTTGTACACGAAAATTGTTGGCGCACCATTGTAAGGCCTCTCTAACAGTTGGTTTATTTTTACCATATTCTTTAAGTTGGCTTTCTGAAAATGGATAAAGTATATGGGGAGGAATTAAATTTTTTGAAGTATAATATTCATTGAGCCATATAGCGACTATATCTAATATGGAGTTTGTGTTGAGAGGTTCTAAATCTATGGGTTTTCGTTGGGTAAACTTAGAAATTCGGTGAGGTGTACCATCGAGGAGAGAATTGACCTGCTCTTTCCATACTGCTGGTAACATTACCGTAATAATAACTACTCCTTTGCCCAAGTCTGAGTTTTCTAGGGTGTCATGAAGAATTTTTACAAAAGTGGCGATCACGGTTCCTGTAGGATACCCATCTTCTGTTGAGTTATTTTTGACATCCATTTCATCAAAACAAATGACAACTGAGTTATAATAACTAACCAAATTGAGAACTTGTTGGATATTTTTCAGAGCTTCTGCTTCTCTCTCCTGATTAGTTCTACTAGGATTAGGTAGTCCCAACTCATGAGCATTTGCTTCAGATAACTCTTCACCAGATAGCCATCTAATAGCAAAGGGAGCTTGAGTTTCTGACAGTGTCCACAGGATGGCACGAATAATATAGGGATCTGCATCGGGTCTATTTTTCATTACCATTCTTTGGAGAACATTCATCAAGTCTTGATTAGTTCCTTGCTTCTTCTTATAGGTTTTATCAAAGTTTTTTATTAATTCTGCAGCAGGTTTAGTATTCTCTCTATTTTCACTAGCCATAGCTGTAGCAACTTCTTGCCATTGCATTACTCCTTGACTACCAGTTTTGCTCAAACTATCTGCTAGGGTTTGTTGAAATTGATACTTTACTAAATTTAAATCAGTATAATTATTAGCACTTGCATAAATAAACAAAGCACCTCCCTCTTTTTCTAATTGATGACGAATTCGACTCAAAAGATGAGTTTTACCAACTCCTTGCTGTGCGGTAATGGCAATAGAAGTTATTTTATCTTGACTATGTTTTGTCTGACGAACAAACTCAATGGCTTCAAATATCTTTTTAGAAGCATGCTGGTTTAATGTTGTCACATCAGGAAATCCTTTACCCCAAATATTCTGTTCTTTAACAATGCCCGCATTGATAAAAGGATTGTGACTATTAATAGCAGCATTGACGGATTCTATGGGCGAACTCGGTGTGTTTGTCATTGTTGTTGTTATGTTTAAGGAATAGGAAACTTCAAAAAGAAAAATGAAGTTCTTGTATTGAGTTAAATTGAGTTGGAAGCATTTTAAACTAACCGTTTAGCGTAAGACCGCAGTTGAGTTCCGGGAATAAGAATACTGTCTTCCTGTTTATCAGCGGTGAAATCTGGTATTTCCCCGGAAATGAGCTGTAAAATATCATCAGCTTGCATTTCTACTAACCACTGATTGAACTTTCCCCTCTCCACTCTTTCTCCTATTTCTCTTCTCAGTCTATAAATTGGAACTAAGTTGTCAAAATTGTATTGATTATCCAAAAGACTATAAACTTCTAATAATACGGATTTAAATTCCTCATAGGAAGCAATAACCTTACTATTAGTAGATTCACTAGCTTTTATTTCCGGTGTTGATGGTGTTGAGTGGGATTGACGTAGTAAAAGCAATAAAGCATTAGCAACCCAAGCACCAACGTTCTTATCAAATTTAAATTCCTTATTAGAGAGTCCATTGTGTAAAGTATTAATACCCACAGGTATGGTGATTGTATAACTAACCGTCGCACCTTTCTTTGTGATGGTAATAGCACCATCTGCTTCTAAATGTTCTATTATTTGCTGATAGTCAATCATTCTTTGACCTTTAGAGACTATGCGCTTGCCTAACTGACCTTTGGTTACCTTCTGCTCCCCTGCTCCTAAATCCCATAATGCCAGTAGCAGTCTGGTCTGAGCATAGTTTCCTTGTAATCCTTGTTTTTTTGAAGCCATACTTCTTAGTTCCTAAACAACTCTAACAATCTTAACACTTAATGGTACTCTTTTTATTACCAAAATTCACGGGTGAATAACTACCTATCTGAGACTTCCTAACTTTTACTTAGACGCAACTACCCCTTGTTTTTAATCAACATAACATCAACAATTTTTGAAGCTACTTCCTCCGATAAGTCTAAAGCTTTATATAAATCACCCAAAAGATCTTCTTCCTCCTGAGTAACTTCCCCATCTGCTAAAATAAGATCCGAAACCACAGCAAAAGCAGTTTCATGCAAATCACGAGGTAGGGAAGAAACAGCAGATTGAAGAAGATTACTAAATCCGTCTCTTTTTATCAAAAACAACAATCTATCAAACAACTTTCGTATCACATCAGTAGAATAACTACGAAATAACTTCATCCTATTTAGCGAAGCCATTAAACCTAATACCTCTTCATCTGAACAGTATCCATCTGCAGTAATTGAAATAAGGGCAATACCAGCTAAAGCCTCTGCAGGACTCATAACGGTCTGATTTTCATTACGCAACTGTGAAAAACGATTTCCAAACAAAGCCATAAGTGCCTCCTACAAGACGTGTTAAATTTAGAACAAAAACGGCTTTTACATCTAGCGCAAAAATTATACTAGACTTTCACCTAAGTTTCAAAATGACCATAGCAAGTTACATCATCCCGTTACATCTATCTCAAGATAGATATTTAACTCGTTTAGAGAATAATCTTGAACTTCCAAGGGACTTGTGTAGAAGTGTTTTCTGGTATGTGTTCAATCTAATTAATTTTGTTTAATAATGTTTAAGAATAAGCAACTTCTGAGGATCCCAACAAACCACAATTTGGACTGCAAGCGATCGCTTAATGTATATAGTATATAATATAAGTTATTGGCAAAAATGATAAGTAGGGAGGCACAATTATTTGTAGGATGGGTCGAGGAACGAGACCCATGCGGGCGTTGGGTTTCATACTTCAACCCAACCTACGTTTTAAAATACCAAGCAGGAGTGCAAATGTGATTAGGGGTAAGAATATTGTTCAATGGTCAAATTTATAGGAGCATTTGGTCCGGTAACTAGCCCCCGTCTTTTTGGTTTAACTTCCTGGGTATTAACTAATTTCATTGACCATGTTTTTAAAACTTTTGCCAATATCAATTTCATTTCCATTTGGGCAAAAGCTAAACCCACACAACGCCTAGAACCGCCACCAAAAGGTAGAAATTGATAAGGTGAAAATTGTTTTTCTAAAAAGCGTTCTGGTTTGAATTTTTCTGGCTCGGGATAAATATCTTCCCGATGATGAACTAAGTAAATTGAACCTAGAAGAATTGTTCCAGGTTCAAGTTGATAACCACCCAAAGAAATAGGTTCTTTAACCATTCTGGGAAAAGTTAACATTCCCACGGGATGAATCCTTAATGTTTCATTACAAACCGCAGTTAAATATGGCAATTTAAAAACAGCACTGGAATCATAATTTTCTTCTAAAGAATCCAATTCTGCCAATAACTTTTCTCTAACTTCCGGGAGTTTGTGAATCCAGTAAAAAGCCCAAGAAATAGCTGTAGCGGTAGTTTCGTGACCCGCGACTAATAACGTCATTAATTCATCTTTTAATTCTACATCAGTCATGGGTTGATTATTTTCATCTCTAGCAGACATAAGTAAATTAAGAATATCTGTCCGCTGAGGATCAAAATTTTCTCTTCTTTCTTTAATTTCCTGATAAATTAGTTGATCAGCTTGTTCTTTTTTCTGAATGTGTCGTTTCCAAATTTCCGATACCCCAAAGATCTCTTTCAATTTAGGAAGATAGAGAAAACTCACCCGCAAAGGACTGCTAGCCTGTTCTAAAAGTTCACACAGTAAATATTTAAGTTTTAATGCTCGTTCTCCTTCATAAATGCCAAAAACAGCTTCTATCATTACTTGAAGAGTGATATCTTGGGTAATATTCCTAACATTGAAAAATTGATTTTTTTCTTGTTGAGCAAAAACCTTTGTGGTAATATTTTCAATTAATTTTGAATAAGTTCTCATTCTTTCTCCATGAAAAGGAGGCATAATTAATTGACGCTCACGTTGATGTGCCTTACCACTAAGAGTAATAACAGAATTTTTGCCCAATAAATATTCAAAAATGCTATTTAACTCCCCCGGTGCTTCCAATTCTTTTTGATCATTACTTAACATCTGCTGTATGGCTTCCGGAGAATGAACAAATATCAGTGGTGGTAAATCACTTTGTAGTTTTAGAGCAAACAAATCTCCGTATTTTTTAGCACACTCTACCATATAAGGCATAGGCCTGAATATCCAGTTTAGGACTTGAATAGTAGATAATGTTTTCGGTCCTGGTAGTATTTGCATAACTTTATCCCGTTTTGACTATTAGGATTATAAGAGATGCGATCGCTTTTATTTTTAGTCTAAACTCCAGTGATAAGAAAAAATTATATTTATGAGGGGATGAGATAAGTTTTTTTGTGGTCGAAGCGATAAAAATGTGGTACTATGAGGGTTAAGTATAATCGAGTGTAAGCATCTGTAAAAAAAGTGAATAGGTTCCCATTATGAGGGTATCATGTTCAAGGTTCAATAGTCAACCCCCAGCATTGAGAAAAAAAATCGGCGCGTGGGTATATAGATATGCTCAGATAGCTCTTTATTGATCGAGCGTAAAACCCCATCCCCTTGTAGGTGGGGATGTAAGCGCGGTTGACTGTTTAAATCATTAGTATTGGGTTTTCTCAACCCAAGGTAGATTATATTTATAATTTTTTATATAATTTTTTAATTGTAGAAAAAATGCATAAACTTCTGATATTTAAAAATGAGAAGCTAGTCCGTCAAGCATTAACTCATCGTTCCTATGCTAACGAAAATCCAACTGAGGGAGACCATAACGAGAGATTGGAATTCTTGGGGGATGCCATTCTTAATTTTATTAGTGGAGAGTATCTCTATTCTCGTTATCCACAAAAAGGTGAAGATGAACTGACTCGTCGACGCTCTGCATTGGTGGAAGAAAAACAGCTGGCTAAGTTTGCCCTGGAAGTTGGTTTAAATCTGAAAATGCGCCTGGGCAAAGGTACTATTCAAGATGGCGGTTACCAAAATCCTAATCTTCTTAGTAGTACATTTGAAGCTGTCATTGGAGCTTACTATTTAGACAATAACTGTAATATAGAAGCAGTTAAAGTTGCAGTTGAACCTCTGTTTGATTTTGTGTCACAACATACTATTGAATCCCGTTATAATGTAGATTCTAAAAATCGCTTTCAAGAATGGGTACAAAAAAAATTATGTGCAAATCCACCTAAATATAAAACTCAACAAATAGGCGGATCCCCCCATCTACCAGAATTTGCTTCTAGAGTTTTAGTAGATGGTAAAGAGTTTGGTCAAGGTAAGGGTAAAAATAAAAAAGACGCAGAAAAAGCTGCAGCAGAAGATGCGATCGCTCGTTTACAAAGAGAGGGTTTATTTTCATAGAGAAATAATCTATACATAACTTATATCAATATTTTCCCTCTTGACTTTCCTCATACTTGATGTAATAGTGTTACAAGTTGTGATTGGGTAGCCTAATTCGGATCCATAAAAGGTGGGTTTGAAGCGGAGGAACCATGTATTTGGGGCAAATCGTAATTGAGAGACACCTTCCAGTCTTAGCCCGTCAGCTAACTCCGTCGGCAATGGAAGGAACCTCCAAAATGTAAGCTGTTATACCAGTTATTATTGAGGTTTCTTTAGTCAGTTTGTAATTTATTAGACGCTTTGTGATGGAACAAGTTTGTTAATCATCCGGAGTGGGATTAGTATGAATCCAGTATGTGGTGGGGGCATGTAGATTTCCAGCATATAGGAGCTAATAATATTTCAAATTGTTATCCCTGCTTATCATTCCTATTTAGTTTCCAGCGGGAGTAATTAGAACTGTGAAAATTAAGCCGTTATTAGCACGACTAGAGAGTGCTATTGGTCGACCTGACCTAATTGACCAGATGTTACTGATACCAAGTGGCAAGGAGTGCGATAATGATAAGTATTCAGCCATTAGGCCCATCAGGTTAATGGTAGGTTATGATGGATCTCCTAATAGTCATACAGCATTAGATATAGCCTTTTGCATAGCCCATCAAACTCATCTAGCATCAAAAATAGAAGTTAAAGTTGAAGCTGTTTACGTATCAGAGGAGCAGATAATTAATAACTTGGGTAATAATCCCGATGATATTTATTTTCATCATCGATTAGAATCACCCAAAAAGTCGGTGGAAGTAGAGAGTACGGGCTCAAAATTGTCCGTATTGGAAACCATGTTAAAAACCATAGTATTGACACAATCAAAGACAGAAGAAGCAGATAAAATTTTGTGGCAAGCCAGAAATTTAGCTCGGGAATGGCAAAGTTATTTCAAATCCCATTTACGATTTGGCAATCTGTGTACAGAACTGCGAAAAGTTGTAGAATTAGAAAGTGCTGATGCCCTATTTTTAGGTTGTCAATCCATTAATCATCCCTTAATTGAGAGATTAGACAATAATTTTCCTTGTCCTGTATTGGGCATTCCCAAATGTCTTGATTAGGAAGTGGTCGGGTGGAATTAAATATAAGGGGAATTACCATGGAAAATTGGCAAGCTGTTGTAAGTGTTATCACTTTTGTTGCGGTCATTTTGGCCATCACGGTTGAATTGCTCGATCTAACCGTAGCAGCTCTATTAGGGGCATTGGTTCTAGTATTTACCAACATCATGAGCTTGGGGGAAGCAGTTGGTTATATTGGCAAAAGCCATAGCACATTGGGGTTATTCTTTGGTGTAATGGTGTTAGTCCGATCCTTTGAACCGACTAATATCTTCAGCTATATAGCTACACAAATTGTCATTCTTGCTCAAGGTAGTGGTAGAAAATTATTATTAGGTATAGTATTACTAGTTACACCTATCTGTGCGTTTTTGCCTAACGCTACAACGGTAATGTTATTAGCTCCATTAATCCCACCCATGGCGGAGGAAATAGGTGTAAATTTCGTACCTCTGTTAATTTTAATGGTTTTTGTGGCTAATAGTTCTGGATTGTTAACTTTAGTGGGAGATCCAGCCACCTTTATTGTTGGTGATGCTGTCAATATCAGCTTTATAGATTATTTGACCCAGTTAAGTTTAGGTGGGGCCATTGCGGTGATTACTGTAGTAGTAACTTTACCTATTCTATTTAGAAAAATTTGGCGAACCAATCTAGAGAATCTAGCTGAATTACCCCATCCTCAGATCAATCACCCACGGGTTCTAATGTTAGGTGCTGTTATTGTCGCTTTTGTATTGATATTCTTTATCATTGGCGACTATTTACCAATACCTATTTCCCCTGCTGCAGTAGCTTTATTAGGAGCCACCCTAGCTTTGCTACTGGCCCATAAAACTCGCATTGACTCGGTTCATAACATCCTGCGAGATGTAGACTGGGGTACTTTAATCTTTTTCATGAGCATTTTCGTTTTGATTGGGGGACTAGATAAAACCGGTGTAATTAACAGCTTATCAGGGATTTTAAGTATTATTCTAGGCAAAAATATTTTATTTGCTTCCCTACTTGTATTATTCGTTGTTGGTGCATTGTCAAGCGTTATTCCCAATATTCCTCTAGTGGTAGCAATGGTCCCCATGATAAAACAATATATTGTCAATGTAGGGTTAGCACCAGCAGCTGTTTTAGCTACCGACTTTCAAGGAAAATTTCCCCCAGAGGTCTTACCTTTATTTTATGCTATGATGTTTGGTGCAACTTTAGGTGGTAATGGCACTTTAGTGGGAGCATCATCTAATATTGTTGCTGCTGGTATTGCAGAACAGCATGGCAAAAGAATCTCTTTCAAGACCTTTTTGCACTATGGAATTCCCATCACTATATTACAACTTATTACTGCTGCTTTATACGTTTTAGTGAGATTTTTATTGTAGTTCGTAGGTTGGGTGGACGACAGGAAACCCAACACCAATGATTTAAACAAAAAAGGATTCTACTCTTATGGTAAATGACAGACAAAGGACAGAATCTGCAGATGTAAGTATGGAGGAATTTGGGCATTTATTGAAACGCTCAATATTGATGACTGGACTAATCGTACTTGTGACAGGCTGCTCCAATTTAAACAGCAGAAATCTCACACCACAAAAAATCAACCCTCAAGTTGAATCAACCACCAAGTCCAACACTGTGGTAGTAGCTGGTGGTGATCCTAATTTTATTGTTCAAGTAGTGCAAAAAGTGGGTAGTGCGGTTGTCCGTATTGACTCTGCCAGAACTGTTACCTCCCAAGTACCAGGAGAGTTTTCCGACCCATTCTTACGTAGATTTTTTGGTGATGCTCTTCCCCGACCAGAACAGAGGGTAGAAAGAGGTAGTGGTTCAGGATTTATCATTAATGCCTCCGGTCAAATTTTAACTAATTCCCACGTGGTAGACGGTGCGGATCAGGTAACAGTAACCCTGAAAGATGGGCGTAGTTTTGATGGTAAGGTGTTGGGGGAAGATGCAGTTACGGACGTGGCAGTTATACAAATTAATGCTCAAAATCTACCCACTTTAACTTTAGGTAATTCCAGTGACTTACAACCTGGAGAAGCAGTAATTGCTATTGGTAATCCCCTGGGTTTAAATAATACCGTAACTTCGGGCATCATCAGCGCCACAGATCGGTCTAGTACTGACATTGGTGCTAGCGATAAACGGGTAGATTACTTACAAACTGATGCAGCGATTAATCCAGGTAATTCCGGTGGTCCGCTTTTAAATGCTCGCGGAGAAGCTATAGGCATGAACACTGCGATTATTCAAGGTGCTCAAGGTTTAGGTTTTGCTATTCCCATTAACACGGTCAAAAAAATTGCCCAAGAATTAATTGCCAATGGTCGCGTTGATCATCCTTATTTGGGAGTAGAAATGATCACCCTCACTCCTGAGATTAAAGATAGAATAGTTAGTAGATTTGGTGATAGAGTCAATATTATTACTGATAAAGGAGTATTCTTAGTTAGAATTGTTCCTCAATCACCAGCAGCGCGGGGAGGATTGAGAGCAGGGGATATAATTAAGAGTATTAACAAACAATTAATTACTAAAGTTGAAGAAGTGCAAAAAATAGTAGAAAATAGTCAAATTGGAACTCCTCTGACAATAGAAGTGGAGCGTAATGGTACAACTGTAAATTTAGCTGTTGAGCCAGGATCTTTACCGATAAGATCCCGAAGATAGTTTTCCAGCATGGGCTTAAATAACATGCTATACTACTGAGTAGAGTAATTAATAGTAGGAAATAGGAAGTTAAAATATGACTGATAAATCATCAATTATTCAATTGGGCAATCCCCTATTGCGGCAAAAAGCTGCAGAAATTGAAGGGATTAATGATCGGGAAATACAACAACTAATTGATCATTTAATAACCACAGTTGCCCAGGCCAATGGTGTGGGCATTGCTGCACCCCAAGTAGCCCAGTCATTGCGCCTATTTATTGTAGCTTCCCGTCCCAATCCTAGATATCCCCATGCACCAGAAATGGAGCCAACGGCAATGATTAATCCTAAAATAGTTAGTTATGGGACGGAAATTACCAAAGGATGGGAAGGTTGTTTAAGTGTTCCAGGAATCAGAGGTTTAGTCCCCAGGTATGAAAGAATTCAAGTAGAATATACTGATAGAAATGGTAATTTTCAAAAACAGGAGTTAGTCAACTTCGTGGCAAGAATTTTTCAACATGAGTATGATCATTTAGAAGGTTTAGTATTTTTAGAGCGTGTGGAATCTCCCCAAGACCTCATTAGCGAAGCAGAATATCAATACAGAATAGCTAGGTAATATGATAAATCATCATAAATATATATATTTTTTACTTTTACCTTATACTGCTGAAACTATCTCCTTTAATAGAACTATTTAAACGGATGCCTAAGATCTAGCGTTTTTCAGCGTATGGCCCTATAATGGGGGTAGGGATTGTAAACTTTGAAAAAAATGACTAATTTATTTAATAAATTTATCGGTAGAACACGTTACGTAGTTTCCCGTATATTTTTGCACCTGCATGGACAGGAAGTGGCACCAATTTTAGGAGTCTTAAATGGGGCTGCTAGAGAAGCAATAGATGCTGAAGGTGATTTAAAATCACTAGGAGAGCAACTAGTCACAGTATGTGAAACCCTTTTGAGATATGACCAGTGCTGGGTTGCTGCTGGTAATGAGGGAGATGTATTCTGGAATGAGGGAGAAGCGGGTGACTATGTAAATGAATTATTTACTGATTCCGCACAGAGATATGGAGCTGACCTTGATACTGGTTCCAGTCCAGGTCGGGCCCTATCTATTCCCGTTACCCGGAATGTGCTGGTAATGCTTACAGTTGCTTTTGAAGGTGAAGTGCCAGAAATAGAAACAAATCTGGCCCAGATTTCTTCCCTTAAAGCTGGATTAAAATCGCTAGTTAACTTACATTACCAAAATAAACTTAGAGCCATTCAGGTTCATTTCTCCCCTGCACGTTTAGGCGATGAACTAACAGATGATCATTTGTTAGAATATTATCCAGAGTTGATTCCTCTCTAAGTTTCTTGTTAACCTTGAGTTATTGGCAATCAAAAATAACACCCTGGAAAAATCAAATTATTCAAATGGTCAAGACTATAATGCGTAGACTGACAATTGTTTGTTTAGCCCTAACCTTGTGCTTAACAACCATTGCTTGTGGGGGAGCTTCCCAAAATACCACCTATTCCAATGGTAGTCAAAGTGCAACCCCCACTAAACTCAATGATGGACAGTATCAAGTACAACAGGTTACTTATAACGATGCCAATGGTGAGTATACCCTATTTTTACTAGGCAATCAACCACCAACTTTTGCTACGGAGAAGTTGCAAATGGCTCGTTTAACTGACGAGGAAGTCAAAGAGGGCAAAAAAAGTTATTTAAAGGTGGAAAATGGACAACCAGCCTTATATATAACCGAAGACTTTAAAATTGAGTATGTCCATAATGTTACTGAAACCAGAAGTAATCCTCAAACCGGACAGCAGGAAACGGTTTTTGTCCGTCAAGAGTCTAGTTTCTGGACTCCTTTCGCAGCTGCTGTAGCTGGTAATATAGCAGGTCAGGCCATTGGTAATATGTTATTCAGACCTCAGTACTACGTACCCCCCGTTTATCAACCCGGTGGTATTTATGGTCATGGTGGATATGGTTCTAGCTATAATGCAGCAGTTTCGAGTTATCAAAGTCGCTATAATCAACCACCTGCAGCTGTGAGAAATCGTGCAGTTTTCCGGACTACGGGATCTCTTAGATCAAATAGTGGATTGACAAATCGGACTAATACTGGTGGTAGAGCTACTGGATCTGGCTTTGGGGGTAGTAATCTCCGCTCATCGGGGGGGTCTAGCTCTCTGCGACGTAATTCTGGTAGTAGTTTTGGCAGTGGATCTCGTTCTTCTGGCATTCGGCGCTCGGGCGGTTTTGGTAGCAGAAGAAGATAAATTAAGACCACAGCTCCTTTGACAACCGTACAAGAAGGGAATTGTCTAGGGCAATTCCCTTTATTCGGTATATGGCCTAATCTCCCTTTTATGAACACCCTATCTACTCGACAAATAGCATTTACTGCTCTCAGAGAAGTACACCGGGGAGCCTATGCTGATACTGCTATCGATCGCACTTTACACAAGTTTAAGTTATCTGATCATGACCGACGATTAATGACAGAATTGGTCTACGGTAGTGTAAGGAGACAACGCAGCCTAGATGCAATAATTGACCAAATTGCTGATAAAAAATCACCACAACAGCCAAGGGATCTGCGATGTATTTTGCATCTGGGTTTGTATCAACTGCGTTACCAACAAAAAATCCCCGTTTCCGCTGCTGTCAATACTACTGTACAACTGGCAAAAGAAAATGGCTTCCCTGGGTTAACTGGTTTTGTGAATGGTTTTTTACGCCAATATATACGTCTTTTAGAAAAGACCTCTGATCCCCTGATCCTCCCGGAAAATTTAGTAGAAAGACTAGGTATTTTATACAGCTTTCCTAATTGGGTAATTGAGGTTTGGTTATCACAGTTGGGCCAGGAAGAAACGGAAAAACTCTGTCAGTGGATGAATCAAACTCCCACGATTGATTTACGGGTAAATATTCTGCGAGCTTCCGTGGAAATGGTGGAATCAGTTTTTAAAAAGTCTGGTATTTTGCTCCATAGGATACCCCACTTACCCCAAGGGTTAAGGTTAGTTGGGCCTGCTGGACCAATTCAAAATTTACCAGGTTTCACTGAAGGATGGTGGTGCATACAAGATGCAGCGGCCCAGTTAGTTGGTCATTTGCTGGATCCTAGACCTGGTGAGGTGATCATTGATGTTTGTGCCGCCCCCGGTGGAAAAACTACCCACATTGCCGAATTAATGGGCGATAACGGTAAAATATATGCCTGCGATCGCACTCCTTCTCGCTTACGTAAACTCACTGAAAATGCCCAACGTCTCCGTTTGCAATCTATTGAAATTTTTCCTGGAGACAGTCGTAATTTGACCAAATTTCACCATGTGGCTGACCGGGTACTGTTAGATGCTCCCTGTTCTGGTTTAGGGACCATGCATCGTCACGCTGATGCACGATGGCGACAAAACCCTAGCTCTGTAGGAGATCTTGCCCACATACAAAAAGAACTCATATCCTATACTGCCAACTTTGTCAAGCCGGGAGGAGTTTTGGTGTATGCTACTTGCACCTTGCATCCCCAGGAGAACGAGGACCTAGTTAGAGAATTTTTGCATGTTAATCCCCAGTGGGAGGTGGAAAAGCCGAACTTTGATTTTCTGGATGTTTCCTCCCCTGGATGGTTAAAGCTGTGGCCACACCAACAGAATATGGACGGTTTCTTCTTAGTGCGTTTAAGAAAAAACAAGGATTAGAGTTAAAATATGTCCAACCATTGTACCATTTAACCAGAGTCCGAATCTACTGGAGGAGGCAAAATGGTTAATCATCCCGACGTAAAAAATCTAGTTAAAATTCTCATTGGTGCAGCTTGGATTGATGGTAGAATTCAGCCAGAGGAAAGACAATATCTCAGAGAGATAGCCCATTCTAAGGGTCTTTCTACTGATCCAGAAATCAAACCTTGGCTCTACGAGTTAGTTCAAGTTAAACCAGATCAGTGCTATCAATGGGTAAGGGAGTATTTAGGCGATCGCCCTAGTTTGGAACAGTGTCAAGACTTAATTGAATCCATCAGTGGGCTAATCTACAGTGATGGTGAGGTTGCCACGGAAGAGGCTAAATTATTAACAAGAATACAGGATTTAGCTAAAAACTCGGATCATAATCAAACAATTTATACCTCCTTACTCAGGAAAATTCAAAAACTTTACCGTCGCTGGGTGGATGTACAAAATTAAGGCAAATTCGCCCAAACTCTCTCCCAAAAGAGAGAGATTTGTCAGTTTTACATTAATATTATTGTGGTTGACTCGACTCAGGAGTTCACTTAAACTATGTCTGATAAGGAGAAATTACTCTTGCCAGTTGGTAATAATCAGAAAAACGAGAATCCCACAGATGAAAAACCGCCCCTGACCATGCCACCAAAATTGAGGTTGTTAGTTGGGCATATTCAGCAACTATCATTGGTGGTGAGAGAGAAAATTGGGAGAAGTGAGAAGCCATTTTATCGGCGTGTTTGGTTCTGGGCGGGGTTAGGTTTAGGTACTACCATCATTGGTTTCAATTATGGTATTCGGAAAGTAGACAGTTCCTTACCAGACAAATCAGAACTTAATGCGATGATAAGGCAACAAACCCTCACCATTAAAGCTGGAGACAACACTGTTTTAATGCAGCAAGGAGAAGCGACAAGAGATCAGTTAAAGATACAACAGATTCCAGACAAATTGCAGTTAGCCTTTATTGCATCAGAAGATAGAAGATTTAGACGACATGATGGAGTAGACTTTCAGGGAATTGTTAGGGCTGTTATTAGTAACTTCCAGTCACAAAATGTTGTGCAAGGTGGTAGTACCATTACTCAACAACTGGCTAGAATTCTCTTTCTCAGTCAAGAGCGGACTCTGTGGCGCAAACTCAAGGAAGTGCGTTTAGCCCAGAAAATAGAAGAGGAACTGAGCAAACAAGAGATTTTAGAACGTTACCTCAACTTAGTTTATTTAGGTTCAGGTGCTTATGGAGTAGCAGATGCAAGCTGGGTATATTTTGGCAAAACAGTGGATCAGCTAAACCTTTCAGAAATGGCCACGATCGCAGGTCTTGCTCCTGCACCCAATATTTACGCTCCTGACAAGAATCTCCCCGGAGCTATAGCCAGAAGAAATACGGTTTTACAAAGAATGGAGGAAGATGGAGTAATTACACCCCAAGAAAAACAGTCTGCACTCCAACAAACATTGACAGTAAAGACTAATTTACCCAGACGGTTTCAAGTTACCGCACCCTATTTTTGCGCCTACGTGCAACAGCAGCTACCCAAGTACCTAAAACCTGATGTTTTAGCTGCGGGTGGATTGACTGTAGAAACTAGCTTAAATCCAAATTGGCAAAAACTGGCAGAGAAGGTACTGGTAAGAACACTGAAAAACGAAGGAACCTGGGGGAGGTTTCGAGAGGGTGCCTTATTATCCATTAATCCTCGTAATGGGGAAATTCAGGTCATGGTCGGGGGGAAAGATTTTGCGAAAACTCAGTTCAACCGAGTAACCCAAGCTCAAAGACAGCCAGGTTCAACATTTAAAACGTTTGTATATGCAGCTGCCATAGCCTCAGGGAAGAGTCCAAACGACACATATATGGATAGGCAAATTTCATTTAGAGGTTATGAACCCAAGAATTATAGCGAGAAATTCCGTGGTTTAATGACGATGCAAGACGCATTAGCTCTATCCATCAATACAATTTCGCTTCAGGTGCTAATAGATGTTGGCTATGAGCCAACTATTAAAATTGCCCAAGACATGGGGATTAAATCACCTTTAGAACATAACTACTCCTTAGCTCTTGGTTCTAATGAAGTTAACCTTTTAGAATTAACCAGTGCCTATGGTTCCTTTGCTACTCAAGGGTTACATACGGAAGCACACGCTATTCGTCGTATTCTTAATCGTCAGGGTAATGTAATTTGGAGTGCGAATTTCCAACCCAAAAGAGCCTTAGATACGGATAGCAGTCGTATTGTGACCAAGATGTTAACCAATGTGGTTACCAACGGTACTGGACGGGCCGCCCAATTACCAGGCAGGCCAGTAGCAGGGAAAACCGGTACATCTGATGAATCAAGAGATTTATGGTTTATTGGCTACATACCCCAAATGGTAACGGGAATTTGGCTAGGCAATGATAACAATCACCCCACTCATGGTTCCAGTTCCACAGCTGCTTACACCTGGTCTAAATTCATGGGGGGAGCAGTAAAAGACCTGAAAGTGGAAAACTTTCCACGACCTTCCCGAGTGGCAAAGCGCAAACCCACAATCAAGGCCCAACCAATTTCTAAAAAAAATGCTGGCTTTAAAATTTCTAACCGTGATGATAACTCAGACTCTCAAGACAGTACTTTATCTACCAGGCAAAGTCGTAGAAGAGAGCGCAATTATGAGCAATTAGACCAAAATCAGGATACCTCTACTAGAAGAAGACGGCGTCGTCGCTACGATGTGCAGACTGTCCTACCTTCCACTGAGGAGAATACCACTTCTACTAGAAGAAGACGGCGTCGTCGCAATGACGTGCAGACTGTCCTACCTTCCACTGAGGAGAACACCACTTCTACTAGAAGAAGACGGCGTCGTCGCAATGACGTGCAGACTGTCCTACCTTCCACTGAGGAGAATACCACTTCTACTAGAAGAAGACGGCGTCGTCGCAATGACGTGCAGACCGTGCCATCCTCAACCGGGGAAAACAGAAATTCCGTCAATAATTCTCCCAATTCCCCAGCTAGACAACCATCTTGGCGAGAACGACTCAAACCTGATTCTTAATATTTACTGAACTATGCCTATAATATGTGAGATTATAGTAAAGTCATATATTATAAGCAGTGGGATAAAACACTCATGAGTTTAATATTACTAGAAGCAGCGCCTGTGTCCACTGGAAATCAGTTTCCATTGGCCTTCACCTTAGTCTATGTGGTTGGCTTTGTTGCTGCAGTTACTATTGGTTCGATCGCCTGGTATAATTCCAAACGCCCCCCAGGTTGGGAAAGTAAGGATCGTCCTGATTTTCTTCCCAAGATTGATAAGGAATAATCAAAACTGCTCAAAACCATGGGGGGTACTCATAAAACTGCAATTGCCCTAGGCAGTAACCTGGGCGATTCAGCCAATATCTTATTAGCATGTTTAGACACATTATCTCAAACCCCAGGCTTAATTATAAAAGCTATATCTAGTTTTTATAAAACTAAAGCTGTGGGTCCATCTCAACCAGATTATTTAAATGCTTGTGCTATACTTGAGGTAACAATGTCACCTCAGAATCTATTAGCTATATTATTGGCAGTAGAACAAAAGTTCGGTCGCGTGCGCCTAGAACGTTGGGGAGCAAGAACCTTAGACTTGGACTTGTTAATGTATGATAATCTGATTTTAAATCAGTCTGACCTGGAAATCCCCCATCCGCGAATGTATGAACGAGGTTTTGTACTAGTTCCCTTAGAAGAAATTGCTGGAGATTGGCAAGATCCCATATCTGGAATGACAATTAGGAATCTATTGAGAAATGTAGACCATTCTGATGTACACTGGGTTAGTGGTCCAGCTGTGAAAATTATTATTCAAAGGCCCTGATTGTACCACTTACTCCCCGTATGTATTCCTAGTAGTTGCCAAAATTAGAACTTTATTATGCCATTAGGTAGAGAATTGCCACAGTTGCTTAAGCAACGTTTATTCCATAAGGGTCGCAAATTCGACTTTGAAGTGAGTCGTTTACGGTTACCTAACAAGTCGGAAGGAGAATGGGAATGTATTCGTCATCCTGGTGGTGCTTTAGCCATCCCAGTTACTGATGATGGCAAATTAATTCTGGTGCGCCAATATCGTTTTGCAGTTCAGGGAAGGTTGCTAGAATTTCCTGCTGGTACTGTGGAACCCAATGAAAAGCCCTTGACAACAGTACAAAGAGAAATTCAAGAAGAAATTGGTTACAAAGCTCATCAGTGGGACAAGTTAGGAGAATTTTTCCTAGCCCCTGGTTATTCCGATGAAATTATCTATGCTTTTTTAGCTCGGGATTTAGAAAAACTGGAAACACCCCCCCAGCAAGATGAAGATGAAGATATTGAAACTGTGTTTTTAGCCCCTGCAGAATTAGAAGCCGCTATTGATAGAGGAGAGCCTGTAGACGCTAAAACCGTTACTAGCTTTTTCTTAGCTCGTTCGTTTTTGATGCTAAAACCTTAAAACTTACCTATCGCCAATAGCTACCTATAGAATCCCGAGTCCGATAGTGAAAACTATTGGCTATGATTCTTTTGCTAGGACCAAAATCCGCCAGCTTCCCAACATGATTTTGATTGTATTGAAATATGGCAGTAAAATCTGATAGTCTTAAAACCTGTTGGATATTGTGAGAAACAAAGACAATTGTTAACTCCGATCGCAAACACTCTATGAGTTCTTCCATCTTTTTAATGGCAATGGGGTCTAGTCCTAGACAAAATTCATCTATTAATAGTACCTGTGGTTTTACCGCTAGGGATCGGGCAATACAAAGTCTTTGTTGTTGTCCCATAGACAATTCTATGGCCGATTTGTGCAGTTTATTTTTCAACTCATCCCAAATATTTGCCCTCTTGAGTGCCATCTCTACTATTTCATCTAATTCTGCTTTGGGACGCCAGCCAATTAATTTCACCCCGTAGACCACATTGTCATAGATGCTCATGGGAAAAAGATTTGGTATGGCATAGATTATACTAATCTGACGGCGAAGACGATTTAAATTTACCCGTTTACCATGGATATTTTGTCCAAAAAATTCTACTGTTCCTTCTAATTTCACTTCTCCTTCTAGTTCACTCATACGGTTAAGAGATTTTAGAAAAGTCGATTTTCCACAACCGCTAGGCCCAATCATGGCTGTGATTTTGTTTTGACATATATTCATTGATACACCCTCAAGGATTTTTCGACTGTTGTAATAAAAGTTAAAATTTTTGATGCTGAGGGCGGGGATGAGTTTACTCATAAAAGAGGCCTAAATATGGTAGTTTCACGGTTTATTTACAGGAGGTGGGTGGTTTATGCTCAAATCATTAAAGTATGTAGTAATTAGTATTATTGTCTGGCATTTGTCAAGTTTTGTCACACTGGCACAAAATCGAAAACCAACAATAGATAAGTTTTCCCCTAATCCCCTAGAAACTAATATACCAGACTCCCTCATTAGGAGTAATGTCAAAGAAAAACCATTAACTACGGAAGAATTAAAAACCTTAGAAGCTGCCTTAGATGAGTTGAATCAACAGGCTAGAATCAGGTTAGAAAGTGGAGATCAAGAAAATGCTTTTTCTATATGGAATCGAGAATTGCGACTAAGGCGATTTTTAGGAATGCCATCACAAGTACAAGCAATATCAAGAGTAGGTGCAATTGCTTGGCGAGAAAATAATCGAGAACAAGTACAGTATATCACGGAGAGCTTACGGAAAATTGAAACCCAGTTACGGAATGAAAAAAATGCTGATTTACAATTATGGCGATCGCTAGGGATAGCATATCAAAATTTGCGTTCTCCCCAGTTAGCAGTGAAGGTTTATGAGCAGGTTCTAAGTTTGGTCAAACGTGAAAATGACCCGGTTGCTGAGGTAGAAACTCTCAATCAAATAGGTGAGTTACATCTAAATTGGTTTAATTATTCCCAAGCTGCCATCACATATCAAGAACTACTGAATTTAGCAGTAACCAGAGGTGATAGAACCAATCAATTAAGGTACTTACAACAATTGGCTTATACTTTTGAACAAAGTAAACAACCTCTTAAAGCAATTGACATACTCAATCAGTTAGCATCAATTTACAATCAACAAGACAACCAGGAGGCAATTCCCCGGTTAAAAATAGCAATAGCAGAAAATTATCAGTCCCTAGTACCACAAAATCCCTCCCTTCTTCAACCAGCATTGAACAGTTATCAAGAAGCTTATATTATTGCTTGGCAATTACAAATGTATCTAAGTGCTGGTGAAGCATTAGAAAAACTCATTGATCTTTATCGTTCGCAAAATCAAACTCGAGAAGCATTACAAGCTAGTAAAATTCTACTAGAAACCCAAACCCTAGGCAGAAATTATTACGGACTAATGCAAGCCTATGATCAGCTGGGGGATATTTATCTACAGAAAGAAGAAAGTGACAACGCTTTAATAGCTTTTGAGCAGGGATTAAAAATTGCCCGAGAACTAAAATACCAAGAGGGTTATTTTGTCCAGAAAATTGCTGGATTGAAACCGTGAGATTTCGAGATCACGACCATTAGTCCGTTAAAACTTGGATGTCAGTAAGTTGATGGATAACCACATCCGCTCCCCGTACCTGTGCCAAGTTATTGTTCCAGATAATCCCTATACAACCCCCTGCTTTAGCATCTCGTGCCATTTGCATATCACCTATAGAATCCCCTACCATTAAAGCATTTTGAGGCTGCACACCTAAAGTCTGACAAGCTTGTAGAAACAATCTAGGATCTGGTTTACCAAGGCCCTCATCCACTCCCATTTCTAATTCTAGATAGTCTCTCAAACCATAACAAGTGACAAACTGCTCCACACCTCTAGTGCTCGCAGCTGAAAGAATCCCCAGTTTTATTCCCTGGGATGATAATAACTCCAACAGATCTAAAACTCCTGGGTATAAAGGGCATGGGTTTTGTCCAATATATTCATGAGCTTCTTCTAAAGCTTGACGGGCGATTTTTAAACAATCAAACCATCCTCTACCAGTTTCAGCAATGTAAGCAGCAGCAGCAATTTCCGTTTCCTTACGACTGGCTACGGCCATTAAACCTGTTAAATCCAAAACATCTCCACTAATCCCCAACGCCATTGACAATGGTTCCCCAATACCCGGAATTTGTGCGTCTATTAGTCTTACTGCCTTTTGACCTAGGGATCTTAAAAAATCTTCTGAGTCTTCTAAAGTACCGTTTTTATCGAATAAAACTGCCTGAATATCTGAAAATACAACGTTACCACATTTAATAGTAGCCATTTAGAGCTTAACCCCCATAAAATTAATTAAGATTAACAACGCTAGTTAGCAAAAACAAAAAAGAGGGGAATTACCCTCTTGTTTAAGTGTTTTGCTACAGATATGTTACTCTTCCACGGCCACCGGGATTTCTTCTTCCACTTCAATTGCTGGTGGAATTTCTGTTTGGGCAACTACTTCTAGTTCTTCCACCGGTGCGGTTTCTGCTCCTTCCACTGGTGCAACGGCAATACCCTGCTGTTTAGCTAACATTTGTTCCCTATACTTAGCTGCCATTTCTTCAGCCTTGTCATAGACTAAATCACGATTCTTAATCATGTCCCCGGGTTCAGGCTCCAATTGCTTGGTAGATAGAGAAATACGACCTCTCTCAGCATCTAAATCAATGATCATGACTTTAACTTCGTCATTTACATTAAATACACTATGAGGCGTATCTATATGTTCCTGAGAGATTTCAGAAATGTGCAGTAATCCGCTTACACCACCAATATCAATAAATGCACCATAAGGTTTGATGCCGCGAACAGTGCCAATTACTACCTCTCCCACTTCCAAGCGGTTCATCTTACGTTCAACCAGTGCCCGACGATGGGAGAGGACCAAGCGGTTACGCTCCTCATCCACTTCTAGGAATTTTAAGGGCAATTGTTCCCCTACTAGTTCTTCTTTGGGCTTGCGAGTGCTAATATGGGAACCTGGAATGAAACCCCTGAGTCCCTCGATTCGTACTAATGCACCGCCACGATTAGTCGCAAAAACATCAGAACGGACAGTGGCATCTTCTTTCTGTAATTGCCGCACTCTTTCCCATGCTCTCATGTATTCAATACGACGAATAGACAGAGTCAACTGACCATCTTCGTTTTCATCAGTGAGAATGAAAAATTCCCGCGTTTCATTTGATTGTAAGACTTCTTCCGGGGCATCCACCCGGTTAATAGACATTTCCTGTATAGGTATGTATGCTGCTGTTTTAGCACCAATGTCAATCAGAGCGCCACGCGGCTCTATACTAAACACTGTACCTGGTACAATATCACCAGGGCTGAAGTGATAATCGTACTTATCAAGTAGAGCAGCGAAATCTTCGTGAGTAAATCCAATTTCTTTGGCGGTTAAGTTCTGATTGACCATGCTGATTTGTTCCTGGTTCTAGTCTCCGTAAGTTTTTGTCAAAGTTAACGATCTATATGCCATAAGGCGATTGTTTGTAGTGTAGCAAAAAACTAGTTAAGCTATCCCACAGGGTGGTTCTTTGCCAGTTCCTTGTAAATCTACACTTACATCCTTACCTGATCCTAGCCCGGAAGCTAGGCTTACACATATTATCTTCCAGACAGATTATTCTATCACATCTAAAAATTTTTTTCAACTCTTGGAGAATCACAAGAAAATCGCCGAAAGGCACGGTTAGACAGGAAGTGCCAACGGCGAATTTATTCGCCTTGATATTTAACCGTGATGCGGATCTTCAATATTCCAGTGTTGTCTTTATGTTATTTTGTGGCTGCTATTGACAAGTAGGTCTTATCTGAGGCTATACTTTCGAAATCAACTTAAAGTAGCGGTGATGCTAAGAATTAATTTTAGCAGAATCAGTAGAGGCTGTTTAAGCCAGCCTCAGAAAGTTCGTTTATGGACTCTTCAGAAATCTCCGTGTCTTTAGACCGGAGAAGCTTAAAAGCGACTTAGAGATTCTCTTTTGCTTGGTCGATTATACCCTCAAGAATCACCTGGGGATCATCCGAGTCTATTTGTAGATCTTGGGATATTTGTCGGCGCAGGGGTTCATTTTCCCGCAAAATAGCCAATAAGTCATCCTGAGTTACTATTTGTTCTTCTGGGGATAGGTTTTCCCCTGCTGGACTTCCTACTATATCGTCGTCTGGTCCATCATATTCCCATATTGGTTCTATGGGAGTGCGGGTTAATAATTCCATGCCTATCTCGTAGGCTAGATCACCTACCTCACCCACATCTAACTCCCCTAACTGTACTAGACGAGATGCTATCTCGTTGTGGGGATTTTTGGATTTTAATAATTTATTACCAAATTTGCGTAACCAGTCTAACCATTGCTCAGTAGTGACCCGATGTTCAATCTGATCTAACCAGTTTCGCGCCCAAGTGCGTCCCTTGGCCTGACGAACCCCTGCCAAAAGTTCTGTGAACAAAAATTCTAGATCTGTGTCACTTAGGGGGGGTATAGTCTTTTTTTCGCCATTTTGTGGCGCCTGGCTAGATCTACGTCTTTGACCTGATAAAGCTTGAAACACTCTTTTTAAAATTTGTTTAAGCCATTTAATTACACGGTTTAACATCTGTTCTATCATTTAATTTTGGATAAGTTTGGAAGCAAAGGTTTACCTTTATTGACACAATCCGGTAAACATTATATAGCTTTAGCCAGGTAGGAGTTCTGGAACCTCCTTTAAATCAAAAATTTTGTTGGAAAACCTATTTCTCAAGAGTGAGTTATAATCGTTGGGCAGCATCCGATTAGAATCTCCCATTTCTGTAGTTTTCTACTAAATAGGTTTAACACGGTTAAATCTTTACTGATAATGTTTCAAAATTGCCTAGAATTAAAGCCTATTGACTGGTCGAAGTTCATCTAATTATATTCTGGTATAGAAACTAGCCAACCCATGTCCTACGAGCCCCTACATCATAAGTATCGCCCCAAGAGTTTTGCTGAACTGGTTGGACAGGAAGCAATTGCTACCACGCTAACAAATGCTATTAGTTTGGTTAAGATTGCTCCAGCTTATTTATTTACAGGTCCCAGAGGTACAGGGAAAACTTCCAGTGCCCGGATTCTAGCTAAATCATTAAATTGTCTCCAAACTGGTCATCCCACTCCTACCCCCTGCGGTGTATGTGACACTTGTCAAGGCATTACCAAGGGTTATTCCCTCGACGTGATTGAAATTGACGCTGCTAGTAATACGGGTGTAGATAATATTCGCGAACTAATAGAAAAGGCCCAATTCGCCCCCGTACAGTGTCGATATAAGGTTTATGTAATTGATGAGTGTCACATGTTAAGTGCAGCAGCATTTAATGCACTACTTAAAACCTTGGAGGAACCACCTAAACACGTAGTTTTTGTCCTGGCTACAACTGACCCTCAAAGAGTATTGCCAACTATTATTTCCCGTTGTCAAAGATTTGACTTTCGCCGAATTCAGTTGGAAGCAATGGTAAAACATTTATCTAAAATCGCTTATAATGAAAATATCCCTATTTCCCAAGACGCTATTACCCTAGTCGCCCAAATATCTCAGGGGGGTTTACGAGATGCTGAAAGTTTATTAGACCAATTGGCTTTACTACCCGGAGAAGTTTCCCCAGAGCAGGTTTGGGATCTAGTCGGATCCGTTAGCGAAAAGGACTTATTTGCCCTATTACAGGCGATCGCTCAAAATGATAGTGAGAAGGTATTAGATCACACGCGCAATATTTTAGACAGAGGTAGAGAACCCCTAATTATTCTGCAAAACCTGGGGGCTTTTTACCGAGATTTACTGATAGCTAAAACTGCCTCTAGCCGTCAGGATCTAGTGAGTTGTACTCAAGAAACATGGCAACAATTAGTTAGCTTTGCAGCTAAATTAGACATAACATTTATTTTACGTGGACAGCAACAATTAAGAACAGCCGAGGTGCAATTAAAGAGTACCACCCAGCCACGTTTATGGCTAGAAGTGACACTACTGGGAATGCTACCCATTACCCAGAGTTCCATGGTAGCTCCATCTAGCCCATCAGTCTATCCAGCGACTATACAAAACCAGAATGGGATTAACTACAATGTACCACCATCCCCTATTTATAAACAAGCCTATCAACAAGCCCATCAACAAGCAACCCCTAATTTAGTATCCAGTTCTTCATCACTACCCACCCATAATCCCCAGCATTCCCCTAATTATTTAGAACAAGCTACATCCAGCTCATCAGAAGCAATACCACCATCATCCGAACACGACCTAAATCAAATTTGGTATCAAGTGCTGGGCAATCTTCAACCAGCATCCAGGAGAGAAATGCTCCGTCAGATGAGTCAACTATTAGAATTCGATGGTAATTTAGCCAAGATTGGCATTAAACAAGCATGGTACGAGAAAGGTAAATCCGACCTAGGGATTATTCAAAATGCCTTTCATCAGACCTTTCAGCGTCATATTCAGATTCAGTTAGAAAAGACAAATTCCGGTAGCACCACCAGAAGAAATTCCATACCAGAAGATTCGACCCGTGTTTATCAATCACTAACCACACCAACATATCAACCAGCACCACAACCAACCCCATCACCCAAAATTGAAACAGTTCACACAGTAGTTAATAATCTAGCTAGTAACCCACCACTAGTCAATAAGTTGACGCCTAATCCAAGCACTCCATCCCCTCAACACAACAGGGAACCAGAACCCATAGTCATAACCAATCAATTACCTAAATCTAATGGGTCAGTTTCCAACCAGGACGACAGTCAAGTAGCTAAAGCAGCTAAAAGTTTGGCTGAATTCTTCTCGGGACAAATAACTCAGCTCACAGATGACAACTTTGACCTAGCAGAAATTGGTGCATCAATGGATAGCGACCTAGAAGTATACAATCTGGATGACTATGAGTAGTAACCACCCATGTAAGGTGATAAATGTGCCGATCAAACCGTAATCTCATGAAAACTGTTGTAGTCAGAACCATGTAAAAACTATCTGCTACTGTATTCATGAGTAACATAATAGAATTGTCCAAATACGATGCCGCCCTAACTAGTATCAATAACGTACCAAACAATCCTGCTGGAAGTGGAATAGGAGAATTGATAATCAACTATTACAGCTCTCCACTTAACAGAAAGACAGAAATAATACAGCAAGCCTTAAACTACGGAAAGGAGGGGACAAAATTTCTCCTTTGCATTCTCAACGACAAACAAGAAAACCCAGAGGTCAAAGATGTAGTCTATAGTCTATTATTTAAATGTAGTGGATTAATCAGCTCTCTGAATAACAACAAAACACTAATCACGGACACATCTCATACCTCTCAAGGGTCATCACTAAAAGCGGATGAACCAGCAGTTAATATTTATACACAGCTAAACAAATTACTCAAGGAGAAGAACTGGAAAGAAGCAGATTTGGAAACGGAAAAGATCATGTTGACAGTGGCAAAACGAACGGAACAAGGGTACTTACAGTTACAGGACATTGAGAATTTTCCCTGTTTTGACCTGCATACCATTGACCAATTATGGTTAGAACACAGTGGTGGAAAATTTGGTTTCTCCGTCCAGCGACGAATATATCAGAGTTTGGGAGGGGGTAAAAACTACGATCTTCTAATTTGGAGAGCATTTGGAGATCAGGTGGGATGGAGAAGAGAAGGAAAATGGCTTGACTACTCCCATATTAACTTTGCCATAACCGCACCAGTTGGTCATTTACCCCTGTGGGGAGATGTAGATGATGGACTATAACATTAGAGTTTCCCATAAAATTGCCATTTTTTAATTTTTAACCTAATTATAACCTTATCTTAAACCGACTGTCTATCCTAATCTTGTATATTCTCTAGTTGTTTGTTCTTAAGAAAGTCTTTAACTATCTTGAGCTATCACCCAGAAATTTATGGATTTTCAGTTGAAATATTGGTATATTTAGAGGAGATGGACGAATATGGCAATTAGACTAAATAAGGTTGGTGGTGCCACTAGTACAACCAATTCAGAAATTCCCGCGTTTGACTCTATCAGTAAACGTCTGTATGTTGTTGCTGCTAGTGTTGTAGATATCTATACAGTGACTACAACAGGGGCATTAACCAGTGTTGGAAAACTGACCCCTGGGTTTACTCCTACTTCTGGAACAGCTGCGCCTAATAGCATTGCGATTAAAAATGGAATAGTGGCAGTTGCCTACGAAATAAAAGATACGGCCACAGGAACTCATCAGCGCGGTCGGGTTAGCTTTTTTGATGGTGGCAATGGTAACTTCATTAATTCCGTGGAAGTCGGTTTCTTACCTGATATGCTCACCTTTACCCCTGATGGTAAGAAGGTTTTAGTGGCTAATGAAGGGGAACCGAATGAGAACTATAGTTCTGATCCAGAAGGTTCTGTTAGCATCATTGACCTAACCAATGGTCCAGCTAATGCTACCGTCCAGGAAGCTAAGTTTAACGCTTTTGATAGTCAATTGGCTACCCTAAGATCCCAAGGACTGCGGGTTATTGGGAACAATACAACCCTATCGCAAGATGTGGAACCTGAGTATATTGCCGTTTCCCCCGATGGTTTAACCGCTGCAATTACCCTACAAGAAGCCAATGCGATCGCCTTTCTTGAC
The DNA here is from genome assembly GCF_003367075.2 of Cylindrospermopsis raciborskii Cr2010. Lineage (NCBI taxonomy): Bacteria > Bacillati > Cyanobacteriota > Cyanophyceae > Nostocales > Aphanizomenonaceae > Cylindrospermopsis > Cylindrospermopsis raciborskii. Next base: position 115,934 of record NZ_CP065936.1, read on the forward strand.
GTTGCTAGTGCCACAATTACCAGCATCAAACCTCTAGGGCTAAAGAATCATAATCTGGTTGGTAATGGTATTGACGCTAGTGATAGAGATGTTAATGGCACTTCCAGTGGAGGTGGTAAGGTCAATATTGCTAACTGGCCAGTATTTGGCATGTATCAACCTGATGCGATCGCCAGTTTCATTAGCAATGGTCAAACCTACTATATTACAGCCAATGAAGGTGATTCCCGGGTACGTCCCACCTCTAATAATTCCTTTGGCAATGAAGGGACGATTTTCAATGAGGAGTCAAGAGTTGGAGACGCTTCCTACGTACTAGATCCTACAGTTTTCCCCAACGCTAGTGACCTGAAAAAACCTGAGAAACTTGGTCGTTTGGTAGTTAGCAACAAATCAGGTGATACGGATGGTGATGGTGACTTTGACCAAATTCAAGCCTTTGGAGCCAGATCCTTCACCATTTGGGATAGCAGTGGCAACTTGATCTTTGACAGTGGTGATCAGTTAGAGAAACTCACTGCCCAATTTAATCCCACAGGGTTTAACTCCGATGGTGCACCCAATGCAGGATTCGATACCCGCAGTGATAACAAAGGTCCCGAACCAGAGGGTGTGACTGTTGGCGTGATTGATGGGCGTACCTATGCCTTTGTTGGTTTAGAGCGCGTTGGTGATGTAATCGTCTATGATATTACTAATGCCAGTAACCCAACATTTGTGCAGTATGTTAATACTGCTGAAGATCGTAGCGCAGAGGGGTTGATTTTTGTCCCGTCCGTTGATAGTCCTACTGGCAAACCATTAGTAATTACTGCCAATGAAGTCAGCAACACTGTTAGTGTATTTGAAACTGTAGCAGCTATAACTAGTACAGGCAACTTCACCCTGCAAGTTCTCCATGGTTCAGACTTTGAGGGTGGCATTCCTGCTGTTACCGATGCAATTGGCTTTTCAGCTGTTGTCAATAAACTCAAGGATGATCCTAAATACAAAACCAACACGTTGATTCTCTCTTCTGGCGATAACTACATCCCAGGTGCATTTTTCAATGCTTCCAGCGATACCAGCTTGAATAATGTAGGTGGATTGGGATCTAGCACTACTCCAGTCATTGGACGCGGTGATATTGGTATTCTGAATGGGATTGGCATTCAAGCTTCCGCATTGGGCAACCATGAGTTTGACCTGGGTGTGAGACAAGTGCGTGATATTCTCAGGACAGGAAGCGGTAACCCAGGGACCAACTTCCCCTATTTGAGTACTAACCTGGATTTTAGCCCTGAAATTACAGCAGGTAACCTCAGTGCAACTGACCTGGCCGCTAACCAAAATACCGCTGATGCCAGCTCTATTAAGGGTAAAATTGCTAAAAGTACCATCATCAATGTTGCAGGTATTGATGGTATTACTGGCACTGCTGACGACCAAAGAATTGGCATTGTAGGTGCAACTACACCAACTTTGGCAAATATTTCTTCAAGTGGTAGCACTATAGTTAAGCCAGCTAACCCCATTGACTATGACGCATTAGCTGCGGAAATTCAGACTTCTGTAGATATACTCAAAGCACAGGGTATTAACAAGATTATCTTGTTAGCTCACATGCAGCAGTTGACTATTGAGCGGGATGAATTGGCGAAGCGATTGAGAGATGTGGATATCATCATCGCGGGGGGGAACCATACTATTCTGTCTGATGCCAATGATGGGCTGAGAACAGGTGACAGCAGCAAGGGCGATTATCCCATTGTCAAGACAGGCGCAGATGGTAAGCCTATTTTGGTGGTCAGTACAGATGCTAATTACAAGTACGTCGGGCGTTTAGTGGCTGAATTTGACCAAGATGGGGTGATTCAGGTTAATAAACTGGATAGTGCAATTAATGGAGCTTATGCCACAGATGATGCAGGAGTTGATCGCGTCTATGGCAGTGATGTTGATCCTCGTGCTGTAGCTAACCCCAATGTGGTAGCGATCGCTGATGGGATCAAAAACCTTCTTGCTAGTAAAGACAACTTAATTGTGGGCAAAGCCAGTGTGTTTCTCAACGGTACTCGTGAGGATGTGCGCACCCAAGAAACCAACTTTGGTAACTTGACCGCTGATGCCAATCTTTGGTATGCCAAGCAGCTAGATCCCAGCGTGGTTATCGCCCTAAAAAATGGCGGTGGTATCCGGGACAATATCGGTGCCATTGGCACAGGTGCAGGAGCAATCAGCAAAGATGATGTTATTAAGCTGCCAACTCAGCCCAACCCTCTAGCACCAAATAAAAAGGAAGGTGATGTGTCTCAGTTAGACATTGAGAACTCCCTGCGTTTTAACAATGACCTATCACTAATTACGGTTACCGCCCAACAACTACAGCACATAGTTGAGCATGCAGTAGCGGGTACTGCCCCAGGTACAACCCCAGGACAATTTCCCCAGATATCCGGGTTAAACTTTAGCTTTGATCCTAGCAAAACATCGATTCAGTTTAATAGTACGACTGGTGAAGTGAGTAGACAAGGTGAGCGGGTTCGCAATTTAGCAGTGGTGAAAGAAGATGGCTCATTGGTAGACATCATTGTGAAAGATGGTGTGTTAGTTGGAGATGCCAACCGCAGCTTTAGAATGGTAACACTAAACTTTCTGGCGGGTACTAGTGCTACTGCTGTCCTTGGTGGTGACAATTATCCTTTTCCCACTTTTGTCAAGCAAAATGCAAGCCTAGCCAACCGAGTAGATTTGCGTGGTGAAACGGCTGATGTCAATGGCAATGGCAAGGTTGATACTGCTTTAACTTTGGCTCCCGGCAAATTTACCTTTGCCCTTCCTGGTACGGAACAGGATGTTTTAGCTGAGTATCTTGGCGATCGCTTTAGCACTAAGGCCTATGGAGTTCCTGATGTTAGTCCAGCATTTGATACTCGTATTCAAAACCTCACCTTCCGGGAAGACACGGTTATTCCTGAACCAAGTCTGATTACTGGCACTCCTAATGCTGACACCATCCAAGCTGGCATGAACGGTTTTACTGGCTTTAATAGCTTGGTATTTACGGGTGCTGGCAAAGACGAAGTGGATATCCCCATAGGCGGAGCCAAGTCCTATGTTGGTTCTAATCGCATTTTCACTGGTAGTGGTGCAGATATAATCTCTGTGGCTAATGGAGACCGGGCCTTTGGTGGTAGTGGGGATGACGAATTTGATGCCACAGAAGCCACTGGCTACCGGATCTCTGGTGGTGTGGGTAATGATATCTTCTACCTCGGTGTTAATGGTCGTGCCATCGGTGGTGAAGGTGATGACCGGTTCTTCGTGGGTGAAGGTGGAGGTAATATAATCTCTGGTGGTGCTGGTGCGGATCAGTTTTGGATTCTCACTGATGACCCGACCCGTTTACAAACCCCCAATAGGATTGTTGACTACACCGTCGGTACGGATGTAATAGGCATTACTAACCAGTTTGCCAGCTCTGTGGGCGACCTGACCTTCAGTGGTAGTGATATCAGCCTAAACGGTGTGTTAATTGCTACCCTTAACGGAGTGAATGCTGCAGGTGCAACCTTCGTTTTTGCCAATCCTCCAGCTAATTTACCCTAAGCCTCGCTCTGTAATCTTGGTGTCTTTGTGGTCACCACAAAGACACAAGGAATCCTCTAGTTCACTTCAGAGACACACCACAATGAGTAACACTTATCATAATTTAGCAACGGGTGCTTTTACACAAAACTGGACAGATACCACAGGAATTACAATAAATAATGACTGGAGTAACATTACTAGTATTATTGGTTATAGGGGTGATGATTTAACCAGTGCTACTGGAGTTGATCCGCAAACTGTAATTGCCGATGGTACTGGGGTTATTAATGTCATTGCTAACCAGTCCAACCCTAATACAGTTACTACTGGAGGGGTAGCTGAGTTTGAAATTAGTGATCCTGTGGTTTCCCTGCAGGGTTCCGGTACAGCGGATGCTCCTTTTTTATTAATTCACCTAAATACTCTGGGTGTTACCAATATCAATATCTCCTATAACCTGCGTGATATTGATGGCTCGACGGACAATGCAGTGCAGGCGGTGGCTTTGCAATATCGCATTGGAACAACGGGTAATTTCACGAATATTCCTAGCGGTTATGTTGCTGATGCCAGTTCTGGTCCTAGCTTCGCAAATTTGGTGACACCTGTTAGCGCTATTTTGCCCACAGAAGCAGAAAACCAAGCTCAATTACAGGTAAGGATTATCACCACAAATGCTCTAGGCAACGATGAATGGATTGGTATTGATAATATAAATATTGTGGGCACGCCACAAACTGCTTCGGCATCGGGAATAACCCTTACCCAGTCGGGCAACTCTACCGATCTAGCTGAAGGTGGTGGGACTGATACTTACTCTGTGGTGCTGAATAGTCAACCCACCGCGAATGTGACAATCGCCATTAATGCAGGTCCACAACTCACTACTAATATTACCAGTCTCACGTTTACGCCACAAGACTGGAATGTTGCCCAAATTGTCACAGTAGCAGCGATTAATGATGCTACCTTTGAGGGTAATCACACGGGTACATTGACCCATGCGGTAACAAGTGCGGATACTAATTACAATAGTTTATCTGTTGCCAATGTTACTGCTAATATTACTGATAATGAGGCAGAAACCGCGCCTACGATTCAGATTCGCATTACTGAATATATGTATTCAGGGGCAAATGGTGAATTTGTTGAATTAACCAATATTGGCAATACAACGGTCGACCTTACGGACTGGAGCTATGACGACAATTCGCGAATTCCCGGTTCCTTCTCATTAAGCGGTTTTGGCACTGTCCAGGCTGGGGAATCGGTAATCTTTACGGAAGCAACTAATACCAGTGACTTCCGCACGGCTTGGGGATTAGCGCCGTCGGTAAAAGTGATTGCAGGTTCCAATCAAGGGTTGGGGCGTGCTGATGAGATCAATATCTACAATCAGAATAATCAACGGGTTGATCGCCTGACCTATGACGATGGCACGATCAGTGGTTCTGTCCGCACCCAAAATGTCAGCGCTTGGACAGGTGTAACAAATTTGGGGCTGAATGATGCGACCAAGTGGCAACTCTCTACTGTCGCTGATGCTCAAGGTTCGGTGACATCCACAGGCGGAGATATTGGTAATCCTGGACGCTATGCAATCGGCACTGTGCCAAGCATCGTCTTGACCCAAACCGGTGGCAACACTAGCATTATGGAAGGTGGCGCAACTGATACCTATACTCTCGCCCTAACTACCACCCCAACTGCTCCGGTAAATATCAATGTTACCGTCACCGATGGGCAGACTTTGGTTAGTACGGATGGTGTAAATTTTGCAACCACAGCAATTTTTGCTTTAACGGATAGCATTGCTAAAACAATTACGGTGCGAGCTGTTGATGACAGCATTTTTGAATTCAAGCCCCATACTGGTGCGATCGCCCATACAGTGACTAGCAATGATTCTACTTATAACAGTCTTACTATTCCTAACCTCAATATCAGCATTGGGGATAACGATACTGCTCCTAATCTACCCGCAATCAGGATTACGGAATATCAATACGATGGCAATGGCAGTGAATTTTTTGAGTTGACTAATATTGGGAACACGGCCATCGATTTGACAGGATGGAGCTATGACGATGACTCAAGAATTGCTGGTACTGTTTCACTTAGTGACTTTGGCATCCTGCAGGCGGGGGAATCGGTCATTATTACGGAAGCTGGAGCGGAGATTTTTCGTGCTGATTGGGGACTTGCACCAACAGTGAAAATCATCGGTGGCTTAACCGTTAACCTCGGGCGCGAAGATGAAATCAATATCTTCAACAATAATGGAATCCTTGTCGATAGCTTGATCTATGGTGACAGCACCAGATTCCCCGGTACAGGGCGCACCCAAAATGTCAGCGCTTGGACAGCGGCGGCCAATTTGGGCAAGAACGATATTACCCAATGGGCTTTGTCAACGGTTGGCGATGGTCTAAATTCTTATAACTCCCTGAGTGGTGGTACGGGTAACCCCAGTAGTTATAGCAGTGCGTCTGTGCCAAGTCCCGCAATATTAATAGCGCAGTCAGGTGGCAATACTGCCATTACGGAGGGTGTTTCAACTGATACCTACACAGTGGTACTCAGAAGCCAACCCACCGCCAATGTTACGGTTGATGTGGTGGCTAGTTCCCAATTGAATGTAACTAATACTTCCCTCACTTTTACCCCTGCCAATTGGAATGTGGCACAAACGGTGACAGTGACTGGGGTTGACGATAATTTGTTTGAAGATGCACATACGGGTGCAATCAGCCATAGTGCCACTAGTACGGATACGCGCTACAACCGTATTACTATTCCCTCGGTGAATGTGAACATTACTGATAATGATGTGGCGGTGGGCGCAGTTCCTTCAATTACCGAAAATACCACTTCACCTTTGATCAGTTTAGCGACCACGGGGATAGGCGTATTGAGTGGGGTGATTGGTGATCCCACAGACCCCGCGAGTACCTTGGGCATTGACTTTGCGATCGCTGATGCAGATACGTCTTTAAATAATCTTACTGTGACAGTAAGTAGCAGCAATCAAACGGTTGTCACCAATGGCAATTTGGTTTTGAGTGGCACAGACATAACCCGCAACCTCAAGATCACGCCTACGGGTGTGGGCTTTTCCGATATCACCTTGACAGTCAATGATGGCAATAATGTTGTCACTTACAAAATCAATTACGCGGCTTCCCAAGGTTCTGTTAGCCCCAATACTACTCGCTTCCATACAGGCACCAGTGATGCTTCCACAGCGATCGCCATTGACGATCAATATATGTTGGTTGGAGATGACGAAGATCAACGCATTCGCCTCTACGATCGCACTAAATCGGGCGCACCAATTACCAGCTTCGATTTTGGTTCTGTGACGGGATTAACCTCAGAGGTGGATCTGGAAGGTTCGGTGAAAATTGGCAACAGGATTTACTGGATCGGTTCCCATGGTAATAACTCCAGCAATCAAGATGCTCCCAATCGTGAACGCCTGTTTGCCACCACCATCACAGGTACGGGGGTGAATACCACCCTCACCTTTGCGGGATACTATCAATTTTTAGAAGATGACCTCATCGCTTGGGACAATAGCAATGGTCATGGATTGGGGGTAGGCTTCCTTGGACTTGGTGCAAGTGCAGCTTCGGGTGTATCTGTAAGCGTTGTCAATGGTTTCAATATCGAAGGTTTGACCACTTCTCCCGATGGCAATAGCCTATATGTGGCATTCCGCACACCGCTAGAACCCACTGGCGATCGCACCAAAGCCTTAATCGTTCCCGTTACCAACTTGGGCACCATTCTCAATACCAATGGCGGTACTACAGGATCCGCCACCTTTGGCGCACCAATTCAGCTAGACCTGGGCGGACGCGGCATTCGCAGCATTGAACGCAACAGCACAGGGCAGTATGTGATCATTGCAGGAGCTGTGGGCGCATCCACAAATAGCGCTCCCAATGATTTCCGTCTTTACACATGGACAGGCAACCCTACAGACAAACCCCTATTGCGAGCCACGGATCTCACGGCCCTGGATAGCAATGGCAGTTTTGAGGGCATTGTCACCGTTCCTGAGAACCTCACTGGTGATAGCAAGATTCAACTATTGGTGGATAATGGGGACACCTTTTGGTATGGCAACAGCACTGCTTCCAAGAATTTGAACCAAGACAACTGGCAGAAATTCCGCACTGAAGTGGTGACCTTGGGACCGATCAAGATCCACCAAATCCAAGGTAACGCTGTCAGTCAAACTTCCGCCGGTGGCCGCGCTGATATTAGTCCACTCAATGGTCAGACAGTAACAATCGAAGCAATCGTAGTAGGTGACTTCCAGGCTGGTGATACAGACACTAAGCGGAACTTGAACGGCTTTTACGTTCAGGAAGAAGATGCTGATGGAGATGGGAATGTACTTACGTCTGAAGGTATTTTTGTATTTGACGGCTCTAATCCTAGTGTAGCAGTCAGTCGGGGAGACAAGGTTAAAATCACAGGAACGATTAGCGAGTTCTTTGGGGAAACCCAACTTACTCCCACAACAGTTACCATCATCAGTTCTGGCAATACCCTGCCCACAGCGGCAAATATTACCCTACCCACTCCTACCACTAGCCTCAGCCAAGGGGGAACGCCTCAGCCAGATTTGGAAGCCTTTGAAGGGATGTTAGTTAAGTTCACGAACACCCTGACGGTGACGGAGATGTTTAACCTCGATCGCTTTAACGAGATCAAGTTAGCTCAAGGCGATCGCCCCCAACAGTTCACCCAGTTTAATAACCCGGATGTAGCGGGCTATGCAGCACACCGGGTGGAGGTTGGTTCCCGCACCATCACTTATGATGATGGGTTAAGTGTTCAAAATGCTCTGATTGGGAATCTGGATGGCTTTGGTCCTATATTTAACACTGCTAGTAATATCCGCATGGGGGATAGAATTACAGATTTATCTGGTGTTCTTAGCTATCAGTGGGCCGGTAATGCTGCCAGTGGTGCAACCTGGCGGGTAAGATCTACTCAGGATGGTCAGAATAGGTTTACTAAGGTAAATGATCGTCCTGTAACTCCTAAGACAGTGGGTGGTTCTATTAAAGTTACGGGTTTTAATGTCCTTAATTACTTCAAAACAATTGATCTGCCTGGTGTGAATACGGTGATTGGTCAAGATCCTCGTGGTGCGGACAGCATGGATGAGTTTAATCGCCAAACGGACAAACTAGTTACTGCCCTACTAGCTATCAATGCGGATGTTTTAGGTTTAGCGGAACTGGAAAATGACTTTTTGGCGGGTTCTAGTGGGAATGGGATTGAGTACCTCACAAATCAGCTTAATGCAAAAGCTGGCGCTGGAACCTATGCCTGGGTGAATCCAGGAACTCAGTTTGTGGGCAGTGATGCGATCGCGGTGGGACTGATCTACAAACCTATGGCGGTGAGTCTGTTAGGGGATGTAGCTATTCTGAATAGTTCTGAATTTATGGATCCTAACAACACAGGGCAGGATCGTAACCGTCCTGCAGTAGCACAAACCTTCCAAGATTTAGCAACTAACGAAAAATTTACGGTAGTAGTAAATCACCTAAAGTCTAAAGGCGCTTCTGAACTAACAGACATCAACTCTCCAGACTACGATCAAAACGATGGTCAGGGCTTCTGGAACAATACCCGGACTAAAGCAATCCAGGCGCTAGTGGACTGGCTCAACACCAATCCTACCAAGGTGAATGACTCAGATTATCTGCTCCTTGGTGACTTTAACGCCTATGCTCAGGAAGATCCGGTGAAAGTGCTAAAAAATGCTGGCTATATCGACCTGGCCTCCGCATTTCATCAAGGGACTACCGCATCCTACGTGTTTGATGGTCAAACCGGTACTCTGGACTATGCCTTTGCCAGTGCAAGCCTAGCACAGCAGGTAACAGGAGCAACAGAGTGGGCGATCAACAGTGATGAGGCCGATGGGATAGACTATAACCTTGACTTCGGAAGAGATGCTGCTATTTTTGATGGTACCACCCCTTACCGATCCTCCGATCATGACCCGGTTATTGTGGGACTTAATCTGGTCTCCTCTGTTAACGAACCTCCTCTAATTATCAGTGGAACCTCTGGCCCAGACAATTTAAAAGCAGGAGTGAACTTTGCTGGTGTAAACCAAATCATATTTACTGGAGCAGGTTCTGATATGGTAGATATTCCCATTGGCGGAGCCAAGCCCAGTCTAGGTTCCAATAGCATCTTCACTGGCAGTGGTGCAGATACAATCTCTGTGGCTGATGGAGATCGGGCCTTTGGTGGTAGTGGGCATGACCAGTTTGATGCCACAGAAGCCACTGGCTACCGGATCTCTGGTGGTGTGGGGAATGACATCTTCTCCCTCGGTGTTAATGGTCGTGCCATCGGTGGTGATGGTGATGACCGGTTCTTCGTGGGTGAAGGTGGAGGTAATATAATCTCCGGTGGTGCTGGTGCGGATCAGTTTTGGATTCTCACTGATGACCCTACCAAATTAAAAGCATCTAACACGATTGTTGACTACACCATCGGTACGGATGTAATAGGCATTGCCAACCAGGTGGCCGACTCTGTGGATGATCTAACCTTGAGTGGTAGTAATATCAGCGTAAATGGTGTGTTAATTGCCACCCTCAACGGGGTGAACGCTGCAAGTGCAACCTTCGTTTTTGGCAGTCCCTTGGCCAGCTAGTAGAGATTAAATTGGCCTGAGCTTTTGTGTTTTTGTGGTGAATTTATACCACAAAGACACAGATTATTGAAGAAATACTTTAACTTAACCCTAACCATACCTTAAACAAATTATCTGTATTTATCCTGTAGAGTTACCAAAGAAGTTTTACCCTCTCAGGAATATCTTTAACTAGATCCTGGGAAAACTGAGATTTCACCGTAGATTCACAGCAAATAAGGAAAGATATGGCAACTGATATAACAAAAATTCTCATTGGCGAAACCACGGCCCTAATTCCCCAGGCCGGCGCCTCCACTGCACCTGAACATTTACTCGATGGTGGTAGCGGTGATACTGACTTCCCTTATGGAAAGTTCAAAGCGATGGCAACCGTGGGTGAAATTGATCCCAAAACCGGGCATGTATTAACAGGTTGGCCCGATGGTCAAGCAGCCTGGCTACTGGATGAAGACACTATCCGCGTTGCCTACCAGTCTGAGTCGTACGCCACCTTCGTCAAAGAAACCTATGGGTGGAAAATGGATAGTGGTGTGAGCTTTACCGGTTCCCACGTCCACGTCATCGACTACAATCGGGCTGCTTTTGCTGACTTCCTCAACAACAACAGTCCCGCCAGCAAGATGTTTGAAGGAGCAGGACATCTATTTAATACCGTATATAACGTTTTTGGTGAAATTGTAGATGGCAAGAATGCTGATCCTAAAGATTTGAGTGCAAAGTGGGGCAACCAAACGGGGGCAGATGGAACCCTTTACGAGTTTGACGAAAGATATCGCCTAACTCAAGGTGACTGGTTCTTCCACTCCTTCTGCGGTGCTTATTACGAGGAAGCGAACAAGTATGGTAACGGTATTGGCTTTGCCGATGATGTGTGGCTGATGGGTGAAGAGTGGAACATTGGTCAGATGTATAGCAGTCGTGGTGGAGATAAATTCTTCACTGACAACACCATGGGTTTGGCTTCCATGGTAGTGGATATTGCCAATAAAACTGCTTACACTGTCCCAGTTTTAGGACAGTCTGGCTACGAGAAAATACTGCCCATCAACTCCGGTCATAAGGACTATGTTGTTCTGGTTATGTCCGGTTATAACCTGGAGGTTGAACCCGCGCCTCTGAAGATCTATATTGGCAAGAAGAATGTGGATGCGGCGGGCAAGGCGATGAATTACAACACAGCTTCTGCTCGCGACGCCTTTCTGGGTCGCAATGGTTTACTCTTCGGTCAGCTCTATGGTATGGCTGCCACCAATGATACCTATGCAGACCTGGGCATTGCCAACGTAGACGCGGATACTGAAATGCTGAATGCCTACACCGCTGATGCAGATGCTCCTGATACTTTCAAAGTGCGTTACTACCCCACGAAATATCGCTGGGATGGCTTCGACACCCCTGAAAATGCTGGTAAAACAGAGGTCTACCGGTGGCTGCAAGATGGTGACACTGTAGGTGGTGTGAAGGAAGCAAATGAGCAACCAGAAGGTTATACCTTCTTCAATGGTGACAGCAAAGTTGAGCACCCAGCAGTAGATCCAGATATCACCCAGTCTCGCTACGTGATCAACCTAACGGATGCCCGTTCTATTTTGGGTATTGACTTTAACAACATCGTTACTGATCTGACCAACGATGCTGACGGTAACGGCTTACCGGATTACCTGTCCGCAGATGTAACTCGAGTCCTGGCAGGTGTGGATGGTGCTCTCGTCTTAGAAACCAATGGTAAAGGGGCAGCTCCTACGGGTCCAAACAACCCCGCTAGCTCTTTAACCCATGCAATTCATGTGGAACAGGGCAAGGCCTACGCAGATCAACCTGATGGTCTCCAGTGGGTCAAAACTTCTGATGGTGACTACCTCATCCTAGATGAAGATTCGGGTAACGATTACGGCGAGCGGAAGTACGTTCTGCCCATTGATTCCGAGACGTTACAATTGACAGATCCTGGTACAGGTTACTTCCTGGCTTCCGCTGGCGGTTCTCTTAACCCCCGTGCTAAGGACAAGGTTGCTGCCATCCCTGGCACCTTCTCAAGAGCTACAGGCGCTGAGTTTTCCGGTACTTGGAATGTCACCCACTTAGTAGCCAAGAAGGAAGACGGCAGTTTCTACACCCAGGAAGAACTTGATGGAACTGGTGCTCAAAGAATCATTGGTAGTTTGCCATTGGAAGAGCAGACCTTTATCGGTGTGGTGCAGCAAGGTGGGGAATCGGGCGGCATTCTGGCAGAACGCAAAGCAGACCAAGGTGGTCAAATTTTCATGTTCAACATTACGGAACCCCTTGAGTTCGTCAAGCCCCTGATTACTGGCACTCCCAATGCTGACACAATCCAAGCTGGGGTTGGGGAATTTACCGGAGTCAATAGTCTGGTGTTTACAGGTGCTGGCAAGGATGAAGTGGATATCCCCATAGGGGGAGCTAAACTCTACCTAGGTTCCAATAGCATTTTCACTGGCAGTGGTGCGGATACAATCTCTGTGGCTGATGAAGACCGGGCCTTTGGTGGTAGTGGGGATGACGAGTTTGATGCTACAGAAGCCACTGGCTACCGGATCTCTGGTGGTGTGGGGAATGACATCTTCTACCTCGGTGTTAATGGTCGTGCCATCGGTGGTGATGGTGATGACCGGTTCTTCGTGGGTGAAGGTGGAGGTAATATAATCTCCGGTGGTGCTGGTGCGGATCAGTTTTGGATTCTCACTGATGACCCTACCAAATTAAAAGCATCTAACACGATTGTTGACTACACCATCGGTACGGATGTAATAGGCATTGCCAACCAGGTGGCCGACTCCGTGGATGACCTGACCTTGAGTGGTAGTAATATCAGCTTAAATGGTGTGTTAATTGCTACCCTTAACGGGGTGAATGCTGCAAGTGCAACCTTCGTTTTTGGCAATCCTTTGGCCAGCTAGTAGGGATTAAATTGGTCTAAGCTTTTGTGTCTTTGTGGTGAATTTATACCATGGAGACACAGATTACTTGTGAAATACTTTAACTTAATTAACCTATTCTTAAATTCATGAGCAAATTTCGCGTTAATCCCTATCTGCAAAATCCCTCTTCCAATGGGGTTTCTGTCACTTGGTTTACTACAGAAGATGTGGACGGTACTCTTACAGTGACTGGCCCAGGTTTGACCAGTCCTTTAGTGTTAACCAGTAATCCCACCTTTGAACCCGTACTCGCCTACACCACTGCGGAGCAAAATCAGACCATCACGGGGTTGGCAAATAGTTGGTTAATCGACAACAATAATTACAAGCACAGAATAAATTTAGACGGATTAGATTCAAATCAGACTTATAGTTACACCGTCGCCCAAGGGGGTGCTACCTTTACTTCTACCTTTAAAACTGCTCCCCTTGCTACAGAATGGTCTAGTATTCGCTTCATTGCCATGTCCGACAGTGAAACAGAACCCCGTGGGCGAATCACCTATCGGGAGTGGCAACCAGGTTTATTGGCGGAGGGTTCTGAGCGTCCTAGCTTAACGGGTAGTCAGTGGGCTACCACCTTTGGCACCTCTGGTTCTGGCGCTGCCCAAACCTTGCGCTATGCGCTGACGGAAACTAAGGGGTATCAAGAGAACTTGAATATTGTCAACAGTAGAAACCCGGACTTTTTACTCATGCCTGGAGACCTGGTACAAGGGGGTGGCTACCAACCAGGTTGGGATGAATTTTTCCGTCACAACGCCGGGGAGTTTGATAGTGGGCTGTCTAAGTACGCCATTTTACCCGCCCTGGGGAACTGGGAAAATTTTGGCGCTCTCAACGGGGGGTATGGTACGGATGCTGATGGCCGTTTTGGACCAAAGTTTGGGCGAGATAAGTACCATGTTTACTTTGATAGTCCGGAAAATGGAACTCCAACTCACCGGGACAACTACTACCGGGTAGACTATGGTCCTGTGACTATCCTCACTCTAGATAGCTCTAATGGGGAACCGGATGATCGCCGCAGTAACTATGGTGGTTCGGGTCAGCCACCTAAGGTCACTGGTACTACTTTTACTGATCCGGGAAAAGACACCCAGGATAATTATACCCGTCAACAGTACGAAAGCTTTGGCGGTACTGATCTGGCAGACTTTAACCCCGGTAGTACTCAGTGGAACTGGGTAGAGGCCCAACTTCAAGATGCGCGCGCTAATGGTCAAATCATTTTTGTACAGTTTCACCATGTTCCCTATAGTAGTGGCGAGCATGGACAACCTATGAATCATGACTTATCCACTGGTCAGGGCGGTACACCTCTACGCCAATATCAAGGAATGTTTGAAACCTATGGTGTTGCTGCTGTTCTCTCTGGTCATAGTGAGATGTTTGAGCGTAGTTTTGTCGATCAAAATGCAGATGGCACTGGGGTCACTTACTACGATGTTGGTGTGTCCGGTGATGGATTACGGGGTGAAAAGCGCACGGGATCTGGGGTGAGTACTCCTTTGCTTAGTTATAATGAGTACAGTCAGTGGACTGCCGATCAAAGTGAAGCGGAGGTTTGGAAAGTGATTGATGGTGTGCCTCAACTCGTGGACGGAGGCAAACATTATGGTCATTTGGAGGTAAATATTGAACCTTTCACTCCTATAGCAGGAATCACTGCCAAAATTGAGTTTACGCCGGTCTACAGTTTCCCCATTCTGGATGCAACCTATAACCTTGTGGCAACTGAGCGCCGCGTTTATGATGATCCGGTGGTTATGCTGGTCACGGATGAAGGATCGGTGATTAATATTCCTTTAACTCCTGAGGCTACTGTGGCGGTCTTAGAAGCTAAGCTAGTCACTACTACACCAGGATCTGATATGGTCATTGCTAATGCCCCCAATAGTCAGGCAGATGGTATCAATGACCTGATCTTGACCGGAGCTGGAAATGATGAGGTGGATACTACTTTGTCTTTGCCCCTAACTCTGAAGGGACAAAATCGTATTTTTACGGGGAGTGGTAGTGATATAATAACGGTAAATGATCAGGATCGGGGTTTTGGCGGCAGTGGTAATGATGTATTTTATGCCACAGATGCCAGTGGCTACCGGATCTCTGGTGGTGTGGGTAATGATATCTTCTACCTCGGTGTTAATGGTCGTGCCATCGGTGGTGAAGGTGATGACCGGTTCTTCGTGGGTGAAGGTGGAGGTAATATAATCTCTGGTGGTGCTGGTGCGGATCAGTTTTGGATTCTCACTGATGACCCTACCAAGTTAAAAGCATCTAACACGATTGTTGACTACACCATCGGTACGGATGTAATAGGCATTACTAACCAGGTTGCCAACTCTAAGGGTGACCTCACCTTCAGTGGTAGTGATATCAGCCTAAATGGTGTGTTAATTGCTACTCTTAACGGAGTGAATGCTGCAGGTGCAACCTTCGTTTTTGCCAATCCTTTGGCCAGCTAGTAAAGATTACCGAAAAAGTGATTTTTACAACCCCCGATAAATCGGGGGTCTTTTGCTGAAATTAAGTTAATTGAAAATGGTGTTTATTTCAGTAAATTTTGAAATTCCCTGTTATACTTAACTTGAATAAAGTCATTATCTGCTTTTGCTAGTTCAGTATATTTTTGACGTTCCATCTTAATAGCTTTGGCTAAAGACTTCACAGCTAAGTCTGTCTGCTTCTGTAAGGCATAATTACAAGCCTTATTATAATATGCGGCGGCGAAATTCGGATTGATGCTAATTGCTTGATTATAGGATGCCAAACCTTCCTGGTAGCGTCTTAGTTTTGTCAGGGCAATTCCCTTGTTTATCCATGCCTCAAATTTATTTGGCTCAATCACTATAGACTCGTTATATGACCTTATTGCCTCTTCGTAACGACCTAATGCTGATAGGGCATTTCCTCGATTATACCAGGCTTCATTTTTGTTAGGGCGGAGGGCGATCGCCTGATTATAAGATCTCAATGCTTCTTCGTATTGTTTTAGCGATAATAGAGCATTTCCCCTATTTACCCATGATGGTACACTATCCTTTTGAATTTCAATTACCCGGTTATAGAGCTGAAGTGCTTCTTCGTAGCGTCCCCTATCTAAGAAACCATTGCCCTGACTCAATAGATTTGAGACTTTTTGACTATCCTGAACCTGGGCCATTAGCCGTGCTACGTTATTTTCCTGAACAATTTGTTTTGTATATTCCGTAGAAGATTGGGCTGCATCAGCACAGCTGCTTACTAGGAAACCAATCAACCCAGATGTAATCAAGCGTCGAAAAATAAACATACTACAACTACGCAAAATATCATCTCCTAGCATAATTTTATGATTGTTTAATCAGCCAATGAGGTATCTAAATCAACCATAATAGGACTAATTATCTTTTATTTTCCCCGTTGAAAAATAAAGATTTCAACAACTCTAGTAAAAAAAGACTAAGAATACACTAAAAACAATATCATTTTTAGTGTATTTAGTCAAGGATTTTACAGGAATGATCGGAAATTATGGTTTGGAAGCTCAGTCCCCATATAGGAAGGCTTTACATTTGAGGCACTTCTTGCTACAATTAAGTGGACTTTAGTGAGAATCGCCTAAAAATCTCCGCTATTGCGGTAGAATGTCACAATAAAAACCAAAATACAGTCAACATTTTAAATATAAACATGGAAAAACCTCATTCAACAGTTATAATTACTGGTGCATCCTCTGGTGTGGGCTTATACTCAGCTAAATCTCTGGCAGCCAGGGGTTGGCATGTGGTTATGGCTTGTCGGGATCTAGAAAAAACCAAAAAAGTGGCCCAAGCAGTAGGAATTGCTCCGGATAGCTATACTATAATAAATTTAGACCTAGCGTCATTGGATAGTGTCAGAAGATTTGTACAAGAGTTCAGATCCACTGGTAAAACTTTGGATGCTTTGGTGTGCAATGCAGCTATTTACATGCCCTTACTAAAAGAGCCTTTGTATAGTCCTGATGGTTATGAGTTGAGTGTGGCCACGAACCATTTGGGTCACTTTCTTCTGTGCAATCTCATGTTAGAGGATCTGAAAAAATCCTCTGCTCCCGAACCAAGGTTAGTAATTTTGGGGACGGTTACCCATAACCCGAACGAGCTAGGAGGTAAAATTCCCCCTCGACCTGATTTGGGGGATTTACAAGGGTTTGCAGCTGGATTTAAAGCTCCCTATTCTATGATTGATGGAAAAAAATTTGAGCCGGTGAAAGCCTATAAAGATAGTAAGGTATGCAATGTCTTGACCATGCGAGAATTGCACCGTCGCTATCATGATTCTACAGGTATTACCTTTAGTTCCCTCTATCCAGGTTGTGTAGCTACCACGGCACTTTTCCGCAATCACTATCCACTATTTCAGAAACTGTTCCCCATTTTTCAAAAATATATTACCGGTGGGTTTGTGACAGAAGAACAAGCTGGTGAAAGAGTGGCACAAGTGGTTGCTGACCCAACCTACAATCAGTCTGGAATCTATTGGAGTTGGGGTAATAGACAAAAGAAAAATCGTCAGTCTTTTGCCCAAAAGGTTTCTAATGAAGCTAGTGATGATGCAAAAGCCGAAAAGATGTGGAATTTGAGTGCTAAGTTGGTTGGAATCGTCTAAGGAGACGGGGGAATGGGGCTATCTACTATTTAGTATCTCCTATATATTTACTATTTAATGTTTTCTGAGGTTTGAGCAAGTAATGAGTGTGGAGTCTAATTCTAATTCAACTTCTAATTTAAGTCCTGATTCTCACAGTTTATCAGGTAACCATTTGCTAGATCATCAATTACACCCAGATGATTTTGATGGTAAAGCGGGTGAAAATACACTGGCTTCAGAACGTTTCTTTGCTCAACAAGCCCTAACTGCTATTTCCTTCTTACAATCCCCGAAATATACCAATTTTCTCAAAAAATCTACCTCTATTTTCTCCCACAACACTACCCTGACCTCCGGTGCTAATTCTCAAGATTTTATCTTTACCCTCCTGGCGATCGCCTTGACTATTATCAGTGCGACTATTAATAATAGTTTTCTGGGTGTTATCAGCACCATATTGAATATTTTCCTATGCTTAAAACTACTTTTACCCTGGTTGAGAGCAATTATTAAAGAGTGGGTTTCTCCACAAGATCAGAAGATTTTTTTAGGTTTTGTCGCCCTTACCTTTGCCATTATTGGCAGCTTAAAATTCTTGGGTTTAGGTAATGTTCTCATCAAGGAAACTCAGAAAATTAATTGGGATACTTTAGGAAGTATAGCAGATTGGTTTGGAGCTTTGGGTCAAATTTTTATAGCTATAATTGCCGTTTATGTGGCCTGGAGACAATATATAATTTCCAAAGATCTAACTATTCAACAAAATCTACTCACAGTTCAGCAAAATATTATTACCCAACAACAAACCATAGATTCCTACTTTCAAGGAATTTCTGACTTAGTCTTAGATGAGGAAGGACTATTAGAAGATTGGCCCCAAGAAAGAGCGATCGCTGAAGGGCGCACCTCTGCAATTCTTAGTAGTGTAGATGCTAGTGGAAAAGCCAAAATACTCAGATTTCTTTCTCGCTCTAAACTCCTCACTCCTTTACAACGTGACCGTCGTCTAGGTAGACCCATTCTTGATGGTATGGGTGGTTATGCTGAAGACAGATTATATGGAACCCGGGTTATAGATTTAGGAGTAATGTTAGCGGGTTCTGATTTATCAAATACTGATTTACGCTGGACAGACTTAACGGAAGTGAATTTAGTTCATGCTAACCTAAGTGGTTGCGATTTAGTCAAAGCTAACCTATCTCGTGCTATACTATACGAGGCAAATATTAACCAAGCAGATTTAAATGGTATACGTTTGTTTTATGGGTCAGCAGAGCAAGCTTCACCTCGCAGTCGTACTGAACCTCCTAACTATCAAACAGGGGAGCATACAGGAGCAGTGGTAGAGAACGTGGATTTTACTGATGTACAAAGAATGTCAGAATCAACTCGTTACTATTGTTGTGCTTGGTGTGGAGAGAAATCCAGAACTACCATACCTGGTGGTTGTGAAGGAATACCAAATAAATTGGCAAGAAATGAAATTTGATGTATCTTAATATCTTGAATCTTTTTGATTGATAATTATGAGTGATAGAATGCGTGCTATTGTAGTTGACCCTAATATACCCGGGCGCTTAACAATAAAAGAAGTTCCCGTACCCACACCCACTGCGAATGAAGCTTTGATTAGAGTTGCATCAACTTCATTAAATCGCGGTGAACTCAGACGTGCTAGTACAGCTACTCCTGGTTGGCGTCCTGGTTGGGATTTAGCTGGTACTGTAGAAAAATCCGCTGCTGATGGTTCTGGTCCTGCTGTGGGAACACGGGTAGTAGGTTATGTTCCCAGTGGTGCATGGGGAGAGTTAGTCCCAGTACCCACCCATTCTCTGTCCGAATTACCACACTTTGTATCATTTACTCAAGCTGCTACCCTACCGATAGCAGGTCTAACAGCTTACCATATCATGAAAAAAGGTGGTTTTCTACTGAATAAATCCGTGTTAATTACTGGTGCATCTGGTGGAGTTGGTAACTTTGCCATTCAGCTGGCTCGATTAAGCGGAGCAAAAGTAGTTGCACATCTACGACAATCTAAATATGAATCTGTAGTCAAACAAGCGGGAGCTCGTCACGTGGTCATTGGTGAGGATATTTCATCTGCTCAAGTATACGGACCCTATCACTTGATTGTAGATTCTGTAGGTGGTAATATTCTTGGTCAAGCTCTCAATTTTCTGGACTCTAATGGAACAGCTGTGGTATTTGGAGCTACTGGGGGAAGGGAAGTAACCTTTAACGCAGGCAATCTTTATGCTCTTGGTGGTGCGAGTATATATGGGTTAATAGTATTTCATGAATTGAAACAAGAACCAGCGGCTATAGGGTTAAAATGGTTGTTGGAGCTAGTGGAATCTGCCCAATTACGTCCCCATATTGAGATAGAAGCGTCATGGAACGAAGTTGCCAACATAGCACAAAAGTTGATGGAAAGAAGTTTTCCTGGTAAAGCAGTTTTGCATATTTTATGAGCCCACTTACTGCTAATCTAATATCAATTAGTTGGTTTGTTATCCATCCGTTTGTGGTGGAAGATTTTGCAGAATATCTAAAATGCGGCGGTTTTCAGTTTGTAAACCCCTCACATCCAGTTGTATTTCTCTTACTTCTGATTGTATCTCTCTCATTTCTGTAACCACACTATCAAAGTTACGCTGCAGTACTTCAAAATTACGCTGATGTATAGCCACTGTTTCTAGAAGTGCGCTCACAGCTAATCTAATATCAATCAGTTGGTTTTCTATGTTATCTATCCGTTCTTGATTACTCATAACTTCCCCCGGGTGGAAGATTTTGGAGAATATCTAAAATGCGACGATTTTCAGTTTGCAAACCCCTCACATCCAGTTGTATTTCTCTTACTTCTGATTGCATCTCCCTAATTTCTGATTGCATTTCTCTAGTGTCTGATCGCATTTCTCTAATTTCTAACTGTATCTCTCTCATTTCTGTAACCATACTGTCAAAGTTACGCTGCATTACTTCAAAATTACGCTGATGTATAGCCACTGTTTCTAGAAGTGCGCTCACAGCTAGTCTAATATCAATCAGTTGGTTTTCCATGCTATCCATCCGTTCTTGATTACTCATAATTTCCCCCAGGTGGAAGATTTTGGAGAATATCTAAAATGCGACGATTTTCAGTTTGTAAACCCCTCACATCTAGTTGTATTTCTCTTACTTCTGATTGCATCTCTCTAATTTCTATAACCACACTGTCAAAGTTACGCTGCATTACTTCAAAATTACGCTGATGTATAGCCACTGTTTCTAGAAGTGCGCTCACAGCTAGTCTAATATCAATCAGTTGGTTTTCCATGCTATCCATCCGTTCTTGATTACTCATAATTTCCCCCAGGTGGAAGATTTTGGAGAATATCTAAAATGCGACGATTTTCAGTTTGTAAACCCCTCACATCTAGTTGTATTTCTCTTACTTCTGATTGCATCTCTCTAATTTCTGATTGCATCTCTCTCATTTCTATAACCACACTGTCGAAGTTACGCTGCATCACCTCAAAGTTGCGCTGATGTATAGCCACTGTTTCTAGAAGTGCGCTCACAGCTAATCTAATATCAATCAGTTGGTTTTCCATGCTATCCATCCGTTCTTGATTACTCATAATTTCCCCCAGGTGGAAGATTTTGGAGAATATCTAAAATGCGACGATTTTCAGTTTGTAAACCCCTCACATCTAGTTGTATTTCTCTTACTTCTGATTGCATCTCTCTGATTTCTGATTGCATCTCCCTAATTTCTAACTGGATCTCTCTCATTTCTGATTGCATTTCTCTAATTTCTGATTGCATCTGTCTCATTTCTACAACCACATTGTCAAAGTTACGCTGCATCACCTCAAAGTTGCGCTGATATATAACAGATGTTTCTAGAAGTGCGCTCACAGCTAATCTAATATCAATCAGTTGGTTTTCCATGTTATCTATCCGTTCTTGATTGCTCATAAAAAACTAAAACTAGCTAAATTCTGTTCTTGGTTCAGGATTTTTGGGCGATCGCAAAATATATTAACAATCTAACATTAGTTAACTTCTTAAACTTCCTGCTTGACAGTCTCGTAACCACAATTTAACAGCTTGCGCAATAACTCCATTACTACTATTTCTAGGTGGGGATATAACTGATTTTAATGGATATTCACCTGCTTGGCTAAACATCATTACCAATCGCCAACCTGATGGAGTTTTGGTCACAAATAACCAGTGGAACTGTTGTAACTCTATTGATTTTTCCTTGCTATATTGTCGTTCTAACGTAGTAAAAAATAGCTGTTCCACACCTTTGGATACATAACTGGAATCCGTATTAATATTAGGATTTAAAGGTAAAGATTTAAACTCAGATCTCCCCGCTACCATAACATAGGGATAAAGGTCAACACCTAGACCAAGACGACGAGAACGTTGGGTCACCCGATTGGCATAACTAGGTAAATCAAGCATTAACTGAGTAGTTAAATTTTCCCAACTCTGTTGAGAACAAGAAGTGGTAAATTTGGTTTTGGATGGGTAGTTTATGGGTTCATAAGCAGTATTTTTAGCGTAGGTAGGAGATAAAAAAACAAATAGGCAGTAATAAAAGGAATAAGGTAGGAAAAATAGTCTATTCACAATCACAACACCCAATAATCATAAATCATCAATGGTTAGTGGTTAGTCATTAAGCTCCTCCGGTTTAGAAAACCGGGGATTTCTCAAAAGTTCATAGATGAACTTTCTCAGCTAGTAGATGATAGATTTTGAATTGAACCTAGTTCCTCACATATCTTTGCCCAGGCGCTCAACGGATCAGTAGCAGCAGTGATAGGTCTGCCAATTACTAAATAATCAGCACCAGATTGTAAAGCTTGCACGGGAGACAAAGAACGTTTTTGGTCATCCTTATTGGCCCACACTGGGCGCACTCCAGGACAAACCAACAAAAAATCTGGTCGACAACTTTCCCGCAGTTGTGCTACCTCCTGGGGAGAACAAACTACCCCATCTAAACCAGCATTTTCAGCCAAGAGTGCCATTTGTAATGCGAATTCAGGCAATTCCAAGGGAATTTTTAAGTCAAAAGCTAAATCTCGTGCTGAAATGCTAGTCAACAAGGTAATGGCAATTAATTTTGGTGGTGCTGCACCACTAGCTCCCTGGAACAATGCGTCCATCGCCCCCATAAGACAATCCTTACCACAAGTTGCGTGAATTGTCAACAAATCCACCCCATAAGTACCAGCAACACGACAAGCACTCCCTACTGTGTTAGGAATGTCGTGAAACTTTAAATCTAGGAAAACTCGCTTCTGGCGGGATTTTAAAACATCCAGAATCCTCGGACCAACGCTGGTAAATAATTCTAAACCAACCTTCCAAAAGGACACGTCTGGTAGCAATTCTATTAATGCGATCGCCTGATCTAAAGTTGGCACATCTAAGGGAACAATAATCCGTTCACTGGCAATCATGGACTTTTACTTGTGATTTATGAGGATGGATAACTATGGAACAATACGAACAAAGTTCTTTTTACCTACTTGTAAAACTTTACCAGATAAATCTCCGGGACCAAAAAAGGTCAAATCCACATCGGTAATCTTTTCACTGTCCAAGCGCACACCACCTTCTTGAATTTTTCTTTTACCTTCCCCTGTGCTTTTGCACAAACCAGAAGCCGAGAGAATATGAGCTAATTTGGCAGGGAATTGAGTGATATTAGCCAAAGAAAACTCCGGTAATACGCCTTCCTTCCCCTTACTTTTTGCCGCCTCCTGGGCCTGATTAGCCTGGATTTCACCATGATATTGGCGGACAATTTCCCAAGCTAAGAACTGTTGGCGGTCTCGTGGATTATCTGGCAAGGTGTCTAAAGGTAAATCCGTCAGTAATTCAAAATACTGAGTCAGCAGATGATCCGGAACACCTTGTAGTTTCTGGTACTTTTGGGAGGGATGTTCCGACAACCCCACATAATTGCCCAGGGACTTAGACATTTTTTGAATACCATCAGTTCCAATTAAAATGGGCAATAGTAAACCAAACTGAGGACGTAAACCAAAATGCCGTTGTAAATCCCGACCTACTGCAATGTTAAATTTCTGATCAGTACCGCCCAATTCTACATCAGATTTAATAGCCACCGAATCAAAACCCTGCATCAAAGGATAGAGGAACTCATGAAGAAAAATAGGATTCTCTTTTTTATAACGTTCGGCAAAACCCTCCTTAGCCAACATCTGACCCACTGTCATGGTTGACAGCAACTCTAATATTTTGGCTAAATCCAAACCGGAAAGCCATTGAGAATTATAATGTACCTCTAATCTCCCAGGTGTGTCAAAATCTAAAATTGGTCTTACCTGTTCAAGATAGGTTTGGGCATTTTGTGACACATCCTCTTCTGTCAGTTGACGACGCACATCTGACTTACCTGTTGGGTCGCCAATTCTAGCAGTAAAATCACCAATAATCAAAACCGCAGTATGACCAGCATCTTGAAAGGCCCGCAGTTTTCTAACTGGGATGCTATGACCCAGATGAATATCCGCACCGGTAGGATCAATACCCAATTTAATTCGCAAAGGATGGTCAGCATTTAATAAACGCTTTTCCAAACTTTCAGTTTCACTATCAGTATCATGGGATTGGGGAAAAATTTCCGCCACACCACGATACAACCAGGAGAAATCTTTAGCCATATAAAGTCATTTTCTATTGTGCCAAACTACTATAATTGCAAAAAATTAACCTCTTTTTTCCATTTCATCAATTACATTTAAATTTATTAGTGAGGAAGTAAAATCGCTGTGTCTTCTAGAACTTTTACAAACAAAAACTCCCAAGAGCAGGTTTCGCCTGGCTTTGAATTTTTTAAAGGAGTAGGTCAAGTAGCTGGTGCAACTCTACTATCTGTTACTTTGCTATCCAGCTCTATTATAGCCGGATCCCTGGTGGGACTGGCTATTAGTTTCCGCAATTTACCAGATGTTAGACAGTTACGCAGTTTCTCTCCTACAGAAACCACCTTCATATATGATATTAAAGGTAAGCTTTTAGCCAGTATTCATGGTGAAGCTAACCGTCAAGTTGTCCCCCTAGACAGGATTTCCCCTAATCTTAAACGTGCCGTACTTGCTAGTGAAGATGGTCACTTTTACGGTCACCATGGGATTAATCCCTCCGGTGTGGGAAGGGCCCTGGTAGTTAACTTAGTAGCTGGTGGAGTAAAAGAAGGTGGCTCTACCATCACCATGCAGCTGGTTAAAAACCTGTTTTTGTCCCATAAACGAGCATTTACTCGTAAACTAGCAGAAGCAGTCTTAGCCATTCGTCTAGAACAAATTCTAGAGAAAAATGAAATTTTGGAAATGTACCTCAATCAGGTGTATTGGGGTCACAACAACTATGGTGCCCAAACAGCAGCTCGTACCTATTTTAACAAATCCGCAGAATTTTTAACCTTGGGCGAGTCAGCAATGATGGCTGGCTTAATTCAAGCTCCGGAAGAATTTAGTCCTTTTGTAAGCATGAAAAAGGCTAAACAAAAACAAAGAGAAGTTTTGGGTAGAATGCGTGAACTGGATTGGATTACCTCTAAAGAATATGACCAGGCAATTAATGAGAAAATTACATTAGGTCGAATTAGATCTTTTCAAGGTAGTGCTCTACCCTATATTAGCAACACTGTGGCCCAGGAACTCTCCAGAAGGTTCGGTCGAGATGCACTGCTTAAAGGGGGTATGCGTGTGCAAACTACCGTTGATGCTAAGTTTCAAATCATGGCAGAATCCACTGTAAGTAGATGGCACCAGGATTTACTTGGCAAGGGACTGCGGAAAAACCAAATTGCTTTAGTTGCTATAGATCCACGCACACACTTTGTCAAAGCTTTAGTTGGTGGCGTAGATGCTAAAGCAAGTGAGTTCAATCGTGCAACTCAAGCTCAGAGACAACCTGGGTCTTCTTTTAAACCTTTTGTTTACTATGCCGCCTTTGCTACGGGTAAGTATACACCGGATAGCACCATATTGGATGCTCCTGTGAGTTATCGAGATGGCAATGGTTGGTACTATCCCAGAAACTATGATGGTGGTTTTAGCGGTGCAATGTCTATTCGCACCGCTTTAGCCCAGTCCCGTAACATACCTGTAATTAAACTTGGTAAAAGCATAGGCATGAATAAGGTGGTGGAAACCTGTCGGACTTTGGGTATTATGAGTCCTATGGAGCCAGTAACATCCTTACCTCTTGGTGCAATTGGGGTTACACCACTAGAAATGGCCAGTGCCTACGCTACCTTTGCTAATTATGGATGGCAGTCTCCAGCCACAGTAATAGTACGCATTACTGATAGTAGCGGTAATGTTATATTAGATAATACACCCAAACCTCAGAGAGTTCTGGATTCTTGGGCATCAGCAGCTACCATAGACATTATGCAGTCAGTAGTGACCAGCGGTACAGGTAAAGGAGCAGCATTGGGTAGGCCATCAGCAGGGAAAACAGGAACAACATCCTCAGAAAAAGACATTTGGTATGTGGGTACGGTGCCACAACTGACAACAGCAGTGTGGGTGGGAAGGGATGATAACCTGCAATTATCCAGTGGTGCGACTGGTGGTGGAATGGTTGCCCCTATCTGGCGTGATTTTATGGTGCAAGCCCTAGAAAACGTGCCAGTGGAGAATTTTAAATCACCTTCCCAGTTTCCCCGTCCCAAGTCAAATTAGGAGGAATTGTTAACTATTGACAATCTACACCTGTTTTTCTAGCTCGGTTTTCATGCGCTCCAGAGTCAGATGCATTTGCTCGAACATTTGCTGTGGGGTCACACCAAATTGATTGAGCTGGGTTTTTAGTTGCTCTACTGTCATTTGTGCCATGAAATCCTCTGATAACTCGAACCGCTTCATAAAGACGCGGTAACGGTCCATCATGTTTTCCATTTGTTCAATAAACAGCTTTTTGCCTTCACGGTCAAATTTGCCGTAGTTATTACCAAGCTGAATTAGTGCCTGATAATCTTCAAATAGCTGCTTGGCCTCTTGTTGCACTATCTCAGAGTCAAAGAATCCCATTTTACTTGTATTCAACTGAGCGAATGTATGTGGTAGCTGGAAGTTTTTTCTATCTTAACCTACATTTTAGCCTACAAGAATGGGCTTGATGGAAAGTAAAAATCCAAAATCTACAATTTCCTAGGGGATAACCAGAACTGGACAGGGTGAGAGGTTGATGACCCTTGTGGTCACACTGTCATTGACACCTTCTTGGGTAAGACCTAAACCTCGACAACCCATTACAATCAAATTTGCTCCTACTTCATCTGCTACATCACAAATTGTAAAAGCTGCTTTCCCCTGCTTTTCTAGCACTTCTGGATTAATACCATGGTTAAAAAATAAACTCTGGGCTTCCTGTAAAAGTCCGGCAACCAACTCCGGAGATGCCATTGCTGTGTCATTCGTTTCCTCCAATGATACTTCTTCCACTACTGATAGAATTACTAGGCGGCTATTATACTGTTGGACAATATTAACAACTATGTCCACAGCTTCTCGCGCTTCTCGACTGCCATCAATGGGAAATAGAACAGTTTTAAACATAAATTATCTCCATGCCCCTTAGTCCGGTAAAATCTGGATTGTGATACTTTCAAAACAATAACAAAAACAGAATCAGGAGAGTTTGGCCATGTCAAAAAAAAGTTTAGCAAGTTTATCTGCTGCCGATATTTCTGACAAACGTGCCTTGGTACGAGTTGATTTTAACGTACCCGTGGATGATCAGGGGAATATTACTGATGACACTCGCATTCGGGCCGCCCTCCCTACCATTCAAGATTTAATCAGCAAGGGAGCTAAGGTGATTTTAGCCAGCCACTTTGGTCGCCCCAAGGGTGTGGATGAGAAGTTACGTCTCACTCCCGTTGCCAAACGTCTTTCTGAACTTTTGGGACAAGAGGTGATCAAAACTGATGACTGTATTGGTGATGATGTCACCGCCCAGGTAGCAGCTTTAGAAAAAGGACAAGTGCTATTGCTAGAAAATGTCCGCTTCTATAAAGAAGAGGAAAACAATGATCCAGAATTTGCCCGCCAATTAGCCGCTAATGCTGATTTCTATGTTAATGATGCTTTTGGTACTGCTCACCGGGCCCATGCTTCCACTGAAGGTGTAACTAAGTATTTAAGTCCTTCCGTGGCTGGTTATTTGGTCGAAAAAGAGTTACAATACCTGCAGGGTGCTATTGAAGTTCCTCAACGTCCTTTGGTAGCCATTATTGGTGGGTCTAAGGTTTCTAGTAAAATCGGTGTCATTGAAACCCTGTTAGAAAAGTGCGATAAATTGATTATTGGCGGAGGGATGATTTTTACCTTCTACAAAGCGCGGGGACTAAATGTGGGCAAGTCCTTAGTAGAACAGGACAAATTGGGACTGGCCAGTTCTCTAGAGAAAAAAGCAGCGGAACGTGGTGTGACTTTGTTGTTACCTACGGATATTGTCGCAGCTGATAAATTCGGACCCGATGCTGATGCTGTCACTGTTTCCATTGACCATATCCCCGATGACCGTATGGGTTTAGATATTGGACCTGACTCGGTTAAAGTTTTTCAAGCAGCTCTAGCTGATTGCAAAACCGTTATCTGGAATGGACCTATGGGCGTGTTTGAATTTGACAAGTTTGCTGTCGGTACTGAAGCGATCGCCCAGACTTTAGCAGAAATTAGTAAAACTGGCGCCACAACAATTATTGGTGGTGGTGACTCTGTAGCTGCTGTAGAAAAAGTAGGTTTAGCTGACCAAATGAGCCACATTTCCACTGGTGGCGGTGCTAGTTTAGAATTATTAGAAGGTAAGGTTCTACCCGGTATTGCAGCTTTGGATGAAGCCTAATCATCAGCTTAGCTAACTAATTAGGTTTAAGCTTCCCCGTTTATCCGGGGAAGCTAAATAAATTCTCTTAAACTACACGGTCACATTAATTGCCAATAACAAAGGCTGAGTTTCCGCTTGTGGGAATTCAACTGCTAGGATATAGGTTTGGTTGGCACGGGGAAAGTTTAATTCTAAACTGGCTTTGTGACCTTCCTTAGAGAAGGTAGTTACGGATGTGCCATTCCCCTGAATTGTGAAACTTCCTGGAGTTGGTAACTCACCATAAACACGTAACTTCATCGTGGCACCCAAGGAAAGCAATTGTGCTTGAATAGTTAGAGTACCACCGTAACTTTCCCACTGTTGCTCTACGACTGGGTTAGAAAGGGAAATAGATAAAGTTAGACTTTCTAACAATTGTTTAGCAGCTATCAGCGACAAAGCCATTTGTTGACGCGGTTGCAATTTAGAATAGTCTTTGTCAATACTAGGTAGGGTTTCCAAGGTGCTTACGGATCTGTAGGAACTTCTGAGTACTAATCCAGCTAAGTCGCTAATTAAATGATCCTCATCTGGAAACATATCTGACACGGCCTGTATCAATTTAGGTCCCAATGGGATACAGGATGTCACTAGTGATTGACACCTGTCCACTAAGTGTTGAAAAACCTTATCCGGTAACGGAATTGGTAGACGGAGTTGAGATTGCTGTGCCAACCACCCCCAGGCGGGAACTAAAGCAATCCCGATATCTTCGACAAATTCTGGATACTCTACTAACTGACTTTCCCAAGGAAATAAAGGTGGGCGGTTTTGGATTTCGAGTTGTAATCGCCGCTTAAGGACGACTTGAAAACGTTCTTGCACAGTAGGAATTTCTCCTAATTGAAAAGGTTGGGGTTCTCCCCTTAATGATGGCTTACTACTTTACTAAGTAGCAACTTTTTCACAGAGGGTCTTCTACCCGATAAATTCTCCCACACTCCACTGAGAGATTCTTGCCGCTTTGACAAAATTTGCCAAAAAGTGACTTTGATACCAGTATCGTATGAGTTGTAAGTCCTTATTCATAAGCAGATGGAGTGGATCCGGACAATGAATTGCGAATTTCCCATGCTTTTTCTAAAATTTTGAACCACCGTTTTTGCAGCTGGGCCACAGATAATCCCAAGTTTTTAGCTATTGTTTGGTCAGACTCTCCTTGATGTTTTAAATCTAATAAATATCTATCTTTTTCATCTAAATTGCGTATATATAATTCCCACTCATGGGGTGTTAGACCTAAGTTGGTTGGCAGTGACGCTTCTAGCCATTCATGCACTAATTCCCAGCGATGCAAAAGAGAAAATCGCATTAGATGATACTTGAATCGTTGCTGCAAGTAATCTCGTTGGCGTGGAGTTAGGCCCAAAACTGATTCAATCTCCTGGGCTGAAAAGTCCTGAAGTCGCAATGAAAAATACTCCGCACAGTCTAGTTGCTGTTTTTGCTCTAAATAATTCATTAATTCAGTAATCACCACGGAGCGCAAACTACCTTCTTCAATTTCTGGCTCTGGTTGTGTAGCTATAGCAGCCCGCAATTGGGTTAATATAGGCTCGTCCCACGAACGATCAGATTCACCACCACTTGCTTGGGTAGCTTGTTCAATATCAACACTAGTTTCTAGAGGTTGCTGTTGGGAGAAGGTCTGTGCCCTTAAAATTATTAATTGTTGCTGGCGTCCGGGTAATGGAATCCGACGTTTGGCATACCGTTCGGTAAATGCCATATATTCTGCTAACTCTAGGAGAGTTTGAGGACGATAGTCAGGTGGTTGCTGATTCTCGCGGCGAAAGGCGTTTAGAGACTCCAAATAAAAACCTTGCAGGAAGTCCTCTATAGCAATCATTCTCCCCTGATAGCTCAATTGCCTTTGGGGTAAGTTAATATATCTATATACGATTGAACTTAACACACTGTGTAGTTCTACCCTACCTCTATGAGATCCTAATTGGTAATACCGCAAGCACTGTTGCAGTCTATATCGGGCCAAGGTGGTGGCAGAGCTTTCTATTTCGCCGGAGGATTGAATGCGTTTGCTTTCGTTGCAAATTCTCATTACTTCACTGGCAATTCGCACTGCTATATTGCGACAGTTTTTTTCTGTCGATTTGGTGCACTGCTGGAGTTCCCTCAGAAGAAATTCAAATATTACTTCTATCACCTCCACTCCAATAGATCGATCCTCCTTATTAATTGATGTTACCGTTGAATTCATACTCGTAACTTTAAAAATTATGACAAATTTAGAAAAACAAATTCAATTACTGATTCAGAATGCGCCGAAAGATGGCATAACACCAAAACTTGTGGCGACCATCGCGCCAGTTTTAAGGGTGGCTGCGAAAAATCTTCGACACCCGCGATACTACATCCTTCAAAATTCTGAAGGATCTTGGGTTTCAACTACACTGTGCAACAAAGCCAATCCAGAATTAGAAAAGCAGGTAATTTACGCCTTTCCTAGACTAAACGATGCTATTCGCTCTTCACACATAGAAATTAAACCCCAGGTAGTAGCTAAACCCATACCTATAATTGATATTTTATTTCAACTGTTGGCAATAACACCAGTAGATAGCATAGTTTTTATGGAAACCCCTGGAACTAACACCAACGCTGTGGAAGTAAGACGTGCAGATCTGGAAAATATGATTCAACAGACCCTACAGCAACACTTACCCCCCCCCACAAACATAGCCTGATGAATGGTAAAATTGAGAGCTGGGTAGGCAGCTCGCGGCCACCATAAGAACGGGGAATCCCAGTCTCCCAGCTAAAATCCAAACTTGCTTAGTATAGACGACTTAGTACGTAATCCGTCATGTTAATTAATGCTTGCTTTGATTCAGAGGGTCCTAGGTCTGCAATATGTTGCTTTGCTAGATTGGCGTGGTGATTCGCTAATTCTCTAGCTCTGGGTATCCCTTGACTATCAGAAATCAACTTCACAGCTTGCTCTAAATCCCCCTCTTGAGCAAACTCTCTTTCAATTAGTACTTCCAGAGACGGTTGCTCCTCCAGGGCAAATAAAACCGGTGCAGTTAGATTACCACTTTTGAGATCCGATGCAGCTGGTTTACCCAAAGTATCCATAGAACCAGTGAAATCTAAAATATCATCTACTATTTGAAAGGCTAAACCTAAATCCTTACCGTAATTATATAGGTTGTTAGCACTTTCTGAAGATACGTTACTCAAAATTCCAGCGGCTTTAGCACTGTTGGCAATCAATGAAGCCGTTTTGTAATAACTCTTTTTTAGGTAAGTTTCTATCGACAGATTAGTATCAAAGCGATTTAGCCCTTGCTGAATCTCTCCAGCCGCTAAATCCATGATTACTTCTGAAAGCAGTTTCACTACCTCTAGGTTATCTAGATTGGCCAAGTACCAGGAAGATTGGGCAAATAGAAAATCTCCAGCTAACACTGCAATGCGATTGCCAAACAAACTATGAACTGTAGGCACTCCTCTACGTATATCTGATTCATCCACTACATCATCATGAACTAAACTGGCTGTATGAATCATCTCTGTAATTTCAGCCAATCGTCTGTGACCTAGGGAGATGTCTTCTTCTAGCGTTGTAGCCCGCGATATTAATAAAACAATGGCTGGTCTGATACGCTTACCCCCAGCACCGAATAAATGTTCAGCTGCTGCATAGAGAATGGGGTGGCGATTTCCAACTAGCTGTGTCAGGTTATCTGCTAGTATTCGCAGGTCTGCTTCCACAGGGGTAAACAGGAAGGTGGCTGGGGTCATGGATGGGCGGACTCTGACTTTAGTTACGAAAGTTTACATATTCTTTACTCATTTTAAGATAAACCATCAAGGCCGCAAAGTTATCGGTTAATAGTTGACCACAATTGTTACTTTTCCTGGCTTTTTGTATCCCTGGTTACCATTTGCTTTTAGTTGTTTAAAGTTAAAACTCGATGAAATTAAACTTGGTTAACCATATTTTATCTCTTTTATTAGCTTAAAAACTTATATATCTGTGTAAAGTTGGTAAAAATTCAAACTAGACTTGCAAGTAGGGCTTGACGCAGGTGACTATGGTCATAACTGAAAAATAAACTCAAAATTTTGCACAAATTTTATTTCCTCATGTTAGACTAAAATCTAGAAATTTTAAATTTTTGAGCTATTCACTTCCGAGAAGAAATTCCTCATCAGTAGGTAATTCTGCTCATGGCGTATGTGAGTACAAAATAAATTGTTGTCCGCGAAATCAGGAAGTTTATTCCGACAATTTTGATGTGGGAAAAATACTTTCCCACGTAGATAGTGTGGTTTCAGCTGGGCTAATAGGCTCTGTAGTTAGTAACGGTTCTAACTTTATGTTTTTTTGGGGGTTGGGATGGTTTAAAAATGAATTATGAGAATGTGCCTATGATGATATTTATTTTAGCTTCCGGATACTTGTTAATTGTCTATTTGTTGTTAGCTCTGGCTAAACGAAGCACCGGGAGTTTGTCTCGCACAGAAAGAGTTCCCGGACAACATCAAAAGCAAGCAAAGCTCGACAAAAAGGTTGCTGAACTTGGTTAATATTATAGTTGTAGCCAGAACACCTACTTAGTGGTTCTGAATACTGCAGTTAACCAATATTCAAAAACACCCAATGACATCAGTAAAAGATCAAGTTGCAATTGTTACAGGAGCATCGAGAGGTATTGGCCGGGCGATCGCCCTCCAACTGGCAGAGAAAGGAGCTAAAATAGTAGTTAACTATGCTAGCTCCAGTACTGCTGCGGAGAAAGTAGTATCTGAGATTATAGCATTAGGGGGAGAAGCGATCGCTCTGCAGGCGGATGTTTCCCAAGCGGGTCAGGTAGAGGACATGGTGAACAAGACCTTAGAAACGTTCAACCGAATTGATCTGCTGGTAAACAATGCGGGTATTACCCGTGACACCCTATTGCTGCGGATGAAATTAGAAGACTGGCAGGCGGTAATAGATACAAATTTGACAGGTGTATTTTTATGTACAAAAGCTGTGAGCAAGATTATGCTCAAGCAGAGATCGGGGAGAATAATTAACATATCTTCTGTAGCGGGGCAAATGGGCAATCCAGGGCAGGCCAACTACAGTGCAGCCAAGGCGGGGGTAATAGGCTTTACCAAGACCGTTGCTAAAGAATTAGCATCCCGTGGTATTACAGTCAATGCAGTTGCCCCAGGTTTTATCCAAACGGACATGACCAGTGAAATCAAGGCGGAGGGAATCCTGCAGTACATTCCTTTAGGGAGATTTGGCAAGCCGGAAGAAATTGCAGGAATGGTAAGCTTTCTAGCCACGGATCCCGCTGCTGCCTATATTACTGGACAAGTATTTAACGTGGATGGGGGTATGGTAATTTAAAATTCAGAAGATAGGGCCTGCGTCATAGCAAGCCCAAATTGAGTAATAGGATTCATGGATACCCAATCAAGAGTTACTATGAACCCGTGGAATTAAAGTAGAGGACATAAATAAAACAATAGCGGATGCGGAAGCAAAAATTACAGGTAAAGTCATAGCTTGTATAGACATAGCTAAAATATTAAAGAACAAGGTTAATGACCATAATATCAAGCTAGCGCGTCGTTGAGAAAAACCCCAAGCCAATAGACGATGATGTAAATGATCCTTACCAGGAGTACTGAGAGGGTTTTTTCCTGCTAGGAGGCGTTTAATAAAAACCTGGGTAGTATCTAAAACTGGCAACATCAAAAACAAAACCGTTGGTATAAGAGAATAAATGGTACTTTCCTGTAATTTACCTAATATACTTGTAGCAGCTAGCACATAACCTAAAAAATAGGCTCCAGCATCACCCATAATAATGCGGGAGGGGTAAAAGTTGTGGCGTAAAAAGCCAAGAGCTGCCCCCGACAGTGCAGCCAATACCAGAGTTGCTGCGGCTCGATTATCAAACTGGGCAGAGACCCCCAACAAACTCATGGCAGTAATAAAACTAATGCCACCAGCTAAACCATCCATACCGTCCATGAGATTAACGGCATTGGTAATGCCAACTATCCATAAAACAGTGAGAGCTGTAGACAAAAAGGAATCAATAGGAGTACCAAACATCACCTTGATACTCATACCATTAGCCACCAATAACAGGGCAGTAATAATTTGTGTCCATAACCGAATAAATGGAGGCAGACCAAACTGGTCGTCTATAAACCCAACCAAAACAAGAATAGATCCACCCAAAAGAATTGTGAGAACCTGGGCTAAAACCCCCTGGAGTTCGATAGGTCGGAAAAGACTGGCAAAGACCACAGCAGCAATTACGCCGGCATAGATAGCCAGGCCTCCCGCATTGGGTAAAGGTTCCCGATTGAGTCGTCGGGCATTAGGTTGGTCAGCCCAACCGACCCGGAGGGCAAATTGACGAACAGTGGGAATTGAACCCCAGGTTATGAGCCAAGCCAAAATAAAAGTAAATACCACTGCTAACCAGCCGGTGCCACTAGGGTTAGCAATACCAAGAGCCTTAAGAGAGTTGTCTATATTCATTTCCCCCCATAACCATAACCATTAGTTTGCCAGACCAGTACCAACTGTAATAGTATAGCCTTAGCCAAAACGCTCAGGACAAAGTTGATCGGTAAAAGTGAGTGCCAGATAGGCGTTCTGGCTTACCTCCCACAGCTGCACCCATTTTTGGTAACTATTTGCTAAATTGAATAGGCGGCACAGTTAGCACTCCTGAATTAAGAGTGCTAAATTGTCTAATGAAACTAAGGAAAAGATCAACCATGGCTAAGATCATTGCATTTGATGAAGAATCACGTCGGGCTCTAGAAAAGGGTATTAACGCATTAGCGGATGCGGTAAAAATCACCCTGGGACCAAGGGGTCGTAATGTGCTGTTAGAAAAAAAATTTGGTATCCCCCAAATTGTGAACGATGGCATTACAGTAGCCAAAGAAATTGAATTGGAAGACCCCCTAGAAAATACTGGGGCCAGACTAATTCAAGAAGTGGCTTCCAAAACCAAGGATGTAGCTGGAGATGGAACTACAACCGCCACCGTGCTGGCACAAGCCCTAGTTAAGGAAGGATTAAAAAACGTAGCTGCTGGTACAAATCCCATTGCATTGAAACGGGGTATAGATAAAACCGTAGAAGCACTAGTCAAGGAAATTGCCAAAATTGCTAAACCGGTAGAAGACAGCGAATTAGATTCTCCTACTGCCAGTATTGCTCAAGTTGCCACAGTTTCTGCTGGCAATGATGAAGAAGTAGGCCAGATGTTAGCCCAGGCCATGGCCAAGGTTACCAAAGATGGTGTCATTACCGTGGAAGAGTCCAAATCCTTAACAACGGAATTGGAAGTGGTAGAA
The DNA here is from genome assembly GCF_003367075.2 of Cylindrospermopsis raciborskii Cr2010. Taxonomy (NCBI): domain Bacteria; kingdom Bacillati; phylum Cyanobacteriota; class Cyanophyceae; order Nostocales; family Aphanizomenonaceae; genus Cylindrospermopsis; species Cylindrospermopsis raciborskii. The sequence goes on from NZ_CP065936.1 coordinate 152,036, forward strand.
GGAATGCAAATTGATAGAGGTTACATTTCTCCCTACTTCATTACCAACAATGACCGGATGACAGTAGAATTTGATAACCCCCGCATTCTAATTGCAGATAAGAAAATCAGTAGTATTCAGGACCTGGTGCCAATATTAGAAAAAGTAGCCCGGTTGGGTCAGCCTTTGTTAATTATTGCTGAAGATGTGGAAGGAGATGCTTTAGCAACCTTAGTAGTCAACAAAGCACGGGGAGTTTTAGCCGTTGCTGCTATTAAATCTCCCGGCTTTGGTGAACGTCGTAAAGCCTTGTTACAGGATATTGCCATTCTCACCGATGGGCAAATGATTTCCGAAGAAATTGGTTTGAGTCTGGATACAGCAACCCTAGAAATGCTGGGGAAAGCTCGGAAAATAACCATAGATAAGGAAAACACCACCATTGTTTCTGGTAGTGAAAACAAACCGGAAATCCAAAAACGGATTGCCCAGATTCGTAAGCAGCTAGAAGAAACGGATTCTGACTATGATGCGGAAAAACTGCAAGAACGGATTGCTAAATTAGCTGGCGGTGTGGCAGTTATCAAAGTCGGTGCTGCTACGGAAACCGAACTAAAAGACCGTAAACTGCGAATTGAGGATGCGCTAAATGCTACTAAAGCAGCAGTAGAAGAAGGGATTGTTCCAGGTGGTGGCACAACTCTAATTCATTTAGTTGCAAAAGTAGATGCAATTAAAGACACTTTGGATGGGGAAGAAAAAATTGGGGCAGAAATTGTCCAAAGATCCCTAGAAGCCCCCCTACGTCAAATTGCTAACAATGCAGGTGTGGAGGGTTCTGTAATTGTTTCTCAAGTTCGCAACAGCGATTTTAATATTGGCTACAATGCGGCTACTGGTGAATTTGAAGACCTGATTGCCGCTGGGATTATTGACCCCGCTAAAGTAGTTCGTTCCTCATTACAAAACGCTGCATCTATTGCAGGTATGGTGTTAACCACCGAGGTTTTAGTAGTGGAAAAACCAGAAAAGAAAGCCCCCGCTGCACCCGACCCTGGCATGGGCGGTATGGGTGGTATGGGCGGTATGGGTGGCATGGGTGGCATGGGAATGTTTTAATTGCCGCCCTTTAAGGTAAAATTTTTCATAGTTTGTCTTTTTTATAAGACAAACTTTTTTGTTTTTTTCACCACTTGTCACTAAAAATTAGGTGAAATTTCCGATGAATAAGAAACATGCTCGCTCTGGGAATAACAGGAGTAATCGAGGTATAGATGGTGCAAAAACCGGTAAATCCTTTACTCAGGAATATTATCATCAACCAGGCACTATTCCAGGGACGATTATCATTCATGAGGATGCCCAACAACCACAAATTGTTTTAATGGATTACAACTCAACTGATTTAGTCGAAAGGCGAATCATCAATCCAGAAGAATGTAGTGATTACCTCCGGACACAGTCCGTTTCTTGGGTGGATGTCCAAGGTTTAGGAAATCGGGATGTAATTCATCGCTTGGGACAAACTTTTGATTTACACCCGTTGATTTTGGAAGACGTAGTCAATATGGCAGAACGACCCAAGATTGAAGATTATGAAGAACAACTGGTGATAATTGCCCGAATGGTTGTGCCAAATACCAATAATCGTAGTTTTTATAGTGAACAGGTTAGCTTAGTCCTAGGAACCCATTATGTTTTAACCATTCAAGAAGAATCAGAGCATGATTGTTTCGACAGTGTCAGGGCAAGAATTAATAAGAATAAAGGTATTATCCGGGGAGAGAAAAGTGATTATTTGGCTTACTCTCTATTAGATGCCATTATTGACGGTTTTTTTCCAGTCTTAGAATTGTATGGGGAGCGTATTGCTGAGCTGGAGGAAGAAGTAATTACTAATCCTACATCAGAAACTTTAAAGCAAATATATCAAGTTAAACGAGAGTTATTACAACTAAGAAGAGGAATTTGGCCCCAAAGGGATGCGATTAGTTCCCTCATTCGTGATGGTAGCCACTTGATTAGCCAAGAGGTAAGTATTTACCTAAGAGATTGTTATGATCACGCAGTCCAGGTCCTGGATATGGTAGAAAATTACCGAGAATTGGTTTCGGGCTTAATGGATGTTTATATGTCGGCTGTGAGTAACAAAATGAACGAAATTATGAAGCTACTCACGGTAATTTCATCTATTTTCATCCCCTTGACATTTGTTGTAGGAGTATATGGCATGAATTTTAGTACCGAAAAATCGCCCTATAATATGCCAGAACTAAACTGGTATTGGGGGTATCCCTTTTGTCTGGGATTAATGGCAGTGATTGCCAGTAGTTTAATGTTGTTTTTTTGGCGTCGAGGTTGGTTAACTAATTCATTTGAAATTAATCAAAAATAAGTCTGATTTATTGGTGAGGATAGATAATTCTATGGTGTTACAAAGTGGTGATCAAAATCTGATTTTGTTGATGGTTTATATTCTATGCCTATATTACACCTTCAACCGGATGATCACATCAATTGATGATATGATCATGCTCAAGTTTGAGAAAGAATCTGTCGCCCAACAATTAAAGGAGCAAAACCTAGACAACGAAATAGCAATTTCCTGTGGAGGGGGAACCTATTCCTTGGAGAAAGTTAAAGATAATTTAAGACAATTACCCATCAGCATTGAAAACAAGTCAGAAACTTTTGCTGTATATGTGGACTGGGATAATAGTTCCTGGGTATTTGAACAGAGTAAAAAATCCCGTCGTGTTATTCGCCAATCTCCAGATATGATCCGAGACCTAGCTATTCCCCAGGTTCCCACAATTATCGCGCCTAAGAAAACTATGTCTGAAACAGTAACTGCTGAGGATATTTTAAAACGAAATAAGGAAAGCGGAGTATATGAGGTTAGCAAACCATTAGTTGATATAGCGGTAACCAAGGGACAGAGAAATCTCCAGGGTTGGTACAAGGAGTTTATGGAAGGGAAAAAGAAAATAGAATTCTCCCTGCAGTTGGTATTAAGAATATCGGAGTTACGTACTGGTTTAGCTTCTGGTACAAATATACCACCTGTGTCTATCATAAACTGTCCCTTTACCATTGAAAAACTACCGTGGACTTATGCTCTACCTTGGAATAAGAGACGTTGACCTTAAAGGTAAATAAAAGGTTAAACTGGTAGGGGAGAGAGTAGACGTAGGTGGTTGCAGATTGGTGATTAACACCGGTTTGAGGAAAGTCCGGGCTCCCGAAAGACCAAACTTGCTGGATAACGTCCAGTACGAGCGATCGTGAGGAAAGTGCCACAGAAAAATACCGCCAGTTTTCAGAATGCTAATTCTAGAGTTGGTAAGGGTGCAAAGGTGCGGTAAGAGCGCACCAGCAGTATCGAGAGGTACTGGCTCGGTAAACCCCGGTTGGGAGCAAGGCCAGAGAAACTATGGTTGGTCTTTTACCAGTTTCGGCAAATTAGAGCCGCTTGAGGTAGTTGGTAACAACTATCCCAGACAGATAACTACCCTCGCAAGAGAACAGAACCCGGCTTATGTGCTGCTCTCTCTTTTTTAAAACTTGTAATTCTATTTTTTACTAATGTCCCGCGTTTACCCTCGCCGTCAACGGCAACTTGAAAGTTTAATCCAAAAGTTGGGATTATCAGCAAATAGTCCTATTAAGTGGCCACTGCTGGACTTGGCACTTACTCACCCTACTGTTTCTGAATCGGCAAATTATGAACAGCTAGAATTCGTCGGTGATGCTGTTGTTCGTTTAGTAGCAGCTGTTGTCCTGTGGGAAAGCTATCCTGATTGCTGTGTGGGTGACTTTGCTGCTATCCGTTCCGTTCTAGTGAGCGATCGCATTCTTGCTAGATTAGCCAGGGAGTATGGTTTAGAATTATATTTGTTAGTGGCAGGTAGTGCCACAGCGGATAATGTTGGGCAGGAGTCTCGTTTAGCAGACGCATTTGAAGCATTATTAGGTGCTCTTTATCTTAGTACCCAGAATTTAATCCTAATTCGTCCTTGGTTGGATCCTCATTTTCAGGAACTAGCAGAGCAAATTCGTTTAGATCCAGCTAAGCTAAATTATAAAGCTGCTCTACAAGAATGGACTCAAGCGGGATATAAGGTGTTACCGGAATATCGGGTCGTGGAAGTTAATCAACCCCAGAATCCCCATGAACGTTTTTTGGCCCAGGTTTGGTTACATGAGAAAATTCTCGGACAGGGGAAAGGAAGATCAATCAAAGCAGCTGAACAAGAAGCAGCTAAGGTAGCCTATTTAGCAATTACTCAAAGCGTTACTTGAAAACACGATTGTGTACATTTTTAGGATATATTTTTATCAGTTTGCCGATTTTTATAGTTCTTAAGGTGCAATTATGACGGGTAACCCCCCTGCAATCAATCCGAAAGAGATTAGGTCTCTAAGTGAGTTTGTCAGACTGAAAGCTCCAGCCATATTTATTATGGATGCCCATCCAGACTTAGTGAAAGAAATCCAATCACTACTCAAAATAGATCCAGATGGTTTAGTTGGACCAGTGACTAAACAAGTATTCTCAGAATTTAAAACATTAAATCAATTACAATACCCATTAGGTTTAGGCATAGGTACTGCTCAGGAACTACTAGAATTAAAAGACAAAGAAGAAACAGAAGCGATCAGAGAAGACCTGATTAAATTAGACCTAAAAGTTAATCCAGATGCAGGTTCTCCCACTGGTCGTAGCATGACCTTACCCGATGGTAAAATAGTTTATGCCAACCAGTATATAGTTGAGGGTATACCCTTAACTTGGGGAGAAGCAACCAAAGACTGTACTCGTGTTCCTACTAGTGCGGAATATGTAGCCAATGCCATCCGAGTGGCAAAAACCTGGGGGCCAGTGAGGGAGAAATTTGGCTCACCCATCAGAATTACATCCGGGTATCGCCCACCTGCAGTTAATAGTTCCGTAGGTGGTGCGCGTAATAGTCAGCATCTTTACTTTCGTGCCATAGATATGATTCCCATGAATGGAGACTTCAAGAAACTGTGGGAGGTCTTAAAGTCTTCCAATTTTTCCGGGTTGGGAGATGCGGTCTTTATGGGGAAAAACAAGGGGTTTTTTCACGCTGATGTAAGACCCGGTGGTAGGGTAATCTTCCCCTATTAAGTTGTAAGTAGTTATGGTTTAGGGGGATTACAGGGAAAGACTGTAATGGTTTTATCTCCACCCCCAGTGGCTAAAAGTAATTGAAATGGCATCTTCGGTACATTTGTTCGTTCCTCAGCTCAACCTACGTTCATCTTGTGTTTAATTACACTCACCCACTTAAATTATCCTTTTAGAATCTCATTTACAGTTAACTTCACCTCAGAAAACAAAGGGGAAAAAATCACCTCATCACCCGTAAAAACCTGCTCCTCATATAAACCTTCCAGCCACTCCAAAACAGTCACCTTTTGTGCCATCGGATCGACAATCCAATATTCATTAATACCCCGTGCTGCATACTCAGAACGCTTGTAACGATAATCTCGCTTTTCTTGATTAGGACTTACCACTTCAATCACCAATAAAGGATGGGGCATATCCATTTTTACTATTTTAACAACTGATGTCACGATCTATTTTTGTTCAACTTTTACTCAACAAGCATCAATTATAACCTATGCAAACTTGGAAAGGTCAAGTATCGTTACAAAAATTCGTGAACTACAAGAATAAGGTATGCGCATTGCACTCGTGCACTACTTCTATTCCTTTCTTATGGGTGGCTGTCTGATGCGATCGCATGTAGATGATGAAGTTCGTTCCCCAATCCAAACTACATTATCCTCTCCATTGCTGTTGCACTACCAACTAAACTATACTGGAACGTGCTGGATTAATCGTTCAAAACCGCATTTGTCGCTTTTAACTATCACAACTTGCTATTCCCGATTTAATATCAATCTAATTTTAGTGGAATCAACAGGATTTTCCCGGAGACCAACACCATGAATGATCTAGAAAATATTCCCAATCATCACTATGAACCGATCAAAACTATCCTACGAGTAATTGATTTTTCCCAAAGTCAATTTTCCCTGATTTTTTTGCACTGTAATGATGCTGAATTACGCGAACAAGTAGCAGCGCAATTGCGGGAAAGATCGCCCAACAAAATTGAGGAGATTACTCTACCTCATTCCGCCATAAGTCTCTATGATAATATATCCCTAACGTTGGATAGACATCCAGAAGTTTTGATGGTCTTTGGACTGGAGACTGTTAACAACCTGGACTCTATCTTACAGTTCTCCAACCAAATTAGAGAAGAATTTAGAAAAAACTTTACCTTTCCCCTATTGATTTGGATAGATGATCAAATACTGAGAAAAATTTTGAGAGTTGCACCAGATTTAGAAACTTGGGGTAGTATTATTGGCACACCTAATTACTACAATGGAGAAAACCAAGTGAAAAGTTTGGCTCAAATTCACAGGTTTTTGGCAGAAGCGGCTTTAGAAAATCAACAATGGTCAGAAGCTAAAAAGCAGGCACAGTATGCACAAGAAATCTTAACCAGTGTTGACCACATAATTTTACCAGATGATGGTTTATATCACTTGTTGATTGCTCGTTCCCAAATTGGTTTAGGAGAAACTAGCACGGCTATTAAAAATTTAGAAATCGCTAAAACTCATAGTGCGCCTCCCCAGGATCCCCAACTCTACATTGAGATTTTAAAAACTTTGGCCAGTTTATACTTTGATCACGGTAATTATTTAGAGGCGTTCTATGTTAGACAAGAGCAACTACAAGTTGAACAACAGTATGGGTTAAGAGCATTCCTGGGATCATCCTATTTAAATCCCCAACGCCCAATCATGAACGGGACTAATGGTTCCAATGGTCGTTCTATGGCATTTGGTAGGGAAGAAGATATCAAAAGGTTATGGCAAAGAATATCAGACAATGAACATCCATTAGTCGTGATTCACGGACAATTTGCAGTGGGTAAAACCTCAATTATTCAGGGGGGACTAGTTCCTATTCTGGAACAGGAACTTATTGATGATAGACAGCTGTTACCTATTATTCTGCGGGAGTACACAAACTGGTTAGAAGAATTATGGGAGCAATTATTAAATAAACTAGAGAACAAGTTACAATCAACTATAGCCATAGAAACATTTAATGGATTATCTCCACAGGAGAGAATTATTAAACTATTAAACATCAGTGGCGATAAAAATTTATTAACGGTTTTGATATTTGACCAACTTGAAGAATTTTTCTTTGTTGCCAATAACCTAGAGCAAAAAAGAACATTTTATCAATTGTTACGCTCTTGCCTAGATATTCCATTTGTTAAAATTATCCTTACCCTGCGGGAGGAATACTTACATTACTTACTGGAGATAGATAGACTAGTAGATTTAAGAGTTACTAATAATAACATTCTTGACAAAACTATTCGTTACTACTTGGGTAACTTCTCTAAAGCAGTGGCTAAGAGGATTATTCAAACTCTAATGGTCAAAGACCAATTTGAGTTACAGATGGAATTAATTGACCAATTAGTTGAAGAGTTGGGGGACAATTTAGGAGAGGTTAGACCCCTAGAACTACAAATTGTTGGTGCACAATTAGAAAAGGAGGGAATTGATACTTTAGAGCAATATGAACAATTTGGTGGTAAACAGAAACTACTAGAAAAATTCTTGCAGGATGTGATTAAAAGTTGTGGACCTGAGAATGAGTCAACAGCTCAATTGGTTTTATACTTGCTCACAGGGGAAAATGGAACTAAACCCTTGAAAACTCAAGCGGAAATAATAACACAGTTGTCAGTGGAAAGTGATAAACTAGATTTGGTTTTGAAGATTTTCGTTGGTTCAGGTTTAGTATGGCTAGTGCGAGAATCACTGAGGGATAGATATCAACTGGTTCACGACTGTTTAGTGCAGTTTATTCGTTATCAGTATGCACGTTCATATTATACTCAGTTATCAGCACAATTAGAGAGAATTCAAGCAGAGCTTAGACAAGAAAGGGAAGCTGAAGAACAAGCTCAGCTGGTAACTAAGCTGGAAGAAGATGCACTAATTGCTTTAGACCAGTTTCAAACTGACCCTCTACTATCCCTGGTTACTGCTGTGGGTAATGCTAACTTATTAAAATCCATAGTTCAAAACAATCCTCTGGATAAGTACCCAACCGTTCGTCCCATTTATACATTAAATACTATTCTTGACACCATCAGCGATCGCAACATCATCAAAGGTCATGAAGGTGGAATTACAAGTGTCTGTTTTAGTCCCGATGGACAAAGTATAGGGACTGGTTCCTGGGACAAAACAATTCGGTTATGGAATTTGCGGGGTGAAAACATCCAGCAGTTTCGTGGTCATGAAGGTGGAATTACAAGTGTTTGTTTTAGTCCCGATGGACAAAGTATAGGGACTGGTTCTGAGGATGGAACAGCTCGGTTATGGAATTTGCAGGGGAAAAACATCCAACAGTTCCGTGGTCATGAAGGTGGAGTCACAAGTATCTGTTTTAGTCCAGATGGACAAAGTATAGGGACTGGTTCTGAGGATGGAACAGCTCGGTTATGGAATTTGCAGGGGAAAAACATCCAACAGTTCCGTGGTCATGAAGGTGGAGTCACAAGTATCTGTTTTAGTCCAGACGGACAAAGTATAGGAACTGGTTCTGAGGATGGAACAGCTCGGTTATGGAATTTGCAGGGGGAAAACATCCAGCAATTTCATGGTCATGAGGACTGGGTTACAAGTGTGAGTTTTAGTCCCGATGGTCAAATCCTAGCTACCACCTCTGTGGACAAAACAGTTAGATTATGGAACTTGCAGGGAGAAACCATTCAACAATTTCATGGTCACGAGAACTGGGTCACCAGTGTGAGTTTCAGTCCCGATGGTAAAACCATCGCTACCACCTCTGTGGACAAAACAGCTAGATTATGGAACTTGCAGGGAGAAACCATTCAACAATTTCATGGTCACGAGAACTGGGTCACCAGTGTGAGTTTCAGTCCCGATGGTAAAACCATCGCTACCACCTCTGTGGACAAAACAGCTCGGTTGTGGGGGTTAAATAGACACAAAATTCAGGAGATTAGAGGTCATGAAGATTGGGTTACCAGTGTGAGTTTTAGCCCAGATGGTCAAAATATTGCAACTGGTTCCCGAGACAACACAGCTCGGTTGTGGAACTGGGAAGGTCGTCTGATTCAAGAATTTAAAGGTCATCAAAGTCGAGTCACAAGTGTTAATTTCAGCCCAGATGGACAAACCATAGGGACTGGTTCTGCTGATAAAACAGCTCGGTTGTGGAATTTGCAGGGTGATATCCTTGGAGAATTTCAGGGTCATGAGGACTGGGTTACAAGTGTCAGTTTCAGTCCCAATGGCCAAATCCTAGCTACTGGTTCCCGGGACAAAATAGCCAGGTTATGGAGCTTGCAGGGTGACCTCCTTGGAGAATTTCTAGGTCATGAGGACTGGGTTACAAGTGTCAGTTTCAGTCCCAATGGCCAAGCTCTAGCTACTGGTAGTGCTGACAAAATAGCTAGGTTATGGAACTTGCAGGGTGACCTCCTTGGAAAATTTCCAGGTCATGAGGGTGGGGTTACAAGTGTGAGTTTCAGTCCCGATGGCCAAACTGTTGTTACCGGTTCAGTTGACAAAATAGCTCGTTTATGGAATTTAAAGGGTTATCTGATTCGGGAATTCAAGGGTCATGATAGTGGGATAACAAATGTGAGTTTCAGTCCTGATGGACAAACTCTCGCTACCGCTTCTGTTGATAAGACAGTCCGGTTATGGGACTTAAAGGGTCAGCTAATTCAAGAGTTTAAGGGTTATGATGATACAGTTACAAGTGTGAGTTTTAGCCCAGATGGCCAAACTCTTGCTACTGGTTCTTTGGATAAAATAGCCCGCTTATGGCCTGTACGGTATTTAGATAGAGCGTTGAAAGATGGCAACACTTGGTTAATTGATACTAATTTTTGATGATCCCCCCACCTAATACCTTATCTCCCTCATACCAAACTGCTGCTTGTCCAGGTGTGATGCTGAATTGGGGTTCATCAAATACCAGTTGTACACAGTCGGTTTCCCCAGGGATAATTGTTGCCAGTACAGGTTGAGAACGGTAACGTATTTGCACTTCCCCACGAATAGTACCTCTGGGTTCTGCCATGGATACCCAGTTTACTCGCTCAACCGTACACTCTTTCTCTGTACCTTTCGTGCGATCGCCTACTACGACAAGATTATTAACTGTGTCTAACTTTATGACATATAGTGGTTCAGCTGCGGCAATTCCTAAGCCTTTGCGCTGTCCTATAGTGTAATGGTGAACACCATCATGCTTGCCTAAAATTTTGCCGTTACTGTCCACAATATCACCAGGTTTAGGAGCTAAATATTTGTCTAGAAATGCCCGCATGGAACCATTGCTCTCTACTAAGCATAAGTCCTGGCTCTCGGGTTTATCGGCGGTTTTTAAGCCATATTCGGCGGCAATTTTACGAGTATCATTTTTATTTAACTCTCCCAGGGGAAAGATAGTACCTGCTAGTAGTTCTTGGGATAAATCATATAAAAAGTAGGATTGATCTTTGTTGCGGTCAAAGGCACGTAGTAACTGATAACGTTCAGTCCCATGGTCGTAAGCAATTCGGGCATAATGACCAGTAGCAATAACATCAGATCCCAGTTTTTCTCTTGCATATTCTAACATGGGACCAAATTTCACAGTTCTGTTACATTGGGAACAGGGTAAGGGGGTGATTCCCGCGCTGTAACCGGAAACCAGATAATCCACAATGTTAGTTTGGAACACATCCCGCATATCAACAATTTCATGGGGAATACTTAGTTGTTGGCAAATAGTAGCTGCATCCACCATACCCTCGGAGCAGCACTGACCCTTCCCTTTCATTAACCAAAGGGTCAAACCAATGACATCATAGCCCTGATTGTGTAGAATGGCCGCTGCTACGGAACTGTCAACGCCACCAGAAAGACCAACAACAACTTTTTTCATCATTAATCTTTTTCATAGTTGAGATTTACAACATATAGACACTTTTCTAGGGTAGCACAGGTTTTGCGTTAGTGGTTGACGGTTGTTGACTGGAAGTTTATGGTGTGTTTGGTAGGTTGTGGTGTTCAATCAATCCAAGACTATCCTGATTAAAATGATAAATGATAGAAATTTAAAGCAAAACTTCATCTTTTGGTAAAGTATGTTGAAGTTAGGGCTACTTTACCTTTGGATTTTTAGATTCGGTTTGATTGATTAAAATTCTCCTACTCTACATGACAAATATGGCGAATTTAAATAGTACTACCTCTTTATCTATGCTCTTCTTGTTGGCATCTAGTAATTTAGTGATAATGTGCCAACAAGCTTTAGCCAAAACGCTTGATACACAGTTTATGGGTCAGGGTGAGGTGGTTATTCTCTCCCAACTAGATCCCCGTGGCTATGCTAGCAGAAACTCGGACAGGTATGTGGTCTATGTTGAAACTGATAGTCAATATGTTTTACAACAAGTCCGTCGAGTTGATAGTAATGCTTATATTCGCCCTTTTGGTGGACGTAGTGTTATTCAGTCAGGTGTTTTTAGTGAATCCTATTATGCTGCTGAACGGGTAAGGGACTTAGAGTTAAATGGTGTAAGTGGTATTCGTGTTATGGTTGTCTCCCCTCCAGGACAAATATCATCTTCTGTCTCTACCACTACATCCAACTTGGGTTATGATGGTGGTGCTGCAACCTCTTCTGACAACTCTGCTAACATTGACCTGACAAAACAAGCTCACTACTATGTTGAGTCTTATTATGTGGTTGTTCCCACAAGTGCTGAGAATTTACGAACCATCTGGCAACAAATTCGACACAAAGTAAAAGGGAGAGTTCATGTTCTGATGAGAAGCGAACCTAGAGGATTTCACGTAGCTCTGGGTAAATTTAAAGATCGCTATCAAGCGGAGCAATGGAGTAACTACTTGAAAAGACTGGGTTATGGTAATGCTAGGGTATATTATGGGAGATAAAATTTGACTAATGAATAACCAGGATTTGAAGCATCTAAAGGAAATATTTGTTGTCACTGCTGCTCAGATGCGGGATGTGGAATCAAGAGTTTTCGCCGCAGGAATGCCCATTCCAGCTTTGATGGAAAAAGTAGGTAGGCTCATTTGCGATCGCCTTTTATCTATGACATTAAAAGGTTCTAGGGTTGGTATTTTAGCTGGGCCTGGTCATAATGGTGGTGATGCTTTGGTGGTGGGAAGGGAATTACATTTTCGTGGTTATAATGTTTGGATTTATCAACCTTTTGGTCAACTCAAGGAGTTAACTAACCAACATTTTCACTATGCTCAAAGTTTAGGAATTCCTTGTTTTTCTCAACTAGCTGAATTGCCAGATTGTGATTTTTTAATTGATGGGTTATTTGGCTTTGGTTTAGAAAGAGAAATCACTGGCAACATTGCTGAGGCTATTAATCATCTTAATCTGTGGAACAAACCAATTTTTAGTATTGATTTACCTTCGGGAATACACACCGATACGGGAGCGGTTTTAGGAACTGCTATTTGTGCTTCCCACACTTTTTGTTTGGGTTTGTGGAAACAGGGTTTATTACAAGAACAAGCAATAAAATATGCAGGAAAAACAGAGTTAGTTGATTTTGATATTCCTCTGGCTGATATTCAGGCAGTTTTGGGGGAAGTTCCCACCATCAAACGCATTACCCAAAGTCTAGTAATTAATACTTTACCCCTACCTCTTTCTCCCATCGTGCATAAATATAAATCTGGACATCTGTTACTAATTTGTGGCTCTAAACGCTATGCAGGGGGAGCAATTTTAACTGGTTTAGGTGCTAGAGCATCTGGGATTGGCATGTTATCTATTGCCGTGCCAGAAAGTATTAAACCTTTATTAGTTTCCCACTTACCAGAAGCTCTCATTATTGGTTGTCCAGAAACAAATAATGGAGCAATTTCCCATTTACAATTGCCTGGAGAAACCACTTTAAATTCCTTTACTGTTATTGCGTGTGGACCTGGATTAACTACAGAAGCAACTCCTATTGTGGAGCAAGTAATAAAAAGTGAAGTTCCCATAATTCTGGATGCAGATGCTCTCAATATTCTAGCACAATTGGGCACAATTACCACTTTAAAAAACCGCCATCAACCTACTATTCTCACTCCCCATGGAGGAGAGTTTCATCGCCTATTTCCTGAGATTGATATCACAAATAGAGTCAAAGGAGTGCAAACAGCAGCATCACAAACTAGAGCCATAGTTCTATTAAAAGGAGCAAGAACTGCGATCGCTAAACATCAGGGAGTTACTTGGATAAACTCTGAAAGTACACCAGCTTTAGCTCGGGGTGGGAGTGGTGATGTATTAACTGGACTAATGGGGGGGATTTTAGGACAGGTGGTTAACAGACAAGTTAATATGGAGGATGTGGTAGCAACAGCAGCTTGGTGGCACTCTCAAGCTGGTATTTTGGCAGCAAAGGAGAGAACGGAGTTAGGAGTTGATGCTTTTACCTTGACCCAGTATTTAAACAGAGTTTTGGCTCAAATCCAAACTGATGAGATAAGTAAGTGGGTGGAATTAAATATAAGATGAACGTAGGTTGGGTTGAAGTATGAAACCCAACACCCCCATGGGTCTCGGATAAAACTATACAATTATGGCATCCAATTGCTTGTTACACCATTTTCCCTCAATTAATTCCGTTACCAGTGGTGTAATTACAAATTGAGGAGGAATACCAGCTTTAACATCCACACGCACACAAGAATAGGGTTTTCTCGTCTCTAAATCATAACCGGTACGTCCCACATACAACAAAGAATCGGCAACTTTTCGCGTGTGGGCACTATCATGCTCGCTAAAATCCTCTAACAACTCAGTTCCTTCCTCTCGCTGACGACGAGGACGACGACCACTACCACCACAGACAATATAGTTAATACCAGAATCTCCATATCCAGTGTCTGTAGTTTTTAAAAACTCCAAACAGTGGGCGTGACCATTAAACACCAGATCTACCAAGGGTCTTCCCCCAGTTATTTCTCTCCCCATATTTCCTAAAGCTACCCTTACCTGTTCCAATACCTCCCGTAATCGATGACGAACTGCTAAAGTTTGTCCCTGTTGCCATTTGGTTGCTTCTGTAACGTAGGGAGGATGATGAAAAAATAACACCCTTCCCCTAACATTTAAATCTTGCCAGGATGCAATTAATCTATCCCTTAACCATTCCAGTTGCTCAAAATCTGTATCCGCATTAGTGTGACTTTCTAATTGTTTCTCAATATCAAGTTTGACTTCATTTAATTGATCCAATTTACCCGCTAAATCTGCTAGAAGATCTGATTCTCGCGGATTTTTTGAGTCTAACTTCTCATATACCGCTAAAATTTCTAACTCCTCCCGCTCCAAAGAGCGACGACTTTCCCACAATTTTTGACGAATATCCTGGGCTCGACTTTTTGGTAAAGGTTCTGGAGTATTAAAAGTGTTAGAATCCAAGGCAAAAAAATCTATTCCCCCATAATTAAAACTATAGTATCTATTGGGTAACCTCGTAAATTCACCTGGTTGGTAATTTAAGCATCTACCTGTATTAACTTTCCCAGTATAATATTTATTTAGGTGAGCTACCAAATCAGAGGAACCAATAGCAGCTAGATAATCAATAAAAGCTCTAGCGTAAGTATCTCCTTGGTTGGAACCATGCCAACCAATTTCAATATCTTTATAACGTAACATTTGTCGTAGAGGTAAGGTTGAACCTGTAATCAAACGATATAATAAAGGTACATCATAATAATCATGATTGCCGAGAACTGGTAATATGGGCAACTTAAAGGTCATGTGATTATAAGCTATGTTTTCTGGATTCTCTCCACCAAGTAAAAATTCCCGGTAAGGTTGAATGAAATTGGCTGGATAATATTCACGAGAACCTACAACATAAACCACATCTCCGGTATGTAGAATAAAACGACAATCATCAAGATGATTTAACATCATTTCAGTTACTTGACGTTGCGGATGGGAGCCATAATTTGATTTCGTCCCACTGTCACCCATAACCATAAAGGAAAATTCTTGATTTTTTTCCCTACCTTGATCATCGAATTTCATCACGGTTTGGTCAATATTATGCTCCAAAATAGCTGGATGTCGCCATCTAACTCTTTGTTTCATTCTCTGAATTTTGGTGGGAACCGAGGGTTCAGAAATTAATTTCATCTGGATATCCTCAAAAATTTCTGTTTCATTTTGGTGACAAAACTATTGACTTCTGGTATTTTCATTGTCCCCACAATCATGGCAAATATAGCAATTCCCACAATAGCAGTAACGGACAATTCAAGAATCAAAACTACTAAATTTTGGCTGGGTATTAGCAGTTGACAAGTAACAAAGGTTTGATAGCTACTAACACCAGCAACCACACTGCCAAAAGTTAAACCCAAAATTGGCCAAGTCCATTCTCTCAGGGGTAAACCATTGAGTTTACGGTTTAACAACCACAATAACATTAACATAGAACTACAATTAACACCCACTGTGGCTAAAACCAAACCAGGAGCGCCAAAAGGTTTCACGAGGACAAAATCCAAAACTGCATTCAGAAAAATATTAAACGTACTGATTTTGAATGGAGTTTGTCCGTCACCTAAAGCGTAAAATACCCTCACTAAAACATCTCTCCCCAAGTAGACAAACATTCCTATGCCATAGGCTATTAATAGGGAAGCAACTAACTCGGTAGCTTCTTGATTAAATGCACCCCGTTGATAGACTACCTGAACAATGGGTGTAGATAAACCTATCATTAAACCACCTAAAGGTAGCATGGTCACAGCAGTTAATATAATCCCCTGACGAATGCGTAATTTTAGATCTGGCCAAGATTGCGGTTCAGCTAATTTGGCGAACATTGGTAATAGGGGAAGTAAAATAATATTAGAAATAATTCCTAGTGGTGTTTGAACTAGTAAATTAGCGTAATTGAAAGCTGCTGCTGCACCTTTGATGGGACTTGCAAAAAATAAATCAGTTGCTACATTAATTGGCATCATACCAGAAGAAATAGTAGCAGGAATCATTATTTTAATTACTTCTTGAACTGCAGGAGATTTAAAATCAAACCTCAGTTTTAATTTTCCTAAACCTA
Organism: Cylindrospermopsis raciborskii Cr2010; assembly: GCF_003367075.2. Taxonomy (NCBI): domain Bacteria; kingdom Bacillati; phylum Cyanobacteriota; class Cyanophyceae; order Nostocales; family Aphanizomenonaceae; genus Cylindrospermopsis; species Cylindrospermopsis raciborskii. The sequence continues at coordinate 168,238 of NZ_CP065936.1, forward strand.
ACCTCCACTGAAAAATTAATTGTACGGACCATTGTAAAATTGCTCCGATTAAGGTTCCCCAAGCTAATACCATCCCTCCCATAAATGCAAATTCTGGCTGAATTATTTGTTTACCATATTCTAACGCTAAAATACCAATACCAATAACTACTGTAATACTGGATAACAGGGGACTAATTGATAATAGCCAATATTGGTTTGCTGCATTGAGGGTGCCAAAACCAAGACCAATTAAACCAGAAAATAAGGCCATTGGTGACATGATTTGTAGCTGACGAACAGCAATTTCTCTGGTTTTTACATCTAATCCATAACCAACCAGATCAATTAAGGGTTCCGCTAAAAAAATTTGAGCGACTGTTACTACTAATAATAATCCGCTAACTAGGGTTGTTACTGTTTCTACAATAGGAGGCGCTTCTTCTCGTTTACGTTTGGCTAAGACGCTGACAAGGGCACTATGTAGAGGACCGTTTACTCCACCAAGTAAAATCAATAAAAATCCAGGAATAATATAAGCGTAACTATAAGCAGTAGCAGCAGCACCAACACCAAAAGCAGCTGCTATAGCTTGTTGTCTAATTAACCCGAATATTTTACTAATTAAAGTTGCAGCAGCAACTATACCAGCAATACCAGCAAAGGAACGGGATGATTTCTGCTTCTGTGGTTGTTCAGTCACGAATAATACCTAAAGATTCACACTAGACCAAGATAATATCAAAAATATAGCTAAAGATATAGAAAGCTATAGGATTAAAATTTTTGACCAATCAGTTTTTTCAAAAATTGCAAAATCTTACCGGAAAAGGAACTAATAAAACGATAGGACTGACGAACCTGGTTGAGTAAGGAATAGGGTACTCGTAACTTAAAAGGATAAAAAATTGGTAAGTATATCAAATAATAAGCCTTTTTTAAATCCTCCCATTTGGAACATTTATCCTCATGGAGAAAATCAGAAATGTCTACCACTAAACCTCTCCCCTCAAACATCATGACATTTTTACCATGAACATCGTGGGGAAATAGACCTCGACTACGTGCATAATCCAACGCTCGATCAATATCTTTAATTACCCTAACAGGAATGCGTAATCCACGATTCAGACAATCATAGAGGGTTACACCAAATAATCTTTTTAGAACTAATAGACCATTGTAGGCATAAAAGCATTGCGAATAGGCTGGATGAGAGCCTATGCGATTGTAAACTTCTAATTCCTCATCAAATCCAGGACGACCAGGAGCGTAAATCTTGACCACCACATCGGGAAAATCAGGATGACAAACCACTGCTGCATAGTTACCCGTACCTATTAGCTCCCAGGGAGGTGGTAGATGGTGAACCACTGCTGGATTATGGGGGTGCACACTTTCCACCACTAACTGGGGTAATAGTTCTTGATGAATGATGGTAACTAATGGTTGAATACTTGCTTGATCTATAGAATGTGTACCCATACATACAAAATTGAGTAGTATTGCATTTATTAAATGTACCACTCAATTAGGATCCTCACTCCTAAAAAAATTATTTCTTTGCTGTTTGAGCAACCTGGTCTAAGATTCCTAATACTTCTCTCTCAAAGGTAACTTGGGCCCGGTTAGTTTTTCCACCCACGTATAAGACATCACCATGTTGTAAGGCCCAAATTTGAGAATGAGAAAAATAACTCATGACCACTCCTAGCATTAATAGGGCAAAACCTGTATACACAATAGGAATTCCTGGATCATATTTAATTTGTAAACCCGTGCTACCGACAACATCAAGAATTTTTAAATTCACCCCGTTAACAGGTATGGACATTCCTGCGCGCACGGTATTTACTAATTTTCCTTCGTTATCATAGATTAAGACCATACCTTGTAGATCTTTTGCTAACAGGGAAACTCCCGCACTTAAATCTGGTTTGGTTGGTATCCAGGTTCCCCATAATCTACCTTGGCCATTAGTATTTAGTAATGCCATGGGTAATTGAAAAATAGGACTGTTATTAATTTTGACTTTAACCGCAGCAATTCCCCAATCTGTTTGATAGAAGACTACACCATGATAGCGTAATGGTTTATTAACATAAATATTTTCATGGTTAACTTCTTCACCTTGGTAATTTAAAACTGATAGATCGGAGTAAAATTGGTCAATTCCCCCTTTGGGAGTATAATCAATCCAAAATCTGTTAACTTTAACAGACCAGTTTTTTAACACATCCTGAGAAGACCAAGCTCCCGCATCAATGATATTTTTCACCTGGAAGGTGTCACCGGAGGTAATCATTTCCTGGGCCATAAAGCCCGTCATTGCGCCCCATATTCCTCCTAGCAATATCATCACAATTCCAATATGTACAACAATAGGACCCATCTTACCAATTATCCCCTTACGAGCATAAAGTAGATGATTGCTTTCCTCTTGCTGGAAAATTTGATATTGGCTTTTCTTTAATAGGGCAGTGATGGAATTTAAGTTAACATTATTTAATTCAGCACTAAGAGCTAGTTTATTAAACTTTCTTGGCTCGTCATAATATTGCCACTTTTGAGCGGTTTTTAAAGCTGGTAGTTGTCGTGTGAAGGTACACGCTGTTAAACTCACACCAAATAGGACCAGTAAGGACAAAAACCACCAAGTGCGATAAACATGATCTAACCCTACCACCTGAATCACCTTCCAACTGAGAAAACCAAATAAAGCTGGATGTTCAGGATAATTGGCCTGATAAAAAGCAGGAGTTTGTCCCTGTTCGATTACGGTGCCACTAACACTAAAAACAGCAATGACTAATAATAAAACAATTGCTAATTTCAAATCGGTAAGTACGGGTAAAATTTCCTTTCTTATAAAACGAATCGGAAGGGAAACTAAGTTAAATTCTGGAGATGAAGAATCGAGTGTCATTGCTGAAAGGTTTGAGGTTTACATTAATCAAGAGTGATAAGTAAGTTGGCGTTAAAAAACCAAACTATGTAAAGATAAATAGGATAAGTGGGTGAGTGGAATTAAACACAAGATGAACGTAGGTTGGGTTGAGGAACGAAACCCAACGCCCCCATGGGCATCCTACAAATAATTGTGCCTCCCTACTTACTAATAAATACCAATAGGTAATCGAGAAAGCAAGGAAAAAACTCCAAAACCTACTAATAATACACCACTAACCGGGTTTATCCAACCCGACCACCGACGGAATTCCAGCAGTTTTTTAATGGTCGCAGTAAAGGTACCTGCTAAAATTAATGGTGTTACATATCCAGCTGTATATGCTAGTAGCAAAAATGCCCCTAATAAGAAATCTTGACTGTTGGCAACCCAACCTAATAAACTGGCTAGTACAGGGGTGCTACAGGGTGAAGCAACTAACCCGAAGGTTAATCCAATACAATAGGAGCGAACCCCAGATGGCATGTCATTTGATATCCAATTGGTTTCACCCCAGGATGGAAATTGTAAGGGTAGAGCTTCTAATAGGTTTAAACCCATAATAATCGCCAAAATACTCACAATGATTGGTAGTCCCATTCCTACCTGACCATAAATCTTTCCTACTAAACCAGCTAGGATCCCTAAACCCGCTAATGTGGTTGCTAGTCCTAATGCAAACCAGGTAGATTGTGCAGCGGCTTGTAATCGGCTTTTAGCTTCATATCCTCCAATATAACCAATGGTAATTGGCAGCATAGATAACATACAAGGAGTCAAACTCGTTAACAAGCCAGCAAGAAAGATGATGGCAATACTAATGATTGTTAGATGACTTAGTTGTTGGGTAACTAGGATGTTAGCGAATTGTTCCAGATGATAAATTTGGGTTTGCAGGTTCTCCAGCATGGTTTATCTTTTTATCAAGTTATGAAGTCTTTCCCTATATCTTAGCTTAATTCTTGCCAAAAGGGGGAGAAGAGGAAGATAAGAGAGAATTGATTATTGGGGGAGGTTTGGTTTATAATGTGGTCACGCTTCTGATATTTTTTGGGCTTCTCTGGGTAAATTACCAAAAAATACAGACAGGAAGAAAAATCATGACTAAATCATTTGCTGCAATTGATGGTAATGAAGCAGTAGCACGGGTGGCATATAAGTTAAATGAGGTGATTGCTATTTATCCAATTACTCCATCATCAAATATGGGTGAATGGACTGATGGCTGGATGGCAGAAAATAAACCCAATTTATGGGGGACAGTTCCCCAGGTGACTCAAATGCAAAGTGAAGGTGGTGCAGCTGCTGCTGTACATGGTGCCTTACAAACAGGGTCTTTAAGTACAACTTTTACTGCTTCCCAGGGTTTATTATTAATGATTCCCAATTTGTTTAAAATTGCAGGGGAATTAACTAGTTTTGTTCTTCATGTTTCTGCTCGTTCTTTGGCTACCCATGCTCTATCCATTTTTGGAGATCATAGTGATGTCATGGCAGCTAGAACTACTGGTTTTGCCTTACTTTGTTCAACTTCTGTACAAGAAAGCCATGATTTTGCTCTGATTGCTCAGGTGGCAACTTTACAAGCTAGAGTTCCCTTTTTACATTTCTTTGATGGGTTTAGAACTTCCCATGAGGTGCAAAAAATTGAGTTGTTATCTGATGAAGTTTTACGAGAATTCCTACCTATAGATTTAGTATTATCCCATCGTCAAAGGTGTTTAACTCCCGACCAACCAGTGTTAAGAGGTACAGCACAAAATCCAGATGTTTATTTTCAGTCCCGTGAAGGTGCTAATCCCTATTATCAAACCTGTCCAGAAATTGTGGAGAGGATTATGAATAGGTTTGCCCAAAAGACGGGGAGACATTACAAACTATATGAATATCACGGTCATCCTCAAGCCCAACAAGTAATTGTTCTCATGGGTTCTGGTTGCGAAACGGTTCATGAAACTGTTGATTATCTCAATCAACAAGGAGAAAAATTAGGTGTTGTCAAAGTCCGACTTTTTCAACCTTTTGATGTGGGAAGATTTATTGAAGCTCTACCCAATAGTGTAAAATCCATTGCTGTTTTGGATAGAACCAAAGAACCAGGAACTGTAGGAGAGCCTTTATATTTACAGGTAGTTACTGCTATTCATGAAGGGTGGAAAAAATCCTCATTCCCTAAAATTGTTGGCGGAAGATATGGCTTATCTTCTAAAGAATTTACTCCAGCAATGGTCAAGGCAGTTTTTGAAAACCTGACTCAGCCCAAACCCAAAAATCATTTTACCATCGGGATTAAGGATGATGTGACTTTCACTTCCCTCAGTTTTGATCCTAGTTTTTCTACTGAACCAGATACTGTGGTGCGGGCCATGTTTTATGGTTTGGGTTCCGATGGCACAGTTGGTGCTAATAAAAACTCTATCAAAATTATTGCCGAGGGGACAGAAAATAATGCTCAGGCTTATTTTGTGTATGACTCTAAAAAATCTGGTTCTATGACCGTTTCTCATTTACGTTTTGGCATGGACAAAATTCGCTCTACCTATCTCATTAATCAAGCCAATTTTATTGGTTGTCATCATTGGGGGTTTCTGGAGAATATTGATATCCTAAAAAATGCTGCTCCTGGTGGAGTGTTTTTACTCAATAGTCCCTATCAACCAGAGGAGGTTTGGCAATATTTACCTAGGAAAGTGCAACGGCAAATTCTTGACAAACACCTGAAAGTTTATGCTATTAATGCCAATCTAGTGGCTAAAAACAGTGGTATGGGAAGAAGGATTAATACTATTATGCAGGTGTGCTTCTTTCAATTGGCGGGGATATTACCAGAAGTGGAAGCTATTGCCAAAATTAAACATTCCATTGAAAAAACCTACGCCAAAAAAGGTAATGATGTGGTGAAGATGAATTTGCAAGCGGTTGATAACACCCTAGCAAATCTTCATCAGGTGTTAGTTCCTACAGTAGGAATTGTTGATGATAACCCGGTGAATTACCAATCATCCATGGGTAAACCTGAATTTATCCAGGGGGTTCTGAACAAAATCATGGTGTGGGAAGGGAATGATCTACCTGTGAGTGCTTTACCTGCTGACGGAACTTTCCCCACCGGTACCGCAAAGTGGGAAAAACGTAATATCGCGGAGGAAATTCCCGTTTGGGATGAAAATGTTTGTGTCCAGTGCGGGAAGTGTGTCATGGTTTGTCCCCATGCTACCATTCGTGCCAAAACTTATGCACCACACCAATTGCTAAATGCACCAGCAACTTTCAAGTCCACGGATGCTAAAGATAAAAGTTTTGCTGGGCAAAAATTTACTATTCAAATTGCACCTGAAGACTGTACAGGTTGTAGTTTATGTGTGAATATTTGTCCTGCTAAAAATAAAGCAGAACCCACAAAAAAGGCTTTGAATATGCACCCTCAAATACCTTTGAGAGCGCTGGAAAAAGAAAATTGGGAATTCTTTTTGAATTTACCCAATCCTGACCGCAGAAAGTTGAAATTAAATCAAATTCGTCAACAACAATTGCAAGAACCATTATTTGAATTCTCCGGAGCTTGTGCAGGATGCGGAGAAACTCCATATTTGAAATTACTCACCCAATTATTTGGAGACCGCGCCCTCATTGCTAATGCTACCGGTTGCTCTTCTATTTATGGCGGTAATCTCCCAACTACTCCATGGACTAAAAACCAAGAAGGTCGAGGTCCTGCATGGTCTAATAGTTTATTTGAAGATAATGCGGAGTTTGGTTTTGGCTATCGCCTATCTATAGATAAACAGACAGAATTTGCAGTGGAACTATTGCAAAATTTACGTGGTCACATAGGCGATCGCCTGGTTAATGACATAGTGCGAAACAGTCAAAAAACAGAGGTAGATATTTGGGAGCAAAGGGAAAATGTGTCCCATCTCAAACAGAGATTGAGTGAAATTCTAGCACAAACCCAGGAAGAAAACCTGGGAGTAAAAATCCAGAATTTGCAATCTTTAGCTGATTTTTTGGTCAAAAAGAGTGTGTGGATAGTAGGAGGCGATGGATGGGCTTATGATATTGATTTTCATGGCATTGACCATATTTTAGCCAGTGGTAAAAATGTGAATATTTTAGTCATGGATACGGAAGTTTATTCCAACACGGGGGGTCAATCTTCCAAAGCTACTCCCACTGCTGCGGTGGCAAAATTTGCTGCTAGTGGTAAACCAGCAGGAAAGAAAGATTTGGGTTTAATGGCCATGACATATAATAATGTTTATGTTGCTAGTGTTGCTTTAGGTGCTAGGGATGAGCAAACATTAAAAGCCTTTTTAGAAGCAGAAGCTTTTGATGGTCCATCCCTAATAATTGCCTATAGTCATTGTATTGCTCACGGGATAGATATGACCAATGGTTTACAACAGCAAAAAGCCTTAGTTGAGTCTGGTAGATGGTTGTTATATCGCTATAATCCCACATTACAAAAGGAGGGAAAAAACCCCCTACAATTAGATATGAAAGCTCCCAGCGAACTGGTAGAGAAATCCATGTATCAGGAGAATCGGTTTAAGATCTTAATGAAGAGTAAACCGGAAATTGCCCAACAATTGTTGATACAAGCTCAACAGGAAGTTAATACCAGATGGGGTGTATACCAATATTTGGCTAATAAATAAATGATAAGGGGGGGAAACCCCCCGCCCCATATCTTATTTTTTAGGAGAAATGAGCATCATCATATTTCTCCCTTCTTTTTTAGGAGCTTGTTGAACCTCACCAAAGGGTTCTAGGTCTGTAGCCATACGATTTAGTAAGGTCTCCGCTAAATCACTGTGCTGAATTTCTCGACCCCGGAACATTACAGTGGCTTTAACCTTGTCCCCATCTTTAAGAAAGCGTTCCGCCTGCTTCACACGCACATTATAGTCGTGCTCCTCTATTTTGTAGCGCATTTTTACTTCCTTAACATCAGCCGTGTGCTGCTTTTTCCGGGCTTCCCGCGCCTTTTTTTCTTGCTCAAACTTATATTTCCCGTAGTCCATGATTCGACAAACCGGTGGGTCTGCTTTATCACTGAGCAAGACCAGGTCTAGCTCTTTTTCTTCTGCTAGTCGCAGAGCTTCTAATGGTGCCATGATACCCAATTGGGCACCTTCACTGTCAATGACTCGAATTTTTGGGAAACGAATACGTTCGTTAATTTGGGGGAGATCGCGAGTTCTTTTTTTCTCAATCACAGGCATTATGATTTTTAAGAGATCCTTTGTTAGAGATTTGGATTGGTCTTGGCTTACTTGGTTGCGTTTACTATGGAAATTTTTGAACCACGAAGGAAAAAGTTTAACTTGTTTCCTGACCGTTTTCACATTCTAGTTTAGCACAAAACCTGTCGTCAAACGACTAGTTGCGAAACCAACAACAATTCTCATTTTAAAACATTTGTACTAAAAATCCTTGGATTTTTCCCCTTGGTGTGCCCTAACTATCACATACGTGTAAGAGCTGATACTTTAGCTATCTTATTCACTTCTAGTCCCTCTAGATCTTTAATATGTAGCCAACCTTCCCTGACCAATTGGGCAAAAACAAATATCAACACAGAGTATCTATAGTCGTATTTGCCATCAATCTGATGCCTTCTTGCACTCAGGAAATCGTGTAATTGCCATATCTCATCTAGTTTTGTAATCGTGCCGGCTTGTTCACGAACTGTTTCTATTAAGGCATTAATCTCTCGCTCATAAGCTAGATCAAAGGCTTTTCGAGCTAACTCCTTCTCTGTTGTAGACCACTCAATGTCATTCACTTGAACCATCCCCATATTAACTGTTAGTTCTCAAAATTAGTTGTCAAAATTAAAAATCACTTCCCAGGAGAAAGTGCTAAAGACCATATAACTCGTCTGTTGCAAGTGAGCGTACAAAGATTGTGTAAGCAAGAATACTAACCCCCACTTACACAAGCTAAAAAACTGCCCTATCGCATCAAGTTGAGCAGTTCCTTAGGAGAAGCTAATAAGTCAATTGCAACAAAGAAGATCTTACCCTGAGGATTAAGCAAGAATCGCCAAGCGATATTCATTCCCACGGACGAGCCAAACCAGGGAGTTTGTACTTTACCGGTCACCTTTATTTGGGTGTAACCATCTTCTACAGGTTCAGAAACTCCTCTTTCTGGAACCAGTGTCAGATTTTGACATTCCTCATTGAAAAATCTCAGAATGGCATCTCTGCCAACTATAGGTTTTTGAAAAGGGGGTTGGAGGGCACCGTCAGGAGCAAACAGATCGATTAAGGCACTGAAGTCATTAGCATTCAAATTATTTACGTAGCTTAGCACTGTTGAGTTAGTTAGCCCTTCAATGGTAACTTGAGTCCGCTTTGACATTTCCGTAGGAACAACAACAGGTTCAGATACTCTGGTATAATCACCCAACTTGTTTGGGTCAAATCCCATATCCACTACAGTACTGCGTAAGGTTGTAATTTGCTGTCCCTGGTCCATTTCCCTCAGTGCTTGTAACACTGCTGCTGCATTAGCAGAAAGTTGGTATCCCGCTGGGATCGGAGCAACAATACCCTGTTCCATCCACTCACCCAGTTGATTCCAAAATCCTAGCTTGATATTAGGAGACCATGCTGCGTAGGTGCGGCAAATTGGGGTATCGGCATTATTCGCCAAGTCACACATAGCCTGTGTTTGTTCAGGAAAAGACATTTGACGAATTTGATTCAACGTAGGTTCTGCGAACTGCATGCTAGCAGCTCCTGGTGCGGCAATTGTAACGGTCTTGCCCATTTCAAGATAGGCAAACCAAATCCATGCTAGTTGATCTTCTGCACTGAGCTGCTTAAATCGGGCGATTGTAGCTGGTACTGCATCAGCGGAAAGAGTTTGTGGAAAAATCCCACGAGCCGAGTCAATTGTAATTGCCATAGTGTAAACCCATATCTTGAATTACATCACACAAGATTAAGGATCCCACAAAACTGAACCCAATTATCCTTTTAGACAAATAAAACTTAACTTTTTTCTGCCAATATGGCAACGCCACCTAGATGTCTTTTAATAACCAAAAACCAGTGAAAGTTATTCCTGAGTGGTCAGGTTGCACTAATAAAAAATGCACTCCCCCACTTACTTTTTTACGTTGTTGATAAACTTTACCAGCTGCTGTGACATCAATGTCTGTAAAAGTGGCTACTATCCAGGGATTCGTTGAACTAGACTGTAAAATCAATCCATCAGGGGCACCAGGAATATAGTTTAAACTAACTGGATTATTTTCATTTAACCATCTTGCTAAACGTAAAGACTGTTTACCACCATAAATTATCACTCCAGGTATGGAAACAGTCACAGCCAAACTAAGCTTAGCTGGTACAAAGGAGTCTGGTATTTTCTTAAATGGAATTGAACGACTACCAAACTCTTCGAGGATATCACCAGCACTAACACTTGCAAAACACCACTGCTCCCCCCAAAGGCTCTCTGGTAATGGCATTGGTGGTAGCTGATTCATACCGAGACTCCCTACAACTTATGAACTATCGAACTATATTAAATGGCTCAGGTCGGATTCGAACCAACGACCCCAGGCTTATGAGTCCCGTGCTCTAACCTACTGAGCTACTGAGCCTAACTTTTTATTTGTCTAACCTATCCTAGCACAGTATTTCCTCCATGACAACTCCCCAAAAGAAATTTTTTGGTCCTGATTATCCCGCAGATTTTGGTCAGGATAATCAGGACGTGCTGGGTATTGGCAGCTTTTAACCATAAGCTTATCTTAAATAACCAACAAGCAAAGTGGTTAAACATCAACCAAATAATTACAAACGTGCCTGAGAAGGTAAAAAGGCGATGGGATTAACCGCACCTTTCCCTGTGGGATGGATCTCAAAATGGGTGTGAGGACCAGTGCTAAAACCAGTGCTACCCATGGCGGCAATGGTTTCTCCCTGTTGCACTTCCTGACCTACCCGCACTAAAATACGGCTGTTATGGGCATAACGGGTCATACTGCCATCCTCATGGCGTATTTCCACCAACAGTCCATAACCTCCATTATTCCAACCTGCTCTTTCTACTCGACCTGGAGCAGAGGCGTAAATTGGAGTTCCCACACCATTGGCAATATCAATACCTCTGTGCATTCTACCCCAGCGCCAACCATAACCGGAAGTTAGAACGCCTTTAGCAGGCCAAATGTGACCCGTAAGAGCAGGACTATTATTTTCTTCCTCTGTATTTCTGGGTAAATATATATCCACTGCAGCCAAAGGAGGTAAAGCTGGAGATACGGTTGTACCCCGCAATTTACCCAGAGAATCCCGGGCGTTCATCCTCCTGGGAGGCACATTTAATCTAATACCCGAAGGATTCCTTCTGGTATTTCCAGGAACAAACTGAGGGTTGACAGGCTCATCATTGGGAGCGATCGCATCTACACCCAATTGAGAATTAACGGAAACATTACCATTTTCCCCGAGCCTGGGTACGGTAATTGTTACTGCTTTGATTTGAACACCTGGTGAAACTTTGACGGGATCAATATTTCCTCCTCCCAATGGGGATGGAGTATTCTCAACCTTGCCAGAGTTAGCCAGGGTAATGGCAGATCTTTGATCGCGATACTTTTGGCGTAGTCTTTCAATTTCTGCTTGTAAGCTACGAATGCGATCGTTGTTTGGCGTAACCTTTTCTAACTGAGTTGGAACGGTTTTTGGGGTTATTGCCACACTAGTGGTAAACCCATCTGTAGAGCCACCTATTCCCCGTGTATTGGGGGTAATTGATCCAGCTTCGGGCACTTGGGGGAGATTTTTGCCAGCCACAGGTACGCTTATGGCAGATCCACTGCTTGGTGATGGGATCTGAGGTACTGCAATGGCAACTCCCTCATTGCTCGCTGATGTTGGCAAAGGTAACTCAGCCGCATTAGGCAGATTAACTTCCCGGTCAGGGGGAACTAAAGGAGAAATAGCAACTTGGGCAATTCTTTTGGGTGGAATAACAACCGGACTGGTTGGAGTAGGTAGCTCTTGTATACCCGTCCCAGACTTAACTTGAGGAATGATCAGTTTCTGATTGACCCGCAAATCATGAGGATCACTCAGACCATTAGCCTGAATTAGCTCAGTCACAGAAGTTCCATAGCTACCAGCAATTTCCTCCAATGTATCACCTGGCTTCACCTGGTAGTTAGAAATTTCCTTTGGAGCCACAACTTGGGGAGTTGTCAGTGCTGTCAAGGATTTTTGTTCTGAGAAGTTGTTATTGTTGATACTACTTGATTCTTGTGCCTTTTGAGGCAAGGAATTCAAATTGGTTTTTAAACGTTCCGATTTTTCTTTTAGCTGGTTGAGTGCAAACTCTTGTTGTTCCCTTAGCTGGTCATCAGCAGTATTGTCAACCTCGGTAGGCGCTTCAATACTTTCTGGCACGCTTGCTAAAGTGGGAGTTTGGACATCCAACTTTTCTGCCGTGATTTTTTCCACATCGGTTTCAGTCGTAGCTGAACCTACGAAGGCTGCTTTTTCACTGCCAACTGGGGCTGCTGCTTGCGCTTGGTCGCTTTTTTGGGTGACAAAAAGGCTGGTGGCACCCATAGAAATTGCTAAACCAATCATGGCTGCTCGTGGTATTGCCCGGCAATTACCCTTTTGATTTGTTTCATTCAAGGCAAATTGGAAACTGTCAGAATTATTTTTAACCACAGCGTTTACCCTCTTGTTTAATGCTCGATTCAAAGATGACCTCCTATGATCAAACTTCGCTTAACTGATTTTGATCTTTCTTTTAAATGTCCGATGTTAATTCACGATTGGAACTACATCAAACCATAAGTCAAGATCACATTCAAGTCACACTTACCAGAGATATTGACCCAAGATTAACCTGTTTCTCTGATTTAGACAAGTTCATAGTTGTTAGTAAATCTTAATTTTTTCTTGGTCTGCTCTGTTAATACACCTCACAAAATTCAAGATTGTTGCAATCAGGCGGTTTATGTAGTTACTGGGACTACCAAGAAACCATCCCCTTTACATCCTTAATACCCGGTTTTTTGTTCCCATCCGTTCTACCAATATCAAACTTTATGTCCTTGTTCCCTAAAAAACAACCGTACAAGTTTTTACTAGTTTCCCCACCTGATAAACCGTGTCTTAGATCACAATTTCCTAAAAGACTTGATGGTACTTACTTTCCACAATTTTACTCTCGAGAAAAAACCCTCTCAACAGGCTAAAATCTAGAAATCAACAAGTGCAGGGAAACTAAGTTTGCTATATAAATTTCTTATATGTTGTTACTGCTACATATTACTACCTTCACCCTGAATATTACTGTGTAGTGGAAAGTCGTCTTTTGGTCATGCCTTCATTTTACTATTATTTTAAATATCCCAACTGTCGTCGTGACTCAAATAAAGCTACAGCTACGCTCACTGATAGGTTTAAGCTACGAACACCAGGTTGATCCATAGGAATGTAGAGGGTAGAGTCACAAATATCGAGAATATTTTCCGGTATACCCGTTGTTTCACTGCCAAACAATAACCAGTCATCAGGGCGAAATTCGTACTGAATATAGTTAATATTGCCCCTGACGCTGAACCCTAGCAGTCTACCCCCTCTTTGCCGATGGACTTTGAGGAATGTGTGATATGATTCATGGTAGTTAAGTTTTACATGGGGCCAATAATCTAACCCTGCTCTTTTGAGGTAGCGGTCAGTGATTTCAAATCCTAAAGGGCCAACTAAATGCAGTTCGGTGGCCGTAGCAGCACAGGTACGGGCAATATTGCCTGTATTGGGGGGAATTTGTGGGTTAATTAAAACTACCTGAGGCATAAAATCAAAGACAGGTTTTTAAATGGTCAGAAACAGGTTTGGATCCGAATAGTTCGGATAACCTATAGGTTTTTCTTATATCTGGCAACTTTTAAGCAATTGGGGAGGAACACAATAACTTGCTTTCTAGTTCTTTTTCCCGTTCGTGAGTACTAACTACCGCTTGTTTGATGACTTGCTGAATGTCTATTCCTACTTTGTGTAATTGTAGCCACTGCTGGGCTTCATTACCTTCCCGTAGTATTTTCTTTAAGGGGGAGAGAAAACAACTAAATCCTTTTTGTTTGGCTATTTTCCACACTTGTTCATACAACTGACTAATCCATTCTCTGGCTATAATAATACTACCATCTTGCCAGTGCTGTAACTTAGCGTCTAAACTGAATTTGGCTGCTGCCATTTCGTTTTTATTTGTTAGGGTAATTAAATCATCCAATGAAAATTCGCTCTGTTTGAGTGGATCTATGTTATCATTCTCTATTATTTGTAACAGTCTTGCCTCTAGTAAAGCAGTAATTGCTAACAAAGAAATGGGATCTGTCACTAAGTCACAAATTCGCAATTCTAATCGGTTCAAATTATAGGGACGGCGATCGCCATTAGGTCTAACGGATGTCCATAAATGGCGCACATTCCTCATAGTACCTGCTTCTAACTGAGACTCTACCCAGTTGATATGATGTGTATGACTAGTAAACAGAGGTACATAATTGGGGGTTTGAGGGAATAGTCCCCATCGTGTGGAATGATAGCCAGTAGCTTGACCATTTAAAAAGGGTGATGAAGCACTCAGTGCTAAAAATAGAGGAGCCTCTAAACGAATAACTCGACAAGCTCGCATCAAAACTTCCGGATCTGGTATACCAACATTAATATGCACACTAGCAGTTACTACCTTTGTGCCATAGGTTTGCTCAATGTAATCATGATATGGGTTAGTAATATCAGAGCGATAAAATCGGTCGCCACCTCCCAGGGATAAGGTACTTCCCGGAATTAGCGTATATTTATTTAATTTATCCAAGTTAGACAAATTATCTAAATACTTTCTTAAGCGTTGTCGAGGAAGCAGGAGGTTGCACAACTGATATTCATAGCTAGTGGATGGGGGAGTGATATATTCCACATTACGACTATCTGGTTCTCGCATAAAACCTTGTAGTTCTGAAACAATACGATCGGAGAGACCGACAATATCACCCTCAGAAGTACCGGTATATATTTCAATTTCAAAGCCTTTTGTTAAGACCACGTTATTTTGCTCCTTGGCTCTTTTAGATAAATTGTATCAAACTTAACGATTTTTGTCATCTAAGAGAAAATTAATCGTTTCTTGAGGTAAATCACATAATTCTGACAGAGAAATTCTACCTTCATCTAAAAAATAGCCAACCCTAGTGGATGCTGCTGGCAAAATTCGCTTACCACTGCGAATCTGTATCTGAAACTTATGCTCTGTGACGTCAAACACCACAAACAGTGATACTAACTTCCAAATCATTTGAGTTGGTGGTAAGATTTTAAAACCCGTGACTATTTTCCCCGTCTCTGGTAGATGAAATGACAAATGAGAACTTTGGATAATTTCTTGTATATCTGTTAAGGTTAATACAGAAGTGTCCAAACTACCATCTTCCAAGTTGAGCAACAAGGACAAGTCTGGTAAATGCCTGGGCACGTCATGATTAAAAGCTTCCGTCGTCAGAGTAAATTTCCGCTCCAGAATATCTGTATTAGCGTAAATGTGTACATTGTAAGCTGGTTGAGGAACAGTTCCTTTTTCATAGAATAATCTACCTTCTTGAGTAACCGTGATTGGGGTTTGAAATGCCAAAGTTTGTAGAGATTGAAGAACAGAAATTGTACTGTGGACGAATACAGGGTCTAGAGCCAAAATTGCTGCCAACTCATCTGGTGTTGGTGCGGGTTTAAATTCTATTGCTGCACGAATAATAAACTCCTCCAAAACATTAAATGGGCGAGATTCCTTAATGGTTAGCTCTAGGGAATTTTGATACAAACTATAGCGAAATTGACGAGCAGCAAAAACGGACAAATTGGGATTTTTAATTTCAATTTCGCCGACCATGGTTTTCAGATAGGGATCAATATTTTTATTCAAAGAAGTGGGAAACATCAAAGAAACCTCCATGACGACGAACAATATTTGCGACTTGTGAATACATACCACCAACTACACCGAGATTTTTGGTAAATAAATCATGACATCCAACAATTATTAGTAATTCTTGAGCGCGAGAAAAAGCGACATTAACCCGTTCTGGTTTTTTGGCAAAGCCCACATCTCCTCGTTCATTATTTCTTACCATACTCACAATAACCACTGGTCTTTCCATCCCTTGAAACCTATCTACTGTTCCAGTTCTGATATGTAATGAAGGAAAAAGTTCTGGAGTTAGACGCTCTTCAATTTTTCGTAACTGAGCTCCATAAAATGTGATTACGGCTATTTCCTTCTTGGGTTTTCCATTGGCTATCTTTTCCCACCAATTATCTTCAAATTGTTGACAGATTTTTTGGATCACGTCTATTTCCGCCATATTAAAAAAAGATGTGCCTAGCTGTTGTTCTTGAAACTTCTTTTCTTTGGGCATTTTTACCCAAATTAAATGGTCTTTTGGTCGCAGTAGAGTTCCTGCTAAGTTGTGGGCCCGTTTGATATCAGCTTCTAAGATACCACATTCCAATTTCCCATGATAAAACTGATTAATTGCTCCCATAATAGTAGGGTGCATTCGATATTGGGTATTTAGCATTTGCTTAATGCTATCATCTGCTTTTTCAAACTGGAATTTAAATAGAGATTCCTCCACAAATCCAATTTCTTCTCTGGAGTTTTCCATTGTTTGAGCAACTTCCTCAACCGTATCGCTATCAATCATGGGTGGTAGTTGGCGATGGTCTCCCACCATAACTAATTTTTTCGCTTTTAATGCGGGAATAAGTAATTCCGGTGGTGTGCATTTACTCACCTCATCAATAATCACAACATCAAAATATTTGAACTCTTCTGAGAAGTTATAATTTGCAGCTTGCACGCAAGTAATACCAACAACGTTAGCATTATCCAAATAAATTTGTCGTAGATCGTTGCTGTCTCTCTCAGAGGGTTGACGCAGTTTGGCTACCCAATCCTGGATAAATTGTTGATATTTACTTAGATAATTTTGTTGATTTTCTAGTTCCTGATGCCAAATATCAAATCTTGTTTTTATCTGATCTAGAAAATCTAAATTTAATAAATCTGTTTCTGGGTTTTTCGGTTTTAGTTTATCTGGTAGATCTTGTAAATGAATATCCCACCACTTTATTTCTCTGATTAAATCGTGGGGTATATCAGTTCCTAATTTTGTGGACATTTCTTCTAATTGGTCTTTTGCTTTCTCTAGTTTGCGCCATGATATTTCACAGTTTTGGGTGATTTTGATTAATTCTTCTGGCAATCCTTCTTGAATTTTAGCAAACAGGTCTACAGGATTTAGTCCCGACTGCAAATTGTCTAGATTGGTGATGGAATTTTCCCATAGGTTAACCTGCTGGGTAAATTCTGGCTCTCTTTCCCAAATAGTTGCTGGTTTGGCTAGACATTCTTGGGTAATATTTTTTAATTTCGGAGGCAAATTTTTCTGCTTATATAGTTGTTTTAAAATTACCACAACTTGTTCTAGCTGATTTTTGACATTCTCCTTAGATTTATCTACCATAGCTTGAGCTTTGGTAAGTTGTTCCGAATTCACTTTCTGCTGGTCTATAATTTCCCGTGATTCTTCTTTGGGCAAGTTATTTCTTGAATTATTTAAATTATTTATTTGTGCCTCCGTTTCTTTTTTTAGTTTGAGAATGCATTGCCGAGAATTGGTCAGAACCACATCTATTAATTCTTGAGTAATATAATGGGCTGTAGCTTGAGAGCTATTCAATGTGTCTCTACTGTAGGTCTGTTCTAGTTGTACTAACCAGGATTGAGTGCTTTCAACTAGAATTTGCCTTTGTTTGTTACTCAAAAATTGATACTTCTTAAACCGTTGATAGATTCCTTGCCATTTTTGGCGATCGCCTTTTTGCAAAAGCAGGAAGTGTTGACTAAAATGTTGTTGTATAAACTCACTAAAATAATACTGTTTTCCCTTGACATTAGAGCATTTAGCACTAACTTCATAGGACATGGCTTTGATTAGAGCTTGCCATTCTGGTTGTTTTATTTGAGAATTTTTAGGGAGTATTGGCAACTGCAACTGATGGGCAAACATTAATAGTCCTAAAGGTAGATTCAGCATTTCTTCGGTTAGCAATACCTCAGAGGTTTGGCTATTAACCACTAAATCATAAATATGAGCAGAAGCATTCTTTTTCCATTCTTGAATAGCATCAATAATATAGTTAATCTCTCGCTGACGATTCTCCCAGTCTTTGATACTTGTTTGTGCAGTTTTCCCCAAACTGCGATCTTGGGGAGGGAATTGCTTTTGTAATTGTTGTAAAGTTCCAGAATGCTTGTGAAAAACCTTGACCATTTTCACCAGATCGGCCATGGCCATGGTTCCGTCATAAGCATAACTAAATGTGGCTTGGAATCCCTCAATTTCCTGAGCTATATTTTCCTGTAACCATAGAGATAAGCTAAATATATCATCTTCAGGACAACTAATTCCTAACTGCTCCATATAATTTTTAGCTTGGGCCACTTTTTTCTGGAAACTTTTTGATAGATTGCCAGATAGATTATTTTCCACCCCATGGATTCTTATTCGCGATAATGTTTTCCTGATTTCCAAATTATGACTGCTAATATTTTTCGTTCTCTTGGGTTGATTGAGAATATTCTCTAAATCAACTATTAGAGATTCCATATCCTGTTTATCCTGAATTAATTGGCTGTAAACCCTTTCTTCTTCCTCAAAAATACTATCTAGCTTGCTCTTTTCTGCTTTTAATTTTTGCTGTTGATAATTAAACTGCTTTATCGAATTATAATACTCCCTGAACCGTTCATAATTTGTCAGTAATCCTTGAAGAACCTGGATATTTTCCCAACGCTGATAAAGATTATTTTCACAGTCATGGGCGGTATTTTCTAGCCATCTTCCAATTACTTGGTCTTCCAGAAATGGTTGTCCTTCCTCTCCTACCTTTTCTGCTTTTCCTTTTCTCACCGCACGAATAGCTGGACTATGTACTAGCCGACTTAACGCGTTGTCAACTGCCAAATTAGCTTGGGAGGTAATTAAGGTACGACCACCACGCAAAGCTACTTGATAGCAAATTTCCGCTATCACCGTGGTTTTACCAGTTCCGGGAGGACCCTGAATCAGAACTAAATCCTCAGCAGAAAGCACCTTTTCCACGGAAGCTTTTTGTCCAGGATTGGCCGCAGGTAATAATAAATCCTGAGATTGGAGCTTGATGGTTTTTTCAATTGGTCTTGCTTGGGAAGCATCAAACAGAAAATCTCCTAGATAGGGATTTTGAGTACGACCTTGTTTTAACTGCTCTAATGCCTTTTCTTTGCGTTGAATCTGTTTAATATCACCAGCAGCATCAAAAAACAAGTATCCCTTTGTTGGTAATTGATAATTTTCAGTTGCCATATACTCTATCAGATCTTGTTCTAGTCTGATATGAATAATGTTTCTTTCTAAGTCTATCTTTTCAATGGTTCCCAATTGACGACTGGTGCGACGGATTTTTTCTGTAGGTATAACATCCGAAAATTTAATCTCCTGGTTTTTTGCTTGTCTTACCCTTTCCCAAAAATTATCCTCATTTATATAGTTCTCTTCATCTCCATCTAGGGTAGCTGAGTTAATATTAATTTTTAATGCAATTTCTCTTTGCTTTAAATCATAGTAGGAATTCACAAAATTGACACAAAATTGTCTAGCTTTGGCTACTCGCTCTTCTACTTTTAAGAATGCTTTCCACGCCCGCAATTGCTCTTCCGTGGGAACATGATTTCCACATATTGGCATTTTGACTATTTGTGCTAAAGTCTTAGGTGGAATATGTACTGGTTCATAGTGATTAGGAACTAGTTGTAAGTTTAATGGAACAGCATAAGCGTCTTTTTTACCTCTTGCAATTGGTAATAAATAAGTAGAGAGAATTTTTAAACCACCGTTACCATTTTTTTGCAGTGCTGCTCTTAAACCTAAAGTCTTGTCAAGTTCTTTTAATCTTTTTGGTAGTGTAAATTCACTTTCATCTGTAGCTATGATTAAATCTAAAATTTCTTCTTCTGTATCCCTCACATTACCTTGGCGACGAATATAAAACAGGCATTTTTGTTTCCCCACGCATTCAAAAATGAGTTCATTAGCTCGGTCTTTTTTTTCTCTAAAGTTTGAATATGATTTAACTCTTTCTTGCCCTTCAAAACTACGAATTAACCCATCTATTGTGCAATTTAATAGGCTATATCCCCAGATTTGTGACTGATTGATCTGTGACTGATTTTTGACTGAGTTTGTCATGGATGTTCCTGATTCTTAATTTCTCTCACAAGTCACTGTTAGTGATTTCTTGTATGAGATGTTAGTTTTGAGTGTTAGTTTTTTCTAAGGATGATTTTAGGTGATTTTAATTTTCTAAGTCTTCCCCCATAGACAATACTAACATTCCTTAAAGATAATCCAAACAGTATATCATCTTATTCAGGTTTTTATTGAGATTTCCACTCTGGAATTATCATGGTATGTATACAGATGAAAAATCAGGCACATCCCCCTTGCTAACCATTGCTCTATATAACAAAGCGCAAACCTCCGCCCTCGTCACTAGTTTTCTAGTGTTTAATAATCTTATGTTTGGGTAATTTACAATTACACCATTTTGTGTAAGAGCAGCAATCAGCTCCCGGTGTTCACTCCTAATCGTAGAAGCATCTTGGTAAATAGATAATATATCTCTTGTTGAACCGGTGAATTTATAATTCAAGGCTTTTGCTATGGTAGTTAAAACATCTAAACGGGTGAGTTTTTGGTCGGGACGAAACTTTCTGTTTGCACTAGGGGTCAAAATCCCCATCTGATAAGTTTTCTGGATGGCGTTATGGGCCCAGTGGTTCTTGGGAATGTCTCGAAATGCGACTTTCCCCCTGATTGTATCTTTAAAAAAGATTTTTGGCAATAGGGTAGCTAGTTGGGCCCGGGTGATGGGAGCATTAGGACGAAATGTGCCATCAGGATAACCGTCAATGACCTCCATGGCGGCTAATTCCTCAATATAGTCTTTGGCCCAGTAATTTTGCGGAAGATCGGAAAATCGTACCCGAATTCCCTTAGCTACTCCCACCTCTCTATATTTAGTTAATAAGTTATTCAGCTGGTACGCACTTTTATTTAGTTGGGTTAGTTGTACTAGGCTACCTGGGGGAGATAGGATAGCTTTTGCTAGTTGGGAATCATTAATGCTAATAGTTTTACCAACCAGGGCAAATTGCCCCTGGGTAAAGCTCGCAGGATAGGTACTCGGTTGAGCAACTTTGGCAAATCCTGCAGCTTGATAGGGAGTAGGATCGATGTTTTGTGGACTACTGAGGAAGGTAACCTTTTGGTTCCTGATTTCCGTGAAGTAGTCATAGCTCATGGTTGTGTCTGGATCAACGATCCCATCTTCATCACTGTCAACTCCGTAAAAAACTCTGACTAGGGGATTTGGCGGAGAATTCGCTGGTAAAATCAGGTTGACTGTGGTGTGGTTCGGTAAACAAGCAAATTCCGTATAACCAACTAGTTGGTTTTGTGTATTATATAGTCTAATTACAATGCGATCGCCCCATTTAAACCCATTTTCAAATTTAGCTTTCTGCTTAATTTTATATTGATAATCTCCCAAAAATCTTTCTTGGAGATATTTCTCGCCATACTTAGCTTTCAGGGATATACGAGCAATAACTGGAGAAATTGTGCCGTTAGGTTGCCAAATATAGAGGGTAAATCCGGATTTTTTCTCCTGTACTGGTTGAGGTGTGGAAATTTCTATGGGAACCGACTCCTGTGCCAAAAGTTGCCCATGAGTGGCTGCTGTGGCCAATGACTGAATTGCCCAGTTCTCTATTGGCCACAGATTAATTATATTAATTAGGGAGGCAAAAACTAGCCCTTTCAATACCGTTAATTTACTGTTAGTCATTGTTGCTTATTTAACCAAATGATTGATTTTGACACACGGACTATTCTAACATTGTATTTTCGGATATTTTCTTGAATCTGCCATGATATTTTTTCCACAATGCCAGGAGGATAAGAAGAAGATTACTATAAAGAAACAATACTTTAGAAATCTTAACCAATTACCATGATCACCACTGAAAATTTACCAACCATAGAAAAACAAATTTGGACTTGGCGAAACTATAAAATCCAATATACTGTTATGGGTGTGGGTCAACCCCTAGTTCTGGTTCACGGATTCGGAGCTTCTATTGGTCACTGGCGCAAAAACATCCCTATTTTAGCTAAAGCGGGTTATCAGGTTTTTGCCCTGGATTTATTGGGATTTGGAGGTTCTGAAAAAGCAGACATAAAATATAGCATGGAAGTTTGGGTAGAGCTACTAAGGGATTTTTATCACGAACACATCCAATCACCCACTATATTTATTGGTAATTCTATTGGCGCGCTTTTGAGTTTAATGGTTGTCACCCAACACCCGGAAATTGCTAGTGGGGCGGTTTTGATTAATTCCGCTGGAGGTTTAAATCATCGTCCTCGGGAATTAAACCCCATTACTAGGTTTTTTATGGCTACCTTTCGTCAATTAGTCACTAATCCCATTACAGGAACTATTGTTTTTAATCGAGTTCGCACCAAATCCCAAATCCGTCGTACCCTATACCAAGTATATTGCGATCGCAATGCAGTTACTGATGAACTAGTAGATATACTTTATGAACCATCCTGCGATCGCGGTGCTAGGAAAGTTTTTGCTTCCATTGTCACCGCACCTCCAGGACCAGCTCCCATTACCCTACTACCCAAGTTGACACATCCCCTATTAGTTCTGTGGGGTGAAAAGGATCCCTGGATACCCATAACTGGGACAAATATTTATGCAGAAGCGGCTAGTGGTAAGGATATTGAAATTGTACCTATTCCCAATGCTGGTCATTGTCCCCATGATGAAGTTCCAGATCTTGTCAATAGGGTGATTATTGACTGGTTAGGAAAGAAAAATCTTTAAGCTCATTTAGTCCCGCTGCTAAAATGCGGGGCTATAAGGCTATAATACTAAATTCTCTAATTCCCAATTGTTAATGTGAAGTAGTGTCAAATGCCAAATCCATCAGCAAAAAATTTATCAAGCGATAACCTTCCCCACACTCCAAACCAGGAAAATACCATTCGCATTCGCGGTGCTAGACAGCATAATCTGAAAAATATTGATCTAGACCTACCTCGTGACCAACTAATTGTATTTACTGGTGTCTCTGGATCTGGAAAATCTTCCTTAGCTTTTGATACCATCTTTGCAGAAGGTCAAAGACGTTATGTAGAATCACTAAGTGCCTATGCTCGTCAATTTCTAGGTCAATTAGACAAACCCGATGTAGAATCCATTGAAGGACTAAGCCCTGCTATTTCTATTGATCAAAAATCTACCTCTCATAACCCTCGCTCCACCGTGGGAACAGTTACAGAAATCTATGATTACCTGCGATTGCTTTATGGACGTGCTGGTGAACCCCATTGTCCCCATTGCGATCGCTCTATTTCTCCCCAGACCATTGACCAAATGTGCGATCGCATTTTATCACTTCCTGACCGTACTCGATTTCAAATTTTGGCACCTGTGCTAAGGGGAAAGAAGGGAACCCATCGGAAACTGCTTTCCAGTTTGGCAGCCCAGGGGTTTGTTAGGGCGCGGATCAATGGAGAGATTTTTGAACTTTCAGAGGGTATAGAATTAGATAAAAATATTAGTCACAATATAGAACTGGTAATAGACAGATTAGTTAAAAAAGAAGGTATTCAGGAGCGTCTAGTAGATTCTCTCACCACATGTTTGAAACAGTCCGAGGGAATAGCCATAATTGAAATGATAAAAAACCCTGTAGATGAGGTAGATAAAAATATTTCCCCAGAGGAATTACCATCAGAGATTATCTTTTCAGAGAACTTTGCCTGTCCAGAACATGGGGGGGTAATGGAAGAATTATCCCCCAGATTATTTTCCTTTAACTCTCCCTATGGTGCTTGTTCCCACTGTCATGGAATTGGCACCCTAAAAAGATTTTCTCCTGAGTTATTGATACCCGATCATAAAGCACCAATATATGGAGCCATAGCACCTTGGTCAGATAAGGAAAACTCCTATTATTTAGAATTATTGTACGCCTTGGGAGTGCAACATGGATTTCAATTACAAACCCAGTGGAGGGATCTAAGCAAAGAGCAGCAAGAAATAGTTTTATATGGGGAGAAGCTAGAAAACACAACGGGAGGGAGAAAACAAAATTTTAGGGGAGTAATTCCCATGTTACAAAGACAATACGAGGGAGGAACGGAACTAATCAAGCAGAGACTAGAAGAATATTTAATCGATCAACCTTGTGAAGTTTGTGACGGAAAAAGACTAAAACCGGAAGCTTTAGCTGTGAAATTAGGTCAATATGGAATTTGGGATTTAACCAGCGTATCAATTAGGGAATTTCAGGAACGAATAGAAAACTTAAAATTAACTGCTCGGCAAATACAAATTGGCGATTTAGTCATTAAAGAAATTAAACAGAGATTGCAATTTTTACTAGATGTAGGTTTAGATTATTTGACCTTAGATCGTCCCGCCATGACCTTATCAGGTGGAGAAGCACAACGAATTAGACTAGCGACCCAAATTGGTTCCGGTTTAACAGGAGTACTTTATGTGTTAGATGAACCAAGCATTGGACTTCACCAAAGAGATAATGATAGACTGTTGAAAACCTTGATCAAACTGCGAGAC
Source organism: Cylindrospermopsis raciborskii Cr2010 (assembly GCF_003367075.2). Lineage (NCBI taxonomy): Bacteria > Bacillati > Cyanobacteriota > Cyanophyceae > Nostocales > Aphanizomenonaceae > Cylindrospermopsis > Cylindrospermopsis raciborskii. Next base: position 192,964 of record NZ_CP065936.1, read on the forward strand.
TTAGGAAATACCCTAATTGTTGTGGAACACGATGAAGAAACTATTAGAGCAGCAGATCACATAATTGACATTGGTCCGGGTGCAGGTATTCATGGAGGAAATATTATTGCCCAAGGAACAATTGAAGATGTATTAAAGGCAGAAAATTCCCTAACAGGATCCTATTTATCCAAAAAAATAGTAATTGATACACCCACAACTAGAAGAGGGGGAAATGGCAAAACTCTGAACATTAAAAATGCCCACCGCAATAACTTAAAAAACCTAGATGTGGAAATTCCCCTGGGAAAATTAGTTGCTGTAACTGGAGTTTCTGGTTCAGGAAAATCAACTTTAATTAATGAATTGCTCTATCCCGCGCTACAACATCATTTATTAAAAAGAGTACCCTTTCCTCCAGAACTCAGTGGAATAGGAGGATTAAACTGTGTGGATAAGGTCATTGTCATAGATCAGTCACCCATTGGGAGAACACCCAGATCTAACCCAGCTACTTACACAGGAGTATTTGACCTGATTAGAGAAGTGTTTTCTCAAACTATCGAGGCTAAAACTAGGGGATATAAACCTGGACAATTTTCCTTTAACGTCAAGGGAGGTAGGTGTGAAGCTTGCAATGGACAGGGAGTAAATGTTATAGAAATGAATTTTTTACCGGATGTTTATGTTCAATGTGAAGTATGTAAAGGAGCTAGATATAATCGAGAGACCTTACAAGTTAAATATAAAGATAAATCCATCTCTGATGTTTTAAAAATGACCGTTGAGGAAGCACTAGCATTTTGTGAAAACCTCCCCAAAGCAGTCAGCAAATTACAAACATTGGTGGATGTTGGTTTGGGATACATACAGTTGGGACAACCCGCTACCACCCTATCAGGAGGAGAAGCACAACGGGTCAAATTAGCTACGGAGTTATCTCGACGTGCTACGGGTAAAACATTGTATTTAATAGATGAACCCACCACCGGACTATCTTTTTATGATGTTCACAAGTTATTAGATGTGATTCAGAGATTAGTGGATAAGGGAAATTCTATCTTAGTGATTGAACACAACCTGGATGTGATTCGTTGTGCGGATTGGGTTATAGATTTGGGCCCAGAAGGAGGTGATAAAGGGGGAGAGATCATCGGTGTGGGAACTCCAGAACAACTTGCTCAAAATCCCCGCTCCCATACGGGAAGATATTTACAACGGATGTTATAAGTATACCACTTCTCTCAATATACAAGGTTGGGTTGAGGAATGAAACCCAACTTACAAAGTTGGGCGATCGCACTGAAATATTATTAAAAGCAATCTGTGCTGGAGCATGATAAGTATCTCTAATTAAATCCTGAATATTCTTAATTATCCCTGCTCAAACTTTAAATCACAAAAACATCTAGATTACGTGGTGGATCGCAACCAATTCTCTCAATGTTATACTGACAACATCTTCCTAACTTGTAGAGTAGGATATTATCTTCCTTAGGTTTAATCAATTTATCTAGTCTTTGTCGTAACTTTTGATACTGAGTTAAGGTTAATCGACATTCAAACAAAGAATACTGTTTCCATTCTCCATAAGATTTGAGGCATTTATGAATTTTGTTGCGTCTTTTATCTTCGGAAATGTCATAGCTAATGATATAAAAACTTTCGTCGATCATCCTACCTCACTTTTAAGGGTAAATATTTTTCTATTTCTTGATTTAAGTGATTAGTCTTGCTTATTTAGTATTTGAACCTCACATTGATATCTATTTGAGTTTGATTGCAGTAGCACAAGATACCTCGTTTAAAAGGAAAAAGTTTCAATCTCCTATGGAGATAAGTGTGACATACTCCACACACTCCCTTACAGGTGAGTGTGGGCTTCTCAACGACTCTTCTATGAAGACATTGATTGAGCTTTGAGGGCGTGTGTCCCACGCGCCTTTATATTTATAGCCGCATTTAGATCCCGGCACAAGCTGACCTTGCAACTAGGGCAATTGTGCGTTCTTTCTGATAGCGGCTTTTTGACTTTGTGTCCACAGTTAGAACATTCTTGGCTCGTACCGTTTGGATTTACAGCTATCACTTTCAAGCCAGCATTCTCGGCTTTGTTTGAAAGTATGGTGATGAACTGTCCCCAACCAGCATCGTTAATACTTTTAGCCAATCTTGTTTTAGCAAGTCCTTTTATATTTAATTTTTCAACAGCTACTACGTCATACTTTTTGAGTAGATTATTAGCTGTTTTGAATTGGAAATCTTTTCTAGTATCAACAACTTTCTTGTGTAGAATACCCAGTTTTTTAATCGCTTTTTTACGGCGATTAGAACCTCTCTTCCGACGAGAGACACGACGTTGCGCAGATTTTAACTTGCGTTCAGCTTGGCGTAGAAACTTAGGTGCGGCAATTCTTTCACCGTCTGAGGTGACAATAAAATCAATCAATCCGACATCAATACCAACAATATTATTAGCATTAAAATCAGGCTTAATTGTGGGAACTGTTTTGTCGTCAAGACTTAGAGTTACATAATACCCGTCTGCTTTTTTAGTGACAGATACAGTTTTAATTTGAAACCCGTCGGGAACTTGACGATGAACAATTACTTTAACATCGCCTATTTTTGATAGCGTAATCTTGTTATTGACAAAGTGATGTTGTTTGAATTGAGGAAAAGTAAATGTTTTATATTGTCCCGTACTTTTAAATCTAGGTCTACCAGACTTTTTGCTGTTGCTATCACCTTTTAACCATCGGTCAAAAGCTAACTCAACTTTCTTTGCGACTTCCTGTAGCACCTGAGAATGAATCTCTTTGTACCAAGGACGGTCTTTTTTAAGTTGAGTTAATGATGCTTTTTGGTTGTAATAATTAGGTTGCTCTTTGAGTTCTGGTAAATGACAAACGAATATGGAACATCTATTAATAGGGGAACGATTTTGTTCATACCAATCAAACCGTTGAGCCAGCAAATAATTGTATTGATAGCGCAGCATTTCTAGCGTTTTATCAATCTTTTCTGCTTGCTCTTTTGTCGGTTTAATTTTGTATTGATAGGATATCCGCACCTGATTATCGCCTTTTTCTGGTGTCGCACTGTTACTATTCTAGTATACACTAATTATGAGAAATATGGCAAGAAGCTTATGAAAAATGTTTTGTTTCAAAGGGAAGGTCAGTCAGTGACTTAAAAGTACATCTAGTTTTAACGACAAAATATAGGCGCAAAGCCTTTACTGGAGATACGTTACAGCGATTACATATCATCCTAGAGGAACTATTAGTTAAATGGGATTGCAAGCTTGTGGAGTTTAATGGAGGATCATATCCACTGCTTATTCCAATATCATCCGGACTTAGAATTAAGCAAACTGATAAATAATCTTAAATCAGTTTCTTCTAGGAAATTACGCCAAGAATTTTCAGAACATCTAGCAAAAATTTACTGGAAAGATGTTTTTTGGAACGGGTCTTATTTTGTTGCTAGTTGTGGTGGAGTAACTATCTCAACGTTACGAAAATATATTGAAAATCAAAATTCACCGAATTAAATATAAAATGAACGTAGGTTAGGTTGAAGTATGAAACCCAACGCCCGCATGGGTTGAGGAACGAAACCCATCCCTAGGTCCAAGTTTTTTTCAATGTAGGATAATCTCAGCTCCTGGTAACTGATTAAGATTCATGATTGCCGATTACAAACTAAACTCATCGAATTTAATAACTGGAGAATTGGGATTTGTTGTATCGAAGCGATAACTGCTAACAGTACCGGTTTCAGTGTCAAAAATAGTAAAAACTGTGAACTGATTGCTTGCAATATAAGGTAAGGGTTGACCATCTTCCCCTAGGAGTGGAGAAATAGTAGGTGTGATTGGTGGTAAACCATTGGGATTACCACTTGCTATGTAGTCTTGTGGAAAATCCTCTTGATATTGCTGGGGGATGTCTCGCTCTCTTTTTCCCCAAGCAGCACCGTAGGAATTACCCACATTAGAAGTTTCTAAAAAGTTGATTCCTCCTTGATTGAGAAACCGATTCCACAGGTGGGAGTGTCCATAAAAGACTAGTTGAACTTTGGCCTGCTCTAGTAAGGGTATCAAGTCACGAATTATATAATCGGTGTTCTTTGGATATTGATAGGTTACAGACTGAATATTCCCTAATTCATCTTTTTCAATAATCTGTAAGGGATTAGTATAAGGTGGGACAATATTATCACCTAGGGTATGTGCTGGATGGTGAAACATTACCACTTTATATTTTGCTTGTTCAAATTCAGGACTGTTTAATTCTTCCTCGAGCCAAATATATTGGTCACTTCCTGGAACAATTGGTTCATAAATTATTTGGCCATATCCCCAATTTTCAGGGGAGGAAAGTTGCTGGTTTGATTCCTTATATCTACCTTTGATAGGGGACTCTAATTTGGGATTTCGCCACGCGTTCGTCACATATAAGACTATTAATCTCACATCCCCAAAACTGAGGGCGTAATAGGTTTTTCCCCCGGTTTTACTCTCGGGTAAACTAAAAATTTCCTCGTAGGTAATAGTATTAAAACTATAGTCTTTTAAATATTCTTTTCCACAAACTTCATTATAGCATTCCTGAGCAATTTCCCGGGGAATGGTATCATTAAATTCCTGGTTTAAACTAATATTTCCCGTATATCTTCCCATAATCTCATGATTACCAACACAGGGGAACAAGGGAGCATTCTGAATAATCTTACCACCGGTATAGGTAAGTTTTTCCCCGTTATATTCCATAGTATATTGGGCACGACCTTGTAAACCTGGAAAAAAAGCATTACCGCGAAGATCATCAAACCATTCTGAAGCGCGGTCTGGCACATTGACTAAGTCTCCAGCAAACCACACCGCGTCAACTACACCGACCGTTTCCACCACTTTCTGTAAATTGGCCGCTGTCATTGGTTTTAATTGGTGATCGGAGGTGAGAAGAATTTTCAGGGGTTTACCTGGTTGGGGAATAGGTGTAAGGGTAAAAACCTCACTGTTTATTTTCACCCCATCTTCTGTTATGCTTGTTACATAGTAGGGAATCCGTAAATTGGGGGTTAGATCCGTAATTTCTGCTTCCTGTCGCCAAATATCTCGTTGAACTGGTTTTTGGTAAACTTGTCCTTTTTTTCTTTGCTCTTTTACCCTGGAGTCCTGATCTTCTCTGACGCGAGTCAGTTTTGTGGTTTGAGCAATGGTGGTTTTTTCCAGATGATGACCATGAGTAACTAAATGCTGCTCACCCGCAAATTCTGTAAACCAAACCACCCGCACCGAATTGACCATTGGTAGTTGTAGAAATGGATCTGTTAACAGTTGAGGTTTTGATGTCATTTGGGAAAACTGTGCGGTCATGGTTATACTATCTTACCATTGTATCATATCACCACAACCTATGAACACCCGAAAATCTCCCATCCAAATTTTTGGTGTATACGCCCTATTACTGGCGATCGCTCTTTTGACTCTTTTTCCCTTACTATGGCTAATTAGTACTGCTTTAAAATCACCTACGGAGAATCTTTTAGAGACTCCGCCAAAACTCTTACCCCTTCAACCCACCTTAGATAACTTCGTCCGGGTTTGGGAGTCCTTACCGTTTGGACAATATCTATACAATAGTTTTTTAGTAGCCATATTAACAGTAGTTTTGAACCTATTGTTTTGTTCCCTAGCAGCTTATCCCCTAGCTAGACTTTCATTTCTGGGGAGAAATACCATTTTTATTGCCATTGTTTCCACAATTATGATTCCCTTTCAGATTGTGATGATTCCCCTGTATATCATCACCGTTCAATTGGGTTTAACCAACAGTTATTTAGGAATGATTTTTCCCAGTTTAGCCTCTGCTTTCGGTATATTTCTGTTGAGACAAGCTTTTATGGGAGTGCCAAAAGAAATAGAAGAAGCTGCTCGTATAGATGGTAGTTCCGAATTGGGATTATGGTGGTTCATCATGCTACCAGCTATCAAACCAGCATTAATCACCTTGGCAATTTTTGTGTTTATTGGAGCTTGGAGTGACTTTCTGTGGCCATTAATTGTTATCCAGGATGAAAGCCTATATACCTTACCACTAGGGGTAGCTAAATTAGCAGGTACATTTTCCTTAGATTGGCGATTGGTAGCTGCTGGGTCAATTATTTCCGTTGCTCCTGTTTTACTCTTATTCTTATTTTTACAGAAGTTTATTGTGCCTACAGATACAGGCAGTGGCATCAAAGGTTAGAAGCCCTTGTTCATTTGTTCATTATAGCTGTAGCCATTTAAAAGGGGGGTGGAAGCGAGTTGAGTAGCTACCCATTAACCCTTCATATAGCATTATGGCTAAAGCTATAATTAAAATATACCCAACAGCAAACTAAACAGGTCTATAAACTCGATAATTAATGCTAGGGAAAATATTATCCATTAACTCAACCTTCTCTAGCCAACCGCTATCAACCTTGCCAATTTTAACATCTTCGTAAATTTTGTTAAACCGCATCAAATGAGACCTTGTTCTTCTTACCGCGTATGGAACCATTGTTCCTGTACGCATAATAAATGCCCAGTCAGAAGATTGTGCCAACAACAATTCCCGTGCTGCTTGATTCAATGCTTTCCACTGTAGTTCATCCGCTGGTTCAAGGCGAGAAAGTTCGATCATTCTTTCAGCAGCTTTATGTAAGTGAGCATAAATCCAGGCATTAGTATCATTTAACCAGTATTCATGGAAACCCTTGTAACCCCAACTAGATTGGGAGGGACGACAAACTTGCTGATAGGGATTATCTCGTAAGTAATCTGCCAAATGGGTCATTTGATATGTCCCCTGGTCATACCAGGACTTACGAAATAGATAATCAATAAACCAAGGACCTTCATACCACCAATGACCAAACAACTCCGCATCATAGGGGGAAATAATAATTGGGGGTCTACCCATAATACCATGTAGATGTTCGGTCTGCTTCTCCCGATTATACATGAAGTTAGCAGCATGTTCTGCGGCCTTTTCCTTAGCCCAGTAAGGATCATACAAGGCTTTGTCGGAAAGACCTAAGCCACGTCCGGTGATTTTATGATACTTAATCCCTATGTTTTTCCGCTGACCATTGGGCATAATATAGGGTTTGATGTATTCATATTCCGCTTCCCAACCGAGATCTTTGTAAAATTCCCGATATTCAGCAGCACCAGGATAACCCACTTCCGAAGACCATACCTGTTGTGAAGATTCTTGATCACGACCAAAAGCTGCTACTCCTGTTTCTGTAAAAATAGGAGCATAAGTTCCAAAGCGAGGACGGGGACGAGCATATAAAATACCATGACCATCGGTCAAAAAATATCTTAGTCCAGCATCCGCCAGCATTCGCTCTAAACCTTCATAATAGGCACATTCGGGTAACCAAATTCCCTTGGGTGGTTGACCAAAAGTTTCTGTGTAATGCTCACAGGCTACCTGAATTTGCGCCCATACGGCTTGGGGATACATTTTCATTAAGGGTAAATACCCATGGGTAGCTCCACAGGTAATGATTTCTAAGTTATTGCTTTGTTGGTATTCCTGGAAAGCTGTAACTAAATCACCATTGTATTTTTCCCAGACGTGGCGTGCTTCATTGAATTCAGTAGCATAGTGTTCAGCTAAATAATGCAAATGTCCATGCTGAAGATAGCGTTCTGATTCTAACTCTATTAATTCTTCCAGCTTACTTAGGTGTTGTTCATAGCGTTCTTGCAATAAGGGATCACGGAGCATGGATACCAATGGTGGTGTCATACTCATAGTGATTTTGAAGTCGATGCCATCCCGCTTCAATCCTTCAAATACTTTGAGCAAAGGAATGTATGTTTCTGTAATGGCCTCATATAGCCATTCCTCTTCCAGCACATAGTCACTTTCTGGGTGACGAACGAAGGGTAAATGTGCATGGAGTACAAGTGCGACGTAGCCTATAGCCATAATGGTTTTGGGGTTAGAAACTGAGGTTAAATTAGAGATCTGGTTAAATTGGAGATCCGGGGTTGGGTAGAAATTAACAATATTTTAAGATAATTATGTTTACTATTGTCACATTTACGGAAGTTCATGAATATTAAAATCAGAAAAAGGAAAATGCTTTTCCTCATTGCCATGGGGCTAGCAGTTGCCATTTTTACCATAGGTGTAGTTATTGCCCAAACCAGGATGCAGACCCAGTCTACGGGTAGTACCACTACTAGTGTTGAGTCTGTAGGGCAAAATACTGCACCAGAAACTCCCAGCACCAACTTAAATCCCCAACCTCAGTCCACAGATACTAAAGAACCAGTCAAGGAAAATACCTTGCCAGAAACTCCCAAAACCAAGCCTAACTCCCAAGCGCAGTTAAGTATCAATGGTATTGGACCAGTAAGGGTAGGAATGAATATTCCTGAAGCTGCTGCTGCTGCTCAGGGAACCCGCCTATATGTTTCCTATGCTGGTAATGATAGTTGTTATTATCTTGAAGCAGAAGGGCGACTCAAAGGTATATCCTTTATGGTCACTAAAGATGAGGAAAAAGGTCGTCAGCAAAACATCACCAGTGATGCCATTGCTAGGATAGATATAAACAGTCCAAAAATCACTACGGTTTCAGGTGCCAAAATTGGGGACACAGAAGAAAAAATCAAATCCCTTTACCCTCCTGAACAAATTGAAGTTAAAACCCACGAATATAATCCCAAGGGACATTATTTGATTTTTGTTCCTAAAGAACAGACAGACAACAAGTATCGCGTGGTTTTTGAAACCGATGGTAAGCAGGTTACTAGCTTTAGGTCGGGTAAGCTACCAGAGGTGGGATATGTGGAGGGATGTAGTTAAAGCTTAGGAAAAATTAGGACTTGCTGTTATCACAATAAGTCCTATTTAAAACTACATACCCGCGATTACTTATGTTTTATGTACGGATTATTTTTGCCCCAACTTGCTGTAATTTAGTATCTAATCTATCATAGCCACGATCTAAATGTTTTAGTCCTTGAATAATCGTTTCTCCTTGTGCTGCAAGACCGGCTAACACTAGTGCTGCGGATGCTCTTAGGTCTGTACCGATAACTGGTGCCCCTGATAATATTGGTACACCCCGAACAAATGCCGTATTACTCTTAACGCGAATTTCCGCTCCTAACCGGTTTAACTCAGAAGCATGACTCAACCGGTTTTCAAAAACCGATTCGTTAATAATACTATCACCATCAGCTATGCTTAATAGTGCCATGAATTGCGCTTGCATATCTGTAGGAAACCCTGGATGGGGTAAAGTATCAATGTTGGTAGCTTTGAGTTTTTGTGCAGGTTTTACCCGCAAGCAGTCTGTACCTTCTTGGAGGATGGACACACCAATATCTTTCAACTTAGCAATTACAGGGATTAAATGGTCTGATTTAACTGGAGATAGCAGCAATTCGGAGTGAGTAATCGCAGCAGCAATTAAAAATGTACCTGCTTCAATGCGATCAGGAATAATACTATATTCGGTAGAGTGCAGTTTATCAACACCGACGATGGTAATTGTACCTGTGCCCGCACCTTGAATTTTTGCCCCCATAGAATTACAGAAGTTAGCCAAATCTACTACTTCTGGCTCTCGGGCAGCATTTTCAATGATGGTTTCTCCATCAGCTAGAGTAGCAGCCATCATCAAGGTTTCTGTGGCACCAACACTGGGAGTATCTAAATAAATTCGCGCACCTTGTAATCTACCATTGTTACCAGTAACCTGGGCATGACAAATTCCATGTTCAATCTCCATATCTGCTCCCATGGCTTGTAGTCCGCGAACATGTAGATCAACGGGTCTGGCACCAATAGCGCAACCTCCTGGTAAAGGCATTTGTGCTACACCTAATCGAGCTAAAATTGGACCAATGGCAAAAAAGCTTGCCCGCAACTGGGTTACCAGTTCATAGGGTGCTTTAGATGTGGTAATATCTCTAGCATTAATATTCAGTGTATCCTTATGCCTTTCCACGGATAAACCTAAAGCAGTTAAAACTTGCCCCATACTTTCTACGTCCGCTAACAAAGGGACATTACTAATCCGACAATCTCCAGAGCAAAGCAAAGCTCCAGCCATGATTACCAGGGCTGAATTTTTGGCCCCGCTAATTCTTACATTCCCTTCCAGGGAATATCCACCACAAATTTTTAAGACTGAGGAGTCTACTTGGGTATCTGACAGGGTGCTAGGAGAATTAATAAGTCTACCTCCTTTAAGATTTACGGTCATAGGTGTTCGCGTTCAGTTTTAGATTCTACAGCAAAGTTTACTAGTTCTCTTGACAATCCCCAAGATTTACGTCATCATATTAAGTCAGCAGTGAAATGCGGTAAAATACTAAATGTAATGTGCGGAACTGGCGGAATTGGCAGACGCGCTAGATTCAGGTTCTAGTGCCGTAAGGCTTCCGGGTTCAAGTCCCGGGTTCCGCATTCGGGCAATTATTAGTCCTTTGGAGTGTTGTGCTGACCAGTTTACAAAATCCTCTAGTTAAGCAGATCCGTAAGTTACACTCCCCTAAGGAGAGACATAAACAACAGTTGTTTGTGTTGGAGGGAACCCATTTAATTACAGAGGCTTGTAGTGTAAATTACCCGTTGGAAACGGTTTGTTGCACTATGGATTGGCAAAATTCCCATTCGGAATTGTGGCAAAATGTTTGTAATGCTTGTCATCGTACAGAAATAGTCAGCCAAGAGGTTTTAGCAGCTATGGCCACCACGGTCCAACCGGATGGTGTGGTGGCCATGGTCAAACGTTGTGAGGATCACCCCATTCCCATGACGGGGTTGGCTCTAGCTCTGGAAACTATTCAGGATCCAGGCAATTTGGGAACTATTATCCGTACTGCTGCTGCTGTGGATGCTTCCGGTTTATGGTTAAGTAATGATAGTGTGGATTTAGACCATCCTAAGGTTTTGCGGGCTTCTGCTGGCCAGTGGTTTCGCTTAAAAAAGCAGGTGAGTCACAACCTAAAGGACACTGTACAAGATTGTCAACGAGGAGGTATGCAAGTGGTTGCTACCCTACCAACCGCTGAGTTAACCTATTGGCAAGTGGATTGGTCTTTACCCAGTCTTATTTTACTGGGCAATGAAGGTGCTGGTTTATCAGATGAATTGGCAACAATGGCAAATATACAAGTTAAAATACCTCTTAGCCCTCAAGTTGAATCCTTAAATGTGGCTATATCTGCCTCTTTAATATTATATGAGGCGCAGCGACAAAAAACTTGTGGAAAAAATACAAATTAGTATTTGACAAGAAAGAGAATGAGTCAGTTCTTGATTAGGACTTTTACTAGTCTCAGTATGTTGGTAGGGTTTATGGTAATATCAGGTTGTAACATGTCCTTATTTGAGAATACAAATATTAAAGACGTTGTAGAGAAAGTAAGTGATGGAGACACATTGATATTAAGAGATGGTAGTGGAGAAAAACACAAAGTACGACTGGGTTGTATAGATGCACCAGAGATACCCCATTCCCATAAGCAAAAGAGGAGTAAAAAAAGGCGGGATATGAATCAGTTTAATTGGGGGGTAAGGGCAAAAAATCGTCTGGCACAATTGATTAAAAATTCAGGGCGTAGGGTGAAAATAAATGTTGTTGACCAGGACGAATATGGTAGAAAAGTTATAGAATTGCGGTTGAGAGATGATACTTTAGTGCAAGAAGTTTTATTGACAGAAGGCTTGGCAAAAGTCCATCCGGAATACATGAAACTATGTAGTAGTAAAGATATTATGTTACAGGCACAAACCCAGGCCCAAAGACAAAAAATAGGAATTTGGGGTGATGATGAATTTATTAATCCCTGGGAATATCGCAAACTATAGGGTGGGTGGTGGTTTTTAAAAACCACAGTTAGGATATATAATTTAGAGTTAATTTACGATGACTAACAACCAATTGCCCAAGTACGAATCCTTAGTGAGATCATCCGGTATGTCAGACCAACCCTTGATTGAACTGAGAGGTGTTTCTAAATCATTTGGAAGAACCAGGGTTTTAGACAGTGTGGATTTACAAATTTACAGAGGAGAAGCACTCGGAATTATTGGACCATCAGGAACGGGAAAATCAACCATCCTAAGAATTATAGCAGGCCTACTAGAACCTGATGCAGGAGAAATTTATATTCAAGGAAAAAAACGCAATGGTTTAATTGAAGATAATAAAGACCCCATTGGCATTGGCATGGTATTTCAACAGGCGGCCCTGTTTGATTCCTTAAATGTAGATGAAAATGTGGGGTTCCTATTATATCAAAAATCAAAACTGGCCTCCAATCGCATTCGCAACCTAGTCAACGAAAAATTAGAAATGGTGGGGTTATCAGCTGAAATTGCTAATCTTTACCCTTCGGAACTTTCTGGTGGGATGCGAAAAAGGGTAAGTTTTGCCCGTGCTATCATGTCCAATCCCGACTATCCCCGTGATACTCCGGAAGTTCTACTATATGATGAACCTACTGCTGGGCTTGATCCAATCGCTTCTACCGTTATAGAAGATTTAATCCGTAACTTGCAACATACTCAAGGCGTTTGTAGTACCTACTGCATTGTTACCCACCAGGATAGCACAATCAGACGCACAGCGGATAAGTTAATATTTCTTTACCAAGGCAAGGTACAATGGCAAGGTAAAATAAGTGAAATAGATTACACTGATAATCAGTTAATCAGACAATTTATGAGTGGTAGTATCCAGGGACCAATTCAGGTGATTGGCTAATAACCAGTATGAAAGGGGGATTGAATGAGTGGATTCAAGACTACAAGGACTTTTAGGGAAGGTGCAGTAGGATTAATATTCCTAATTGGTTTGGGAGCATTTGGTGTTATTTTTTTATGGCTAAATCGAGTGACTCCAGGACGTAGTTCCTATCAGGTAATAGTGGAATTTGCTGATGCTGGAGGTATGCAAAAAGGCGATCCTGTCCGCTATCGCGGGGTGAAAGTGGGTAGTATTGCCAGGATGACTACTAAACCAAATGCGGTGGAAGTCGAGCTGGAAATCAATGACCCTAATTTGCTAATACCCGCCGATTCCAGAATAGAAGCTAATCAAAGTGGTTTAATCAGTGAAAGTATTGTTGATATTACTCCCCTAGGTGATGTTACCTTAGATCCTAACACTGCTAAACCCCTGGATAAGGATTGTAATCCCGGTTTGATAATCTGTCATCAGTCCGGTAAGTTAAGGGGTCAAATTGGCACTAGTGTTGACAGACTAATTAGACAGTCGTCGGATTTTGCTGATAGATATGGAAATCAGCAGTTTTACGATAATATTAATCGTTTGTTAATTACTTCCACAGATGCAGCGGCTAGTATAGCTAAGCTAAGTCGAGAATTACAAATTGCCAGCAGAAGTTTTCAGGGAGAAGTGGGAAAATTTTCTGATACTGCTGTGACTATTCAACGTGCAACTAATGAACTCACTGCTACTACTAAACAAACAGCAGCACAGATAAATACAACCGCTGGTGATTTCAGTACAGCAGCAAAGCAAGCGGGTAAACTAATTAATAATCTCGATGATTTATTGACTACAAATCGTTCAGCATTAGTCAGTACTTTGAATAATATTAACGAAACAAGCAATCAATTGAGGCAAACAGTTAATGCGCTGTCACCAGCCGTAACCAGATTAACCCAAGGAGATATACTCAAAAACCTGGAGATTCTCTCAGCTAATGCAGCAGAGGCTTCGATTAGTTTAAAAGATGCTAGTAAGACTTTAGCAGATCCTAAAAACATAGTTTTATTACAGCAGACACTGGATGCGGCAAGAGTCACCTTTGAAAATACTCAAAAAATCACATCTGATTTAGATGAGTTAACGGGAGATCCTAAATTCCGGCAAAATTTGTTGCAACTGGTGAATGGGTTGAATAAGTTGCTATCTTCCACGGGGGATATGCAGGAACAAACAAAAGTGGCCTTGACTTTAGACTCGATTAAACTATCAATCAATCAGGGTCAGTCTAAGTCAGAAACAACCTCCGATTTAGGATTTAGCAATCATGGAGTAAAAGCAGAAAAGTTGGAAAAACAAGAAAATCGAGTGGTTCCTTCCGTTCCTGCAACTCCCAATCCGGTGACAGAAATTACCCCTGTACCCGAGTTATTACCAGAGCCAGTTTTGCCATCCTCCCAGGAACCATAGGTCTAATTCCAATCTTCTTCCTCTCTTTTAGCACGACTTTTGTAAATCCCGCCTACATGGTGAATGGCTCGTGTTTTGACAAAGAGTTCTTCCGCAGTCAAACCCCAGAGTTGCAAAATGCGGTCTAAATCATTCTGTAGGTCCCGAGCTCCTGGAAAACCCTGATATCTGATTTTTAGTCGAGCCAGTTCCGCTAAATTATAATCTGTTTTCTCCTCAGATAGTAGACTATTAATAGTCAGGCGATCGCTGTGATAGCGGGGGTGATTTTGTTCCTTGGAGGGAGAAGCATCTGTCATAAATATTACCTAAATTTACGGATTTAAGGGGCAGAAGTAATTGACACACCCCTGGTCTATTGAGGATTGTTATATTATTATAACAAATACAAAGCATACCATACCAGACCTATAATATAGGGATGGGAGTTAATGACGGCTACCACATCCAGGTTAATACGGCTCTCACCACTGCCAAATATGGTTAAATAAGGATATTCTGGATGTAATTCCAGTGTCTTTAAGACTATTGCCCAATTTCGGATCAAAGTGGTACTATTAAACCAACTAAACCAACGAACAACCATCTGCGATTCATCCTAAGTAGGGAGAAATGCCAGCAGAAGCTAGGTTCTTTTGGTTGAGTACAAATTCCTTGATAACCTTATTCCTTCAACATCCAAGGATGAGCAATATCAAGTCTAGGAACCGAGATTGGTCTACGAGGAGTTTACCCACTTATGCTAATTGGCACAGGTTGAATAAAATCGATTAGTGTATTTGTTAGCAGTAGTTAGCAAAAGTATCGGAGAGAGAACCCGCTATGTTTGAACACTTCACATCCGAAGCCATTAGGGTAATTATGTTAGCGCAGGAGGAGGCACGCCGCCTGGGTCATAACTTTGTCGGCACAGAACAAATTCTCCTGGGTTTAATAGGGGAAGGAACAGGCGTTGCGGCGAAGGTTCTGACAGATTTGGGTGTCACCCTCAAGGATGCGCGTCGGGAGGTTGAAAAAATTATCGGTAGGGGTTCTGGTTTCGTCCCGCCCGAAATCCCTTTTACACCAAAAGTCAAGAGTCTATTTGAGCAGTCTTTTAGAGAGGCTCACGGTCTTGGTCACAACTACATAAATACAGAACACTTATTGTTAGGATTAACTGATGCGGGAGAAGGGGTTGCAGCCAAGGTGTTAAAGAGTCTTGGGATTGAACTGCAGACAGTACGCAGCAGAGTGATGAGTATATTGGGTGAAGATAATAGAGTGGTTGCTGGTCGTCAAGACAACCCCAGACGCAACCAGAATCTTAGTATAGAAGAATTTGGACGTAACCTCACCAAGTTGGCCCAACAGGGGAGGTTAGATCCGGTAGTGGGTCGACAAAAAGAGATTGAACGCACCGTACAAATATTGGGTCGTCGCACCAAGAACAATCCTGTGTTAATTGGTGAACCCGGGGTAGGGAAAACCGCAATTGCCGAGGGTTTAGCTCAACGGATTGTGAACCAGGATGTTCCTGAAATATTGCTGAATAAACAGGTAATTAGTCTGGATATGGGCTTGCTGGTTGCGGGAACACGCTTCCGGGGAGATTTTGAAGAGCGTCTGAAAAAGGTGATGGAAGAAATTCGCTCCGTCGGCAATATTATCTTGGTGATTGATGAAATTCATACCATCGTGGGTGCTGGCGGTACGGAAGGAGGTTTGGATGCGGCTAACATACTCAAACCCGCCCTGGCCAGGGGTGAACTACAATGTATCGGTGCCACCACTTTGGATGAGTATCGGAAGTATATTGAGCGGGATGCAGCTTTAGAAAGACGTTTTCAACCAATTTTGGTAGGGGAACCATCAGTAGCAGAAACTATAGAAATCCTTCGAGGTCTGCGCAGTGCTTACGAGCAACATCACAAAGTAACTATTTCCGATGATGCAGTTATTGCTGCAGCTGAGTTATCAGATAGGTACATCAGCGATCGCTTTCTCCCTGATAAAGCCATAGACCTAATAGATGAAGCTGGTTCTCGGGTAAGGTTAAGGCACTCCCGAATCATTGATAATAAAGAGCTGAAACAACAACTGAAAAATACTAGCCAGGAGAAAGCGGAAGCAGTAAGAGTTCAAGACTTTGGCAAGGCTAGTAAACTGCGTCAGGAAGAGCTAGATTTACAAACCCAACTAGCGATCGCACAAAATTTGCCCAAGATTACCATTCCCCAGGTAGACGAAGAGGATATTGCTGAAATAGTAGCCTCCTGGACGGGAGTACCTGTGAATAAACTGACCGAATCTGAATCTGAGTTGTTGTTGCATCTGGAAGATACCCTGCATAAAAGACTAATTGGACAGGAACAAGCAGTCACAGCAGTTTCCCGTTCTCTTCGTCGCGCCCGAGTGGGGTTAAAAAGTCCTAATCGTCCTATAGCTAGTTTTATCTTCAGTGGACCTACAGGGGTAGGCAAAACTGAACTGGCTAAGGCTTTAGCAAGCTACTTCTTCGGTGCGGAAGATTCCATGATTCGTTTAGATATGTCCGAATACATGGAAAGCCATAATGTTTCCAAATTGATTGGTTCACCTCCAGGTTACGTAGGCTACGATGAGGGTGGACAACTGACGGAGGCTGTAAGGCGTAAACCCTATACATTGCTGCTATTTGACGAAATTGAGAAAGCACATCCCGATGTGTTCAATATGTTACTGCAAATCCTAGATGACGGTCATCTTACGGATGCTAAAGGTAGGAAAGTGGACTTCAAGAACACCCTAATTATCTTGACATCCAACATTGGGTCTAAGGTAATTGAAAAGGGTGGTATGAGTTTAGGGTTTGAATTTGATAATCAAGCCAACGCTAGTTACAATCGCATTCGCAATCTAGTCAACGAAGAACTTAAGTCCTATTTCCGTCCTGAAT
Organism: Cylindrospermopsis raciborskii Cr2010; assembly: GCF_003367075.2. Lineage (NCBI taxonomy): Bacteria > Bacillati > Cyanobacteriota > Cyanophyceae > Nostocales > Aphanizomenonaceae > Cylindrospermopsis > Cylindrospermopsis raciborskii. The sequence goes on from NZ_CP065936.1 coordinate 210,080, forward strand.
TTCTCAATCGAGTTGATGAGATTATCGTCTTCAGTCAGTTGAATAAAGACGAGGTCAAAGAAATTTCCCAGATCATGCTTGAGGAAGTTGCTAAGCGTCTCCAAGAGAAAGGGATTAAGTTAGAGGTGACAGAAGCATTTAAAGACCTAGTAGTTACGGAAGGCTATGATCCTAGTTATGGTGCTAGACCATTACGTCGGGCCATAATGAGACTATTAGAGGATTCCTTAGCGGAGGCCATTTTGTCTGGTGAGATTAGAGAAGGTGACCAGGCCATTGTGGATGTTGATGACGATGGTTTGGTGAAGGTGAAGAAAGCAGAAACCCGTGACTTGGTACTAGTTAGTGCTCCTGCTTAGTATTAGTAATGGTTAGTCCTCCCACAATCCCCATGGATTCTATCCATGGGAATTGTCACTAGGAGGATTGAGCAGCTAACTATCTCCAAAGTCCATGGTCTCAATAAACTCTAAAATATTCTGCTTCATGTCCTCAGCTTCATCTAGAATGGAACCTCGAAGGTCACCAGTAAAAAATGTTCGTTGACTGCTAACTATATACAGAAAATTGCCATTAGTGAATGTCAATAAGCCACGGTACGCATCTAGTCTTGTTGGGTTACCATTGTTTTCCCTTTGGGAAATGCTTGAGCCTTTAGGCATGTCCACTAATACATAATAATAACTACTTAAAGTATCTTGGAGTAAGCTATCCTGTAGGTACTCAGTATACTTAATTTCTGCGCCCGGGATATGTTTTAAAATAGCTTGAGGTAAATATCTTTCAATTAAAACAGAGTGGAGATATGTTTCTTGTCCTTGTTCCTCCATAGTTTCTAAATGTTCTTTAGTAAGGGGATAGTAATCAATTCTGATAAAAGTTCCCCCACTGTCAGAGAAACCAACCATTCCCTGTTGACTAACAATTTTTCCTCCTCGTTCTGATGTTACAGGTACAACAACTCTGAAATTATTTGAAGGAGATTGGTATATTTCCTGTCCTAATTCATCTACTATGATTTCCGGTTGTTTTAATTCTTGTGGATCTTCTATTACTGCTATTACCTCTCTAATAACTTCCTCAGCTTCTATATCCTGCAATTCTAAGGCTTGTTGTAGTTGTTTGATGTATGACTGTTTTTCCTTGGGTATGGTCATACTCTCTTCTTCCAATAGCATTACTACACCAGCAGCAAACGCATCCAAAACTATATCACTTTTTAAACTTGTATTGGCAGTATTAAATAGGGAACCTAATCCTTCCTCCTGAGCAATAATTACTAGTCTATTGACCATTTCTAAGATTTCCTCTTGGGAGTACCCATCAAAAACCTGAAATTCTAGTAAGATATCCGCTAAACTTTCCGTGTCTATATCTTCTATAGTACAGTCAACAGCTGCACTAATAATTGCTATAGCTGCTACTGCTTCCTCTGAATTTAGGGATTCAGTTGTAAATGCTGAGGAATTAAATATTTTATCATACTTGGTCATAATGATAGATCACTCTTATTAATTGGTAATATCCCGGTCAGAAAAAATTGACTTTTTATGCTCTCACCAGAAAATTCTGGATTTTCGATTTGACCTTGAACTGGTATATACCCAGAGAGTTATACTCCGGGTTATCCATAGAGCGCGGTAATAGATCATTAACACCCTGATTAAAATCTGCTATATTATCTCAAATTATGGTTAATTTTTCTCGGTTATCCCAGGGAAAAATTTATAGCTTTAGAGAGAGTGGGACGATAGCCAACAGCGCCTTATTATATCACAGTTATATCACAAAAAAGCTAAGTTAGGATTAAATTTAACTTAACCATGAAAAAATAATGACCAAAAGAACATTTCGTCTCAGTATACTAGGAATATTTATATTCGCCGTCGGTTTACGGTTTTGGGGATTGGCTAGATTTAATACCTTGGTGTTTGATGAGGTTTACTTTGCACAATTTGGCAACAACTATTTAACAAAAACGCCATTTTTTAATGCTCATCCTCCCTTGAGTCAGTACCTAATTGGTCTAGGAATTTGGATAGGTAGTCATATTCCCTTCTGGCAAAATAGTCTTAATAGTTTGACGGGTTCCCTATTATCTTCTTGGAGTTATCGTTGGGCAAACGCATTAACAGGTTCTTTGATTCCGGTGATAGCTATTTTTTTGAGTTATCAGTTAAGTTATCGTCGTGGTTTTGCACTATTAGCAGGTTTATTTACAGCTTTAGATGGTTTATTTTTAGTAGAATCTCGTTATGCTTTGAGTAATATATATATAGTATTATTTGGCTTACTTGGGCAATGGTTTTTATTGTTGGCATTAGAAAAAAGACCTGGGCAAAAGTGGGAGAAATTAATAAAATTACTAGTAGCAGGAATTTGCTTTGGTGCTTCCTTAGCCACAAAATGGAATGGATTGTGGTTTCTACTAGGTGTTTATGGAATGTGGATAGTGGGCTGGATAATTAGGTGGTTACAACCTGGCAAAAATGAACCAAACCAAGGATTCCATCAAGAATCAAACGAAGAATTAAGGGTGAAAAACGAGCCAGATATGGTGATAATTCCCCTGGCAAAAATTACCCAGATTAATATTTGGCAGATGGGATTTTTTTTAGGAGTTATTCCCCTGATTACATATAGTTTGATTTGGATTCCCCACCTCCAACTTGATCGTCGTTATGGATTTATAGAAGTTCATCAACAAATTTTGAACTTTCATCTTCATTTAGGGGGTAATGATTCCAGTGTTCATCCTTACTGTGCTCCATGGTATAAGTGGCCATTAATGACTCGACCCATGGCTTATTTTTATCAGAAAAGCCAAAGTTTTCAGGATCCCCTACCTGTGTTTGGACCACCCTTACCAGCTGCATCTGGCAAAGTAATTTATGATGTTCACGCCATGGGTAATCCTCTTTTGTGGTGGTTTGGAATTACTGCAATTATATTGTTGTTACAAATTGTATTTATTGGCATTGTTCTTCCATCAATTCAACAAAAACGATTATTTATCCCCAGAAATATCAGTGTGGATACTTGGATTGGTTTATATGTAGTGATTAATTATGCTGCTAATTTATTGCCTTGGGTGAGGGTGAGTCGCTGTGTATTTATTTATCACTATATGAGTGCTTTAGTATTTGTATTTTTGGCTCTAGCCTGGTTTGTGGATTGTTGTTTACGCAGTAATTACAAGTCAATGCGTATTTTGGGTTGGACTGTTACTGGTTCCACAATAGCTGCTTTTATTTTTTGGTTACCAATTTATTTAGGGTTACCACTTTCATCAGCAGATTATTGGCTACGTATGTGGTTTAGGAGTTGGATTTAGGAACGATCAACACTCAAAGCGATCGCACTCCCCAACTTTTTGGTAATTATCAGAAAGTGCTGTTCCTTGAATAGTGAGCATCATAGTATTAATCAATGCTTTTCCTTTGAGGAGTGTTTCTTGAAACTCCATTTGGGGATCTGAAAGTGCGACAATACCACCACCAACCCCGATGGAAGTTTGTTCGGGTGTTATAACAGCAGTACGAATCACAATGTTTAAATCAGCTGAACCATTCAAACCCAAAAAGCCGATCGCTCCTGAATATACTCCTCTTGCTTCTTGTTCTAATCGGTCAATAATTTCCATAGTTCTGATTTTTGGAGCCCCCGTCATTGAACCACCAGGGAAAGCATTACGAATGCAATCTATAGCAGTCATTCCTTCACGTAAATAACCCCGAATAGTTGTTACCAGTTGATGTACAGTGGCATAAGTTTCTACTTCCATTAATTTGGGAACATGAACAGTACCAACTGCACAAACTCTTCCTAAATCATTCCTAAGTAAGTCCACAATCATCAAATTTTCTGCCCGATCTTTTTCGCTATTGCGTAATCTTTCACCCAGGATAAAATCTTCTTCTGGTGTTTTTCCGCGTGGGAGTGTTCCTTTAATGGGCTTAGTTTCTACCCAACCTTGAGGATCAATTTTTAAAAATCGTTCAGGAGATGAACAGGCGATCGCTAGATTACCAAAACGCAAAAATGCCGAGTAGGGAGCAGGATTAATTGAACGTAAGGTGCGATAAAATGCCAGTGGGTCAGGAGTGGTATTTGTTTTAATTTGATTGGTTAAACAAACTTGATAAGTTTCTCCTTCGTGAATTTCGACTAAACTTTTCTGAATATCATCAAGATAAGTTTTTTCAGATCGACTTAATCGAAAATTCACTGGTGTTTCTTTCTTTTCAGTAATAACAGGAGACAGAGGAGGTAGATTTTTAAGCTGTTGTTCCATCCATGTAAACCAGGTTTCTGCTGAAGCTGTTTCTCCTGACACAGTTAGGAAAAGTAAATAAACAGTTTGTTCTTGATGATCAATGGCAATCATGCGATCGGCAAACAAAAACATAGCATCAGGTAAGGTAGAATGATGCTTTAATTTGACTCCACATTCTGCCTTTAATTCATACCCAAAATAACCCACAAACCCGCAGTTAAAATCAAAGGGTAAATCATCAGATTTACAGTGTCTTTGTTCTAGTTCCCCCTTGAGATACTCAAAAATTCCCTCTTTCTTCAAACTGATCTGATCATATTTTGTAATTGTTAGTTCTTGAGATTGTGTTTGATAACGAATCAATAGACTGTTTTCACCACTACTATCTCCCATAAAAGAAAAGCGAGAAAGACCAGGTTCAACCCGACTACTATCTAACCAGAAAGCATTGGTTGATTCGCCAAACAAATGTACAAACATTTGCTCAGTATTAGGACAAAAACTTAATTTGCGTGTACGAATTTCAAACTTTTGTTGCTGTTTTTGTTCAGAAAAATTGGTTAATAAAGGTGCATTTTGATTATTTATCATCCAATATTTCTTAGTCATATTTTTGTTATTATCTTGGTTAAATTTATGGGTAATCTCTTTAAAATTCTCAAATAAAGTATGTCCATATTCAGTACAGATTGACTCTGGATGAAACTGCACACCCCAACGTGGTAAAGAACGATGACGTATTCCCATAATCAAATTGTCTTCTGTCCAGGCCACCTTTTCTAAACAGTCTGGTAAGTCATCTGCAACTAATAAGGAATGATAACGCACCACAGAAAAAGGAGAAGGAATTCCTGTAAGAACATCAGTTCCATGATGATAAACATCACTCAAGCGACCATGATGAACTTCTGGTGCATGAATAACTTTTCCTCCATACCCATTACCCAGTCCCTGATGTCCTAAACACACACCTAAAAGCGGAACTTTTGTATTTTGAATAGCTTGATGACAAATGCCAAAATCTTTTAAGTTCTCAGGACGACCAGGACCTGGTGAAATCACAATATTATCAAATTCCCACTTTTGTAGTTCTTCCCATGCTATTTGGTCATTGTATACTACAATCGGATACTCTCCATTAACTTCGGCAATTAATTGATAGAGATTGAAAGTGTAAGAGTCATAGTTGTCAATAATTAGAGTTTTCATTTTGTAAATCTCGCAAGTAGGTTGAAATTTTATTTCCAGAGCTGTTTGTCAATCCCATCTAATATCCTCCCTACGACCACCAACACCTGATATTCCCCGTGGGTGGATAAAAATGTTGGGTTTCGTTCCTCAACCCAACCTACACTAAGATTTTGCGCCATTTCAGGAGTGACTACGATATCACATTCCTACCCCTTCGACCACGAAAAAACTTATCTCAACCTCCTATAAATATAATTTTTTCTTATTTTTGCCATGTTATTGTGGTAAATTACCTGAGAAGGCGATCGCTCGGTTACTTAAATTCCTTATTATACAATCCTGTTCCACAAGAGCTTATAATTTTACCGAGAGTGGTGTAAACATTTCAATTCATATGGCAACCAATCAATTAATATCATTACCCAGTATGGGATGTGGGACATGGTCTTGGGGGAATCAACTGCTTTGGGGATACAAACAAAGCATGGATGAGCAATTACAAGAGGTATTTAATCTTTGTGTAGATAATGGTGTCACCCTGTTTGACACAGGAGATTCCTATGGAACGGGAAAACTCAAGGGAAGAAGTGAAATACTGTTAGGAAAATTCAGCAGAGACTATGAGCATTCCCATCCAGAGAGACTGAATCAACGCGATATTTGTATTGCGACAAAATTAGCAGCTTATCCTTGGAGATGGACGAGAAAATCCATTATTTCTGCTTGTGATGCTTCCGCTAAAAGACTAGGTAAAAATGTTGATTTAGTTCAGATGCACTGGTCAACAGCCAATTATGCACCTTGGCAAGAATTAGGCTTATTGGATGGTTTGGCTGACTTATATGCACAGGGTTTGGTCAAAGGTGTGGGACTGTCTAATTACGGAACTAAAAGACTTTTATGGGTACACAAAAGATTTGCCGAAAGAGGTATACCTATAACAAGTCTACAGGTACAATATTCTTTGTTATCAACCTATCCGGTAACGGAATTGGGTTTAAAAGATGTTTGTGATAGTTTGGGGATTAAATTAATTGCCTATAGTCCCTTAGCATTAGGTTTACTTACGGGTAAGTTCCGAGAAAACGGCCAATTGCCCAAAGGAATACGGGGAATTTTATTTCGACAAATGTTACCGGGTATTAAGGGACTTTTGGGAACTTTAGAAGAAATAGCAAATAGTCGAGGTAAAACCATGGGTCAAGTAGCTATTAATTGGTGTATCTGTAAGGGAACAATTCCTATTCCTGGTGCTAAAAATCGAGAGCAAGCAAAACAAAACTTGGGAGCTTTGGGTTGGTTTTTAAATAATGGTGAGATAGCTGAATTAGATGTTGCAGCTAGCAAGAGTGAGAAAAAAATGGTGCAGAACATTTTTCAAACTAATTGACAAGGTGGTTCAAGGTGAAGATAATACCAGACAAAGATAATATAAATTTTGATCCCCATGGGAGCAACCCCTATTTATGGAAGTTTTGGGGTGTTCTCCCTATTTATCCCTACAATCAACGTCGCACTGTTCGTCAAGAGGTGGTTAAGGATACTATCTGGACCTTTGATCAAATCCAGGGGGTTTTTTATGTGGTTGTACCCATCCGCATGACGGTGATTAGGTTGGCACAAGGTGGTTTGTTAGTATATGCACCTGTTGCTCCCACTAGGGAGTGCATTAAATTAGTAAATGAATTAGTGTCCTTGCATGGAGATGTAAAGTACATTATTTTGCCTACAGTCTCTGGACTTGAGCATAAGGTGTTTGTGGGACCGTTTGCTAGGGAATTTAGTCGAGCAAGGGTTTTTGTAGCTCCCGAACAGTGGAGTTTTCCCCTGAATTTACCTTTGAGTTGGTTAGGTCTACCAGGGAGGCGCACCCAAATATTACCTGAAGATCCTTATGAGACTCCCTTTGGTGATGAGTTTGATTATGCTATCCTTGGACCAATTAATTTGGGACTAGGCAAATTTGGAGAAGTGGCTCTTTTCCATAAGCAATCCCGCACTTTAATGGTTACGGACACAATAGTTTCCGTTTCCGTGGATCCACCAGCAATAATTCAATTGGACCCATTCCCCCTACTTTACCATGCTCAGGAAAAAGGTGGTGATACTGTTCCTGATAGTTTACAAAACCGACGGAAAGGGTGGCAAAGAACTGCTCTCTTTGCTTTTTATTTCCGTCCCAGTGTGGTGGATATACCTCCATGGAAGGATATATGGCAAGATGCCAAAAATTTGTCCCAGCGCAATTTGAGAAATTATTTTGGTTTTTTCCCCTTCCGCTGGAAACCAGACTGGGAAGAGTCTTATGAGTTGCTCACCAGGGGAGGAGAAATTTTTGTTGCTCCCGTTTTGCGAACCCTAATTTTAAACAGGGCTCCCCAAGTAACTATAAATTGGGCAAACCGGGTAGCGAAGTGGGATTTTGCACGGATTATTCCCTGTCATTTTGACGCACCCGTTACTGCTACTCCCCAAGAATTTAGAAGAGCTTTTAACTTTTTGGAGAAAGGTTCTGGTGACTCACCGGATAGTAATAATAAGGTGGAGGATGATTTACAGGTTTTGAGGGATATTGACCAGGGATTAAATAATTGGAAAATTGTCCCACCCGCTCAGGATTATTCAAAACCATAATTGAAAACCTTAACCGGAATTCCAGGGTTCGGTTTACCGAACCTTATCTTCTACCGAAAATCCTCATCCACAAAAAAGTCCCCTTCCTCATCAGCGGAATTCCCAGATCCCCCCATGTTCCCCAACAATTGCCCAAATGATACGGTAATTAAACCGACCACTACCCAAAAGGCTAACATTAACCCAAAGGGAACTTGTATAGATTGAAAAACTAAAAATCGTAGGGATATTGGTGTGGCATTTTGTACGGAAATTAACGCGATCGCCAGAATCCAAGTAGCTAGAACTACTGATAGAAATAGTGTAAATAGACTGGGGAGGTTTTTCATGGTTGAGGAATTAAAAAGGAGTTGGGGGGTCAAAAGGTAGAATTTTCGCTCGTGACCCAATCCCTATTCACTATGCTAACTGAGCAATTTCTGCTTCCATGGTCTTAGCAATCTCACCCAGTTTTTCTGGGGAGTTGGTTTCTATATAAACTCTGACCAGGGGTTCTGTACCTGATGGACGCAATAGGATCCAACTACCCTCTGCTAAATACAGTTTAATTCCATCCTTTCTACCTACTTCCTTAACGCTAATACCAGCTACTTGGGAAGGGGGATTTTGGGTGTAGGATTTAATTACAGCATTTTTGTGAGCTTCCGTTAGGTGTAAGTCTAAGCGGTTGTTGTATAGCGGTCCATCCGCTTCTGCTATGGCTTCCTGAACTAATTGACTTAATGGTTTACCCTCGTATGCTATAGCTTCTGCTACTAGCATATCAGCTAATACACCATCCTTTTCCGGAATATGCCCAATCACACTTAAACCACCGGACTCTTCACCTCCAATTAACACGGTGGTTTCCCGCATTTTTTCGCCTATGTACTTAAAACCCACAGCGGTTTCATAAATTGGCAAACCATATTTGGCTGCAAAATTATCTAATAGGTGGGTAGTCGCTACGGTTCGCACTATGGCACCACTTTTACCTTTGTTTTTGATTAAATGTCTGGCTAAAACCAATAATACTGTATTGGGGGTCAGCACGTTACCCAGCTCATCTACAATCCCAAAGCGATCGCTATCACCATCCGTTGCTAAACCTAAATCAGCTTTGTCGTTTTTAACAGCTTCCACTAGTTCTACCAGTTGGTCACCTTTAGGTTCTGGCATACCCCCGCCAAATAACACATCTCTCCAGGTGTGGAAACTTTCCAGTTGGGTTCCACAATACTGCAATACCTCGTCTAAATAACCACGGGATGTGGAATACAGGGCATCATATTTAACCTTTAAATTGGCACTCCTAATTTTTTCTACGTCCAGTAATTTGTAGATGAAATCAAGGTAAGCAGGTTTAGGATCAAAGGTGGAAATTGTGCCTGATGGATTAGATCCCGGTAATTCGTCCGATGCCGTTTCTATATTGGCGACAATCGTATCCGTAATTTCTGGGGTAGCTGGACCTGCATAATCTGGTATGTATTTAATTCCACAATAGGGAGCTGGATTATGACTAGCGGTAAACATCAAAGCACCTGCGGAATTCAGATGTTTTGCATTGTAAGCTATGACTGGTGTTGGACAGTCTCGAACGGTAATTTTCACATTCCAACCTAAATCGGCCAAGACTGCTCCGGAGGTTCTGGCAAACTCATCAGCGAGAAATCTTGTGTCGTAGGCGATTAAAACAGGTCTACTCTTATCGTAGGCAGTTTCCAGATAGGCTGCTATTGCTCTAGTTACTTTTCTAACATTAGAAAAGGTAAAATCATCGGCAATAATTCCCCGCCATCCGTCTGTACCAAATTTGATTTTACCAGAATTGCTAGGATTACTCATTTTACTACTCTCTCTTGTAGATTATGATTACTCTAAGTAGGGAGGCACAATTATGTGTAGGATGGGTTTGACCCATGCGGGCGTTGGGTTTCATACTTCAACCCAACCTACGTTCTCTCTGTTGTAGATTATGATTACTCTACTGTTCTTGATTATTTCAGATGTTGATCAAACCATTCCATTGGGACTGACATTTTCTTCCTGGTCTTTATGCTCTGAGAATTCTATGGGTGGTAATTCCTTGAGGATGGTAAACCGAATGTGGTTAATGGCTAATTCACCAATGGATAACTCTTCCTTGGTTAATCTTTGACCATTGCTGCTTATGGTTTCAAAGGAAACCCCTTTACCAATTTCAATATGGTACCAACATAAACCCATGAAAAATCTGGTGGGGTAGGGACCATAATCTCCAATGTCGTCTGGATTGGATTCCATGGGTAACCAACCAAAATTGGGAATGTAAAACTCTAACCACACGTGATTAAAGTCCGGTTGCAGGGGAACGCCTTTTAATTCTGGGTAGGGTGGACATTTATATCTACCCACTGTGCGACAGGGAATGCCATTTAAACGACATAAAGCTAGTAATACACCTACGTATTCTCCACAGGAACCAACTCCTCGATCTAGCACTATATCGGGTGTGTCTATATGGGGCTTAATTCCGTATGATAGCTCATCATAAACGTAGTTACGAATGCTATACATTTTGCGCAGTAGGTTGGTTTCTGAACCCACAGCTTCATGAGCAGCACGCCGCACGATGACCGTATTCATCGCTAAATCGTCGTCATCTACTAAATAGCGTGTTTGTAATTCCAAGGTCGGTTCTGGTATTTCTTCCGTATCTTTGGGAGTAATACGATACTTAATACCTCGTACTTCCAATAGTGCCTTCCAACCAAATATATGCCTTTCGCCGGGAACAAGGGTATCAAATTTGAACACTGCAATCCTTTGTCCGGAAATTACCTCTTCGGTGAAGGGTAGACCAATGGGCTCTACCTGTTTGACTTTTTGCCTTTCAGTTTCCGATGGGAGTGCAATACGCCATTCAATATCGGTTAAGTAAACTTCTTCTAGGGGAGCAATTTCTTCAACATAGGACATTTCCACCAAATAACCATTAGATAGTCCATAGCGTTTATCTGAATCATAATGATAGTGCAATGGATGAATAAAGGTTACGTCCCGATAGGTTAATTCGTGATTAGGATCAGCATTAGGGTTGTCACGAATGTAAGGCTCCTCCAAAGAATAGGAGACGTATAAAATATCTTTATCTGTATGGTCTTGATGGTATATGGCAATACCAGTTGGGGATGCAAAGGGAGTAAGGACACTAAAACGAACTTCTCCAGTAGCCCGATCCATTGAGTAGACAGTTTGTTCCGTGCGATCGCATATCCAAAGGGTTTCCTGACTGACTGCTAAATTTTGTTTACCTACTCCAGGGGCGTAGAATCGGGTAATTTCTTTACGTGTGTCTCTGTCAAAAATCAGGATATAACCCATTCTCTGACAGCTAATATAAACAGTGGCATCCCAAACAGCAATGCCATCAGCATTATATGGTAGGGTGGCAAAATGTTCCAAACCCAGGGAGTTTAGTTTACATAAATAGACGCTATTACCACGGGTAACCCAAAGGGTGTCTTCCCAAACTGCTAAACCGGTGACATCAGTAAATTCTTTTACCTGGTGAGGATTGAGAATTTTACTATTGTCGGAAACCGGGTCAATTTGGAGTAAATGTCCCTTGAGGGAGTCAATGGCAAGGAGTTGATCTTTAATAAAAGCGATACCATAGATGGTAGCAGCAGTCACTGGTCGAATTGTTTTTTGCCCAAACATCTGGCTAACATTGAAATTAGGGAGTATCAAACTCATATTATTCCGTCATATTATTCATATTATTTTATTGGTGGTCTCCACTGTTTACAGTAACTAGTCACCAATGAGGTATTTGATGGAATTTCTGCCATCACTCAATTATGATCGAATTTTGTAACCATTTCCCGTAACTTACACAAACTTACACAATGTCTGCCCATTCTTTGCCTGAAGATGCCGCAGTTTGGCATAGTTTAGAGATAGATAAAGCTTTAGAGCTGCTTGATAGTAATGCTGATGATGGCTTAACACCATCCCAAGTTGAAGAACGTTTACTCAAGTATGGTTCTAATGAACTGGAAGAACACGGTGGACGTAGTCCCTGGCAAATTCTCCTCGACCAGTTCACTAACATCATGTTGTTGATGCTGATTGGTGTGGCCTTCATTTCTGGTTTTTTGGACTTTTTGTCCCTACAACAGGGGACCTTAAAGTTAGGGGAAGTTCCTTTTAAAGATACAATTGCAATTATGGCAATTGTGATTCTTAATGGTGTACTTGGATATGTCCAAGAAAGCCGAGCAGAAAAAGCTTTAGCAGCTTTGAAAAAGCTATCATCTCCCTCAGTGCGTGTACTTCGCAATGGCAAATTAGCGGATATAGCAGGGAAAGACCTTGTACCCGGTGATGTGATGTTGCTGGAAGCAGGAGTGCAGGTAGCTGCTGATGGACGTTTACTGGAACAGTCAAACCTGCAAATCAGAGAGTCCGCCCTGACCGGTGAAGCTGAAGCAGTAAGTAAACAAGCTGTACTTACCTTGCCTAAAGATGCTGCATTGGGCGATCGCCTAAATTTAGTTTTTCAAGGAACAGAGGTAGTTCAAGGTCGTGCCAAGGTTGTGGTCACTAATACTGGGATGACAACAGAGCTGGGAAAAATAGCTGCTATGCTCCAATCGGTGGATAGTGAACCTACCCCTTTACAGCAGCGCATGACCCAATTGGGTAATGTGTTAGTCACCGGTTCTTTAGTATTAGTAGGGATTGTTGTCCTAACTGGCATCATCCAAGCGCGTGGTTTTAGTAACATACAAGAACTGCTGGAAGTATCCCTCAGCATGGCAGTAGCAGTAGTCCCAGAAGGTTTACCTGCGGTAATTACCGTAACTCTGGCTTTGGGGACTCAACGCATGGTCCGTCATCATGCTTTAATTCGCAAACTCCCAGCAGTGGAAACCTTAGGATCGGTAACCACTATCTGTTCCGATAAAACCGGGACTTTAACTCAAAACAAAATGGTGGTGCAGTCCGTTTACACTAATCAAAAAGGTTTTAGAGTTACAGGGGAAGGTTATGCTCCCGTGGGTGATTTTCAATTAAAAGGGCAGAATATTGATTTAGAAGACCATCCAGAAATATCTGGTTTATTAGTGGCCTGTGCTGTATGTAATGACTCCGTACTACAAAAGGAAGCTGGAGAATGGGCAATTTTGGGAGACCCCACTGAAGGAGCTTTAATGACCTTGGCGGGGAAAGCTAGTATTGAAAGAGATCAGTGGAATAGCAAATTACCCCGGGTGTCTGAGTTTCCCTTTTCTTCTGAACGCAAACGCATGAGCGTGATCTCCCAAATACAGGAAGTGGCCACTGGTAATCCTGGCATTAGTGGTGTTGACCCCATAATAGCTGGATTTGTCAGTTCAGAACCCTATTTAATGTTCACTAAAGGTTCCCCAGAATTAACTTTGGCTCGCTGTAATCAAATTTACTTGGGTAATGGCAGTTTTCCCATAGAAGAGGAGCAACGTAGTCAAATTCTGATTGCCAATGATCAAATGGCTTCCCAGGGTTTACGAGTTCTGGGTTTGGCCTATAAACCTTTGAAGGAAATCCCACCAGAAGCATCCGAGGATACCTCAGAAAATGAGTTGGTGTGGTTAGGTTTAGTGGGTATGTTGGATGCACCCCGCCCAGAAGTACGTGCAGCTGTCGCAGAATGTCGTCAAGCTGGAATTCGCCCCATTATGATTACTGGTGACCATCAGTTAACTGCACGGGCGATCGCTGTGGATCTGGGTATTGCTGATAAGGATGCTAGGGTGGTTACCGGTCAAGATTTACAACGGATGAGTGACCAGGAAATAGAAGACCAGGTAGATTTAGTCAGCATTTACGCTAGAGTTTCTCCCGAACATAAATTGCGAATTGTTCAAGCATTGCAAAGACGCGGTAGATTTGTGGCCATGACAGGTGATGGGGTTAATGACGCTCCTGCTCTTAAACAAGCTGATATTGGTATTGCGATGGGCATTACTGGTACAGATGTGAGCAAGGAAGCTAGCGATATGGTGTTGTTGGATGACAACTTTGCTACCATAGTAGCAGCTACTAAAGAAGGTAGAGTGGTTTATACGAATATTAGAAGGTTTATTAAGTACATTTTGGGCAGTAATATCGGTGAGGTTCTCACCATTGCAGCAGCACCAATTTTGGGTTTGGGAGGTGTTCCCCTCACCCCTTTACAAATTCTGTGGATGAACCTGGTAACTGATGGTCTACCAGCTTTGGCTTTAGCTGTGGAACCCCCGGAACCGGATGTGATGCAGCGCCCCCCCTTTAGTCCCCGGGAAAGTATTTTTGCCAGAGGACTGGGATCTTACATGGTTCGCATTGGCATTGTATTTGCCATCATCACTATTATCCTGATGGAATGGGCTTATTTCCATGTTAAGTCCGCAACGGGAGATGGTCTGAGTCCTGAACGCTGGAAAACTATGGTTTTTACCTCTTTGTGTATCGCCCAAATGGGCCATGCGATCGCCATTCGTTCTAATAACCAACTGACAATTGAAATGAATCCCCTATCCAATATATTTGTGTTAGGAGCAGTAATTGCAACAACTATTTTACAGTTGTTATTAATCTATGTTCCACCTCTGAGGGATTTCTTTGGTACCCATTATTTACCTTTAGATGAACTATTTATCTGTATAGGGTTTAGTGCCTTAATGTTTGTTTGGGTTGAGTGCGAAAAAATATTCTTCCGGGTTATGGGTAAGAAGAATGTTTAACAGTTAATTGGGGGAATGGGGAAATGGGTTAAATCTTCCATATCAAAATGTATTTACAATCTTTAGAGCTGCGACATTTTCGCAATTATCAGGAACAAAAAGTTGAGTTTACAGCACCGAAAACCATCTTAGTTGGTAATAATGCCCAGGGAAAATCTAATTTATTGGAGTCAGTGGAGTTATTGGCCACATTAAGATCCCATCGTTTGGGTAAGGATCGTGATTTTATTCAGGAGGGTGCAGAAATAGCACAAGTCAGTGCGATATTAGAAAGAATAACGGGAGTCAATGATTTAACCTTACATTTGCGTCGAAATGGTCGTCGCAGCGTGGCTATAAATGGAGAGAAAGTTCGCAGACAAATGGATTTTCTGGGTATTTTAAATGCCGTAGAATTTTCTAGTTTAGACTTAGAATTAGTGAGGGGTAGTCCCGCCATTCGTCGGACTTGGTTAGACACTCTCTTAGTGCAGTTGGAACCCGTATATGCCCATATCTTGCATCAATATAACCAGGTCCTGCGTCAACGTAATGCATTTTTAAAAACCAGTCAACAGACGGGAATCAAAAATCATGATTCTGAATTAGCAATTTGGGACGCCCAGTTAGTCACTACGGGAACAAAAGTTATGAGAAGGCGAAATAGGGCAATTCAGAGACTAGCACCCATTGCGACAGATTGGCATTCGAGTATTAGCGGTAAAACGGAAAAACTACAAATCAACTATATGCCCAATGTACCAATACCAATAGATGAAGAATTACCACATTTTTTTTTGGACAGAGTGCAACAGCATTCTCCTATAGAATTACATCGGGGTACAACTTTAGTTGGACCTCACCGAGATGAAATAGAATTAATAGTTAATGGAACTCCCGCTCGTCAATATGCTTCCCAAGGTCAGCAGCGTACATTGGTTTTAGCGTTAAAATTGGCGGAACTACAGTTAATTGAAGAAGTGGTTAATGATACTCCTTTACTATTATTGGATGATGTGTTGGCAGAATTAGATCTTTCGCGCCAAAATCAATTATTGGATGCTATTCAAGATCGGTTTCAGACTTTAATTACGACCACTCATTTGGGAGCATTTGATGCCCAATGGCTAAATTCTTCACAAATTCTCTTTGTCAAATCCGGAACAATTTCTAAATAATATAATGGAAATCATTCAAAGTCTCCACACCACCATACTGGTCACTGACTTAGAAAAGTCAGAACAATTTTATGGCACTATATTAGGACTGGCTAAAATTGAACGCCCCCTGAAATATCCAGGTGTATGGTATCAAATTGGTCACCATCAAATACATTTAATTCTTGCTCCATCTGTTCCTACTCAAAACCAAAATCACAAATGGAGTCTGAATCCCCATATAGCTTTCTCTGTTCTAGATTTGACCACAGCACAGCTAGAACTACAAAACCAGAATGTGACCTTTCAAACCAGCTCATCTGGTCGTCGCGCCATTTTTATCCAAGATCCAGATGGTAATATTGTTGAGCTGGCCCAAGCAGGATAATTCCTGGTAAAATGACTTTCTATCACAAATTTTTTATCCCCAAGGAATCCAGGAAATTATGGCCCGTCTGGCATTAATAAGTGTATCTAATAAAACAGGTATAATTGACTTGGCCCGTACCTTAGTAGAGGAATTTCAGTTTGATATTGTTAGTAGTGGAGGAACAGCTAAAACCCTGAAGGAAGCTGGAATACCTGTCACTAAAGTGTCTGATTACACTGGATCTCCTGAAATATTAGGGGGACGAGTTAAAACTCTTCATCCTCGTGTCCATGGTGGTATTTTGGCACAACGTGACATTCCTCAAGATATGATGGATCTGGAAAACAATCAAATTCATCCTATTGATCTGGTTGTTGTCAATCTATATCCCTTTGAAGAAACTATTGCCCACTCTGATACCACCCTAACCCAAGCAGTAGAACAAATTGATATTGGGGGCCCAGCAATGTTGCGCGCTGCATCAAAGAACTTTGCCCATGTAACGGTATTATGTAATCCTGAACAATATGGTAGTTATTTGCAGCAATTACGCGAAAATGCCTCTGTCTCTTGGGAATTTCGCCAAAAATGCGCCTTGCAGGGATTCTCGCACACAGCTAGTTATGATCATGCGATCGCAACTTATCTCTCAGAGAGAGAAAATCCCAGTTTATCTGAAAATGACCTGACAGAAAACTACAGTATTGCGGGTAAGCGAATTCAAACCCTACGTTATGGTGAAAATCCTCATCAACCTGCAACCTGGTATGGGACAGGTAGTAAGCCAACTGGTTGGACTTCAGCAATAAAGTTGCAAGGTAAGGAACTTAGCTATAATAATTTAGTAGATTTAGAAGCTGCTAGACAAATTATTGCTGAATTTACAGATCTGCCAGCAGCGACAATTATTAAACATAATAATCCCTGTGGAACTGCTGAAGCTGATACTATTTTTACTGCTTATCAAAATGCCTACAATGCTGATAGTGTATCGGCTTTTGGTGGAATTGTCGCCCTCAATCGCCCTATTGATACTCCAACTGCATTGGAACTAACTAAGACATTTCTAGAATGCGTAGTTGCTCCCGATTGTGATCAAGAAGCACAAGGGATTTTAAATAAAAAGGGTAATGTGCGAGTCTTAATTTTACCAGACCTATGGAGTGGACCAAAGGAAACAGTCAAAGCAATAGCAGGTGGTCTTCTAGTACAAACTGCTGATGATACAATTGCTGATAGTGCTAAATGGCAGGTTGTCACTAAAGTTAAACCTACTCCAGAAGAATTGGCAGAATTACTATTCGCTTGGAAAGTTTGCAAGCATGTCAAATCTAATGCTATTGTAATCAGTAAACAGAGAACCACTCTAGGTGTGGGTGCAGGCCAAATGAATCGGGTTGGTTCAACCAAAATAGCTCTAGAACAAGCGGGAGCAGGAACTAAAGGTGCTGTTTTAGCCAGTGATGGTTTTTTCCCCTTCGACGATACAGTGAGAACAGCTGCTGCTGCTGGTATTACTGCTATTGTGCAACCAGGAGGAAGTTTACGAGATCAAGATTCCATCAAAGCTGCTGACGAGCTTGGTTTATCAATGGTGATGACTGGTGTGAGGCATTTTTTGCATTAGCATGACAAATAAAAATTAACACTAGGTCAAAATTGCCCCTTCCATTAAACGCTTATACCTGTACTGTAACTCATCCTTCATCAATGGCCAACGCTCTAAACTAACATCCATGTCAATCACCCTTTCCGCTGCTTGTCGCGCTAACAGCAATACTTCCTCGTCTTCCACTAAACTAGCAAGAGTAAAATCTGCCACTCCAGATTGACGAGTTCCCATGACCTCTCCTGGACCGCGAAAGCGCATATCCATTTCAGAAATAAAAAACCCATCTTGTGACTGCTCTAAAACCTTCAATCGTTGTTGAGCATCCGGGTTTCTGGAACTACTCATTAAGAGACAATAGGACTGGGCCACACCTCTACCCACACGTCCCCGCAGTTGGTGTAACTGGGACAGTCCAAATCTCTCCGCATGTTCAATTAACATCACAGTAGCATTAGGTACGTCTACCCCTACTTCTACCACAGTAGTAGAAACCAAAATTTGGGTTTGGTTATCTCGGAACTTATTAATAGCTTCTTCTTTTTCTGTGGAAGTCATTTTTCCATGCAATAATCCCACTTGAAAAGTGGGGAAAACAGTTTCTTGTAATTTTTGATATTCATCTATAGCTGAACGTAAATCTAATTTTTCTGACTCTTCTACCAGGGGTAAAACTACATATACTTGTCTACCTTGGGCAATTTCTCTTCTAATTAAATCGTAAGCTTGTGGTCTTTGATGACCTGTGAGGAGAGAAGTTTTGATTTGTTGTCTTCCTGGTGGTAACTCATCAATTTGACTTACATCCAAATCTCCATGTACTGTTAATGCTAAAGTTCTAGGAATGGGTGTAGCAGTCATGGTTAGGACGTGAGGTTGTTCCCCTTTTTGTTGTAATTTAGCCCTTTGTTCTACGCCAAATCGGTGCTGTTCATCAATCACGACTAGACCTAAACGGTGAAATTTCACCTTGTCTTGAATTAAAGCATGGGTTCCCACCAGAAGAGGTAATTCTCCCGTTTCTAATTGGGAGTGAATTTCTCTTCTTTTGCTAGTTTTAGTAGAGCCAGTTAGTAATTCTACTGGTAAGTGCAAAAGATTAAACCAAGTTACTAATTTACGATAATGTTGTTCTGCTAATACTTCTGTAGGTGCCATTAAGGCTGCTTGATAACCTGATTGAATGGCTGTTAAAATGGCAACTACAGCAACAACAGTTTTACCTGAACCTACATCGCCTTGTACCAAACGATTCATGGGTATGGGCTTTTGTAAGTCATTTAGGATATCATTAATCACTCTTTGTTGGGCGTTAGTAAATTTAAAAGGTAAAATTTCATGAAATTGATCCAATAATTTGCCACTAGGTGCAAGAATAGCACTAGCTTGGTTAGCTTTAGCTTGTTTTTGCCTTTGTAATAAACCTACTTGTAAGTAGAAAAATTCATCAAATACTAACCTTCTCCTAGCCATTTTCAAGGTGTCACTATCTTGGGGAAAATGAATGTTAGGAATTGCCTGTTTTAATTCAATTAAGTTGTATTTTTTACGTAGACCAGGTGGTAAAGGATCTTGCAAACTTTTGGCAGATGGCAAAACTGCCATTACTGCTTGTCTGACTGCGTTAGCAACCACACCCTCTGTTAAACTATAAATTGGTACAACCCTACCAATGGTGAAAGAGTCTATAGCATCACCGGAATTGGCTAACACTTCTATTTCTGGATTATCTAATGTTAGTCCATATCTACTAGGCTTGACTAAACCACAAGCTGCAACCAAAGTACCAGGCGTATAACGTCGCTTCAAACTTTCTTGCCAACCTTTGCTACTAAAGCGGGAACCAGCGTAAAATCTACTAACCTTTAATTGTCCAGTTTGGTCTTTTAATATCAGTTCTAAAATTGACAATTTCTGATTTTTAGGACTGGTAAAACAATTACAACGTCTGACCTCCCCAATGATGGTTACGGTTTCACCTCCTTGTAATTCTCGAATATTTACCTGACGTGCATAATCAATATAATCCCGTGGGTAATAAAACAGCAGATCTCTCACAGTTAGCAATTCTAACCGATACAGATTTTCAGCTCTTTTGATGCCAATTTCGGGTAAATCACGAAGTTTTTGATCGATTTTTGGAGCTGGTTTCTGGTTAACTTCATTCACAATGGGAGTGGTTTTCACCAATCTGGTGGTAGTTGGTTGATTTTCCCATGGAGATGATTCCATATCTGGTTGAGATTGTAATCGGTGTTGTAACTGACCCAGATAGGTTCCTAAGTCTTTGACTAGTTTCTCTCGAATTTCTATGGCTAAATGGGGATATTGGATAAATTGGGAGGTTATATAATCCCAATGTAATTTCTCTTCCCCTGGTAAACCCTGTGGAAACTGGCTAAAGGTTAAACTAATAAATTCACTAAAGCGGTATTGTTTACCTACCAAATCCCCAAAACCGGAATCGGCTTCTATTGATAATGCCTTATATATTCTTATCCAGTCAGGTGTTTGATTAGTCATAGTTATCAATTAGCTTAATTGATTCAATATCATCCTCAAATATCCTCAAACCAACTAGCACGCCAAGCGGATTCCGCTTGGGCTGTTTTTAATTCTTGATGTTTTTTATTATACTCCTTAGCTAAGTTGTTAATTTGCAGCAAAATAACACGAATTTGCTTTCTCTTTTCTAATAGTTTCTGATCGGCAAATTCAACATCTCCCAATCGCAAATTGACGGTGACTAACTGGGTGAAGGTGGAATCTTCCGATTCTTTTTCATTAGTAATTTCTATGACCAAGTTTAACAAATTTGGTGGTCCTGCTATTACTTCTGTGGTTGCTTCTGAAGCTGCTGCTGCTAAAATCGGTTCTGGTAATTTCTTGGGTAAAAGTCCTGCTTTTTGCAGCAGCAGGTTAGCTTCTAAGGAAACTGTCTTTAGTGTGTTTTGTATCCCCTCTTCTACATTGCGATGCCATTGTACCACTTCCATGGGATTAGAAAAATCTAAGGATTCTACCTGGGGAACCTGTGGATTTTCCGTATTTTCCATATTCTCTGGTTTGTTTATTTCTAAGTAACCCAGTAGTTGTTGGGCAGCTTTTCTTCCCAGTTGACGGGCACTTTGTTGTAGTTGTTGACGTTTGTTAAGGGATAGATGTAAGAACTTCTCTGGATATCCGTGAGTACATAAATGGTAAACAGCTAAAATTAATTGTTTGTGTATGGATTCTCCTAATTGAACTAGATAATCACCATAATTTTTTTGCAGTTCTGTTGCTACAGAACTAAAGTTTTGTTTTAAGTTGTGGATGTCTTCTTCTATTCGCTCTACTGGTCTTGTCATACATATAATAAGTCATAATAAATTTGAGCCACCCCCCGGATCAATCCGGGAGGTTTCAATCTATCCTAACAACCAACTCACTTAGCGCCAATTTGAGCAGCTACTTCTTCCGCAAAGTTGCTTTCTTGCTTTTCAATGCCTTCACCTAAGATATAACGCACAAACTGATGTACTTTAATTGGCTCTGACACTTTTGATTCCACTTGCTTGATTAGTTCCGCCACGGAAATATTTTGATCCCGGATATAAGGCTGATCTAACAAGGTCATTTCTTTCAGACGTTTGTCAATTCTTCCTTGGACAATCTTTTCTTTAATGTTGGCTGGTTTATTGCCTAGATCTTCCTTACCCATTTCAATCTCTTTTTCCTTTTCGACAACCTGGTCAGGAATTTTATCCACACTTACATATTCAACATTGGGACAAGCTGCTACCTGCATGGCAGTATTCTTAGCCAGGCTTTGCAATTCTTCGTTTTTTGCAGCGGTTTCTGTGTCAACACCAATGGAAACTAACACACCTACTCTACCACCAGTGTGAATATATCCATCTATTGCTCCCGGTGCACCTTCCAAAGAAAAATTCACAAAACGACGCACCTGAATATTTTCACCCAAGGTAGCAATGGTTTCCTTTATATACTCATCTACCGTCACATCGGTCTTTTCAATGTACGGTTGGTCCAGCAAAGAGGCCACATTGTCAGCATTTACCGCCTGTTTAGCTAAATTCTTAACTAATAACTTAAAAGCGTCATTCCTAGCTACAAAATCTGTTTGGCAGTTAACTTCTATTATCACTCCCCCACTCTTATCCGGTGTAGTGTAGATGTCTACTAACCCTTCTGCAGTCACGCGATCGCTTTTCTTCCCTGCTGAAGCAATACCTTTTTTCCTTAGCCAATCTATAGCTTCGTCTATATTGCCCTGAGTTTCATTTAGAGCTTTTTTACAGTCCATCATGCCTGCACCAGTTTTCTGGCGTAGATCTTGCACGAGTTTTGCTGATATTTCTGCCATGTTTCCTCAATTTTGTTGCGATTGAATACTTAGTTAATTACGTTGTTAATTGTCACGACAAGAGTTACCAGGTTGATAAATTTTGGGATTATGGGATCAAGTGATCTACCTGATCCCAAACTCTCAATTTTTATTATTCTTCATCATCGTCATCTGAGAAAGAGTCTACAAACTCCGATTCATCGTATTCGTAATCTTCCTCAGCACTTTCGTACTCTTCATAATCAGATTCTACTTCTAGTTGACCATGACGACCTTCATAAATGGCATCTGCCAATTTGCCTACAATCAGCTTAATAGAGCGAATAGCATCATCATTGGCTGGAATAGGAATATCTACGGTATCTGGATCACAATTGGTATCCAGCATGGAAACAATGGGAATACTCAGTTTTTGACATTCCTGAACAGCATTATACTCCCGTCGTTGGTCAACAATTATCACCACGTCGGGTACTTTTCGCATGTTCTTAATGCCACCCAGGTATTTTTGTAACTTAGACATTTCTCGCCTCAGCATTGATGCTTCTTTCTTTGGCAATAAATCTAAGGCACCATTTTCTTCTCGTCGTTCTAAATCTTTTAGACGGTCTGCTCTGGTTTTAATCGTTGCCCAGTTGGTGAGCATTCCACCTAACCAACGCTGGTTAATATAGTGAGAACCACAACGGTTAGCTTCTTGGGCAATAATCCCTGCTGCTTGTCTTTTTGTGCCTACAAACAGGAACTTTTTTCCTTGCTCTGCTTGACTTCGCATATAATTGTATGCATCATCCATCAACTGTGCTGTTTGCACTAAGTCAATGATATGTACTCCATTGCGAGCAGTGTATATGTAGGGAGACATTTTGGGGTTCCAACGTCTGGTTTGATGACCAAAGTGAACTCCTGACTCCATCATTTGAGCCAAAGAAACTACGGGCATATTTAATCACTCCTATTCGGGTTAAACCTCCATCCAGGCGTATTTCTACAGCGGAAACACCCGAATCCCTGGATGTGCGGAATTTAATGAACTAATCTAGGATAGCAGAATCTTGGCCAATTGTGCCACTCCTGGCGGGGAATTCCAACAATTTTCATTTTTAAAAATAGGATACCTAGAAGAATTCTTCCCACTTCCCAAAAATATGACGGAAATTATGATACTATCTTGAGCGGATAGTGTTTTTACATTAGGGCCTAATAATGTGTGTGCAAAATTCCTATTTGTCAGTGATCTAGACCATACCTTAGTAGGTAATGACCTAGCTATGGTAAAGCTTTTGGACGATTTACAACTCCATCGCAGTCAACATGGTACAAAAATTGTCTACTCCACAGGGCGATCGCTTCACTTGTATCAAGAACTCCAAGAATCTCAAAAAAGGAAACAAAGGGAATTAATCAAACCGGACATTTTGGTTTGTGCAGTGGGTACAGAAATATACCACTGTAATAGTAAGGAGGAACTAGTTCTAGACCAGGAGTGGTCTAAGCATCTGTCTTATAATTGGGACAGGGAATTGGTAGCCACAACAGCAGCCAATTTTCCCAGCTTAAAACCCCAACCAGAAAGCGAACAGAGACCGTTTAAGGTCAGCTATTTTGTCCGAGAAGAAAAAGCTGTGCAAATTGCCTTAGAGTTAGAAAACTTGTTAGTCAAAGAAGCCAAAGTAGAAATTCAAATTATTTGTAGTCATAGTGACCATAAAGAATACAATAGAAATCTAGACATTTTACCAAGTTCAGCAAACAAAGGTATGGCTATGACCTTTGTGCGAGAAAAGTTGGCAATAGATGTAGAAAAAACCGTTGCCTGTGGTGATTCTGGTAATGATATTGCCCTGTTTGATAACAGGCAAGAAAAAGGCATTATTGTTGGCAATGCCCAACGGGAATTACTAGATTGGCATCATAATAATCCCAACCCCAACCGTTACTTGGCAAAAACTAATTTTGCCGATGGTATTGCTGAGGGTTTACGGTATTTTAGTCTGCTTTAGTCCTTGTCAAATTTTGCAGCTCTACCCCAATAAATCCAATAACATCTAAACTAATATGACCGATCACAGATCTTCAACAAAAAACAAACAAGCCGATCTTCTTGAAACCTACCTAAAGTTGTCTCCTGCTTATCAGAACATCCTGCAAGTATTATCCATAATTTATGAAAAAATAGACAAAAGTTCTATTTTACCCTGTTTGGTTAGTGCTAGTTTATCCGACGAGAGAAATGTTCCATGGAATACTAGATCTCTCAATCGCCAGATTGATAGCTTAGCACAGCAGGATCTCGTGGTGCAAGGACCCAAAGGTATTGTTGAATGCCATCCTCTGATTAAAGAAGGTGTGATTCGTCATGCCATAGAAACGGAAATTTTTGAAATATTGGTTACAGCTATAGAGGAGAAACTACCAATTCGTAACGCCTATATAAAGGGTAGGAGAAATTTTACCAACTTGCACCAGTGTGTTAGAGAAATTCGTATTGGTATCTATCGTGGGGACACGGATTTTGTCTATAAACAAATTGATGACTATCATCATCTAAAAGGTGAATACGAATCTACAAAAAAACTGATTAGTTATGTATCAGAGGAAGTGTGCAACAATCCTTTTGATCCCACGTGGTTTGTTAAGTTACCACCAGAACTATATGAGATCTTCATGACCAATATTCTGTTTAATTCAGTACTAAATTTATCTAATTGTCAAGAGGTTTTTTCTCTCTTAGAAGAGGAGTGTGAGAATTCGGGTAAACACTCCTCGAATCATACCTATTCAATACTAATAGAGCAATTTTTGCTCAGGGCTTGTACAGAAGAAGCAGAAGAAAGTTTAAAAGATATGACGGATATTTCCATTGGTCAGAAAAATGGTTTTTGGGGTTGGTTAAGTTTCCTGCAAGGAAAAAATGATCAAGCCATCCAATACTATTCCGATGGATTGGAAACTCAACGGAAAATGATTGGCAAACGCCAAGTATATTTCAATTCCATAACGGGATTATTCTTTATTCTAGCCCTGCTAAAGGAGGGTTCACCAAAATCTCTGAGCAAAGCAGAGGAGTATGCAAATCTACTGAGTCAGTCAAGTAATTTTCTGAGTTTAATTTATAAAAACCTAACCGTCGTACTGCAAGTTCATCAAGGCAATATCAATGCCAAAAAAACCTTACTCCAAGAAGCAAATTTTGCATCCCTGAAGGGAAAAAACAGTTTAGAGTTACTATTCTACTCACTATGTATCTACTGGCTAGATATTGAAGTTGCCAGAAAGCTTCTACCCAAGGTATTACAAAAATTATACAGCAGTGCTGTCTTTGCTGGTTATCACTGGTTAGCCATAGAAGCGGCAAATTTGTTAGCTCGAATTGACCCTAATAGTAATTACCAAATAAGAGCACAAACTCTACAGGAATACACCAATATTCAAACCATAGTAGATATATTACAACCCCAGGAAGAATGGGAGATTCGCCTACAAGCTTTGGCTGGGATGCAAAAAGAATCCCAGACTATCAACCAATCGGACACAGGAACCCGTTTAGTCTGGCTAGTAAAATTTGATTCTGGCAAATGTTCTTTACAACCCAAGGAACAGAAAAATAGTGTGAAGGGAGAATGGAGTAAAGGTCGTCAAATCGCCTTGAAACGGTTGAGTACAAACTTATCAGAGCTAAACTACATCACGCTCCAAGATGTAAAAGTCTGTAGCTGTATTGAAGCCTCTAATTATAGAATTTCCTACAATAAACCTGAGTATCAGTTCAACGAAAGGGCAATTTTAGCTTTAATTGGACATCCCCTAGTATTTTGGGAAGATGCTCCTAATATTCGGGTAGAAATAGTAAAAGGAGAGATGGAATTTTTAGTAAAAAAAGATGATCAAGATCATTTAACCATAGAATTATCACCCAAAATAACAACTGACAATATTACTTGTATCAAGGAAACTCCCACCCGCATTAAAGTCATTGAAATTACACCCGAACATAGGCGCATGGGAGAGATTTTGGGTTATGAAAATAAGTTGACTGTTCCTAGAATGGCGGAGAAAAAGATTTTGGCAGCTATCAATGCTGTTTCTGGGATTGTCACTGTTCATTCTGATATTGGTGAGAATGTGGAGGGTATAGAAGAATTACCCGCTCAAACCCTACCATACGTTCATTTATTACCCACTAATACGGGTTTAAAGGTTAGCCTGCTATCACATCCCTTTACTGAAGGTGGACCATACTTTCATCCGGGTATTGGTGGAGAGAGGGTAATTGCTGAAATAGGTGGCAAACGTTTACAAACCAGACGTAATTTATCTCAAGAAAAGGAACTGTCCCAACATGTTATTCACAACTGTCCTACTTTAATAAGTGTTAACGAACAAGGGAGTGAATGGGTAATAGAAGACCCAGATAACTGTTTGGAACTGCTACTGGAATTACAAGCATTAAAGGATAAGATAGTTGTAGAATGGCCTCAAGGTGAAAAAATGCGTGTTAGCTATCATGCTGACTTGAAAGACTTTAACCTATCCATTGAACGCCAAAAAGATTGGTTTGCTGCAACTGGTGAATTGAAATTGAGCGAAGACCTAGTTTTGGATATGGAGCAACTGTTACAATTACTTGAGAAAACCCCTGGTCGGTTTATTCCCATGGGTGATGGTGAATTTTTAGCGTTAAGTGAAGTATTTCGTAAACAACTAGACGAGCTACAACTTTTTTCAGAAAAACATGGTAAGAAACTGATGTTTCATCCTCTAGCTGCATCTAACCTAGAAGAATTTGTGGATAATGTAGGTAATCTGAAAGCAGATAAACATTGGAAACAGCATATCAGCCGTCTTAAAGAAGTGCAAAGCCTGCAACCAGAACTACCGTCAACATTTCAAGCAGAACTGCGAGACTATCAGATGGAAGGTTTTTGCTGGTTAGCACGATTAGCTCATTGGGGTGTGGGAGCTTGTTTGGCTGACCAAATGGGACTGGGCAAAACGGTACAAGCATTAGCTGTTATTACTAGAAATGCCCACGCTGGACCAACCTTAATTATTGCCCCAACTTCTGTGTGCATGAACTGGGTCGTGGAAGCAAATAAATTTGCCCCTACCCTCAATGTTATTCAGTTTGGTGCCAACACTCGTGTTAGCGATCGCACTTTATCTGACAAAGATTTAGATGGAGAGGAGACACCAGTTATTTCTAGTCGGCAAAAATTATTGGATCAGTTACAACCCTTAGATATGTTGGTATGTAGTTATGGTTTACTGCAACAGGATGATGTGGCTCGAATGCTATCTCAGGTAGAATGGCAAACCATAGTTTTAGATGAAGCTCAAGCTATCAAAAACCTCAATACTAAACGTTCCCAAGCTGCAATGGGTCTGAAAGGTAATTTTAAGTTAATTACTACTGGAACGCCCATTGAGAACCATTTGGGTGAATTATGGAATTTGTTCCGCTTTATTAATCCTGGGTTATTGGGTTCTTTTGATAGCTTTAATCAGCGGTTTTCTACACCAATTGAAAAACATCAGGACAAACAAGCCAGAAATAAACTGAAAAAACTGATTCAGCCATTTTTGCTGCGGCGGACAAAAAGTCAAGTGTTGCAAGAGTTACCTTCTCGTACGGAAATTCTCCTTCATGTAGAATTGAGTCGGGAGGAAAAGGTGTTCTATGAAGCTTTACGTCGTCAAGCCATTTCTAAACTGAATGAAAGTGATGCAGATCCGGGTAAAAAGCATTTGCAGGTTCTGGCAGAAATTATGAGACTACGTCGCGCTTGCTGTAATCCCAGTTTGGTTATGCCTAATACTGATTTATCTAGTTCTAAATTACAGCTGCTAGGTGAGGTGCTGGCGGAACTGCTGGAAAATCATCATAAAGCATTAGTATTTAGTCAGTTTGTAGATCATTTGCACATCATCCGTAATTATCTGGAGAGCAAAAGTATTAAATATCAATATTTAGATGGTAGTACGCCTATGGCGGAAAGGAAAAGAAGTGTGGACAGTTTTCAAGCTGGAGATGGGGATATATTTCTCATTAGCTTGAAAGCAGGAGGTACAGGATTAAATTTGACAGCTGCTGATTATGTAATTCACACAGATCCCTGGTGGAATCCAGCTGTTGAAGATCAGGCTTCTGACCGCGCCCACCGGATTGGACAGCAACGCCCTGTTACTATTTATAGGCTAGTAGCAAAGGATACTATTGAAGATAAAATTGTAGAACTACACCATCATAAGCGAGATTTGGCGGATACTTTATTGGAGGGTACTGATATGAGTGGTAAGATTTCCATGGAGGCTCTATTACAATTGATTAATGATAGTTAAGTAATCCTTTTTATTAGCCAAAACAGATGATTGTAGCCAAGGACCAAACCCCTTACCTGACTCCAGAGGAGTATTTCACCTGGGAGTCCACCCAACCGGAAAAATACGAATATATCGATGGTCAAGTTTATGCCATGGGTGGTGGTAGTATCAATCACGGTCGGATCTCTATACGCTTTACTTCTATGCTAGACAGTTACCTAGAAGACACCGGGTGTATTACTGGCAATTCCGATATCAAAGTGAATATTTTGGGTAGTAATAACTATACTTACCCAGATATCAGTGTTACCTGTGATGATAGAGATAAAGCTAATACTCAATATATTACCTACCCCTGTCTTATTATTGAAGTTTTATCCCCCAGTACGGAAGCATACGATAGGGGTGGCAAGTTCCGAATGTACCGCAAAAACCCAGCTTTGATAGATTATCTTCTAGTTAGTTCTACTAGTATGGAAGTTGATCTTTATCACAAAAATGACAGAGGTGACTGGTTGATTATTAACTACAAACCGGGGGAAGTTATTGAACTGCAAAGTATTAACTTCAATTTTCCTATTGACCAGGTCTACCGGGGTTTAGATTTGACTAAACAATGTTATTTCTAAATAGCTCTCTTAAAGATATCATTGTAGGCTTGATAAACACCTTTAACGTTGTACCAGTTAAGAAAGATTCTGGCTATTTCTAAAGCAAGCTGTGGTTTACCTAAATTAATTAACCACTGCAACAGGGGAGCCATTGTCTTTTCGTTTAATAGCCCGTTCAAGGATAGTATTCCCCATAGCAATCGGTGAAAGAACGTCATTTGAATCATCATTTTCACTTCCCAAGTGGGATGTTTCTGATAAAACAAAACCCCCATTTTTCCCCTTTGAATTTCCTTGTCAATTAAATTGTGAATTTGTTGCAAACTAAAGGGTGGGTGCCAATGATAACCTACTGCTTGGGGACATTTGATTAGTTGTAAACCCAGTTTTTTTAACCTCACACCTAATTCTAAATCCTCCCAACCATATAACTGGAAACCTGTGTCAAACAAACCTGCTTTCTCTAACCAGTGTTTGGGAATTGCTACATTACCCGTGGCAAAAAAAGCTGCGGAAAAATCTGTGATTTTATAGGGTTCGGCGGTGGGATCCTCAAAATTACAAGTGTTAATTACCGCACCATAGGTAAATAGGCGATCGCCGCCCAGTCTTTTTTTCCCCTGAGTTAAAGCATCACTATGAGCCTCTAAGAAGTTCTCTAGAACTACTAAATCGCTGTCAATAAAAATAATTGTATCCCCCATGGAATTTTGCACTCCTAAGTTTCGTGCTGCTGCTGGACCTGCATGATCCTGTTGAAAGCAGCGAACATGGGGAAATAGATCTTGATGTTTTGCTAACCAGTCCAAAGTGCCATCGGTGGATCCATCATCCACCAAAACTACTTCGTAACCTGTGACTTGACTGGTGTAACTCTGGTTTTCTAAAGCGGTAAGACACTTTTGTAAAATCGGTAGTCGGTTGTAAGTGGGAATAATAACACTAAAGAACACTATTTCACCTAGAATGTGATTTTAATGGCAACCAAAGTCAGGGTTTGTTGATGGACAATAAACGCTCTAATTATAGTAAATTGTATACTAAAATAGCAATGTTTTAAGAATCATCAATCAATGTTGTTCTAACTGGAGAAATTAATGGGTCGCGCCAAAAAGGTTGTTTTAGCATACTCCGGTGGGGTAGACACCTCCGTTTGTATCCCCTACCTGCAACACGAGTGGGGAGTGGAAGAAGTTATTACCCTAGCAGCAGATTTAGGTCAGGGAGACGAATTAGAGCCAGTCAAAGAAAAGGCCTTAAAATCCGGTGCCAGTGAATCCTTGGTAGCAGATGTTAAAGAAAGTTTTGTCCAAGACTACGCATTTCCCGCGATTCAAGCTAATGCTCTCTATGAAAATCGCTATCCTCTGGGAACAGCTCTCGCTAGACCATTAATTGCTAAGGTACTAGTAGAAACTGCCCAAAACTATGGTGCAGATGCGATCGCTCATGGTTGTACTGGCAAAGGTAATGATCAAGTTCGCTTTGATGTTTCCTGCACTGCACTGAACCCCAAGTTAAAGATTCTGGCACCTGCTAGAGAATGGGGAATGAGTAGGGAACAAACCATTGCCTACGGTGAAAAATTCGGTATTCCAGCACCTGTGAAAAAATCCTCCCCCTATAGTATTGACAAAAATCTACTGGGTCGGAGTATAGAAGCTGGTATATTAGAAGACCCGGCTAATGAACCGCCCGAGGAAATTTATGAAATGACTAAAGCCGTAGCTGATGCTCCCAATGAACCGGAATATCTGGAAATTGGCTTTGAAAAGGGCATTCCCGTTGCTATTAATGGAACTGTCAAAACACCAGTACAGCTAATTCAAGAAATCAACACCATAGTTGGCAATCATGGTATTGGACGTATTGATATGATTGAAAATAGACTGGTGGGAATTAAATCGCGGGAAATTTATGAATCACCAGCTATGGTGGTATTAATCAATGCTCATCGAGATTTAGAAAGTCTGACTCTGACTGCTGATGTGACACAGTACAAGCGTGGTCTTGAAGAAACTTATACTAAGCTCGTATATAATGGACTTTGGTATAGTCCATTAAAAAATGCTATAGATGCTTTTATACAGCAAACACAAATCCGAGTTTCTGGAGTAGTACGTCTAAAACTGTTTAAGGGCAATGCTACTATAGTGGGACGTTGGAGTGAAAATACTCTGTATACACCAGATTTAGCAACTTACGGCGCGGAGGATCAATTTGATCACAAAGCTGCGGAAGGATTCATTTATGTTTGGGGTTTACCAACCCGAATTTGGGCCCAATACAATAGGGATTAGTAAATAGGACAGCAGGTGATAGAGATATAATCTCCCATCACCTTGTTGCCTACTCGCCTAAATGTTTAACTTGACGTGACTCCCACCAAATGGGGAGTACAATCACTAAAACCAGTATCAGTAAAGCCAATAGGGCAAACTGACTCACCCAAGCCACCAACTGTTCTAAAGAAACTATTTTCCCAGCAAAAAATGCTAGGGTGACCATTATACTGGCCCAAGCGGAAGCACCAGCTAAGTTATATACTAAAAATTTGCCAAATGGCATTTCCGCAATACCAGCTAAGGGGGAAGCGAAAATCCTCAATAAGGCAAAAAATCTACCAAAAAACACGGTTTTACCAGCATTTTCACTAAATTGATCTTTAATACTAACTAGTCGCTCTTCAGATATACGAAATATCTTTCCCGCTTTTACTAGTAATGACCAACCACCAAGCCTACCAATCCAATAACCACAGATACCGCCAATTACAGCACCTGTAACAGCATCACCCAAAACTAGCCAGTAATTAAGCTCATCACTACCGGCTAAGAAACCTCCGACCAAGGTTAGGGTTTCACCAGGTAGAGGAATGCCCAAATTTTCTAGCAAAATCCCCACGAAAACCGCCCAGTAACCGTAGGTTTGGGCAAATTCTTGGATTTTTTCCAGTGAAAATAATTCCAAAGACATTCAACACCACCAACTTTATACAATTCCATATTTTAGAATACTTTTTAATTGATGTTCAAATTTTTGCACGGTCTGCCAATTTTATAATTGTTAAGTTTGCTACTGAAATTTGGCAATTTTTATGCCTATACTATGAGAAATTAAGTTTGAAATCAAAATTTATACCTGATCGGATTCATTTTTGATTTGGATGTTATAACCCTTAGAAAACAGTGTAAATACTGTTGATCAGGAGTTGTAATTGATGTATAATAGAGTGTCTCTAGTGAACATTTCAACTCTCCCGTTCAATTATCCAGTTAAAATCATGACTCTTACACAAGAACGCCAAGTGATTTTGTTCCAACCTCAAGGAAGCATTAACTTACAAGTTGGTACTGACCTAAGTGAAAAGATGGCTAAAATTACCCCCCAGCCAGATCAGCTATGGGTTATGGATTTAGCTAAGGTTGATTTTATGGATAGCTCGGGTTTAGTTCCCCTGGTTCAAGCACTGAAAACGGTGCGTGAAAGCGGTTGCCGTTTGGTGATTTGCAATGTACAAGCTCCCGTTAGGCTAGTATTAGAACTAACTCACCTAGATTCTGTGTTTGAGATAGTTAACAATTACCATATACCCGATTCTACTCCTAGTTTAGTTTCTACTACATTCTAGGATATATTATAATCATCCAAAGTTTAATTGAGCACAACCTATAGCTCTATCCAGTTACCACGGAGCTAGTCCATGACGCGTACTATACTGTAGGCGTTATGGACTGTGTCTATGAAAATTTAAAAACAATTTAAGGTTTTGCACAACCCTAGGGGAAATTTGGTAAGTCTATGCCACTATGGGTTGAATTTCGGCTTTTTAGAGCAAGTCTGTAACTAACGCTTTGTAATTCTGCTTGGAGTTGTCCATTTTCCTTTTCCAGCATGGCTATTTTTTCCTGCAATGGGTTAATTCTTTCTTCAAATTTTTGACTATAAATTTGTGGTAGCTCCTGTACCACCTGCTCCAACATGCGACTACGATCAGTTAGTTCTTGCACTGACTGTCTTAGCTGGCGAATTTCGGTATCGCGGACAGAAATTTGTTCCTGATAAAATGTTACTTGCTCTTCCATAGCTTGCAGTTGTTGCTGCAGTGCGGTTATTTGTCCCACATTACCCTTTAACTCTTTTTGCTCAGGGATAAAAGTATGATTACCTTTGACCAGTCGAAATAGTTCTTGGGATAACTGCTGCACCAATTGATCTCTCAGTTGCAGGTCTTGACGCAACTGCAACACTTCCGTACCAAGCTCTTGGATGTTGGGATTCTCGGATTCAGTCACGGTGGGTTATGTCTCTATAAGTTGTTTAGGTTGTTAAAATATGTACTTATATTTCTCATTAGGTCAAGGTTGCTCAGGTGAGAGCAACCGAGTTTTAGTACAAGTACTATTGGTGGTTAAGCTGGCACTGCTTCGCTATCGGGCGCTGTAGTTTTAACTTCCTGTTTAACAGTTAGGTAACGGATAACATCTTCATTTAGACGCATACTACGCTCAAAAACAGCAATAGCACCTGTAGGAGCTGTATAGTTAAACTGGACATAGACACCATCACGATGGCGATTTATTTCGTAAGCAAGACGACGCTTGCCACGATTTTGAATCTCCAAATTCTCTGCGCCCTGTTCGTTCAACAGGTTTTGGTATTTAACTATGGCCTGGTCTACCTGGTCGTCTCCCAAATCAGGACGGAGAATGTAGGTTGTTTCGTAAACTGTAGTCATGTATTGTTAGTTCCCTTATGGACAACAAAGGCTGCTGATGTAGGTATGTGTGTAGAGTAACCTGATAGGTTACCAACCATTCCACATCCGAAGCAACAAGGAATTACAATTGTAGCAGTTTTCAGTTCCATTGTCTAACCCAAATTATGGCAGAAATTATGGCACAACGGTACGTGCGAGTTAAAAGTCAGGAAGGAAGGATTTACTACGGGTCACTAGAAATATCCCTGAGTGTGATAGTTTTAGATGGTCCCCCTTGGTTGGAGGGAGAACCGACGGGTTTGATTTTGGAACCGGGTAAATATCAATTACTGGCTCCCTGTTTGCCTTATAAGGTTGTTGCTGTGGGTAAGAATTATGTTGACCACGCAGCTGAAATGGGTGGATCTGTTCCCTGTGAACCCCTAATTTTTTTGAAACCACCCACCACTGTCATTGCTTCGGGGATGGAAATTAAATATCCCCGTCAGTCACAACGGGTAGACTATGAGGGTGAGTTAGCACTGGTTATTGGCGATCGCACTTGTGATTGTTCGCCACAGGAGGCTCAAAGCAAGATTTGGGGTTATACCATTGCTAATGATGTTACTGCTCGCGACTTACAAGGTAAGGACTCTCAATGGACTAGAGCTAAGGGTTTTGACACCTTTTGCCCTCTAGGTCCTTGGATTGTCCGGGAATTAAATCCCGGTGCTAGATTACAAACCTTTCTGAATGACCAGTCTCACCCTGTTCAATCTGCTTCTATTGATCAAATGGTCTTCCCTCCCGATATCTTAGTTTCTTATATTAGTCAAGTTATGACCCTCATACCGGGTGATGTAATCCTGACTGGAACTCCATCCGGTATAGGTCCGTTAAATTTGGGCGATCGCGTGTCCGTAGAAATTGAAGGAATTGGCAGATTAGAAAATATAGTTGTTGCCAGATATAGTTAATAGCCCGGTACTAACGAACTTGAATGTGAACTGCTTCTGAAATAGCTGGTATTTCTGGATAGCGACCATTTAAGGACTGAAATACGGAATAGACAACACAGGCGAATATCCCTAAAAATATGGTATTTTCCAAGATCTGCACTGCAAAATCGCTGCTGGGAAGAGTCCCAAATACTCTTAGTAGTATGGAAGATAAAAATATGATAATGTCTAAGAGGATCGCCTGCATGGCATTAAAGCGAATAAAGTGGTTAATTTTTTCATTTCTGACTACAAAGAAGAACAGGGCAAAAAACACTAGGATTTGACCATACCCGGATGCCTGATAAACCGTAGCAATTGGTAATATTGGTAACAAGACTATTCCCAGGATGGGAAACTGTTGCACTAAAAACCCGCTGAAAGCCAGACTATCAACTAAGGGTAGTAAATAGGGTAAACAGGCAAAGATTCTGTCAGGAATAGTAGTGGATCCGCGCCAAGACATTGTGATTTCTCCCGTGCTGCAATTTTGATAATTATGTTGACTTTGATAATCTTATGCCAACTTATGGTTGTGGCATAATTTCTTTTAGCAATCTTTTAAGATTGGGACATTGGGATATTAAGAATAACAATCCGTACCCCTCGATTGATAAAATCTTATTAAGGAATATTAGCCAGTCTAAAGCCCATTACACATTCATACTGTTCCGATTGGTGTTCTGTACACTTTTTTACAGCTTGACCACAACGTAACCTACCTTCGTGCCAACGGGGTTGACCGCTATTATCAGCAAGTAAGCAAGATTGACAAACTTGCTCCGGGGCAAAGATCTGATCGTCTGTTAAAATGACTAACATTGCCACACGATAGTAAGATTAAAGAAAAGGAAATTTTTTCGCACCCGTTCCTATTGTATACTATAATTGTAATGTATGAAAAAATCTCAGGGTTGTCGCACCCATCCATAGGTGGTGAGGTTTTGGTAGTACGATTAAGGGGTAATTATAAGGATAATTATTGTGAATAAGACCAACTCAGAAATTCTCAAATCTGTTGACCCTACTATTAGTAATTTAATCAACCAAGAACTACAACGGCAAAGAGATCACTTAGAATTGATTGCTAGTGAAAATTTTACCTCCGCAGCTGTTTTGGCTGCGCAGGGTTCTGTACTAACTAACAAATACGCAGAAGGTTTACCTGGTAAAAGATATTATGGTGGTTGTGAATTTGTTGATGAAATTGAACAGGTAGCTATTGACAGAGCTAAAGAACTATTTGGTGCTGCCCATGCTAACGTGCAGCCTCACTCCGGTGCCCAAGCGAACTTTGCTGTATTCCTCACCTTGTTGCAACCGGGAGACACCATTATGGGCATGGATTTGTCCCATGGTGGACACCTAACCCACGGCTCACCAGTTAATGTTTCTGGTAAATGGTTTAAAGTATGTCACTATGGGGTCAGTAAAGAAACAGAACAGTTAGATTATGACCAAATTCGTGACTTAGTAATTAAAGAACGTCCTAAACTGCTCATTTGTGGTTATTCCGCCTATCCTAGAATTATTGACTTTGAAAAATTCCGTAGCATAGCGGATGAGGTAGGAGCATACTTATTGGCAGATATAGCCCACATAGCAGGTTTGGTTGCCACAGGTCATCATCCCAATCCCCTTCCTTACTGTGATGTAGTCACAACCACAACCCATAAAACTCTGCGGGGTCCCAGGGGAGGTTTGATTTTAACCCGGGATGGAGAACTAGGTAAAAAGCTGGATAAGTCGGTTTTCCCTGGCACTCAAGGTGGCCCTCTAGAACATGTGATTGCTGGTAAGGCGGTGGCCTTTGGAGAAGCATTAAAATCCGAGTTCAAAACCTATTCCGGTCAGGTAATTGCTAATGCTCGTGCCCTGGCTAATCAACTACAAAATAGGGGACTAAAATTGGTGTCTAACGGTACAGATAATCATCTTGTACTAGTAGATTTACGGTCTATTGGCATGACAGGTAAAAAGGCAGACCAGTTATTGAGTGGTGTTAATATCACAGCTAATAAAAATACAGTTCCCTTCGACTCAGAGTCACCATTTGTTACCAGTGGTTTGAGACTGGGTTCCCCAGCTATGACCACGAGAGGTCTAAATGTAGTAGACTTTACTGAAATTGCAAACATAATTAGCGATCGCCTGCTTGATCCAGAGTCCCAGATAGTTGGCAGGGATTGTAAACAGCGGGTAGCCGCACTGTGCGATCGCTTTCCTTTATACCCACACTTAGAACTGCCCAGTGCCGCGTTAGTATAGTGATATTAAAGTATCGACAATATTTGGACTAGTTCTAATGAATCCCCGTCTCTTTAGAGCGGGGAGAAGTCAATTTTCTAAGACCTGTGTAAACGGTCAATTAATATCCTTATATTCCCATATTCCCAAACATGAGCGCGGAAATTATTTGTGTTGGTACAGAATTACTGTTAGGAGATATCCTCAACAGTAATGCCCAATTTATTGCCCAGCAACTGGCACAGCTAGGTGTTCCCCACTACTATCAAACAGTAGTGGGAGATAACCCAGAAAGACTTAAAACAGTAATTGAAATTGCTGCTTCCAGGGTAGAAATTCTAATTTTTACTGGTGGACTAGGTCCCACACCAGATGATTTAACCTGTGAGACCATAGCTGATTACTTTGGCGTTCCCCTGATTGAAGACCCAGAAATAATTGAGGATATTAGGGAGAAATTCAGCCAAAGAGGAAGAGTAATGTCTCCCAGTAACCGTAAACAGGCCTTAATTCCGCAAGGGGCCCAAGTTTTACCCAATCTCACGGGAACTGCACCGGGTATAATTTGGCAACCTAGACCAAACCTGACGATTTTAACCTTTCCAGGTGTTCCCAGCGAAATGCACCAAATGTGGCAAGATACAGCAGTACCTTTCCTCAAAAGTCAAGGTTGGGGAAAGGAAATTATCTACAGTCGCAGTTTAAAATTCTGGGGTGTGGGTGAATCAGTCCTTGCGGAAAAGGTTTCTGATTACCTGAGTTTATCTAACCCCACGGTTGCTCCCTATGCGGGTAAAGGAGAAGTAAGACTGAGAATTTGTGCCAAAGCACCGGATACTGTGGCCGCAGAAGAGATAATTGCCCCCGTAGAAAAGAAACTTAAAGAAATTGGTGGACTGGACTATTATGGGGTTGATGGGGAAACATTAGCATCTGTTGTTGGTAAATTGCTGCGTCTTTCGGGAACAAGTTTGTCAGTAGCTGAGTCTTGCACTGGTGGAGGAGTGGGACAAATGCTGACGGAAATTCCCGGTAGTTCAGATTACTTTTGGGGGGGAGTGATTGCTTATGATAATTCGGTAAAAGTGAGATTATTAGGAGTTGATCCTGGGGATTTAGACCAATTTGGTGCTGTGAGTCCTGTGGTTGCCCAAAAAATGGCTATTGGTGTGAAAAATAGTTTAGGAACTACCTGGGGGTTAAGTATTACAGGTATTGCTGGACCAACTGGGGGTAGTGAGACCAAACCCATAGGTTTGGTGTACATTGGCATTTCAGGTCCTAATCATCAGGTACATAGCTACGAATGTAGATTCGGAACCATGAGGTCTCGTACTCTAGTCCGTTACCTAGCTGCTGCTAATGCTTTAGACCATCTCCGTCGTCTGCTCTTGACTGTGTAAACTTTTACTTACTCGATTGGTCTTGTTCCTCGCCATGCCACAATCAACTCATTAAGTTTTGTTAAGACTTAATTTTTTTAAGGTGAAAATGTTGCATCATTCGTGTTACTCTCAAACAGTTCTTATTACATACCTAATTAAAATTATGAAGTTGATTGCTATAGAAAATGTCGAAAGTTTTGATATCACTGGTGGTTTCCCCTAATGATTCTATAAACACCCATGGTTGGTAAACAGGAAAACCTGGTAATTATATAACAACAACTACCAAATTTATCTGCTTGTGACTTTTTGTATCAAATTAATTGAGCGAGGACCAAGTGCAAAGAAGGTGTGATAAGAATCGGAACCGTTCCAGAAGAAGGGCTATATACTGTCCCATTCATGATTGTTACCTTGACAGCGTCAGTCAAAAATATAGACTTTTTGCGGATAAACCAGGTCAGTTACAAAAAAGAGGTTTTGGTCGTCGTACTGCTTCTTTAGTAATATCTCAATACACAGCTGTGACTATTCAAGGAGAGTGGTTGGAGGCATTTTGGTGTCCAGAGTGTCAAGAAAAAAAATGGTATTACGTGCGTCAGTCTAATAATGGTATATATGAAATTTCTCCAGCTCCTATGGATCTGTGGAAGCAAGTATCGGGTGTAATCGATCCCTACGGCAATCCGTCTGTTAGTGAATTCACTCGATTAAGTGCTAAACAGATAACCTATAGGGGTCTTAGTGCTTTCTATTCTCTCTAAAACTCACAGATTGATCCAGTTTTTTGACTGTACCACTGGATCTAAAGTCAAAACTCTGTTATCATGATTTTTCAGTTGGGGTGACTAGCTCAACGGTAGAGCATCGGACTCTTAATCCGCTGGTTCTGAGTTCGAATCTCAGGTCACCCACTGAATAAATCAGATTGCTATATATTACCTGAACTAGATCTAATATTCCGGATGTAATTCCCAAATGTGAAATCTACCATGTTAGTAAATGATGAGTTGGGTCATTATATTAGATAATGTCTCAATCAGCATTATTAAGTTAAGCAAATTTTGGAGAAAATCGGATGTTAAACTTCAAAGGTATGGTGGATGACCTGTTGACTCCTATCCAAGCTGAAGCTGCTGCTGATATCAATGGAGGCGCGGAAATGATTGATAAAACCGTTGAAGAAGGCGCGGTACTGTTCAATCGTGATAGATATTTGCAAGCGTTGGGGGTAGCTTATTTAGCACCTCCAGGAATTGGTGAAATAACCAGTAAAGAAGCCTTATTAGCACAGTACGAAGGTTGGAGAAGCTAGTCGATTAGGGTCTTCGCCTTGTTGAGTCCTGAGTTTTTCGTTCCTAACTTGATAATTAACATTCATATTGCTCTTAGTCCAATTGCTTAACCTATAGACCCTGAAACTACAAAAGTGGTTCCAGGGTCTATTTATTCAATTAAGATCAAAACAACAGTTGATAGCAAGTTCTGCATGGTCAACTAATATCTGTTTTTCTAGGGGAAAAACCTCATATTGGGGGGTTTTAGTTAATAGTTGGGCAATTCTGTTATGGGAGTTTTCTATTACCGATGGGGTTAGAGAACCATTGTGCAAACAAGAAATGAAATTTTCAGCTATTTTATAGGTTTTTTCAATGGATGAAGAGCTTATATTGCGAGAAACTAAAAATAAATCACACCCAGCATTAAAAGCGCGTGCTACTGTTTCAGGATAAACAAACATATCTGCAACCGCTTTCATATCTAAGTCATCGGAAACCACTACTC
This sequence comes from Cylindrospermopsis raciborskii Cr2010, assembly GCF_003367075.2. Classification (NCBI taxonomy): domain Bacteria; kingdom Bacillati; phylum Cyanobacteriota; class Cyanophyceae; order Nostocales; family Aphanizomenonaceae; genus Cylindrospermopsis; species Cylindrospermopsis raciborskii. Next base: position 250,430 of record NZ_CP065936.1, read on the forward strand.
CAGAAAAATTCAATTCCTGTCTTAAAATCTGATGAAGAATAGTAGTTGATATTGTAGCTGGGAGATCCGGGTCAATTTGTGGAAACAGTATGTGCGCTGTCATCATCAGTGGTATTTGTTCCTGAATAAGAATTTCAAAAGGTATTAACTCTCGATTCTTTAAATCTTCTAAACTCAAATTCAAGATTGGTAACTCCAGATGAGAGTCTTGACTAGTATCTCCATGACCAGGAAAATGTTTAGCACAACCAAGAATACCGGATTCCTTGAGTCCACGATAGTACTCTTTAGCGTTTTCTCCAGCCAAGTCAGCAGTTTGACCAAAAGCACGTAAACCAATCACAGGGTTTTGAGGATTAGAAAAAACATCCGCCACGGGAGCAAAAGAAAGGTTGATCCCTAAAGATCTCAATTCTAATCCAGTGGCTTTTGCTACTTGATATGCTCGAGATCTAACTAAATGAGCAACGGGGAACCGCGTGATAGGTAATGGCGTTCTAATTACCTTTCCACCCTCATGGTCTAGGGCTGTAAATAGTAATTCTCGCTCAGTATATTCACGAATATCAATAAGTAGTTTTTTGAACTCTTCTAACCAAATGGGATAGGGTGTACCATCGAGAAAGTTTTTGGCGAAAAAAATCACACCAACGGGTTTTAAATCGCTTAGTACCCGTTTGTCATCATCCGTGAGAGTTGTACCGGAAACTCCGAGAATTAAATGATTACCAAATTGCTGTAGATGTTGGGACATGGATTGCTAAAAACATGGGGATGCAACGGGACTTTTTCCCCAAGCCAGGTTAAATGTAACAGAATGCAAAGTATAATGAAAACGTCAAAACAATTAAGAAATATTGAAAACAGTAGGGTTAAATGCGAGTAGTCATCGCCGGTGCTGGTCTAGCAGGACTTTCCTGCGCAAAATATCTAATAGATGCAGGTTACACCCCCATTGTCTTGGAGCGTAGGGATGTATTGGGTGGTCTAGTAGCGGCCTGGAAAGACTCCGATGGTGACTGGTATGAAACCGGTTTACACGCCTTTTTCGGGGCATATCCCAACATGCTACAACTGCTCAAGGAATTGGGCATTGAGGACAGACTTCAGTGGAAACAACACACGCTGATTTTTAACCAACCTGATAAGCCTGGAACGCTATCACGATTTGATGTTCCTGATATTCCTTCACCTTTTAATATCATTGTCTCGATTCTACGTAACAATGATATGTTGACATGGGAACAAAAACTTCGTTTTGCTGTTGGTTTGTTGCCCGCTATAGTCCGAGGTCAAGAATATGTGGAGGAAATGGATAAATACAGCTTTGCTGAATGGTTAAAAAGACAAGGTATAGGTGAAAGAGTGGTCAGTGATGTATTTATTGCTGCCTCTAAGGCTTTGACCTTTATCAACCCAGATGAGGTTTCTTCCACAATTTTACTGACTGCCCTTAATCGGTTTTTACAGGAACGATATGGCTCCAAAATCGCCTTTTTGGACGGATCTCCCACGGAAAGGCTTTGTCAACCTATTGTGGATTATATTACTAAAAAGGGAGGTGAGGTCAGACTTAATGCTCCTTTAAAAGAGATTTTGCTCAATCCTGATGGAACCGTTGGGGGCTTTCTGTTACGCGGGTTAGATGGAAAACCTGATGAGGTCATTACAGCTGATTTTTACGTTTCCGCTATGTCCGTTGATCCTCTAAAGGTCATGTTGCCAGAACCTTGGCGACAAATGGAATTTTTCCAAAAGCTGGAAGGTTTGGAAGGTGTCCCGGTAATTAATCTCCATTTATGGTTTGATCAAAAATTGACGGATATTGATCACCTACTTTTTTCTCGGTCACCATTACTTAGTGTCTATGCTGATATGAGCAACACTTGTCGTGAATATTCTAATCCTGATCGATCAATGTTGGAACTAGTTCTAGCTCCAGCCCAAGATTGGATTGATAAGTCTGACGAGGAAATAGTATCAGCGACAATGACTGAGTTACAAAAGCTCTTTCCTCACCACTTTGGAGGAGAGGAACCAGCCAAACTGCTGAAATCTCACGTGGTGAAAACTCCCCGTTCAGTTTACAAAGCAACCCCCGGTCGTCAAAAGTATCGTCCACCCCAAAAAACTCCCATCACTAATTTCTTTCTAAGTGGGAGTTACACCATGCAACGTTATTTAGGCAGCATGGAAGGGGCCGTACTTTCCGGTAAACTGACAGCCCAGGCTATCTCCCATATCCCAACGCTAAATCGACCGCCTGCAAAGAATGCTGCAACTGCCTGATTCCCCTCCGCGCATGAAAACCCTGGTCTCTGTCCATGAGTCCTATAAACTTTGTCAGGAACTTACAGCCAAGTATGCTAAAACCTTCTACTTGGGTACCCTGTTGATGAGTCCGACAAAGCGTCAATCTGTTTGGGCAATATATGCTTGGTGTCGCCGTACAGATGAACTAGTTGATGGCCCTGCGGCCACTAAAACTACTCCAGAAACTCTCGCCCAGTGGGAAACCCAGTTAGATTCTATTTTTGCTGGTTGCCCATTGGATAATTATGATGTGGCCCTGGTTGATACTCTCCAGCACTTTCCCCTGGAAATTCAACCCTTTAGGGATATGATTGCTGGACAGCGCATGGATCTCTATCGCAGTCGTTATGAAACTTTTGAGGATTTATATCTCTACTGCTATCGTGTGGCGGGTACTGTTGGTTTGATGTCAACTACTATTATGGGTGTAGATACTAATGTTTATTCTGCCCCTTGGTATCGAGATATACAACCTTATTTGCCCGTTGAGGAAGCGATCGCATTGGGTATAGCTAATCAGTTAACCAATATTCTCAGGGATGTGGGTGAAGACGCTCGTCGTGGTAGGATCTATATACCCTTGGAAGACTTGAAAAAATTCAGCTATTCTCCAGAAGAGCTATTACAGGGCGTTTTGGATGACCGTTGGCGTTCTCTCATGCGATTCCAGATTAAACGCGCTCGAGAATTTTATACCAAGGCTGACCGTGGCATTAGCTATCTGGCCCAGGATGCTCGCTGGCCAGTTTGGGCTGCTTCTATGCTCTATGGAAAAATTCTGGATGTGATAGAGCGTAATGACTATCAGGTGTTTAACCAACGTGCTTACGTTCCTCAACTGCAAAAGATCAGTACCTTGCCTTTGGCTTGGATGCGATCGCAAGTGTTGTGACATTTACTAACAATTGGAATGGGACAAGTATGACGGTGAGAATAACTTCCTGTTAAACTGATTGCATGCCCATTCCCTAATTTGCTGGTCTAAGCTGGTTTAGTTTATTTTCTGCAGTTGTGCTACCTTGGGATCGATAATTTTTTGACCCAAACTGGTAAATTTAATTGCCAGGGATATTTTTTCATCACTGCCAAAAACATGAGTAATTACACCTTTGCCAAAAGCTTTGTGCAGTACTTGTTCACCAACACGCCAGTTGTTAGTTTCTCCAGAAGTTTCTGGCGTGATTGTTGTGGATTTAGTAGACCTAGCAGCACGGATTTTTGACTTAGTGGTTAATAGGTGCTGGGGTAGTTCTCCCAGAAATTGTGATGGTAATGCTGGTTCTCTAGAGCCATATAACCTTCTTTCTCTGGCATGGGACAGGTACAATCGCTCTTGGGTACGGGTGATTCCCACATAACATAATCTTCTTTCTTCTTCTAAAGCTTTAGGATCTTGTAGAGAACGATAACCGGGAAATAGTCCCTGCTCTAAACCAACTAAAAACACTATGGGGAACTCCAACCCCTTAGAAGCGTGCAAGGTCATCAGAGAAACCACATCCCTGGTTTCGCTTAAATCGTCTAAATCTGAACTTAATGCTGCACTTTGCAAAAATGCTTGTAAAGAAATATCACTGCCCTTGTTTTCGTCTTGGAACTGGGATACAGCATTATATAGTTCCTTAACATTACTGATTCTATTATCAGCTTCATCTGTTCCCTGGTCCATTAAATCCCGGAGGTACCCAGAATCTTCCAGAATTCCTTCCAAGACTTCTGATGCAGGAACTTGAGTAGTTTGCCATTTTTTAATCATGCTAGTAAAACTAGTTACAGATTTTGCCGCACGTCCGGTCAAGGTGTTTACAGAAGTTTCATCACTCAATATCTCCCACAGGGTAGTACCCAATTGTTGGGAAGCATTAATCAAAACGTCTATAGTACACTTGCCGATACCTCGTCGAGGAGTATTAATGACCCTTAATAAACTTACTGTATCTGCGGGATTATTAATTGCTCTTAAATAGGCAATAACATCTTTGATTTCCTTTCGGTCATAAAACTTCATGCCTCCCACCACGGTGTAGGGGATTTGATATTTTACCAGCAGTTCCTCAAAGGGTCGAGATTGGGCATTAGTGCGATAGAGAATGGCAAAACTTCCCCAATTAATATCAGGGTTATTAGTTGTTAAATTCCGAATTTGATTGATAACAAAATCTGCTTCAGCGACTTCATCATCGGCTTTATGAAAATAAATAGACTCGCCCACATCTCGCGTAGGTTTGAGGATTTTATCAATGCGTTCGGTATTATTTTCAATCAGTTCATTAGCAGCTTGCAGAATATTTTCACAGGAGCGATAGTTTTCCTCTAGTTTCACCATAGTCCTGGTGTCATCATCATCTAAACCATCTCCAAAATCCTGTTGAAACTCCAATAGAATGGTAAAATCAGCCATCCTAAAACTATAAATTGACTGGTCTGCATCACCAACCACAAACACGGAACGATTGTCCCAATTCCATTGGTTTTTGCGACATTCACCATTCGTAACTAATAAACGTAGTAGTTCATATTGAGTCCGATTGGTGTCCTGATATTCATCTACTAAAATATGACGGAACTTGTTATGCCAATAGCCCAAAACTTGCTCATTTTGCCCAAATAGTCTAGTGGGAACTAGAATTAAGTCATCAAAATCCAAACTGTTATTGGCCGCTAATTGATCTTGATAAAGGTTATAAACTTCCCCAATTACTCGACCACGATAGTTAGGTTGTTGCTCTTCAAATTCTCGTGGTGATAAACCTTGGTTTTTAGCATTACTAATGGCATACCTAACGGATTTAGGGTCGAACTTTTTACTGTCTAGGTTAAGTTGTTTTGTGACAATTTCTTTAATTAAAGTTTGTACATCAGATTCATCAAAGATAGAAAAGTTCTTCTGCCAGTGTCGACCCTTTTCGTCTTGATATTTTTCAACATCAAACCTCAAAATCCGGGAAAATAAACTATGGAAGGTTCCACACCAGATGTTTTTAATGTAGGTACGGTAAACACTGGATATGACCTCGCTTTGTTGTTGTGCGGGCAATAAATCTAATTTCTGACCATATTGATTTATGGCAAATTGATCCGCGAATAATCTTTGGATCCGGTCTTTCATTTCCCTTGCAGCTTTATTGGTGAAAGTTACTGCTAAAATGTTTTCGGGGTGCACACGGTTTTGTAAAATTAAATTAGCAATCCTATAGGTTAGAGCGCGGGTTTTACCTGAACCTGCACCAGCAACAACTAGTAAGGGACCGCAATAATGCTCAACTGCTATACGCTGGCTAAAGTTGAGCTGACTAGTAAAGTCATTATTTGTGTTTATATGCATATTTGTTAGTTTACTAAGAATTAAGTTTTACTAGTTAGACAAGTCTAGTTTGATTGAAAACCTTGTGATTAAGTCCAGCTGCAAAAAGCAGAACTATGTTTAACCGTCACCTTTGAAATAACTATGAGTAGATCTTAATCCATTGCCTAATCAACGATATTGTTGTCATAATTATACGAATTAGCAAACCCAAATTTGAAAGTTATGGAAGTCGAAATGCAAGAACCACAATACACAGAAACCAAAACCAAGGAAACTCCTATTCCAGATCTTAGTACTCAAACGGGGACTATAACTAAACTCCAATCCCCGCCCAAATCTCAGGAACAGTGGCTTAAATACGGTCAGGAGGTTTCTAACTTTTTAGGGACGCTGCCAGAATATCTAGTTGGGTTGCTTGACAAGTATAAACAACCACTTCTTACCCTGGGATTAATCGTGACTGCTGGAGTAACTGTTAAGGTCATACTGGCTGTGCTAGATTCCTTAAATGATATTCCTTTGGTAGCTCCCACTTTTGAGCTAATTGGCATTGGCTACTCTGGTTGGTTTGTGTATCGCTATTTACTCAAAGCTTCTACCAGAGAGGAACTCACAAGTGAAATTGACACTTTAAAATCACAAGTTTTTGGGCAAGACTAACCATTAGAAAACGCATTTAAATGCTTGCTGCACAAATTGCATTAGAAGTTTTGCGGCAAAGTATTGCAAAAGCCCATATAACAGTAGCTGGGTATGTAGGAGTGGTATATGAGCTTATCATTAAGTACCACTTCTACATAATAAATGTCAAGTCCCTAAGTTTGGTCGGTTTAATATAGATTTTTAAGACCTAGGCTAAAGCACCCGTAAAATGCTAGGGATGCTATCTATGGCTTCCATGGTGTGGATTTCCTCTAAGGATTGTCTGAAATCCCCTTCTTTGACATCGTGGGTAACAACAACAATTTCTGCCATTTCCCCCTGAAAACCAGTTTGCACCACAGATTCTAAACTTACTTGGTATTTACCAAAGCAAGTCCCCAATTTACCAATGACCCCTGGGTGGTCTTTAGTCAGAAATCGAGCATAAAACCGGGTAACTAGTTGGGATATGGGGGCTATGTGACAATACTCCTTATGTCTACAGGATAAGAGTGGATTAGCTTGAGCAGTATTAGTCTTGATTGTTGCTACTAGATTTAAGATATCTGAACAAACTGCACTCCCCGTCGGACCAGCACCCGCTCCCGGACCGAAAAACATCACTTGACCTATGGGTTCCCCCTCCACTAAAATCGCATTGTAAACACCATTGATACTAGCTAGGGGGTGGGTTTGAGAAACTAGGGTAGGGTGAACTCTCACTGACAACTGGGATTTGTCATCTGTTTGATTTTTGGCAATGGCTAGCAGTTTAATCACAAATCCTAATTTGCCAGCGTAGATAATGTCTGTTTTCGTGACTTGACGAATCCCTTCACAATAAACATCTTGTAAGTTAATTCTCTCTCCAAACCCCAATGAAGCTAAAATAGCAATCTTATCCCCAGCGTCTAAACCATCAATGTCAGCAGTTGGATCCGCTTCCGCATATCCCAGTTTTTGTGCATCAGCTAGGACTTCTTCTAGTTCACTCCCTTCCGTCTGCATCCTCGTGAGAATGTAATTGGTAGTGCCATTCACAATACCAATAATACTATGAACCTTGTTAACACTTAAAGACTGCTTTAAGGTTTTAATTACGGGAATGCCACCAGCTACAGCAGCTTCAAACATAACATATACACCAGCAGCATTGGCAGCATTAAATATTTCTTCTCCAAATCGTGAAATAACAGCTTTGTTTGCTGTTACTACATGTTTACCATTTTTAATAGCCTCCAGAATAAGCGATCGCGCGGGTTCCAATCCACCCATCAGCTCAACAATGATATCTATCTGAGGGTCATTGACAATAGCTGATAAATCCCCACTGAGGATTTCTTGGGGTAAGGTCACTGGGCGTGATTTGTCTGGCGATCGCACACCTATACGACATATTTCCACTTCCTGTAACAGTGGGTGACGACCTTGCAAGTCCTGTAACAGTTGTACAGTTCCAGTTCCCACCGTACCCAATCCTAAGATTCCTAATTTTACACCCACGGATTTGGCATCCTATTATATACAAAACACACATAAAACAATTGTAGGTGGGATGGAACCCCACCTACAAACTTGCAGACAAAAATTGAGAAACAAAGTCAAGAGTAGATTAATAGGTTTCTACATGCCAACGTCCTTCTTTTTTGATTGCCTTTTGATAATCACTCCAAGTGACACCCTCTTGAGCAGCGGCTTTAGACAAAGCAGCATCAATGCCATCTTCCATACCACGCAACCCGCAAATATACGTATGAGTTTTGGGGTTCTTGATCAGTTGCCACAGTTCATTAGCGTTTTCTGCTACACGGTCTTGGATATACATCCTACCACCTTCAGGATTGTTTTGTTCCCGACTGATAGCATAGGTAAGACGGAAGTTATTGGGATATTGAGCTTGCATTTCTTCCAGTTCCTCCTTATATAAAATATTAGGAGTAGTGGGTACACCGAACAATAGCCAAGCAAATCCGTTAAACTGGTATTGTGAGTTAACAGATCTTTCTGCATCCTTGAACATCCGCCATAAATAGGCTCGCATAGGAGCAATACCCGTACCCGTTGCCAACATAATTACATTAGCATCAGTGTTATCAGGTAGCAACATTTCCTTACCTACGGGACCGGTAATTTTTACATCATCACCTGGTTTAAGGTCAGTTAGATAGGTAGAGCAAACACCATATACTGTTTCTCCAGTTTGCGGGTGTTTATATTCCAGTTGACGCACACAGAGTGATATTGTTGTGTCATCCACATTATCACCGTGACGTGTAGAAGCGATTGAATAGAGTCTGAGTTTTTCTGGCTTACCGTTTTTGTCAACACCGGGGGGGATAATACCGATACTTTGACCTTCTATATACTTGAGTTGGCTACCAGAAAGGTCAAATTTAAGATGTTGAACCTTACCTATTCCGCCTTCTTTAACTAAGGTTTCATTGGAAATACACTTGCCAATAAAGGGAGCGTTAGGACGATAAGTGTTCACGGGAACATCAGCGTGTTTAGTTTTCGCTTGGGTCATGGTGTCGCCTTTTTTATCCTTAGCTGGTGGTTTAGCAAAACCTTGAGCTTCGCTACTAGTAGCTGGTATTGTGTTCTGTTTTGTCTCAACACCTACGGGTGCTGGGTTGCTGAGATCAATCTCAGTATTGGTGAGAAGAGTTCGATTAGCACCCTGCTCTAAAACCGATACCGGGTAAATACTAACAATTTTGCCACCCAGACGTGTAATTCTTCGCATTTCTTGATTCATGCGGTTGTAAGGTACTCTGATGAATACACTGCCACTTTTGCGAATTGGGTAGTTCGTTTGGTCAGATTCCTGGTTCTGACGCAGACCCACCACTTCGTATACGAAGACACGGCTACCTGATTCCATATTGGCAGCACCCTCAACAGGACCTTGATTGTTCATTCGTTCTACCACTCCAATATTCACTAACCGTTTATCAAAAATAATTCCCATCACATTATCAGCTTTCAGTTTACCGGATTTTCGTTGCACAAAACTGACTGTCTGGGAAAACCACATCATTAACGGTTATCAGCTATTAGTTTTTTTACTGTCGCTTAATAATACATAAACTAGATAATTGTTAAATTTGCCAGTTTGTGTATTGCTGTGCTTAGTAACTAATAACTGCTAACTGACACAATGCTACAACAAGAGGTATCGGTTAAGGTGAACCAAGAAGTTAAAGAACATACCAGCGTATCTTTTAAGATAGATGATGTGTCCTTGAAAGAATGTTAGTCGTAAAGCAATTTAATTAAATCTTCTTAGTTGTTATTTTTTAGTAAATTTCGGCTATTGTATAGCTCTAGCCATCTGGCGATCCCCATGACTAAAATGTTTGCCAAGAAGTACCAGATATATGTTCAAATATGATTAGTACACTGATTTAGCAACTTTAACAGCCAATTTGATTACAAAATAGGTTTTTTTCATTTTTTTGTTTATCGCGGGGGGTGGATCAATAGTCTGATATGCTTTTTTTGTGACGGTAGTGATATTACCTCCCAGGTAAACAAACTCCTAACTGCAAAAATCTGTTGTGAGAAAAAATATTTTGTTTAGTCATTTCAATTAGTATTGAGAGGAGATTTATGACAGGTAAACCGGAAAGGGTAGTATTAATTGGAGTAGCAGGGGACTCAGGATGCGGCAAATCTACGTTTTTGCGCCGTTTGATTGACCTGTTCGGTGAAGATTTTATGACAGTGATCTGTTTAGATGACTATCACTGCTTAGACCGCAAACAACGTAAAGAAACTGGTATTACTGCCTTAGATCCTAGAGCTAATAACTTCGATCTCATGTATGAGCAAATTAAAGCTCTGAAAGAAGGCTATGCTGTTGATAAACCAATTTACAACCATGAGACCGGCATGATTGATCCGCCGGAACGAATTAAACCTAATCACATTATTGTGGTTGAAGGTTTGCATCCTTTATATGATGAAAGAGTGCGCTCCCTTTTAGATTTCAGTGTTTATTTTGATATCAGCGATGAGGTAAAAATTGCCTGGAAGATTCAGAGAGACATGGCAGAGCGTGGTCATAGATATGAAGATGTTTTAGCTCAAATTAACTCTCGCAAGCCCGACTTTGATAAGTTCATTGAGCCTCAAAGAGAATTTGCCGATGTAGTTTTACAGGTGTTGCCTACAAACTTAATCAAAAACGACACTGAGCGCAAGGTTCTGCGGGTAAGAATGCTGCAAAAAGAGGGTAAAGAGGGATTTGCACCGGTTTACCTATTTGATGAAGGTTCAACCATCCAATGGACTCCTTGTGGAAGGAAGTTAACCTGTTCCTATCCTGGCATGCAAATGTACTACGGTTCTGATGTTTATTATGGTCGCTATGTTTCTGTTTTGGAAGTAGATGGCCAGTTTGATAATTTAGATGAAGTAATCTATGTGGAAAAACATCTGAGCAATACATCCACTAAATACATTGGTGAAATGACCCACTTGTTGTTGCAGCATCGTGAATATCCTGGTTCTAATAATGGCACTGGTTTATTCCAAGTCTTAACCGGGTTAAAAATGCGCTCTGTTTACGAAATTTTGACAGCTAAGGAAGCAAAATTAGCAGTGAAAGCCTAAATTTTGCCATGTTGGTAAACTCAAAAGGGGAACATCTACCGGGTGAACCCCTTTTTCATATCTAGTAATTAATGTAATTAATAAGTAAAAGTTATGACTAATATAAACTCTAATAAGCACAAAAAGTCAAAAGCACTGAAACCTGGTAGTCGTCGTCCAGCTAAGGAACTTTGTAGCGAATGTGGACTGTGTGACACTTACTATATCCACTATGTTAAAGAAGCTTGTGCTTTTATAACTCAAAGAATAGAGGAGTTAGAAGTAAATACTCATCAGCGTTGTCGAGATCTAGATAAAGAAAATGAGCTTTACTTTGGTGTACATCAAGAGATGATGGCAGCTCGGAAACAATTACCTATCGTTGGTGCCCAATGGACAGGAATTGTGAGTACCATAGCTATAGAAATGTTAAATCGTGGTTTAGTAGAAGGGGTTGTCTGCGTGCAGAATAGCCAAGAAGATCGCTTTCAACCCATGCCCATTATTGCGCGCACTCCTGAAGCCATACTAGCTGCTAAGGTCAATAAACCTACCCTTTCACCCAATCTCTCGGTTTTAGAGGAAATTGAGCAATCAGGGATGAAAAAGCTATTGGTTATTGGAGTAGGTTGTCAAATTCAAGCCTTGCGTGCAGTAGAAAAACAACTGGGACTGGAAAAACTCTATGTTCTGGGTACACCATGTGTGGATAATGTTACTAGAGCCGGACTGCAAAAATTTTTAGAAACTACTAGTCGTTCTCCTGGAACGGTTGTTAGTTACGAGTTTATGCAGGACTTTCGTGTACATTTTAAACATGAAGACGGGTCGGAAGAAAAAGTGCCCTTCTTCGGTTTAAAAACCAACATCCTCAAGGATATATTTGCCCCGTCCTGTATGAGTTGCTTTGATTATGTTAACTCCCTAGCAGATCTAGTGGTGGGGTATATGGGTGCACCCTATCCCTGGCAATGGATAGTTGTTAGAAATGATACAGGCAAGCAAATGTTAGATCTGGTGAAGGAACAACTAGAAATTCAACCAGTCATGTCTCAAGGTAACCGTCAACCTGCTGTACAGCAGGGAATAAAAGCCTACGATGACGCAGTGACATTGCCGATGTGGGTAGCCCAATTAATGGGAATCGTGATAGATAGAATTGGGCCCAAAGGTTTAGAATACGGAAAGTTTTCCATAGATTCTCACTTTGCCAGAAATTATTTATACGTCAAGCGCCATCATCCTCAAAAACTAGAAGCCCACGTCCCCGAGTTTGCTAAACGGATTGTAGCCCAGTATAATTTACCAGAAACTGACTAAAATTCTCCTACTGCTTCCATAGCTGCTTGTAGAGCTAATGAAACATGAGTCCAATGAGTACCACCTTGGCAATATACAATATAAGGCTCCCTTAACGGACCATCAGCAGATAACTCCAGAGTGCTGCCCTCAATGAAAGTTCCCCCCGCCATAACCACCTGACTTTCATAACCTGGCATAGCATCGGGAACCGGATCCAAATAGGAACCAACAGGAGAAGACTGTTGAATGGCCTTACAAAAGGCAAGGAGTTTTTTGGCCGAACCCAGTTTAACAGCTTGAATCACATCTCCCCGGGGTGCTAGGGGTGGGGGATTAACAGGATATCCTAGTTTATCAAATACGTAACCAGTAAGATATGTTCCCTTCATGGCTTCCCCCACCATTTGAGGTGCTAAAAATAATCCCTGGAATAATAACCGATTTTGATCGAAAGTTGCTCCTCCCGCACTACCAATACCAGGAGCAGTCAGTCTACAAGCTGCTGCTTCCACCAGATCAGCTTTGCCCGCTATGTAACCTCCTGCTGTAACAATTGTGCCACCAGGATTTTTTATGAGTGACCCAGCCATCAGATCGGCCCCCACATGGGTGGGTTCCCTAGTATCAATAAATTCGCCGTAACAGTTATCTACAAAACAGATTGTCCGGGGGTTTTGTTGTTTAACTATCTCAACTACCCTTTTTATTTCATCAATAGAAAGACTAGAACGCCAGGAATATCCACAGGATCTTTGAATCAAGACTAACCGGGTGTTTTCCTGGATGGCAGTGCTTAATTTCTGCCAATTTATTTTTCCCTGGTCTGTTAGTTCCAGTTGGCGATATTTTATGCCAAAATCAATCAGGGAGCCTTGATTTTGCCCTCGCAAACCAATGACCTCCTCCAGTGTATCGTAGGGAGAACCAACCACTGCCAACATCTCATCCCCAGGACGGAGTACCCCATAAAGCGCACAGGCGATCGCGTGAGTACCTGACACAATCTGTACTCTCACCAAAGCTGACTCAGCTCCCATGACCTGAGCAAAGACTTGATCCAATGTATCCCTTCCTAAATCATCGTGTCCATACCCGCTCACGCCTGCGAAATGGTGTGATCCCAGATGATGATCACGAAAGGCGTTCAAGACTCTTTGAAGATTATGCTTGACCTGAGCGTCAATACCATAAAAAATTTCTAATAGTACCCGTTCTGCTGCTCGCAGCTGTTCTAAGTTGTTCATTGTTTCCTCATTCAAAAAAACATTTAAGAATATGCAGATTCTTCAATCGGGCATATTAGTCTGGACAATTCCTATCAAGGTTACTGCATGACAATTGCTACTTCAACTAAACATCAAATCAACTGGGTGAACACCCTGTTTTTCATCTTCCTGCACATCGGTGCCCTATTTGCTTTTATTCCCGGTAACTTTAGCTGGACAGCAGTTGGTGTGGCATTATTACTCTACTGGGTTACTGGTGGTTTGGGGATTACCCTGGGTTTTCACCGTCTGATTACCCATCGTAGTTTTCAAAGTCCAAAATGGTTAGAGTATTTTTTAGCCTTGTGTGGTACTCTTGCTTGCCAAGGAGGTCCTATTGAGTGGGTAGGAACACATCGTATTCATCATTTACACTCTGACACCCAAGAAGATCCTCATGATTCCAACAAAGGTTTCTGGTGGAGTCATATTGGTTGGTTAATTTTCCATTCTCCCGCACATGCTCAAATTCCCCGCTTTACAAAAGATATTGCGGAGGACAGAGTTTATCAGTTCTTGCAAAAATATTTCATTCCTATCCAGCTCTTCCTAGGTCTGTTCCTATTAATGTTAGGCGGATGGTCTTTTGTAGTTTGGGGCATTTTTGCTCGCATAGTTTGGGTTTATCACTGTACATGGCTAGTTAATAGTGCTACCCATAAATTTGGATATCGTACTTATCCTGAATCCGGAGATAGGTCGACTAACTGCTGGTGGGTGGCGGTTCTAGTTTTTGGTGAAGGGTGGCATAATAATCACCATGCCTTTCAGTATTCAGCTCGTCATGGATTGGAATGGTGGGAAATTGACCTAACGTGGATGACCATTCAACTGCTACAAGTTCTGGGTCTAGCTACAAATATTAAACTAGCGCCGAGAAAAGCGTAAGTGGGTGGGTGGAATTAAACATAAGATCAACGTAGGTTGGGTTGAAGTATGAAACCCAACGCCCGCATGGGTCTCGTCCCTCGAACCATCCTACAAATAATTTTGCCTCCCTACTTGAACCATAATTTAGGTCTCATGTCAATAGTTTTGAGGTCATGAAACTATTGGCTTTTTGTTAGTAAATTTGGATTTTAGCTGGGTTATCAGAAATTTCAGATTTGGGATTTTTGGGATTTTAAATTTGAGAATTTCCCGTTGAGAATTGTCGTCGAGGGAAAATTAGAAAACGAAAATTAATTTATTTGGTATGGCTATAATATAATTACTTAAAGTGGCAAAAATTAACTTATCTGCTGTAAAATAATTTTGCCAGCGTATTTACATTGGTTGTTTCTCAGGTGTTCATGACTACATCACTTATTAAAGACCAGGAAAATATCGTTTATCCCACCCTGGGTGAGGACGAGGTCAAATTCAAACACATTATCAAAAGTCTACCCAAGGAATGTTTTCAGAAGAATAGACGTAAAGCATGGACTACGGCCATCATCAGTTTAACCACAGTTGGGTTAGGCTATTATTTTCTGGCAATTTCTCCCTGGTTTCTTTTACCCATAGCATGGATTTTCACGGGGACTGCTTTAACAGGGTTTTTTGTTATAGGTCATGACTGTGGACATCGTTCCTTTGCTAACCGTCGTTGGGTAAATGACTTGGTTGGGCACCTGTTCATGATGCCTTTAATTTATCCGTTTCACAGTTGGAGAATTAAACATAATTACCACCATAAACATACCAATAAACTGGAAGAAGACAATGCGTGGCATCCCATAAGAGTAGAAGTTTTTGCAAATTGGGGGAAAGTCCGACAGTCCGCATTTGAATTATTCATACGCAAGCGCCTGTGGTGGATAGGTTCTATTGGGCACTGGGCAGTAGTTCATTTTAACCCTGGTAAATTCCAGAGAAAAGACCGAGCTAGTGTCAAGTTATCTGTAGGTGTGGTGATAGCTTTTGCCATCATAGTTTTCCCAACATTGATATTCACTACTGGGTTATGGGGCTTTATTAAGTTTTGGTTTATCCCCTGGATGGTTTATCATTTTTGGATGAGCACATTTACCATTGTTCACCATACAACCGCAGATGTTCCCTTTAAAACAGCAGATAAATGGAATGAGGCCTTAGCCCAATTGTTTGGGACAATTCACTGTGATTATCCTCGCTGGGTAGAGATACTCTGTCATGATATCAATGTTCATGTTCCCCATCATATTTCTACGGCAATTCCTTCCTATAATCTACGGTTAGCTTACAAAAGCATCAAGCAAAATTGGCGACCATTTCTTCATAAAGAATGTAAGTTTTCCTGGAATTTAATGAAGAAAATTACTAACGAGTGTCAACTTTATCAAACGGACATTGGTTACATCACCTTTGACGAGTATTACGCCCAAAAACAACCCACTCGCAAATAACCCCCAAATGAGTTTCAGGACAGGCGTTTTGCCTGTCAAATATCCAATTGTGACCTTCATTTAAGAAGAAAAAATCCAGTGCAATTAAAAACTGTTCAATCAAACCAAAATCTTGACATTGAATCTTCTCAAAGTGAAGACAAGTTGCCATTTACTCTTCAAGATTTAAAAGCTGCCATTCCCCCCGAATGTTTTCAACCCAGTGTACTTAAATCACTGTATTATTTTTTTCGTGATATTGCGATTATCATCGGGTTATATGCACTAGCAACTTATATAGACTCCTGGTATTTTTGGCCAGTTTTCTGGATAATGCAAGGCACAATGTTTTGGGCCTTATTTGTTGTTGGTCATGATTGTGGACACCAATCTTTTTCCAAGTATAAATGGCTAAATGATTTGGTAGGTCATCTTTCTCATATTCCCATTCTCGTACCCTATCATGGTTGGAGAATTAGTCACCGAACTCATCATAAAAACACCGGTAGCTTGGAAAATGACGAGAGTTGGTATCCGTTGAATGAGTCTAGTTATCAAAAATTACCTTTTTTACAAAAGTTAATTCGCTACTATCTGTTTTTACCACTAGCCTATCCTATTTATTTATTCCAACGTACCCCCGGAAAAAGTGGTTCCCACTTCAATCCTCAAAGTAGTTTGTTTAAACCTTCCGAAAAGGGAGACATTATTACCAGCACTACCTTATGGATTGCTATGGTAACTTTATTGGGTTTCTTGACCTATCAATGGGGTTGGTTGTGGTTATTGAAATACTATGCTGCTCCTTATATTGTATTTGTAATTTGGTTGGATTTAGTCACCTATTTACATCATACTGAACAGGACTTACCCTGGTATCGTGGTGAGAATTGGAATTTCCTAAAGGGTGCAATTTCCACTATTGATAGGGACTATGGAATTTTCAACCACATTCACCATGATATTGGCACCCATGTTGCCCATCATATCTTTTTGAATATGCCTCATTATAATTTATTGAAGGCAACAAAAGCGATTAAACCAATTTTAGGTGAATACTATCACCAATCTCAGGTTCCTATTTGGAAAGCATTATTACATTCTGCCAAAGTTTGTCATTTTGTTCCCGATCAAGGTGGCCAGGTTTATTACACCTCTTATGGAAGTAATGGCAAGTAATTGTTAGATTATTGATTTTGTAGTTTTAGCCAGAACGTCAGTCAAAGTTAGTTAGGCGTTCTGGTTTACTTTGGGGTTTTTCTTTTTGCCTAAGGTACAATAAAACCATATTTTTTAAAAACAGTTTTTGACAGATTACTCACTAAAAATTTAGAGAAATTTTTGGCAGCATCAACATTTTTACTTCCCCTAATTATTGCTAACGGATAGATGATGGGAGAATGAAATTTTTCATCAGCTACAACCACCACTTTTACCTGTCCAGAAATTTTTGCATCGGTTGCATATACCAATCCCGCATCAGCATTACCACTTTCTACAGCAGCTAAAACCTGACGTACATTGTTGCCATAAACCAGTTTTGATTTTATATTTGACCAGATTTTCAACTGCTCTAAAACTTGTTTTGCATATTGTCCAGCAGGTACGCTCCTAGGTTCACCAATAGCAATCCTTTTTACTTTTTCATCTTGAAGACTGTAAAAACTATTGACACCAGAACTATTCTTTGGTGTAATCAATACTAGACGGTTTTTAGCTATGATCACTCTACTCTCAGGAAGTAAGAGGTTCTTTTTTTCTAAAGCATCTACTTGTTTTTTAGCAGCAGATATAAAAATATCCACGGATGCTCCCTGTTCTATTTGTTGTTGTAATGGTCCGGAAGCAGCAAAGTTGAAGCTAATGTTCACATTCTTTTGCTCTTTTTGGTATATGGGTTTAAGTTCGTTTAATACATCTTGCAAACTTCCAGCAGCGGACACCAATAGGTTGGTAGTTGACTGACCTACTGTCCAGTTTGATATACCAATGGCTAGGAACATTGTGATTAGAGCTGTAGCAATTAGTATGGGTAATTTTCTCCATAATATGGTAAAATCAATTTTGGGCAATTTTATTGTCATTTCAATTATTACTCCGTATTTTTGCTAGACTATATTAGGCTGCGCGACACAGCTTATTCTACTGTTGTTAACAAGTTAACCTTCTTATACAATTCCTTCAATGGTAATTTTAGCTTAATTGATGCTACATTTAAAACCGCATCTTCCGTTTCATATTCAGTCAAAAACCACTGATTTTCATTATTTTTTACGTATTGCATTACATAATGCCTAGTCTGATCAATTAAAATATATTCTTTAAATTGGGGAATTGAACGATAATAAAGAAATTTATCTCCCTGATCATAATCTTTTGTGGATTTGGATAAAACCTCAGTTATTAATAAGGGATTGGTAATTATGGTGGTGTTATTTCCATAATAAATAGGTTCACTCTCAATTACCATCAGGTCGGGATAAGTAAATTGGCGATATTTTGGTATCCACAGTTTGACATCACTAATATAAACTTCATAGTTTAAGTCATTTAGTGCTAAATTAAGATGGAAATAAAAGTTACCTGCTAGTTTGTTATGATTTGTTGTTCCACCAGCCATATTTATAATTTCTCCATTTCTATATTCATTTTTACAATCAGATTTTTCCTCCAGTTCTAAATATTCTTCTGGTGTATAGTGAGCTGTAACTATTTTGATTTCTTGTGTAATAGTTTCTAGTTTCATACTTCTTTTGTGGATTAAATTAATGGATACATAAGGATGTAAGGTAGTTGGATTTTTTTGGCTTATAGTGCTAGTATAGCAGTCAAGTTCCGAATTTTCAGCGATCTCCTACAACACAATGACATCAAGCGTTCCAAAGGTAAATTTGACGCTGTAAAGGAGTTAAGGTATTGGCTACCCCGCATCTGAGGAACACTGCAAAAATATAGGGAGAATGCGGATTATTTATTGAGGTAAATTTATCCGCTAAAGATATTTATTCTTTTTGCGTGAAAGCCATTCAAGCAGCAGAAATTCCCATGGAAGAATGGAAAGTGGAAAATGACTAGTTAAGATACAATCAAATATGCTGTAATTTATCTGTGGTGAACTTTTGTTGAGCAATGTCTAGGAATTTGTTAAGCTATCTAAACTACTCTGGTTTTTTTCACCCCGACCAGTTATTGTCCAAAATATGGGAAATGTCAAATTGAGGATATAGATGACCAAAAGATTTTTTTTGACTGGTATCACCCTATTATCACTGGTTTTATTGGGCTTATCCCTATTTGCTAGTTGGCAAAAACCCCAGTTTCAAAGTATTTTAGAACTATACCAAACCAATATTGTTCTGCAAGCCCAAACCTGGGAAGCGTACAATAGTAATGATAACCAATTATCCGAGATTCTGCAAGCAATAGTGGGCGATGGTGCTATACAAAATGCAAATAACCAATATGAAGAAACACGAAACTCTGTACAAAAAAGTATAGATAAAGCTGAAACAGTTACAAATTCTGTTCAAGAGATCTCAAAAACTAGACTAGAAGAATTATTTAGGTTGCGGGACGAATTAGACCTACAACTGGGAATATTACAAGCAAAACAGGGCAATATTAAAACTGCTATCAGCACTTGGAATCAAATCCAACCTAGCGAAAGAACAGAACTCACCAAAACCGCTCAAGTGCTTATTGGAATATGGAATACCCCCCCTCGATTACTCCCCAATGCTCAACCCCTAATCCAAAAAAATTTGGCAGGTTGGTTTCGCTATACTGCCTTAACCCAATTATATGAAGTTCAGCAACGTCTCAATGCTTTGACAGATCTTCAAGCTGCACAGGAAGTAGTCGCGAAGGAAGCAGTATTTAAACTAGCTATAATCACTGTGGTTCCTGGATCCATATCTTTGATTGGTATTGTACTACTGATATCCCTGATTATTCAGCGTCTCATCAAAGGTAGGGAATCCATCTTAGCTCAAAATGCCCAAAGGGTATGGTTAACCCCCTGGAATTTGGAAATAGTCCTTCAAGTGTTTATCGTGGGATTTTTCCTCATGGGACAAGTATTTGTACCCACAATACTCCAACTACTACCTATTTCTCCCTATTCAGAAAACCTGCAAATTCAGGCTTTTTCTGTTTTGATTAGTTACATATTAGTATCCTTTGGTGCACTGTCAGTTTTATATATTTCCATTAAGCGTTATTTACCCTTACCAGAAGAATGGTTTAAGTTCCGGTTGTTCGATAATTGGTTGTTGTGGGGAATAGGTGGGTACTGTGCAGCAGTTCCCATCGTGATCATAGTATCACTGATAAATCAAATTTTATGGAAGGGAGAAGGTGGAAGTAATCCTCTCTTACAAATGGCATTGGAAAACAGGGATGGTGTAGCTTTAGGAATATTTTTCCTCACCGCTGCGATCGCAGCACCTTTGTTTGAGGAATTTTTGTTTCGTGGGTTCTTATTGCCATCCCTTACTTCCCATCTACCGGTTTCGTGGGCAATAGTAGTTAGTAGTTTTATATTTGCTATTGCTCACCTGAGTTTATCTGAAATGCTCCCACTGACCGCCTTGGGTATAGTTTTAGGTGTAGTGTATACCCGGTCTCGTAATCTTTTGGCCCCTATGCTTCTCCATGGACTATGGAATAGTGGTACTTTAGTCAGTTTATTTATTTTGGGTGGCAGCAATAGTTAGGGACCCATAGCAACACACCTCTATAAGCTTTGCTCCAGGGAGATCCACTACCTGGATCCCCTTTTAATAGGCCAAGGTTTCTAAGGTCTCTCTTAAATACTTTTGCACTTGCTGTTCTAATCGTAAACCTGTTAGCTTTGATTTGCTTTCTAGTTGCCAGCGTTGAAAACCAGAGGTAGTAGAGATGGCATATTTTAGGTTTTGCCAAACTTGGTCGTCATAAGTAAGGTCTGGACTCTTAGGTGCCGAAATACGAATCATAGTTTATCACTCTTCTTCTAAAACTTATATGTACTGTGTTTAGCTTTTTGTAGTCTACCTACGGTGAAGTAGGATTTAACGGGTATGGCATTACCAAAAGGTAATGGAGGCAAAAATTTTATTTAATCTTTTCTCAATATAACCTTCTCCTTCCATTAAATTCTGTGTAACGGATCACTAAAACCCAGAATATATCGGATACTTAACATTAGAAATAATAAGCAGGTAAGTGCCGGGTTGTAAAAAGGTTGCACCATTTTGTAACCCAGCATCCCAGAACCACAACGCCTACTTAGTTAAGGTGAGGGTACGACGTTTAGTTACCATTTGATAAGCTTCAATTATATCACCCTCGATCCAATCATGAAACTTTTCAATACCAATACCACATTCGTAGCCAGAGTTCACCTCCCGAACGTCTTCCTTCATGCGTTTCAGAGAATCCAATACTCCTTCATAGATGACCTTACTATGGCGACGAATTCTCACCTTACAATTACGCACCAGTTTTCCAGATTGAACATAACAACCAGCAACTGCACCGCGTCCCACGGGGAAAACAGCACGCACTTCCGTTTGTCCGAGGGGTTCTTCAACTAGCTCCGGTTCTAGCAGACCTTCTAGGGCACCTTGGATATCTTCCAATAGTTTGTAGATGATATTGTATTCCCTCACATCCACACCTGCTTCGTCAGCTGCCTGTCTAGCACCACTAGCATAAGTAGTGTTAAAACCAATAATTACTGCATTACTAGCAGCAGCTAGGTCAATATCAGTTTCTGTGATTTCCCCTGCTGTAGCCAACAACAGACGAATTTGTACTTCATTTTGAGGTATTTGCTTGAGGGAGCCAATAATCGCTTCCACAGAACCCTGAACATCCCCCTTGAGAATTAAGTTCAGTTCCTTCAACTCGCCCTCTTGAGCTTGAGCAGATAGGGTTGTGAGAGTAACCCTACCTTGTAGTAATCGAGACTGACGTTGCTTATCTGCACGTTCACCAGCGATCGCTCGTGCTTCCTTCTCATTTTCAAAGACTTCAAACTCATCTCCTGCAGCAGGAACATCGCTTAAGCCCAGGACTTCCACAGCGGAGGAGGGGGTAGCAGCATCTACCCTACGACCTCTGTCATCAACCATGGCTCGAACCTTACCGAATGCGGATCCTGCTACTAACATATCCCCCACATGGAGACTACCATTTTGAATTAACAAGGTAGCCACAGCTCCCTTAGCCTTATCCAAATGAGCTTCAATCACCGTTCCCTTAGCAGCGCGATTGGGATTAGCGGAAAGTTCAGCCACCTCTGCTACCAATAAGACCATTTCCAGTAGGGTATCCAGATTTTCACCCTTAATAGCGCTAACAGGAACCATAATTGTTTCTCCACCCCAGTCTTCTGCGGTTAATCCATAATTAGTCAATTCCTGTTTAACCCTTTCTGGTTGGGCACCCTCTTTATCAATCTTATTAATAGCTACAACAATAGGTACACCAGCTGCTTGAGCGTGACTAATAGCCTCTATCGTTTGAGGGCGCACACCATCATCAGCAGCTACCACTAAGATGGCAATATCTGTTACTCTCGCCCCCCTAGCTCGCATGGCAGTAAAAGCTTCGTGACCGGGAGTATCCAGGAAGACGATTTGTTGAGTTTTCCCCTCATGTTCCACATCTACATGGTAAGCGCCAATGTGCTGAGTAATACCACCAGCTTCCCCAGCAGCCACCTTAGTTTTACGGATAGAATCCAGGAGAGTAGTTTTCCCGTGGTCCACATGACCCATAATAGTTACTACGGGAGGACGACGAATCAGATGGTCTAGATCCTCAATGTCAATCATTTCCGTAACCTTGCGGGCCTCAGCTTCCGGTTCCGCCGTTTCCACTTCTACCTCTAGTTCTTTGGCCACCAGGGTAATAGTAGGAATATCCAGACTTTGGGTGATACTTACCGCCATAGCCTTCATAAACAGAATTTTGACGATTTCCGTATCAGCAACTAGCAGGGCTTCTGCTAATTCTTGCACAGTCATTGGTCCTGTCACAATTAGCTTGTTGGGTCGTTCTTGTAATTCAACCTCCGTTGTTTGTTGGCGACGATTTTGGTCACGCTGAGCACCGGGTTTTTTATGGCGACCTGTTGGGGGAGCCACCGCCAAAGCAGGTTGTTGGATAGCCTTGGGTGCTTTCGGTTTAGGTGGACGAGCTATAGATAAACTAACTTGAACACTGGCGGGAATTTCCAACCCCTGTTCATTCATTAGATCATCATCCTCAAAATCATCCTCCAAAATGGGTTTAACCCGTTTGCTCTTAATACCGACCTTGGATTTTTCCTTCAGCTCGTCAATTACTTCCTCTTCTTGCCACTTCTTACCAGTTTTAGCATTGCGTGGCGGGGTTGGACGTTTCAAATCCAGCAGCGGTGGTGCTATAACCTCTTCCACCAACAGATCCTTCTTCCCTCCTCCCACCATGGGTTTTAGTGAAGTATCACCTGCTGTTTCCGACGGTCTTGTTGGTCTGGTGGGGCGTTGGATATCACCCGGTTTAGCCCCCCGATGCTCTGCTCTGATTGGGGGCGGGGTAGGACGACCAGTTTTTTGAGGTGGCGCTTGGTCTGTCGGGGGCTTAGTGGCTCTGGGTTTGCCATGTTCCTCCTCCCGACGCTGTTGACGCTCCCGTTTGAGGATGGGTTTTTCCGCTGTGGATAGGGGTTGTTCTGTATCCGAAGTTTTCTCCCCTGCTGGTCTGGATGGGGGACTGACCAATTGGGGTTTTTGTGGCTTTTCCGTTCTAGGTTTGGGCGCAGGAGGTTTTTCAGGTTTTTCCCCCTTAATTTTTTCCGGCGCTGGAGCATGGGGCTTATGATCTGTGTCTACCACCGATTTATGTGGGTTTTCAGATTGATTCTTGGGTATGGGTCGAGTTGGTGCCGTCGGTTTCATGGGTGAGGCTGATGTAGCAAAAGTTCGTGGTTGTGATGGAAGTGTGACCGATGGGTCGGTCATATTGACACTGTCAGATGAAGCAAACTGTCCGTTGGTAGCAACTGATGCCTCTAAGGCACTGGAGGTAGTGTTTCTCAAGATTTTGGGTTTACGAATCTCCAAAATTTGTTGTTGACGAGGTGCAGCAGATCGGTTTCGGAAGCCAGGTTTCTGGGAATTTGGTTTATGGTTATTTATACCTAATTCTTTTTTTTGCGCCATTCTCGCTGCTGTCAGCTTTTGTGACACTTCGCGAATTTGTGTCGCTTCTGTTTCAGAAATTGTGCTGCTGTGGCTTTTGACCGCGATATTGAGCTGGTCGCAAATTGCTAATAGCTCTTTGTTATCCAAATTCAATTCCTTTGATAATTCGTAGATTCTAACTTTGCCGTTGTTCATCCACTCTTTCCCCTTTAATTTACAGTTTTAACGGACGGTTGCCTGGTTTCCGACATCTCCATCCTTTGATCACTGTTTTTTAGGTTGCCCTTGGTGATGTTGTCGGTGCCTCCAAATAATTAGGAAAGAGAGATGTTCCGGTTTCATACTGGCATCCCCACCGGTAATGATGGTTGACTGGATCCCGCAAAATTTTTTTTCATAAAAAATTTCCTTGGGCATCCTTGATGCCGAACTGCGCTTTGACGCTACCAGGTTGCCATGGTTTAGGTTTAGGTTTTGCTGATTCTGAGTTTTCCACTACAAAGTCGAGTAAAACTTATTACGGTTTTCCGGGCGTTCAGGTTTCGCGGGGTCTCCACGCACCATGTCGAATGCTCCATATAATTCTAGCAACTGAATGCTACCCTTTTTGGGGATAACATCTGTGGTATGATAATCGGATCATAACTAGCACCAGGATTTTCTTTGGTCAACCCTGGTTGTGGTTATTTTCCTGACCGAGTCTTTGCCACAATGTTTCATAGACTGTTTCTGGAACTGTTCCCTTTAGGGAGCGCCCTAGTTTATTTTTCCTCTGTGCCTTATGCAGGCAGTCGGCTTGAGGGCAAATATAAGCAGAACGCCCCATGCCCTGATCCAATTCTACCTTGCCAGATGGAAACAGACGAACAATCCTCCAAAACTCTGTCTTTGTTCCTACCCGACGACAACTAATGCAACGCCGATAGTTTGGTTTCATTTGCTATTTCCTTTAATTTTCCTCCTCCATTGAGTTAAAGTCATCTTCCCCTGCGTCTGGATCATCTTCATATTCCTCTTCCATAACTTCAAACTGATGATCCAGTTGATTACTCTCCTCCTGATAGTTGGCTCTAACTGCTGCAAATTTGGCATCCTCCGCTCCATAATCATATTTGGCCTGGTCTTTAATATCTATTTTCCATCCGGTTAACCGTGCAGCTAATCTCACGTTTTGACCTTCTTTGCCAATGGCTAAACTCAGCTGATCTTCAGCTACTAAAACGTGGGTCTGGCGACTTTCAGGATCCATTAAGCGTACCTCATCTACCCTAGCAGGACTCAACGCGTTAGCAATATAGGTGGCTGGATCCGGTGACCAGCGAATTACATCTATTTTTTCACCGCGCAATTCGTTAACCACTACTTGAATTCTTGATCCCCTAGCTCCAATGCACGCCCCTACCGGATCCACATCCCGATCTAAAGTATCTACTGCTATTTTAGTCCTCGGACCAACATAACGGGAAGGAGGATTGGCCTCCCGAGCTACTGCTACTATTCGCACTACCTCATCCTCTATTTCTGGCACCTCGTTAGCGAATAAGTAAACTACTAATCCTGCATCCGCACGAGATACTAGCAATTGTGGCCCTCTTTGTTGTCCTTGAGAAACTTTTTTTAAGTATACCTTAAATGTTGCATTAGATCTATAAGTATCATTTGGCAATTGTTCCCTTTTTGGTAGTTCTGCCTCCACCTCTGGCTGACCAAAACTACTACTAACTGCTAATATTACAGATTGTCTTTCAAATCTTAAAACTCTTGCTTGTAAAACCGTACCTTCTAAGTCTTGAAATTCTTCCTGCACCATTTGACGCTGTTGGTCTCGCAACTTCTGTGCTAAAACCTGTTTGGTTTGCATGGCTGCCATGCGTCCAAACTCCCCTTGATCTGGTGTCACATCTAAGACTACTGAATCCCCAGATTGAGCCTCAGGCGCTACCTGTTGCACTTCATCTAAGGAAATCTGATGATCACCATTGGTTACTTCTTCTACGATTGTTTTGGTGGAAAGAACCCGAAATCCCTCCCCATCAATATCTAGTTCTACCTCAAAGTTATCAAAATAATTTTCGTCAAATTGTCTGCGCTCTAAATTCTGGGCGCGGCGGTAGCGTTCATAACCTTTAAGTAGTGCCTCCCTAATGGATGATTGTACTGCTAAACGGGGTAAATTTCGCTCTAGGCTAATTTTTTCAATTAAATCTTTTAATCCGGGTAAAGTAACCATTGACATAAGCAGTCTCCTTAATCCTTAATTTTTATCCGTGCAAACGCTGCAATTTTGCACTGTTTATGTTGCCAATTTTTAGGAAAATCGTTGACTAATTTTATAGCTTTGGTAAGAACGCTTAAAACAGGTTTATGGCGTGACTGCTGGATAGACGTTCTAGATCGCTATATCTCTATATTTTCTCAATCACATAAAAAAATCTCAATTTCATTAGGGGTGATCATCTAATTGCACCTTGGTAACCAGGGATCTGAGAATTTCTACTACACGACCCTTTTGATTTAAGTAAATTTTTGTTTCATCTCGACGAATCAACTGACCTCTCCATTCTTTTTCTCCATCATCGGGATCACAGGTAGATACAACTACAGGAAATCCTTTAAAGGAAATAAATTCCCTGTCAGTTGCCAATTCCCTCGAAATCCCTGGGCTAGATACTTCTAAAACATAAGTGTCTGGAATAATCTCAGCTGCGTCTAGGGAACTTTCTAAAGCACGGCTCATCTTTTCACAATCGTTTAGACTAGTATCTTGTTGAGGATTGCGAATATCTACACGCAAAATGGGAGGACGCTGGTTTGTATGAAAAACCATGCCCACAACTTCCAGTCCTAGTTCTGCTGCTAGTGGAGTCGCTAATTCAATAATTTGTGGAACTAAGGGATGAGTCATGCGATAATTGAATAAAAAAAAGTGGGCACCCACCCACTTCCGGCGATAGGGATATCTTCCCAGAAGTCTGAGACGAACTTTTTTAGGTTTGTCTCTCTATGCTAGTGTAATCTATTTTTTTGCTGTTGACACCCTGCTACCAATTAACTGGCAAGAAAAATTCTGCGATCGCCTGATTTTGTTCACACTGCTTTAGACCGCATTTTTCTCGTCTGCTCTATAATTTGCTCTATGTCTTCTTGGGACAATCGCTGCACATAGTTTATTTTTACCTCTTCTAAAAGGTCATTTAGCAAACTTTGGAGTTCTACTAGTATGTGTTTTGCCTGTATTTCTCCTGATAATGTAGTTGTAAATTTACCAATTAAGTCCTTAAAAATTTGAGCGGTTAGGGGATCTTTACTGACTTTAGTCATTATTGAATAAAGATTTTTGCCAATTTGGTCAGCTATCTCTCCACTGAGTTGATTTTGTACCTGGCTCAATCCTGGCAGCTGTAACAGGTTGCGATAAATTGGGACTTGTTCTAAGGCCCCTTCCATACTACGACTCAAAATGGCATTGATTTCCGGTTGAACCTTAGGCATAACAGTATCAATTAAAATACGTATTAATATTCCTGATATTGCCTCTATTTCATTAATGTTATTAATATCTATATACTCACGTTCATTTTGTTTAGGGTCGAACCAACGACTAATATCACTATGTTGAATCGAGAACTGAATTTGATTAATCACCCGCACCACAACAATTTCCGTGATTTCTTCGGCAAAATTAGCGACTATACCCTGGTGAATCTGTTTTCTTACTAAATATAAGTTTATAAGATTTGATTGGTCTAGACGTACAACGACTGGTACAATACGTAGCCAGCGCCAAAAGGGAAACAACAGAAATAGATCATACCAACGCCATAAAATTGCCTCCAACCAACTAAGATGAGAGTTTTGACGCTTAATATAAAAACTCCGCCATAACAGTTCCAACCCAAATACAGCTACAAATGGTAAATCAACTAACCAAAAATTATTGATCAACTCCCCATTTTCGCCAATTCTCCGGTAGTAATTACTAGCAATACTAGGGAGAATTTGCCGATTAAAAAATTCAATTTCTTCTACCCATCGTCCCTGGGATAAATATTCCGGACTCCAGAAAATTGTAAAAGCGCTCTTTGATGACTCCTGACCTACTCTTTCCCGCATGCGGTTTTTAATTTTTTCTAGGGTTCCACTTTTCCCAGATCCCGCAAAGGGGTTACTATCAATCATATCCATGCTCATACGGCGAATTTCTGCCAGTTTAGTTTTTACAGCAGGGGAACCTAAACCACTTTCACTCACCTGGACTTGTAAACTGGCTATATTATTTAAATAGTTTACCGTATCTCGATGAGGTTCAATACCTTTAATTGGATCATAAATACGACTAAGTTGGGGCAAATTGCGAAAGTAAAAATCTCGCCAAGGTACGTAACTCCAGTCAAACATCACCAGACCCAAATTAAGGGTAGCAGTGATTGCCATCAACCTTTCTAACCATAGATGTTGTTTGGAAATTCTCAACTTACTCATATATAATTGGGTTGCTCACTAGAAACTAGATAGTAATCTTACATGTAGTTAAATACACAAGAATGTTATAAATCTTAAAGGTTTGTTACCTCGGGTTATCTATAGAAATTCAATCAGTCCTAATTGCATTTAATATGTCAAACTACCAGAGAAATGATCTACCAAATTTACTAGTCACCGGTGGCGCGGGATTCATCGGGTCTAACTTTGTCCTGCATGCTAGAAGGTTAGGCTATGGTAACATAATTAATCTAGATAAGCTAACTTATGCCAGTAACCTACAAAACCTGACTGAGATAGAACGGAATGAAAAATATCAAGAGGGTTATAGATTCATTCAAGGAGATATTGGTAACTCTGAGCTAGTGAGTTACCTATTAGAAGAGTATGAAGTAGATGCAGTCATAAATTTTGCAGCAGAAACACATGTTGATCGTTCTATTTTTAGTCCGGGGAATTTTATTGAAACTAATGTAGTTGGAACCTTTAAGCTTCTGGAAGCCAGTAAAACCTACTGGCAAAAACTGTCATCTAAAAAACAGGAATCCTTCCGATTTTTACATATATCCACAGATGAAGTGTATGGTTCTTTAAATGCTGAAGATACAGCTTTTCGAGAAGATAGCCAATATGCGCCTAACAGTCCCTATGCAGCATCTAAAGCATCCGCAGATCATCTTGTTCGTTCTTACCATCATACCTATGGACTACCGACCTTAACGACCAATTGTTCTAATAATTATGGACCATTACAATTTCCTGAAAAACTGATTCCCTTAATGATTATCAACGCTATAAATGGTAAGCCCCTACCCATATATGGTGATGGTCAAAACATCCGGGATTGGTTATATGTCACAGATCACTGTGATGCCATTTATCTAGTTCTGCAAGAGGGTAGAATTGGTGAAAATTATAATATTGGGGGAATGAATGAACAAACGAACTTAGTAGTTGTGAACAAGATTTGTGAGATCTTGGAAAGACTAGCGCCCAAACCCAACTGTGAATACTCATCCCTAATTACCTTTATTAAAGACCGTCCTGGTCATGACCGTCGGTATGCGATTGATTGTAGTAAAATTGCCAAAGAATTAGGTTGGCAACCCAAAGAGAACTTTGAGAGTGGATTAATCAAAACAGTGCGTTGGTATCTAGATAATGCAGCCTGGGTAGAATCTATCCTTAGTGGAGCATACCAAAACTGGATCAAACAGAACTATGAATCTCGTGAAACATCACAGTTAAAGGGGTAACAATGAAAGGAATTATTCTAGCAGGTGGTTCAGGGACAAGACTTTATCCCCTGACTCAGGTAGTTAGTAAACAGCTGATGTCTGTTTATGACAAGCCCATGATTTACTATCCTTTATCCGTACTAATGTTAGCGGGAATCAAAGAAATTTTGATTATTTCTACACCCAGAGACTTGCCACTATTTGAAAAACTGTTGAAGGATGGTAGTCAATGGGGATTAAAGTTTAGTTATGTGGAGCAACCAAAACCAGAAGGATTGGCCCAGGCTTTTATTTTGGGGAAGGACTTCATCAAAAACCAGCCCGTTTGTTTGATTTTAGGAGATAATATATTTTATGGACATGGGTTAACAGAAATTTTAACTCGTGCTGTGCAACTAGAGCATGGAGGGTTAGTATTTGGTTATAAAGTCACCCAACCAGAAAACTATGGTGTGATTGAATTTAACCATTTAGGAAAGGCAATTAGTATTGAAGAAAAACCAAAAATTCCCAAATCAAAATATGCTGTTCCTGGCATTTATTTTTATGATGATCAGGTAGTAGAAATCGCTACTAGTTTAAAACCTTCTGCGCGGGGTGAATTAGAAATTACAGATATCAATTTGACCTATCTCCGACAAGAGCAATTAAGGGTGGAAATTTTGGGACGTGGATATGCTTGGTTAGATACGGGTACCCATGATTCCTTACATAAAGCTAGTAATTTCATTTATACTTTAGAAGAAAGACAGGGGGTAAAAATTGCCTGCATTGAGGAAATTGCCTACAATCAGGGATATATTGATCGTCCCCAACTCCAGTTCTTAGTAGATTCTATGGGTAAAAGTAGTTATGGGATGTATTTGCGACGAATTTTACAAGATGAAATTACTTTTAAATAGTGTTTGTTAAACAATCAAATTTAAACAATCAAATAAACCCAAGAGAATTTTATGAAAGTAAGCAAGACAGAAATTCCAGACGTGCTACTAATTGAACCACAGGTTTTTGGTGATGAGCGAGGTTTTTTCTATGAGAGTTTTAATGAAAAGCTCTTTACAGAAAAAACGGGAATATCTCCTCACTTTGTTCAGGATAATCACTCTCGCTCTGGCAAAAATGTGCTGCGAGGGTTACACTATCAGATTCAGCAACCGCAAGGAAAATTAGTTCGTGTTGCAGCTGGTGAAGTTTTTGATATTGCTGTGGATTTAAGGAAGAGTTCCCCTACCTTTTCTCAATGGGTAGGTGTGTATTTATCATCAGCTAATAAGCATCAACTTTGGATTCCACCGGGTTTTGCCCATGGTTTTTTAGTTCTATCAGAATATGCAGATTTCTTGTATAAAACTACGGATTATTATGCACCAGAATATGACCGAGGTATTTTATGGAACGATCCAGATTTAGCTATTTCTTGGCCAATTGGGGATGAACCAATTGTTTCCTCCAAGGATAAATCTGGAAAATTATTTTTCCAAGTGGAGGTTTACCCATGAAAATTCTTTTAACTGGTATTTCTGGTCAGGTAGGTTGGGAATTACAACGCAGTTTGATGACTGTGGGGGATGTGATTTGTTTAGGGAGAAATGAATTAGACTTATCCCGATATGAAACAATTCCCTCCACAATTAGGGAGATAAAACCAGATTTAATTGTCAATCCTGCTGCTTATACTGCGGTGGATAAAGCAGAATCAGAACCAGATTTAGCTATGTCTATTAATGGTGTTGCTCCCGGTATTCTTGCTGAGGAAGCAAAAAGGTTAGGAGCTGGTATCATTCACTATTCTACCGATTATGTTTTTGATGGCCATCAAAATATTCCCCATAAGGAAAACGACCAAACCTCTCCACAAAATGTCTATGGAAAAACTAAGTTAGCAGGGGAAAAAGCTATTCAAGCTGTTGGCGTAAATCACCTGATTTTTCGTACTAGTTGGGTTTATGGTTTAAGAGGTAAGAATTTTTTATTGACTATGCAAAGATTAGCCAAAGAAAGAGAAGAAATTCGAGTGGTTGATGACCAAATTGGGTCACCTACTTGGAGCAGGATGATCGCAGAAGTAACCGCCCAAATCATTGCCCAAATTCGCGGTCAAATGGTGATTTCAGGTACTAGTTATCTGGCTGATTTTATGGCTGAGAAAGGGGGGATATATCACCTATCCTGTGGGGGAAAAACCAGTTGGTACAGTTTTGCCAAAGCTATTCTCATCGATAAATTTGCTGATGATCAATATGGTCAATACAAGTTACAAAGGTTAGTGCCAATCACTACACCAGAATACCCCACACCCGCACCCAGACCTAGTTGTTCTCTATTGGATAACCAAAAATTATTGGATACTTTTGGTTTGAAAATATCAAATTGGCAAGAGGTTTTAGATTTGGCTCTGGATAGTTAGTTTAATAATCTTTCTTTTAGTCTTGATCCTCCTCCTCTAAATCCAAATCGCTATTTTCTAAAGCCTGATGGGGAATAGCTGCTATAATAGCATCTATAACTTTAGAAACTTCTAATATTTCTATCTTTAAGTCAGGAAACTTCTGTCCCTTGGGTATGATTGCTCGTTTAAATCCTAATTTTGCAGCTTCCTTTAATCTCAGCTCCATTTGGGACACTGACCTTACTTGTCCCCCTAACCCTACTTCCCCTATTAATACTGTTTGCGGATCAACTATTCTATCTCGAAAACTAGCAACAATCGCAACTGCAATCCCTAAATCAACCGCAGGTTCTTCTACGCTTAAACCTCCCGCAGATGCAACATAAGAATCTAGCTTTGACATGGGCACCCCCACTCTTTTTTCTAACACAGCTAGGATTTGTACTAATCGGTTAAAGTCTATGCCTGTTCCAGCTCTACGGGGTGAAGGGTAACTTGTAGGACTAACTAAGGCTTGTAGTTCCACAACTATTGGTCTTGTACCCTCACAAGCAACTACAATAGCAGTACCGGGAGAGGGTTCATCCCGATTTCCCAGGAATAACTCCGAGGGATTAGGGACTTCTCTTAACCCATTAGACACCATTTCAAATATACCAATTTCATGGGTAGCTCCGAAACGATTTTTTACGGTTCTTAATAATCTATGGGAAGCAAAGCGATCGCCCTCAAAATATAAAACCGTATCGACTAGGTGTTCTAAAACTCTTGGTCCAGCAATAGTCCCCTCTTTAGTAACATGACCCACAATTAACATGGTAATATCTTCATGTTTGGCGACTTTCATCAAAGCTGCGGTACATTCCCGAACTTGAGCTACGGAACCAGGAGCAGATGTGAGTGCAGGAAAGAAAACAGTTTGTATACTGTCAATTACTGCTAGATTTGGCTTGAGAGAGTCAATTTCTCGGAGAATTTCTTCTAAATCTGTTTCCGGAAGGACATACAAGTCAGAGCTGATGGTGTGGTGTTCCACGGTAACCCTCTGGTCATCTTCCACAGCATCCTCAACATTATTCCCCGGATCTTGTTCAGGTAGTGGGTGAGAACTTTCCGAGCTTGTGTTGATATCCTCTACGGAAACCACCTGGAGAGGTTTGGACATTCCTAAACGAGAAGCGCGTAATTTTACCTGTTGTCCTGATTCTTCTCCCGTCACATAAAGAATACGGTATCGCTGGGATAGTTCATTAGATACTTGGAGTAATAGGGTAGATTTGCCAATACCCGGATCTCCACCAATGAGAACCATAGATCCGGGAACTACACCACCACCAAGTACTCTATCCAACTCCGAATATCCCGATTCCCATCGAGCAATTTGGCGATCGCTAATTTGGTCAAAAGTCAATGATGCTCTGGGTTTAGAAGGCTTAGTGGATTTAGCAGCTGGTTGAGCGCTGTGCCAACCACCCACACCTAAGGAATTGGCATTTTGTTCCACGAGAGAATCATAGGTGTCACAATTAGAACATTTGCCAAACCATTGGGAGAACTCAGACCCACAATTACTGCAAATAAAAATCGTCTTTGGCTTTGCCATGGGTAATATTAAAAAACATTAAAATTTGGTCAGGTGCAAGAAAAGGTAAAAGAAGCAAAACTGGTAGGTAGTAGAAATTGCTTTTTTAGCTTTTTTGAATTAATAGGTAGAATGATATCTTAATATTATGTATGGTATGAAAATTCCACAAAACAAAATTTAACGGAGAGTAGGAAAACTTGGAAAGTAATAAGGAAAAAATCCTCGTAGTGGACGATGAAGCAAGCATTCGGCGGATTTTAGAAACACGCCTTTCCATGATTGGTTATGATGTGGTAACTGCAGGTGATGGAGAAGAGGCTTTGGAAACCTTCCGCAAAGCGGATCCAGATCTGGTAGTTTTAGACGTGATGATGCCTAAGTTAGATGGTTATGGAGTATGTCAAGAGCTGCGTAAGGAGTCCGATGTCCCCATTATCATGCTAACAGCTTTAGGGGATGTAGCTGATCGGATCACAGGTTTAGAATTAGGTGCAGATGACTACGTAGTCAAACCCTTCTCCCCCAAGGAACTGGAAGCGCGGATTCGTTCAGTTTTACGTAGGGTTGATAAAAATGGGACTACTGGTATTCCCAGTTCCGGGGTAATTCATGTTGGCAACATCAAAATAGATACAAATAAGCGACAAGTTTATAAAGGTGATGAACGGATTCGACTAACTGGTATGGAATTTAGTCTATTAGAATTATTAGTAAGTCGTTCTGGAGAGGCATTTTCCCGTTCTGAGATTTTACAAGAGGTGTGGGGATATACACCAGAGCGTCACGTAGATACTCGGGTGGTAGATGTTCATATTTCTCGGTTGCGAGCTAAATTAGAAGATGATCCCAGTAATCCAGAATTAATCTTAACTGCGAGGGGAACAGGTTATCTTTTTCAACGCATCCTAGAAGCAGGGGAAGATTGATGACTACTAAATCTGATCCAAACAGAATTTTACGCCTTCTCCCCCTAGTAGTTGGAAGTCTGGGTGCTGTGTTGTTGTTGGTGAATCGTGTGTTGACACCCCAGCTTACAGAATCTCAAGCTAGGGGTGATGTTTTGGGGGTGATCCTCAGTGCGGTTTTAATCCTCACTGGACTAATTTGGCAACAAGTACAACCCAAATCCCCTGATACTGTGGAACTGATTGGGAAAGAAGGATTTATTCTAGCATCAGATTTACCAGAAACAATCAAGACCGAATTGGCTTGGGCATCCCGTTTATTATTAACTAATACAGTTACGCGATCGCTCGTTGTTTATTATAAAGGTGAGGTTCTGTTAAGACGTGGAATTTTAGGTTCTAAAGCAGAGGTAATACCTGGACCCATACTAGAAAGAGTTCTGGGGACTCAAAAACCAATTTATTTAGTTGCGCTCAGGGTTTACCCTGGCAAAATTGAATTTGATTATTTACCGGAAAACACACAAGGGGTAATTTGTCAACCTATTGGTAAAGAGGGGGTACTAATCCTAGGAGCAAATGCTCCCCGTAGTTATACGAAACAGGATGAAAATTGGATTGAGGGTATTGCGGACAAATTAGCAGTTACCCTGGAAAACCGAATGGAGCAGCAGTCAAGCTAATATGGTTGAAGGTTTAGTTTGAGGTGATAAGCGTTTAACACCCTGCTTGACAAATATTTCCCATAATGCCAAAGTCTGATTTTCTTGAAATACCCTTTGTAGCACTCGACCTAGTGTTTCCATATTTAACTGGTAGTCAGTTGTTAAAGCTATGTCTTGCTGTTCAAAGTACTCAATTAAACTTAAACCAGCTATTTTAGTTAAATAGGCCGCGCTGACACCTTCTACCATCCCCCCAGCGAAAAAGGTAACAGCATTGGTTTTTAAAATACCCGTTACTGCTTTGGTAGATAATTCCACCAGTCCCAACTTGAACATTAGGGTTGCAAGGGTTCTAGCTACTGTTTGGGCCTGATCGAGGGAGATTTTTTGTTGATAGATATTACCTAAATCCATAACCATTTGACCGGTAATGGCCACAGTTGCTAATATATCCAGAGCGGGTAGGGGATTAGCAAATGCAGCAGCACCAGCGATCCACTGATTTTGTTCTACAATAGGTAAAGAGCGATCGCGTCTAATAGAATTCAAGCAATTTCTAGCTTGGGTTTTTAAAAATAGGGACTTACGCCATGTGGTTGCACAAACCAACTGTGGTGCTTGTTGTGCCAAAATCACCTTGAGCTGTTCTACCAACTGTTGAATATTGGCTGTGGGTTGTTCCATACCCTCTTGAATGGATCCATCAGCAAGATGCTTTCTGACCTTTATGGGTAGGGGAGAAGCAGAAATAGGGAGCACATGACCGGGGAATGTTTGTTGCAGGGACTGGAGAATAATCGCGCGTTCCTCAGTCATATACTGGTCTTGCTTATTAAAAACTAGTAGAACTAATTGTTGAGTAGATCGTAATTTTTGCAAAACGTCTAGTTGGGATGCGGTAAGGTCTCCATTAGTGACAAATAGCACCAAATCAGAGTTTTGTAGTCCTAACAAAATAGCAGCATCACCATCCTGACCGAGTTCCGTAAATAAAGGTGATGTTTCCACCAACTCTAAGGGATTAGCAGATAAATTAGATACAGTTTTGAGGAGATGAATTATGGTACTTTTGCCTACAGACTTACCACCGGTAACCGCCATTTGGACTTCCTTTCTATCTAGCTCCAAAGTCAATTTGGCCAGTTGTTCTTGTAGAGTTGACAGACTGGGGTGATCAGCTACCTCATTGGCGATTTGGTGAATAATAGATTGGGTTTGACTGATAACAGCTTCCACCTTATTTCTATCTGGTGGACTATCATGTAGCTGTTCACCGGGTTGATTTTTGCGCAACAACCAT
Organism: Cylindrospermopsis raciborskii Cr2010; assembly: GCF_003367075.2. Taxonomy (NCBI): domain Bacteria; kingdom Bacillati; phylum Cyanobacteriota; class Cyanophyceae; order Nostocales; family Aphanizomenonaceae; genus Cylindrospermopsis; species Cylindrospermopsis raciborskii. The sequence continues at coordinate 286,938 of NZ_CP065936.1, forward strand.
AATCCTCCACCAACTGCTAAAGCACCTAACAAACCCAACTCTGCCATTTGTATGATAGAGTCGTGCCAAGTGTTTAACATCCATAGAGAAAAGGATAATCCTAATCCTCCCACTAATATTGGTTTTTGTAAGTTCACAGTTGCCATTCTCCCGAGCATTATTTTTTAGAATATCTCAAAATCAACCACTAAAGTGATTTCCAGTGGCAATTCCGGTAGTTGCTATGGATTTTTTGATAACTGTTTAAAGAAATTATATATCTCTGGCAACCTGCTATATACAGCAGATACCTTTAAATAGAGTTTATGAGGGAGAGCAGGTGAACCTGAGACTATTTCTCCCGGTGCAATATCGCCATGAACACCAGCTTGGGCGCTAACAATTGCTCCATCCCCTATTTTTACCTGATTGGCAATTCCCGTTTGTCCCGCTAGAATGACCCGGTTCCCCACTTTTACACCCCCAGCTATTCCCGCTTGACCAGCAATAGCACAACCTGAACCAATTTGACAACCGTGACCAATTTGCACTAAATTGTCAATTTTAGTGTGTTTACCAATACGTGTTTCCCCCACCGCTGGACGATCCACCGCACTGTTACAACCTATTTCCACCCCATCCTCCAATACTGTATAACCAGACTGTTCCATTTTTAACCAGCCTGTTGTAGTGGGAACAAAACCAAATCCTTCAGCACCAATCACAGTACCACTGTGGATTACACAGTCCGCACCAATTTGACTGCGTTCATGAATGGCACAATTGGCATGTAAAACCGTGCGATCGCCTATTTTTACATCTGGATAAATAACTACATTGGGATAAATAAAGACACCATTACCAATTTCTGTATTAGCAAGTATGACTACATGGGGGCCAATATAGACATGATCACCGATTTTAACACTAGGGTCAATTACAGCGGTGGGGTGAATGGAGGGGGAGGGTTTATATGGTTGATAGAATAGGGAGATAGTCTGTGCAAACAATAGACGGGGTTGGGGGGTTGCTAACCAGGCCATACCCTGAGCAGTAGCTTGCTGATGCAATTTTTCATCTAGGGGTAAAATCAACACACTAGCTTTTGTGGAGGTAAGCAAGGAGGCAAATTTTGGTCCTTCCACATAGCTGATAGTACCCGCTTGTGCTTCGTCTATAGCAGCAACTCCCCTAATTTCAGGATTCAGTTCTGGGTGGGAGGTCAAACTGTGGGATGTAATATTGTTTTGGAGTTTATCCACAACTTGGCTGAAAGATATCATAATTTGACAGATGTTATTTTATTACCTTGTTAATAATTACCTATTATAACTCATCCTCTTGTATCTACATACCCATTGCACATCCGGCTAAATATGCAGTAGTCCAAGCGCTTTGAAAATTAAATCCCCCCGTAATGCCATCTATATCCAAAATTTCTCCTGCAAAGTATAAACCGGGGACTATCTTACTTTCCATGGTTTTAAAATCTACCTCTTTTAAGTCTACACCTCCGCAGGTGACAAACTCTTCTTTAAATTCACCTTTACCGGTTATTACATATTCTCCTCTATGGACTTCTTGTGCTAACTGATTTAACACCTTACTACTTATTTCTGCCCAACGTTCTTCCACACTAATATTTACTCGGTCGATTAAATATTGCCATAGTCGGTGAGGTAAATCTACACCACGATGGAGTGCTATGGCTTTTTTCCCCCATTCTTGTTTCACATCTAAAAGCTTTTGTTTTACTTCCTCTAGGGATAAATCTGGCAACCAATTAATGTATAATTTCCCCTGGTAGCGGTTTTCGTATAGTAATCTAGCACCATAAGCGGAAAGTTTTAATATTGCAGGTCCGCTCACACCCCAATGGGTAACTAATAAAGATCCCGTTTGTTTTAAAACACCTTTTTCCTGTAAAGACAAAGTTAAACTGACAGAATTAACACTAATTCCAGACAAAGACTGTAGTTTAGGATCGGTAATTTTGAAACTGAATAGGGAAGGTACCGGACTCTCAATATGGTGTCCTAAAGCGCGAGCAATCTTATAACCAACTAAACCACTACCTGTAGCTAAAAGCAAGCGATCGCAATACAGGGAATACACATCCCCAGCTGATTTGCAATCAATTTTAAATTGTCCATTCTGACGCTCTACAGAAACCACGGAAGTGCGAGTTTTTAGTCTTACCCCCCCATGAGCTGCAAACTTAATTAAGCATTCAGCAATAGTTTCAGATCGGTCAGTAATAGGAAAAACCCTTCCATCCGCTTCAGTCTTTAATTTCACTCCATGTTCCTCAAACCAAGCGATCGTGTCCTGGGGTTGAAATCGACTAAAAGCACCACGTAACGCCTTACTCCCTCTTGGATAATTTTGGACTAAATCTTGAGGAACAAAACAGGCATTGGTCACATTACAACGTCCACCACCGGAAATCAGTACCTTAGCAAGGGGTTCCAAACCTGCTTCTAAGAGGGTGACTTGAGCTTGAGAATTGGTCTTAGTACAGGCGATCGCACCAAAGAATCCCGCTGCTCCACCTCCAACAACCACAATTTCTAATGACGACAATTTCAAAGCACACCATTCCAGCTATTACAACGGTTCATGGCCTTTTCCACCCCTTGCTTCAAGGTCAATTCCACACATTCCACCACAAATGCCAAAATCGGATCAATTAATTTTGCTTCCTGGGGGGAAAACTTTCCCAAAACATGAGAAACCGTATCACCATCATCATTATTGGGTAAATTCTTGGGTTTACCAATACCAATACGTAACCGGGGAAAGTTTTGACTATTCAAATGAGAAATAGTGCTTTTCATACCATTGTGTCCACCAGCGGATCCAGATAAACGAAGACGAATCTTTCCCAAAGGCAAATCCATATCATCATAAATTACCAACACCGATTCAGGTGGCAACTTGTACCAACTAGTAACTGCTTGAATAGACTCACCAGAACGATTCATATAGGTTAGCGGTTTCAAAATCCTAATTTTCTTACTTCCCATCGCTAAACCCTCCCCAAACTGTCCTTGAAACTTCCGATTTTCCGTTACAGGAATATGCCAATTACGGGAAATAGCATCAATAGCAGCAAAACCAATATTATGTCGTGTTTGGTCATACTTAGGCTCAGGATTGCCTAACCCAACTATGAGCTGGGGAATAACCAAAGTAGGTGGAGTAATAACTTCTATCATCCGATTATTAGGAATGCTTCTGCTCCTTACTAGACTCTATTTGTTTCGGTTCAATTTCAGCAGTGGTCTTAATAGTCTCCTCCAGTTGTTGAACTTCTTTTTTAAACTCATTTTGAAACTCACTAGAAGCTTGTTGGAAACTACGAATAGTTTTGGCCAAGCTGCGACCAATTTCCGGTAGTTTCTTGGGTCCAAAAATTAACAAAGCTACCACCCCAATCACAACCATTTCCGGTAGACCAATACCAAATATATTCATAAAACCTCACAGTAATTGAACAATTATTTACTTCAACCCTAACAGATTAGACATAAAACTGCTTGTACTTTGACAATCATTTTTGGAGCAGCAAAAATGCAAGGAATCCGTCCCCGCTACTTGAGTAGTAACCGGAGACGGAAATTTCAACCTAAGTTTTTGATTGACATGGATAGAAATCAGCCACCCAAACTGCGCCAGTCTACAAGCACGTCTTGAATCAACAAAGATTTGTTGTAGACCTGCAGAATAATAAGCAAGAATACGAAAAACAAACCCATAAAAACAGCCATTAAAGGAGTTGTACCCCAACCAGGAGCTACCTTACCATATTCAGCGTTTAAGGGTCTGAGGATATCTCCCAATTTAGTCCGTTGTGCCATAGTTCACCTAAGATCAGTTGCCAAAACTTTTTTTTAATTTTCTTATTCCCTATTGTAGGGTGCTGCAATATTTCAGCAGTATTGTAACCTTACATGGGATAATTCTGACTATGAAGATAATACCACTATCCGGGTCACGTAGTTGACTGTTCTGTAGGAAAACTGAAAGTTTTGTAATTCAGGTTTAATTAGAGTTAAGTTTTGTAATATATTATAACATATCTCATAACATAACTTTAAAATCATGGACTTAGACCCCGGTTTAGTGCTAGGTGTTTCCTTTAGTGCCATTCTCGTTGCTATCACTGCTATGGCCATATACACATCCTTCGGCCCACCCAGTAAAGAACTAGCAGATCCTTTTGAGGATCATGAGGATTAGAAGCACAATCAAGAATAGATAAGGGGGTTTTATCCCCTTTCTACTGAGGCAAGTTTATACTTCCCGAGTGAGAACCTGAAACGTGCTGATTTTCCAGGGTGCAATTGGGTTGACGACAGCGGGATAGATATTTCTTTCTAATAAATCAAGCGGGTTACCCAAGGTAAAAAATTCACTTTTTAAATTTAGGGTTGGTAAGTTTGCGGATTGACCATGACATTCATAAAATCTTAGAATAAAGCTTTGTGGATGGTTTTCGCTGACCTTAAAAGCTGTGATAATCAAATTATCTGCTGCTAGTGTGAGGAAACTGTTGTTTTTAAAAACTGGTGATGGTGATTTTTTAGTTTCGGGATCGAGAAGTACATTTAATGGTATATTGAAGTCGTATGCTCTTCTGACAGTTTCTGCTGCTTGCCAACCACCGGTATGGGGATATAAAGCATAATTGAACTGATGTTCTCCCCGATCTGCTTGAGGGTCTGGCCAGTGGGGACTTCTTAATAAAGTCAACCGCATTTGATTACCCTTGATGTCATATCCATATTTACAGTCATTTAGTAAACTTACACCGTAGTTTCCAGTATTTGTATCTGCTGTCAAATCTGCCCATTTTAAAGCGGGTACTTCCCATTTCGCCTGTTCTGATGGTGTGTGGGGATTAGTAGGACGACGGATGACCCCACAGGGTATTTCATAGGTAGCAATGTCGCTGTTGAGATTTAAAAGAAAAGAGGTTTTCACCAATACTTGATCTTCTTGCCAATTTACACTGTTCTCAATTTTAAGGATTGGGCAATTGGTTTGTAAAACATAATCTTGGGTAAATTCGGACTTGCCAATTTGACGTACAACTCGTAACCTTTGTTGGATAATACCCTTTTCTAACCATTCAATCGACTCTAATTTAGCAGGTGGTAGAGGTTTAGATTCATAATCTGGGTCAATATTCCAAGCATCCCAGTATTGTCCTTTATCCGCAAATGCTTGTAGCTGGTTTCCTGCTCCTTGCAGAACCTCTCGAAATTGGATTTTGTCAAATACACTTTCTAGATCTCCCGTTTGTGAATTGACCCTAACTAGTAAATATTCATTTTCCAGATAAAATTCTAAACAAAACTCTTCCCCACATTTGTTTTCATCCACATCCCCGGGAGAAAGCCAATATATTTGATATCCTATGGAAGGGATAGTAGGAATAAACAATAAACCATCCCTGGTTATTTGATATGGTAGCTGATTACCATCGAAGTCGTGAATTAACCAATGTTGAGGATGGGGAGGTTTGATCTTAACCACTTCCGAACGCTCCCAATTGAGTGAGTTAAAGATAATTACCGGAATGCTGTCAGGTTGAGGAGGTTCGGGCAAATTTATATTCCAGGCGATCGCTCTTAGTGATCTATCTAGGAGAGTAGATCCTAACTGTTGAACTTGTTGCCATTCTGGTAAAGCATCATGGTAAACTTGGGTGATGGAAGAACCGGGTAAAATGTCGTGAAACTGGTGAAATAAAACCTTTTTCCAAGCGGTTTCTAGTTCTGTTTTGGGATAGGGTAAACCATAAACAGCAGTAGCAAGGGTGGAGAATAATTCCGCTTGATATAAGAGATTTTCACATTGACGATTCCATCTTTTCTGATCCGCATGGGTGGTATAGCATCCTCGATGAAATTGTAGATATAATTCATCTTGCCATACTGGCAATTTCTCTGGAAGAATTGCCACAGAAGATTTGAGATATTGCCAATAATTTTCGGCGGTGGAAAATTCTATTTCTGGAAAAATGGGGGAATCCTTCCACCTTCTTGCAAGTTCCAACATATCACGAGTCGGTCCACCACCATGGTCTCCTACACCAGGTAACCAAAGAGCATTTACTAAACCGGTTTTAGTTTCCCATGTAGATAGATAATCAGTCATTTTGACTGGATCTATAGTTTCCCCAATGGGTGGTGACATGTAACTTAATATTTGACTACCATCGGGAGATTGCCACCAAAATAAATCATAATCAAATTGACTGGTATCATTCCAGCGGAGCTTTTGGGTGACAAAGAATTCAATCCCTGCTTGAGTGAGAAACCCAGGCAAAGTTCCACAAAAACCGAAAGTATCAGGAACCCACACTATCGGTGATATTTTTCCAAATTTTTCTAGAAAATAAAGCTGACCATATAACAGTTGTCTAACTATTGATTCCCCCGAAATCAAATTCAAATCTGGTTCTACCCAAAAACCACCTAACACTTCCCATTTTCCTAATTTTACCTGGGTCTGAATTTGAGTAAATAACCAAGACTGATGTTCCTCCATCCACGCATATAAAGCTGGTGTGGTATGACAAAAAATTAACTCAGAAAATTCCGTTTGTAATTTTAATACGGACTCAAAAGTTCTTTGTGCTGCTTTCCAAGTTTCTTGGACTGGCCATAGCCATGCTAAGTCTAAATGGGCATGACCTACTAAAAATAGTTTATTATCTTTAATACTTGTTAACTGGTCTATTCTCAAATAGGTTTGACGAATCTTTTCTAACAAGCTCTTCCAGTCTGATTGTGTTTTTATACCACAGCTAAAATTTATTAACTCTTCTACTTCTGTTACTAGTCTATTCCACTCCGTTGATGAAAGATTTTTTCCCCTAGTTTGGGCGATCGCCAACTCATTAGCTATAAGACCAGGATCTATATCATCCCCCGATTCAAAAATCATCTGGGAGTGCATCAAAGCTCCATCACAATGTCCAGGACTTACCAACCGCAATACAATAAAAAACTCATCTTTTGGTTTTACCTCTTGACTTAAAAGCAACCGTGGGGAACAATCAAATAAATCACCCGTTGACAATAAATTACCATTGAGATAAACCTCAACCGCATCCGCCCACCAAGTTAGAGATAAGCGCGCACATAAACCACTTAAAGGATAATCATATAAGCTTTCTGGCACAGTGAACTTTTGTCCTAACCAAAGTATGTGCTTTCCTTGATTCCAACCCACCTGTTGTTTGTCATTTAACTGTATGGGTTGCCAATGGAGGAGGTTTGATTGTATTACATCGGTAATTTCTAGGTCACCTCGCCAACACACCCAGGATGAAAGTATATTAACTTGACAGTGGGAGTGTAATTGTTCAATTTTGTCTGAGAGGGACTGACTGTGTGTTGGGGGGGTGGGATAATTCATAAAAGCAAACCCTAATTAACTAATAAATAAACTCGCAATGTCCTCCGGTTCCTCTAGTCCTTATCAAAGCCAAGTATTTAAATTTTTCAGTCACCAGTCTCGTCGGTTGTCCCAAAAATTGAGAGGTGCTTTCCGCAATTTACAGTTGGCAACAAAATGGGGGGCGGAGGCTTTGCTTTACCCGCTTCATAAGTCATTACAACCTGATGAACCAGTGGGGAAAAGACTGAAAACTTTGTACCCCCCTTTGGATGACCATACATCAATGGAATCACCAATTGTAAAAGTATTGGAACTGGTCAGGAGTTTACCATCTGCAGCTACTTGGGAATCGGAAAATTTACAAAATGTCAAATCCTCGGGTTGGTTTGGTGGAATTGTGCAAAAGTTGACCGGAGGTGCAAAAGATGACCAGTCTGTAAAAAGTAAGACATTACAGTCTCATATTCCTAAGATAGAAGCAATTGCGGTTAATTTAACAAGTCGTGATTTGGTACTTGTGGGGGAAAACAATAAGGTTTTTGATGTTTTAACACCTATACAACAAAAGCAAATTGCTAATAGCATTGAGGAGCAGATAAATAACTATTCTAACAGTAATGTGGAGATTCTAGCTGATCTCCTTCCGCGTGTATTCTCTTATTCACTGGTTTTGGCATCTAAATGTTTGAAACTTGTAGATACAATGCTGGTTAAAATAGAACATCAAGCTCAGTTACCAGCTAATGTGTCTGTTGGGAGTGCCAATGTTTTGGTCTTAATTCAATCTGTCATAGGTTACATTTTTGAAACTAGACAAATTACCTTAATGGGTGAAGAAACTGCTCCTGTTCTCCCTCACGAACTCACGACCAGTGCCAGGTTTTCTCCTAGCTGGGAACAAGTACAGACATCCCATGTTGGGGAAGTTAAGGAAGATTGTTGGTTAACATGGGAGGATTTATTTGGGAGCGATTTTTCTGATGGTGATTCGCGTCAACCCCGACAAATGTCTAGTTATGGTAAAAATTATCAAACTCAAGAAAGTGACCTCAAATTAGGAAGAGAACAAAATAATTATCCATACCACTATTATCAATTCAAGCCTGATTGGATAGAAATCAAAGCCACATTTATTGGTTATGAAAAACACCCATTGGAGCAGATTTTAACCTGGCTAGATCATCTAATGCTATGGATAGAAATCATATTCACCAGCATATTTTATTTTTGCAAGGGGTTGTTAGAATTGGAGCAATGATTTTTAAAAACTGTCACCAGGTTGAAATTGATGAATACTTACCATAAGTTGCGGGTGATTAATCTCACCAGTCTAGGCAAGGTTATCACGGGAATATTGGCAATTACTCCCCTAGCTTGCATCCCGTCAGCAAAAGCATTAGAGGTGCAAATTTTACCACAAACGGTAAAATTGGGAGATACAATCTCAGTATTAATTAAGCCCGATGCGGAACAAACTCTAAATACTGATATCCAAAATCTTATAAAACCTAGTGTTAAAGTTGATGAAAACACATATCCAGCTTTTGCGATCGCACCAAATACCTATCGTTCCCTGATTCCTACTACCCCCCTAGAAAAACCAGGAATAAGAAAAATTACAATACTAGTGGGGGGACAAGAGGAAAAAAAATTAGAGGTAATAGTAGGTAATAGGAAATTTCCGTTACAGAGGATCAACCTACCACCAGGAAAAGCAGGAGTAAAAGCCACAGAATATGAACTAGCTCGTGTAAAACAGTTAAAGGAACTACAAACACCAGAAAAATACTGGAATGGAGTGTTTCTCAATCCCAATAAAGGGAGGATGAGCACGAGATATGGTGTCAGACGGTACTACAATGGCGTATTTGCCCAAGATTACTATCATCGAGGGTTAGACTATGCAGGTGCAGCAGGTTCAGCAGTAATTGCACCAGCAGCGGGGAGAGTAGCATTAGTGGGGAAGGTATCCCAGGGGTTTAGGGTTCATGGGAACGTGGTGGGTATTGACCATGGTCAGGGAGTAACCAGCATTTTCCTCCACTTGAACCGAATTAATGTGAAAGAGGGTGATTTTGTCCAAGCTGGCAACCTCATCGGTACTGTGGGTTCCACAGGTGCTTCTACTGGTCCCCATTTACATTGGGGTTTATATGTCAATGGCAAATCCATTGATCCTATATTTTGGAAAACCAAAACTATTGATTAGTGGCGTACTGATACAGGAGTGCCCAAGTCCACTTGTTCATATAACATTCTTACATCAGGGTTACGCATCCTCAAACAACCATGGGACACAGCACCACCAATCAAATCCTTATTAGGTGTGCCATGGAAACCAATTTCATTCTTACCGTCTGACCAAAAACCAATCCATCGATCTCCCAGGGGACTATCCGTCCCCGCTTCAAATATTTTCCCCGTAATTGGATGTTTCCAAATAGGGTGATGCTCCTTATGTATAACTTTAAAAGTACCCGTGGGAGTCTCCCAACCCTTTTTACCAACTGCAATTGGGTAACTAGCCACCACCTGGTCATAACGATAAACATAAACCCGGCGATCGCTCAAATCGACGACCACATCACTTTGGTTATTTCCCGCTCCGGGAGATGGAGAGTCATTTCCACCACCAAAGAAAAAGCCTTTTAACCCACTATTTGTTTTGTTTTGTTGTGTAGGGACTACCAATCTTGTGTTTTTTTCCCCATCACCAGAATTAGATGAAGAGTTCATATCAGCACCCAAAGCACTATCTCCAATAGTAATACCCGAAGAGAAATCCGGATTGTGCTCATTAGAATTGATATTTGTTCGCAGTATCATGGAAGGGGAATTATTGGACTCATTTGTAAAGGTATACCAATAGAAAACGAGAGAAACAATGGACGTGCCTAAGCAGAGTAACATAAGCATGGGTAGTAAAGGTTTTTTCTTTGCCATTGCAAATAAAGTATAGACTAAACGCTTTAATTTTTTGCCATAGCTGGCCCATTACAATTATTAAACCCTCCGAGAGTGTCAGTTAGCAAAAAATTTATCAGAAATTATCTAATGTAGGATCATCCTGACAAATGGGGTAGAAACTGCAAGAAAATTTTTCCCCATGTATTGACAAATCCTCATGAATGTTAATATTCTGAGGAATCGAGACACCCACAGGTAGGGATCAGGCTAAGCCTATCCCCGGTTCCAGGACACACCATGAGCTGCCAGGATCTGTTGGGCCTTGGTTATCCAAGTAAGGGGGAAACCCGCATCACGGTAGAGGGTGGCCGGGATCTTGTCCTTAATTTCTGCATGGAACTGGGGTAGTTCGCTCCAGTGGCGGCCACATTGGACATGGTGAGCCGTGTGGTAGCCCAGGTTGCAGGTAAAAAAGTTGTACCAGTGATCGGTGATATTATAGGTCGCTTTGTAGGGATCTTTCTCATCCAAACCCGCATGGTGCTCATAGGTGACATAGACTGTCATAAAGAGCAAAAAGGCCATGGGAAATACAAATTGGATCAGGGTATTGACACTGTTCACGGAAGCCAGAGCCAGAAGAACGAGCGCCGTGGCCACCATGTTTTGGATTAGCCTAACCCGGATTTTAGGATACTTTTTGCCCACCTTTAAGGCTTTAGGATAAGCTTGAGTTGTAACAGTCCACGCATATTCTAGGGGGGGCATTGTCCGGCCTTTCTCGTCTTTCCAGGCGGACTCATCCTTCGTTTGGTCAAGGTAGTTAACGTGGTGACCAAAGATATGGTGCAAAACCCAGGCTTCGCCGACAATTCCTGTTTGCAACCCCATCACTAGTTCCAGGGCGCGATTGGCCCACTCTGGATAAAAAAACTTGAGGTGCTGATGGTGGTGATTCCAGCAACAAATGCAACCCTTAATATTTAAGCTAATCAACATCCAAATGATGGGTATAAGGGGGGAAGGGCTAAATAAGAAAACCGCTAAATCGACTCCTAGAACCACAAGGATTGCTGCAATCAGATAAGCGTCTATTTTTTTTCTCAAGAACATATGGATGAACAAGGTTGTCGCAATGATACTATCGGTATCCCATGATCGAGGGCAATCTAGGGATTCCAGAGGTTTCCATTAATTCTACTTCCTTTGAGGGAAGTGCACCCCTCTATTTTAAGCTCTTACCCTGACTGGTGTCCAGACCCACTTTGGGAAGGTCAGCAAATTTTCTTTTGTTTTTCACTGATTCCAAGAGGGGAAGCAGTCCCCTTGTATACATTTAACTCGTGGGCAGGGTTACGCCCTGTTTTATCAGGGTGCGAGATCCCGTAGGGAGTCCTTCCCCATCGCATTTATATATATCCTGTTGGTTTGTTGGGTTTCGTGCCTCAACCCAACCTACGATTATCCACGACAAAACCAGTCGGTTTCCAACCGACTTGCGCTTTGAGACAGGGAATGAATTCCCTGTCTCCCTGACAAATAGAGAAGTGCAATTGTTTTGAAGGTTGGGAACATAAAAAATTAGACTCAGTCTAATAGATAGAGATTATTTTATGCCAGTGGGATCTATGAGTCAGTCTATTGCTGTATCCTGGTCAACTGTTGATGCCAATTATTCACAAGCATCGGTGCAAGTTGATAAACTCTCAAATCAGGATCTTATTTTGCGCTGTCAATCTGGACTGCGCCCGGACAAAGCAGCTTTTGCTGAATTGCTGCGCCGCTATCAGGCCCAGGTGGATAGGGTACTATATCACTTGGCTCCCGACTGGTCTGACAGAGCTGATTTGGCTCAGGAGGTGTGGATTCGAGTCTATCGGAACATTCACCGATTACAAGAACCTGCTAAATTTCGCGGTTGGTTAAGTCGAATTGCCACTAATTTGTTTTATGATGAGCTACGTAAGCGCAAAAGGTCTGGTAGTTCTTTGTCCCTAGATGCTCCTCGTTTAGCAGGGGATGGGGAAATGGATTGGGAAATTGCTAGCGATACACCAAGTCCGGAAGAACAACTCAGAACTAGGGAATTTTATGAGCAACTGCGGGAAGCTATTGCTGATTTACCAGAGATTTTTCGTACTACTATAGTCCTCAGAGAAATCGAAGGTTTAGCATACGAAGAAATTGCTCAAATTACTGGTGCTTCCCTAGGAACGGTCAAATCTAGAATAGCTAGAGCTCGTTCCCGACTGCAAAGCCAACTACAAAGTTATCTGGATGGTTAAGTGGATTCACAGGAAAATTCCTCTAGTTTACCCGTGGTTAAAGCGAATATGGATAGGTTTAATTATCAGGAATATCATGAAGGGGATCAGTTTGAACTGTTAAGCGCATACTTGGATGGTGAGGTTACAGCTACTGAACGTCAGCGGATAGAGCAGTGGTTGGCAACGGATGAATCCGGTAAGCGTTTGTACATGAAACTGCTAAGGTTGAGGCATGGTGTCCGATCCATGCCTGTGCCAAGCTGTTACGCTGCGTCTTCGGAGTTATTTGATCTTGTTTGGAAACGCATAATTTTCCGTCGTCGGATAAATTGGATGTGGGGTGGTGCTGCTATTGCAGCTTGTGTTATTGGTTCCCTATCAGGAATTTTGCCAGGAAATACTTCCAGGTTACAACTAGCACAACAGAAGATAGATAGTGTCCAAACACAAGCACCAATCTCTCCTTTAATGGTCGCCCTCAATAACCCAATAGTTGAAATTCCCAAAACTGCTGTGGTGCGACCAGCAAAAATTGAGGAAATAGACTATATTCAAGAGGAGATGGAGTTTGAGGGGAATTAGGCAATTAGGCGATCGCATTGAGAGCTGTAAATACTGGAGATGGCAAAAGGTCTTGCAAACTATGTGGTTTTGTCCATGTGAAGGGTGCTCTTTTCGCAGCGGACATCCAGAGGAGTTTTTTTGCTCTGGTCATGGCTACATATAGTAATCTGTATTCCTCTGCTAGTTTTAAATCTTTAGCTTCTTCCCATGCTTGTTTAAGCTCAAAAAGACTTTTGTTTGAGTTGTGATTGACATTTTGCTGGAAATTATTCATGGTTTCTGTCCCTTGATGGAGTGCAGTGCGAATTTGGGCGCGAGCAACTTCTGCTAGGCTAAAATCACCTAAGAATTGACTTTGGGGTTTTACCCACAATTTGCCAGGAATTAGATTTTCATGCAAAAAGGGTAGGAACACATAGTCCCAGTCTAGACCTTTGGCTTTGTGCATGGTGATAATTGTTAACTGACCTTTTTTTATATATTTATCTTCATGGTTTTCTGTATCCACCGCTTCAAATTTTTCCGAATTGACTATTTCCACTAATGCATGAATTAGGGAACTTCTCGATCTATCCCCGGTAATTTGGAGATTAACTTTTTCTGCTAATTTATCTGCTGTAGCTAACTCCCCTTGATCATAGTTTAGACTTGAGGCCAAAAAGTAAATTATCTGATATACTGGTATTTCCCATGCTCCTTGCAATAAGTTCCTACATTGTTGAGCAGCTTCCTTAACTACTTGTGTTTGCACCTTAGTGAACGGTGTAGGATATAAAAATTCCTCGGGTAAAATTGCCAAGCTATTAACGTCTTGAGCAGCTATTAATTGTCTTTGCATCAGCACGGTTAATGCAGTTTTTAAAAAATCCTGGGAATGGGGGCGATCGCAAAACTGCAATAAAGCTAAGATTTCTTTTGGTACTTGGGAACGTCTTTCTGTTTCTGCTACCTCATATAGTTCGATATGATGCTGGTTACATATTGGTTCTATATTTTCTGCTAACCATTTACCTTGGCGATTTTCTCTCACTAATATAGCAGCAGTACCTACATTAGTTTTGAATAGTTCTACAATCTTTTGACCTATCAGTTCAACAGTGTGATGAATGTCATCAGGTGTATGTAGTTCCAATCCTTTTCCTACAGGTGCAGGATTGGCATCGGTTTGCGGATCACCAATATTGACGACTTGAATTTTCTGATTTAGGAATGGTGGTTTTTTTGGTGAATGATTTTGTAGATTCCTTTTGGACCATTGGTGATTTACCCATTCCAGAACAAAGTTAGCCGCATCAATAATAATTCTACTACTGCGTCCAGCTTGGTTCATAGTTGCCAGTCTTTGTTCCCCAGCACATTGTTCACAAAATTCCCGAAAATAAATGGGATCTGCAGGCGTAAAAGTGGAATTAATAGCTTGATTAGAATCACCAACCCTGACCAAATTCAAGGTTGTTTTTCCTCCGTTGCTATCTTTTCTTTCTGCCAATATTTCTAATAGTTGAGTTTGTAGCTGACTAGAGTCTTGTGCTTCGTCTTCAAAAACTGCAAAAATCTTATTTTTTTCAATTCGTAACGCACTGGGATTTTTGAAAACTTCTAAAGCTGCCAAAATCATATCATCATAATCAATCAAACCTTGGGACTTCATTAACTTTTCATACTCCTCATATAGTCCCGCTGCAATCCGCAAAATTTGATAGGAGTTTTGAGTTTTCTCACTCCATTGATAGAGAGTTTCCGGTACAATCCCAGAACTTTTAGCCTCATGAATTGTGGTATAAGCTAAATCTGGCAAAATCTCCGTTCTTAAAACCGATTGACGACGCAGTTTCTCCGTTTCTTCCCCATCAAATTGGTGTCCTTCTAATAAACGATAATACATGGTGGGATGCTTGCTAATCCACTGCTCTACAGCTATACTAATTAAACGATGACTCCGATTAGGAGTAATTAACTTCACCTGGTCTAACTCCAAACCAGACAGTTGGGGATAACGAGTGGCAATATTTAAAGCCAAACCATGTAATGTATAAACCACAAACCCCTTTTGTGGTAGAGATAGTTCCCGCAATTTTTCACAAATCTTTAATTTCAGGTTCATAGCAGCTGACTTGGTAAAAGTCACTAGGACTAATTGGGAACGGGAGTGGGAGTAATACTGACGCGCTATGGCAATAGCTGCTGCACTAGCCATTCCCGTAGATTTACCCGCACCAGGGACAGCGGAAACAGCTAATGGTCCCCCCAACCAATCAGCCATTTGCACCTGTCCAGGACGCAATTTTTGCCGAATCTGTTGGATTTTGACCTCTAGTCTATGTTCTCTATCTTGAGAGTCCCATTTTTCACTATTTAAATTCTCAAGTTGCATGGATTTGCTCTGATGATTCTGAATCTTAATCGCGGGTTAAGTAGGGAGGCACAATTATTTAATTCCACCCACCCACTTAATTTTATTGTGATTTGTTTATTGCTCACATCACCCCAATTCTTTAGTGGAGATTGAGATGGTTGGTAACAATCTTTTTGAGGATTTTTAGGATGATTTCTCCCTCATTTTTGGAACTATATTCCCTAGAAAACTCCAGTTCCATTCTTAACTTTTCAGATTCCATACCTTCAATTTTAGCATGGACAAAAGTCCAAACATCAGCAATCGTATAACACCCATATACTTCTTGGGGATCTTGTCTATCCTCTTGCCAATTCAATCTTCCAGCTGTTAGCAGTTGGCCATATAATTGGGATAGAGGATTTTGATTATCTAAACCCTTTTTCGCTTCCACCACCACCAGGTATGGAACTTCTACACTATCAACCACGCTCCTAGCTAGTAAACCATCAGCAATTCCTTCTAATTCAAATTGGGGATATTTTGCCTGCAACAATACTTCCGCTAATGCTTGAATTTTACCCCTTTCTGCTAACAGTAAAAAGGGGTAAATTCCCCTAGCCCAAATGGTGGCTTCATTCATTAAATGAATAGAATAATTTAATAAATGAGATTGTATATAGCCCACCTGTTGCTGTTCATCTTGAGTTATGGTTATACTCTCAAGGTCTAACCATTCATAACTCCCAATTCCCTTTTCGTCTAATTGCACAAATCTTTTTAAATCAGATTTAGAAATCTTGGACAGGGTCAACTTTTCCATATCTCATCACTCATCAATTTGCCAACTATCTTTGGTAAAATCTTCGTCTAAAACTTTTTTAGGACGTAAAATGACAATTATGCGTCCTAATATTGTCTGCTCTGGTTGAGTTTCAAACCACTGAAAATCCACTTCTCCATCATTGTCAAAGGCAAAATAACTCCCGTCATCCCAATCTCTTTCATCTCTATCTATCACAATTAGAATTTGTTCGGTTTTGCCAGATTTGCTCTGGGGAAAAATGTTGCTCTCCCCAATTATCACTATTGGATCTTCCGCAGAACGCAACACTTGCCATCCCGGTAATGCTACCCAAGCTTGCTCACCAGCAAATTTAACTATGTTAAAAGGGGCCTCTTCTATAATTAGGGGTACTGACTTGACATCCTCTGGGGTTAGGGGTAATTCTCCTACCACGGGAACTAATCTGGGCAGTTCTTCATCGGACTCTAGTCGAAAATAGGGAAGCAAGGGCGCATTGCGCTGGGGAACAATGGTAAAGTCTGTTAGTAATTGTTCAATCTGTTTTCTGGCTGTACTCGATTGCACAAAACGCAATCCTTTGGCAATTAAACGGGATCTCTCTTGCAGGTCTGAGTTTTGTCTGGCCAGTTTCCAGCATTGGTAAGCAATAGCGTCTCCAGGATGGGTACTGAATCCTTCCGGGGGAGTGGAAAATCGGGAGAAGTCTTTAATAGCTTTAGCAATTTCTCTTGCTTCATCCACATCCAGTTTATGGGCAAAAATTAAATCCGCAGCTGTCGCTCTATCTCCCTGGGTTAATAGTCTCAGTTCGTAAAGAATGTCACTGGCTCTTGTTCCGTAGTAGGTTTTGGTAGCTTCTGATGCGCCGAATTTTTCTAGGGAGCTGTAAACCTGTGCACCAACAACCACCTGATTTTGCTGAATCGGTTCAAATCCTGTAGCTTCAAAAATATCCTGGGGATTATAGCCATTTTTTTGTAAATGGGCGATCGCATTTCCCCACTCTACCCAATTACCTTTTTTCTGTCTCAGTTTTACTAGTAATTCTTCAGCTGTATTATCTGTGTTCTGAATATTTCCCTGGTGGTTTTCTCTGTTGGAAGATTGGGTCATAAGTTACTCTTGTTGTTTTCACCTAGTTTATCCTAATCAACTTTTTTAAAATTTTAAAATAATTAAAATAAGTATAAAAAAGAACTGCTCCCTATTTTATTACAATCTATTTAATAAGTCAAGTGGACAATTGATGGCGCAGGTTGCGTAACATACTGCTTGTTCCCCGTTTAATCGCTTGTTGTACTAACTCTGGAATGAGATCTGTAATACTCAGGGATGGAAAGACTCGACTGGTGGTACTCTTTTGATAGTTGTTTTTTTCTAGCAGGTAAATTGTTAGGCGATCATTTTCATAAATCCAGATCTCAGGAACCTGTAGGGTCAAGTAGGTATCTAATGTGGTTTGAGAGGTAAGGTCACTCTCAATTGCTAAGTCTGGTGGCGGATCCGTTTCCATATTCATTCGCATCAAGGAGCGAACCCGATCCGCATTCTCTATATAAAAACAGGTATCTGGTTCCAGACCTGCTTGTTCTGGCTTTTTAAAGGTGGTAGAGCCAAAATCTTCCCAAGGTCTGTTTTCAGCATCTAATAGGGTTTTGACAATATCAGAAATAATGCGGTGAGGACGTTCATGAGCAGGAAGGGGAGACATAATTTCTAGGGTTCCATTGCAATAGTTCATTCGGGGCACTTGGCGTTCATCCCCCCACTCTTTATATAAAGCTTCATATTGCTCCCAAGTAACATCGTGAATCAACAAGTGACTACCCGGTGCAATTTCAATGGTAGTGATTGGCAATTTGACCAGATTAAGTGTAGTCATGATATTTTGTTTGTGGAACCAGATTTTGTCGTTATCTTATCCTATGTTAACAGAGTGACCTTAAATTCTTCCCCAATTTCTTCAAAGAGTACATCCTTGCCAAGTTTTTTCGCTTCTTGATAAACCATAGGTAAACCTCTGCCCAATTTATCTATATATCTGAGGTTTTCCATAAATTTAACAATAACCGGATTTATAGAGTAAGACACTCCAAACCTCAGTTTATCAATAGTGACCGTGTTTGGTAATTTCCCCGGGCTCATAAACTCTATCCGGTTATCAAACATAAAAATTCGGATCCTGGAACCGGTTATAGAATAATTACGATGCACACAAGCATTGACAATCAATTCCCGAAACACTTTGTCAGGATATTTTATCCTTTCATCTCTCCTGGTTCCCAAAATAGATGATGGGGTCAGAATATTGTTTTTGATTATTTGTAATGCTGCTTGTACCTGATCTGGCAGTGATCCTTCAATATTTTTTTTGTCTATTAACTCTTCTGAGATTGTATCTCCTAGAAAGTGGGCAAATGAGATAGAAGCATTATGGAAAATCCGCTGGGGATTAATGCCAAAGACCAAAAGACCACCAACTGTCACTTGCTCGTTTTCCGCAATGATATCAGTGTTTTTTAACAGTGTTATTTTCTCTTCCTGTTCCATTTCCATATAGTGGACATCATAACTGTGGAAATATCGATCAATGGCATTGTGATTGAGATAAGACGGATTGGTATTGTCAACTGCTGTGACATCAAAGTGATAAAGTCCACTTTGCTGAAATAGTCTCATTAGTTCAATGATATAGTTGATGTCCATAATAGTTCTTAATCTCTATCAGTTATATTAAATTAACTATGGCAAATATTCTGGATTGAGCACGTCTTTGGGATCAAAGGGACATTCTTGGGGAAATACCTCCAGTTCTAAACCAGTTTCCCGGGAAGCGATGAGTCGAGCATCGCTGTAACACTCGTCAAAAACCTGGGCAAAATATGGTCGCAAGCTAGGACTTTTCTTAAAAGCTCTATTTAAACGCAGACTATGTTCAGTAATTGATGCCCGCCAGCTATCAGTACGTTTATGCTTTTGATATTTCCACTTGAGTAAGTGCTGAAGCACCCGGATTAAATTGCTTTCTAAAGCATCTTTTTGACTATTGCCCATGTCTTCCAGTTCTTCAATGAGATGGGGAATTTCTTTGGGGTCTAACTTACTTAATTGCAAAGCTTGTATGGTTTCCTGAATCCAAAGATAAAAGTCTTGGTCGTAAACTGATGTGTTTCTATTCGATGTAGACATCTTTAAATTACCTGAAAGATTATTAAGCTTTACTGGTTGTATTTTATATATTAAATTTTATATATTAATTATATATTAAATTTTTTAACACCTACATTAACACAGCTCCCAATTTTTGACAAGGTGCGATCGCAGATAAATTCCCATTCTTTTAAACGAGCGATCGCTACCAAGACAATTCATGTTATATTGAGACTGGATTCGATTTCATTACCAAAAGTAGTTTGTTTTGTTTTAAATTTTAAATCTCCCAATTTTTTTCCGCCACCAATGAAGCAAGGAATTCGTGATATTTTTGACCGTATTGCTCCTGTGTACGATCAACTTAATGATCGGCTAAGCCTGGGACAACACCGCATCTGGAAGGAAATGACTGTGAAATGGAGTGGTGTGAAACCAGGAGATACTTGTTTAGATTTATGCTGTGGTAGTGGGGATTTAACCTTTCGTTTGGCTCGACGTGCAGGAATTGCTGGTAGAGTATATGGTGTGGATTTCTCTAATAATTTACTTAATGCTGCTAAAAACCGCCAGAAATTATCCCAGAACCCATATTCTATCACCTGGACAGAAGCAGATGTGCTGAGTCTTCCCTTTGCAGATGATCAATTTGACGTTGTGACCATGGGTTATGGTTTAAGAAATGTGACAGATATCACCCGCAGTTTACAGGAAATCTATCGAGTGCTAAAACCTGGGGGTAGGGCGGCAATTTTGGATTTTCATCGTCCTGATGACCACATCTGGAGGACCTTTCAACAATGGTATTTAGATTATCTGGTTGTTCCCCTAGCCACTAATTTGGGTGTAAGGGAAGAATATGCTTACATCAGTCCCAGTTTGCAGCGTTTTCCCAGGGGTAAAGAACAGGTTGCCCTAGCACGTCAAGTTGGGTTTGTCAATGCTGTTCATTATCCAATTTCTAATGCTATGATGGGGGTATTAGTAATTGTCGTTCCCTAATCGAACTGATTCCAAAATCCTGTGGATTGGTCACATCTTTGGCTTTATATATCACCTCCCGTCCTGGGTGGTGTAATTGGCTATTTCACTAATGATATAGCCATTAAAATGCTTTTCCGTCCCTACAGACCCGTCTATGTTCTGGGACGTAAGTTACCTTTTACTCCTGGTTTGATTCCCAGTAATCAAGAGCGATTGGGAAACAATATTGCCCATGCTATCATGGGTTCCCTCCTAACTCCAGACGAATTACATAAATTGGCTGGACGACTTTTGGCAACTGACCGGGTCAAAGCTGCTATCCTATGGTTGTTGCAATTGGCACTAGCCCAAATTAAACAGGAAAAAAATCAGAAAACTGCTCAGATCTTGGCGGGAATTTTGCGCGATTTATTGGGGGATTCTCTTCCCCGTCTGTTAAGAGTGTTAGCTCGTAAAGAAGATTTTCTAGAAGTACAAATTAATCAAGTTTTTGACCGTCTAATATTAGAGTTTAGACTAAACGAAGAACAGGCTATTTGGTTAGCTGACTGGTTACTGAAGGTTGCTTTTCCACCGGATGTGTTAAGACAAGCAATAATTAATTTTCTCACAGATAAAACTATTCAAACTATTGATGATAGCTTTAGAGAAAAAACTAGTGGTACTTACTGGGTGGTAGCTAATCTTTTCGGTTTACGAAATACTCTTACCCGACTCAGAAGTTTTTGTTTGGATGAGAAGGAATTGACTAATCAACGACTGCAAGAGTTAGTTCAAGACCTACAATTGGGCGATCGCCTGAAAAAGCTATTACAGGATTTATCCCTGCAAAATTTGCCCATTGGCACAGTTCGTGAATTAAGAAAGAGTGTAAAAGAGAGCATAAGATATTATCTGCGAGACACTGGCAGTAACCTGATACAGGAAGTAACAGAATCAGCGGAATGGGAAAAAATTTCCATGCTTCTACTAAATCGTCTGCGCGATTCAGCCATTGTTAACAGTTCCCTAGAGTCTGTGGCTCAAGAGTTAGCCCTAATCTTAGACAAGTATTTAGAAAAAGACCTAGAAACCATTGTAGCGCAAGCAATTCCAATTTTATCCCTGGATAAAGTTATTGTAGAAAAAGTGAAGGCCACCTCACCTGCTGACTTAGAAGCAGCTATTGAGGGGATTGTCAAGAACGAGTTACAGGCAATTGTGAATCTAGGAGGTATTTTAGGGTTAGGGGTGGGTCTGTTACAGGTAGGACTTCTCCTTCTAAACCAGGTCTAGTCAGGGTTGGCATCAAAAAATGGAGAAGGAGGAGTAAGGAGGGGAAGATAGAGAAAAGGGGGATAGGTGGAGGGAAGAAGATAAAGAAAATTAAAAAAAAAATTGTTAAGTTTTATTATGTAGACAATAATTGCATTTAAAGTGCTAAGATTTTATCCGAAGTCGTTAATGTTTATTGTGAATTCCGTGGCTAGAGCAAGTACCGCAATTGGCGTAAGTCCAGTGATCAAAGAGACTGTGCAAAAACAGGCACATTCTACCCGTCTGACGTTAAAAGAGGTTATCCTCATGGGTATGTTGGCAATTGATAAGCTAGATGACCAAGGTCGTCAAGAGTTAGCTGATCAAGTGCACAAAATGCAAGTGGACGGCGAAATTTAACTCGGACTAGTCTTGATTCCTGGGTGAAGACCAAGAATTAAGACTGTCATCAGGCTAATATCAAGTTAAAGTCGTATCTCCAGCAACCTCAAAGCAAATCCCAAGGAAATCTGGAATCAAAGTGATGAAATTTTGACTTTCCTGGGTTTAGTTTCATCAGTAGCTAGATTTCTTTGGGAACCATTTTAAGTAAGAAATAACCTCAAAATTTTTAGGTGGAATAGCTACAGTCCTGACCAAAAACAGGTGCTAATTTGGGCGAATTCCTCCCAATAGTTTTAGCTTGTGCCGGGATCTAAATGCGGCTATAAATATAAAGGCGCGTGGGACACACGCCCTCAAAGCTCAATCAATGTCTTCATAGAAGAGTCGTTGAGAAGCCCACACTCACCTGTAAGGGAGTGTGTGGAGTATGTCACTTATTGTTATTTTTCTGCTTTCCTTTTTCTCTATCAGGATTATTTTTTGGGAAGGACGGGACCCTGTTTTGTCAAGACTCGATTCAGCTTACCACTCTGATAACCCTCTAAATCTAAGGTGACGTAAATAAACCCTAGATTTTCCAGAGTGGTTACTAGGGTAGGTAAGTCTGTTTTGAGGACGAAATCCTTGATTTTTTCCGGTGGGAGTTCAATTCTGGCGGTTTCCCCTTCCGATCTGACTCGCAGGTCTTCCCAACCCAAAGTTTTTAAATATATTTCTGCTCTCCCCACACGTTGTAATTTTTCTATGGTGATTTCTTCTCCGTAGGGGAATCGGGAACTTAGACAGGGTTGGGCGGGTTTGTTCCACCAGGGTAGTGCTAATTGTTGGGAAAGTTGACGCACTTCCATTTTAGTAATTCCTATTTCTGCTAGGGGTGATCTTGCTCCCCTTTCTTTTGCAGCTTGAATTCCCGGTCTGTAGTCTTTGAGATCGTCAGCGTTTACCCCATCAATCACATAACTGTATCCCCATTCTAATGCTAGGGGTTTGAGCGTGTCATGTAATTCACTTTTACAAAAGTAGCACCGGTTAACTGGATTGGACGTGTAGTTGGGATTGGCCATCTCTTGAGTATGGACAATTTTATGGGTTATCCCAATGGTTGCTGCTTGTGCAGTAGCTTCTGTTAACTCTTCCGGTAGTAAAGATGGGGATACTGCAGTTACCGCTACCGCGCGATCGCCTAATACTTCATGAGCAACCTTGGCTACTAGTGTGCTATCAACTCCTCCGGAATAGGCTATTAAAGCATGTCCCATTTCGGCAAATAAGGTCTTTAATTTTTCTAATTTTTCTGTGAGTGTCATATTTTTAATATTTTATACATATATGGCTTGATCCAGAAAGCTATGGACAAGTAGGATGGTTGATTGCTAGGAGTTCTGGCACTTTTCCAGTATAGCACCGAGATTTGTCAAATTTATGGGTTTAGGAATATAGTGGGTGAAACCGGAAGCTAGACATATTTCTCTGTCTCCCTTCATGGCCATTGCTGTTTGAGCAATGATAGGAATGTTCTGATATCTGGGGTCTTTTCTGATTTCTGATACTAAGTTCAGTCCGTTACCATCTGGCAGTTTCAAATCCATTAAGATGATTGTCGGTTGCACTTGTGGTAAATTTACCCACATTTCTGTGGCAGTTTTTACGTGTATAACTTGATAGCCTAATCTATTTAGATAAGTCTTTATGAGTTCACTATTATTTAGATCATTTTCTACTAGTAATATTGTGCAGTGATTGATTTTTTGAATATTGGTTGGAGTATTAATTAGGTGGTCAAGAGTTTTGTCAATTAGTTCTGGGTCTTGTTCTGGTTGAATTTCTAGTATTTGGGTAGTTCTCTCAGATTTGAGAGGTAGAATAATAGTAAATTCAGAACCTTGATTTAATTGCGATCGCACCTCAATACTACCTCCATGAATTTCCGCAAGTTGTTTGGTCACAATCAATCCTAAACCGGTGCCATGATTTTGTTGGGTATTTATGGTATTTACTAGTTGGGTATAGGGACGAAACAGTAGAGACAGGTCTTCCCCAGAAATGCCAACTCCCGTATCCCATACTGTAAATCTCAACCATGAATCTTTAAGAACAACTCGTAAACCTACACTCCCTACATTAGTAAACTTTATGGCATTAAACAATAGATTTAATAGCATTTGCTTCAGTCGTAGAGGATCCACCAACAGAGTGTTCACATCCTCATTGATTTCCAATTGTAATTTTAAACCCTTATCTCCTGCTTTTTCCTTCACTAGGGCCAAAACACTTTTACACAATGATGGTATATCGGCTACTTCCCATTGCACTTCTAGCTGATTGGCTTCTATTTTGGAAAGATCTAAAATGTCATTGATTAAACTCAATAAATGCTTACCGCTGGATTGAATAATCTGTAAATATTCTTGATGGCGTTCTCTTTCCGCTTGGTAACCTTGAGCTAATAATAACTCAGTAAATCCAATAATCGAAGTCAAGGGGGTTCTGATTTCGTGACTAGTGTTGGCCAAAAATTGATTTTTAAGTTTATTCTTACGTTCTAGGTTGTAATTAAACTGTAATAGGGACTGATAAGAATATTTTAAAGTCTGAATTTTTTGAGTTTGTATTAAATAAGTCCAGGAATATTTAATGGCTTTTTGAATAAACTGCGATCGCCAGTGCAAGGGAGAAAATTGAGGTTTAGCAAGACCAGATAAATCAGATAGGGGATGAAGAGCAATTAGCCATTTAGTCACATTAGTAGAATCATCAGGAAAACGCCAAGCTAGGGGAGGGTTGTGCTTTTCCATTTCCAGGAGATCGGGGAGACCAATATGGGATTCCAAATTCCATCTGGAGGTTGTTTGTGACAGGGATGGAGGTGAAGTTGGTGAATTACACATCAAGACAATTCTAGCCATATTTTCTTGAGGTTCACACTCAGCTATATATAATGTAATACCTTCAAGACCCAACCCATTAAAATTCAAAGCAGCATAAACCTCATTAAGCAGAGTTTGCAAAATCTGGGACTCAGCGATTTTTGCCTCCTGGGTATTAGGTTCACCCGTGCTTAAAGGTGTATTAACTGCTGTGAATAAGCAAAAATTTAGACTAAGTTGTAACCGATTCAAATGTTTTTCCAACCACAAATCATATCCTTGTTGTTGGATGGTGCGTAAGAGTTTGGGGGTTTTATCTATCCGAGGATTTCCTTTTGGTAAGTTTGAGTATTTGTACATAAAAAGTGACCAAAGATACTAACCTTAGCGGAAAACAGCGGGAGATAAATAAGGGTTATATTTTCATATAGTGATCTCCACACTGTGTATGTTAACACAGAAGTTAATCTTCCTCACTAGCTTCGTATGAGATATAACTTATGATATTCATAGGGTGATATTGATGTTAGAATCTAAGTAAAGTGACTTTATAGTAGTATTTATTAATGGATGCACAACTAGCTCAATTAATTATTAATGGGATTGCGGTAGGTAGTATTATTGCCTTGGCAGCAGTAGGACTAACACTCACTTATGGAATTTTAAGACTATCGAATTTTGCCCATGGAGACTTTTTAACCTTAGGGGCATATTTTACCTGGGTGATAAACGGGTGGGGAATGAACATTTGGTTATCAATGGTTGTTGCAGCCATATTAACCGTGATAGCGATGTTAATAACAGAGAAGATACTGTGGTCAAGAATGAGAGCATTACGTGCCACATCTACGACCCTGATTATCATCTCCATTGGACTGGCCCTATTTGTCCGTAACGGGATTATTTTTCTTTGGGGGGGTAAAAACCAAAATTACAATCTTCCGGTAATTCAGGCCTTGGATATAAGCGGTTTGAAAGTGCCACAAAATCAATTACTAGTTTTAGTCCTAGCCATATTGGCGATTTTGTTCCTGCACTATATATTACAGAACACCAAAATTGGTAAAGCCATGCGAGCAGTAGCAGATGATCTAGATTTAGCCAGGGTTTCCGGGATTAATGTAGAACGAGTAATTCTTTGGACCTGGATTATTGCGGGTAGCTTTACCTCCCTAGGCGGTAGTATGTATGGTTTAATTACTGCTGTTCGTCCTAACATGGGCTGGTTTTTAATTTTACCCCTATTCGCCTCAGTAATTTTAGGGGGAATTGGCAACCCTTATGGTGCCATATTTGCTGCCTTTATTATTGGCATTGCCCAGGAAGTCAGCACTCCTTGGTTAGGATCTCAGTATAAGCAAGGAGTTGCCTTGTTAATTATGATTTTAGTTTTACTCATTCGTCCCAAAGGACTGTTTAAAGGAACAGTGTAGGGGAGGGGCTAGAAACTGGGAGATTCGGTCCCTCTCCACCTACCTACTCAATAATATGGAAATAATAAGCTGCTACTAAAAAGTTGATAGCCAGTAGCAGTATGGCCCAACTGGCGCGGAAAACATAACTGGGTTTGGTTTCTTTTGTTTTAGAAGTCATATTTGACCCTCCTGATTTAATCACATTTCCACAAATACCAAACAGCAGTACCAAATTTCCACTATCTTTAAAAATGTTCAAAGTTTAGCTACTCTCCACCTAGGTTGGGGAATTAACTCCCCTGAGTACCTCCTTCACCACTGCTAGGGTTTGGTCTATATCTTCTTCTGTATGAGCTAAAGAAGTAAAACCAGCTTCAAATTGGGAAGGAGCTAGATAAATACCACGTTCCAACATGGCCCGATAAAACCTACCAAATTTGACTGTGTCTGATTTTTTGGCATCCTCATAATTATGCACGGGACCTGATGTAAAAAATAGACCAAACATGGCGCTGATACTGCCACCACACACACTGTGTCCCGCTTCCTTGGCAATTGTTAGCATTCCATTGACTAATTTCTGGGTGATTCTCTCTAAATAATCGTAAGTTCCCGGTTTCTGTAATAGTTCTAATGTTTTAATTCCAGCAGTCATAGCTAAGGGATTTCCAGATAGGGTTCCCGCTTGATAGACTGGACCTGCTGGAGCAATCATGGACATGATTTCTCGACGACCTCCGTAAGCTCCTACGGGTAATCCCCCACCTATCACTTTCCCTAGGGTGGTTAAATCAGGGGTAATGCCAAATTTTGCCTGGGCACCACCATAAGCAATTCGGAACCCGGTCATTACTTCGTCAAATACTAGTAATGCTCCGTTTTCTTGGGTAATTTCTCTTAACCCTTCTAAAAACCCTGCGTCGGGAGCAATAAACCCAGCATTCCCTACTACTGGTTCTAAAATTACCCCAGCTATTTCTCCTGGGTTTTGTTCAAATAGTGCTTTGACCGCTTCTAAATCATTAAAAGGGGCTGTTAATGTACCTTTTGTGGCAGATTTTGG
This sequence comes from Cylindrospermopsis raciborskii Cr2010, assembly GCF_003367075.2. Taxonomy (NCBI): domain Bacteria; kingdom Bacillati; phylum Cyanobacteriota; class Cyanophyceae; order Nostocales; family Aphanizomenonaceae; genus Cylindrospermopsis; species Cylindrospermopsis raciborskii. The sequence goes on from NZ_CP065936.1 coordinate 314,331, forward strand.
CACTCCCGGTGAATCTGGTAACCCCAGGGTGGCTACTCCTGAACCTGCTTTGACTAAAAACATGTCCGCATGTCCATGGTAACATCCTTCAAATTTGATGATTTTTTCCCTATTGGTGTAAGCTCGCATTAGTCTCAGCGCTGCCATGCAAGCTTCTGTGCCAGAATTAACGAATCTTACCATTTCAATACTGGGCACAGCATCAATTACCATTTCTGCTAGGATATTTTCTAGCACACAGGGCGCGCCAAAACTTGTACCTTTTTCTAGAGCTTGATGTAGGGCACTAATTACTTCTGGATTGGCGTGTCCACAAATGGCTGGACCCCAGGTGCCTACATAGTCAATGTATTTGTTACCATCCACATCCCAAATATGAGCACCTTTAACCCTATCAAATACTATTGGTTGCCCACCAACTGATTTAAAGGCGCGTACGGGTGAGCTAACTCCTCCTGGCATTAAATTTTGAGCTGCTGCAAAGATTTCTTGGGATTTTGTGGTTCTAATAGTAGTGTCTACCAAGGTGATCTCCTATAAGTGGTGATTAATTTCAGTTTCTATGAAAGAATAGGATAAACTTATCCTATTGTTTTATCCCATATTTTGATATGGTTTGATTATTGAGATGATTCTTAAATAAAGTCCGTCGCACACTATGCTATCCTCCCAATCTCTATCTTTAGAATACTCTATCCCAGTGGAAAAAATCCGCTACGACCAATATGGTCTTGTACCAGCAATCATCCAAGACTATCTTGATGGTACTGTGTTAATGATGGCTTGGATGAATCAGGAATCATTACAACGAACTTTAACTACAGGAGAAACCTGGTTTTGGAGTCGTTCCCGTCAGGAATTTTGGCACAAGGGAGCTACTTCCGGTCATATTCAAAAGGTGAAAACTGCTCGCTATGATTGTGATAGTGATGCTCTACTATTTAGTGTGGAACAGATTGGTGATATCGCTTGTCACACCGGGGAACGTAGTTGTTTTCATCAGTTGGATGACACCAAAATTATTCCCCCTCCCCCAGATTCCCTATCTCACCTTTTTCATGTGATATGCGATCGCCGGGATTATCCTGCGGAAGGTTCTTACACCTGTAAGTTATTAGCAGGGGGGGATAATAAAATTTTAAAGAAGATAGGTGAAGAAAGTGCGGAGGTAGTCATGGCTTTTAAAGATGATGACCCAGATGCGATCGCGGGTGAAGTGGCGGACTTGTTTTATCATACTCTTGTGGCTTTGGCCCATCACCAAGTAGATTTAAGATCGGTCTATCGCAAGCTAGAAGAGCGGAGGAAGTAGGGGAGAAAATTTTCAATGAATCAAAAACGAATTTTAATCACGGGTGCCAGCGGTTGTATTGGTCACTACATTAGTGAAACACTAATAGAAAACACCAATCATCAACTTTATTTACTGGTGAGAAATCCTAACAAACTGCAAGTTAATACTGATATGCGTCCTGGTGTGACCATATTACAGGGCGACATGGGGGAAATTAGTAATTTGGGGAATTTACTCAAAACTATTGACACAGCGGTTTTAACAGCTACTTCCTGGGGAGGAAATAATATCTTTGATATTAATGTCAATAAAACCATACAACTAATGAATCTATTAAATCCTGACAGGTGTGAACAGGTAATTTATTTTTCTACTGCTAGTGTTTTAAATCGTGAAAATCAACCCTTAAAAGAAGCTGGAGAAATTGGCACCGACTATATTAGCTCCAAATACAAGTGTTTACGTAAAATTGAGGATTTAGAGATTTTCCCCAAAATTACCACAGTATTCCCCACCCTAGTATTGGGAGGAGATAAAAACAAACCCTACTCTCACCTGACCTCGGGTATTCATGAAGTGACAAAATATCTGAATATAATTCGGTTTTTAAAAACCGATGGTAGTTTTCACTTTATCCATGGTAAAGACATTGCCAAGGTGGTAGAGCATTTGATTGATCACCCACTACAAAAAGGAGACCCCAGAAGACTGGTTTTAGGTCAAGCACCACTAACAGTAAATCAAGCTATAGAAGAGGTGTGTGAATACCTAAACAAAAAGATTTACTTTCGCATTCCCCTTTCTCTAGCTTTAGCAGATTTAATCATTAAAGTCTTTAAAATTCAAATGGCCTCCTGGGACAGATTCTGCATGAGGTATAGACATTTTACCTATAACAATCCCATTAACCCAGGAATTTTCGACCTACCCAACTATTGTCCCACCATGACAGATGTTCTCAAAACCAGCGGAGTCAGCAAAGGTTGAAGAATGTTGAGTTTTATAAAGATATAAGAGGGAACCGTAAGCTGGGGATGATAAGCTAAACATGAAATATAAAAGTGACTTAGGATGAAGTGTTAAATGGGTGTTTCCTCAACGGTTCCTCTCCTGCTCCGAGCTGCACGCGGTGAAAAGGTAGATCGTCCCCCCGTGTGGATGATGCGTCAAGCGGGACGTTACATGAAAGCTTATAGAGATCTGCGGGAGAAATATCCTTCTTTTCGGGAACGCTCAGAAATTCCTGAGGTGGCCATTGAAGTCTCCCTCCAACCCTGGAGAGCTTTCCAACCCGATGGAGTAATTTTATTTTCCGATATTGTCACTCCCCTACCTGGAATGGGTATTGACATGGATATTGCGGAAGGAAAAGGGCCAATTATTTTTTCGCCCATTCGCACTCAACAACAAGTTGATGAGTTACACCCACTAGATCCAGAAACCGCTTTACCTTTTATTCGTCAGATTTTGGGAGCGTTGCGTCAGGAAGTAGGTAGTGCATCAACCGTACTGGGCTTTGTTGGCGCACCCTGGACTTTAGCAGCTTACGCAGTGGAAGGAAAAGGCTCTAAAACCTATTCTATAATTAAGAATATGGCTTTCTCAGATTCTAATATTCTCCATCAGTTATTAGACAAGTTGGCAGAATCTATAGCCGTATATATCCGCTACCAAATAGATTGTGGTGCCCAAGTAGTACAAATGTTCGATTCTTGGGCAGGGCAATTAAGTCCCCAAGATTATGATATCTTTGCCTTACCTTACCAAAAAAAGGTGTTTGAGTTAGTGAAAAGAACCCATCCACAAACACCCCTGATTTTGTTAGTTACGGGTAGTGCGGGACTGTTGGAAAGAATGGCTACCTCTGGTGCGGATATTCTCACCATTGACTGGACTGTGGATATGGCAGATGCACGTAGAAGATTGGGTAATAACGTTAAGGTGCAGGGAAATTTAGATCCAGGGGTATTATTTGGGTCAAAGCAGTTTATCCGGGAGAGAATTTTAGACACAGTTCGCAAAGCTGGCAATTGGGGACACATACTTAATTTGGGACACGGAGTGTTACCAGAAACACCAGAAGAGAATGTGGCTTTTTTCTTTGAGACTGCCAAAAACCTTCATGTTCCGGTGTAGTTTCCATTTTGGTTGGCAATTTAGGGGGAGGACATGTCTCCCCAAATTACATCCAAACGTTCCTGAGCTTGTTTTAAGGCAACTTCAGCTGAGGACTTGCCCAATAATGTTTGTTCAATTGCTCTACCTAAATTTTCCGAGATCCGACTAAAACCAGCTATAGTGGGAAGGGAACCAGCTAGGGGAATTTGGTCTAGGAATACCTTTAACCAGGGTCTGGTTTGGAGATAGTCTTGATATTCAGGACTATTTAAAGATTTGATATTGACGGGTAAAAAACCGGTTCCTATAGACCAGGGGGTTTGAAATTCTTGACTGACAATAAACTCCAGGAATTTAAGAGCAGCTTGTTGTTTTTCTGAAGTGGTCTTCATCATAAATATATTACCCGTACCAGTTACCGTTGCTGGAGTAGTATGGATGGGGATAGGAAACGCATTAAAGGGTATGGGAGATTTTGTAATATAAGACCATGGTCCAGTAATTTGCATAGCCACCCGACCAGCGAAAAAAGCATCTTCCTCATAACCTCTTTCTGGTGGAGATAGGGTTGCTACACCTGTTTGTAATAGTTGTTGCCAAAATTTGATTGCGGTAATAGCAGCAGGGTTGTTGAGATTTGGATAGTTGTCCGTCATGATTCCCCCCCCTGCACTTAATACAAAGGGAAACCAAGTGAAAACAGTCCATCCCCCTTTACCTAGAGGTAATAATATGCCATACTGTTCTGGGTGTCCGTCTCCATTTTTATCTAGGGTTAATTTTTGAGCAACTGCTATTAATTCTTCCCAAGTTTTAGGAGTTTGGGTGATACCAGCAGCTTCAAATAAATCCGGACGATAAAAAATGCCGACGTTGCTATTCCACAATGGTAATGACCACAATTTGCCATTTAGTTTTAACTGCTCTAACAAGTTAGGAAATACCTCAGATTTATGTGGAAATTGATTCCACCATTGGTCTAGGGGAGTTACCGCATCTAGTTCTACAATTTGTCCGGTAATTCCAGGGTTATAAACCAAAAGATCGGGAGTGGCGTTACCAACTACAGAGGTTAATATTTTAGGTAATGCCATATCTGATCCCAAAATAAACAACGAATCAACTTGAATATTTGGGTGAGTTTGATTGAATTTGGTCACTAGTTTTTGAAAAACATCCCGATTCGCTGGTGGGTTAATTCCTTGCCATAAAGTTAGATGGGTAATATGGTTTTTTTGAGGTATGTTGTTTTGACAACCACTCAATATTGCCAAGGAACATAAACTCAATAAGCATAACAGTATGGAAATCTGGCGACTTAATTGCCACCTATTCAGCTGTAGTAGTGGTTTGATCATCATTTTAACATACATGTTGTTTATGAAGTTTTTTGACGCTCCCCCGACTTCCGGAGTCACGGGTTATGATGATGGTCCTAAATCAGAGAATTTCTAATGTTCCTTGCACCGCATCTAATCTTGCTCGTACTCCCACAGGTAAAGCAGCATTAGGAATGTCATGACCAAAAGGTAGGTCAGACACAATAGGTATACCTAAATCAGATAGGCGATCGCATAAAACTTCCTGTATAGTCAAGCTTGGTATATTAGGGGGTGGTTGACAATTAGTAAACCCTCCCAAAGCAATACCTTTTACTTGACTAAGAATACCACTTAATCGCCATTGAGTCAACATTCTGTCAATTCGATAAGGTGCTTCAGTAACATCCTCCAAAGCTAATATTACACCATCCATTGGTGGTAAAAGGGGTGTTCCTAAAAGATGGGTAGCTACAGTCAAGTTTCCAGGAAGTAATATTCCTGTTACCTGACCGTTTCCCCAACCTTTACCCTGTAATTGGTGAATAGCTCTACCCTCTACCCAGTCAAATAACCTTTCAATTGACCATGGTGGTTCATCACATAAAGTAGTCAGTACAGGTGCATGTACACCAGAAATTCCCCCTTTATATAGACTCCACAGTAGAACGGTAATATCAGAGAATCCAATTAGCCATTTTGGGTCTGGTGGATTTTGCTCCCAGTGCCAATTTTCCAAAATACGAGCACTACCAAACCCCCCTCTAGCACAAATAATTCCACGACATTGGGGATCTTGCCATGCTGCGCACAACTGGTGACGACGGTGGTCATCAGTGCCCGCGAGATAGCCATATCGCTTTTCTATGTTATCACTAATTTGAACATTATAACCACGGTCTCGCCAAATTTTTACACCCTTTTCAAAAGCTGTAATTTCTCTGAGTCCACCACTGGGAGCAATAACGCGTAATAGATCCCCTGGTCTCAGGGGAGACGGTAATAAAGTTGGAGCAATCTTAGAGGAGTTTACATTGTGCATAGTGTCTCAATAGATGATCACATAAAACCAAAGCTACCATTCCATCCACCATAGGTACTGCACGGGGTAAAACACAAGGATCATGTCTTCCCTTTCCCGCTAAGACGGTTTCTTCCCCTTCCTTGGTGACTGTTTTTTGTTCCTTTCTAATAGTCGCAGTTGGTTTAAAAGCAACTCTTAAAATAATATTTTCACCATTAGAAATTCCCCCTTGAATTCCACCCGAACGGTTAGTAACAGTTCTAATATCACCATGGGGACCTATATAGAATTCATCATTATGTTCAAAACCCGTTAATAAAGTTCCTGCAAAGCCAGAACCAATCTCAAAACCTTTACTAGCAGGTAGAGACATAACAGCTTTGGCTAAATCAGCTTCCAACTTGTCAAAAACCGGTTCTCCTAAACCTTTAGGAACGTTGCGCACCACGCACTCTACCACCCCACCAATGGAATTACCATCCCTACCGGTTTTCTCAATTAGTTCTATCATCTGGGGTGCAATTTCTGCGTCAGGACAGCGGACAATATTACTCTCCACATCTGCTAGAGTCACAGTATTAGTGTCAACAGTTCCCTCCAAATCCTTAATACGTTTAACGTAAGCAATAATTTCCACACCTGCTACCTGAAGTAAAATCTTCTTGGCGATCGCCCCTGCTGCTACCCTACCGATGGTTTCACGTGCAGAAGATCTACCACCACCCTGCCAATTTCTGAATCCATATTTAGCGTCGTAGGTAGCATCCGCGTGGGAGGGACGGTATTTTTCAGACATTTCGTCATAATCCTGGGAGCGGGTATCTTTATTCCTCACCAGAATGGCAATTGGTGTTCCCAGGGTCTTACCCTCAAACACCCCGGATAAAATCTCACAGCTGTCTGCTTCTTTGCGGGGTGTGGTGATTTTACTTTGTCCTGGTCTTCTTCTATCCAGTTCAAATTGAATTTCTGCGGGAGAAATCTCCAGTCTAGGAGGACAACCATCAATTATAACTCCCACACCTCCACCGTGAGATTCACCAAATGTCGTAATTCGGAAAAGATGACCAAATGTGCTACCCATGTTATTGAGAAAATACTTGCTCAGTCAATTGTACCACACCGCTCCTGTAGGAATGAATTCCCTTACCCGACACCCAAAGTCGGTTGAAAAACGATTGGTTTTACCGTAGCCCATTTTAAGTTAAGTTTAATAACTCAACATCTTTATGAGGCTTTTGTCTTATTTATGGCTGTCACTCCATCAGGATTGATGAGTTTACCGTGGTCAACGGTGGCATAAATTACCCAATGATCTCCACAATCTAAATGCTGATTAACGGAACATTCTAAATAAGCAGCTGCATCAGCTAGAATAGGAGAGTTATTTTCCCCTACTATAGTTTTAATCCCACTCAGATGGTGTTCTATGGGAGTAAAATTCCTGCGGAAGGATTTTATATAGTCTGTGTGAATACCTTCACTGAAAATATTCAGTACAAATTTACTGCCAATGTACATTAGACATTCTATGGCTCTTTCCTTAGCGATCGCCACTGTAATTCCCGGTGGTTTAAATGTAGCTTGAGAAACCCAGGTGACCAAGATTGCCATGGAAATTTCTGCTTGTTTAGTAGTCAATACACATACGGATCCAACTATTTTACCTACTGCTTGTTCTGTTGGTGTGGCAATTTCCCGGGGTGGGTGAGTTTTTTTGGTCTTTTTTAGGTTTTGACCAAAGTCTCTACCCATTTCCTCACAGATTTTTAATGTTAGTTCGTCAGGTTTGAATTTGACTTTTAGAGTATCAAATCCAAAGGGAAATCCTGCATGTTTCAGTTTTGTTTCCACTATATCTAAAGCTTCTCCACTCCATCCGTAGGAACCGAATACACCCACCAATTTGCTGTTATCGCTAGTAGCTAACACAATAGCTAATGCGGTTTGAATGGGTGTAGGTGCATGACCACCGATAGTAGGGGTACCAATAATTAAAGCGTCTGCTTTTTCCACGGTGGTATGAATTTCTTCGGGGGAGGTAAATTCACAATTAATAGATTTGACTGCTATACCAGTTTTAGTTATCCCCAGAGCTATTGCTTGTGCTAGGGTAGCTGTATTTCCATAAGCGGAAGCATAAAGTAAAGCTACGGATATTTCCCGCTCTTTTTGAGCGTGACTCCATTGAAAATAGGATTGAGTTAACTTAATTAACCCACTACGAATTAATGGACCATGACCTACTCCATAAATTTGAACTTGCAAGTGGGCAATTTTTTCTAGTGCTGCTTCTACATGGGTTATGTGGGGCGCCATTAAACAATTAAAATAGTATTTTTGATCTTCTTCCAATTCCTGGTAATTACTATCTAAATTGTCATCAAAAACCTGATCATTACAAAGATGAGCTGCAAATAATTTACCGGTATAAAGAATTTGGGTTTGTGGGTCATAAGTACAAAGTGCTTCTGGCCATCTAGGACTAGGATTGGGGAGGAATTTTAAAATATGACCTTGACCTAAATCTAAAGTTTCTTTCCCCCGCATAATCAAAATCTTCAGATCTTCGTCTGGGAAAGTGGAATGTAAATTATTAGCACTAGGAAGAGAACAAACAAAAGTAATTTGTGGTGCTAGTTCCAATAATGCTGTTAAGGTTGGTACGCGATTGGGACTAAAGTGACCCAAAATTACATAGTCTAAGTTTTGCCAATGGATTTGGTTTTGTAAAGCTGCTAGATAAATGTTGATGAAACTTGCACCGGGTGGATCAATGATGGCAATTTTATCTGCTGTGATTAAATAGGAGTTGGCAGTTGTACCACGACAAAGTCCATATTCAATTTCAAATCTTAATCGTGACCAACTTCTAGCTCTTAAAATCTGTGTGTTAGTCCCAATACTCCCAATTTGTACATCCCGTGGTTTAGATTCTATCATAGGTATTTTAGGTGCAATAAAACTCAAGAAACCCCATATATCTTAATAATAGTTTCCTACTTTACGGTGACGCACTGCTGTTAAACCATTAGTCTGGGAAACTTTGCCATCTTCAACAGTGCAATATAAGATCCTATGGTCACTACATTCCATCCTGCTGATGACTTCACATTCCATATATGCTAGGGCGTCATTTAAAATTGGTGAACCATTTTTACCAGGTTGAAATTTCACTCCTGCAAATCTATCCATACCTGGTAGTAATCGTTTGAGAAAGTGTTTTTTCAACTCTTGATAGTTTCCTTCTGCTAAGACGTTAAGAATAAAGCGATCGCCTGGTTGTAATAGATTATTAATAGGTCGATCATGGGCAACTGCTATGGTAAATCCCAAGGGTTGAAAACTAGCTTGTGCTACCCAAGAAGCCATCATGCCATCGCTAATTTCACCTTTTTTAGCAGTTATAATATATAGTCCACTACTAATTCTCCCTAGGGCTTTTTCCATGTTCACATCCAGAGATTTCGTCTGGTTATTATTGGTTTTCTCTAGGATCAATTTCCCTAAATTTGTACCTGCTCTAGTACACATTTTATAGGTGGATTCGCTAGGAATTTCTCTCATGCGAATGGCAGTAAATCCCTCTTTAATTCCTAAATCAATAAACTTTCTTCCTAAGATATCTATCGGTTGGTCATCACTGCCAAAAGACTCAAATAAACCTAGGAACTGATGACTTTTGACTCCAGCTAAAATGCAACTAATACCTGCTTGAGCAACCGTTGAAGAACTCGGTGGCATTCCTACAATTAAACCCGATGCTCTAGTGGCTAGTTCTTGAATTTCTGCAAGGTTGTCTCTATGCAAATCAATGATTTCTACCCCCACACCTGTTTTTTGTAAACCATCACCAATTGCATGAGCTAACTGATCACTATATCCATAACCAGAAACATAAAATAAACCTACAGTGTTCTCTGTCTTGGTTTGTTTTTGACTCCAATTTTGATAATGTTCGGTTAGGGTTTCCAGATGATGATAGAGTAAGGGTCCATGTCCACTAGCAATAATTTTAATTTTACCTAGTTCACCCATTCTCTTCATAGCATTTAATAAAGAACGGGAATTTGGACCCATTAGGCAATCATAATAAAATCTAAAATCCGCCTCAATCGCTTCTAAATCTTCGTCGAAAGTGCGATGATCACAAAAGTGCATCCCAAAAGCATCACAGGTGTAAAGAATCTGGGTTTTGCGATCAAAGCTAAAAATTGTGTCTGGCCAATGTAAGTTGGGAGCGCTGACAAATTCTATTTCATGTCCCTTGCCAATATTCACGCGATCGCCACTTTTAACTATTCTTTTAGAAAAGGGACTATGTACCAAACCTTCTAAAAATTGAATGGCAACTCTGGATGCTAATACTGTAGCTCTAGGTGCTAATCTCAGCACGTCTTCTATTAATCCACTATGGTCGGGTTCAGTATGACTAACAATGATATAATCAATGGTCTGAGGGTCAACTAGGTTATTTAGGGTCTCTAAATACAATTGACGAAATTTCTGATGGGATGTATCAATCAGAATGGTCTCTTCACCCTGTATTAAATAGGAATTATAGGTCGTGCCATTTTGTAAACTAAACTCAATATCAAAGCGATCACGATCCCAATCTAGAGAACGAATCGCAATGGTATTGGGAGCAATTTCTACAGTTTGGATGGTCAAACGTGGTGTCTCTGATATCGCTACCATGATTCGTCTTCTATGATTAATAATATTTTTTCTCTTCTACTATTTTCTGGTTAAATTCTTTTTTCGGTTGTAATCAACAATGTATTTTTTAAAAACTAAAATGTATCTTTAGTTATCACCCCATGGAACTTGGGAAAATGCTAAGATTCTATCCTTGGCATTCTAATCTAGCTATCAAGGATAAAAAAGCATAAATTATGGATAACACTAATACTTTAGATTTAATTACTGGAGGACTAGCAGTCCTCATTTTGCTGGGTGGGATGGTGATGATGTTTACCACTGTCTTTACCACCAAGAGATGATTCCACCCAGATCCCTTACATTTTACCGGTAAATACCCGCTCCGCTGGACCGGTCATATAAATCCTTTGATCGGTTTCTGACCATTCAATTTCTAAGTTCCCCCCCGGTAGTTCTATAATCGCCATGCGATCGCATAAATTATTCAAAACTCCAGCAACTAGGGAAGCACAAGCACCTGTACCACACGCTAGGGTAATACCTGCTCCTCTTTCCCACACTCGCATTTTTAAGTGATGAGGATTAACAACCTGAATGAACTCTGTGTTGGTACGTTGAGGAAAAACTGGATGATGTTCAAATTCAGGACCAATAATTTCTAAGGGAATACTCGCTACATCCTCCACAAAGGTAATACAATGAGGATTCCCCATGCTTACACAGGTAATATGCCAAGTTTGGTTCCCAATTTCTAGGGGGAGGTTAATTACCTTGCTGTTACCAGGTGCTAGGGTTGTGGGAATCTCCTGAGCAAGTAAACGAGGTGAACCCATATCTACCCTCACTTGACCATCATCCGTCAGTTGGGGTCTAATTACACCAGCTAGGGTGTGAATTAAATAGTAGTCCTTACTGCGGGAAATTCCTTCCAATTCGGTTAAAAAAGCAGCTAAACAGCGAATACCGTTACCACACATTTCTGGTTCCGAACCATCGGAATTGAAAATTCTCATGGTGTAGTCTGTTCCCTTTTGACCGGGAAGGGCAAAAATAACACCGTCAGCACCAATGCCAAAATGGCGATCGCACATCCTTATGGCCATTTCGGGGGTAATTAGGGGAGTTAGGTCACAACGGTTGTCAATCAGAATAAAATCATTGCCCAAACCGTGATACTTTGTAAATTCTATGGTCATTTTCGATGATCAAATCTAAATTGCTAGTCAACCTAAACCTTATTTCTTCTGTCCCAAAAATGCCACCCATAGAATTTGACACCACTTTACCCAGTATTCGACAAATACAAAACTGGATCAAGCAGAAAACTACTGTGCAGTTTAAATTGACTACTGGTGATACTATCACTGCTAGGATTTTTTGGCAAGATGTTAACTGTATATGTGTGGTGGATTCTCAAGATGACCATATTACAATTAATAGACTGGCTATTGTCTATTTAAAGGTGTCCCATGATAGCAATCCACCAACATAATAGATATTCACTTAATATTCAAATTTATTCATGAACATCAGATAGGGCTTGTATAACAAACGGTTTGTCAAGTAACTTTTCCATCTGCTCTGGGTAGTGTTGAGGCAAGTTACCACATAGTAAAACCTGATCTCCAACTTTCAGATCCACATTGGTGGGATTACCACTTAACTTACCATCCCGACGGATTGCTTGCACTTTTATTCCATAATCTTTATAAATCAAATCCGCCAAATTATTACCCAAAATGGGAGAATTAACCTGAACTGTTACCCACTGACAAGCACTTGCTCCCCCTGGAACTGCAATACTACCCTGGGCAAAATCTACTAAAGCTGTTAGTTCCTCATCTGCACCCACCACCAATAGGCGATCGCCTGATTCTAGTCGTGTACCATTATGGGGATAATCTATTTCTGTGCCATCAGCACGACGAATAGCCATTAAACTAACTCCAATGAGACGACGCATATCCAATTCCTCTAAGGTCATCCCAATTAAAGGAGAATTAACAGGTAGGTCATACCAACGACGGTTTAAATCCTGGGTGACTTTCTGTAGGTGCTGGGAAACTTGAGCAGCAGACCATTCTGGTCGTAAATCCAAATAATGATCTTGACGTATTTGCTGCATTTTTTGCTCTATTAGCTCTTTCCCTAGTCCCACATCCATTAGTAAGTGGGAGGCCATTTCCAAACTAGCTTCAAATTCTGGTTGCACTACTTCCTTCGCACCCAACTGATAAAGTACCTCAATATTCTTATCCTGAGTAGCACGCACCACTAAATCTAATTCCGGTGATAACTCCAAAGCCCTTTTTAAACATAGACGAATGCTTGTAGGGTCAGGAAGTGCGATCGCCATTGCTTTGGCATAGTTTACTCCAGCGGTTTCTAACACGTGAAAACTAACTGCATTACCATATACATAAGGTATTCCCGATTCCCGTAACTGCTGAATTCGACTTTCTGACTGTTCAATCACTACCACAGGTAACTGGTAGGGTTCTAGCAACCGCACCAAATTTTGACCGATGCGACCATAACCACAAATTACCACATGATCTTTGGTGGGTAGGTCTTCTGTAAAATCCTCTGCTCTTTCATCCACTAGATAGGGTTTTAACCAAGGTATAAACTCTACTAAATTAAATAAAAATGGTATGACTCTCAGCACGAAGGGAGTCAACATTAAAGTAACAGCTGTTGTCCCCACAATCAACAAATACACATGACGGGAAACCAACCCTAACACCTGACCCTCACTAGCAAGTACAAAAGAAAACTCACCGATTTGAGCCAATCCTAATCCGGCAATCAAAGCTGTTTTAAGTGGGTAGCGAAATAATTTAACCAAGGGGGTAATAATTAAAAACTTCCCTAGGAACACCAGAGCAACTAAACCCAGAATCAAATCCAGATTTTGCCATAAAAACACCGGATCAATTAACATCCCGATAGAAGCAAAAAACAAACTGGCAAAAACATCTCGTAGCGGTTCAACAATCGTCAATGTTTCGTCCGCATATTCCACCTCAGAAATCATTAACCCCGCGACAAAAGCTCCCATTTCAATGGAAAGACCCAAATATTCGGTTAGGATGGCAATAGATAAACATAAGGTCACCACACCCAATAGGAACAACTCTCGACTTTCCGTGCGTGCTAAAAGACGCAATATACGTGGCATTATCCAAATACCAACAACTACAGCGCCCGCTGCAAATAAAGCAATGCGCGCGATGGCATTGAAGAGTGCTAAACCTATAGATTCTCCTGGTTGATGGAGAGCGGGCAAAATTGCCAGCATTAAACCTAGAGCTAGGTCCTGAATCACCAAAATACCTAGCATCACCTGAGCATGGGTTGTCTCTGTTTCATTGCGCTCCATCAAACATTTGAGAACAACTGCTGTAGATGAGAGAGAAAGAATAGAACCTAAAAATACGCCCTTAGCAGGTAAAGTTTCCCAAGCACCGGTAATACCACAAACAATCACAGTAGTAATAATAGTGAGAATAATTTGTAATCCCCCACCGCCCAACGCTATAGCCCTTACCTTTTTCAGCTGACTAAAGGAAAATTCTACCCCCAAGGCAAACAATAAAAAAGCTACACCAAATTGTGCAAGAGTTTCTACTTGCACTACCTCCCTGATTAAACCCAATCCGGTGGGTCCAACAATCATTCCTCCCACCAGATATCCCAGGAGGACAGGTTGTTTCAGCAAAGCTGCTAACATTCCACCACAAGCAGCGACAGCAAACACTGAAACCAAATCCACAATCAACCGAAAATCTTCTTGCACGGAGGTTCCATCATAAATATAAAGATTATTAATCTTAGTTTACAAAACTTTTCATTTTTTTTACCACATCCTGGAGAGAGTCCGTGACTGTTGTTAAACAATATCCATTTAGCCTCCACCCACAATGGTAACAATTTCCAGGTGGTCACCATCCTGGATTTGGGTTTCTGACCAAAATTGATGGTGTAAAATTTCACCATTGTATTCCACAGCTACCAATCGAGGGTTAAAACCCAGTTTTCGCAGTAATTCTGGTAAACAAGTTGCTGGTGGAACGGTGCGACTTTCTCCATTTACTTGTAAGGTGACATACATGATTTTTCGTAAACCCCAACTTTTTGATAACTTAATCCTCTTTTATGTTAATAGGGAATGGTATGTCTTTTTAAGTGTTTCCTCAATTGAACCCATACTTTTCCACAATTCAATTAGTTGATGGGACTTGGTTTTGCGACTCAGTAAAATTTGTTTTAATGTATCTAAAAACTTAACATCTGAATCATTAATCAAAGCCTCCTCAGCAGCTGTTAGAAGTTTATTAGCCATGTTAAAAATATCCTCATGGTTAAATCCTTCTTTAGCAGAAATTTGATGCAGCTTGGCATCGGGTATAATAGCCCTGTCTAATAAAGTGGTATCTAGTATCAAACCCTTTAATAATGCCAATAGACCTGCATAAATAGCAAAATCATCACAACTATCACAGGCTTTAAACTCTATTCTGCCAATTTCAGCTGGAATCCGAGCTATCTTAGTTAGTGAAGGCGTACTTGTAATCAGCTGTTGTTGGTTCTCTACAAATACTAGGGTAGCAGATCTTTTTCCCGTTCTGATAAAGGTTCTCACCGAAAGTCCATCCCAGAGAGTACCATGATAAAATGGTGAACTATAGGTAAAAGGAACAATAAAAGGACTGTAGTAGGTCAATTTTTGACCGATATCAATTACCTTTTCCATTGGTAAATCTGCCAGGGAAATATTTAAATCTGGTCCATAAGAAACCATATAGATATAGGCAGTTTGTTCATCAGGATACACCTGTAATTGTTGGAGTTCAAAATCATTTAATGGTGGTTGTGGTTCAAATTTACAGGTATAGGGATTAAAGCTGGCTAAAATGGGAACAAACCCCCGATTATTAGCCACTTGGCTCAACAAAGAAAAACTGGTAGTTAATTCATCAATGGCACCTTGAATAGTTGGATGTATGGTAGTTCTAATTTCAATTCCCTTGGGGGAACAATCCAGTAATGCTCCCCCCGCATCAAATCTTTCAAATCCCTCAATATACCATCTTTTCTTTTTAATTCCCGCATCCCCAACTCTTAACTCCAGATAATCATGGGGATAAATGGGCAAAGCATCAACTATTTGTTGAAAGTCTTGAAAATTTGTGCAGTTAAAATCGGCGAACTTTCCCTGGTGGTTGATAAAAGCTACTTCATGTTCAATTCCAAAAAAAAACATATATACTTCTCAAAAAATTTACTGTTAACAATTCACATCATATATCTTAACAGTTCAATTAGCAAGTCTCACCTCCACACCCGATGGTTTTTAAAAACTTACCACCACAAGAAGTAAACCGCAAAATAATCTCCACGAATAATTCCCCATCTATCCAGAAACAGTCATAATAGGAATGACCTACTTAAAAAATTTTTGGGCGTGAGTTTTTATGAGTGCTACTCCCTATACCACAGAACAAATCGCAGGCGGAAAACTTCCTGCGAACAGCAGGTGGCGATCGCAATTAGTTGGGTTACGTTTCCGCGCTTTGTCCTATCTTGCAGATGATTGTCAGGAGGATATTTCCAAATACATCTAGAGATGGCTATAATGGTTTTCCATGGCAAATAATGTCCAAAATGTCCAAGTAATTACTAGTATGCAATTTATAGACCAAGCAATTATTGAGGTAGAAGCAGGTAAAGGTGGTGATGGTATTGTGGCTTTCCGCAGGGAAAAATATGTCCCAGCAGGTGGTCCTTCCGGTGGAAACGGAGGGAAGGGCGGTTCGGTAATTTTTGTGGCAGATCCCAATCTCCAAACTCTATTGGACTTTAGATACAAACACTTATTTAAAGCGGAAAATGGCGATCGTGGTGGTCCCAATAATTGTACGGGTGCTGGTGGCAAAGATTTAATTGTGGAAGTTCCCTGCGGTACTGCTATTTATGATGGAACAACGGATGGTTTATTATGTGATTTAGTGGAACCACAACAACGGTTTCGCGCAGCAGAAGGAGGTAAGGGTGGACTGGGAAATCAGCACTTTCTCAGTAACCGCAACCGCGCTCCAGAATACTCACTCCCCGGTCTGGAAGGAGAAAAAAAGGTTTTGCGCTTGGAGTTAAAACTGTTAGCAGAAGTCGGTATTATCGGTTTACCCAATGCTGGTAAGTCAACTTTAATCTCTTCCCTGTCTGCTGCACGTCCCAAAATCGCTGATTATCCTTTTACTACCCTAATTCCTAATTTGGGTGTGGTGAAAAAACCCACGGGTGATGGTACGGTATTTGCTGATATTCCAGGTCTAATTGAGGGCGCATCCAATGGTGCAGGCCTAGGTCATGACTTCTTACGTCACATCGAACGCACCCGAATCCTCTTACATCTCATAGATAGTACCAGTGAAGATGTTATTGCTGACTATCACACTATTCAAGCAGAACTCAAAGCCTACGACAGAGGCTTGGCTAAACGACCACAGATTTTAGCTCTTAACAAGGTTGATGCTGTGGATCAAGAAGTTGTGGATTTAAATGGACTAGCTACAAGGTTAAATCACCTATCCCTAGCCCCAGTTTTTATTATTTCCGCTGTCACTCGCACAGGGTTAGATGCTATGATGCAAGAAATATGGCAAGTACTAGATCAGATTAATCCTGTTCAAACAAAAATATAAGAACGAAAAAATATGGATGGTAGATCAACATCACCCACCCCGAACAAACCCTAGACACCTCACGGAAGCAAGGCGGTCAAGCTCTGGAGATATCTAGGAGCAACAACTTGCTATTGTTTATATACTATTGGTAGTGTTAAGAGTGCCGAGATTTTTATAGTTTGTCCTCTGACTATCCTTTGGAGTGTCCTTTCCTTGGTCTATTCTCCCTATTATTCTCCTCTTTTGGTTTAGCTTTGTTCACTCTTAGTTGACGACCCATCCATTCTGCACCGTCCAATTCTGATATGGCAGCATCTTCTTGTGCATCTTCGTTCATTTCAACAAAAGCGAACCCGCGCATCTTTCCTGTTTCGCGGTCAGTAGGTAAAACAACTCTTTTTACCTCGCCATAATCTGCAAACACGGCTTTTAAGTCTGCTTCAGTTGCGCGGTAAGAGAGATTTCCAATGTAGATAGTCATTGTGAGTCACGTAATTTTCAACAAAGGGGGATGGTTAGTAAAAAAATGCAACTTGGCAATTTTTTAGCGTTGGTTTGTGGACAAGTAGGAAGCCGATTAGACGCTCTCAGATTTGCCACACCACTCAACACAGCCATCCATTAATATATTGACATAAGCACTGACCTAGAAGATCAGGGATTCTTGACGATTGTCCACAACTTGCTACCTAAGTAGTATTGTTGCTTTCACGTCCGTTTAAAGTCTGCCAATTCCTCATGCCGACCACCTATGTATTTTACACTGGTTTACTCAAAATGGCAAGTAGTTTGGCAAAAATAGCCCAAAAATATGGTTTAAGCACCTGCATGAAGGTGAGCTATAATGCTTACTCATCATGGGTTCTAGACTTTGATTAATCAATAGAAATTTGTTGAGGTTTATTTTTGGCTCCATTTTGGTCATCAGTGGCACTTTTACAAGACTGACATGAGGAAGTTTGCTTATCCAGCCAGGTTTTTACCGGATCCTCAGTCAGATTGATTCGTAATAGTCCAGAGACAAACCCGCTGAGAAAGGAAACGGGATGCTCTTTTAGCTCTTGAAACAGAGGCGATAATTCACTGATAAACATTACACTCTCCACCCATAATGTAATAATGTAAAAACTTATTATAGATTATAGCTGTAGTCACTCGCAAGGGGGGAATGGGCTTATGTTAACTAATTGGCGCAATTTTCTCAAAAATGCTGGGGAGTGGAGGGGCTCATTCACTCGCATCTCTGGTCAAGGGGAGATTTTGGATTCTACTCTGAGTATTTTAAACTTAGAGGCTACTAATAACAACGAAACTGTATTGTTTAGACTACGACGTTTCCAAGGTCATGATTATGATAGTCCTGTTATTCAAGACTATCAACAGGAATATACATCCCTGGCTAAAGAGAATATTTTTTTTGAAACAGGTGCTTTTTCTAAGGGAACCGTGCAACTGGCCCCCTTTGCTGAATTTGGTGCGGAATATGGTTTTGTCCATGAGAACCGCAGGTCTCGTTTGGTGCAATTATATAATAAGGACGGTGAACTAAGTGGTTTAACGCTAATTAGGGAGTTTCGTAGTTTTACGGATGCACAGGAGAGACCCCAACTAACAGTAGAACAGCTAATCGGTAAGTGGCAAGGAATATCGCATACGGTTTACTCAGATCTAAGACCATCCAATAAAGAAACAACTTACTTGGAAATTAAAAAACTAGATAATGGGCATTTAGAAAAACAGCAATTGTTTGCTGGGGAAGAAATGATTTCTCTCGGTAAAATAGTAGACAACAGGTTGATATTTGAACCATCATCCAGACAACAATCTAATCAAAAGTTAAACAATGAGGAAATACTTTTGCCAGATGGTGTGTCTAGCAACGTTCCCCCAAAACTGGAGCGGAGAAAAGAGTTTTTCATCGAAGCAGGTTGGTTAGTCAAAGATACAGAAAGACAAAGACTGATTCGTAGTTATAATGCTCAGGGAGAATGGATTAGCTCCAGCCATATAGTGGAAATCAAAATGGCATGATGGCTGCATCCACCTCCGTTTTTAAAAACCTACGACTTTTCTATAAGCTGTTCGGGAAACATACATTTGTCAGAATCACAAGCAGTTGGCCCTGATTCTATTAATTCACCTAAATCATAACGACTTAGAGCTTGACAAAAATCTTCCGTTCTCCGTCGCAACTTTACCTGAGCGGATAACATTTGATATGTTTTCTGATCTATCGGTTCAAAGGGTAGACGAGGAAAGGTTTGAATATCATCAAATCTCCCTAGTATGGCTGCTGAAATATACCCTTCATCCTTCTGAATGGCTTCATATATGCGAGTTCCTAAGCATTCAACTTCGTCAGATCTCAATTCTAAGGTTGCTGAGGTATTATGGGTAGTATAACACCTCTGTACCTCCATGACAAAATCTAACTGAGCCAAAGCAGAAAATTTGGATACATCTATTTTGTCTGCTCCTGGTAAATCCGCCCAAGAAACCGCTACGGGGATTTCTACTAACCACTCACTACAACGGGGGTCAAAGGGATTATCCAGTAAATTACCTTGTTCGTCTTTATCAGATTGGGAAGGTATGACACTGTACCCATAATCCAAACAAGCTAGAGCTACTGGGTCGTTTTTACGGAAAGTAATCCGACGAATAAATCGTTGCGCTTTGGGAGGGTGCCAACCAGGAGAAGCACCTGTTAATAAGGATTTTGTGCCGCTAGGTTGAACAGTGGTACAACGATTGGGCCTTTTAATCCCATGTTTGTCGCAATATTCCCAAACGGTTTGATGTACTATTTCTCGCCATTTATTGAGATATTTTTGCTCACCCCGTTTAAATATTAGTCCTTCCTGGGTTTCTGGTCTTCCCTGTTCCCACCAATGTAACCACTCCACACCAAAAGCATGAACAAAGAAGTCAAACAACCCCGTGAAGGAAACACCAACAATGGGATCCAATTCTCGACTATGTTGATAGCGGATCTCCTGAAATTTGTGATTTAATAAGGCAGCTACGGATATAGCAGCTGCTTTAAAGGCTTCCTCCTGTTCCTTATAGTTATCAGGATCAATTTGGTTTAAATGTACTTCGGCTAAGTTACAATGGAAGTCAGCACCAATAATTTCACCACAGGGGTTTAAACCATATCTACCCAAACGATGTTCCAGCTCTGAATCTTCCATCTCTGGATAATTTTCTTTTATCCATGTTCTGGCCTGTCCTGTTGCATAAGCATTCAGAAACTGTTTTTTTAGTTCAAGGGTTTTGAGTAAATCAATATTTGCTCTAGCTACTGTTTCACCAGCCCATTGAATTGCTCCTTCACCACTATAATACTGTTTCTGAACAGCTGCAAGGCATTCTTCTAAAGTAGGTTTGTGATGAAACACTCGAGTATGATTGGCCATGCGCAAAGCATCTCTTTCTGGGTCTATGCTCCAGTTTCCTTGAGCATCTTGTTTCCACAGATTATCTTTGGCTGTTGCTCCATTTTCATCCTCTGCAATGAATTGTCTCATACCCGCCGATCTCCGAATATTACCAGCAACAATTGATACGGCAGCTTCGTCTATTAATAGACAGCATTCGACGGAATTTAACTTTCTACCTACAGCTTGGTTGAGAATAGAAGCACAACGAGTATATAATCCGGATAATTTGACTGGGTTAGCAACACCACCAAATCCCTTGAGGGTTTCTCCGGAGCGACGCACATCATCAAGATTTACACACACTTGAATATCATCGGTAAAGCGTATATCCGTAGAGAGTTCTAGAAGGGTTTGGTAGGAATTTACCCAACCTTCTCGACTATCTCCTACATAAATAGTCACCCGATTACCTTCTATAACTGTTTCTGTAAACTCCCGACGGTCTTTTTCTGGAGTGTTGCCAATTTTCCCCTGAATGGTCACCTGTAACCGATTACGAATGGGGGGTAATTGATTAATATACTGGGGTTCAATCACTGCTCCTGTACCACAACCCATCATGGCCAGATCCATCATTAAACCAAATGCTTGCCAATCTATGAGGTTTGTAGAAGTGCAGTTATAAGCTCCAGAGAAATTTTTCGACTTTTTTAACCATTCCGTATGACCCTAAGCCACATTGTCTCCAATATGACTCGGCTTCAGAACCGTGCGTGATACTTTCGCATCACACGGCTCCTCAATGATTTGGCTCTTTTAAGAGTACCAATTTGGGGTTGATGTCTTGGTATAGGTGTCACACTGCTTGACAGCGTTGAGAAATCCATGATGGTAGGTAAGGTACACCGGTTGACTTTCTTCAAACGCACGAAATACCCAATTAGCTTGGTCTTTGGAGCCAAAATATTTCTCGACCCACTGTTTGGTGGATTTGTGATTATGTCTGGCCTTCACCCAGGCAATTAATTTTAAGGTCATTAGGTGGTCTAGCTTTTGGAATGTTTTAGCACTATTAACAGGGAAATAATAGTTACTCCATCTGGTAATGATGGGATTTAGTCGTTTAATTAAGTCTAATTGGGATTGACAAGACTTAAATTTATCTATTTCTTGAGCTAGTTCCCCATAATGGGTTTTAATTGCTTCTTGACTGGGCTGGATGAAAGTTTGATACCTTTGTGGTTGGGAATGGGTTTTGATTTCATATTGGCGGATATTAAAGTCCAGAAAATTGAACCCAGGGGATTTTGTACCCTTGAGAGTTTGCTCCAAGTTGATTTGTATACCTAGATCACTCAGAAACTTCTCAATCAGTATTTTAGCCTTGATAATTACATCGAATTCAGAATCTAGCAGTGCAAATTCGCTGCCATGTCTAATCAAGGTTATTTCCTCTTTTTTACCTGGAATAGTTTTGCCATATTCTCGGACAATTTTTTCCATGCCATGGAGAGCAATACTGACTAAAAGCGGGGAAAGTAAACTACCGGGATGGATTATCTCTTGATTTAATAACCATGAGTTAAGATTGTATATACCCGATTTCATTCCTACCCTTATTTGCCTACGGAGTTTTGGGAAAGTATTTATCTTACTTAATAGCTTTTCGTAGTCAATTTGCTCGAAGTGTTGGGCAAGATTGGCACTGATAACATACTTGCTACCATACCTCATTGCCTCTTTAATAGCCATTATAGGATCCATATAAGTTTTACCCGGTCGGAATCCATAACTATGAGACTCAAATTTAGCCTCCCACTCAGGTTCTAGAGCCAGTTTAATCAATAATTGTTGTGCTTGGTATTCTGTTCTTACTTGGCGAATAGCAAGCATTTTGGCAGACCAGGAATTCAGCAGAGTCTTTTGCAGTTTACGCACTACCTTAACATCTCCCCGACTAGAGGCTTGATAAATTCTCTGTTGCAACTTGTACACAGCCCTTTCTAGCTTACGCCAGTTTATCTGTGCCCATACCACCATCGGTGTTTTCCGTGTTTTAGTCATTTTCATTGCTATATGAAACTCTATCTTCCAAATCATCGGGAATCTGTCAGCTTATTCATACCCATTACAGGTAGACCTTTGCTTCTGATTCCATCTCTTTTTATTAGAGCTTGCGGATTGGTTCCTACTTCCCTATCGACCCCGGAAAGAGCTGCTAATAAAATTACTTCGTTCCGTATAACCATTGATTTGAGTGTTTAGGATGGCACTACTCAGCCGGAGACAGGAAAGCGTGACCTTAATGGTGGTACTTTTGGGTTCCTTAATGTCTCTTTGTCTTTTGACAGCAGCGTATCAACCATTTTTTTCGCTACTTGCTAGGTGACGACTGTTTAGATGTACCTTCACTTTCGTTATCCATGCACTCCTGCTCGCTGGGATTCACCTCATGGTTTGGTGTTACCAGCTTTTTTCCCCGCTTTACCCTTTGATTACCAGTCCCTAGGTAGGGGAAATGCTTTCACTCCCACGCTTGGAGGATAGGACTCTGTGTCTATCACATCACCTATAAGGTTATACAGTTATTTGGGTTCGGTTAACCGTACTTTTTTATTCGGTTGTTGAACCCACCGAATCATCCCCCGGTTCAATTAAACCAGTTTCGATTCAACGAATCACACACCACCAACCCACAACCATCTTCCACTCGGTAAGGCTTTCATCTGTAGTTGCATTTTTTCTAACAGTGCAGTTTCTTCCAAGTTGAGTTTTCCTAACTCTACTAGTCCTTTTAAAGTGCGATCGCATACATCGCTCCAGGATTCTCTTAATCCTGTTTGGGTGCGACGGCTATAGGTCCTGAAAAACACAGGATTGGCTGCGGGAGCAGTTTCGGGAAAGGACGCAATCTGGCGTGGACGTTTCAGTTCTTGAACCATAATTAGTTGGATAAGGTTTACTGACTAACAGATTAAGACTATAACCTCAAGTAGTTTTAGGATCAAAGATTGCTAAATTTGCCACTTTATGCTCTGTTGTTTTTGTATTGGAAGTTACAAATCTATCCACGGAAGATGATCGATAGTGCTATAGTACAATTAATCCCAAGAGAATACCTAGGATTTTATTAAGATCACTGATATAGTAGTTATTTAGGTCAATCAATAACTTGCTTTCTACTAACTGCAAAAATTTCCAAATGTCCCCTGTGGTTAAGGCTCCATAAATAGTTTTAATTTCAGGTGATCCATTATGTTGCTGTTGATTGAACAGCTGAGCTGCTAACATGGTAGCTGCACACTGACCCAAGCCAGCTTTAATGTTTTCATTTTTTGCTTCGACAATAATTGCCACAGGAGCATTAATAATTAATTGCTCCCGAGAGAGACTGATAATAAAATCACAATAGCCAGTTAAACCTTGTTCAGGATCCACATTAAAATCACTGCCAGAAAACAGACTAATTTGATAATTGGCCCTGCGTCGTACTTCCAACAAAATAGGGGCGATGATGAATTCTGATCGCGCTTTTTCCGTATTGATTGCTAGGGCCATTTCCATAGTTTCCCCCAGAGTGCTGATTAATTTATCACTAGGTTCCACGGAGTTGACATGGGCAAATAAATCCGGATCTTCATTAATTTCGATGTGAAATTTATTTCTAAATTGAGTTAAACTAAAATCACTGTACGCCATTTTCTTCACCTTTGGTGCGGTATATAATTACAATTAAAAACACCAACTAAAAATCCCCCAATATTTTTTCACCATAATGATTATGGAAACTACTGTTCAAAATGCTATTCAAAATAATAATCACCATAACATTGAATTTCAAGATGCTTATGATGTAATTGTAGTAGGCGCAGGTCATGCTGGTTGTGAAGCAGCTTTAGCTGCTGCTCGTCTTGGTTGTCCTACCCTATTGTTAACCCTGAATCTGGATAAAATCGCTTGGCAACCATGTAATCCAGCGGTGGGAGGTCCAGCCAAATCCCAACTCACCCATGAAGTGGATGCTTTAGGTGGGGAAATTGGTAAAATGGCAGACCGTACCTACCTGCAAAAACGAGTCCTGAACTCCTCTCGAGGTCCAGCAGTTTGGGCCCTACGAGCTCAAACTGATAAACGTGAATATGCAGCTGTGATGAAGGGAATTGTGGAAAACCAAGAGAACCTGACCATTCGGGAAGCTATGGTAACCGACTTGGTTTTGGGCAAAAACGATGAAATAATTGGGGTTGAAACCTATTTTGGTGTGGCTTTTGCATGTAAAGCTGTGATTTTAACTACAGGAACCTTTTTAGGAGGGAGAATTTGGGTAGGAAATAAATCCATGGAAGCTGGTCGAGCAGGAGAATTTGCAGCAGTGGGTTTAACTACCACCCTCCATCGCTTGGGTTTTGAAACTGGAAGATTGAAAACTGGAACTCCCGCTCGGGTGGATAAGCGATCTGTAGATTACAGCAAAATGGAAATCCAACCGGGAGATGGGGAAGTCCGTTGGTTTAGCTTTGACCCGCAAGTATGGGTAGAAAAAGAGCAAATTCCCTGTTACATGACCCGCACTACTCCAGAAACCCATCGTCTCATTCAAGAAAATCTAGGTCTATCTCCCGTATATGGGGGTTGGGTGGATGCTAAAGGTCCTCGTTATTGTCCCAGCATCGAGGATAAGATAGTGCGGTTCGCAGACAAGGAAAGTCATCAGATATTTATTGAACCAGAAGGAAGAGATATACCCGAACTCTATATTCAGGGTTTTTCCACGGGATTACCAGAAACTTTGCAAATCCTCATGTTGAGAAGTCTTCCGGGTTTGGAAAAATGTGTGATGTTACGTCCAGCTTACGCTGTGGAGTACGACTACTTGCCTGCAACTCAATGCTACCCATCTTTAATGACTAAAAAAATAGAAGGTCTTTTTTGTGCCGGACAAATTAATGGGACAACGGGTTATGAAGAGGCAGCTGCTCAAGGATTGGTGGCGGGCATTAATGCGGTTCAGTTTGCCCAAGGTCGAGAAATGGTGATTTTTCCCCGGGAACAAAGTTATATTGGCACTTTAATTGATGATTTGTGCACGAAGGATTTACGAGAACCCTATCGTATGCTCACCAGTCGCTCAGAATATCGGTTGTTACTAAGATCTGATAATGCGGATCAACGTATGACCCCCCTAGGAAGAGCAATAGGTTTAATTGATGACAGAAGATGGAATTTGTTTACTAGAAAACAAGAACAAATTATTGGGGAAAAGGAAAGACTCCATTCCACCAGAATTAAGGAGCATGAGGATATTGGTAGGTTGATTACTCAACATACTCAACAGGTTATTAAGGGTTCCATCACCCTCGCAGATCTGTTGCGTCGTCCAGAAATCCATTATTCTGATTTGGAAAGATACGGACTTGGCAATCCCCATCTCCATGGAGCGGAAAAGGAAGGTGCGGAAATAGATATTAAGTATTCTGGGTATTTAGCCAGACAGCAAAACCAAATCGACCAAATCGCTCGTCAAGCAAATCGCCATCTACCCCCCAATTTGGATTATAATTCTATTACCACTCTTTCTAAGGAAGCTAGGGAAAAACTCACCACGGTTAAACCTCTCACGGTTGGACAAGCATCCCGCATTGGAGGAGTTAACCCTGCTGATATTAATGCCCTACTTGTCTATCTGGAAACTAGACAAAATTTGACCACATCCCCTTGGTAATAATGGAGTTAATGTTCTATTATATAGCCAGCCCACATAAAACTAGCAGTTAATACGGTAGCTAGACCCACCAAAATACCCCTTAATAGTTTGACCTGGGAGCGGAGTTGTGTTACTTCATGGTTAACTTCATAAATTTGGTCTTGAGTCATGGGAGGTAGGGAATTAATATCTTTAATTACTTCCACCCTAGGACTTGGTAAGGGTGTAGGTTGGGGGGGTTTAAACTCTATTTGGGTATGTAACCAGTCAGCAATGAGTTGGGGGCAATTTTTTTTGAACCATTGCCAAGCAATCATCCGGAATGCGGGTTTGGATGTTTTCGAGATCCATTTTAAGAGCTTATTTATAGTACCGTAGCGAAACTTTTGGTTAATTAGATTATTGGCACCGATATCATAAAGACAATTCAAGATTAGTTTAATAGTGGACTCTTCCCTTTGAAACATACTAGATAATAGTATTAACACATCCTGCATTAGTTTTTCTTCTAATTGAGCTTCGGTGGGTAATTTCCCGAATTGGTTGGGTGCGGGCAATTGTTGAGACATAAATTTGACACACTCTCAGTAGAAGCAGTGTAAGTTAAAGTGAGTATTTACAAGGTGGGAACACACTTGAAAATACGGATAATTAACGTCCTTGCCAAAAGATAGCACCTTGAGCGGTATTAATTAACCAGTATTCAACCGATTGTTAAAAAAACTTAATATCCGGATGAAAATTACCAGAACTGGAAAGCACTATATGAACTGGTAGATAGATTTTTAATTTTTGTGGCGTTGCAGCAGTGTTGAATCTGATATGGCAAGTGTTGTACCGTAGCGATGATAGTGTATACATTTTTGGAAGTGAGTCCTGCGATGGTTAAACTCCGTCAATCTTCCTTTAGACGAATTTTAGTAACCAGAATATTACTGGTCTTTGTTCCGGTTTTATTAATTGGGGAAATAGCCGCACTGAATAAAGCACGTTCAAGCTTGCTAAATAATGTTCGGCAAAATTTAATTGATAGTGCGATTAATAAAGGAGAGAAAATTACAGATGCGATCGCCACCCTAGAAACCAATTTACTGACAGCTACTCAGACTCAAGCGATAAAATCGGGGTCAGTTATAGAAGTGGAAAAATTAATCAAGCAAATAGAGAGATTATTGCCCAATCAAATTGATTGTATTCAACTCAATCATCTTGATAATAGGGATGATAGGAATCCGGTGATTGCTAGTAGCTGTGGCGATCAACCTTTGATAGAAAATAGTATGTCATGGATTAATAGTCAATTTTCTGGTGGAATTAGTCATCAGGTTCACATTACACCAGTTTTACCATTGAAATCGGGAATTACTGGTAAACGTCCTGCAGAAAACCAACTGGAATTAGTTTTGTCAGCACCAGTGTATAATCAGCGGGGAAATTTGGCTTATGTTTTAATTATTAAAACTACACTACACCGACAAATGGAAAATCAACGAGGTTCTCTCATTGGTGCTTTAGTAGTGATTAGTGAAGACGGGACTATTCTGGCCCATCCATCTTTAGAAACCATAGGAACTAATATTAATAAATATACAGATTTGCAGCAGCTAAAAGGAGTTATTAAAGATGCTCTTGAGGGTAATAATAACTCCATAAATTTTCATTTTAGCGACGGAGAGGACTCGGTAGCTGGGTATACAGCTATTCCCAATCCCATTACTAAACAAAGACAGGAAAAATGGGTGATATTAGCTGTTGCTAGTGTTAGAGATGCTCTTTTAGGATTAGATCAGATTAAACTGATACTTATTGCTTTAACAGTTGGTTTGGTAGGTGCTAGTTTATTGGTTTCCTTGTATTTGGCACCTTTGTTAGCAGATCCTGTAGAGGAGTTAAGGGACTATGCTTTAAATATTCACAGTCATCATGCAGTACAACCAATTCCGCGCAATTTTAGAATTAAGGAGTTTAATCAATTAGCTCAAGCACTGGATCAAATGGTGGAACGACTGAAAGCATGGACAGAAGAGTTAGAAATGGCTTGGAAGGAGGCTAAATCAGCTAACACCGTCAAAAGTCAGTTTTTAGCCAACACATCCCATGAATTGAGAAATCCCCTCAATATTATTATTAACTGTGTGCGTTTAGTGAGAGATGGTTTATGTGACGATAAGGAGGAGGAATTAGAGTTTTTAAAAAAAGCTGATGATACAGCAATTCATCTTTTAGGGATTATTAATGATTTGTTAGATATTTCTAAAATAGAAGCTGGTAAACTTTCGGTGGTGATGATTCCGTTGGAATTACGCCAATTATTACTAGAAGTAATTAATTTACAATCAGTCAACGTGCAAAAGAAGGGACTGCAATTAAAATGTGAAATATCAGAGCAAGTTATCCCTATTAAGGGTGATAGAATCAAACTCAAACAGGTGCTGATCAATGTTATTGGTAATGCCACTAAATTCACTGAAGAAGGAAGTATTACAATTAGCACTAAAGTTATCAAACAACATAGTAAATTATATGTGGTTATTTCCGTGGTGGATACTGGTATAGGTATAGATCCACAGCAGCAGCAAAAATTATTTCGTCCCTTTGTGATGGTAGATGGTACGACCACGCGCAAATTTGAGGGAACGGGTTTAGGATTAGCTATTTCCCGCAATTTGATTGAATTAATGGGGGGGAAAATTACTTTGGAAAGTTTGGGTTTAAATCGGGGAACAACGGTTAAGATTATTCTACCACTTATAGATATTTCTCTGCTTATTAGTAGTTAGGTTGACCCAATAATTTAAGTGTTATTTGACTCCCCGGTCTAAAGACACGGGGGTTCAGGAGAAGTCAACCATATTTGCACATTTTAGACCCAAATTTTTGATAACTAAATACCCGCACCATCCAAAAATTCTTGTATGGCTTTATCGCGAATATGACAGAGTTTCTGTTCCCTAGGTGATTCTTGATCTGCTATTAGTTTACCCACTAAAACTGGGCTCTTCAGATAACTAGGGAAAGATGGAATTGGGTCTTTGAGATTTTTGATTTCTTCCTCTAGCATTTCAATACGATTAACTAAAGCTCGAATTGCTTCTGCTTCAGAATCAGGTAGATTATTATGTTCCAAGGGAGCAATACGCACCCCTGAACGATAGATAATTCTCCCTGGTATACCAACAACAGTACAATTGGATGGTACATCCCTGAGTACTACCGAACCTGCACCAATACGAACATTACTACCTATTTGGAGATTACCTAACACCTTAGCACCCGCACCAACAACCACGTTTTCTCCCAGGGTGGGGTGACGTTTACCGCTTTGTTTACCCGTACCACCTAGGGTTACACCCTGATATATAAGAGCATAATCACCCACAATGGCAGTTTCTCCAATCACCACTCCCATACCATGGTCAATAAATACTCCTTTACCAATTACCGCACCTGGATGTATTTCCACACCCGTGAAAAATCTAGCTATCTGGGAAATGAGACGGGGAATTAGGGGAATACCCATGGTATGTAGGGTATGTGCTATTCTATGGAAGATGAGAGCTTGTAAACCCGGATAGCAAAATAAAACTTCCAACCAGTTGCGAGCAGCTGGATCCCGTTCAAAGATAATACGAAAATCGTCACGCAGTGTAGATAGCATCGAGATATTATCCAAAAAAGCTACTTTCTTATTTTAAATCATAGGGCACTAGATTTCCAACTCTGGTGAAAAATATTGGTCAAAGTCTTTAATCTTTAAGCTGGAAAAACACTCCACCTTTCCACATCCCTGGGTTCTGACCATAATTGTTAATTGTGAGCGATCGCAAGTTTTTAAAAAGTGGTTGAGCGAACAATTCCCCCAATGGAACTAGGGGTTGTTGACTTTCGAGAAATCTTTGACTTTTTTGCCAGTCCATATACACATAACCCTGGTTGGTTTGTGATCTATGACCAGCAGCTGTCTTAAATTGGCGGTTTTGGGTAAGGGGATTTTCTTGATGGGTGAGGATTTTTTCCATTGTTAAAATATCGGAAGCAAAAATTTCATAGTTATCAACTGTTGTATGAAGACCTATGATTTGTGCATCTACAACTTTATTAAGGAATTTTAGTTTTGTCCATGCAAAAATTGTTTGGTCATTTAATGGGAACGAACTAACATTAAATCCCTGTTTTACAGCTACAGTATTTAAGTGAGCAATCCCCTGGATTAGACTGGGGGAATTTTCCACAATAAAGGTCCAATGAGTATTATCCTCCAAACTAGGAAAAATCCCCAGAGCATATTCGCCATCTATCCAACTGAAAATATCATTGGCCAAGGTGATTCCTAATTGTTCTTGAATTTCCCACAAATGTGGTAATAACCTACGAGTACCTATAGTTGGGGATCCGTAAATAGTAGTTGTTGCTTGTTGCCAAAGTTTATTTATACTACTCTCCTCCTGGAGATTAGCGCCAATAATTGCTAAACCAACAGATTCCGGAAGATAATTCACAGCATTATTTAACCTTGCCCTAGATGCTTGGTTAGGAACCGGGGATGGGTTAAAAAATCCAGT
The DNA here is from genome assembly GCF_003367075.2 of Cylindrospermopsis raciborskii Cr2010. Lineage (NCBI taxonomy): Bacteria > Bacillati > Cyanobacteriota > Cyanophyceae > Nostocales > Aphanizomenonaceae > Cylindrospermopsis > Cylindrospermopsis raciborskii. The sequence goes on from NZ_CP065936.1 coordinate 345,086, forward strand.
TTCTACCAACAAACCATCAGGATTTAACACTAAGGAAAGAAGCTGACTATCATAGTTGGCAGAACTTGATGTTTCTGGAAACTCTAAATTTTGCCATCTTGCCAAATATGGTAAATTAAAATATCCCAGAGCTAGGGCATTTTTAGGCAGTTCTTGAATAGCTTTTTGATATTTGGGAGAACTGACTAAATTCAAATTCGGAGCTTGAACATTATTAATTGACTCTTTTAAAACCTTGATATCATTGGCAAACAAAACATATTTACCTACAACCGCACCAGCTAAAGAACTGTTGATTTCAAACCCCGAAAATTGACTGGATATTAACTTGTTTTCACTGGGCAGATCATAAACCAACTTTGTACCATTATATTTTGCAACTTCTAGTGTTTTTCCTAATAAAGCTCTTTGAGAAAATAATAATTTAATAAACTCCCGGCTTTCAGTTGGATCCTCCGTTTCCAATATCATTAAATATCCCGGTTGCATGCCATTATCTGGGTTACGGTCTAGATCCCCAGTGGTAACAACCAAGCTAATTTCCTTACCTAACCAGGATTGAATATCATTAGTTATATTTTTTGCCAATAATTTGGCGATCGCCTGAGTAAATTCCCGGTCTAAAGATTGTAACTCCTGGGGATTAACCAGTAGAGATATCATTGCAGGTGATGTTCGAGAAACAAACATACTAGCCCCCGGGTGAGAAATGGGGGTAATAGTCTTACTTGTATGGGGGAGCCAGTATAAGCCAGTAGTAGCAATTAACAGCAAAGTAATAATACCAGCCAAGATCCAACCAAAAGATAAGCGTTGATAATTCGCGTTCAAATTATTCACTTTTAACCTACTTTCCCGCTTTTTTGTCGCCACCATATAGTATAATTTGAGTTGGCAGTTTAACAATTATGTTACGATGACTGATCAATCTTTTAAAGAAATTCGAGTTCAAGAACTACAACAACGTTTAATCCAGGATGGTTCAAATTTACAGTTACTAGACGTGCGAGAACCACAAGAGATTGCCATAGCACAAATTTCTGGTTTTGTCAATCTCCCCCTGAGTGAATATAATCAATGGCAAGGAGAAATTTCCACCCGTTTTGATACTTCTAAGGAAACCCTGGTATTATGCCACCATGGTTCAAGATCTGCTCAAATGTGCCAATGGCTTTTATCTCAGGGATTTAGAGACGTTAGTAATATTGTAGGTGGGATAGATGCCTATTCTCTCTTGGTCGATAACTCCATACCTCGATATTAAACACTGTGTTTACAGATAGGAAGTGCTTCATCATCTTGCTACCCATTAAAAGGTAGCTTTTTGTATCAGCAAGCACAAACTTTTGTAGAAAATTTATGGGAAGATTGTAGAATGGTTGGATATGGGTGATCCAGTATAAGTAATACAAATATAGACAGGTACTGCAACTTGTTAGACTTTAGGTTTGTTAAAGTAATAGATTTTTAATTTCCCTTTATTTTTCCCTTGTCCGTGTCGCGAGACAAACTTTTGCACCCCTTAAAATACGCCTTCACCAAAATATACTTTATGCAAGTCCAGCTGACAAATCGACAACAACATATACTATGGGCAACGGTAAGACATTACATTGCCACGGCGGAGCCAGTTGGTTCAAAAGCTTTAATTGAAGAGTTTGACCTTGGTATTAGTTCTGCCACTATTCGTAGTGTGATGGGCGTTTTAGAGAAATCGGGTTTATTGTACCAACCCCATACTTCTGCGGGTAGGATTCCCTCGGATTCAGGTTATCGTATATATGTGAATCAGCTGATGAAACCGTCAGCAGCTTTAGTCAAGGAAGTGGAATCCACCTTACAGCAGCGACTACCTTGGGATGATTGGAGTTTAGAAGCCTTATTACAGGGTGCGGCACAGATTTTAGCGACTTTAAGTGGCTGTATTACCCTAATTACCATGCCACAAGCTAACACTACCCAAATCAGACACTTACAACTTTTACAAGTGGAAACGGGAAAAGTCATGGTGATTGTGGTCACTGATGGATATGAAACCCATTCCAAAGTGGTGGACTTGTTCCCAGAATCGGGTGTAAATCAACTGGAAGCAGAAACGATTGACAGAGAACTACAAATACTTTCTAACTTTTTAAATACCAGCTTGCGTAACTATACCTTATCAGATCTAGCCAATATGAATTGGAGTGAATTAGATCGGGAATTTCAAAGTTATGGAGAACTGTTGAAAAAGTCCTTGACAGAATTACTCAAGCGTGCATCCAATCCACCAAATAGCCAAATTATGGTGCGGGGTGTGGGAGAGGTATTAAGACAACCGGAATTTTCCCAGGTGCAGCAAGTACAAACAATAATGCATCTCCTAGAAGAAGAACAAGAACAACTATGGAAATTAATATGTGACGAACCGGAGATAGAAGAAACTGGTCAACCCAAGGTAACAGTGCGCATTGGCACAGAAAATCCCTTAGAACCTATGAGAACCTGCTCCCTAATTTTTTCTAGTTATCGTAGGGGTACAGTACCTGTTGGAAGGGTAGGAGTTTTGGGACCAACTAGGTTAGACTATGAAAATGCCATTGCAGTGGTAGCAGCAGCAGCAGCATATCTTTCGGAAGCATTTAACTACTATTGATTTGCTATTGATGTTATGGTTTTAATTGGTGTGTAGAGGCGTGACAAAATGTTCAGAAGAATCATGTTATTGGCAATATGGCTAGGGTTTGTCAGCTACGCCTTTTTCCTTGCTCCCCCTGATAACTTTCCCTTAACTGTAGAGCTAATCAAAAACCTGTGTATAGGAAATTGGCAAGGTATTAATCCTGTGATTATCGCCCTATTTTATTTAATGGGAATTTGGCCTTTGGTGTATAGTGCAGTCTTGTTTTTTGATGGAAGGGGACAAAAAATAGTGGCTTGGCCATTTGCGTTTGCATCCTTTGGCGTTGGTGCTTTTGCCATTTTGCCCTATTTAGCTTTAAGAGCAGAAAACCCAGAATTTACGGGGGATAAAAACTGGTTTTTAAAAAATTTCGACTCTCGATGGACAGGAATTTTATTAACTTTAGCAGCACTGGTTTTGGTAGGATATGGGTGGAGAGGGGATGGGTTTGATTTTGTTCATCAATGGCAAACCAATAGATTTATTCATGTAATGACCCTGGATTTTTTGCTACTGAGTCTATTATTTCCCATACTATTGGGAGATGACATGACGCGACGGGGTTGGCACAATCATCGATTATGGTGGTTATTTGCCTTGATTCCCCTTTTTGGTCCTTTGGTTTATTTGTGTGTTAGACCACCCATAAAAGAATCAACCTCCCAATAATACCGGAGGTCAACAGTTGATAAAATAGATAAAATATATGCAGATCAACGAAAAAACAGATATTAAGAAACCACAACCTAGTCAAGATGAAAGCTTCTCAGCTAAAGAGTTTTTCAATAGACAGTGGGAAGTTTATCAAAAGGTATTAAACAATAATTACATGGGACATCAGGAAATATATGATGTGCTACACAAATTATTAGCTGAATGGTCAAAACCCTTTACTATGCTAGATTTAGGGTGTGGGGATGCCAGTTTCACTAGTGGAGCTTTATTAAACACCCAAATTACTGAATATACAGGTGTAGACGTATCCACAGCTGCGTTGGTGGATGCTGAACAAAACATTGCCCTAATTGGATGCGAGAGAAAACTTGTGTCAGCAGACTGTTGGCAATTCACCAATGATTTAGTCCAAGATGGAACCCACAAATTTGATGTTGTTCTCATATCCTTCGCTCTTCACCATTTGCAACCGGAGGAAAAAGAACGGATAATTAATAATATCAGAACCCTGTTAAATCCCCATGGAGTTTTCATCCTTATTGACATCATCCGTCGAGAAAAGGAAGATCGGGAAAGTTATATACAACGTTATTTAGGGAATGTGAAAAGGGACTGGTCTTTAATTGACCCCCAAGAGTATACAATGGTAGAAAATCATATTTCATCCAGTGATTTTCCTGAAACTCAGTCTTGGTTTCAAACCATCTCTCAAAAACTGGGTTTTAGCAACTTCACACCGGTTTATTGTGACAATTTAGATACTACAGAGCTATTGTGTTTTTATCGCTAGAGACTAGGAACTATGCCATACAGTCAGTTCACATTTAGTAAAGTCAAAGAACAGTTTGACCTTACAGTTACTGAAGGCGTCCGGTTTTTTCCCCCAGATATTGACCCAATTGTACCTAGTCAAAAATTGCTAGCAATTTTAGAAGATATCCCATGGGCGATCGCAGTTGATACGGAAAAAGCTCGTTCTGAGGTAATTATTAACCCGGTGTTGTTAGAGCTGAGGCGTATATTTGATCGCCAGATCAGCATTTTTTCTGGGGAGGAATTTAGCGTTGATCCTGGAATAGGACTAACTGGATTTTGTGATTTTCTCATTAGTAAATCAGCGGAGCAGTTAGCTATCGAAGCACCTGCTATGGTAATTATAGAAGCAAAGAAGGCGGATTTAAAGGTTGGAATTGGGCAATGTATAGCGGAAATGGTAGCTGCACAGAGATTTAATCAAGCATGTAACCGACAAGTTTCCACAGTATATGGTTGTATTAGCAGCGGTACACAATGGCGATTTTTACAACTGGAAGGTTCCGTTGTTACTATTGATTTAACAGACTATCCTTTACCTCCAGTGGAGGTGATTTTAGGTTTTTTGGTTTGGATGATCAAAAACTGTTAATAATAAACAGCATACCTGTGTTTTTAAAAATAACTTTGATTCAAAAGCTGTTCTAAACTGTAAGGACAATCTTGAGGGAAACTAACCTCAAATCTAGTTTTCTGTCGCACATATCTGAAAGCACCTTGGTATATCTTTTCTAGTTCAGTATAAAGATAATTGTGCAAGTTAGTTGTTAATAATCTCTCAAGTTGGTTCCGGAAACCGACAATTTCTGTTTGCCAATGATTTCTATTAATTTCAGACTCCTCGTGCCAATATTGCAATAATAAAAGATGCCTAATAATCTGCTCCAAAAGACTAGCTACAGCATTTTTATCTCTTTTACTCAATGCTTCTAGCTCCTCAACCAAATGCTGTAAATCCAAGTCATAAAACCGTTTTTCTTTGAGCAAAACAATTGTTTTTTCCAACCATAAATTCTCATCTATATCATAAAGCAAGTGTAAATTTTCAGAACTGCTATACATGATTATTTACACCTCACATTCCCGTTTAGTAATAAAATGACGGTAGCGAAACATTGCTTCCAATTGCACTTGAACCACCCACCCACCTATTAATTCTAGTCTTTCAGCACCGGGGAGAGAATATTTAATATTATCAGTTAATCTTGTTTGACCATTTTCTTCCATAAACTCATGACGATGTACCCATGAATCAAAAGGTCCTGACACCTGTTCGTCAGTAAACAGTCGATATTTCTCACATTCAGTATGACGCGCTAACCAGGTCAGGGGTAGTACCCCCACAAACAATCTAAATTCTGTGATAGCACCTTTATTGAGTCCCCCCTCCCGACGCAACACTTGCACAGGTTGCCAAGGAGGAGTAAGGAGCTTCAAAACATCCTGTCTCTCATGGAATTCCCAAACTACTTGGACTGGTGCATTAATAATTGAAGAATGAGAAAAGTGTAACATGAATAAAACCTAAATTGAATTTTTTCTACCTGTTGACTTTAAGTGGGGAAAGAGAACGAAAATGACTAGTTGCTATTTCTAAATGTTTAATTAGGGTAGATGGTGGTAATGGTCCTTGTAGGTGATTCCAAGGGAGGATTTGCTGGGGTGACCAGTGACTATGAACGTAAAAGTCTAAATCGGGAATTTTACCTTTTAATTCCTTAAATGCTCGTTTATAACTTCCTAAAGAGTCACCAAAATTACGGGTTAGTTCTAACAAATAAGAAAGACGACGGTCTCCCCTAGACAACAAAGACTGAATCACAGACCAATTATAACTTTCGGGACGAAAATCTATACCTTGGGGTTTTAGTTGTTTTTGTAAGAACTGTAACCTCTTTTCCGCACTCTTGTTAACTCCAAACCATTGGAACGGAGTATGGGACTTAGGAACAAAGGTGCTACATCCTAGAGTTAATCGTAATCCGGGGGTAGCCTTTTTTATATCTCTCATCATAGTCACCGTAGCATCTAAATCTTCAGGTTCCTCCCCGGGAATACCCACCATGCCATATAATTTTAACCCTGATAAACCCCCAGCTTTAGCATTAATAGCAGCTTGAATAATTTCTTTATTATCTAATTTTTTATTAATAATCTGGCGGAGTTTTTCTGAACCACTCTCTACAGCAATGGTCAAAGAATGGCAATCTCTTGTGGCTAAAGTATGAGCTAATTTTTGGGTAACCGTATTGGTTCTTACAGAAGCAACACTCAATCGCACATCATCATATTTAGGTTGACTAATATAATCCAAAAGGTCAGAAAATTCTGGATGTTGAGTTACAGATGCACCCAGTAAACCTAGACGATTAGTAATTTTTAAACCCTGTTCAATAGCAGGAATTAAAGAACCTTCCAAACTGGCGGTTCTAAAGGGCAAAGTTAAATAACTGGCTAAACAAAACCGACACATTTCCGGACAACTGCGCACCACCTCCACCATGAAAATATTTTCCCATGCTGCTTTTTGTGTCACCACTGTGGAAACCGAAAGATTATTTCCTCTATAGGTCTGCTTGTGAACAAGGGGAGGAATATCAACCTCCAGAGGGTAAATAGCCTTGATTTCCCCATCTTCACCCCAATATTCAACATCATATAAACTGGGAATATAGATTCCCGGTACTTGAGCTAAGGTTCTAAGTTGAACACTTTTAGGAGCTTGTCTAACTTGCTTATAACAATCAATAAAACTCTCTAATAAAGTCTCTCCATCACCCAATAGCACCACATCAAAAAAATCAGCAAAGGGTTCGGGATTAGCAGTTAAAACCGGACCACCACCAAAAACCAGCGGATATTCCAAACCCCGATTACTTGCACGTACAGGAATTTGTAAAGACTCTAAAATCTGCAAGATGTTCACATAATCCAATTCCCAGGACATGGAAAAACCAATAATTTCCGCTTGTCTAGGGAGAGGTTCTTGCACATCGGTAAATAAGCGACTTACTTGTAGATCATTGCGCATTGCTAAAGTTGCCCATACCACCTGATAACCAAGACTAGTGATACCCACAGTGTATTCATTGGGGAAGGCAAAAATCACAGGGATAGGATTAGTGCTGGGTTGAGCTGGGGTAAATAACAGACGTTCGGACTCAAATACGGATGGTGTCACAGATGTGCAATAGTTTGTTCTACTGGTCTTACCATTATATCACAATATTTTACCAGTAAAATCTAAAATGTGCTGTGCCGTAATTTCTGGCTTTTCTACATGAGGAATGTGACCACAGTCGGGAATCCAAATTAATTGACTTTGGGGAATTGCTTGTCTAAATTTATCCCCATCCTTCGTCCCTAGTATTCTATCACTGTCTCCCCATAAAATTAGGGTTGGTTGCCCAATTTTCCCTAACTCCTCTAATTTAAAGGCTTGATAACCACCACTTTGGGTAAAGGTAATTAATGATTCCTTCCAATTTGCCATTTCTATGTGCAGGTCACGACAACATAAGGTGTCATCATTAATTAAATTGGGATTTTTGTAAGCAGAACGGCAAATGCGATCGCGCACTTGGGAATTACGCAAAAACTCTGCTGCTAATGAGTATAGTTGGGGGAACATTAATTTACTTAAAGCCGAACCCCCTTTTAAACCAGCACTATCAATTAAGATTAGCTTTTGTACCAATTCAGGATAGGTAAGAGCAAAATCAATAGCTGCTGCGCCCCCCATAGAAGCTCCTAGCAGAATCACAGGTTGACCAATAAGGGTTTTCCAAAAATGATACAGATGGGTTTTAATCGCAGCAGGACTATACCCAATATCCCGTTGTCTTTCGGTAAAACCAAACCCCAGCAAATCTACCGCCCAAGTTGGATGGGTAGGAGCTAACAAGGGCAAAAGTCGGCGGAACTCCAAAACCGAACTATCAAAACCATGAATTAATAATATGGGGGTGTTCCCACTACCCTGGACGACATAGCTAGTCCTAATTGGTTGGGGACTTAAAGGAGTAATCATCTCCTCAATTTGGATACTTTGAGCTAAAGCTACAGAAGTTGGTTCCGAGAGTTGTTCAATAGCTGACGGCAAAAAAATCATTCTGTCCCAAGAGGTAGTCATTAGTTATCAGATTGTAACTTTGGCATTATGAATTTGGGCGCTGACTTTCTTATAAAGAAACTATAGGTATGTAACACCTTTTAATCATTAAGTCTGGTTTATCATTAACACTGGAGTATGTCATGTTAAAACCAAATACCCTATCCCATATCCTACCAGAGTTGTCTGTGGAAGAACAACAACTAATTTCTGGGGGTGGACATTGGAAAAAATTCCCCTACCATGGTCATTACCGTCCGTGGCATCGTCATGACCACAGAGTATATTATTACAATTCTTCCTGTAATAATAACTGTGGATATGATGACAGATGCTGCGACTAGTCAAATTCAGTAACTATGGATCCACTCTTGTAAAAGAGAATTTACCAATTCAGGAGCTTCATCCTGGGGACAATGTCCCACTCCTTCCAGAGGAATAAATTTTTGCACCTGGGGAAAATTGGCTAACTCCCTACCTAGATCGATTGGTTCCCAGGGGTCAGCCGTTCCCCATAAAATGATTGCCTGACAAGGTAATATCGGTAACAAGTCCTCCGGTAAGGGTCCGCTGGAATAGTTGGTGAAGGCTAAGAATACATCAGCAGCACCAGGGTCTCTTGCTGGTTTCATCAAAATATCTACCAATTCATCCGTAACTGCTTCTTTAACATTATAAGCTTGCAAAAGAATTCTTTTGATGGTTTTGGGTTGAGCTAGTTGACTAAAAAAGAAGTTGCCAATGGATTTAATAGATAGGAATTTTTGTAACAGGGGGGTTCCTACCCGCCTAATCCAGGGTAAATTTTGCCGTTTGCGGTCATGTAATAATCTCAGGGAGCAATTTAGTAAAGCAATTGATAAAGCTATATCCGGACTGCTAATAGCTGCCTGCATTGCTACAATACAACCAATAGAGTTACCAACTAAAAATGCGGGCTTGCCTACTACTTGTTGACAAAAGTCAACTATTTGCTTTCCCCAAGTTTCTAGGGTGTAAGTGATTTTTTCATTGGGTTGGGGTTTAGCAGAAGCTCCAAAACCAATTAAATCAATGGCGTACACCTGACAAGTTTCCGCAAGGACAGGTATGTTTTTGCGCCAGTGTCCCCAAGAAGCACCAAATCCATGTACTAAAATTACCGCTGGTCCTTTAGTCCCTTGCATTTGATAGGATATAGGTAGTCCTTGCCAAAACCAAGTTTTTGTAGATGTGAATGTGGTAGAATTCATAAGTTGTCAGCTCAAAAACTGCCAAGGCAAAAAAATGGGTTTAAATAATGTTACAAATTACAAATCATAAACTATAAATGTAAAAATAACAATAAGTTACAAAAATCAATTTAGGACTAGACACAGATTGCCACTCTACTGCTATCTTAAATTGGAGGCAATTGCAACTTATTTCATAAAGCGTAACTTCATGGGAACGAATTACCAACGGGTTTTACTGAAACTGAGCGGTGAGGCCTTAATGGGCAACTTGGGCTATGGCATTGATCCAGAAGTAGTCAAGGGAATAGCTCAAGAATTAGCAGAGGTCGTGGCCACTGGTGTTCAAGTCGCTATCGTGGTTGGTGGTGGCAACATTTTTAGGGGCGTTAAAGCAGCATCAGCAGGTATGGACAGGGCAACTGCTGATTATATAGGAATGATTGCCACAGTAATGAATGCCATGACTCTACAGGACTCCCTAGAGAGGATAGGAGTACAAACAAGAGTACAAACTGCGATCGCCATGCAAGAGGTGGCTGAACCATATATTCGTCGTCGTGCCATCCGTCATTTAGAAAAAGGACGAGTGGTAATTTTTGGTGCGGGTTCAGGAAATCCTTTCTTTACCACGGACACCACTGCTGCTTTAAGAGCAGCGGAAATCGAAGCAAATGTGATTTTTAAGGCTACTAAGGTAGACGGTATCTACAACGCAGACCCTAAAGTTCATTCCGACGCCAAACGCTATAAAACCCTCACCTATGGTCACGTTTTGGCGGAGGATTTGCGAGTGATGGATAGTACCGCAATTGCCCTATGTAAAGAAAATAATATTCCAATTCTCGTCTTTGACTTAACGGTACGGGGAAATATCCGTCGCGCAGTCATGGGAGAATCTATTGGTACTCTTGTGGGAGGTTCTTGTGAAATTAGCTGAAGCTGAAAGTACAATGAATAAGACCGTTGAAGCTACGCAAAGAGCTTTCAACAGCATTCGCACCGGTCGTGCCAATGCTAGTTTGCTAGATAAAGTACAAGTCGACTATTATGGATCCCCTACTTCCCTGAAATCCCTGGCCAACATTACTACACCGGATGCAACAACTATTCTCATCCAACCCTATGACAGAACCAGTCTGAATATAGTGGAAAAGGCTATCTCCTTGTCTGATGTAGGTCTAACTCCTAGTAATGATGGTTCTGTGATTCGCCTAAACATACCACCTTTAACATCTGACCGGCGTAAAGAATTAGTTAAACTAGCTGCCAAGTATGCTGAAGAAGGTCGGGTAGGAATTCGCAATATTCGACGTGATGCTCTAGACTCAATCCGCAAGCAGGAAAAAGCGGGGGAGGTTTCAGAAGACGAATCCCGGGATCAGCAGGACAAATTGCAAAAGATCACCAGCAAATATACTGCGAAAATTGATGAATTGCTTGCAGAAAAGGAGAAAGATATTACTACAGTGTAGATGGGGTGGGGGGTCATGAGATCTCTAAAAACCCCATAACCCCCACTCCTATTGGAATTTATTCCTCTTCATCGCTGTCTAAATCGTCATCATCATCAGTTTCTAAACTGTCATCATCACCATCAGTCTCGGAAGATAGTAGTTTTTTATCACTTTCACTTAGTTGAATCAGGTGAATATGTTTATAACCCAGACGAATTTCAAATTCATCTCCGGGTTTTAAACCCATGGCCTTGGTGTAAGTAGCACCAATGACAATTTGACGGTTTTGATGGACACTTACACGATAGGTTGGTTCTCTTCCTCTTCCATCTTTCGTTGATTCTGGACTGAGGGGAATACCTCTAGCAGATAACAAAGCATCATAAAAATCCGTGAGGTTAACACGCACCTGATTATTTTTAGTTACGGTGTAATACCCACATTGCTTTGCTCTTTCTCGGCGGGGTAAATTGGAAAGTTCTTTTACCCTAGACAGCAATGCTTTTCCTGTTAATGGGGCACTTGCGGTTTCAGTCATTATGCTCAAAATTCCCTTAATCTATGCAAACAGATCATGTAAAGTAGTCTAGTTTTACATTTAGCTTGCAGCCAATGTTCATAGCTACTTAAAACTTGCAGTTTAACTGTGAATTACCTGCTTATATTATCAGCCCTGTCACCTTCATTTGGGTTATTCGCTCTGTGAGAGGTTTATCCAGGGACATTTATGAGGTGATTCTACAACACTTTCAACCATTATTCACCATCAGCAAAAACTGACCTTAATTTTTGGGCGCTCCCAAAGTGATGTAATGCCAGTGGTGTAATTTTAAGGCACCTTTGCAAATTGGGCTAGTTCCACTCCTAAAAAGTGGTAGATACGATAAGTCGCAGGGTTTTCACTTTTAGTTCTTGCTGTTGAGTTGTAGGTTGGTACCCACTCCCCATCTTGAGCTAGAACCCAGTATTCTCTAAAGCACATACACCCGTTGATCTGACCTGGAAAATTTAGAAAATTCTCCCAGTCTGTTTATCAACAAAGCACTATCAACCGCACTTGTACGACTGTTAGTCCTGCTCTTGGTGCAGTTTCATATCAAATACTATCATGAATCAATAGTAGCAAAATATTTCTTTAATTGAAAAAACAATTTACAATTTATTATCTATCCATTAGACATCTCCCCCAGAGGGGTCATTTATCAAGTCATCGCAAAAGTCGCGGGCATTTTTTCTGAGGTTTATGCTCCTGGATCTATATTTATATAATAAGGATGAGTCTATTGATTATTATCTGGCAATCTGGGTTAGATGGAGCAGCCAGGTTTTTTAAAAATAAAACAGGAGCCTTATATATGGAAGTTATTTTGCAGATTATTCGTCAGCAACCCAATTCTACTCCCGTGGTTCAATCCTATAATCTACAGGTGGATCCCGGAAATACAATCTTGGATTGTCTTAATCGTATTAAGTGGGAACAAGATGGAACTTTGGCATTCCGCAAAAACTGTCGTAATACTATTTGTGGTAGCTGTGCTATGGTGATTAATGGACGTTCCGCTTTAGCTTGCAAAGAAAATGTTGGCAGCGAACTGGCTAGGTTAACAAATATTTCTGCTTCTGTTTACCCGGTGGATCATCATACCATTAATTCAATTACCGTCGCCCCCCTGGGAAATATGCCTGTAATTAAGGATTTGGTGGTGGATATGACCAGTTTTTGGGATAATCTGGAGGCGGTTACACCATATATTAGTACAGCAGCACGACAAATCCCAGAAAGGGAATTTCTTCAAACCCCCCAGGAGCGATCGCTTTTAGACCAGACGGGAAATTGTATTATGTGTGGTGCATGTTATTCCGAGTGTAATGCTCGTCAGGTCAACCCAGATTTTGTTGGTCCCCATGCTTTAGCTAAAGCCTATCGTATGGTAGCAGATTCCCGTGATGACAATCAAGAAAATCGCTTGGAAGAATATAATCATACAACTCAAGGTGTGTGGGGTTGCACTCGCTGTTTCTATTGTGATTCTGTATGTCCCATGGGAGTAGAACCTTTAGCACAAATCAACAAAATCAAACAAAAGATTTTAGAACGTAAACAAGCTAATGAAAGTCGTTCTATTCGCCACCGTAAGGTACTGGTAGATTTAGTTAAACAGGGAGGATGGATAGATGAGCGTCAGTTTGGAGTACAAGTGGTTGGCAATTATTTTCGCGATCTCAAAGGACTACTTTCTCTAGCTCCCCTGGGTTTAAGAATGTTAGTCCGAGGCAAGTTTCCTCTTTCCTTTGAGCCATCAGCAGGTACCCAGGAAGTAAGATCTCTTATAGAGTCCATCCAAAAGGAGGAATCAAAATCACATTAGGATATATTTAATTTTTGACCAAATCGGTCACAAACCAAAATATCCCATTGTCCATCATTGGTGAACTCAAATGCAATTCTATTGCCATCAGCACTAATGGTGGGATTGCGGAATTGAGCTACTAAATTGGTGGTTAAGTTACGAGATTGGCGTGTTTCTCTATCATAAAGAAAAATGCCAGATTTTCCTTGACGACTAGCAGCAAAAACAACATAACGACCATCCTGACTTACCGCAGGATGGTCAGCCATGGTGTCAAAGGTATTCAGTCCAGGTAAATCTACTAGACTCCTAGTAATTGTGTCAAATAAATACACATCTTGGCTACCCCCACGGTCAGTAACAAACACAATATATCTACCACTAATCTGTGGGTTAAACTCAGAAGCTAAACTGTTTAAACCACGACCACCAGAGTCAAAAGGATAACTTAATATTCGCGGGTAACCAAAACATCCAGCTAACAAACCTGAGATCAAAACCAAGCTCAAGAGTAAAATGGCAGATGACCTAGATAACTTATGTAAATTATATAACATACCACCCTTCAGACTAATTTCCCACCGCCCTACCATTAGGAATATCTAACTCCACAGTTGGTCCACGATCTAAAACTTCAATATCCCATTGTCCACGACCAGCAGATTGGAAGACAATATAACGCCCATCAGGACTAATATCCGGATTTTTAATCCAACCCCCGTATGTGGGAGTTAACACTTGTGACCGTTTTGTAACCCGGTCATAAAGAGCTATCACTGGTTTAGCGCGATCGCTTGTTAAATAGCAAATATAACGACCAGTGTAGCTAAGACTAGGATTTTCCACAATAGTTTCTCGTCGGTTTAAACCAGAAATGGGAGCAAAGCCTTGATTTTGCAAATCATAGACCAATAACTGCTGACTACCACTACGATTAGAAACAAAAGCTAGAAACTTTCCATCACCACTCAAAGCAGGATCCTGTTCTGTATAGCGGGTATTGACCGAAAAAATATCCATCCTCACTTCACCAGTGCCACAAGAGACCAGTAAAATAGCCAGTGCCAAAATTAGGACTTGCATGAAAAAGTGAGGAGGGGGAAAAAAGAACCGAATTAGATGCACAGCAGATTCAAATTACGCGTAATTAACTAATATCATCCAAATCATCAGAATTATCTGGTTTTCGGGTTGGTGTTTCTATGGGATTATAGGGTACATAATCAGCATTAATGGGCTCATCAGACATAAAAGACTCCACGGGGGGACGACGCCTTCTTGGTCTGGTGGGGGGTTCATTCTGAGGAAATTCTGGAGATTGAGGTTTACGAGGACGAGACGGTTTTCTGGTTTCTGAACGGGGAGATTCCCAGTCATCAACTGGTCTAGGAGGAGCGCCCCAATTTTCATCAGACTCATAACTATTAGGACGGTTTGAGGAGCTTCCATAACCAGTGCGGCCTTTTTTAGTTCGTGAATCTGGTTGTTCCCGACCACTACGACGTGGTGTCCTTTGGGGAGTGTCTTCGTAGTTCTCTTGACTGGGACGATCATCCCGACTACCGCGAATTCTAGGACGTTGGGGGGGTTCCACTTCTTCCTCTTCGTAGTATGGTAGTGGATCTAGATCTTCATCTACTTCTGCTTGATAATTACGACGTTGAGAATAAGAATATTTTTTACTAACTTCCCGCTCATCATCTACAATGGGCGTATTACGTTTAGCTTGTTGAGTAGCAATACTCCTTAACCTAATACTTTCAACTGCAAAAAATACTGTAGAGCCAACCAACAGCAACTGGCCAAATTGCAAAATCGGGTCAAGTCGCCACCCTTGAAAGATAAGAATAAACCCGCACAATAGTCCAACAGCGGCGAAAAATATATCCTGATCCCGTGAAAGTTCGGGACGCACAGTACGTAGGAAATACAGTGCTGCTCCAGCTACTGCTAGAAAAATTCCCAGCACACTAGCTGAATTAGCCCCGAAATTTACCTGAGCTAGAAGACCAGTCCCATTGATCCCAAAATTTATCATTGCTCTTTTCCTTGTGATATCAATGACTGATGAGGGTTCATCAGTCATTAGTTAACCTGTCTACATTGTCTAATTGCGTTGGACCTTATCTTTTTGGCTGATAAAAATCAAACCTACGGTAGCAGGGATAACTACAATAGCAGTACCCCAAAGTAGACTCCAAAGGAAATTTGCTAAAGAGGGTGTCATAATTCTTAACCTGATTTTTTTACACAATTCATCCTGATTTTAGCAAAGAATGAACTCAATTGTGGTACTATTGGATTTAACTAATAGTCATGACTAGTGTTATGAGTGGTGTTGACCTGATCTCCTGGACTGTTGGACCCCTTCTGGGTGTCATGACCTTTTTATTTATTTTCCGGATCATTTTGACTTGGTATCCCCAGGTGAGTCTTAAACAGTTACCGTTTAGTCTAATTGCCTGGCCAACCGAACCTTTTTTGATCCTACTCAGAAGAATTGTACCACCTCTTGGTGGTGTGGATATCACTCCCATTATTTGGGTAGGTATCTTCAGCTTGGTAAGGGAGTTTTTACTAGGTCAGCAAGGATTACTGACCATGGCGGCACGATTAAATGGGTAGTTACTATCAACAACAACTAGGGAAGTTTCATATCCTGTATGAAACTGGTGTAAACCTGACCTTGTAAAAACTGTGGATGTTCCATAATCCTTTGATGAAATCCAATGGTTGTAGGTAATCCGGTAATTGCACATTCCCTTAGGGCCCGTTTCATACGATTAATAGCTGTATGGCGATCAGGTCCCCAGACGATTAATTTACCAATCAGGGAATCGTAGTAGGGAGGGATTTGGTAATCTGTGTAAACATGAGAATCAATTCTTACCCCTGGTCCTCCTGGTGGTAAGTAACCACTGATTTTACCAGGTGATGGACGAAAGTCATGATCTGGGTCTTCAGCATTGATGCGACATTCGATAGCATGGCCTTGGAGGGTGACCTTATCCTGGTCAAATTTGAGTCTTTCACCTTGAGCAATACGAATTTGCTCCACCAGAAGATCCACACCGGTGACCATTTCAGTCACTGGGTGTTCTACTTGAATCCGGGTGTTCATTTCCATAAAGTAGAAATGATCTGACTTATCTAAGAGAAATTCAATGGTTCCAGCACCTGTGTAGTTGATAAACTGTGCTGCTTTTACAGCTGCATGTCCCATTTTTTCACGTAGATCTTCATCTAGAGCAGGACTAGGAGCTTCTTCTAATAACTTTTGGTTACGACGCTGAATAGAACAGTCCCTTTCTCCTAAATGGATGACATTACCATAGTTATCCGCCAGGATTTGAAATTCGATGTGTCGGGGACGTTCGATAAATTTTTCTATATAGACACCAGCATTACCAAAAGCGGCGCCAGCTTCTCCTTGAGCTGCATGGAACAGCTTAATAAACTCATCTTCACTACGCACAAGACGCATACCCCTTCCACCACCTCCAGCAGTGGCCTTGATCATCACAGGGTAACCTATCTGGTGAGCGATCGCCAGTCCTTGGGTTTCAGTTTCCACCAGTCCATCACTACCGGGAACTGTGGGAACTCCAGCCTTTTGCATGGTTTCCTTGGCTGTGGATTTATCCCCCATTAAGCGAATTGCTTCTGGTGTAGGGCCAATAAATGCAATTTGGTGGTCTGCACAAATCTCCGCGAATCTGGCATTTTCTGCGAGAAAACCATAACCTGGGTGAATAGCAGTTGCACCCCTGGTTAAGGCTGCTGCAATAATGTTGGGAATATTTAAGTAACTTTTAGCACTAGCTGGTTCACCAATACAAACCGCTTCATCAGCCAATTGAACGTGTAGAGCATTACGGTCAACGGTAGAGTGAATAGCAACTGTGGAAATTCCCATTTCTTCACAGGCCCGGAGAATACGAAGGGCTATTTCCCCCCGATTGGCAATTAAAATCTTGTCAAACTTCATTTTTTAGTTACCATATTACTACCAGTGGATTCACATTTTCTCCCATCTGCTTGAATTGACGCTGTTATATTATATTAATTCCCATGATTTTTATGATCACGGGGAAGAAGAAAATCCCAGAAAATCTTTGCCAGAACTTGTTTACAAAACTTTTCAAAAAACATTTGCCATTGTCAATTTACTATGCTATAGTTTGTTTCTAGGCAATCGTGCGGATGTGGCGGAATTGGTATACGCGCACGCTTGAGGTGCGTGTGGCATTGCCTTGCGAGTTCGAGTCTCGCCATCCGCATAATGCCCTGTTAAAGTTGATTGATTCGAGAAAATAAAAGAGCCACCTTGTCTAGATCTTTGTCCCCAGGCGATCGCTCTACTCCACTAGAGAGGTCAATACCATCTGGGTGGATTTGAGTAAGGGCGGTAAGAACATTATCTGGAGTCAATCCTCCCGCCAAAAACCAGGGAAGGGCGGGGCGGAAGGATTGTAGGACTTGCCAATCCAAAGTTTTGCCTGTTCCTCCCAACTGTTGGGGATGATAAGCATCCAATAGAAATGTGTCCACACCACTGGTGTAGTTGAGGGTGGTTTCTAGCTGTTCCCAGCTCCTTACCCTAAAGGCTTTAATTAGTTCTATGTTAGGCAGGACTTGACGTAGTTCCTCACAGAACAGTGGTGTTTCGTCCCCATGTAATTGTACACCGGTTAAACTTGATGAACTGACCACTTTGGTAATTTCAAAAATGGTACTGTTTGCGAACACACCAATTTTATCAATATGGTCAGGTATATGGGAAGTAGCTAGGTTAATCTGTTCTATACTGACATAGCGGGGTGAACTAGGTACACAAATAAAACCTAAAGCAGTTGCACCCAGTTGGGTAATTGCCAAAGATTGTTGTGGTTGAGTGATACCGCAAATTTTAATTCGCATTGAAATAGTAAATTATATAGTGCGGGAGAATTTAGACTCCTTCATTTTACTATAAGCGTCAAAGTGACAAGCAATATTTCTCACTAACAATCTACCAATATCCGTGACTTGTATTTCATCAGCGAATAAATTTACCAGTCCATCCCTTTCTAGACGTCCTAATTCTAGGAGTTCCTCATGGAAATACTGATCAAAATTGATGTGATATTTAGCTTCAATCTCCAACTTGCGTAGACAGAAATGAGACATAATAGACATAATTACATCCCGTCTGATCATATCATCTGGAGTTAATTGAATTCCCTTACTGATGGGAACTGCGCCCATTTCCACAGATTGATAGTAATGCTTCAAATCCTTATAGTTTTGAGAATATGCATTATCTAGCATACTGATAGCAGTGATGCCAAAACCAAACAGTTCAGTTTCTGCATGGGTGGTATAACCTTGGAAGTTTCGTTTTAAAGTACCATTAACCTGAGCGATCGCCAATTCATCATTATGCTTAGCAAAATGGTCCATACCAATAAACAGATATTGGTGACTAGTCAACTGCTCAATAGTCATTTTCATGATGTCTAGTTTTTCTTGAGCGGTGGGTAGAGTAGTAGGGTCAATTTTTTTTTGCACTGGTTTCATCCAGGGGACATAGGCAAAATTAAAGACAACAATTCTGTCTGGGTCAAGAGCAATGGTTTTGGTGAGGGTTTCTTGGAAACCTTGTAAATTTTGGTAAGGTAAACCATAAATTAAATCCACATTCACACTAGAAAAATTGGCTTGTTTAATCCAGTCCATAGCATCAAACAGCATTTTTTCTGGTTGAATTCGGTTAACTGCTAGTTGTACTTGGGGGTCAAAGTCTTGGATACCAAAGCTAATGCGATTAAAGCCAATACTTCGCAGAGAGTTAATATAGTCTCTATTGATATAACGGGGGTTAATTTCAATAGAAACTTCCGCATTTGCATCAACAGAGAAATAGCGATTAATAGTTTCCCATAGAAATTCGACTTGACGTATTTCCAGATAATTGGGAGTACCTCCACCCCAGTGAATTTGAAGAACAGGGCGACTTGTATCAATAAGACGAGAAGTGTTTTTTATTTCCTGAGCTAAATTATTCACATAAGGTTCAGCAATCTTCTTGTTATGAGAGATGACCGTATTACAACCGCAAAAATAGCAAGGAGTTTGACAGAAAGGAATGTGGAAATATAAAGACAGGGGGGTATGACGGTGATTAGAATGAGAAATAGCCATTTCCCAGTCTTGAGTTGTAAATGTTTCAGATAATTCTGTAGCGGGTGGATAACTAGTGTATCTAGGAGCGCGAGTGTCATATTTTTGAATCAAGTCCAAATCAAATTTGACACCTGGTAAAACGAAAACCATAAAAACCTCTGAATTATTCTTGCGTGGGAGAAGGATTTACGCATAAGTTAAGGGTTGCTAATTGGGTGAGTGGAATTAAACATGAACTTAGGTTGGGTTGAGGAACGAAACCCAACGCCAACCCATCCTACAAATAATTGTGCCTCCCTACTTAGATCAAACTAGCTGATTATAGTTAGCTTGACCCAACTTGGTCATTAATATAGGTTCCAACTCTTTCACTATCTCCATATTGAGATAGAAAGCATAATTAGCTTCAGCGACAATTTGATCAGCAGTTGTCTCATCCACCGGTACAAGATCTAATGCTTGGCGATACTGGTTTTTAAAAACCTGTTTATCGGGAATTTGCTCGAAATTATAAAACTCAGTTCCCTCATAACCAGAGAGTTGTAAAGCTGACTGAGCAATTTTCTGCAACATTTGTCCACCGGAAAGATCACCCATATAACGGGTATAGGCATGACCTAATAGTAGAGCAGGTTGATGGGTAGAAAGTTGTTGCAGACGAGCAACATATTTTTGAGTAGCTAAGGATGGTTTTAGGTAACTAGGCCAGAGATCACCATAATAAAATAACATATCTTTTTCTAAGGATGGAAGACGATTTAGTTGGGGAAAATACATTACCTTAATTACAGGATGTTGTTGATGTTTAGCAATTGCAGCTTCTAGTTCACCGTAGACAAAATACAGATTGCCCAAAAATTTTCCCAAACATTCTTTGTCTACAATCCCCTTGACGAAACACTTCATAAAACCCACGTTTTCTGCATCCGTATGAGCTTTTTGAGTACCGGAGCGAAGTTTTACCGCTAAGTTATTGCCCATTAGTTTTTCCCTCCAATTTTTGTGCACTAAGAGAGATGAATGGTCTTGCTTGGTTGGAAGCACATCTTTAATAGTCATCATAAAATATTTAACTATGAAACTTCTTGATTAGTTTAAAGATATTCATATTTCTTTAGAGTTTATTCCATAGCATTTCCTCATTTTGTAGTTTAACTACAGTCGCTCCATCACCTTAGCAGCACAGGGAGAACAAATAGTCCAGCGTTCCAGTTCCCCTGGTGGGGATGGACACTGACATTGGGGACACAAAGGTAAATGACTATCCTGGACTTGTTTAGTCCTGAACCAGTTTTCAAAAACCATTTTAACTGAAACCACTGGTTGAGCAATTTGACTAGTATAATTAATATTATTGCTCTGTGCTAAATAGCTGGGATGTTCTTGTCCACAGACAGTTTCTTGTGTTTGGTTTTGTGCTATTTCATTCCATTGTGCAGTTGAGAATCGAATATCTGTTAAAGCAGGAATTTGCAATTGGCTTAACCGCTGATTTAACTTCAATAGGATGGCATAGCGTCCAAAAGTTAAATTTTGTGACCAAGCAGCACTGGAAGTTGCTACCCACAAAACATGACGCCGTATGGACAGGGGACGAGTTTCCCGAGAGACTTTCACACCAACAACCTCCGGCCAAAAATTAAGTAACTTGAGCAAAGGTTCTTCTTGACACCTGGACTCTATTTGGAGAATCCCTAGAATTTGATTAACGGATTTTAACGACATCTAGAATTAAAGATCTTGCTTTATGATTTTTGACGATTTTTTTGCCCGTTTTACTGATACAGTTGACTATACGGTACAAATCCCAGTGTAAATTTCATAATCTAAATTTCAAGGTGTGGTGTCGAATGAGTCAGAATACCAGAATCAATTCTCATAACCCATTCCCCAAGACTTCCAGGCTTAATCCCATCCTGGCCACAGCACTCAAAAACTTGGAGGTGCGACTAGATGAGGAATTGGTTAGATACAGACGCACCCGTTATAGTGCTCGACCGGTTGATGATAAATATATCACCTCCAATAGTGTAGAGTTAAAAGTCCCATCCGGGGAAGAGGGTGATCCTTTATCAAATCGTTTTTCCCCAGACTCCACCCTAGTTTATTCTCAAGGTGGGAGTTATACGGACACAACCACAAGCTTTCCACCAGAACAAGAAATTTTCGATTCCCCATCTTTGGAGGAAGAATCAGCCTTCCAAGCTCCACCAAAAAAGTTAAACAAAAAGAATTTCAATAAAAACAATAAAAAGAAGTCTAATCGCACTAAGGGTGGGTTGCTCTCACCCTTGGGTGTTTTTTCTATTTTTCTCATGCTCTTGACCAGCTTAGGTTTCGGTTATGTGCTATTTAATTTACGTAGTCTTTCTAAATTGAGTTTAAGTAAGTTTAACCCATTTAACACTAATCCAGAGATTTCCAGCTCTAACACCTCTGAGAATACAAACAGTCCTGCAGTGAACAATCAGTCTTCAATTGGTTCACAATCACTTACTTCTGTTCCTCAACTTCCTAGGGTGTCCCAGAGAAAAAGTGCAAACAATGGTCAATTACCATCCCCGAGCCAACCTGATTCCCCAGTCAACCAGGTTTCTGGCGTGAAAACCCCTCCAAAATCCACTAATCTTCCTGTTTCTCTCCAATCTAGGTCTATTAGAAATTCTACCCGCCAAAATACATCCTCTCGATCTGGCTTAGGAGTTTCATCTAGTAATCCATCCACCCCCCGATCCAATACCCAATTTGCTAGTATTGGTGAGGGAAGAATTAAACGACGAATCAAACAGGAAGTCCCCAGGCAAAACTTACAGCTAGGAGAGGGTTCTAATGCAGCAGCACAAGCGGTCAATAATCCCTATTATTATCTGATAACCGATAATGAGAGTGATACTATCTTGAGTGCAGCTAAGGAGGTTGTCCCCGATGCTTATTTGTCACCTAATCAAAAGTACATCTATCTGGGCGCATTCCTAACTCCAGAGGAAGCAAAACAAAGGTTACAGCAACTAGAGGCTAGGGGAATTAAGGCTCGCTTACGAAATTAATCTTTTCTCCCTTACTGGAGTTACGTTGATATTCGTTTTTACACAAGCTCTTGACCTCAATAAAGCAGCTTTGTAAACTTGTTGATCAAGCTATTGTCTTCCAAATAAAAAACACACAAGCAGGAAAAAATTATGGGATTATTTGATAGGTTAAAAAGAGTAGTTAGTGCCAATCTGAATGATTTAGTCAATAAAGCGGAAGATCCAGAAAAAATGCTGGAACAGGCCGTCTTGGAAATGCAGGAAGACCTGGTGGAACTTCGTCAAGGGGTGGCACAAGCTATTGCTGCCCAAAAACGCACGGAAAAGCAATATAATGATGCTGTTAGTGAAGTGAATAAGTGGCAGCGCAATGCCCAGTTGGCTGTACAAAAAGGAGATGAGAACCTGGCACGTCAGGCTTTAGAAAGGAAGAAAAGTGCTAATGAAACCTCTATAGCTCTCAAAACTAGTTTAGACCAGCAGACTAATCAGGTAGACACTCTTAAAAAAAACCTGATCCAATTGGAAAGCAAAATTGCTGAGTACAAAAACAAAAAGGACATGCTCAGGGCGCGGATTACTGCCGCTAAAGCTCAAGAACAGATTGGCTCGATGGTTACTAATATGAATAGTAATAGTGCTATGGCTGCTTTTGAGCGAATGGAAGAGAAAGTTCTCATGCAAGAGGCTCGTGCCCAGTCTACAGCAGAATTAGTGGGTGCGGATTTAGATAGTCAATTTGCTCGTCTGGAAGGTAGTAGTGATATTGATGATGAATTGGCAGCTTTGAAAGCCAGTATACTATCACCAGCTCCTACACCTAAAGGAGAATTACCTCCTGCTGAATCTAGCAGTAGTTCCCAAAAGGATCAAAGCAAATCCGCTGAACCCGTAGATGCTGAATTGGAAGAGCTGAGAAAACAACTGGATAAATTATAATTGACATAATTGACTTTCCCCATCTGACTTTTCGGGTAGTAATGACCAGTTTAGAGTAAACTGGTCCGTAGGTTAACTTGTAAATAATGGCATGGAGAACTTTATGAGTAAGGGTGTAATAACTATCACTGATGCTGAATTTGCATCGGAGGTTCTAGCTGCTGATCAGCCAGTATTAGTCTACTTTTGGGCTCCCTGGTGTGGTCCTTGTAAATTGATGACTGGATTGATGAATCTAGCTGCGGAAAAATATAGCGATCGCCTGAAAATTGTCAAGATGGAGGTGGATCCAAATCCGGATAGCGTCAAAACCTATCAGGTAGAAGGTGTACCTGCATTGAGACTGATTGCATCTAAAAAATTAAAAGCTTCTACGGAGGGGGTGATCGGGAAGGAAAAACTTCTTGGTTGGTTGAATAAGAATTTAGATAATTAACCGCTCCGTTGTTTTTTGTTAGTTCGGTTATTGCCATGTCCAAAAATAAAATCCGATTTGCACAACGTTTACAACCTTTACAGTCTAATGTATTTTCGGATATGGATACAGCTAAGTCTTTAGCTATAGCTGCGGGACAAAAGTTAATTGATTTATCCCTAGGATCTTCTGATTTACCAGCAGAAAATCATGTGATCCAGGCGATCGCCCAGTCCCTGCATGATCCTGGAACTCACGGTTATTTACTGTTTAAAGGTACTCAAAGATTCCGTCAAGTAGCAGCTGAGTGGTATGAACAGAAGTTTGGTATTCCCATAGACCCAGAAACAGAGGTTTTACCATTAATTGGCTCCCAGGAAGGAACTGCGCATTTACCCCTAGCAATTCTTAATCCTGGAGATTTTGCCCTATTGTTGGATCCGGGTTATCCTTCCCACGCGGGTGGAGTGTATTTAGCTAGTGGGCAAATCTATCCCATACCATTAACGCCAACAAATAACTTTTTACCCGTACTAACTGATATTCCCCCAGCAATTGTCAGTCAGTCTAAAATGATGGTTCTAAGTTATCCTCACAATCCCACAGGTGCGATCGCCCCTTTATCCTTTTTTAAGGAGGCTGTGGAATTTTGTCAACAGCATAATATTGTCCTAGTACATGATTTTCCCTATGTGGATTTAGTCTTTACCCAGGGAGAAACAAATGATTCCCAATCTTTAGCTCCTTCAATTTTCCAAGCAGATCCAGAGAAAACCATCAGTATAGAATTCTTTACCTTATCTAAATCCTATAGTATGGGTGGTTTCCGCATTGGTTATGCCATTGGAAATGCTCAATTAATTCAAGCTTTAAAGCAAATAAAGTCGAGTATAGATTTCAATCAATATTTAGGCATTTTAAATGGAGCGATCGCCGCCTTAACTGGTGACCAAGAAAGTGTTAAAAAAACGGTTGACATTTTTCGGCAAAGGCGAGATGGATTTATCAAAAGTCTACATAATAAGGGCTGGGAAGTAGAGATTCCAAAAGCCACCATGTATATTTGGGCAAAACTACCTAACAGATGGAGTAACAATTCAATTAAATTTTGTACGGAATTAGTACAAGCAACAGGGGTAGCTGTTGCTCCTGGGGTAGGGTTTGGTCGAGGTGGGGAAGGATATGTACGTTTTGCATTAGTGCAAGAAATGGATATATTGGAGAATGCAGTAGAGAAGATTGCCAACTTTTTAATGTAGTTTCGCCACCATTTCAGCACGAGCAGAAACACCCAACTTTTTAAACATTCTTTTAAGTGACTGCTTAACCGTGTTTTGACTAATCCAAAGTTGGCTGGCAATTTCCCCATTTGTTAACCCCTGAGCAACTAATTTGGCAATTTCTAACTCCCTAGCAGTTAGAGGACATTCAGTAATGGGTTTAACCATATTCCACTTAGCTTGGAGAGTGGCGATTTTTGCTGATAAATGGATACATAAAGCACTTAAATCAGCCAAATCATTATTGTTAAAGGGAGGACTACCAGGATCTCGGGCAAAATTAAGAGTTCCCACCAGTCTACCATCACAAACTATGGGGCCTGTCATCACGTGTTCATGGCGAGTACAAAAATTTTTCCAGTCTTCTGGAGCCAAGACTAACAGTTCATGGGTAGGTGCATGACGTTCTACAACATAACTTCCTACAGGATTGGCCTCCAAACAAACCGCAGGAATTTCTGGAATTTCCATTCCCGTCAAGAACTGGTGTTCTCTAAAGGAAATACCCCAATGGTGCACACCAAAATGTAAGCTGATAGTTTCCATAAGAGCTTGTTGTAATTCCTGCTCAGTTTCAACATGGGCTATTGCTTCAAAAATAGAGTGGAGTGTTTTAGCCATAAAAGTACCCAGTTGGGGACTATGCGAACCTAAAGATTAACTATATTCTAATATTATAAATCACAAAAAGCTATTATCAGCCAGAGGACAAGCATCATGACAGTCACTCAAATCTCTGCCCAAGAACTTTTCCGGGCTGCATATCAAAATCGTTATACCTGGGATGAAAATTTCCCCGGTTACACAGCAGATATCACTTATAAATATGAGGGTCAGGAATTCACTGGCAAAATTCGTATTGATGCCAATTTCAAATGGGAAGTTACCCAAGTAGAAGATGAAGCTGCCAAAAAGGCAATTGACAGTCAAACTTGGGAAATTGCTGTCCATCGCGTAAGGCGCACGTTTGCCCAAACACATGGAGAAAATACCTTTACCTATGGTGGGAAGGATTCCAGTGGTGCGGTAGAAATTATTGTTGGCGGAAAATCAGCTGGTGATAAATATAAAGTTCGCAATGATGTAGTTACTCTTGTTCACCGTCATATTCATGGAGTTGTTGTGACTATTAACACTTTCAGTATTCACGAAATGGAAGCGGGATATCTATCTCATACTTATGATTCTGTGTATCACGATCCCAAGACTGGAGAGCAAAAAGGTGGTCGTAGTGAGTTCACGGATGAATATGAAAAAGTAGGCAATTATTACATTCTCAACCGTCGAGAAATCCGCACAGAAACCCCAGCAGGTATGTCAATTCAAGAATTTGTTTTCGCTAATCTGGAGTTACTGGGTTAGACGGGAATTTATGAGCTTGTGGCCGTGGTAAATTGCGGCCCACCCCTATCCTACCCTTTGAGAATCTAAATATTTAGATAATAAACCAATAAAAACTCCGGGGGTTTCTAAATGGGGTAAAATGCCTGTATCAAGCACCTGCTGAAAATCTTTAATTGCCATTTTATTTAAACTGGCTAATCTCCTCCCTAAACTAACATTAGTAAACTGGGCCTGTTCACCCCAAAAAAATATGGTAGGCACTTGTAATTGAGGAATATAT
This sequence comes from Cylindrospermopsis raciborskii Cr2010, assembly GCF_003367075.2. Lineage (NCBI taxonomy): Bacteria > Bacillati > Cyanobacteriota > Cyanophyceae > Nostocales > Aphanizomenonaceae > Cylindrospermopsis > Cylindrospermopsis raciborskii. The sequence continues at coordinate 371,818 of NZ_CP065936.1, forward strand.
AAACTCAGATCAAAATAAAGATTCCCCTTCAAGAATGACAAGGCTGAATATTTACCATCTCTCTTTTGTGCAGAAGTTAAATAGGCCTGCACTATCTCTTGTGACAATCTTTGTGATTTGACAAATAGGAAGTTCTGTAGAAAATTGGTTACAGCTAGTTCATTTTCTGCGCCCAACCCATAAATCAAACTGTCAACAAAGGGTAAGTTAATCACTGGAAGCGGTAATCTCCTACTCGCACCTTGACCAAAATCATTAAAACCCGCAGGACAAACTAAAAATAACTGCTCAAAGGTTTGTGGTTCGGAAATGGCAATGCGAATCATCAAAGCTGCTGTTAAAGACGAAGCAACTACTGTTACAGTATCCGCACAAGTCTGGTGAATAAACTCCCTAATGGTGGTCAAATAATCAACTATTTGATAGTCTCTGACAGGATGATCGGAATCTCCCCAACCAATTAAATCTGGTGCCAAAATGCGATATTTATGGGCAAAAGCTGGATAAACCTTAGACCATTCAAAAGCAGAAGCACCACCGCCAAAGTTGTGCAAAAATAGTAAGGGTGGTAATTTGTCAATTCCCCCAATATCCCAGGGTTCACTGGTCTGGGTATAGTAGACCATACTACCCAAAGAGGTGTCAACTTGTTTTTTACCAAAGCCACACGGATGGAATTCTAACATAGACCGTTATCTCCCAAAATTAGTATCGACCAATAGGTACAAGTTGATGCAGGTTCTCACCATGAATATGGTAAGCTGCACCAAAGCCAATTACAAATCTTCCTCTCGTTGGAGTCAGCTGAAAAACTCGAAAATCAGCCAATCCTTTCAAAACCTCTATAATTGTGCCAAATCTTGCCTGAAATTGATCGACTATTTCTTGCCATTTGCTCGATTCTCTTTCCAGTAAACTGGCTCTACAATCAAAATTTAAACGCCGACGGGCGAAAATATTAGTACTTTCACCCTCATCCTCAATAAATAAAACACTCACATCTGGACGAGACTCAATATTAATAGTATGAATGGATAAACCACTTACATATATGTAAATGTTTTTTAATTCATCCATAACAAAGGGAGCATAGCTAGCATTAGGAATCCCCTGGTCACTAACCGTAGCAATTATGATGCTAGAAAATTGCTGATGAAAGTCCTCATAGTCAGATTGAATTTTTGCCCAATCGCTCATAGATGTAGTCCTATCTATACTATTTATATGGGAGAAGAAATTGCCCGATTCCTGCAAGAGTAATCTAAAGTTGCCATCGGAAAGATCATGTAGTATGATACGGTATAAAGTATATAATACAGATAATAGAGTTGTTAATCATTATGAATGACAAAAAATCTAATCAATGGGATTTGTGTAGATTCCTTAAAACCCTTACTTATTTTGAGGTATTTCCCCTCCTGAACTGGATACAAAACATTCTACAAAATCGTCCTACAAACCAACAAGATCAACCAACAGGGAGAATACAAATGGGTGTAATTTTGGTAGCGGGTGCAACAGGTGGTGTAGGTAAAAGGGTGGTAAAAAAATTATTAACCCAAGGTTATAGGGTACGCTGTTTGGTCAGAGATATAGAGAAAGCAAGGGAAATTTTGGGCAATGAAGCAGATCTGGTGGTGGGAAATATTACAAAACCAGAAAGTCTCAATGATTTAGTTATGAGTAATATTCAAGGTGTAGTTTGCTGTACAGCAGTGCGAGTACAACCGGTGGAGGGAGACACACCAGATAGGGCAAAATATAATCAGGGGGTGAAATTCTATCAACCAGAAATAGTAGGAGACACACCAGAAAATGTAGAATATAAAGGGGTGAAAAATTTAATATTAGCTGCCAAAAGATATTTACCAACCACCGGAGAAAAAATCATCTTTGATTTTACTCAACCATCATCAGATATCAAAAATATTTGGGGCGCCTTAGATGATGTGGTCATGGGTGGAGTTAGTTCCAGTAATTTTTACATATTAGAGAAAAGTGCAGTCTTTAATGGCAATGTTTCCACGGCAAATTCGGGAGGTTTTGCTTCCGTAAGAACTAAAAACTTTTCCCCTGCAATTAACCTATCCGGTTTTACGGGGATCAGATTAAGAGTTAAAGGTGATGGACAACGTTATAAAATACTTTTAAGAACAGAAACAACCTGGGATGGCATAGGTTATAGCTACTCCTTCGATACCATAGCAAATACATGGATAGATGTTAACATTCCCTTTGTCAATTTAGTGCCGGTTTTTAGGGCCAAAACCGTAAAAGACTGTCCCAAAATCGATGAAAGTAAAATTTGTTCCGTGCAATTAATGTTAAGTAAGTTTGAATATGATGGTGGGTTAAATCCTAAATTTACCCCCGGTGCATTTACCCTAGAATTAGAATCCATTCAGGCCTATGGTGGTGAAGGTGTATCCCAATTCGTATTGGTTAGTTCTGCAGGTGTAACCCGTCCAGGGAGACCGGGAATTAATTTAGAAGAAGAGCCACCCGCAGTGAGATTAAATGACCAATTAGGAGGAATTTTAACCTGGAAGTTAAAAGGAGAAGATAGTTTAAGAGACAGCCAAATACCTTATACAATTATTAGACCCTGTGCTTTAACAGAAGACAGGGGAGGAAAAGAATTAATAGTAGACCAGGGTGATAATATTCGCGGTAAAATTAGTCGAGATGATGTGGCAGAAATTTGCCTTCAATCATTACAACAACCACAAGCCAAAAATATTACCTTTGAGGTAAAACAGGGCGAAAATAATGTTGTCTCTCTCAACTGGAGACAGTTGTTCTCCCAATTACAACCGGACAAGACTAGTCGCTAATAATATGCTATTTGTGGTTGATGGGACTCAGTATAGGGCGATCGCTCAATAATTACAGCGACCAAAGCTGTCTATTGTGTTGATTTTTTGTTAAAAATGGTTTATATATAAACCGGATTCGAGATCAGGACGACTTATAGAATGACCTCCGAACAGACAATTAGACGTTCCGATATATTAAATACCCAAGTCATCACCCGCGATAACGGCAAAAGGTTAGGTATCGTGAGTCAGGTGTGGGTAGACATTGACCAAAGAGAGGTTGTGGCCTTTGGATTACGAGATAGCCTGATTTCTATTTCTAGTCTACCTCGCCAAATGTATCTCAGTAGTATCAACCAGATCGGTGATGTGATTTTGGTTGATAATGAAGATGTCATTGAGGAGATTGACGTAGAAGCTCTCAGTAACTTGATTAACTGGGAAGTGATTACAGAAACTGGAGAAGTATTAGGTAGGGTAAGAAGCTTTAAGTTCAATGGTGAAAGTGGTAAAATATCCTCTATAGTTATCGCTTCCCTGGGATTACCCCAAATTCCAGAACAACTGTTAAGTACCTACGAAATTTCTATAGATGAAGTAGTCAGCACCGGGCCCAATAGACTGATTGTATTTGAGGGTGCGGAAGAAAGAGTTAACCAGTTGAGCGTGGGAGTTTTAGAACGTTTAGGTATTGGTAAAGCACCCTGGGAAAGAGACTCGGAGGAGGAATATGGTTATTCTGCACCGCGAGCTGTTTCTCCTGCTAACCAATTACCTAGTGGAGTACCGTTGGAACCACCTAAACCTAAGATTCGCACTCCCCAACCGATAGCGCGAGAACAAGAAGAGTGGAGTCCAGACTATGTAGAAGAGGAAATCAGACCTCAGCGCGAGGTTATGCAAGCCCGTGCCTACGAGTCTATACAATACGAGGAGGAAGAAGATAATTGGAGCGAAACAACTGACAAAGACGCCTATCAAACACCAGCTAGTCCAAAACCCACATCCCAACCTTACAGTAAAACCTATGGTCAACAGTATGAGGATGATGAGGACTTAGAAGGTGATGCTTGGTTAGATGTACCTAAACCGGTGAACATTCCCAAGAAGGTTAAGGAAAAACAGGTGGAATACGAGGAAGAAAGCTGACCAAAAGAATGGGAGACAAGCTCCGTCCTTATGGACGGATTCTCTTGTTCGCTGAAACTACAGAGTTTGCCATTTTTACTAAATCGCTTAAACTGCCCGCTTTTAATCCAATAGTGTACTGCACTCCTTTTTCTCTCCATGTCAGGTTAGCATCGGAGCAGTTAGCACCACATTTAAAATCTTCAAAATAAGCTTTTTTGTTATTGTTTAGGTTTACTTCTTTTCCTACAGGTTTGGGGGTATTACTACTAACTAGCTCTGCACTAATAGCACCAAAACGACAAGCTGTTCCCCCACTACAATCGGGAGTGAATCCTAGTAGGATTTGGTATTTGTTTTTGGTTACCGTTTCCACAATTGAGTAAAGTGGGGGCTCATTTTTCCCAATGGGAATATGGGTTGGTAATAGAATATTGATTTGGGTGGTTTTCTTTAATTTAGATAGAATTGGTTGAAAAACCGGATTAACCTGGGATTTTTTGCCCTGAATTGGCTGTTTTGCTATTATCTGGTGCTGGTAGATTCCTAGTGCTGGGGTGACTGTGATAAGGTTAGTACCGGTGAGCAGTACAAACACGGTACATAATGGACTAATATGCTTGATTGGAAATTTGGAATTCATCATGGTTATTATGTCTATACTCTACTGAATCTTTTGTTGATGTGGAGAAGTCAATGTTATAGTTTTAATGCACACCACAAAATGGGTCTCGTTCCCTATCGATTTCATTGGGTTGTAATTCCAATTCACTATAGTAAACACATCCTGGTTGTTGTAAAGATTCCAGACTATGGGATATCCAATAGGGAACTGCTCCTGGGTGCATTCTTAATATTCCCTTACTATCTAGGGTGACATAGTATTGACAAGGGTAATCCGTAGAGATTTCTGGTTTGCTAAGGGATCCAATACGGATCCATTTTTTAGTTTTGGTCAAACTATCGGTTTGACAGATATAGAAATTATGTTGACCATTTTGGGGAAATGGTGGTAAAGGACTACTAATTAATCCCTTTCCAGTTTCTTTGCTTCCATCTTGTAAGTAATGAAACGTTTCTAATATCTGATTTTGACTGTTGTCAACTGCAAAGACTAAATGATAGGCATCCGGTTGATCCACTGTAGCAGATTCTAGGACATTGATAGCAATATCACCATCTTTTAAATTGTCATAATCGCCTATAAGGGCAATATTCCATTTTAATTTTCCATCAACAAATATATCAGAACCAGTTGAATGGGAGTCAATGACAGAATTGATATCAATTCCTGGCACATCTATTAAATAATGGGGACTACCTTGACAGAGTAAAACAGTAAATTGGAGAGTTTGGTCAATTTCAAATTGGACTTGAATTTTTTTGAGAAATTCAGCTTCTTCCATCCTCAAATTTTCCATGAGAGTTTTACCATCAAAACTACCCCAAAGACGTAATTCCCCATCTTGGTAATCTTGACGATAGATGATATTAGTTAATTGAATACCTTGCCAAGTTGTTCTTACTTTAGCGACACTTTCCCAAGGGATAAGTTGATAGAGTTCTTGTCCAGCATTAAAAATAGATAATAATTCCTGAGTTTGGGTTTTGCGCTTGAAGTTGCAGGGTAAATAATAAAATAGATTTTTCACATCTATTTCCAGCTGATTTGCTCCCTTGCGCAGTAAACTTTTAGAAGCTTCCGGATCAAATCTTAACCTTCTTAATTTTTCCGCGTAACAAGCACCAGCAGAAGTTGCTAATTTAGTAAATTCTAGGACAAAAGTAATCCGTTCGGGATTCCAGATAAAGTAGGGAGATTTGCTAAATTCTTGGTAAATTTGGGTTTTCACCAAATCCAGATTACAAGTTTTACCTGAGAGAATTAACCAATCTACCTTTTCATCTCCATTTAAACGACTTTCCATCAGTCCTTTGGCGATTCCTATGGCTTCTCTAATACTAGAAATAGCACAACGTTGAAATTGTTGGGCGTTTATAGTTAGGTAAATAGAATCAGCACCAACCAGTTGAAATTTCACACCACTTTGTAAAAGCAACTCGCTAATTTCTTGCTCATTGAGGGTAAAGGTTAATAAACTATCTTCAGCTCCTTTCTCCCCTAATTTTAATTTGGCGGATTCTGCATATTCCCACAGAGTATAGAAGGTTTGGAGACGTTGAGGAGCTTGTTGCCATCGAGTTGGTAAGACTTTTTCAGCGGTGTCTAAAGCGTCTTTGAAAGCAACATCCCCTTCTGGATTCTCTTTGTCCACACATTTTAATAAACTGCCACTTTTAAATTTGCTCTCTTGTAAAAAGCGCTCGTTGAGTTCTGAATTAATTAAGTCCTCTAGCTTATCACTGGTTATATCGCCATCGGTAACCGCTGTTAATAAAAAATCAGCCAGGGCAATTTTTAACAATCGAAAAACTCGTAAGGTGATTAATTCCCCACCTAATTGTAAATGTCCTGAAGAACCCAATAATTTTGGTGTCAGTTTATAATAACGTCCTCCCAAACCTCTATCCTCACTATTGGCAAAAACAGGAGTTTTATCTTCTAGGGTGAGTTTGATTAATGCTAGGTCGGTCGTACCCCCACCAATGTCCAATACCAGAACATTTTGGGACCAGTTATTTTTTTCCTGACGACAACGGGTTTTAAATGATTCAATACCAATATTCAAATTACCACCAAATTCTCGCCATAAAAAGAATATGGCTACGGAAACAGCTTCGTCATAGGCCGTTTGCACATCATCTAACCCTAATTCCTCTACTAGTGCTTTAATCTCCTTTCGCACCACCGGAGGAGCAACTGTGGGATAGGTGACCACCGCTGTCAAAAAGTCCCCTTGAGAAAATCTTCTACCTGCACGTTGACGATAGTCTTCAGTTAATTCAATTAGGTGTCCCCACGCTGCTTGAATTAATTGGTGAACTTCAATGTTATTATTTTCTAGATCATTTTTTTCTCCCTCATTTATCACCACAGGAAAAGTCCGATTTTGCCCAAAATATCTTTTTGGTGAATGATGAAATCTACTAATAATATCTTTAAGTGAATTAATTGTACCCTGGGCGATCGCCTTTTTGCGGTTATCTCTTGCAGCTCTACCCATTTGCAATTTCAATGGTTGTATTTTACAGATTTCTATTTCACTAGGAATTTCTGTTTGTCTTCTATTAAAATCCAAAACCACTGGAATCAAATTTTGCGACTCTAGGGTAGGAACGCGAAAAACCTCATGATATATTTGATAGAGTTTTTTACTGACAGCGCGACGAAATCTTTCACTGTTTCCCAAACATAGTTCAATTTGACGAAGAGCTTCTAGAAATTTGTCTTTATGGTCGTTTTCAAAAATTTCCCCTATTGTTTCTGGTGGAATTTCCAAATTCCTACCCAGATTGACCAGGAATTTTTCCCATTCGTTCCCACCAATATCTGGTAGAGCTAAATGGGGAGGTGAGTTTAACCATTCCCCTAACCGCTGACGCAGTCTTACTTCTTGTTCTCTGGGTAGGGTTTCTGCAATTGGTACTTCAATAGGGTCAAACATCGTTACTGTAGAGTTAGAAGTGCCAAAATCTACTGCCAACCAGCCTGGAAATCTCTTGTTAGAGTCTTCATTTAGTTTTTCACTTAGTTTCTGACTTAATCGGTTAAGGTAAGTGTCTAGTTCAAAATTGTTCATAGTTTATTTGTTATTGGTTTTTATTGTCACTACAGGTAAAACTACTTTAAGTGTACTCATAGATATGTTGCTGGTCAATAGATGCAATATCACTAAGAATTTCCAACCAGGTAGGTATGGTCAATTCTAAGGTTGTGTCTCCAGCAGCAATATATCTAAGTAGTTCTTCTTTTTTCAATAAGTTTTGCAAACTGGGGATGATTTGATCTAAGATTCCCTCCAATTCTAAATTTATCTGTCGGTTTACTTCGCTCACATATTGAATCAAATGTAAACTAGCACTAGTAATAATTTCATCTCTTAATCGTAAAATAAAAACTTGGTGATTTGTACTGCTAGACAAATATTGACTTCTTTCCACAGACCAATCAAATACTTGTCCTGTATCATGCTTCTCATCCTGTTTGGCTAGGGGAAATATATTTTCCGGTATTATGGGTTTATCTTGATTCTCTATTTCCTCAATAATTGCCTCCTTCCATTGATTTGGTTTTGATGCTAACAACAGTCTATAGAATAGGTCTGCTGCTTCTGCTCCAAACTTATCTTCCATCAATTCTTCCAGTTCGGGATTGAGCGCTAATTTTTCTGACTCCAAATTGATGGTATTAGTTAATTTGACCAATAAATCTATTACAGATTGCCTAATACAATCTCTAGCAAATTTTTCCATATCTTTAATAGTTTGGGCAAAAACGGGATAGAAATCATCACTTTTCGTGGGCAATGTATTATTAACCTTGGTTCCACGATCTGCACGATCAAATAATTTCCCCGCCGCACCTTTAGATTCTACCAAGGCAATTCTACCACCTTGCAATTTATTAAAAAATAAAGTCCACTGATTCCAGCTGAGAATTTGATAAGTTAATTCATCTTTGATAAGACTACTAACTACTAAACCACGTCTATCTTTTAGAGGTTCCTTACCCAAATCCCTACGAAAATTACGGTAGACTTTATCCAAACTCTCAATAGCCAATCGCAAATCAACTAGGGCTTGACTATCAGCAGCAGGTACGCCCTGGGCCTGAATTTCAGCCACAATATCTTTCAATTGTTCCTGTTGTTGACGAATAAGATCCGCCCCTCTGCGAGTATCTTCATATAACTGTTTTAACCCATGGGTATTCACATGATTTTGAATCAATTCCCTTAACTTGCTCACACCTCCATCCCGAGCAAAATAATCCAATTGTCTACCCAAAATACTGCGGGAATCCTGGCTTAATAATTTCTGGCTTAACCTCCCCCATTTTTCTTGTAATTTTTTTGGTCGTTCCAGATAATCGGGATAATCTATATTTGCCAAAAATTCATCTGAACCAGCTTTCACCTTAGTTGAACGTTTGGATAATTCCGCTAACCCCAACAATGGCGATAATAGAACAATTCTGTCATCTTCACTGGTAAAAGCTCTCCCACTATCAATAATAGTTTCCAAAATTTTTAAATTTTCTAAAACTACTTCAGTTTCTAAAGCTTTATCATGGTATTCTTCAGCAATTAGACTGTCTAAAATCCTTTCCCCCCCTTCATTCTCTAAAGGTAATTGATCGAAACGTCCTACCCCTACCAAAATTAAATCCTTTAAATCTTGACCTGGACGCTGTTGCTGCATCATCGTAAATATCTTATTGGCGCGATCGCTCCCTGGGGATTTGCCATTTAATAGCACCAAAATAGTTTGTACCTGAGCTAATTCTCGTAAAGAAAGAAAAGTATCTCTAGCACCGGAATTGGCTGCACCCAACCCAGGAAAATCCAACAGAACAAATTCTTCTGCTCCGGTCAAATCCCAAATTTCCCTAGATATTTTCACCTGAATATCCACTCTCCGAATCAAGGGAAAACTATTTTGTAATAATTGGGATGGCAAAATTTGTGGCGCTTTGGGCAATCTAATATGAGCTGGAGGTAAATCCTCAAATCGTAACGTTTGAATTGCCATAGGCAATTCAACTAACTGTAGACCATTTTTGGCAGTTTTGGCATCAATAGTATAGGTTTTATCACATAGAGATTCACCATAAGCTTGATAAGAACGTAAAAATAATACTAACTCTCGTAATAAATAGCGCAGTTCCAAATTATTAGAGCTTTGCCAAGCTTCTTCACACCAGGAAGAAATATCCTTACCAGTTTTAATTTTACCAACCTGTAAAGGTGGTAACCCAGCAGCAACCGCACGGCGATTGGCTTCCGATAACATAAAATGTAAACATTCGTTCACACCCTCATGAGATAAATACTCAACACTATAACTAGTTACTTGAGTAGTACTAAAATTCTCCTGTAGTTGAATATGAATAGCAGTGACATTTCCCGTCGTAGGATTTTCACTAACTGGTAGAGCATCCGCATAACCAATTAAACTACCCAACAACAAACTTTTGCCACTGCTAAACTCGCCCATGACACCAATTTTCACAGGAGAGTTAGCCATTTCCACTGTTTTTTCAGCAGCACCTCGTAACTGCAGTAAACATTCATCTAAACGGGAGGGAATCCAATCTTCCTGCTCAGACAGATGGAGAGGTACAGAGTCAATTTTACGAAGGATAAATTCAGCGTAGTCTTGAAACCTGGTTAATTTGTCTAGTTCCATATTAGTCTTTTTAATCTGAGTGAAACTCTATTGAATTCGCGATTCCTCCCATTTTATCCATCTTACTGAAGTTTGGGAGGTCTTTTCCAACTTTCAGTTAAGGTTGAGGGTTTGGCGAGTTCTTGAACCGAGAAAGATGAACCCTATAGACATATTTTCCTTTGGATAGATTTCCCACATATACCTTGTACTCTCCAGGAGACCAAAATCCAGTCATTTCTGGTTGATTTCCGTCTGGTAACATACAGAAACGTCCACCCGGACCATCAACTAGTAATGTGGCTTTTTCTTCCCCTTCTAGTGTCAGTCTCAGATAGGGTATGGGTTCTTTGACCACAATAATTTGATTGGGTTGGCTAGGAATAAGGCCACAGTCCCTTTTAACTCTTGCTAGGGAATTACCACTAATAACTAGTGGATCCGGAGAAAGTTCCTGTTTAATCTCGATAACTCCCTGTTGTGCTATCACACCCTGGTTCCATGGCAAACCTATGAGGAGGTTAACTGTAAGAAAGGTTAGTAATTTTAGTGTTTTCATTTTCACCTGTGCATCCGTAAACACTTGGATAGAAATTTTGATTAATTTGACCAAACTACTCAAGTTTTGTTCCCGGTTTTACCGTTTTAGGTACATTATTAATTGAACTATCCTGATATAACACGGGACAAATGGAAAATCCTGACTATGGAGTGAGATTTTGTTGACCTTCTCCCCTATTCAATTGTAGATTTATATGTACATGTAAATTTACAGGGGCGATGATAAAACATCATGAGTTCTCAACCACAAGAAGAATGGAAACGTCGCATCCAAGAGTTAAAATCGGAAATTAATTCATTTTACTCTGATCGACCACAGGGTACACAACTGCGTCAAAACATTATTAATCAGGTAAATAGCTATTGGAATCAATATCAAACTTGGTTTCAAAGTTTATCTAGTATGAAAAAGGTCGCTGTTGCTGCCATTACCATCATATTATGTTTTCTAACCTTACAAACAGTATTTAGACTGTTAATTTCCATTATCAGTCTGGTGGTGTTGGGGGTGTTAGTATATCTTGGTTACAGGTTTTTACTTAACAAAAACTTATTCAATAAGCCTTAACCTATTTACTTCAAGTATAGTTCAACTATATACGAATTCGTCAATGGATAATCAATCTAGTCCGTCTCCTCAACCACAAAAAACCAAATCCCTAGCCCTACCAGCAAGACGTTTGCTCGCTTGGTTAGCAGAAATAACCTTAGTGACAGCTAGTGGAGTGATTCCCTTTAGTGTTGGGGCTTATATTAATTCCCAAACCGATTTACAAAGAACACCTTTAAATCCAGTTTTAGCAGGAATAGAAAGAGCGATCGCACAGCCATTGGCCCTACCAGTTAATTATGGCATTCGCAATGTAGCCAGTCCCACCAATTTTTTATGGAGTATGGGGTTGTTAACACCTATTACTCTTGCAGGTTGGCAATTATACTTATTAGCCACAACAGGTAGCACCCTTGTCAAAAAGAAGTTAGGAATCAAGGTAGTTAACAAAGAAGGAAAACCCCCCGGTGTTAAAGCCATTATCATTCGTGAGGGAATAGGGCGTTGGGGTATTCCAGCGAGTATAGCTTATGTGTTGTGGCGTTATAGTTTTGCCTTTCCTAACCTGGAACTATTTACATTTTTAGTTCTAGTAATGGTAATAGCAGAAAGTATAGGTATTAATTCTCGCAAACACCCTCGTGCCATCCATGATCAGTTAGCTGATACATACACCATAGATATTAATATAGCAATCCCTGGTAAACAACTAAGAGAAAGTTCCCCATCTCACCCCATCACCAATTTTACCTTTAACTTTCCCCCCAATCTGACTTTGATTGTAGCCGGTGCAACGGGTATGATAGCCCTATTATCAACCCTGGTGGGTACACAAATATATATTCAAAACCAAGCCAATCAAAGACAAACCCAGCTGGTAAACAATCAAAACTTCCTAGAACTGAGCAAACAAATTAACCCCCAGTCTGGTACTAGCATTGAGGAACGCCAACGAGCAATTCTTGCCATGGGTGGAGTTAACGATCTCCAGTCAATCAAGTATCTAGTAGATTTACTGACTAAAGAAACCGATTCCAGCATATTGAATACTATCCAACAAGCATTATCCAATATAGGAATCACATCCATACCGGAACTAAAACGGGTCAACCAGTTCATTGGCAAAGAAATCAAATCCGGTGCTATTTCTGGTAGTGTGGGGGAACAACTGTTAAACATCAACCAACAGACCATCAACAAAATATTAGCCATTTATAGTGGCAAAACTCACGACTTAGACTTAACAGGGATTCAATTAGGTCCGCAAAATGCCGAAGAAAATTCTCAATTTCAATTAGTGCTAGAAAATGTAGATTTATCCGGGTTGATACTTAAATCTGCCAGTCTTAACCAATCTAGTTTTAAAGGCAGTCGTTTTCGCAGTGTGGGAGAAGATGGTCGTTGGGACACCTACGATGATATTATAGCCGACTTGAGTAAAGCCCAACTAAAAAGATCCAATCTATCCAACGCCAATCTCAGTCGAGTTTTAATGAGTCGTGTAAATCTAAGTCGTTCGGTGTTAAACAGAGCAAATCTAGCAAGTAGCAAGTTGATAGATGCCAACCTTAGCAGTGCCCAACTTGTAGGTTCAGATCTACAACAAGCGACCTTGCAAGATGCCGTTCTCACCGGAGCAGATATTAGCGGTGCACAGCTACAAGAAGCCGATTTATATGCTGCTCAATTGGCTCGGGTTTCTGCTATAGGATCCCAACTTTCCCATGCCAACTTAACTAAAACTAATTGGCAAGGTGCAGACCTCTCCGAATCTTATTTAAATCATGCCAACTTAAACAGTGCTAATTTTAGTGCTGCCAATCTTTCTGGTGCTATTTTGCGTTATGCTAACATGACTAACACAAACCTACGCAGTGCTGATATTAGTCGTGCTGATTTAAGAGGGGCAAATTTGGAAGGTACGGATTTTCAGGGAGCGATCTTATTTCCTGGTAAACAGGATCCTAAAGATAGATTTGTAGAAACCTCAGATCTTGGTTCCCAAGCAGCTATTGTTCAGGGTGTAGATTTTAGCAATGCTAAAAACTTAGATGTTCAACAATTAGCCTTCATTTGCACCAATAGAGGAATTCATCCTCGTTGTCCATAACTATAAGGAGTGTTAAACTGTTATGAAATGTACTCAACGCTTAGTTTCTCTTTTAGGTATTGGGTTGGTTTTTAGCTTATTGATGAATCAAAAACCCGCACTAGCGCAAGTAGCTTATGGTAGTTATGTGGGTGTAGGACCAACGGTGGACACCCAAAACGGTCAAGTTGGTGGAATCTTAGCCTTTCGATATAAGTTATTAGAAGCTCCAGTTTCCTTCCGCACCCAAGCTCTAATTGGTAAAGGTACAGCAGTAGTGCCCACCGTTTCCTACGACGTTCCCATTAATTGGCAAACTGATATTTACTTAGGAGCAGGTGTGGTTTTGACCAGTGGTGACACCCCTTCCCCCGTTGGTAATAAAATCAGTTTTGCCCTCCAACCCGGTATTGACTATGCCATACCCAATAGCAGTGCAGTAATTTTTGGTAACGCCATTATTGCCTTTGACGCTTACCGTAATAGTAGTTCCACAGCTGTTTCAGTACAAGGTGGTGTTGGTTTGAGATTTTAACTAACCTTTACCTATATTTATGATACGCGTTTTAATTCTTGGTGGTACCGGTGATGCCATAGAAATCACTAACAAAATAAATCAAATTCCGGAAATACAGGCGATCGCATCGTGGGCGGGTCGAACCAAGAATCCGGTTATGCCCCCTAACGTGCGCATTGGCGGTTTTGGGGGTGTACCTGGGTTAGTAGAATATTTACGGGAACAGAAAATTGATATTGTAATTGATGGGAGTCATCCGTTTGCGGATAGGATATCTTGGAATGCGGACACAGCAGCTAGAGAGGTAGGGATTCCCCGATTATTATTTCATCGTCCAGGTTGGGAAAAAGAACCGGGGGATAATTGGATTGAAGTAGAGAACAATAGGGAAGCTGCGGTCATTTTAGATAAGCAGAGAGTGAGTCACCAAGTTTTTAAAAACCAAATCAACCCAATCAAAAGAGTTTTTTTAACCATAGGTAGACAAGAAATAGGAGCTTTTGCTCATCTAGAGGAAATATGGTTTTTAATGCGAATGATTGATCCTCCAGAGGTAGATAGTAAGATTCCGCGTGGAGAGATATTATTCAATAGAGGACCCTTTGATTTGAGAGACGAAAGAGAGATTTGCACCCGATATAATATAGATGCGATCGTCAGTAAAAACAGTGGGGGGAGCGCCACCTACCCAAAAATTATAGCAGCAAGGGAGATGGGTATACCAGTGGTGATGGTAAAGCGTCCACCCCTACCACCTGGAGAACAGGTAACAGATGTGGAAGGTGTGATCAATTGGCTAATAGATAAAATAAGGTAGGGATATTTATTTGTATTAGAGAAATAATTTCTATAACTTGTTTTGTCATTAGAGTTACTGCTATGATGATCATCATAGCCAATGTGATTTTCCCACCGGGAATCAGGGACTGGTAAATAGAATTTGGTAGTTTTTGTCGTTGTTGCCAACTAACAATTGCGGGAATAATAGCACCCAAAATTGAAACAGTGAGGATCCCACTATATTCTATAGCTATAAAAAAGATGTAGGGGTTGATTGTGCCCAAACCCAGGGGTGGAAGCAGCACCAGAGAGAAAATAGGTAACCGGGAAATTTTCATCTGATTGAGACGGTAAAGATCCTGAAAGAAATCAATCAATCCATAGACAAAACCAATAAAGGATGTGACAATAGCAAATTCCGAGAACACAGTTAATATGATCGCCAAAACTTCTCCTGCTCCCCCTGCTTGTAAAACTTGTAAGGGATCGAAAATAGATCCGTTAGGTTGATTTATTTGCCAAAATTCAAAATTCACACTGCCCAAAATAACAGTATTCCAGCAAAGAAATAAAATTAGAGGAATACCAGAACCAATGATAATAGATTTTCTAATTTTGGGGATATCTCCTTCCAATTGAGTCACTACCACAGGAACAATATTCTGATAAAAAAGAGTCACACAAATAACTGAAATAGCACCACCCACAGCGGTCCAATTTTGGAACAAGAATAGAGAAGTTTTTATATGACCAACCCCCAAAAATAATATTCCCATAAAGGAAACAATCACAATTCCTACCAACACATTATTTAATTTTTCCACAAATTTCTCTTTCCCCCAATACAACATCCCTCCAAATAATATAGTAAAAGTTGTTGTACCTAACCAATGGGGTAAATCCTGATCTAAATTGCATATTTTGGCAAAAGTAGATATGAGGATATCTCCCCCTCGACTAATATATGCCACCAAAATAGCATAATGCTCAATTAAATAAGCAGCACCTGCTATTCTTGCTCCTAAATTACCCAATTTTTTTTCCACAATTGCCAAAAAACCAATGTGAGCAATTCCCTCCATACTCATCACATTTACAGTAATTTCTGCAATTAGTAACCCCGATAATAGGGTGTAGAGCCAAACCAGACAAATGGCAACATTAGAAGGTAATACACCTGAAGGTAGGGTAACTGCAGGTAGGGCAAGAATACCAGCACCAATGGTAGTTCCAGTGATTAAAGCTGTGCTACCTAAAAGGCTACCCGGTTGATGATTTAATCGCTCTCCATCAAATTTGAGGTGAGAAAACAATCGGGTGCTTTGGTCTGGGAAATTTTTTTCTGGCATATCACACGCTAATGGCAAGTTTTCAAAAACTTATTTTACTATCATTGTAATGTTATAAGTAGGCGAGTGGAATTAAATATAAGATGAACGTAGGTTGGGTTGAAGCATGAAACCCAACACCCCCATGGGTCTCGTTCCCCCCCACAAATAATTGCGCCCCCCCATACTACCCTTGATAGTTGTAATGAACGTAGGTTGGGTTGAAGCATGAAACCCAACACCCCCATGGGTCTCGTTCCCCCCCACAAATAATTGCGCCCCCCCATACTACCCTTGATAGTTGTAATGAACGTAGGTTGGGTTGAAGCATGAAACCCAACACCCCCATGGGTCTCGTTCCCCCCCACAAATAATTGCGCCCCCATACTACCCTTGATAGTTGTAATGAACGTAGGTTGGGTTGAAGCATGAAACCCAACACCCCCATGGGTCTCGTTCCCCCCCACAAATAATTGCGCCTCCCCATACTACCCTTGATAGTTGTAATGAACGTAGGTTGGGTTGAAGCATGAAACCCAACACCCCCATGGGTCTCGTTCCCCCACAAATAATTGCGCCCCCATACTACCCTTGATAGTTGTAATGAACGTAGGTTGGGTTGAAGCATGAAACCCAACACCCCATGGGTCTCGTTCCCCCCCACAAATAATTGCGCCTCCCCATACTACCCTTGATAGTTGTAATGAACGTAGGTTGGGTTGAAGCATGAAACCCAACACCCCCATGGGTCTCGTTCCCCCCCACAAATAATTGCGCCCCCCCATACTACCCTTGATAGTTGTAATGAACGTAGGTTGGGTTGAAGCATGAAACCCAACACCCCCATGGGTCTCGTTCCCCCCCACAAATAATTGCGCCTCCCCATACTACCCTTGATAGTTGTAATGAACGTAGGTTGGGTTGAAGCATGAAACCCAACACCCCCATGGGTCTCGTTCCCCCCCACAAATAATTGCGCCTCCCCATACTACCCTTGATAGTTGTAATGAACGTAGGTTGGGTTGAAGCATGAAACCCAACACCCCCATGGGTCTCGTTCCCCCCCACAAATAATTGCGCCCCCCCATACTACCCTTGATAGTTGTAATGAACGTAGGTTGGGTTGAAGCATGAAACCCAACACCCCCATGGGTCTCGTTCCCCCCTACAAATAATTGCGCCTCCCCATACTACCTTTGGTAGTTGTAATGTTATACTACCTTTGGTAATTTGATAGTGAACGTACTACCTTTACCCAATTGTGAACATAGCTCTATCTTACCCCCATGTGCTTCAACAATGCGTTGGGATAAATGCAATCCTAAACCACTACCAGACCTTTTATTTTTACCCTGACGAAATCTTTCAAAAATAATAGTTTGATCTTCCGGTGCTATACCATATCCAGTGTCCGATATCTGAATAATAACCTGTGCCATATCTTTGTGGCGGGATTTTTCAAAAATGCTTACCTCCACAGTTCCCTGATCAGTAAATTTGATGGCATTGCCAATTAAATTGTTGAGAACCCGACGTAATTCTAGCCTATCCCCCAGAACCACATTTGGTTTTTCTAAACCGGTTTCTAATTTCAGAGTTAGGTTTTTTTCCATAGCCAATGGAATCAATTCATTAACTACTTCCTGAGCTATTTCTTGCAGATCACATGCTTGCAAATTTAAAAACTTCTTATCAGCATCAAACCGATAAACCTCTAAAAGATTATTTACCATTTCTAGCAAGTTCTGATTACTGCGAATCATCATAGCGATCGCTTGTTTCATTTCAGGAGGAATTTGACCAAAGGTCTCCTTTTGAAACAGGTCTAACATACGATCTCCTGCTAATAAAGGAGTGCGCAAATCGTGAGTTAGTCGGGAGACAAAATCTTCTCGTTGTCGACTCATTTTTTGTTGTTCATCAATACTGTATTTCAGTCTCAGCAAGCAGCGGACTCTTGCTAATAACTCATTAGTATCAAATGGTTTACGAATAAAATCATCCGCACCCGCATCTAATCCTTCCACCACACTAGATTCATCAAAAGCTGTAATCAGTAAAATAGGAATGTAATCAATATTAGTATAGCTACGAATTGCGCGAGTTACTTCATAACCATCCATTTCTGGCATCATTACGTCCAAAAGAATTAGGTCTGGAGGGGATTGAACCGTTTTTTGTAAAGCTGTTGCTCCATCGGAAACTGAATCAATTGCATACCCTTCACTCTCTAATAGGGTTTGGACTAAAATTAAATTATCTCTTCTATCATCGACTACAAGAATACGCGCAACTTGATCACTCTTGCTAACTGACATACCCTATCCACCTGAGTAAATTTAGTTTAATTGGTAGTTTAAGTGGGTGAGTGGAATTAAATATAAGATCAACCATGGGTTAACCCATCCTACAAATAATTGTGCCTCCCTACTTATTGACGCTCCCCCACAAGGACTAATATCTGGCTCTCCATTTTTCTGGAACTGACATACTGCGACCTTTTTTCTCCAAATAGCTCAGTTTCTCTTCACTGAGTGAATTTACACTAACTTGTCTTGGTAATTCAACTGTAAATAGTGAACCTACTGCTAATTGACTTTCCAACATTATTTTTCCTCCCATGATTTTCACTAATGAATCAATAATTGCTAAACCCAATCCAGTCCCTGGATATTTACGACTCATACCTTGGTCTACCTGTCTAAATGCTTCAAAAATATGTTCACAATCTTGATTGGAAATACCAATTCCAGTATCCCTAATAGAAATAGCTATGCGACTTTTACTGGTTTCGGTAACTCTAACCCAAACACACCCGCGCTCTGTAAACTTAATAGCATTTGAAAGCAAGTTAATTAAAATCTGACGCACCCGTACAGGATCATTAAATACAAGAGTATTTTCCAAATCTATTTCTACAGATAAAGATAACTTCTTGGCTTCCACTAAAGAGCGGATTTCACCCACAGTATGATTAACCATCTTAGACAGATCGAAAATTTCTGGTTTTAATCCTAATCTACCAGAATCAATCTTAGAAAAGTCTAAAACCTCATTCAGTAACATCGACAAATCCTTGGCATTATTCAGAATGCGTTTTAACATATCCGTCTGTACACTACTTAGCTGACTAAATTTAGGACGCAGTAGAATTTGGGCAAACCCGATTATAGCATTCATGGGGGTTCGCAACTCATGAGATATGGTTGACAAAAATTGTGATTTCAATCTTGATACTTCTAATAGTTTCAAATTCTGTAGTTGAATTTGTTGTCGTTGTCTCTCTAATTCATCGTTACTACGAATCAACTTTTCATGGCTTTCTTTAAGCTGACTATAAGCTAACTGGGCTTTAGTCTCGGACTGGTGCAAGCGAATTGCATTTCGCAGTGTTATAGATAAAATTTCTGGAGTGAGACTGGATTTATTTAAATAGTCTGTAGCACCGTTATGTAATAAATTGAGAGCGGTTTTTTCCTCTCCTGGACTTGTAAGAATCACCAGGGGGACTTTAATCTGGGAGAAATGTAGTTTGTCAATTAGGGTCAAAGTGCCATCCACCAAAGGAGAACCAAGAAAAATACAGTCGAATCTAGCACTTTCTAGGACACAAAAAACATTCTTGCTGTCACTGACCTCCCATAATTCCAAGGATAACCTGGTTTCGTTTACCACTAAACGAAATAGCTTACGTGCTAAGTCATCCTCATCCACAACCAAAATTTTTAGCCTCTCTTCCATTAGTTTCCATTTCCCCCCCGTTTACATATATTTGTCTAATTTTTAGACCAGTTTTACGCGCCCAGATGACCGGTTTCCCAGACTCAAGTTATACCCACATTATTTCGTATTCGCATCAGCATTTCATATCCCGGAACTTTTGGCATATATCCCTGGTTATATTTTTACTCTTCCCTAAGATAGATGTAATTTACAACATATATCATCTAAGATCCCCTTGGGGATATTAGACACAAGGAGTTTGACCTAATGGGTGAATTTCCAAGATAATTATGATAATTTGGTTAATTTGGTACGACAATGAGTGAAATTAGCATTATTTTAATAGAAGACCATGATTTAACTAGAATGGGTTTAAAGACTGTCATCCAGTCCCACCCAGGGTTGAAGGTAATCGGCGAAGCAGCAAATGCAACTCAAGGACTAAAACTTTTGGAAACTACTAAACCAGATGTGGCTGTGGTCGATATTGGATTACCTGATATGGATGGGATAGAATTAACTCGTAAGTTTAAGCGCCATCAAACTGAAAACGGACAGAACAATACCAAAATACTGGTTTTGACCATGGATAGTACGGAAGAATCAGTTCTAGCTGCTTTTGCAGCGGGAGCAGACTCCTATTACATGAAAGAGACTAGCATTAATAAATTAACAGAAGCTATAAATGCTACTTATGCGGGAAATTCTTGGATAGATCCAGCGATCGCGAATGTAGTTTTAAGGAGGATGCGTGTCCAGTCACCGGGGGAAGCAGGGGATAAACCAAACATGGTCAAAATAGAGGGTTTAGCCATAGAGTACGAACAGGTGCTAGAAAGCTCTCCCCTGACCCAACGGGAGTTGGAAATTTTGGAATTAATAGTGGATGGTTGTAGCAACGGACAAATAGCAGAGAAACTCTATATTACAGTGGGAACGGTAAAAACCCATGTTCGCAATATTTTGAATAAGCTCTGTGCGGATGATAGAACCCAAGCTGCTGTGCGGGCTCTACGTTCAGGATTGGTTGGGTGAGCCCAATCTCACTTCCAAACATTCAGCAATGCGTTTTGCTGCTCCTGGTTTCCCCATACGTTCCCATCCATTTGTGGCAATTTCCTGGAAAAAGTCAGGATTTTGGAACAGATTTGAAACGGTTTTGGGAACTTGTCTGGGGTGATCTAATAATATTAAAGAAACTCCTAAAAGACGACTTTGAGCTTCAGCAAAATTGGGATTATATTGAGGACCTTTACCTGGAAAAGCAATTACAGGTTTTCCCAGTCCTACAAATTGCTCTGTGGCGGTACCCGCCATAGCAATGGCTAAATGTGCCCAGTGTAGACATTCATTATAAGATGTTTTTGTTAATAGTAAATAGGCATTTCTTTGTTTAAAAACTAAAGCATGGGGATCCCTAATAGCAATGGGGGATGAGTGATGATTTTCCCAACCTTGAATTTTTAAACTTTCAGATAAAATTGCCTCGTCCAAACCGGGAGCGATCGCACTGAGAAAAATAATTTTTTGCCCGTGTAAACTCTCCATTAAACCGGATATAGCCACCATAATCATTTCCCAATTATTATATGCTTCACCAGTGCGGGAACCGGGGAGTAAAGTAACAATGAGGGGGTAATAACTCTCTGATTTTTGGAGATTGGAATCTAGAAATTGGGGTGTATTAGAAGAAGGCTCCAAACCATCCATCATGGGATTTCCTGCATCAAAAGCTGGGATAGGCCACCTTCTTAAAATTTCCGTGGTTAGGGTATCTCGAGGGAAAACTGCACGACAGCGACGACCACTCATCAACCATCTTTCCCAGGGGTGGTAAATGGAACCGGAGAAGTTTTCCCACCAAGATTTTTGGGAATTTCTCCTGAGTAGACCGATTTTATCCCGCACATAATATTCTGATTTTGCGGTTCCCACAAAAGCATAATTAGCACCGCTGATGGCGGCAAATAATAGAGGTATGATATCACCCACTGCTAGAATTCCTTGGTGATTGCCCAATTTTCTTTGACATTTTACCCAGATACGAACTGCTTGAATTTGCTTCCAGGTGAGTTGAATTAGACCACTTTGGATATCCTGTACCAGTTGACTACTATCCATATAGATAAAACCACCTGAAGGCATGGTTTTTACATCCCCAATACGGGGTATATTTAAACTTTGATAGGTATGACCTTCTCCTACTATTGGTAAGGCAAAAATATCGGGAGCTGAGGGGAGCTTTTTTAGTTCTTCGATAATCCTTCCTGCAATTATATCCTCTCCGTGACCATTACTTAAAATAAGTAACTGCCAATTGGGGCTTTTTTCCAGGGTATGGTCTAAGGGTAACGATGAATGTTTCATACAATTGACAAAATAATATATATTAAAACTAGACCAGAACCGTTTTTAAAAACAATTCGTGGATAAGTGGGTGGGTGGAATTAAATATAAGATGAACGTAGGTTGGGTTGAAGTATGAAACCCAACACCCCCATGGGGTTAACCCATCCTACAAATAATTGTGCCTCCCTAGGGTATTTTACCCTCTGCTTGCAATCTTTCTAAACAGGATTTCAGGGTTCTAGGGTCAAATAAAATTGGCAAAAAATGGATGCTTTTGATTTCTCTAAAATAGAACAAAATTGGCACCCTATCCCAAAAAATTCGCCAACTTTGCCACTCCCCATAAGGAAATCTCCTGATTAACTTCTCACCTCGGTAAATATCAAAGTCATTCCCAGTAAATAAAAACCGCAACGACACAGCTTGAAACATGAGAAATAATCCAAATAGCGCGATCGCACCACCCAATAAAGGTTGAAGCACTAATAGGGGAATAGAACTAATTACTAATACCAGAGGAATATTGTAACTAGTTTTGAGCTCCGTGGTAGATAAACTACTAGATAAGGGATAATTTGTCATAATTTTTGAGAGTTGTAGGTGAAATAATTAAGGTCTGATAGATGGATTACCCGCTCCCTGAAACATCAACCATGATAAAAAGAAATTGCTAATGAAAATCACTAACAGAGCAGTAACCACTGCTGTGGTGGTTGATTGTCCCACACCCTTAGCTCCCCCTGTCGTGGTTAAACCCCAGCTGCAACCAATTATGGCGATTAAAATCCCAAAACACGCTGCCTTAATCATGGCACTAGTTATATCTCGCAGATCTAAAAAGTTACGCGCTGAGTCTAAAAACACCGTATCCGAAAGATTGTAAAGATTGGTAGCAATTATCAATCCTCCCCACATTCCAGTAACCAGAGATAGCAGGGTCAAAATTGGTAACATTAATAAACATGCTAAAAGACGAGGGATGACTAAAAAATCAATAGGGTCAGTCTTTAACATTAACAAAGCATCTATTTGTTCTGTAACCCGCATAGTACCAATTTCTGCCGCAAATGCAGAACCTACTCTACCCGCTAAAATAACTGCTGTGAGTACAGGTGATAATTCTCGGGTTAAAGCTACTGCTAATACCCCCCCTACCAAATTCCCAGCACCAAAGTTAATAAACTCTCGCGCTACCTGAATTGTAAACACTGCACCGACGAAAATCGCCGTTAGTAAGGCTATAAATAGGGAATCTGGTCCCACTACCGCTAGTTGCTCTAGTGTGTTACGACGATGAATTTTTCCCCTGAGCAAGTGCAGTGTCACTTGTCCCCCTAAAAAAATCGCCTCCACCAGTCTTTGACCCCATAGTCCTAAACTGGATTTAGATATAGTCTGGCTCAATGTCTTCTATCTAACTCGGTGACTCTTCTAAGAATAGCGAAACTTCTCGCTTTTTTCTCTTGACCATTTTGATCACTATATTAACTTTGGTTAAGGATTTTCTCACTAATTACATCTTAACATATCTTAATTTTTAACCCGATACAACATATCTAAATGTAATTAATTAACCAAACCCATGTATATCAAGGGTTTTACCACTTGGGGTTCCCTAAAACTGACCCTGCACTAGATGGTAATTTTCATCTGTATTTTAATTAAGATTTAAGATTTTTGACAAATCCGTATTTTTCATCGCGATCGCCCCTATTGTAGAAATTGACGTGCAGGTTTTGGTCTGTCGTCGTCTTAAATCTTGGAGATGGCCTGAAATGATGGTTTTTACTAACTTTCTCCGCTCAGTTTTACTGGCCATAGTATTGAGTTTTATAGCTCCAATATTATTTGTTGGTTTTTTATTGTCCTGTCTATGTTTGTTTGGACTCATCCCTATCTTACATGGAGTGACTCAGGACATACCCAATGACATACTGCATTTTTTAGCTACCTTTGGCACTGGTAGTCCCCTCCATGGATTGTTAATCATTGGTCTGACCTTTGGTTTTGTTGGCGGGTTATTTGACGTTTATGCCTACTATCGTCATCAGGTTTTTAGTTTAAACAGTGAGGGATTGATTCAAACTTCAACAATTACAGTGTTTTGTGAATCCTTAGAGAATGAGGAAGTATATTTAAAACCTTTAACCAGAGCACCAGGAGCTATATCTTAACAAACAAAGCGCGGTAAATGGGTTCACCCTTATTCTGGGTAGCTATTTCCCGTTCTGTGGGGACTAGGGGGTTTTCCGATAACCATACCCCGTTAAATGCTGGGTGTTCTTGCAGGCGATCGCACATTTGAGTAGCTAGAAAATGTTGATCAGACTGTATAAACACTTCTCCACCCACAACCAAGTAATTAGCCAAATGTGACACCAATTGGGGTTGTACCACACGACGTTTAGCATGACGGGATTTAAACCAAGGATCGGGGAATTGGATAGTTACCCGTTGTAGAACTCCCGTTGGCAAACTGGACAAAATTGGCTCTAGGGAATTATTCACATTACAAAATAAATAATGTAAATTTTGCCAATCTAATTGACCAGCTAATCTGTTAGCTTCCGTCACCAGAGGTTCTCTAATTTCTAAACCCAAAAAATTCCAGTTTAATTCTCTTTGAGCCATTTGTAATAAAAACCTACCTCGTCCAGCTCCAATATCCAAGTGTAGAGGTTGGTTTGTTTGAGAAAAAACCTGTTCCCATATTGGTGGATCAATAGGAGTTTGGAACTTTCTAGCTAGAGGGTTAACGTGCTGACGCACCCGAATCAAAGGCAAAATTTCCACCTCCAAAGACTATAAAAGGTCTAATTTAGTGTACATTTTAGATTAAACAGATAAGTGGTTTTAACATTTTTTTAAATTAACAGATATGAAGTTTCGCTTTGCCATAGTTAGCGATTTGCACATTGCTCTACCCCACACCATATGGGATCATCCTGATCGGTTCCACCTAGTGGAAGTAAGTATCCCCGCTTTAGAAATTGTCCTAGAACATCTCACCCAACTGGATCTGGATTTTCTTTTACTCCCGGGAGACCTCACCCAACACGGTGAACCAGAAAATCACGCCTGGTTGAGCAACAGACTATCACAGCTACCATTTCCTAGCTATGTTGTCCCTGGTAATCATGATGTCCCCGTATTGTTAGCCAATTACCAGTCTATTGGTTTTATGGAGTTTCCCTATTATTACCATAAATTTGGCTATGATCACCCAGACCATTTCTATTATAACCGTCAAATATTGCCAGGTGTGAGACTAATTGGGTTAAACTCTAACACCTTTGACCACCATGGTAAACAGATAGGACTTTTAGACCCGGAACAATTTCAATGGTTAGAGTCAGAATTGTCCAAGATAAAGGATGAATTAGTCTTGGTTATGATTCATCATAATGTTGTTGAGCATTTACCCAACCAGGCAACCCATCCCATGGCTAATCGTTACATGTTAGAGAACGCTCGAGAGCTAGTAGACCTGTTGGTTAGACATGGGGTTAAACTAGTGTTTACAGGACACTTACATGTACAAGATGTAGCCCAGTCCAACGGAGTTTATGATATTACCACCGGTTCCCTTGTCAGTTATCCCCATCCCTATAGAGTATTAGAATATGAACGAGACCATCTAGGGAGAGAATGGTTACAAATATTCTCCCATCGAGTTCAATCAGTACCCCAATTTCCCGATTTACAACAATCATCCAGACAATGGATGGGCGATCGCTCCTTTCCCTTTGTGATCAAACTACTCACCTTACCCCCCTTGAATTTACCCTTAAATCAGGCCCAAAAGCTAGCTCCTGACCTGCGAGAATTTTGGGCCACCATAGCGGATGGGGATGGAATCTTGGAATATCCCACCTTTCCCCTAGAAGTTCGGTCTTACATTGCAAAATATGGAGCCATTAGTCATAGTGGTGCTCCCACCTATATTGATAATAACAGTCGTCTTTTGCTTAATGATCGGTAAATTACCTTTTACCCGTTAATCTGCTCCTTCTATGGGAGCAAAACCCTGACGTTGAATGTTCTCAGTTATGGTTCTTGGTTCTAAAAACTGTAATAAATAATCAGGACCACCTGCTTTGGAACCCACACCAGAAAGTTTAAACCCACCAAATGGTTGACGAGCTACAATCGCACCGGTAATATTCCTGTTAATATACAAATTTCCCACTTCCAGTTCCCTCTTTGCTTGTTCAATATGGGAAGGTGTGCGGGAATAAATACCCCCAGTTAAAGCATAGTTGGTTGAATTGGCAATTTTTACCGCTTGATCAAAATCTGGCGCAGGAATTACTGATAAAACCGGACCAAATATCTCCTGCTGGGCGATCGCTCCCTGGGGAGGAACGTCAGCAAAAATCACAGGTCCGACAAAATACCCTTGAGATGGGGACTCCAACTGCAAAACCAATTTGGCTTCTTTTTTGCCCATCTCTATATATTCTAAAATCCGGTTTTTAGCTTGACTATCAATCACTGGACCAACCTGGGTACTAGGTAGCTCTGCTGCACCAATATTTAAGGACTTGGTTGCTTCAATTAATCTATTTAAAAACGTTTCATAGATAGGTTGTAATACAATTACCCTAGAACAGGCGGAACACTTTTGACCACTATAACCAAAAGCGGAATGAACCACTCCTACCACTGCTTGGTCTAGATCCGCACTTTCATCTACAATAATGGCATTCTTACCTCCCATTTCGGCAATTACCTTTTTAAGATGTTTTTGTCCTGGTTTAACAATAGCAGCTTCAGCATAAATTCTACATCCCACTTCCTGAGATCCCGTAAAAGCAATTACATGGGTTTGGGGATGATTAACCAGGTAGGCGCCCACTTGAGATCCTTTTCCGGGCACATATTGAAAAACACCTTTGGGGATTCCCGCTTCTAGAAGGATTTGTGTAAACTTGGCGGTAATCACAGAAGAGGTTTCTGCTGGTTTGAGCAGAGTACAATTTCCTGCAACCAGAGCAGCAACAGTCATACCACAGGCGATCGCCAGCGGAAAGTTCCAGGGGGAGATGACCACAGCAATTCCCTTGGGTTGGTAAATATAACGGTTGGTTTCTCCAGCTACATCATATACCACTCCCCCATCCAGACGTTCCATTTCCTGAGCGTAATAACGACAAAAATCTATAGCTTCGGAAACTTCTGCATCAGCTTCTTTAACAGGTTTGCCCACTTCTAATACAATCCAGGCTGCCAATTCAGCTCGTCTGATTTCCATTAAGTTTGCTGCGCGACGCAAAATATCAGCTCGTTGTGGCCCAGGTGTTTTTTGCCAATGGGGAAAAGCAGCTTGAGCAGCTTGCATTGCTTCCTCAGCTTGTTCCACACTAATCAAGCCAATTTTGCCCACTACCTGACTAAAATCAGAAGGATTTAAGGAATCGATAATAGTTGATGTATTAACGTATTCTCCATTAATTAGGGGTAAATAGGTTTTCCCCAATTGTTGATGCACCTGCTCAAAAGCCAATCGGGAATCTTCTCGTTTTTGCTCCTCAGCATAATCTATATCCGCAGCACCTATAAAATCATCTTGTGTTGGGTTTTCTGGAATGGGAGTTTCTTCCACTATGGGAGGAGCTAACAATTCAGCAACCGGACGATTTTCCAGATTTTGCCTTAAAAAAGAACTATTAGCCGTATTCTCCAATAGTCTGCGAATTAGATAGGCCATCCCTGGTAATAAATCACCGTAGGGACAATAGACTCGCACTCGGTAACCTTTATCTACTAACGCTTTAGCAATTTTGTCCCCCATGCCATACAAAACTTGCATTTCAAAGCAGCGTCGTGGAACGTTGAGACTTTCTGCAATGGCTATGGCACGAGCTTGGGATCTAACATTGTGGCTACCCAGAGCAGAATAAACGTATTGGTGATTCTCTAAAAGAAGCTGAGTTATGGCTTCAAAGTTAGCATCCGTAGCTACTTTATCATTGTAAACTGGTTGATCCCAATGTTTTTGGGCAGCCTTAATAGTTTCCTGATCCCAATAGGCGCCTTTTACCAATCTAATGGTTAGGGGATAACCTCGTTGTTTCAACCAGTCAATTACCCCTTGGACATCTTCCTTACTATCACGTAAATAGGCTTGAATAGTTATGCCAATATCCGTACGTTGACGAAATTCCTCTTCTAATAATAGCTTTTTCAGAATTTTCAAAGTTATATCTTTATAGCCATACTGCTCCATATCAAAATGTACTGCTGCTCCCAATTCCCGCGATCGACGTAGCAAAGTCCGAATCCGCTCGCTTACCTTTGCTTCACTCCCTTCAGCATTTAAAGGATCAAATTGGGAATAAAAAGCAGTTAATTTCACTGAAACCTGTACTTTGGGAATTATTTCTCCATCAGCTTCGTCAATAATAGGTACATGTTGCCATTTTTTTGATGCTTCCACTAACTGCTGCATCAATTCTAAATATTTTTCTAAATAAGACTGTGCCTCTATTTCTGTAATGACTGCTTCCCCAAGTAAATCAATAGTGAAAGCCATTTTTTCTTTTCTGAGTTTTTCCACGGTTTTAATTACCTGTTGGATATTCTCTCCAGAAATATATTTATGTGCCAGAGTTTGCACGGCTGTCTCTACGGTGGTAGCAGCTACCTGACCTGGCATAGAATCCGGATAAGCAAAATTTAACAAACTTTTCAATGCTGGTGGTAATTCCACTGAATCATCACCCAAATACTCCTGTAAATGGGAGGCAATTTCCACTTTGCTATGGAGCGCAGGTAAAGTGTCTATAAAACGAAACAATTGCACCCGCAACCCAGGATTACCCATAGTCCACCCCAACAGTTTGTCATCCCATCGCATTTGATCCCGTAAAGCAGCAAAAAAGGAACGACCTTCCTGGGTGTTAGCGAGAATCTGCTGGGCAATTTCTTGGGTTTTAACTTCGTAATTGCTGTTTTGTGTTTTTAATGCCATAAAATAAAATACTACTGGAATTACTACCTATAATTTAAAAGACGCGATCGCCAATTATTCTAATATTCTAAATATAATACTGTAATCTAAAAATCCGCCAATGAACAGTCAACAACTAGCTACATATTTAGAACTAACCGATAGTATTGCCAAACCGTGGTTATTAGTGCAACTCAGGTTAAAAAAATTACAGGAGCGACGGCATGACATATCTACGGAAGTTTATATAGAAGAACTAGCAGACATTCACCAAGACATGATGAATTTAGGAGAATGGTGGAAAGGAATGGAGGATGAGGTTTTCTAGAGATTTTAGTGATTTTGTGGTAATGATGGATAGAAAAAAAACGGAAGGTTAACATTACAGTCATGGATTATCGGGATGCAGGTGTGGATGTAGAAGCGGGTAGAGCTTTTGTAGGACAAATTCGCAATTTAGTTCACAGTACCTTTAGACCAGAAGTTTTGGGTGGTTTGGGCGGTTTTAGTGGATGTTTCCAACTACCCACAGGTTATCACGAACCTGTATTGGTGTCTGGTACGGATGGTGTGGGCACAAAGCTAAAAATTGCCCAAATCCTCAATTGTCACCACACTGTGGGTATTGATTTGGTGGCTATGTGTGTTAATGATGTACTCACCTCGGGAGCAGAACCACTATTTTTTCTAGATTATGTCGCTACTGGTAAACTAGAAGGAGAGCAGTTAACTCAGGTGGTGTCAGGAATAGCTGAAGGTTGTAAATTAGCTGGTGCTGCTCTATTGGGGGGAGAAACAGCTGAAATGCCAGGTTTCTACCAGGTGGGTGAATATGACCTAGCTGGTTTCTGTGTGGGAATTGTGGAAAAAAGCAAAATGTTAGATGGTTCCCAGGTGCAAGTTGGCGATCTGGCCATAGGTCTAGCTAGTTCTGGTATTCATAGTAATGGTGTGAGTTTAATCCGAAAGATTGTTAGTGATGGTGGTTTTACTTGGAACCACACTCCAGATTTTTTCCATGGAAAAACTTTAGGTTCTACTTTTCTCACCCCTACTCGCATTTATGTTAAGTCTGTTTTATCAGCTCTGCACCAAGGTCTGGAAATTCACGGTATGGCCCACATTACCGGTGGGGGTTTACCAGAAAATTTGCCCAGGTGCTTAGGAGCTAATCAATCTGTGAAAATTCATCCAGGTAGTTGGCCAATCCCCCCCGTATTTAAATGGTTGGCTGATTTTGGATCTGTGGGTGCACAAGCTATGTACAATACTTTTAACATGGGTTTGGGTTTTGTGTTGATTTTACCTCCCACACAAGCACAACAAGCAATTACTCATTTCCAATCTCAGCATATTCCCGCTTTTACTATTGGTGAGGTTGTGGGGGGATCCGGTGAATTAATTGCTCTTTTTGATTCTTAGCTATCCACAGGATGTTGACCGTAGTAGGGTAGGGAATCAGACCAATGACCATTCTTACCTTGTTGCCAATCTAAATAAGCCAGGTGTAATATACTGGTTACTGTCACTGCTAAATTTGATGTGGCTCTAATTAGTTCATGTTCAATTGGATAATTATTGGGATAATCATTTAAGGTTTCTTTCCATGCTTCTAGAGTAAACACCTGGTCTGCTAATAGAGCTTTTATCTCGGATTTTTCAACATCAATCTGATAAATCGCTCCAAATACTTTCCCCTGCTGTGCTGGCATTTCTACAGCTATAGTGGCTGGTAAATGAGGATTTTGATTCTTTTCGTGCCATGCCACCGCTGCTAAGGTGGATATAGCTAAAACCGGAATGTTCAATTGCTGACCTAGGGTACGTGCTAAAACCATACCAATGCGAGTACCGGTAAACCCTCCAGGTCCTTTAGCTACTGCAATTAACCGTAGATCTGGCCAGCTTTGGGGTAGGATAAAATCCACTAGACATTGGTGAATATGACTGGATACATCACGTCCCAAATTCCATACCTGAGAGCGCGTGTCATCCACAAAGTTACTCATTACTAAACCTAATTCCGGTGTAGTAGTGTGTATTCCTAAAGCGTATTTTTGGTGATTGTTCAAGAGCTTCTATTAGCAGTAAAGTGGAAAATTAGAATAACATGCACCAACATTAAGTGGGTACTAATTCACCCGGACGTAATGATGCCCATTTACCCATTTCTGGTTTAAAACTTAGACAACCTACCACATCCCATTCCATTTCAATAATTTCTCCTTTAGTACGAATGTTAACATTTATGGCAGGTTCCTGGGCATTAAAATCGGGATTTTCATTTAAGTGTGGTTGTTGGTGTTGAGTTTCTACCGCATTGTAGGTAACACAACGGTCTACGTAGTGACAGTTAACGCAAATACACATGACCAACTCCTACCCTAAGGTTAGATATGTAGCTATATCATATAGTTTTAGCAGGTGGAATGGCAATATAGACTAATTTGCCGCTCATACTTTTTTGGATAAATAATGAATGATTCAATTACTGCTCGCTTAGATCCCAAAAATTGGCCGTTTAGCTTGGGGATGCTACCTCAACCAGCTTATATGGTAGGTGGTGCAGTGCGGGATGGCATTTTGGGTAGAAGTCAAGACTACTTGGATTTAGACTTTATCATACCAGACAATGCGGTAAAAGTTGCTCGGGCGATCGCCCAACATTATGGAGCTGGTTTTGTGTTGTTGGATGGGAAGAGAAATATAGCCCGGGTGGTGTTTCCCCAGGGGACAGTAGATTTTGCCCAACAGGATGGAGACAGTTTACTGACTGATTTACATCGGAGAGACTTTACCATTAATGCGATCGCCTATAATCCCTATACTCAAGAACTGATGGATCCTCTAGGTGGTTGTAAAGACATAGAAAGTGGTTTATTGCGGATGATATCTCCCCAAAATCTCCAAGATGACCCTTTGCGTTTAATGCGTGCTTATCGTCAAGCTGCCCAATTAAATTTTGTTATTGAACCTCATACCCAACTAACTATTCGTAAATTGTCTGCAAATCTTTGTCAAGTCGCTTCCGAAAGGATTAGAACAGAAATTGGTTATCTTTTGCAAAGTGCTGTAGGTACATTTTGGTTAAAAACCGCTTGGGAGGATGGGTTATTAGGTCAATTTTTTATTTATGCAACGCCAGAAAGTGTAGATA
Organism: Cylindrospermopsis raciborskii Cr2010; assembly: GCF_003367075.2. Classification (NCBI taxonomy): domain Bacteria; kingdom Bacillati; phylum Cyanobacteriota; class Cyanophyceae; order Nostocales; family Aphanizomenonaceae; genus Cylindrospermopsis; species Cylindrospermopsis raciborskii. The sequence goes on from NZ_CP065936.1 coordinate 404,056, forward strand.
AACTAATTGCAGTAGATCCAGCGGTTCAAGCAATAGGGGAAAATTGGTCAGAACTGGGGGAACAGCTAGAAAAACCCATTCGGGATTCTATGAAAACCAGATGGTTGGATATTGCTAAACTAGGGTGTTTAGTGAATCCTGCTCCTGAGATAGCAGAACGGGAGCTGGGGGAAATGACATACAGTCGAGTGGAGATTCGTAGTATTATTACCGCCCTACGACTATTCCCGCAGATGAAACAAGCAAATAGCATGTCCTTGCGAGAACAGTACTGTTGGTTTAGGGAGGTAGGGGTTGTTTTTAGCTCTACAATCGTTCTAGCTTTAGCACAGGATATGTTAAACACCAAGTCCCACAAGCATAGTTTAGAATTGTATAGACCCCTGGTTAAACGTTATTTGAACCCTGATGATTTGGTGGCCCACCCATCACCGTTGGTGACTGGTAAGGAGGTGATTATAGCACTAAATATCCCACCCTCACCACTGGTGGGAGAAATTTTGCAGGAAATTGCCATTGCTCAAGCTGAGGGTAAGGTAAATAATTCCCAGGGGGCACTAGCACTAGCTAGAAAATTAATAGATAAGTAATAGGCACTACAAAGCATATTTGGGAGACTTGGCTAATCCTTCGGCAACATTTTTAAACCGGACTAACTGTGACCGCATATCCGATTTGGTCCAGGATGCAGCAAAAGTGTTAAATCCCCAACTGATAATGGGATTGGGTATTTTAAATTCAAAGGAATTAATCAATAATGTGCCTTGACTTAGAGGTTGACATTCCCAGCGATCGCTCCCTTGAAAGAACCCCTTAAAACCCCAGACAATAAGTCCTGGTTGTCTTTCAATGACCACCACATTGAGAGTGGGTTTAATTCCTGGGATTTGAATCATAAAACGACTGCGACTGCCAATTTCTGTGGTCCAAACCTCCCCTAGGGGTTCACAGCGAAGGAGGGGATTTAACCATTGGTGCATTAAATGCAAGTCGGTTAAACATTGTTCTACTAATGTAGCAGGAGCATTAATTTGAATTGACTGTTGTAAAAGTTGGGTCATTTTTAAAAATATAGCTTGTGCCAGAATTTAGGGTTGGCTCGCATACCAATGGTGTAAGGCCAAGCGTTGGATTTCACGCCAAGGGAGATGATGCTGTCTAGCTAGATTGGCACAGTCTTCATATTCAGGTTGTACATTAGTAATGACCTTTTGTGACGTTTTACCTTGCCAAGCCACCTTTACAGCAACTTGACCATAGGGAGTTTGCACCGTTTGCATATCTCTTTGTAAAATACGGCGTTGTTGAGTAGTATAACGAATACCCAAGGTGGTAGTTTCCCTAAATATCACCTCCTGACAACCAGTCAGATTTTCCGGATGACAAATTGCACTTAGTAAAATTCCCGGACGTGATTTTTTCATACCTATAGATTGGGTAAACACATCTACCGCACCAGCAGCAAACAAAGCTTCAAAAACATAACCTATAGCTTGGGGACTCAAATCATCTATTTGGGTCTCTAAAACACAAATTGTCTCTTCCCCTTGTCCATGAGGATCCCCATCATTCACCTGTAACTTGTGAATATGTAAAGGATCTGGGGAAGTTTCACCTAGCCAAATGCGTAGTATATTAGGAATGGGTAAATCCAGAGAACCAGCACCCAATCCCACCTGCTTCAACACCATCGGTGGAGGTGAACCAAAACTCCTCGCCAAAGTAGTGGCGATCGCTGCTCCTGTTGGTGTAACTAGTTCTCTGTCAATACCATTACTATAGACGGGAGAATTGGTCATTTCCCATAACTTTAACACTGCGGGTACGGGAACTGGCATTCTACCATGAGCAGCTCTAACCGTTCCCCCCCCCGTAGGAAAGGCTGAACAATAGACTAAGGGTAGCCCAGTTTCATCACTGTCTATTCCTAACCAGTCTAAACTCAAACAGGTTCCCACAATATCCACAATTGCATCAACAGCACCAACTTCATGAAAGTGAACTTTTTCAGGTGCAATGCCATGTACTGCGCCTTCTGCTACTGCTAATTGGCGGAATACAGCTAAACTCCAGTCAGCTGCTCTTGTGGGTAGATTAGCTGCGAGGATCATCTTTTCTATTTCTGGTAGATGACGACCATGGTGATGATGGTGATTATGATCGTGATCATGATGGTAACTGGTTAGGTTGACATGGATTTTAGTAGCTTGTTGAGTTTGACGATGAACTAACTCGCTTTCCAATTCATATTCCTGGTCAATCCCCAAACCCCCAAGTTTTTCCAGTAAGTAGTTGACAGGAACACCCAAACTTACGAAAGCGCCCAAACACATATCACCAGATATTCCCGTAGGACATTGAAAATAGGCAATTTTACTCATAAAATGCTAATAATGATTAATCGTTTTTTTGTGTTTCTGTTTAAACTGTAAGTTAAATTCTACTGATCTTATGGTCATGGAGGGGTCATAGGTAGCAATGACGTTTAAGTTGGAAATTAATCTTTCACCCATTTATTAGCTTATGGCTAGAATTTTGGAAATTCATCCTGATAACCCACAAAATCGTCGGATAGAGGATATAAGGTTGGCACTTTCTGGTGGTGCTGTTATGCTTTATCCCACTGATACGGTTTATGCCATCGGTTGCGATTTAAATGCCAAGTCAGCTGTAGAAAGAGTTAAGAAAATTAAGCGGTTGGCCAATGATAAACCATTAACCTTCCTATGTCCTTCTCTTTCTCGCGTAGCTACTTATGCCTTTGTCAGTGATATAGCTTATCGGATTATGAAATCCTTGATACCAGGTCCCTACACTTTTTTGTTGCCTGCTACCAAGTTAGTACCGCGATTGGTACAAAATCCTAAGCGTAAAACCACGGGGATTCGAGTGCCAAATCACCACCTGTGTTTGGCCTTACTAGAATCTTTGGGGAATCCCATTATCTCTACTTCGGCGCATTTACCCCTTTATGATATGGATGACCTAAATGTAGATATTGACATACACCCATCTAAGATGGACCTGTTTGACCGTTTAGATAGCTTGGTAGATATTATTATAGACACGGGTGAGGAACCCAAGAATCAGGTATCTACTATTTTAGACTTGACGGATAATCAACCTATTATAACAAGAAAAGGAATGGGTTGGGAAGCAGTAGCAGCTTGGATATAATCACCTTGCCAATTTTAATAGATGATCCCCATTTTGACTATTACTTTGATACTATTGCACCAAAAAATGCTCAATTCAGAAAATACAGCTTTAACACTTCACGGTAACATACACCAAGACTATCCGCAAAAAATCTTCAAGGGAAGAGGTGGTTTCATACCGGATAATGCCATGGAAAGACATCAATCGGTTGCGTTTAATTGTAGTTAAGGTGCAATACTCAGGAAAAGTCATGAAAGCTAACCCCGTTAATCTGCCAAATTTTAGACCCGCTCTTGATGGTGACTCTCAAGACTCACCACTTGCTAGTTCCAAAACCTTAGTACAGCTCCTATCTGAGGAAATCGAGTCTCAAGTTAAGGCTTCCTCTGGATGTATACAAGCTGTTGTAAATCGCATAACTAAGGAAGTAGAAAGAATTTGTGATAAAAGTTCCCGTATTCAAACTTCTGGACAAGTTAAGTCTTGGCAGGCTACTTTAGCTAAACATCGCTTACAAAAATGCCTACGTTATTATCAATTGGGTTCAAGACAAGGAAGAGTAGAGTTACATAGTAGTTTAGGTGCAATTGTATATCGTCACGTCACTACAGCTGGATCTGAACTAGGTTTTGAAGCCCGTTATAATCTAATTGAAGATTTTTTACAAGCATTTTATATTGAGGCCATTAAAGCCTTTCGTCGGGAAAACGAATTAGCAGAAGATTATACACCACGCACTCAACTGGAATTAGCTGAGTATATGGCATTTACAGAGCAGTATGCTAAACGTCGAATTAATTTGCCCGGTGGAGCTAATCAACAGTTAATTGTGCTGCGAGCCCAGGGTTTTGCTCGTCGTCAACCCCAGGAAACAACGGTTGATATTGAAATGGCTGTGGATTCAGCTAAAACAGAAGAAGCGGAATCTTATCAGCGTAATTTGGCAGTTCAGCAAATTCGCTCCCAAATGGTTGCTAAGCCCACCTTTGACCCCTCTGAAGAGTCAGAACGAGACCGGGTAATTACTGAGTTGATGAAGTATCTTCAATCTCAGGGTCAAGCGGACTGTATGAATTATTTGTCTTTGAAACTTCAGGATCTATCCGCACCAGAAATCGATCAAATTTTGGGACTAACCAGTCGTCAGCGCGATTATTTACAACAAAGATTTAAATACCACGTTGAAAAGTTCGCTAAACAACATCATTGGCAATTGGTACATCAATGGTTGGGAGCTGGACTAGAACATAAGCTGGGTTTATCCTCTCAACAATGGGATCTTTTCTGGAATCAATTGACTGAACAACAACAACAAATCTTTCAACTTAAAACCACTATGGAAAATGATCAGGCGATCGCCAAGGCTGTGCAATGTACTCCTAAGCAGTTACAAAAGCGATGGACTCAAATGTTGGAATTGGCCTGGGCTATACGTAATGGAAATATGGAAGTTAAGACTTGTTGAACCGTTGAAACCCCTAAACCGAGATTGACCATGGGCAAAATTTGAAAGTGTATTAGTTTCCCTATTGCCCATTTTCTGCTAAACTACTTAATAATAAAAAAGTGTATATTCAAAACTCAAATGTTTGACGGATTCTGGAATAACGTATTTCGCTACCCCCGCTACCTGGTGACTATAGTCTTAGGTCTGCTAGTTAATACATTTGACCCTCTAATTCCACTTTTAAAACGTCCAGGTACACTACTGGCGATTATAGGTCTGTTTGTGGGAGGGTTCTTCTTCCTCACCCTAACTCTCCGAGCTATGTTGGGACTGAGTGCAATCTAAAAGGATTATTCCTAATAAGATAAACTATCTATTGTTAAATCTCTATCAAAAGGCGGAATTTATAATATGGCTACAAATCGCCGTGTTTCCCGTGTTGCGGAATTAATTAAACGGGAGGTCAGCCAAATGTTAATCCACGGTATTAAGGATGACCGGGTGGGTGTGGGTATGGTAAGCGTCACTGATGTCGATGTTTCAGGAGATTTACAACACGCCAAAATATTTGTCAGCATTTATGGAACAGAAGAAGCAAAAGCCGAAACTATGGCGGGGTTAAAATCCGCTACCGGTTATGTTCGTAGTGAGTTGGGCGCTAGGGTTAGATTGCGTCGCACTCCAGAAGTGATTTTTGTGGAAGACCATTCCTTAGAAAGGGGAACTAAAGTGTTAAATTTATTAAACCAACTTCAACAAAAACGCGAAGACTCCCACCAAGATTGATCTACCACCAAAATACTAGATCAGATTGTAACTCTAGACATATTCATACTTCACTCAAATATGTTAATACTGTCTATATGGTACTTTCTGTCATGTTTGTGCCTGCTTTTCGGTTTGACTATTACTAGTACATTTAGTTTTGATGTTATATTTCCTTGACAAACTTCACATTTCTTTAGATAATTTATAGGTCTGTAGCGTCAAAATAATAATAGTTCCGTATAGCAAACTACAAAACCTAGCCACAGGTCTAAATTATCACCACGTCTTCTCAATGAAAATTGGGAATACTATCTAAACGTAAATTTGTGAGTAAAAGCAATGAGTGTAAGTACGGTGCCTTCTATCAATTATTACTCTCTAGACGTAATCCAGTACGAAGCAAGCCAACTTGTGCGTAAGGGAATCGTCAGTCGGCAACAGCCGATATACACACTCTGCCAGTACATCCCCGCTCGGGAATGGGTCTTTGTGGAATATGAATTAGAGAAATGTGACTTTTTGTTGCGCGATCGCATTGGGGATTTGATTGGTCGAGAACAATGGGAAAATGACTAATCAGGACTGCAGTAATTAAGGAGGATCCCGAAGATCCCCAAGTTTCCTAAGTAGTAGTTAAGTAACTTATTTAATCTATGCTTGTCTAAAGTTACTGACTTTGGCAAGTATATTTTTCTCAGGAGGTTGGTTCCGTTTGTTGGAGGTACTGATTAACATCGTCAACTAAGCGGGTGAGATCTGCTTCTGTAGTTAAGCGAACGCCTAAATTGCGTACAGTGAGTAGAACTTTAGCTGCGAAGGGAGTGGGCCAGATATTGGGGTTACAGAACACCTCAAAGAAAACATCACCTGTATGGCGATATTCCAAAGCGGGTTCAGGTGTGATTTTTACCCCGGGGTTAGATTTAACAGTAACAGCTTTCAGACTTAGCATTAATTTATCCATGGCAGTTTTTAGTTCTATAGCAGCGTGGTGGGAAAAAGTGAAAGAAATAGAGCCATGGTCAAGATTGAGAGTGAGTAATGGGGAAGACATAATGGTATGGGGTAAAAATTTTCTAAAACTTTGGCAACCATAATAACTATAATGATAGGTTAAGGGGGTGAGTGGAATTAAATATAAGATGAACGTAGGTTGGGTTGAAGTATGAAACCCAACACCCGCATGGGTTAACCCATCCTACAAATAATTGTGCTTCCCTACTTACCTAATTGCTCCATAATTAGGAATAGCAATGGTAAATATTCGATTATGAATTACAACTACCTAAGGGAAGTAAGGAAAGTACTAATTATTACCCTTTTACTTAACTTGTTTGTGATGGCATTAAAAGTTGTAGTAGGATATGCTACTGGTTCCTTGAGCTTATTAGCGGACGCTTTACACAGTGTTACAGATAGTGCTAACAACGTGTTAGGACTAGTAGCTAATAAATTTTCTTCTCCCTTACCAGATCGAGAACATCCCTATGGACATCACAAATTTGAAGCAGTGGGGGCGTTAGGAATAGCAGCATTTTTAGGGATAGCTTGTTTTGAAATTCTTCAAGGAGCGATAGAGAAAATTATTCGAGGTGGTTCACCCGTGAGAATATCTGGTCCTGAACTGTGGTTATTACTAATTGTATTGGGCGTAAATATCTTCGTCGCATTTTATGAGCGTAACGTAGGGACAAGAATAGGCAGTTCCATTTTAGTTGCTGATGCTAAACACACCATGAGTGATGTGTGGGTAACCATTTCCGTGTTAGGGGGACTAATAGGGATTTGGTGGTTCAACTTTCAATGGTTGGATGTGGTATTGGCCTTTCCCGTAGCTTTGCTAGTCTTTTGGAGTGGATGGTCCGTTTTAAAAGAAAATTTGCCCTGGTTAGTGGATCAAATGGCGATCGCTCCAGAAGCAATACATGGGATTGCCACTTCCGTACCTGGTGTAATTAACTGCCATGATATTGCTTCTCGTGGGGTAATAGGTAGACAGGTATTCATAGAAATGCATCTAGTAGTAGATACACCGGAAGTAGAAACTGCCCATCAAATCACAGAGGAAGTAGAAAACAAACTACAGGAGAGATATAGTCCTGTGAGGATTATAATTCATATAGAACCACCAGCATACCAATCGGAGAACATTAGCTTTGGTAATTAGGATTAGCACCCGAATTTGCTTTCATATACCTATTCCCATTCTATAGTGCCCGGTGGTTTAGAAGTAATATCATAGACCACTCGATTGACCCCTTTAACCTCATTGACAATTCTATTAGAAATGGCTTCTAGCACATCATAAGGTACTCGTGCCCAATCTGCTGTCATGCCATCTTCACTAGTCACTATTCGTAAGACCACAGGATAGGCATAGGTGCGCTGATCACCCATAACCCCCACACTACGAATAGGTAGTAAAACAGCAAATGCTTGCCAATACTGATTATATAAATTCCTTTGGTTGATTTCTTGGCGAACAATTAAATCAGCATCACGTAGAATATTTAACCTTTCTGCTGTCACCTCCCCCAAAATGCGAATAGCTAAACCCGGTCCAGGAAAAGGTTGTCTTTGAACTATCTCCTCTGGTAGACCAAGGGAACGACCCACCTTACGCACTTCATCTTTAAATAGTTTTCGCAGGGGTTCCACCAGTTTAAATCTCAAGTCCTTAGGTAGTCCACCCACATTGTGATGACTCTTGATTTTCACTGCTACCCTCTCCCCAGTTTTAGGATCTACATTAGTGCCAGCAGATTCAATTACATCTGGATATAGTGTACCCTGTGCTAAATAGTCAAAGTGACCCAATCTTTTGGATGTTTCTTCAAACACCCTAATAAACTCGTGACCAATACGACGGCGTTTTTCTTCCGGATCTGTCACACCAGCAATAGCATTTATAAAGCGATCGCGTGCGTTAACGTACTCTACGGGAATATGAAATTGCTCCTGGAACAATTTTAATAATCTTTCTGGCTCTAATTTTCGCATAAAACCCTGATCAATAAACACGCAGGTCAATTGATCTCCAATAGCTTTATGGAGCAAAAATGCCAGGGTAGAAGAATCCACGCCTCCAGAGAGCGCTAACAGCACTCTTCTATCGGAGACTTTAGCACGAATCTCCTGAATAGCATTTTCCACAAAAGCTGCTGTTGTCCAACTGGGTTCGCAGTCACAAATATGGTAAACAAAGTTGCGAATTAGTGCCAGTCCTCCCTGGGAATGAACTACTTCAGGATGAAACTGCACACCATACAGTTTGCGCTCATGATTCGCAATAGCTGCACAAGAAGTATTTTCTGTATGTGCTAGCAGTTCAAAACCAGGAGGCATGGTTGTAACTGAGTCCCCATGACTCATCCACATAATCACACCATTTTCCACATTAGTAAGCAAGTGTGTGGGTTCATCTATAAGTAATGATGCTTTACCATATTCCCCACGATCAGCTTGGGTTACCTTTCCCCCCAGTTCATTCACCATCAGCTGCATTCCATAACATACACCCAATATGGGAATACCCAATTCCCATATTTCTGGGTCACATTGAGGTGCATAATCGCTATAAACTGACCTAGGACCACCAGATAAAATTATCCCCTTGGGGTTCATTTTCCTTATCTCTTCCGGTGTGATGCGATAGGAAAGCACCTCGGAATATACTTGTGTCTCCCTTATGCGTCGAGCAATCAGTTCCGAATATTGGGAACCAAAGTCTAAAATCACTATCATTTGGCGATCGCCATCTGGGAGATTTTCCTCACTTTGGCATGTTATATCTATTGGTAGACCTACCGCTGTATTCATGATGGTGGGAGTGTGTCTTTGAACATAATTGAGTTACTATGTAGTTGTTAACAACTACGAGCGGTTTGATTTTGACAGTCCATTTAGGTTAGCACAATTTCTCCATTAGCACACAACCTGTTTGACTTTTAATAATAACTTCTCTATTTCGGTCAAAAAGCACAGAACCACAAACTGTTGTTTTCACACTCTGGTCACTATGGCTTTTTATATACTCTTGGGAACGATTGTCAATAGTTTGGGCAATACTGAAATAAATTTGGTTAGTCCAGTTACTACCACTTATAGTATCCAGAAAGCGCAGATGTTGCAGGGCATCCTCCGCCCTGGGACTATGAAATATTATTTGTATATCTTCATACTTTAACCCCAGGATAGCACTATGGGCGACTATAATTTCTCTCCTTCCATCTGCTAAATGATGATGAGTATGAAATATTCCCCCTGCTAGTTTCATTAATTTTCCGTGATAGCCAAATAATAATATTTCTTCAACCCCCAAAAGATGGGCCTCAACTAATAGAGGACCAATCCAATTAGCAGTTTTTACCATGCGTTGCGGATTTATTCCCAATTTTCTCCCCAGGTCTAAACCATTTTCGCCAATACAAAAAACTAAGCTATTAAATTCCTTTGCCTTCGTCCTTAAATCGTCCCGAAAAACCTCAAGCTGTTCTGGTGTACTTAATGGTTGAGATATACCGCTTGTTCCTAATAAAGAAAGTCCTTCCACCACTCCAAAAGCAGGGTTGGAGGTTCTGGTAGCTAGGGAGCGCCCCTCGGGTAAAATCACCGTCACTAGGATTTTTTCCCCCGGAAATAGTAGTTTCTCTAGGTTTTTCCGCAACAATTGCTGGGCGTATGTATAAATAGCAGCCATCCCCTGTAAATCCTTACCAATCCCTTCTCCACCCCTGATAACAATCGTTTCCCCCTCTCCATCATACCATTCTACTTTTGTCCAAATTGGTGTATCTTTAGTTAGATCTAAGTTATCCCCCGGATCACTTCGAGTAATAGCTAAAGCACCACTCTCGGAAATTCCAGCTACCTGTTCAATGGGAATTTCCACTATTTGATCCGGTGAAATTAGATCAACACCCGCTGTATTTAATATACGGCAATGGCGCAACCAATATAACGCCGCTATTGCACCACCACAGGCAAAAACTGGTAGGGTATAACCGGAACGAAACATAAAAAATTTTGTATGTGATAAATTTTGTGTTTTTGTATTTAATTATATAGGTGTTGAATCTTTCAACTTTCCAGAAAAATACCCACCTCTGATAATAAAACTGCCATGGTCTCCCAAGAAATACCCTGTTGAATATAACGGGGTGATTCGGGATTATAAGGACTAGCTATTCGGTCAATGGTGACAATTATGGCACCTTCCGGTAGTACCGCCACATCAGGGTCAAAAGCGGTGGGGCGCATCAAGGAGCTGGAAAATCCTTTAAAAACTGCTATTTTGTCCTCCTCCCCATCAATATTGATGGTGACTACTAGCACTTCCTGAGACCTTTTGCTCGTGTATTCTTCTAAGCACTTAGCAATGGAATTACTCATCACAGTTTATAAACACTTTTATGAAAACTTTAATGTACTGCTGTTCTACCATACTTGCCAAATTTAACCAAGACAAAATAGGTAAGATAGATTATGTAAATTGTTAAGCCAACAATACCTAAAAAGCCAAGAAATGCAGGTGTGCTGTTATGATGGAAATAGTCCTTAAACATTAGGGGTGCTTCGGTCCAAACCTTACAGTAGGCTGAATTCCTAGAATCACCTGAAAAAGCACAGCCCAGAAAGGGCACGGTGCCAATTACCCCTAAAATTCCATAAACGGTTATTGCCCAACGCCAAGAGGTAAAAACCAGTTTTAAAGGTCCTGGGGACTGATACTCAACTTCATCATTCAAATCAACCCAGAACCAGATGGAAAGGGGAATGAGGATCCGAGCTATTAGACCAGATATAAAACTGACTGCAAATCCGCCAATCATCAGGTATACAGTTATAGCCGCAAGACTGGCTACACGCCAGTAAATAGCCAATAACCTTTGTATACAGTCTGAGCTTTGCACAAATGCCCAAATTGTCAAAACTATGGGGATAATTAAATTAAATAGCAACGCCAATCTGTAATCTGTCCACACATAAGGGCGAAACCAAACTTCTTCCAGGTTTGTCATCTCTTGATTAGTCTTGTATTAGTCAATTTGAAGTTGTTTTGGTAATGGGAGACAGGTACCAAAGATTAACACTTTTGACCACCTTTGTCTCCCTATGCTTGACACCGGATGACCACATTTGAACTTCAGTCAAGAATCGGTGCAGCCATCTGAACATGGACTCCTGAATCTCTAATTGTCATTAATGCGACATTCATCTGCATCCGGATTAGCTTCACAATATGCTTCTAAGGAGTTCTTAGGTTTTTCTTGTTTCTGGTGAGAAGCAGCAGCTTGCAGTTCTTCTACCGCATCCCATGCAGCAGCACAAGCTGCAGAGTTGCCACCGGAAATATCACAAACTGCACGAGCTTGTTGGCGTTCTTCTTCGATTTTATCTTCTATGGAGGTTGCTGTTTCTTGAGTGTTTGTCATGAGCTTAGTCTCTTTGATTAACGTTTATATCAGTCTAGAAAAGTTCAAAATTGCCGTTTTGGTTTTATAGTTCACATACTATTCTAACCTCTAGGTTGTTAAGTTAGACTAGAATCCGGAATTATTAATTACTAATAGAGCAACTTACCATATATAGACCGGATCCGTCTCAATGTTTTAAGATTTTAGAATCTCTTTTGCATTCGCGGATGGATCAGTTCATTTAATCCCTCACCCAGTAGTGATAAACCTACCACCATAATAGTCATAGCCAAACCAGGAAAAAGGGTAGTCCACCAAATACCCGTGGGTAAAGCCTCTAAAGCTTGTCGTAAATCGTATCCCCACTCTGGTACCTCTTCTGGTAGTCCCAAACCCAAAAAGCCCAAACCACCCAAAACTAATATGGCATCTGCTGCATTCAGGGTAAATAACACAGGAACACTCTGAATTACATTTAAAAATAAATATCGAGATAACACAGTCCAAGTAGAAGCACCCATGGCTTGGGCAGCTTCGATATATACTTCCGTTTTCACACTCACCGTATGATTACGGACAACTCGATAATATTGGGGGATGTAGGCTATGCTAATGGCGATCGCCGCATTTAAGATTCCCCTACCCACCACAAATGCCAGGGTAACAGAAAGTAGAAGTCCGGGTAGGGTGTAGATACTGTCCATGAGAAATAGCAGGGTTTTATCTAATTTGCCACCTAGATAACCACTGACCATTCCCAGGGGTACGCCCACCACCATACTCAACCCTGTAGCTAATATGACCACCTGTAATGCTGCTTGAGCACCAAAAATGGTACGGGAGAAAACATCATAACCCAAGCGACTAGTGCCAAACCAATATTTTCCCGAGGGGGGTTGATGAATGGGATTGGTCAGAAGTTCTTTAGGGTCAGATAACCACCCCCAATTTTGCCAAACCGGTGCCATAAAAGCCAGCAAGACGAAAAATAGGGTAATTATCAACCCCAGGAGCATGAGTTTGCCAGAGAGATTAGATTGAGCAAAGTTTAAAAAAGAGGGTATTCTTCGTTTTTTGATCTGCATAATGCAAATTGGGGAAATGGCTCAATTGATTTTAACTCACAACCAATCCAACCATTAAGTGGGTGAGTAGAATTAAACATTAAGATGAACGTAGGTTGGGTTGAGGATACGAAACCCAACACCCCCACAGGTTACCCTACAAATTACCCCTTAGGTTTGACACCCTTCCATTCTTGAATCAATTCCTTGTTTTTAAAAACTTGCACCGTTGGTGTACCCACAATTCCAGCATTTTGCGCAATGTCCTGATCCTCATCAATATCGATTTCCACAAAATGTATCCTCCCATCAAAATCATCCACCACCTTGTTGAGTATGGGTTTAAGGGTATGACAAAGACCACAACCAGGAGCAACATACTTTACCACTAACAGGCGATCGGTCCATTAAGTGGGTGAGTGGAATTAAACATTAAGATGAACGTAGGTTGGGTTGAGGATACGAAACCCAACACCCCCACAGGTTACCCTACAAATTACCCCCAATTACCTCACGATATTCCCCCTTAGGTTTGACACCCTTCCATTCTTGAATCAATTCCTTGTTTTTAAAAACTTGCACCGTTGGTGTACCCACAATTCCAGCATTTTGCGCAATGTCCTGATCCTCATCAATATCAATTTCCACAAAATGTATCCTCCCATCAAACTCATCCACCACCTTGTTGAGTATGGGTTTAAGGGTATGACAAGGACCACAACCAGGAGCAACATACTTTACCACTAACAGGCGATCGCTTTCATGGAATAGTTTCCTGAGAGCATAACCACCATGATGGCGTGTTTTCTGTAGATTGAACTCGGTGGGGGGAATTTCTTGTTGGGGTTGGGTGGTGGATTCTGGAGTTGGTTCCGATTGGGTTTGATGGAATTCCTGAATTAAACCCCCTGATGATAACCATCTTTCTGCTAATAGTGCTGCTTGACAACCAGTACCCGCAGCGGTGATTGCTTGACGAAATTCATGGTCTTGAACATCACCAGCAGCAAACACCCCCTCCACACTAGTTTCCACATTTCCATGTCTGGTGACAATGTAACCTATCCCATCTAGCTCCAATTGTCCCTGAAATAGCTCTGTATTTGGTTTATGTCCTATGGCGTAAAATAAACCCCTAGCAGGAATGGTATTTTCTTCCCCTGTATGGTTGTTACGCACTTGCACCCCCACCATTTGCTCCTTACCGATTACATCTACCGCTTCTGTATGCCAGTGAACCTTGATTTTAGAATTACTTAAAACCCGATCTTGCATAGCTTTAGAAGCACGCATCTTATCAGAACGCACTAATAAATGTACTGTAGAGCCATACTTGGTGAGGTAAACAGCTTCTTCCGCTGCGGAATCACCAGCACCAATTACCACCAACTCTTGACCGCGAAAAATAGGAGTTGCACCATCACAAATGGCACAAGCAGAAATTCCCCGACTCCAAAACTCCTTCTCACTGGGTAAACCTAGACGTTTAGCAGTTGCACCAGTCGCAATAATTAAACTATGGGTTTTCACCTCCCTCTCTGAAGAACTAACAATAAAAGGACGCTGACTCAAATTAACGGATATCACATCCTCTGTGTACAATTCTGCCCCCCAGCGTTCCGCTTGGGCTTTCATATTAGTCATTAAATCTGGTCCGGTGATTCCCTGGGGAAATCCCGGAAAATTTTCTACTTCCGTGGTTGGTTAAACTAAGCCAAAAGGTCACCCTCTTGACTCGTCTTCAGAACCGTGCATGAATTTTTCAATTCACACGGCTCCTCAATGGGGTGGGACTTGTCTTGTCTACCTAGCATACCGTCTTTAACAGCTTTTGCCTGGGGATGAATATTCTGTGTGCTTCCAGATCTTCTTAATTTCAAATCTTGGTGGATATGTTGGTGCTTCATCAGTTCGTAGGTTTTACCCCCCGAGTTCTGGTGACAAAATCTCCAACTCTCTCCCATTGACCAGTATTTTTTACTAATCCATCTCTTACCTTTTTGGTTGTGTCGTCGTCGTGACCAAGCTCTTAATTTAGATTGTAACTCAAAATCTACCTTGCTAAAAATGCGATCGCTTATTAGGGGAGAGTAGTATTTTGTCCAGCTTTCAATTAAGGGATTCAGCTTACTAATCAGCACTGATTGTTTAGCGGATCGGTGCTGGTCAATAATTGCTCCCAGGGACTTAGTATGGTGTTCTAGGCTTTCTTTACTAATAGAAATCAAAGTGCTATAGCTGGTGTTATAATGGTTTGACCCTGAATCAGAGTTTTGGGATAATTTGTCATGGGTGACAAACTGTCTAATATAAAACCCCAAAAAGTTACAACCCACATTTCCCTGATAATCATAGAGACTGTGGGAGACCCTGCTTCCTCCCGCTTTCAGCTGTAAACCCACTTCTGATAGCCATTGGGTAATAATATTCTGACACAGAATAATCACTTCCAATTCCTGATGTACCAGCACGAATCTACCTTTGTGCTTAACAAAGTGAGGAATTACATCACAGCCAAAACTAGTAGTATCAGCTATTAGACCAACCCAATTAATCCTCCGTTGCAATTCCCCTAAAGCTGCACCCAATAAAAGGGAACATAGGGAATGTGGGTGATTGAGAAAACCCAACTTCAACCATAATTTGATTTGTTTCCCCAGTAATGGAAAAGTATTAAGCTGCTTGAGGAAATATTCAGGGTTAACCCCCTGGAAACTTTCTTCCAACTCACCAACTAAAACATACTTAGGTTTTTTTACCACTTCCCTGCGAATAGACCTAATAGCATCATAACAAGAAATATCAGAATTAGCCTCGTGTAAACCCAAATTTAACTTTGCATCCCATTCTGGACTCATCGCCATACTAATAAGCAAAGTCAGAGCCTGGTTGTATATAGTAAACACAACCAAAGAAAGATTTTTCCTGACCAGTAGTGATTTGGCAATAACAGAGAGTTCCCTAGCCAAAACCAGTTTTTGTTCAGGAGAGAAAGATTTAGCACCCTGGTCCTGGGGAAATACCCCCTTCACCGCAATACATCTTGCTGACCAAGATTTAATTAACAGCTTCTGGAGCTTATGAACCGTTTTGACATCCCCACGCTGCGAGGCTTTGTATATTCTCTTTTGCAGCTTAAAAACATGACGTTCCAGTTTTTTCCAAGGAATTTCTTGCCAGTTTACATCTGACTCAATTTCCCCAGGAACTGGTCCATTGTTTTTCCATTCCATCCGCAAGTTATTTTGGGCCTTGGACATTTTTACTGCTACTTAAAACCATACATTCCAACCCATCGTGTCTACGTCAGCTTATCCTTTGGCTCTCCCAAAGGCCAATGCTTCTTAGACAATCCCTCCTACTATGTTGCTTGCGGTTAGCACCTACTCAAGTTTTCGACCTCAACTCAAGAGCTAACATAGAGGTTACTTCGTTCCTAATCTTCGTTTGGCGTTAGTTTTAGAACCTCTCTCTCCACCGGGTTACTTCCAGGGTGCAAGGTTGCAAATAATGAATTTTCCAACCCTTTTCACCATTCCCAATTTTAGGAAAAGCCTAATCCGCGTTGGCTTATTGGTCATTACGATGGTTCTGTCGAAAGTTTGACCCCTAGGTCTGTTCATGACTAACTGTGCTAGAAGGGATTCCCAGTCGGACTCTATAGGTTACCTCCGTTTATCCCCGCTTCATTAGTTTGATGGCTACTCTCTCCAATGGGGGATATGCTTTCACCCATGCACCTTAGGGGAAGGAATTACCTGATATTCAATAATGTTCAGGTTCACCTTCACGAAGATTAAGTTATCTGGGTTTATTCCACCCAGTGACCTATCCCTCAATCTTATTATTGGTTATGCAAGCTATAGCTGTTTTACAACTATTATTTGCACTCATAATCAGAATTGATTTCAGATCAACGAATCGCACTCATTAGTTGACCACCAGGTAAACCACCTGTTGCAAATCCTTCAAACACAATCGGTTTTAAATTGGCTCTCCCAGCATAAATAGCTGCTGTATATCCAGCTGGTCCAGAACCAATAATCACTAGATTTTCTACGTTTTCTACTGTGGACTTGGTCATATTTTTATCCCAACTCATATTGACTACACTCTACTGAATATAGTATAACAGAATGATGCCTGTGCCCAACCTCTTGTATCAAAAGTAAGCTTAAATTTTAACGGTTATGTGAACCATTGATAATATTACTCTATATCATAAAATTTTCCTTGGCTTCAATAACAGAAAATTACCCACATTCCTTTTGGTTTTTGGTATAAATAAATCAGAATGATATTACCAACAAGCTACCATGAAAACTAAACTCCAGGTTAAACTACTCCAGTATATCCTGATTAGGGACAAAACAGCTCAAGGTTTTACTCTGCTAGAACTACTAGTGGTTATTGTCATTATTGGTATACTGTCCGCGATCGCCTTGCCCTCTTTTTTTACCCAAGCCAACAAAGCTAAGGAATCAGAGGCTAAAACCTATGTCAGTTCCTTTAATAAAGCTCAAACCCTATACAGGCTAGAAAATACCGGGTTTGCTACCACTCTTAATCAGTTATCAATTACCGTTCCCGCATCCACAGATTTTTACAACTACACGATTGGAGGGAGTGGTACTATTACCAACCTTACAGCAAGTACTAAAGACCCTAACTCCCTCAAAGGGTTTAGTGGTGGAGTAACCATATTGTCAGGAAGCGGACAAACCCAGTCTGTTGCCTGTCAAACTGAACAAGTGCAGCAAGTTCACCCTGTTGTTGTTCCCATTCTGGATTCTACCCAAGCCAAATGCGATGACACAAAAAATATGACCGCCATGAAATAATCAAATAAATTATAGCCTGAGCCAGAAAGTTTAGTACTGACTAGTCGTTCTGGCTCTCCCTTTTATTGATCGAGCGTAAAACCCCAACGCCCCCATGGGTTAGCCATCCTCATAAATAATCGTGCCTCCCTACTTGGCTGGTGGTAGTAATTACCGTACAAAAGCTAAAGATTCTCAATTTGAGGGAATATTGTATGATATGCTATGAGAGTTAAAACCAAAACTTAACCATAAAGTTAAATGTTGCACGGTAGAAAAATCGCCAACACTGCATTATTTTTCTCTTGACCAAAATAATCAGATAGTTTACAATGGTATGTTAGTTATCAGGAGTTAACCTTGAAACTATTAAGTGACTGTTAAAATCAACGACAATGCTAAAACAAATCCCTAGCAAAATCAGCACAAGTTGTTCAAATCAGTCTAAAACGGTCCTCCATGGACTCCTCAACAAACCTCTGTCTACCGCAAGCAAGAAAGCTCAAACACATAGCTTTGTATAAGTTTGAAAACGTCAAATGTTGCACAGTTTTAACTGAGCATTTACTTCAATAAAATCTGAACACAATCCTGGTTATGACTCAACAAGTGATTCACCACATGGTGAAATTGCAGCGTAATGTTCAATCATTAGTAGAATCGAATATTATCAAGCCCAGCGACAGTATATGGAAGATTGCCTTTCTATATGCTGACGAATGGAAATATTGGAAACAAGAGCTACTAGACTTTGGTTTTAGTATGCAAGATCCCATCGGGGATCTATTAGCAGTAGAAACCTGGGACGAAGATTAAAGCCACAATCAACATTCCAACAGTGCTTGAGCCAAATCCTGAGCACTTTGAAAACGGTCCCCCGGTAGTGGTTCGGTCACTCTCTCAATCACCTTCTGAATTTTTGGTGTAATGGTCGGAACGTTTTGGACATCAAAACAAAACCCCTTACCCCTAGGACGAAAGAACTTGAGAGGATTTTGTCCAGTCAATAAAAAAATCAGGGTTGGTCCTACTGCATACAAATCCGACTGGGTCAGCGGTTGTCCCCTTTCCTGTTCGGGAGCGCAGTACCCCTCAGCACCAATCCTTGTTCCCGATCCAGTGCCAATTTCCTTCACAGCACCAAAGTCCAAAACCACAATTCGATGATTACCATTTCTCACCATCAGATTAGCTGGTTTAATATCCCGATGAATCAAAGGTGGGTTTTGAGAATGAAGATAATCCAGAATCTCACAGGTTTGGACCATCCAGGCGATCGCCTGGGTTACCGTTACCGATCCACCATAGGATACAACTTTTTCCAAATCCTGTCCCTGGATTAATTCCATGGCCAAGAATTTTTTCCCCCCTTCCACAAAAAAATCATAATATTTAGGGATTCCCGGATGATGGAGACATTTAAGCGTATTTGCTTCTCTCTCAAATAGCTCCTGAGCTTTAGCAATTACGCTCATGTCTCTGTTCATTTGTTTCAAAACTAAAAGTTGTGGCACTCCCGTAGTTATACCCGCACTGTCCCAAGCTAGATAGGTAGTACCCATGCCTCCCTGTCCTAAAACACGTAACACTTGATAATGACGTATTTGTTTAATAACAGACATAGGCTGACCACAGTGAACACAAAACATGTTATTGGGTAAATTGCCTTCGTGTTTACAAGCTAGGGGTGAGACTTGACCTGTAACTTGTGGTGTCATCCAAGAAGGATTGGTCAAGTTGGGTATACTTTGTATTTGGAATCGTACTATAGGACCACCCTGTGCCAACTGGAACAGGTAATTATCCATCAACCTACATTTTGAAGTTAGCACACCATTGACAAAAGTCCCATTTGTCCCCCGACTAACTATTTGCCAGCTATCAACATCTCCAGTTTCCGGGAGTTTTTTCAGTTCTAAATGATACCTTGAAACTAAGTTACTATGTAATACTACGTGATTATCTACAGCTCGACCAATGCGAATGAGAGTGGCATTCTCGAAACGCCATTCTTGGACTGGAGTTTGGTATTGCGGATCTAAAAGAGTCAGGATAACCAGCATGATTAATTATATAACTAATTATACAAATATAGATAAGTAATAGACACTAACAACTTATTAATTTAAATTTATCATTCATTTTATTTTTTGTTTCAATCGGTACAAAATAGTATTTTTTTCCACCTGAGTCAAAATTTCCTCAATTACAGTATTAGCACCCAACCTTCCCCAGGTGCAGCCATTTTCTAAATATACTTGTGCGGCTTTTCCTACAGCATAAGCACCATAAGAAGCCACACCGGACTGAGCCAGGGCACCACCAGCAAAAGTAGTAATGTTTATAGAACCTTCACCAGCTACTGCTGCTGCACTTTTACCCATGCCTAGAACTAAATTGCTAGCTATTTCTGCAAGTAATAGACCACCAGAGCTCAAGAGGATAGTTTTTAATAACCTAGTTGCTTCATAGCTAGTCATAGGGAGAGAGTATAATCTAGCCAAAGAACGAATTAAAGCCAAATCAGTAATTAGACCACCAATAACATCTAAAAAACCAATGGGATTTAGAGCAATAGCTAAGGCCTTATATTTACAGAATCGCCAAATCAACGCCTCCGCTTCTTGTTGACGAAAATACAAAGTTTTTTCCGCTATAATTGCTTCCGATTCCCTAGCTTGTACCAGTGCATTCAAAGCCAAAAGCGATCGCCCTTCTCGATTTAGTATATTCAGAATAGTTTGCTTTAGCTCTTGCACTTGAGGTTTGGGAGTTTCCCATTCATAACTTATCCTACCATCTGCATATTCCACCCTCACCTCCATAGGTGCAGGTTCAGCGGACACCATCACAATTTCATCTGGTAATAATGGATCACTTTCCTGATCACCCGTAGCTGCTCCTAAAACTTGTAAATTGTGATAAATTGTGCTTTTATCCGTATCTGGATACAAATCTATTTTATTGAACACTAAAATCAGAGGTTTTTGAGCTTGTCGTAATTCTAGTAAAGCTTGGTACTCTGTTCTAGTTATATCTCCGGATACCACGAACAGAATTAAATCAGCTTGTTGTGCCACAGTGCGAGCCATTTCTCCCCGAACTTCCCCATTGATTTCATCCAAACCAGGAGTATCAATTAATTCAACACACACCTTAGTACCCGATTGCCAACGGAGGGAGCGGGGCCATTGAGTGACACCATTAAGAGGTCCTGTTTCCAGGATTTTTTCCCCCAGGAGGGAATTTAACACAGCGGACTTACCACGACTGACCAGACCAAAAGCAGCTATTTTGATCAGATTTGAGTCCAGCTTGTGCAGAGTAGCATTGAGGATTTCCATTTGAGGTTTAATCAAACTTGCCAAATCTGGTCTAGACGACAAGTGTCCTGACTTACGAAGATAGGCATACCAAGATAGAGTTTGTTTGATGCTGGCACGAGCGCGATTTAGATGGGTTTCTTGGGAAACTACTCGCGACTGAAATTCCTGCATTGTGGACAATTTTAATAGGTGACCAAATAAGTTTAGTTTATCATGTACGACAAAATCAGTCGGTTAAAAACAGTCTCCAGGTAGGGGTTAATTCAACCAATTATTTAAGTGTAATGCGGATGTGTTTGTGGCTGGGGACTTATTTTGGTATCCAGTGAAGGGTAGTAACAAAATTAAACTAGCTCCCGATACCATGGTGGTGTTTGGGAGACCCAAGGGACACCGGGGGTCTTATCGACAATACCCCCGTGAGAAGGGTTTTCTCAACCTGAGATTTTTCTCTACTTAAAGCAGTACGAAGTAACATGGGAGTTTGGAACTGATATTGACACCACGCTCAATGCCCATTTTTGGCAATAGCGATCGCAAACTGCATTGCATAACTAAAATAAACAGAATTAATGTTATAAAAAATGGCTTAAAGAAATGTAGACTAAGTGCCATATCCCCTTGACTTATGCAAGAAATATGATATTATTCAGACGGTGAGGTAATTAATAGCCTCGCGTGGAAATAAAATATAAGTCAAACCATAAGGTGCAGATCTTTGACGGTCTACATGATCTCAGTTCGTGCCAACCAGACTCACCCACCCAAGTAACTACAAGAGTCGAGTGGTAAGGATTCTCTTACCCCAGCCTAAAAACCTCTTGAAATATATTCAGGTAGCATAACCACTCTGGAAGATTGCCTTGACCAATATCTTTTAACCAAGAGCGATCACTCTTCTAAACAAAACCCTGAGAAAAAGCAAGCCTCATACTGCTTTTGTGAGTGGTGATCGCATTTAGCAAAGGGAGAATCATCAAACTGGTCTCTGATTGTACTGCATCTTTGTGAAACCCGCTATATATTTATTTAATAACTTTCAATTGAATGCCTAAAAAAATTCGAGAACTAAAGGCAATGTTGTTAAAAGCCGGGTTTATCCAACGGACTGGTAAAGGTAGTCACACAATCTGGATTCACGAAAAAATGCCAGATATGCCAATAACAATTGCAGGTAAGGATGGTGACGATGCTAAAATCTATTTAGAGAAACAAGTTAAACAAAGACTCGCAAGACTAGAAGAATTGCAATGAATTCACATTACAGTATGATTATTTTCTGGTCTCAAGAGGATAACTGCTATGTAGTCCACCTCCCTGACTTCCCTTTTCAAGACATCCACACCCACGGGAATACTTATGAGGAAGCAGCCAAACATGGTCAGCAAGTGATTGACAGTTATCTTCAGCTTTATCAAGAAAATAACCAACCTCTACCCCAGCCTAAAAACCTCTTGAAATATATTCAGGTAGCATAACCACTCTGGAAGATTGC
Organism: Cylindrospermopsis raciborskii Cr2010; assembly: GCF_003367075.2. Taxonomy (NCBI): domain Bacteria; kingdom Bacillati; phylum Cyanobacteriota; class Cyanophyceae; order Nostocales; family Aphanizomenonaceae; genus Cylindrospermopsis; species Cylindrospermopsis raciborskii. The sequence continues at coordinate 426,551 of NZ_CP065936.1, forward strand.
CTTGACCAATATCTTTTAACCAAGAGCGATCGCCATCAGTTCAAGCGCGATATCACCAACACCGACAGCCTAGCTGCTGAGTTTGTCGCCTTTGACAATTGCAGGTAAAGATGGTAAAGATGCTAAAATCTATTTAGAAAAACAACTTAAACAAAGACTCGCAAGACTAGAAGAATTGCAAGGAACTGTTGCAAAATGCAGAAACGGAGCCATATCCCGTTGGTCTGTTGGGTTTCGTGCCTCAACCCAACCTACGATTACCCACGACAAAACCAGTCGGGTACGGAGCCATATCCCGTTGGTCTGTTGGGTTTCGTGCCTCAACCCAACCTACGATTACCCACGACAAAACCAGTCGGGTAAGGGTTGGACATCACTATCCTTCCCTCCCCTAAGAACCGGACTTGACAGTTTCCTCCGGCTCAAGCCTTACTTCAAGCCTTTCAACTTGGGTTTTGAGTGTGCCTGTTTATGAGAGACTGAGTGCAAATACTTCAGGTTTTCTATGTCGTCCAGACCACCTTTTGCAACAGGTACTATGTGGTGGGTTTCGATTCCATCTCCATTGAGTAGTGGTTCACCGCAGATGGGACATTTTGCTCTCGACCGTTTAGATTTTTGACTTCCACCCCTAGTCTCTTACAGAGAGCTAACACTTTCTTTTTCGAGGGTTTGATAAGGAATTCCGTCACGGGTAATTCATTGGCGATCTCCCACAGGGAGTGCTTCCCAATCCCCCTTAACCGCACCCCTTGACTTATAGGAAAAACCTGATATTATATTTTCACGGGTTAAATAACCCTGCCACATACGAATAAAATATCAAGTAAACAATAAGGTGCTGAACTTTGACGGTCTACATGATCTCGGTTCGTACCAACCAGACTCATCCACCCAAGTAACTACAAGAGTCGAGTGGTAAGGGGTCTTTGTCTCAATTTTAGACTACAATCAATAATTACCCACAGTTTGAGCAGCGGTTAAGTTTGATAGAGACTATACTAGCAAATAAGTTCCCAGACTTGACCAAGGAGATGATTATGCAGTTGCAAGTCTCGTTTTTACCAAGAGATTCGGATGGAGGCCCTACAAGAGGGAGAACGGCGTGGGAGAGAAAAGGGAAGAGAGGAAGGACAGCGAAGGAAAAACCTGAGTCCCAATTTGACCTTGTTACAGTTGTTAGGAACGAATGAGGAGGAGAGTGGGAAGATAGGTAACGACAGGAGAATTTCTACCGACGGTTTTTTATGAATTTCCAGGTACATGGGGGTTTGGGACTGATAAGAAGCTATGTAATAGTAAATTAAACCGATTGAGTCAATACCAAAGTGAATGGGAGGTATAGATATGGTGAGGCAAGTTCCACCCAAAACTCAACTGGGGGTGATAAAATCTAACATTAATCAGGTTGGGGAGACAATCGTCCCTGAAATTGTCTACCCAGAAAGTGATGGTGAACCCATGGCGGATAATACTAGGCAATTCACATGGATTGTCAAAATCAAGGAGAATTTAGAAATACTATTTAAGTGTAATGCGGATGTGTTTGTAGCTGGGGACTTATTTTGGTATCCAGTGAAGGGTAGTAACAAAATTAAACTAGCTCCCGATACCATGGTGGTGTTTGGGAGACCCAAGGGACACCGGGGGTCTTATCGACAGTGGGAGGAGGATAATATTCCTCCCCAGGTGGTGTTTGAAATTTTATCTCCTGGTAATAGTCAAGATGAAATGGACAAAAAAAAGCTGTTTTATCTGAAACATGGAGTAGAAGAGTATTATGTGTATGACCCAGATAGAATTAGTCTAGAAGTATCTATTAGGGAAAACAATTCATTTAAAGAGATTAAGGATTTTAGTGTTTGGACTAGTCCAAGACTGAATGTACGGTTTGATATGACGGGAGATGAATTAGTCATCTACTATCAAGATGGTGGTAGGTTTCTTAGTCCTGTAGAGTTGAGCAATTATGCAGAACAAGAAAATCAACGTGCAGAACGGGAAAGACTGCTTAAAGAACAAGAAAGATTTCTGAAAGAGCAGGAAACTCAACGTGCAGAACGGGAAAAACTGCTTAAAGAGCAGGAAACTCAACGTGCAGAACGGGAAAAACTGCTTAAAGAGCAGGAAACTCAGCGTGCAGAACAGGAAAGACTGCTTAAAGAGCAGGAACAACTAAAGTATCAAACCTTACTAGCACAATTAAAAGCAAAGGGTATTGATATCAGTACACTCGAATAAACTATTACCTGGACCGGAATACCCCCGTGAGAAGGGTTTTCTCAACCTGAGATTTTTCTCTACTTAAAGCAGTACGAAGTAACATGGGAGTTTGGAACTGATATTGACACCATGCTCAATGCCCATTTTTGGCAATAGCGATCGCAAACTGCATTGCATAACTAAAATAAACAGAATTAATGTTATAAAAAATGGCTTAAAGAAATGTAGACTAAGTGCCATATCCCCTTGACTTATGCAAGAAATATGATATTATCAGACAGGTAATTAATAGCCTCGTGTGGAAATAAAATATAAGTCAAACCATAAGGTGCAGAGCTTTGACGGTCTACATGATCTCAGTTCGTGCCAACCAGACTCACCCACCCAAGTAACTACAAGAGTCGAGTGGTAAGGATTCTCTTACCCCAGCCTAAAAACCTCTTGAAATATATTCAGGTAGCATAACCACTCTGGAAGATTGCCTTGACCAATATCTTTTAACCAAGAGCGATCGCCCGACTGCTAACCAATAATCACCCGTAAGGTGACGAGTTGCCTTTTACTTTAAAGAAGCCATGTTATAGTAAGTTAAACCGATTGAGTCAATACCAAAGTGAATGGGAGGTATAGATATGGTGAGGCAAGTTCCACCAAAAACTCAACTGGGGGTGGTAAAATCTAACATTAATCAGGTTGGGGAGACGATCGCGTCTGAAATTGTCTACCCAGAAAGTGATGGTGAACCCATGGCGGATAATACTAGGCAATTCACATGGATTGTCAAAATAAAGGAGAATTTAGAAATACTATTTAAGTATAATGCGGATGTGTTTGTGGCTGGGGACTTATTTTGGTATCCAGTGAAGGGTAGTAACAAAATTAAACTAGCTCCCGATACCATGGTGGTGTTTGGGAGACCCAAGGGACACCGGGGGTCTTATCGACAGTGGGAAGAAGATAATATTCCTCCCCAGGTGGTGTTTGAAATTTTATCTCCTGGTAATAGTCAAGATGAAATGGACAAAAAAAAGCTGTTTTATCTGAAACATGGAGTAGAAGAGTATTATGTGTATGACCCAGATAGGATTAGTCTAGAAGTATCTATTAGAGAAAATAATTCATTTAAAGAGATTAAGGATTTTAGTGTTTGGACTAGTCCAAGACTGAATGTACGGTTTGATATGACGGGAGATGAATTAGTCATCTACTATCCAGATGGTGGTAGGTTTCTTAGTCCTGTAGAGTTGAGCAATTATGCAGAACAAGAAAATCAACGTGCAGAACGGGAAAAACTGCTTAAAGAGCAGGAAACTCAGCGTGCAGAACGGGAAAAACTGCTTAAAGAGCAGGAAACTCAGCGTGCAGAACGGGAAAAACTGCTTAAAGAGCAGGAAACTCAACGTGCAGAACGGGAAAAACTGCTTAAAGAGCAGGAAACTCAACGTGCAGAACAGGAAAGACTGCTTAAAGAACAGGAAAAATTTCTGAAAGAGCAGGAACAACTAAAATATCAAACCTTACTAGCACAATTAAAAGCTAAGGGTATTGATATCAGCACACTCGAATAAACTATTACCTGGACCAGAATACCCCCGTGAGAAGGGTTTTCTCAACCTGAGATTTTTCTCTACTTAAAACAGTACGAAGTAAGTCGTCCATGGCAAGGGTTGCTGATTTTGCCCAGTCAGGGTTATAATGTGGGTGCCAAAAGTAAGGCGGCTTTATCTAACGGATTTGAGGGAAAGGCAAAACCTGAGTCCCAATTTGACCTTGTTACAGTTGTTAGGAACGAATGAGGAGGAGAGTGGGAAGATAGGTAACGACAGGAGAATTTCTACCGACGGTTTTTTCTGAATTTCCAGGTACATGGGGGTTTGGGACTGATAAGAAGCTATGTAATAGTAAATTAAACCGATTGAGTCAATACCAAAGTGAATGGGAGGTATAGATATGGTGAGGCAAGTTCCACCAAAAACTCAACTGGGGGTGGTAAAATCCAATAAAAATCAGCTTGGGGAGACGATCGCGTCTGAAATTGTCTACCCAGAAAGTGATGGTGAACCCATGGCGGATAATACTAGGCAATTCACATGGATTGTCAAAATAAAGGAGAATTTAGAAATACTATTTAAGTATAATGCGGATGTGTTTGTAGCTGGGGACTTATTTTGGTATCCAGTGAAGGGTAGTAACAAAATTAAACTAGCTCCCGATACCATGGTGGTGTTTGGGAGACCCAAGGCACACCGGGGGTCTTATCGACAGTGGGAAGAAGATAATATTCCTCCCCAGGTGGTGTTTGAAATTTTATCTCCTGGTAATAGTCAAGATGAAATGGACAAAAAAAAGCTGTTTTATCTGAAACATGGAGTAGAAGAGTATTATGTGTATGACCCAGATAGGATTAGTCTAGAAGTATCTATTAGAGAAAATAATTCATTTAAAGAGATTAAGGATTTTAGTGTTTGGACTAGTCCAAGACTGAATGTACGGTTTGATATGACGGGAGATGAATTAGTCATCTACTATCCAGATGGTGGTAGGTTTCTTAGTCCTGTAGAGTTGAGCAATTATGCAGAACAAGAAAATCAACGTGCAGAACGGGAAACTCAGCGTGCAGAACGGGAAAAACTGCTTAAAGAGCAGGAAACTCAGCGTGCAGAACGGGAAAAACTGCTTAAAGAGCAGGAAACTCAACGTGCAGAACGGGAAAAACTGCTTAAAGAACAGGAAAAATTTCTGAAAGAGCAGGAAACTCAACGTGCAGAACAGGAAAGACTGCTTAAAGAACAGGAAAAATTTCTGAAAGAGCAGGAACAACTAAAATATCAAACCTTACTAGCACAATTAAAAGCTAAGGGTATTGATATCAGCACACTCGAATAAACTATTACCTGGACCAGAATACCCCCGTGAGAAGGGTTTTCTCAACCTGAGATTTTTCTCTACTTAAAACAGTACGAAGTAAGTCGTCCATGGCAAGGGTTGCTGATTTTGCCCAGTCAGGGTTATAATGTGGGTGCCAAAAGTAAGGCGGCTTTATCTAACGGATTTGAGGGAAAGGCAAAACCTGAGTCCCAATTTGACCTTGTTACAGTTGTTAGGAACGAATGAGGAGGAGAGTGGGAAGATAGGTAACGACAGGAGAATTTCTACCGACGGTTTTTTCTGAATTTCCAGGTACATGGGGGTTTGGGACTGATAAGAAGCTATGTAATAGTAAATTAAACCGATTGAGTCAATACCAAAGTGAATGGGAGGTATAGATATGGTGAGGCAAGTTCCACCAAAAACTCAACTGGGGGTGGTAAAATCCAATAAAAATCAGCTTGGGGAGACGATCGCGTCTGAAATTGTCTACCCAGAAAGTGATGGTGAACCCATGGCGGATAATACTAGGCAATTCACATGGATTGTCAAAATAAAGGAGAATTTAGAAATACTATTTAAGTATAATGCGGATGTGTTTGTAGCTGGGGACTTATTTTGGTATCCAGTGAAGGGTAGTAACAAAATTAAACTAGCTCCCGATACCATGGTGGTGTTTGGGAGACCCAAGGCACACCGGGGGTCTTATCGACAGTGGGAAGAAGATAATATTCCTCCCCAGGTGGTGTTTGAAATTTTATCTCCTGGTAATAGTCAAGATGAAATGGACAAAAAAAAGCTGTTTTATCTGAAACATGGAGTAGAAGAGTATTATGTGTATGACCCAGATAGGATTAGTCTAGAAGTATCTATTAGGGAAAACAATTCATTTAAAGAGATTAAGGATTTTAGTGTTTGGACTAGTCCAAGACTGAATGTACGGTTTGATATGACGGGAGATGAATTAGTCATCTATTATCCAGATGGTGGTAGGTTTCTTAGTCCTGTAGAGTTGAGCAATTATGCAGAACAAGAAAATCAACGTGCAGAACGGGAAAAACTGCTTAAAGAGCAGGAAACTCAGCGTGCAGAACGGGAAAAACTGCTTAAAGAGCAGGAAACTCAACGTGCAGAACGGGAAAAACTGCTTAAAGAACAAGAAAGATTTCTGAAAGAGCAGGAAACTCAACGTGCAGAACAGGAAAGACTGCTTAAAGAGCAGGAACAACTAAAGTATCAAACCTTACTAGCACAATTAAAAGCTAAGGGTATTGATATCAGCACACTCGAATAAACTATTACCTGGACCGGATACCCCCGTGAGAAGGGTTGCTGATTTTGCCCAGTCAGGGTTATAATGTGGGTGCAAAGTTACCTTCCTTAAATTAGAAAACTGGATTTCATCCTGATGCAAAAGTTTTATTAAATTTAGTAGTCCACCTCCCTGACTTCCCTTTTCAAGACATCCACACCCACGGGAATACTTATGAGGAAGCAGCCAAACATGGTCAGCAAGTGATTGACAGTTATCTTCAGCTTTATCAAGAAAATAACCAACCTCTACCCCAGCCTAAAAACCTCTTGAAATATATTCAGGTAGCATAACCACTCTGGAAGATTGCCTTGACCAATATCTTTTAACCAAGAGCGATCGCCATCAGTTCAAGCGCGATATCACCAACACCGACAGCCTAGCTGCTGAGTTTGTCGCCTTTGACAATTGCAGGTAAAGATGGTAAAGATGCTAAAATCTATTTAGAAAAACAACTTAAACAAAGACTCGCAAGACTAGAAGAATTGCAAGGAACTGTTGCAAAATGCAGAAACGGAGCCATATCCCGTTGGTCTGTTGGGTTTCGTGCCTCAACCCAACCTACGATTACCCACGACAAAACCAGTCGGGTACGGAGCCATATCCCGTTGGTCTGTTGGGTTTCGTGCCTCAACCCAACCTACGATTACCCACGACAAAACCAGTCGGGTAAGGGTTGGACATCACTATCCTTCCCTCCCCTAAGAACCGGACTTGACAGTTTCCTCCGGCTCAAGCCTTACTTCAAGCCTTTCAACTTGGGTTTTGAGTGTGCCTGTTTATGAGAGACTGAGTGCAAATACTTCAGGTTTTCTATGTCGTCCAGACCACCTTTTGCAACAGGTACTATGTGGTGGGTTTCGATTCCATCTCCATTGAGTAGTGGTTCACCGCAGATGGGACATTTTGCTCTCGACCGTTTAGATTTTTGACTTCCACCCCTAGTCTCTTACAGAGAGCTAACACTTTCTTTTTCGAGGGTTTGATAAGGAATTCCGTCACGGGTAATTCATTGGCGATCTCCCACAGGGAGTGCTTCCCAATCCCCCTTAACCGCACCCCTTGACTTATAGGAAAAACCTGATATTATATTTTCACGGGTTAAATAACCCTGCCACATACGAATAAAATATCAAGTAAACAATAAGGTGCTGAACTTTGACGGTCTACATGATCTCGGTTCGTACCAACCAGACTCATCCACCCAAGTAACTACAAGAGTCGAGTGGTAAGGGGTCTTTGTCTCAATTTTAGACTACAATCAATAATTACCCACAGTTTGAGCAGCGGTTAAGTTTGATAGAGACTATACTAGCAAATAAGTTCCCAGACTTGACCAAGGAGATGATTATGCAGTTGCAAGTCTCGTTTTTACCAAGAGATTCGGATGGAGGCCCTACAAGAGGGAGAACGGCGTGGGAGAGAAAAAGGAAGAGAGGAAAGACAGCGAACGAAGAGTAACGCGGCTTTATCTAACGGATTTGAGGGAAAGGCAAAACCTGAGTCCCAATTTGACCTTGTTACAGTTGTTAGGAACGAATGAGGAGGAGAGTGGGAAGATAGGTAACGACAGGAGAATTTCTACCGACGGTTTTTTCTGAATTTCCAGGTACATGGGGGTTTGGGACTGATAAGAAGCTATGTAATAGTAAATTAAACCGATTGAGTCAATACCAAAGTGAATGGGAGGTATAGATATGGTGAGGCAAGTTCCACCCAAAACTCAACTGGGGGTGATAAAATCTAACATTAATCAGGTTGGGGAGACAATCGTCCCTGAAATTGTCTACCCAGAAAGTGATGGTGAACCCATGGCGGATAATACTAGGCAATTCACATGGATTGTCAAAATCAAGGAGAATTTAGAAATACTATTTAAGTGTAATGCGGATGTGTTTGTAGCTGGGGACTTATTTTGGTATCCAGTGAAGGGTAGTAACAAAATTAAACTAGCTCCCGATACCATGGTGGTGTTTGGGAGACCCAAGGGACACCGGGGGTCTTATCGACAGTGGGAGGAGGATAATATTCCTCCCCAGGTGGTGTTTGAAATTTTATCTCCTGGTAATACTCAAGATGAAATGGACAAAAAAAAGCTGTTTTATCTGAAACATGGAGTAGAAGAGTATTATGTGTATGACCCAGATAGAATTAGTCTAGAAGTATCTATTAGGGAAAACAATTCATTTAAAGAGATTAAGGATTTTAGTGTTTGGACTAGTCCAAGACTGAATGTACGGTTTGATATGACGGGAGATGAATTAGTCATCTATTATCCAGATGGTGGTAGGTTTCTTAGTCCTGTAGAGTTGAGCAATTATGCAGAACAAGAAAATCAACGTGCAGAACGGGAAAAACTGCTTAAAGAGCAGGAAACTCAGCGTGCAGAACGGGAAAAACTGCTTAAAGAGCAGGAAACTCAACGTGCAGAACGGGAAAAACTGCTTAAAGAACAAGAAAGATTTCTGAAAGAGCAGGAAACTCAACGTGCAGAACAGGAAAGACTGCTTAAAGAGCAGGAACAACTAAAGTATCAAACCTTACTAGCACAATTAAAAGCTAAGGGTATTGATATCAGCACACTCGAATAAACTATTACCTGGACCGGATACCCCCGTGAGAAGGGTTGCTGATTTTGCCCAGTCAGGGTTATAATGTGGGTGCAAAGTTACCTTCCTTAAATTAGAAAACTGGATTTCATCCTGATGCAAAAGTTTTATTAAATTTAGTAGTCCACCTCCCTGACTTCCCTTTTCAAGACATCCACACCCACGGGAATACTTATGAGGAAGCAGCCAAACATGGTCAGCAAGTGATTGACAGTTATCTTCAGCTTTATCAAGAAAATAACCAACCTCTACCCCAGCCTAAAAACCTCTTGAAATATATTCAGGTAGCATAACCACTCTGGAAGATTGCCTTGACCAATATCTTTTAACCAAGAGCGATCGCCATCAGTTCAAGCGCGATATCACCAACACCGACAGCCTAGCTGCTGAGTTTGTCGCCTTTGACAATTGCAGGTAAAGATGGTAAAGATGCTAAAATCTATTTAGAAAAACAACTTAAACAAAGACTCGCAAGACTAGAAGAATTGCAAGGAACTGTTGCAAAATGCAGAAACGGAGCCATATCCCGTTGGTCTGTTGGGTTTCGTGCCTCAACCCAACCTACGATTACCCACGACAAAACCAGTCGGGTACGGAGCCATATCCCGTTGGTCTGTTGGGTTTCGTGCCTCAACCCAACCTACGATTACCCACGACAAAACCAGTCGGGTAAGGGTTGGACATCACTATCCTTCCCTCCCCTAAGAACCGGACTTGACAGTTTCCTCCGGCTCAAGCCTTACTTCAAGCCTTTCAACTTGGGTTTTGAGTGTGCCTGTTTATGAGAGACTGAGTGCAAATACTTCAGGTTTTCTATGTCGTCCAGACCACCTTTTGCAACAGGTACTATGTGGTGGGTTTCGATTCCATCTCCATTGAGTAGTGGTTCACCGCAGATGGGACATTTTGCTCTCGACCGTTTAGATTTTTGACTTCCACCCCTAGTCTCTTACAGAGAGCTAACACTTTCTTTTTCGAGGGTTTGATAAGGAATTCCGTCACGGGTAATTCATTGGCGATCTCCCACAGGGAGTGCTTCCCAATCCCCCTTAACCGCACCCCTTGACTTATAGGAAAAACCTGATATTATATTTTCACGGGTTAAATAACCCTGCCACATACGAATAAAATATCAAGTAAACAATAAGGTGCTGAACTTTGACGGTCTACATGATCTCGGTTCGTACCAACCAGACTCATCCACCCAAGTAACTACAAGAGTCGAGTGGTAAGGGGTCTTTGTCTCAATTTTAGACTACAATCAATAATTACCCACAGTTTGAGCAGCGGTTAAGTTTGATAGAGACTATACTAGCAAATAAGTTCCCAGACTTGACCAAGGAGATGATTATGCAGTTGCAAGTCTCGTTTTTACCAAGAGATTCGGATGGAGGCCCTACAAGAGGGAGAACGGCGTGGGAGAGAAAAAGGAAGAGAGGAAAGACAGCGAACGAAGAGTAACGCGGCTTTATCTAACGGATTTGAGGGAAAGGCAAAACCTGAGTCCCAATTTGACCTTGTTACAGTTGTTAGGAACGAATGAGGAGGAGAGTGGGAAGATAGGTAACGACAGGAGAATTTCTACCGACGGTTTTTTCTGAATTTCCAGGTACATGGGGGTTTGGGACTGATAAGAAGCTATGTAATAGTAAATTAAACCGATTGAGTCAATACCAAAGTGAATGGGAGGTATAGATATGGTGAGGCAAGTTCCACCCAAAACTCAACTGGGGGTGATAAAATCTAACATTAATCAGGTTGGGGAGACAATCGTCCCTGAAATTGTCTACCCAGAAAGTGATGGTGAACCCATGGCGGATAATACTAGGCAATTCACATGGATTGTCAAAATCAAGGAGAATTTAGAAATACTATTTAAGTGTAATGCGGATGTGTTTGTAGCTGGGGACTTATTTTGGTATCCAGTGAAGGGTAGTAACAAAATTAAACTAGCTCCCGATACCATGGTGGTGTTTGGGAGACCCAAGGGACACCGGGGGTCTTATCGACAGTGGGAGGAGGATAATATTCCTCCCCAGGTGGTGTTTGAAATTTTATCTCCTGGTAATACTCAAGATGAAATGGACAAAAAAAAGCTGTTTTATCTGAAACATGGAGTAGAAGAGTATTATGTGTATGACCCAGATAGAATTAGTTTAGAAGTATCTATTAGGGAAAATAATTCATTTAAAGAGATTAAGGATTTTAGTGTTTGGACTAGTCCAAGAATGAATGTACGGTTTGATATGATGGGAGATGAATTAGTCATCTATTATCCAGATGGTGGTAGGTTTCTTAGTCCTGTAGAGTTGAGCAATTATGCAGAACAAGAAAATCAACGTGCAGAACGGGAAAGACTGCTTAAAGAACAAGAAAGATTTCTGAAAGAGCAGGAAACTCGGCGTGCAGAAAAGGAAAGACTGCTTAAAGAACAAGAAAGATTTCTGAAAGAGCAAGAAACTCAACGTGCAGAACGGGAAAAACTGCTTAGAGAGCAGGAACAACTAAAGTATCAAACCTTACTAGCACAATTAAAAGCTAAGGGTATTGATATCAGCACACTCGAATAAACTACTACCTGGACCGGAATACCCCCGTGAGAAGGGTCTTCTCAACCTGAGATTTTTCTCTACTTAAAGCAGTACGAAGTAAGTCGTCCGTGGCAAGGTTTGCTGATCTTGCCCAGTCAGGGTTATAATGTGGGTGCGGAGTTACCTTTAGATGTGTAATCGAACGATATAGCTGAATCTCCACCCTTAAATTAGAAAACTGGATTTCATCCTGATGCAAAAGTTTTATTCAATTTACCAGAGGTTACTAAAGAATGTAGCGAGATCCCTATGGGAGTGCTTCGCAATCGCCCTGAACCGCACTCCTTGACTTATACGAAAAACCTGATATTATGTTTTCACGGGTTAAATAACCCCGCCACATACGAATAAAATATCAAGTAAACAATAAGGTACTGAGCTTTGACGGTCTACATGATCTCGGTTCGTACCAACCAGACTCGTAAACCCAAGTAGCTACAAGAGTCGATTAGTAAGGATTCTCTGTCTCAATTTTAGCCTAGCTGATCGCCCTATCCATCCAATTAATTCCCAATTTATATATTATATATAAATAAAACTAACATAAGCCTACCCTAAAACAATAGTTCACAAGAAATCCTAATATGGTCCACGCAACAAAACCTATAATGTTAAAAGCAAGGCTCCTATACACAGCAAAAATCCTGTTTCATGTTTTGGGAGAGTTTGGATACAACCCAATTAAAATGGTAGTTTCCATCTTAGAATTACCACTTTATATTTATCAACTCACTTCATTTTCGATAAGAAGCAAAAGTCCAGTTAAGATTCGATTGTTTCCCTATTTAACTGATAGACGTGATTTTGCTGGTAGTATCAGTCGCCATTATTTCCATCAAGATCTATGGGCAGCTAGAAAGGTCTACGAGAATAAACCAGAGAATCACATTGATGTAGGATCTCGAATTGATGGTTTTGTAGCGCATTTACTCACGTTTCGTACGGTCGAAGTGCTAGATGTGAGAAAAATGACCTCTTCTGTGAAGGGAATGACCTTTAGGCAAGTTAATCTGATGGAATTTCAAAAAGTGCCTGGCAGCGTATGTGATTCACTTTCTTGTCTTCATGCCCTGGAACACTTTGGTTTAGGTCGCTACGGGGATCCGATTGATCCCGAGGGACATATTAAAGGACTTAAGTCTTTAACTAAGATGCTAAAATCAGGTGGGACGTTGTTGTTATCAGTTCCCACAGGAAAAGAAAGAATAGAGTTCAACGGACACCGCATTTTTTCCGTAACCACTATACTAAATTTAACTACTAGTGACTATGACTTAGTGTCATTTTCATACATAGATGATACAAACACTTTATATGAGAACGTTGATACATCATTTGTTCCCACCATGTTGTATGGGTGTGGACTATACGAGTTGAAAAAGAAGTAGAACATCAAAACACTACATTCCCTAAGGTTATTATAAAATACAAGCGGAACTTAACATTGAAAAGCAAAGTAACACAAATTGTTTAATTTAACAACATCAGAATCTAAAATATACTAACATGGTGTCCGACTGAAAGAATGTTAAAAAATGGAGCCTATAATATAATAGGAGCTTCGCTGCGTGCAGTAGCTGGTATAATTACGGGACCGGTTCTGTCCCGTTTAATGGGTTTGGAAGAATATGGTATTTGGGCTCTTATCTCGTCAGTGTTAGCTTTCCTAACAGTGGTAGAGGGGGGACTATCTAATGCAATTACCGTCTTTCTTTCCAGAGATATTGCTGATAAAGATGACCTAAAGATATCTGAGACCATAACCATTTCGCTGACCTGGATGCTAGTTTTAGCAATTTTAGCATCTGTATTCCTGTATTCAACCGCAGGAATAGTTATCAATTACTTTCCTGGGCTAAGTTCTACACAGCAGCACAACAGTATTCGAGCTTTACAGATAGGTTGTTTTTCGGTTTTGTGCCAGCTATTACAACAGGTGTTTATAGGAATTGAACAGGCATACCATGAGTATAAACTACTGAGTTTTTTAAAAACTGTACAATTTGGATCATTGAGTGTTGGATGGATTATTTCCGCCCATTTAGGTGGAGGTTCGGTTACACTTGCCACCTGGCAACTGGTTGTGACTTTAATTGTTCTAGGTTGGCACATTTATGTGGTTAGAGCTTTGACTAAAGATCACAATCTACAATTTCTATGGAACAACCAAAGAGCTACCCAAATTTTTCGCTACAATTTAGCAATGTGGTTAATGACGATTGGAGGAATCTTATTTACACGTGGTGATAGAATTGTCGTGGGTTCGGTCTTAGGTCCAGAGTCTCTGGCCATTTATGCCATAGTAAGTGATGTTGCATCTGGAATAAATTTCCTTGTAGCGCAGCCAATTCAACCATTTTTACCTGTGGTTAGTCGCCTTGCACTAGACTCTACCTCCTTGCATGCTCTCCAAAATAAGTTTAGACAGGTCATCCAAATAAATAGCTGTATGGCGGTTTGGTCTGGATCACTTGTTTTAATTTTCTCCCCACTTGTTATTAGTTATGCGATTGGATTGAAGGGTAGTGAGTACAATACTGCATTGTTTTGTCTTCAAGCATTGGCACTGATAACCACCATACAGTCTCTTTGTAACACCGGCTACTATGTTTTTATGAGTCAAGATGTTAGATATTTGGCATCAATATTGTTTATAGGTGGGTTTTCATCTATACTACTAATATATCTAGGATCGCTAGGATATGGTTTAGTGGGATCAATTATTGGAAATTTTGGCTACAACATAATGACCATTTGCACTTTTAAATCTGCCGAGAAATTCGGTATTAGTTATAGGTTAACTTTTACTTATATGGCTTTTCCAATGTTTTTGTTTTTCATGACATTTGCCATGAATTACATATTTTATTTCCCTCACTCCATTTTCTCATTTTTACTAGTCTTGCAGTGCTGTGTGGTTCTGACCTGGTTTGCTTTCCAAAATAATATCCGTATTCCTACAATTATTAGGAGTTTAGGAAGATAAATCCGTCAATCAACAACCATAAAGTTACCGGATTTGCCAGTCATAGCGAAAAGCAATCACTATTTTCATTATTCATGTATACATACAGATTTTTCAGAAAATCAGATACCGTTTGGTACTTTTTGTTGTTTGCTTTGCTGTTGTTAACTTTATATATTCAGTATTTGTCCAAACACGGTTACATACCCTTGACTGGTATTTATGTTCCCGATGGTTATACCTATGAATTAAGGGCGCTAGAAAACAGGGAACTTGAAGAGTTTTCTGCATTCTCATACAATCTCTTTAATCAATTTATTTATAATAGTTTCTTGGGTGCATTTGGCTTTTTTTTATTCAACTCATCATTACTTTTTTTATCTGTTTGGCTATGTAGACCCGTTTTTGCTAGTATTTCAGAGAATTCCGTAAATTATGCGAGATTTGCTATTGTATTCAATCCATACTTACTAATTAGTGCAATTGGACCTAACAAAGAAAGCATTTTACTGTTCATAAACCTACTCTTTTGGTATTCATGCTTTTATGGTTATAGGAATGAGGAGAGGAGATCAAACAATAAAGGAAAGTTGGTGGCAAAAATAATCAAGCTAGTTGCACTATTTACTTTAGCTTCCATACCTTTGTTTATTCGACCAATTGTATCAATTCTCCTTTATGTTAGTTTGATTTACAAGATTTTTAGGTTTAAAAAAACTAGACTAGTGGCAACATGGGTACTTGTGTTTTACTTTGTGTCCATATCAATTCCGGCTATCAACGAAATTTACGCTCAACAAGTAGATCAAGGCTTGTCTAGCTTCACCAGTTCCAGTATTTACGATTTAGCTGCAACTCTCGCTAAATATAGTCTTGATCCAATAATGCAATATCCTGCCTTCATAGCCAAAACAATCCTGTTATTTTTTGGTTTCATTGTCAGGCCATTCAGTTTTTTTGAACTCCTTGATGTAGGATATAGTTTTTTGGCAGTTGCGTATTTCCCAATTAACCTGAGTTTGATTTTAACGTTCTTCAACAAGAACAACTACAATAATTCTGAAAATTCATCAGAATCCGGGGAAGAAATTCTTTCCTCGCCAAATAATGATAGTCCCAATGCATTCCTTATTTTTGCACTATTATCTATGTTCATTGTAGTTGTGAGTCCTGGATTTACATTTCGGTACTTTATTCCCATTACACCATTTACTTTTGCTTTGTTCACTTGTCAAAATTCCTCCACCAGGAAAATGCTAGTGACGATATCGGTTTTGATTGGTGTTTTAGTGATAGTAGGGAACCTACTTTTTTCTCAAAAAAGTTTCTATCAAGACGTTTCACTACCTGTTTTCATGGATTGGCTGTGAAAGAGAAAGTATTGGCATTACTGAATCATGAGATTTTTTTAATTAAAATGACTTCAGATTTATTTCATCCCTCATTCTTCCAACACCCTAATTCTGCAAAGCTGGCTAAAACACTTTAGTTACTAACACTACAAAGTCTCACTCTTTCAAAATGACTAAACTACTAGTTACCGGTTCTTCAGGTTTAATTGGTTCCGAGGTTTGTATTTATTTCGCCAACTCGGGTTGGGAAATACATGGTGTTGACAATAATCAAAGAGCTATCTTTTTTGGACCCCAGGGGGATACTCGTTGGAATCAACACCGCTTACAGTCTTCTATTGATAGATTCACCCATCACGAATTGGACATTCGCGATCGCCAAGGAGTGTTAAATTTACTATGCGATTTGCGTCCGGATGCTATTGTTCACACTGCTGCACAACCATCCCATGATCGAGCGGCTGCAATTCCTTTTGATGATTTTGATACTAATGCTGTAGGTACGTTGAATCTTTTAGAAGCAGCACGCCAATTTTGCTCCGAAGTTCCCTTTATTCATATGTCAACCAATAAGGTGTACGGAGATGCTCCTAACGAGATTCCTTTAATTGAACTTGATACTCGTTGGAATTATGCCGACCCGTGTTATCAAGAAGGCATTCCGGAAACTTTCCGTATTGATCAGTCAAAGCACTCATTGTTTGGAGCATCCAAAGTTGCTGCTGATGTAATGGTCCAAGAGTATGGTCGTTACTTCAATATGAACACGTGCTGCTTGCGTGGGGGGTGTTTAACTGGTCCAAATCACTCTGGAGTAGAGCTACATGGGTTTCTAAGTTATTTAGTCAAATGTAACTTAGAAGGACGCGTGTACAATGTATTTGGCTATAAAGGTAAACAGGTTAGAGATAATATTCATTCATTAGATGTAGCTAGGTTTATTGATGAATTTATTAGAAGTCCCCGTTCAGGAGAAGTCTACAACCTTGGTGGTGGTAGAAACAATACCTGCTCAATTTTAGAGGCTTTTGATATGGTGTCTTCCCTTTCGGGTAAACCAATGCACTATGAATACATAGACAAAAATCGTGAAGGGGATCACATTTGTTATTATAGCGATTTGACAAAGATGCAAGCAGACTATCCCAACTGGGCTATCACAATTCCTCTTGCCCAGATTTTTGCCGAGATAGTTGACTCCTGGAAATCCCGGTTGCTGGAACAATGAACACTAAATAATAGTTTCTTAATAATTTTATTTATCCTAACCCGCGCATTCGAGAAAAATTTTCTCTGATTTACAAAATTTAGGAGTCATCAATACTCAGTCATGAAAAAAACAGTAGTCCTTCTGAAGGGAGGTCTGGGAAATCAAATGTTCCAGTATGCCTTTGCCAGATCTATTTCTCTTAAAAATTCTTCAGAACTTGTAATAGACAACTGGTCCGGATTTACATTCGATTACAAGTATCACCGACAATATGAACTTGGTACTTTTTCCATAGTAGGCCGCCCCGCCAACCTAACCGAAAAGTTTCCTTTTTGGTTTTACGAACTAAAGTCTAAGTTCTTCCCAAGATTACCAAAAGTCTTTCAACAACAGTTCTATGGTCTGCTAATCAATGAAGTAGGTGGTGAATATATACCAGAGATTGAAGAAACCAAAATATCCCAAAACTGTTGGTTAAACGGCTACTGGCAAAGTCCTTTATATTTCCAGAAACATTCTGATTCAATTGCCAGAGAATTAATGCCCCCTGAACCAATGGAAAAGCATTTTTTGGAACTTGGCAAACTCTTAAGACAAACTGAGTCTGTGGCTTTAGGAATCAGGCTATATGAGGAAAGTAAAAATCCTGGATCTCATTCAAGCAGTGGTGAGTTAAAGAGTCATTTTGAAATCAATCAAGCTATTCTAAAGTTGAGAGAATTATGCAATGGGGCTAAATTTTTTGTATTTTGCACCCATCGCTCCCCTCTGCTGCAAGAACTAGCCTTACCTGAAAATACCATTTTTGTCACCCATGATGATGGATATGTTGGTAGTATGGAGAGAATGTGGCTTTTGACACAATGTAAGCACCATATATTTACTAACAGTACATTTTACTGGTGGGGAGCCTGGTTAAGTCAGAAGTTTTATATTCAGGGAAGTCAAATCGTTTTTGCTGCGGACAATTTCATCAATTCAGATGCTATACCTAAACATTGGAATCTTTTTTAGATTCTCAAACCAGTGTAATATGCAATATACTGGTGCAGTGTAATAACTGTAAGCTGGACTTCAGGATGCCTACGAATCACTTAAGGTCATTCAACATATTTTCAACATATTTATCCGTGCTACTACTTTTATTTTCAGCGGTATTCTCCCATATAATACATTACCAAACATAGGCATTGTAAATTGTATGAAAAAAGTTTTCATTACTGGGTGTGCTGGTTTTATCGGCAGTAATCTCACTGATCGCTTACTAAGCTTAGGTACTAAAGTTACTGGTTATGATAACTTTTCCACTGGCCAAGAACGTTTTTTGGCATTGGCTTCTAAAAATGCTAACTTCAACTTAGTTCGCGGCGATTTGCTGGACCAAACTGTCCTTACTAATGCCATGGAGGGGTGCGAAATGGTGTTTCATCTGGCAGCCAATGCTGATGTGCGTTTCGGAACTAATCATCCCCGTCGTGACCTTGAGCAAAATACCATTGCTACTTATAATGTCCTTGAAGCTATGAGACAGAATGGTATTCAACACATTGCCTTTTCTTCCACCGGGTCTGTGTATGGCGAAGCACCTGTCATTCCCACCCCAGAAGATGCGCCCTTTCCCATTCAAACCTCCCTTTATGGAGCTTCTAAACTGGCTGGAGAGGGGTTGATTGCCGCCTACTGTGAGGGGTTTGGCTTTCAATCCTGGATTTTTCGTTTTGTTTCTATCCTGGGTGAACGGTATACTCATGGGCATGTTTTCGACTTTTATAAGCAACTAAAAGCCGATCCAACACGTTTAGCTGTGTTGGGAAATGGCACTCAACGTAAGTCTTATCTCTATATCCAAGACTGTCTAGATGCTATACTGTTAGCTATAGAGCGTGCTTCTAATCGGGTTAATATATTTAATCTAGGGGTTGATGACTATTGCCAGGTAAATAACTCCATTGGCTGGATTTGCCAGGAGTTGGGCGTTAATCCCCAATTGGAATATTCAGGGGGCGATCGCGGTTGGATTGGTGACAATCCCTTCATCCATCTTGATGTGAGTAAGATTCAAGCACTGGGGTGGGAACCTAAGTTGACCATCCGAGAAGGTGTGATCAAAACTGTTCAATACCTGAGAGCTAACGAATGGGTATTTGAGGTTCGCAAATGAACTCTAAGGTTGCCTTAATTACTGGAGCTTCGAGAGGTTTGGGCAAGGTCTTGGCTCATCGGTTTTGGGAGTCCAATTACAGTCTCTATCTCATCGCTAGAAGTTACGAAGAATTACAAAAGGTAAGATCTTCTTTACCGCCTAGGCCCAGTCAAAATTGTGACATTTATGGTTGTGATCTGAGTATTTCTGAGTCTATTGAACGTTTAAGATCTGAAATTTATAACAACCTGTCACGTTTAAATGTGCTCATTAATAACGCCGGAACCCATGGTCCAATTGGTCAGAGTTGGGTTAACAATACTGTTGACTGGCAAAAAACCATACAAGTAAATCTCTTCGCTCCTGTGGCCCTTTGTCAAATAGCAGTTCCGCTTATGGAGCAAACTGGTGGCGGGGTAATAATTAATCTTTCTGGCGGAGGCGCAACTGGCCCGCGTCCCAATTTTTCAGCATACGCAACGGCTAAGGCGGCTCTAGTTCGTTTTAGTGAAACCCTTGCAGAGGAAACACGAGGAATAAGTATTAGAGTTAACTGTATTGCACCTGGTGCCATGAAGACGGCTTTATTGGCGGAAATATTAGAAAAGGGCACTCAATTGTCTGGTGAGCGTGAGTTTGATCTTGCCAGCAAGGTCCTTGTGGAGGGTGGAGCATCAATGGATAGGGTAGCTGACCTGGCTTTATTTCTCGCCTCTGAAGATAGTAAAGGTATTACAGGTAAGTTAATTAGTGCAGTCTGGGATCGCTGGGAAGATTGGCCTTTGTATCTTGACGAGTTGAGTAAAACAGATGTTTACACCTTGCGGCGTATTGTTGGACGAGACCGTGGTATGACCTGGGGGGATAAATAAATGCTTTTATATCAGTTCCAAGGACAATCTAAGAAATGAGGTAATTGTAAATATGTCGGAGAATAGCTTTCCCTATTTGCTTGAATACGTAAACTGCGATCTCTGCGGAGCTAATCAGCCTAAAACGAGATATGTTAAGAAAGGTTCCGCTTTGCCAATAGACTTCAGTATCGTTCAGTGTAGTAATTGTGGCTTAGTATACACTAATCCTAGACCGCACCCCTCATTGACCCATTTGATATACACCACGGAATACTATTATGGAGAAGGGTGCGATCCGGTCTTTTCTGCTGAAGGGTCAACCAAGGCAAATGATTCTGAAATGCTTTTAGATGCTATATCTTCGTACTTTGAGCAAGTACATCATTCACCTGAAGATAGAAAAATACTAATCGAAGCTGGTGGAGGTGCGGGTCTTATTTGTAAAGCGGCAAATGACCGCCACTTCAACTCAATTATGACAGACCTATCTCCTGACTCTATAAATATAGCTCGAAATAATGGTATCAATTGCATTCTTGGAGAACTTGATTCAGAGGAGCTTGAACATCTGCATGGTAAGGTGGATGTTGTTGTTGCTAACGAGGTAATTGAGCACGTTTATTCACCAAGAAAATTTCTTATAGATGTATTTAGACTACTTCGTCCGGGTGGAATTTTTTGTTATACAACGGGTAATTACGCAGAGACTCGCTTACAAGGTAAGAATTGGAGCTATATGAATATACCTGACGCTCATATACACTTTTTTACTCGAGGCATTATGGATAGATACCTCAAAGAAACTGGATTTTCTGGTAGGGTTGATATATACAGTTTCTATACCAAAAATAATGCGGGCTATAAATTAATGAGAAAGTTGGGGATCAAGTTATCGAAAGGTTATCCTAAAACAACTATGGAGAAGTTGTTCTACTCACATATTTTTAAGGCCAGCGAGGTAGCATTTTTCCGGCGTCGGTTTGACTGGGCAATTAAGTGAGATCCTCTAATTCGGACGTTGGACAGGGGATGAAATAAAACCTGTAAACTTTAGAAATCCGTTGTTGTGGTGTTTTTTATATTATTGGTATGATAAACACTTGTATACTAAATCAGTAGTACAACAGCATGTTAAATATTGGAATAATTGGTTGTGGACTGATTGGGCAAAAACGCGCCAAATCCCTAGGCGAAGGCAGTCGCCTTGTGGCCTGTGCGGACATCGATCTAAACCGTGCCCAATCCCTAGCGGGCACCCAGTCCAAGGCATTTGATAATTACCACGATCTCCTTGCACTCCCCGAGGTTGATGCGGTGGTGGTGTCCACCCTCCACGACTCCTTGGCTGCAATTACCCTGGCTGCCATCCAGTCTGGTAAGCATGTACTGGTAGAAAAACCCGCTGCTCGCCACACAAGAGAATTAGAACCGGTTATGGCAGCAGCTAATCAAATAGATGTCAAGGTGCGTGTAGGCTTTAATCACCGATATCACCGAGCCATGCGTAAGGCCAAGCAGTTGGTTGATGATGGTGTTCTAGGAGATTTAATGTTTATTAGAGCCCGTTATGGTCATGGTGGTCGAGTTGGCTATGACAAGGAGTGGCGGTCCAGACCAGAATTGTCGGGGGGAGGGGAATTGATTGATCAAGGCCCTCACTTAATCGATCTATCCCGTTGGTTCTTATCTCAAGAATTTGTAGAAGTTCAGGGATTTGCTCATACTTACTACTGGGATATGCCGGTGGATGACAATGGATTTATGTTGCTCAAGACTGCTAACCACCAGACTGCCTTTCTCCATGCTTCGTGCACTGAGTGGAAGAATCTATTTTCCATGGAGATCTATGGACGTGATGGCAAGTTAGAGATTTCTGGGTTGGGTGGTAGCTATGGTGTAGAACGACTGACCTGGTACAAAATGTTACCTGAGATGGGTCCCCCTGAAACTACCACCTGGGAATATCCGATGACCGATAATTCTTGGGCAATTGAGTTAGCTGAATTTTATGACGATATTCTTTTGAATCGATCAGTGGATGCTGGACTTCAGGATGCTTACGAATCACTTAAGGTCATTCAACATATTTATAGGATCTCTAACTATGATTTTTAACCTGCTTTATAAATCTGCATATATCCTTGAGAAATTATCGGCCTTTGCTCAGGGTAAGGGTTATGGCAGTAGAAGTATTCGCCAGGAGATTGCTGTTGCAAAAAAACTGATGCAGTCCTTACAACGTGAATTACTCATGATTGATATTGGCGGCAATATAGGCGACTACACATACCAGTTGCGTAAAGGGTTCAAGCAGGCAGAAGTTCATATTTTTGAACCATCTATTGTCAATGTAAACAAGTTAAGTCAACGATTTAAAGGCGATCCATTGGTTATTTTGAATCCCGTTGGGGTTTCTAACTGTGAGGGAAGTTTCTTGTTGTATTCTAATGAACAGGGATCTGGAATTGCTAGTCTATCGAAGCGACGATTGGATCACTTTGATATTAGCTTTGACTTTTCGGAGCAGATCCAGACTATTTGCTTTGAAAATTACTGGATCAATCAACTGAATCGGAAAAGAATAAATCTAGTAAAGCTAGATATTGAAGGACATGAGTTAGATGCTTTAAGAGGATTCGGATCCGCAATCTGGGCTACTGAACTCATTCAATTTGAGTTTGGTGGATGTAATTTAGATACCCACACTACCTTTCAAGACTTCTTTTATTTCTTTAAAGAACACAATTATGAAATATATAGAATAACGCCATTCGGTTCAGAAAAAATAAGTAAATACCGTGAAATTGATGAATTTTATTCAACAACTAATTTTATTGCAAGAAATAGATCCTTACTATGATTATTGCCCGTAGTCCATTACGCATTACTCTCGGTGGTGGAGGTACTGACCTTCCTTCCTACTACCGTGACCACGAAGGGTTTTTAATTGCTGCAGCGATTGATAAATACGTTTATGTCACTGTTATGCGTCCCTTTACAGAGGGAATCTTTCTTAAGTACTCCCAGCTGGAACATGTGAATGAGATCGCTGAGGTGAAGCATCCCATTATCAGAGAATGTCTCCATATCCTTGACCTAAAAACCCCCCAGGTGGAGATTACCACTTTGGCGGATATCCCTGCTGGAACAGGATTAGGATCCTCTGGTAGTTTTACTACAGCCCTACTCAAAGCTCTATACACCCATCGCAGATGCCATCTACATCAAGAAGAACTGGCAGAACTAGCCTGTCATATTGAGATTGACCGTTTGGGCGAACCCATTGGCAAACAAGACCAGTATGCAGCTGCTATCGGTGGTATTACCTGTTTTACTTTTCATAAAGATGATCAGGTGACAGCTAACCCTCTGGCAATCAGTATGGATACGATGTTTGACCTGGAAGATAACTTGCTATTGTTTTTTACGGGCTTTTCTCGTAGTGCTAGTGGCATTCTCAAAGACCAAAAGGAGCGCACCCAAAAAAGTGATAGCGATATGCTGGCTAATCTACATTACGTAAAGGATTTAGGATATCGTAGTAAAGCAGCTCTTGAGTCGGGTGATACCTACCTTTTTGGGCAACTAATGCATGAACACTGGGAACATAAAAAGAAACGCTCCGGGGGAATGAGTAACCCTCAAATTGATGAGTGGTACCAATTGGCCATGAATAATGGTGCCATAGGTGGCAAGTTGGTTGGCGCTGGTGGCGGCGGATTTCTGATGTTTATGGCAAGCGATCGCAATAAGCTACGTCACGCCATGACAAATGCTGGACTAGAAGAAGTTAGGTTCGGTTTTGATTTTGAGGGCACCAAAGTGGTGTTGACATCCTGATGCTTCCAGTAGCTATTCTTGCAGGTGGATTGGCCACTAGGCTACGTCCAATTACTGAAAAAATTCCCAAGTCTCTTGTTCCCGTTGCTGGTAAGCCTTTTATTTGTCACCAGTTAAATTACCTGCGTGAACAGGGACTAGAGAAAGTTGTCCTGTGTATTGGTTATCTGGGAGAGATGATCCAAGAAGTGGTAGGAAACGGGGAAAATTTCGGTCTAAGTGTTAATTACTCTCTCGATGGCTCAGTGCTTTTAGGAACCGGAGGCGCTTTAAAACAAGCCTTACCTCTCCTCGGAGATGAATTTTTTGTTCTATATGGTGACAGTTTTTTGCCTATAGATTTTTCAGCGGTGGAAAATTTTTTCCTAAGTTGTAATAAACCAGCCTTGATGACCATTCTACGTAATGCCAATCAGTGGGACAAGAGTAATGTTATTTTTCGCAATGGAACTCTAGAAGAGTACAATAAGAGTATATATCGTACGGACATGGAGTTTATTGACTATGGACTGGGCATCTTGTCTAGATCCGTTCTGGATAAATATCCCATAGCTCAGCCCTTTGATCTGGCAGATGTATACCATTCTCTTTCTACGGAAGGAAATCTACTGGGATACCAAGTTCACGAGCGTTTTTATGAAATAGGATCCACTGTGGGTCTTCAAGAAACTGAGACTTACTTTTTAAGAAAACTTTAGGAGATAACAACACCATGACCTACGCACAACAACATTTAGAAGAAGCTACACGCATTCTTGAAAAGATAGATTTTAATACTGTTGAACAAGTAGCTGACATTTTAGCATCTGTCAAAGCAGAAGAAGGCAGAATATTCTTTCTTGGTGTTGGTGGCAGTGCAGGTAATTGTTCTCATGCGGTTAACGACTTTCGTAAAATAGTTGGCATTGAATCATACGCGCCCACAGATAATGTTTCCGAATTAACAGCACGAGTGAATGATGAGGGCTGGGCAACAATCTTTGTCGAGTGGCTAAAAACCAGCAAGTTGAAGACAAAAGACTGTATTTTCGTATTTTCCGTGGGAGGGGGTAATCTGGAAAAAAACATTAGTCCCAATCTCGTGGAAGCACTGAAATATGCGGAGACAGTAGGTGCCAAAATTACGGGTGTTGTTGGTCGGGATGGTGGCTATACTGCAAAAGTAGCGGATGCCTGTGTTATTATTCCCACAGTAAATCCAGATACTATTACTCCCCATTCTGAAGCGTTCCAGGCAGTTATCTGGCATTTGCTGGTATCCCATCCCAAACTCAAAGCTAATCAAACAAAGTGGGAATCAACCGTTAAGTGAATCAAGCACATAAAGCCGTATTTCTCGACCGAGATGGTGTGATTAATAGGGCCCTAGTCAAGCAGGGAAAACCCTATCCCCCTTCTACCATCGATGAGCTTGAGATTCTACCCGGTGTTGATGAAGCATTAAGTTCTCTAAAAAGAGAGGGCTTTCTTCTTATTGTAGTCACTAATCAACCAGATGTGGCTAGAGGTAAAACTAAAAGAGAGTTTGTAGATGCAATTAATTCTAGATTGGCTAGTAGTTTACCAATAGATGAGTTTTGTACCTGCTTCCATGATGATTCTGACAATTGTGACTGTCGGAAGCCAAAGGCGGGTTCACTATTCTCAGCTGCGACAAGACACGACATCTGTCTGACCTCTAGCTTTATGGTGGGAGATCGTTGGAGAGACATAGAAGCTGGGTATGGAGCTGGGTGTAGAACCATATTTATTGACTATGGTTACGAAGAAAAACAACCTGATCGTTTTGACTTCAGGGTCAGTTCCCTTTTTGAAGCTGCTAGAATAATTCTGAAAACTCCGGAGAAATTTGATGAAAAGGATTGACGAACTACAGACCAAGATATTTGCCGATGGAGCGGATAAAGCGGGAATGTTGGAAATGTATGAAAAATCCTATATCAAAGGACTTACAACCAATCCTACCCTAATGAGAAAGGCGGGAATTACCGACTACAAAAGTTTCTGCAAAGACATTCTTCTTTCCATAAAAGATAAACCACTTTCTTTTGAAGTATTCTCCGATGAATTTGAGGAAATGGAGCGACAAGCTCTTGAGATTTCTAGTTGGGCTGATAATGTTTACGTTAAAATACCGATTACAAATACAAGAGCTGAACCCAGTTATGAACTTGTCGCCAAATTGTCTGACAAAGGCGTTAAGTTGAATGTCACTGCACTTATGTCACTGACACAGGTTCGTGATGTTATTTCCGCTCTCAACCCTCACGTACCTAGCTATGTTTCAATCTTTGCCGGCAGAATTGCTGATACAGGTCGTGACCCGTTGCCAATTATGGCAGCAGCTATAGAATTGTTAAAGATGACCCCCCAGGCTGAGTTAATATGGGCCAGTCCCAGAGAGCTACTCAATATATTCCAGGCCGATGCCATAGGTTGTCATGTAATTACAGTCACGAATGATATACTGAAAAAATTGACACTTGTCGGATATGATTTGCAACTCTTTTCTTTAGATACAGTCAAAATGTTTTATGATGATGCTTTAAAAGCCGGTTACACTCTCTAATAAAACTATCTAGGAAGAGCTGTTCAATCAATAAACCATACTAAGCTCTTCCTATTATTCTTAACAACACTTAACAACCGTAGTGCATAACCCAAAAAAGTAAATGAGTAAAGAAAAAATAACTACAGTTAGTATTGTCATTACAACATTCAATGAAGGTGAAAACCTGGATTATTTGTTAAGAGACATCAGCAAACAGGAAGTTGATGGATTGAAAGTAGAAATAATACTTTTAGAAGCTGGTAGTTATAGTGAAGAAAGAGCAGTTTACTACTTGGGTGATTTGGGTAAGTATCTGAAATTTATACACGCTCCCAATCTTTCCAGGACAAAATCCTTAAACAAATTATTTGAATTATCAGAGGGAGAATTAATTATTAGACTTGATGCACGTTCTCATATCGCATCGGACTATATTAAGCGGATAGTTCAACTTTCCTCTGACAGTGGAGCTGAGAATGTAGGTGGTGTGATGTCTCCCATTGGGAGAACTCCCGATCAACAGTTAATTGCTGATATTATGAGACATCCATTCTCTTTTGGTGGAGCCAAGTTTAGAAATCATTCTTATTCTGGACTGGTTGACTCTGTTTATCTTGGTGCATTTAGAAAAAGTATATGTAAGTTTAATGCTAATTGGTTCGATGAGGTACATCCTGGAATTAGTGAAGATTCCGACCTAAATTATAGGATCAGGAGAAACGGAGGAAAGGTGTACATGGATTCTAGTATAATAGTGCAGTATTTTCCCAGAGAAAACTTAAGCAAGTTCTTCAAACTTTGTTTTAACTTTGGTGTGGGAAGAGGACTTTTCCTTTGTAAATATCGGACTCTTACAGCTATAAGACAAATATTCCCCATCGCTGTTGTGTTTTTAATACTCTTTCTTGGAGCATTTGGTTTTTACCATATTATTTTCCATCATATTCTAATAGGGCTATTTTTGGTTTATGGACTTCTTGTAACATTTTTCTCTATTTCTCTCAAAAAGGATCTGTTGTTTACAATTAAGGCAATAATTGGTTTCTCTGGATGCCATTTTTTCTATTCTTTTGGAATTTTACTTAGTCCTTATTACTACATTCAAAATCTACGATTTAGTTCATAACAATTAAAAACTCTGGCATGCTCGTGATCTGAGTTACAAACTCATACATGAACTAGTACATATCCAGTCAATAATAATAGCCCTTGCCATAACTCCTTACTTGTGCCATCCTGTTTATAATTAGAACCCACTTTCAGCCCAGTTGTTATACTGGTATCCTCTAAATAGCCCATAATGAGATACATGCTAGAAGTAAAACTTGAAAATCCCAGATTAAAAATCAATGCTTCCAGAGTCAGCAAAATCTCGCGCTTAATCGCCCCAATTATCTTGACCGCTGACCTCTTTGGACTAGTTATTTCCCTAGCACTAACATCCTATTTAAGGCTTGGACACGTACAACTCATACTCAACCCAACCACATGGGCATTTGTCTTCCTAATTCTTACAGGGATGTACTTACTAGATACATACCATCCCAATAAGCAAATTGCCGGAATGCGAGCTGGGGCCAGGGTCATCGTTAGCAACTCTACCACTGCTCTCCTCTGCTCGCTGTTAATTTATCTCGCCAACTCCTGGCAAAAAGATTTATCCTTAGACCCAATAACCTTTCTAATTAGCTTAGTCGCTTTTACAATCTGGGCTATCAATATCCGACTATTGGCAGCTCAGTGGGAGCGATCGCACGTACAAAATTCCTATTGGCTAATGCTGGGCGCTGGGGATAGGTCTATGAAATTTGCCGACATTTTCTCCCAGACCAAGCATAGTGGACAATTGATAGTCCTAACGGAAAATCCCTATATACCTAAGCTCAATGGCATGGACCCTCCACTCATCTTAGACAAACTAGATAATCTGCCCAATTGGGCTGACCAAAAGTGGTCTGGAGTAGTTGTGGGAGATGGCATAGATATATCTGATAACTTACATCAGACATTGATGAAACTTCGCCTACAGGGCATTCCAGTGTATAGACTGCCTGATGCTTGTGAAGAACTATGTTGGAAAATCTCCCCCTCTTTGCTAGAAGATCATTGGTTCGCCTTCAGTAGTGGGTTCAATTTGGTCTCCGGTAGTCTGAGAATTAGGGTTAAACGTGTCATCGATATTGTCCTAGCGACTCTATTACTAGTAACACTGTTTCCAATTATGGTAGTGGTGGGAATCTTGATTAAATTGGAGAGTCCCGGACCCATTTTCTATAGCCAGATCCGCACAGGACTCCATGGCAACCCATTTCGAGTGTACAAATTCCGCTCCATGTATAAGGATGCGGAAAAAAGAGGGGCCCAATGGGCAAGTGAACGGGATCCCCGGATTACCAAGGTTGGTTACTGGTTGAGGATCTTACGCATTGACGAACTACCACAAATTTTGAATGTGTTACGGGGAGAAATGAGTCTGATTGGTCCCCGTCCAGAAAGACCAGAATTTGATATCAAGCTGAAAGAGGCCATTCCTTACTACGAATTGCGTTATCTGGTCAAACCGGGAATTACTGGTTGGGCTCAGGTTCTCTATCCTTATGGAGCTTCCTTGGAGGATTCCTATGAAAAACTGGCTTATGACCTCTACTACATCAAAAATTATTCTCTATGGTTAGACTTTGCTATCATTTTCAAAACCATCAGAGTGGTCTTTTTAGGTAAAGGTAGATGAATAAAAAGGTTTTAGTGACTGGGGGTGCAGGCTATATTGGCTCCCATGTGGTGCTTCAGTTAGCTGAATCGGGATATGATATAGTAGTATATGATAATTGCTCCACTGGTACGCCTGATTCCGTACTTCATGGGGAGCTAGTTATTGGTGATTTATCAGATATAGACCGACTTTACCAAATATTTAGCCAGCACAGATTTAGTGCAGTATTACATTTTGCAGCCAGTTTAGTGGTTCCAGAGTCCGTAGCCCATCCCCTAGACTACTATACTAACAACACCCGTAACACACTCAACCTGCTACGGTGCTGTAGTGTGATGGGAGTCAACCAGTTTGTTTTTTCCAGCACAGCTGCAGTTTATGGACAACCCCAGGAAAATCCCGTAACAGAAGAGAGTCCTACCTCACCCATTAATCCTTACGGTCGTTCCAAGCTGATGAGCGAGTGGATAATTCAGGATCATGGATTGGCATCTGATTTTCGCTACGTAATTTTACGGTACTTTAATGTTGCTGGAGCCGATTCCCGGGGGAGACTTGGTTCCAACTCACCCCATGCCAACCACCTAATTGCCAATGCTTGTAATGTGGCACTGAAACGCCAACCGGAACTCAAGATTTTCGGTGTGGATTTTCCCACTGTGGATGGTACGGGAGTGCGTGATTATATTCATGTAGAAGATTTAGCTTCAGCCCATGTGGATGCCTTGAAGTATTTGGAGAATAATGGAACGTCCCAAATTTTAAACTGTGGGTACGGTAAAGGTTATAGTGTGTTGCAAGTAGTAGAAAGAATCAGAGCTATTTCTGGGATGGATATTCCCATAACCATAGCCAGTCGTCGTCCGGGGGATCCAGCTTGTGTGACTGCTCATGCACAGAAGATTAAGCAAGTTCTCAATTGGGAACCTAAGTATGATAACCTGGATGATATAATATCTACCACTCTGGATTGGGAAAAAAGTAAAGCCACCAGGTAAGTGATTGTTTTAAATTGGACTCCGTCATTTTTTGCCTTATTCGTGTAAGCTTGACAAGCTCAAGGGATCCAGTAAATTCATTCCCTGGATCAAAGCCCAAGTTGATTGAAAACCGACTAGTTTTGTCGGATTGTGGGTTGATTGAACCCAATATATGTTTCATCAATTATGTTGTATGTAACCCCTGGAGACAGTCTCCAGGTGTGGTTTAATTCAAACAATCCCGGTTAATTCCGTGTGCTTCCCAATCGCCCTCTTAATTTGAGTTAAAATAAAATGCGATCGCATTCCCATGGGGGTATTGTGTTTCGTGTGTGAATCACAGACTTCTGCAAGGAGATAAATTCATTCCCTTAGAAATTGACTGGGAACTTGGATGATGATGGCGAGCTCCTGTAGGGAGTGGTTTGCAATTGTATTTATACATATCCTGTTGGTTTGTTGGGTTTCGTTCCTCAACCCAACCTACGATTACACGCTACAAAACTAGTCGGTTTTGAACCGACTTGAGCTTTGAGACCGGGAATTGATTCCAGGTCTACCCCACGGACAGTCTCCAGGTGTGGTTTAATTCAAACAATCCCGGTTAATTCCGTGTGCTTCCCGATCGCCCTCTTAATTTGAGTTAAAGTAAAATGCGATCGCATTCCCATGGGGGTATTGTGTTTCGTGTGTGAATCACAGACTTCTGCAAGGAGATAAATTCATT
Source organism: Cylindrospermopsis raciborskii Cr2010 (assembly GCF_003367075.2). Classification (NCBI taxonomy): domain Bacteria; kingdom Bacillati; phylum Cyanobacteriota; class Cyanophyceae; order Nostocales; family Aphanizomenonaceae; genus Cylindrospermopsis; species Cylindrospermopsis raciborskii. The sequence continues at coordinate 457,489 of NZ_CP065936.1, forward strand.
CCCTTAGAAATTGACTGGGAACTTGGATGATGATGGCGAGCTCCTGTAGGGAGTGGTTTGCAATTGTATTTATACATATCCTGTTGGTTTGTTGGGTTTCGTTCCTCAACCCAACCTACGATTACACGCTACAAAACCAGTCGGTTTTGAACCGACTTGAGCTTTGAGACCGGGAATTGATTCCAGGTCTACCCCACGGACAGTCTCCAGGTGTGGTTTAATTCAAACAATCCCGGTTAATTCCGTGTGCTTCCCGATCGCCCTCTTAATTTGAGTTAAAGTAAAATGCGATCGCATTCCCATGGGGGTATTGTGTTTCGTGTGTGAATCACAGACTTCTGCAAGGAGATAAATTCATTCCCTTAGAAATTGACTGGGAACTTGGATGATGATGGCGAGCTCCTGTAGGGAGTGGTTTGCAATTGTATTTATACATATCCTGTTGGTTTGTTGGGTTTCGTTCCTCAACCCAACCTACGATTACACGCTACAAAACTAGTCGGTTTTGAACCGACTTGAGCTTTGAGACCGGGAATTGATTCCAGGTCTACCCCACGGACAGTCTCCAGGTGTGGTTTAATTCAAACAATCCCGGTTAATTCCGTGTGCTTCCCGATCGCCCTCTTAATTTGAGTTAAAGTAAAATGCGATCGCATTCCCATGGGGGTATTGTGTTTCGTGTGTGAATCACAGACTTCTGCAAGGAGATAAATTCATTCCCTTAGAAATTGACTGGGAACTTGGATGATGATGGCGAGCTCCTGTAGGGAGTGGTTTGCAATTGTATTTATACATATCCTGTTGGTTTGTTGGGTTTCGTTCCTCAACCCAACCTACGATTACACGCTACAAAACCAGTCGGTTTTGAACCGACTTGAGCTTTGAGACCGGGAATTGATTCCAGGTCTACCCCACGGACAGTCTCCAGGTGTGGTTTAATTCAAACAATCCCGGTTAATTCCGTGTGCTTCCCGATCGCCCTCTTAATTTGAGTTAAAGTAAAATGCGATCGCATTCCCATGGGGGTATTGTGTTTCGTGTGTGAATCACAGACTTCTGCAAGGAGATAAATTCATTCCCTTAGAAATTGACTGGGAACTTGGATGATGATGGCGAGCTCCTGTAGGGAGTGGTTTGCAATTGTATTTATACATATCCTGTTGGTTTGTTGGGTTTCGTTCCTCAACCCAACCTACGATTACACGCTACAAAACCAGTCGGTTTTGAACCGAGTTGAGCTTTGAGACCGGGAATTGATTCCGGGTCTCCCCCACGGACAGTCTCCAGGTGTGGTTTAATTCAAACAATCCCGGTTAATTCCGTGTGCTTCCCAATCGCCCTCTTAATTTGAGTTAAAGTAAAATGCGATCGCATTCCCATGGGGGTATTGTGTTTCGTGTGTGAATCACAGACTTCTGCAAGGAGATAAATTCATTCCCCTAAATAAATGTTATCATAGCTGCAACTAAAATCTGGTAATTACTCCCCTCACTGAATGAGCTAAAATACCCATTATTTTCGATAAATTGTCTAAATAATATTCAGTCAAATCAATCCACACATTGCGATCGCATAGTTTCAAGAACTTCCAAATAGTTCCCGATGTTACAGCACCATGAATTTCCTTAATTTCGTTCTCTTCTTGAAGATTAAAATATTGTGCTGCAATCATTTCAGCTATACATTGTCCTAATCCAGCATTTAAATCCTCTTTTTTGGCTTCCACCAAAGTAATAATTGGCGCGGTGACTAGCAATAAATCATCGGAATAGGTGATTAAAAAATCACAATTGCCATTCAAACCTTGGGAGGAATCAACCGTAAAATTAACCCCAGAAAACACACCAATATGGTTAGAAAATTGCCTGCGCAAATCGACTAAAATTGGGGCAATCAGCATCTCAGATCGAGATTTTTCCGTGTTACTAGCTAATGCTAGGGGAATGTTTTCCTCAAGGATCTCACCCAGTAAAGCACTGGGTGCAAATTCTGGACATTGAGCAAATAAATGGGCTTTTTCAATTAAATTAAGCCCAAAAGCTTTTTTGACAGATACAAGACTAAAATCACTATAAGCCATGTTACCATATTATAATACGTAAAGTTTAGTATGGTCTTTTTCATTCAGTTTAAAACCGAATTTAGCTCCCTAAGCTCAATCTTGCCCAACCTTAGAAATTTGACTCACTATCTGTTTTCTCCTCGAGAAACATACTTAGTACCTTGTGTGAGTGGAATTAAACATAGGATTAACGTAGGTTGGGTTGAGGAGTGCGAAACCCAACAAATCAACAGGATATATATAAATGCGATTGGGAAGCACACAGAATTAACTAGGTAAACGTACGGACAGTTCATAGAGTGTTTCTGGCGCAATATCAATTTCCCCGGGCCACACCACTGTGCCATAATTGACAGAGGCCAGTCCAAAAAAACCTGGATTTTTCAATGGTTGAAAGACAGTCATGTCCAGATAGGGACGCATATCGAACCGACGTTTTTCGTCATTACTAAATCTCAAAATAAGATGGAAGTCTGATTCAGCAACAACGGTAAATACTCTTATCATAAGACAACCTAACGTAGATATAATTGAGAAATGCGATCGCATTTTTCTAGGGTAGACATTAATGAGCGGTAATTCCTTTAGCTTTGAGATGGGGAATTGATTCCCTCCTCCGCTGCTTCTTTATCCTTCCTACGACCACCATAACTATAACCGTAGTAATAATCATGATATTGATGAATGCTCTTATTATATTGATTGGCAACTACACCTAATACATTAATAGATGACTGCCTCAGAGCATCCTGAGCTTGCTTAATCATCGAGCGGTCTGTCCTGTGCATTTTGACCACTAAAATCAAACCATCTGTTTGCGAAGCCACCAGTCTACTATCCACTATACCCATAACAGGTGGTGTGTCGTAAATTACTAAATCGAATTTTTCACGAAAGTATGCCATCATTTGTTTCATCTTCTCAGATGAAATTAGTCGCATGGGATCTGGCGGTTGAGTTCCCGAGGTAATTACTGATAAAGTATCCAAATCTGGTAACTTTTGCATTACCTCATCAGGAGTAAGATTTGAGGTGATAGCATTGCTTAAACCAACTAAGTTGGGTAAGTTTAACCTCTTGTGTACTTGAGGAAGTCGCAAATCAGTATCCACCAGCAAAACCCTTCTTCCCACAGAAGCTGCCATTTGAGCTAGGTGTAGTGCCAATGTACTTTTTCCCTCCTCTTTGAGAGCAGAGGTGATGGCTACAGACTTGACAACTTCGTCGGAGTTGAGTAACTGAATGTTGGCATACAGCACTTGCAAAGATTGCCAAAAATGACCCTCTCCATAATAACCATATCCATAACCATACCCGTAGCCTTTCTTCTTTTTCTTGCGAGAGAAAAAGGGAAGGGGTATATCTAATGGATTGGTTTTAGCAGGTTTATTTTGGCTTTGGTCAGAATCATGGCGATATTGATAGCTGATACCAACATTTTTCATTCTCGGCAAAGTCCCCAATAGGGGGAGTTTGGTCCTCTCCTGCATGTTGATGGCATCATGATAGGAGTTGTCTAGTTTCTCTAAAAGGAAGGCGATCGCAACACTTATAGATAAGCTGCCAATTAGTCCAATCAATAAACTCTGGTAGATTTTAGGAAAAACTGGCAATTCAGGCGTCATTGGAGCTTGGACCAGTTCCCAAGGTATTTCTGTTTGGGCTACTTCAATGGCCAGTTTTTCCCGGGCTTCTAAGAAGCGATTTAAACTTTCACTAGCTAGTTGTAATTTTCTTTGCAGATCCGTGTTTTGTCTGGCTAAACGGGGTAATAGATCGAATCTGGCTTTGCTTTGCTCTTGCGCTCTGGTGATTTCTCTGTTTTCCGATTCTAGTAATAAAATAGTATTGGCCACTTCCGCTATTTTCAGACCTATATATCTCTCTTTCTCTTTTTCTATGAGAGGTAATATGTTTTGTCTTTTTTCTTCTAATGTTGTTATATATGGATTATCCCCTTGAAATCTGGCTAGTTCTCCAGATAGTTGGGCTTCTATTTGTCTAAGCTGAATAACTAATATATTGTAAGGCGACTGAGTTTGACTCTGAGTCTGGTTTAATGCAGCTTGTTGTCCTTCTGGTGTGAGCAATGTGGCATAACTGGTTCTAGCCACAGCCAACTTCTGCTCTATGGCTATTCTTTGTGTTTCTAAGCTCTGAATTTGCTCTACCAACTTACCGGACTGATCCTCTGGATTAACAAACTTGTACCTTTGTCTAAATACTTGTAGTTCACGCTGTAGTTGATCCACAGTAGCGCCAATTCTAGGCAGTTGTTCGTCTATAAACCTTAGACCTTGATTTAATTTAGTCTTGCGTTTCTCTAAGCTATATTTTAAATAAAATTTGGACAGGGTATTTAACACCAAGTCAATTTCCGCCCGATCTGGACTTTTATAGGTAATTTCTAGAACTTTAGTTTCAGCTGATCTCTGGATGGCTAAGTTTTTGATAAATAAATCGTATGTAAGCTCAGGATATTGAGATTGTATGTCAGGTAGGGCCTGATTAAGCAATTCAGGGCTTTTGAGAACTTTAATTTGGCTATCGTAGTCTAATCCTGATTGGTCAAGTTGAGTGCTTTCTAGGGCTGCGGTCAGTAAGTTATTTTTTTCGCCACTAACTGGTTCTACTAAAATCTCAAAACTGCCTTGGTAAATTTTTTCTGCTGTAAACAGGTAGTAACTACCTCCAGCCATGATCAGGGAGGCAATTGTCAAAATGCCTAATGCTCGTCTTTTGAGGATGGACATTATCTCTTTGAGATCAATGTCATCCTCAGTTGTTTGAAGGGATATCAGATTCCCAGAGGATATCACTTCTGGTTGGAGAATAATATTTTCTTTTTCTCTGGTGATGAGACTTTTGCTTTCGTTGGTACTGTTCATACTTAACTTATGCTTGACATTTAAACTACGGAGAATTCATTTTTAGCAGAGGGTATTCTTACTGATTGAACAGAATAAACCTGAACTACATGGACATAATATCATAAACTGTACCAGTTTAACATTTTAATACAAATTAACAAGTCCATTTTCAACCGACTGGTTTTGTCATATTCAAATTCCCACCTGATAATTACCACATTTTTTTGAGTCACGCATTAAGCGATCGCATTTTATTCTAACTCAAATTAAGAGCATAAGCGTTAACCGACACTAGCAATAATCTGCCCAATATCTTTAGGAGTTGCACCTGTTGCCAACATTGCTCGAATTAACAATTCCACCGAATCACTACCATTCCCAGCATTAGCAATCCGAGGTTGACTGGAGCCAATTTTAGAAGCGAGTTCAACCTGAGTCATCAATTTTTGCCGGCGCTCCTTCAAGCTGCGACTAAGAACCAGTTTGATTTCAAGCAAAAACGCTTCTTCTGGTGTTAACTCTAAAAAGTCTGAGACGGTCCCAACTTTCCAACCTTTAGATTCCAAACGTTCCTTCTTAAGTTGTTCCATCGATTTGCTCCTGTGGGTCGGTATCGTATTTGCCCAAACGCTTTTTGCAAATGTCAATTACGTTTTTAGGTGTTGATCTCGTTGTTTTATTAAAAACCTCGACAATCAAGATTGCATCGTCTTAGGAATGTTTATGACCGCCCACTTCTATAATAGCCCTTATGAAGTGGAAATAGGACACTATGTCAATTATCGGAAGCAAACAAGTAAATCCTTGTCGAACCTGCTACCAGAGGAGGATTACAGACTGTACGGATTAACAACCCACGAACCGACCCAATTAATGGGGAGATTAAAATGGAAAACTGTCAGTGAAGGGGTTTATGATATAGAATGTGTTACTATGAACGTGAGACTGATAGTCCTGTCGAAAATACCCAAAAGTGCCAACAATGAGTTGTGGAGACTGTTTAGTGCGAGAGCAGAAGTGGTGGAAGAAGCGATTAGCCATTATCAAGAAAGTTATCGCAAGAGCGAGTATAGCATATTAATGCAACAACTATATGAGTTTTACTTAAAGGAGAAACTGCCAATGACATACACATTAGAGCAATTCAAAAAAGATTTTGTAATAAGTCACTTGAGAGAGATACCGACTGAGGAGGTATTAAAGCAATATTCTCTCGAAGAGATTAAGCAATATTCTCCAAAAGAGCTGTTAAAGCAATATTCTCTCGAAGAGATTAAGCAATATTCTCCAAAAGAGCTGTTAAAGCAATATTCTCTCGAAGAGATTAAGCAATATTCTCCAAAAGAGCTGTTAAAGCAATATTCTCCTCAGGACCTCGTAGAAGGACTTTCACCAGAGACACTACAGCACTTGGCAGTTGTTCTATCTCAATTGGGTGTCAACCAAATAAAAAATCAGGAGCAATGATATTGGGATCTTAAAACTGTAAAACACACAAAAACGGTTCTTGGGAACTCTATTTTCAAATTCCCACCTGATAATTACCACATTTTTTTGAGTCACGCGTTAAGCGATCGCATTTTATTCTAACTCAAATTAAGAGAGGGAGTGCTTCGCAATCGCCCACCTCCAATTTAACACTGGACCTGCGGGGAATATAGCGCAACCTCATCCAAGTGGATTAGGAATAAATTAGTGTAAGAATTTCTGATACTATATTGACATGGGGTAATTAACCCACACCACATCTAATAAATTATGCGAACAGTCCGGTTATGGTACGTAAAAAATCCAAACCTCAGAAAAAAAAGGACACCCCAAATAGAGACTGGCACCGCCTATTAGGAATGTTTATGACCGTCCACTTCTATAATAGCCCTTATGAGGTAGAAGTAGAAAAGGATCTAACCATCAGAAAACAACTGCTAGACATTATAATCATTAAGAGATATAAAGACAGCGGATTTAATCTGTATCCAGCAGGTTTAGAAAACATGTCTAAACACAACCTAATCAGCTATAAATCCATTCATGAATCATTCACAGTTTGGTCACTAATGGAATTAATAGGACACTATGTCAATTATCGGAAGCAAACGAGTAAATCCTTGTCGAACCTGCTACCAGAGGAGGATTACAGACTGTACGGATTAACAACCCACGAACCGACCCAATTAATGGGGAGATTAAAATGGAAAACTGTCAGTGAAGGGGTTTATGATATAGAATGTGTTACTATGAACGTGAGACTGATAGTCCTGTCGAAAATACCCAAAAGTGCCAACAATGAGTTGTGGAGACTGTTTAGTGCGAGAGCAGAAGTGGTGGAAGAAGCGATTAGCCATTATCAAGAAAGTTATCGCAAGAGCGAGTATAGCATATTAATGCAACAACTATATGAGTTTTACTTAAAGGAGAAACTGCCAATGACATACACATTAGAGCAATTCAAAAAAGATTTTGTAATAAGTCACTTGAGAGAGATACCGACTGAGGAGGTATTAAAGCAATATTCTCTCGAAGAGATTAAGCAATATTCTCCAAAAGAGCTGTTAAAGCAATATTCTCTCGAAGAGATTAAGCAATATTCTCCAAAAGAGCTGTTAAAGCAATATTCTCTCGAAGAGATTAAGCAATATTCTCCAAAAGAGCTGTTAAAGCAATATTCTCTCGAAGAGATTAAGCAATATTCTCCAAAAGAGCTGTTAAAGCAATATTCTCCTCAGGACCTCGTAGAAGGACTTTCACCAGAGACACTACAGCACTTGGCAGTTGTTCTATCTCAATTGGGTGTCAACCAAATAAAAAATCAGGAGCAATGATATTGGGATCTTAAAACTGTAAAACACACAAAAACGGTTCTTGGGAACTCTATTTTCAAATTCCCACCTGATAATTACCACATTTTTTTGAGTCACGCGTTAAGCGATCGCATTTTATTCTAACTCAAATTAAGAGAGGGAGTGCTTCGCAATCGCCCACCTCCAATTTAACACTGGACCTGCGGGGAATATAGCGCAACCTCATCCAAGTGGATTAGGAATAAATTAGTGTAAGAATTTCTGATACTATATTGACATGGGGTAATTAACCCACACCACATCTAATAAATTATGCGAACAGTCCGGTTATGGTACGTAAAAAATCCAAACCTCAGAAAAAAAAGGACACCCCAAATAGAGACTGGCACCGCCTATTAGGAATGTTTATGACCGTCCACTTCTATAATAGCCCTTATGAGGTAGAAGTAGAAAAGGATCTAACCATCAGAAAACAACTGCTAGACATTATAATCATTAAGAGATATAAAGACAGCGGATTTAATCTGTATCCAGCAGGTTTAGAAAACATGTCTAAACACAACCTAATCAGCTATAAATCCATTCATGAATCATTCACAGTTTGGTCACTAATGGAATTAATAGGACACTATGTCAATTATCGGAAGCAAACGAGTAAATCCTTGTCGAACCTGCTACCAGAGGAGGATTACAGACTGTACGGATTAACAACCCACGAACCGACCCAATTAATGGGGAGATTAAAATGGAAAACTGTCAGTGAAGGGGTTTATGATATAGAATGTGTTACTATGAACGTGAGACTGATAGTCCTGTCGAAAATACCCAAAAGTGCCAACAATGAGTTGTGGAGACTGTTTAGTGCGAGAGCAGAAGTGGTGGAAGAAGCGATTAGCCATTATCAAGAAAGTTATCGCAAGAGCGAGTATAGCATATTAATGCAACAACTATATGAGTTTTACTTAAAGGAGAAACTGCCAATGACATACACATTAGAGCAATTCAAAAAAGATTTTGTAATAAGTCACTTGAGAGAGATACCAACTGAAGAAGTGTTGAAGCAATATTCTCCCGAAGAGGTATTAAAGCAATATTCTCCCGAAGAGGTGTTAAAGCAATATTCTCCCGAAGAGGTGTTAAAGCAATATTCTCCTCAGGACCTCCTAGAAGGACTTTCACCAGAGACACTACAGCACTTGGCAGTTGTTCTATCTCAATTGGGTGTCAACCAAATAAAAAATCAGGAGCAATGATATTGGGATCTTAAAACTGTAAAACACACAAAAACGGTTCTTGGGAACTCTATTTTCAAATTCCCACCTGATAATTACCACATTTTTTTGAGTCACGCGTTAAGCGATCGCATTTTATTCTAACTCGAATTAAGAGCATAAGCGTTAACCGACACTAGCAATAATCTGCCCAATATCTTATCGCCATCACCATGCAAAAAAGGTTTGAGATGAGTTTTTGTGGTTGAAGGCGTAAAAATCTGGTGTTATAACAAGATGTTAGTTTGTTTTTGTTGCATAAAAAAATCACTGGGACTCAAGTAATTTTTATACTTGCCTCTAAGAGAACGAATAAACTCTTTCCGCTGATTAGAGACATCTTCCTTAACCTGATCTAAGCCAATGGTAGACACAGAAATTTTTTCTTCGGCTAAAGACATTACAAAGTCTCGATGGCTTAATCCTGCTATTTGAGCAGCTTTTTTTTCAGAAATTTCGCCTTTTTGATACCAATGAATAGCAGCAGCGAGTTTCATTTTTTTCACAAACTCTTGAGGTTTACAGCGAAAACTGTCAAAGATTTCATCAGGTAATTGAATCGAAATGTCCATCATAATTCTACACGTAAATTTAATAAGTTAATAGAAACTTTATCTGGCAAATATCCCCATTTCTCAAATTGTACCTGCAATTCCGGATTATACTGTATGGTGTCGATAACCGGCAAATTCATTTTATCTCCACTGGCACTTACCCAATGCCATAAGGATTGATTGCCACTAATACCACTTGTTATTAGCTTAGGCTGGGATTTGCGTGCTGCTCGAAAACTACCCCACACTTGGGTTTGCTCATAAGCGATCGCATTTTATTTTAACTCAAATTAAGAGGGCGATTGGGAAGCACACGGAATGAACCATGATTTGGTTGAATCACCCCACACCTGGAGACTGTCCGTGGGGGAGACCGGGAATCAATTCCCGGTCTCAAAGCTCAAGTCGGTTCAAAACCGACTGGCTTTGTAGTGTGTAATCGTAGGTTGGGTTGAGGAACGAAACCCAACAAACCAACGGGATATGTATAAATGCGATTGCAAAGCACTCCCTACGGGAGCTCGCCATCATCATCAAGGGAATGAATTTATCTCCTTGCAGAAGTCGTGATTCACACGCGAAACACAATACCCCCATGGGAATGCGATCGCATTTTATTTTAACTCGAATTAAGAGGGCGATTGGGAAGCACACAGAATTAACCAGGTAAACGTACGGACAGTTCATAGAGTGTTTCTGGCGCAATATCAATTAAGCGATCGCATTCTATTTTAACTCGAATTAAGAGGGTGAAGGGGTTTATGATATAGAATGTGCTACTATGAACGCGAGACTGATAGTGCTGTCGAAAATACCCAAAAGTGCCATCAATGACTTGTAAGCGATCACATTTTATTTAACTCGTAATCAGTTCACAAGTTATAGAAACTTTATCTGGCAAATATCCCCATTTCTCAAATTGTGCCTGCAATTCCGGTAGATGACGAAATGCAAGAAAATATAGATATTCAGGTGCAAAGTCCGCTCCATTTGACCAACGTATTGTCTTCGACTGGGGATCAACTTCAAACTGCTGAAAGATATCCAGGTTTTGCAGGGGCTTAAACACTTTGCCATTTAAGCTATCGCCTAAGTCAACGATCCCACTGCGATTGTCATTAAACTTAATTTTAATCTTGTAGCCATCGAGATGCTCAGCAGAAACAATGTGTAAGAACATATGTTTATTCCAAAGGAGCGATATGATTCGGTTGATCTTGCCGTCGGCAAAGTTGCCAATTGGTCAGCAACTCAGATTGATGTAAATCATGCCATTCCAAAACATGACGCAATGCACGTTTTGGAAAGGATCCACTTACCACACCCGTATTGATTTCAATCTCGCACTTAAAACGGCAAATTCCTTCCTTGACGCCCTGCTGCCATACCTGTATACTCTGGAACTATTTTTCCAAGTATCATCAGTAACTTCCCTATATCCTGTCTTCTAGCAGCCAGAAATAGTAAATCCGGCGTTGCATATTTGCGGGATGAATCAACTAAACGCGGGTATTACTTCATACTTTAAATAGTGAAGTAATAATTTAATTGAATACCTAAGCATATCTACAGATTTTGAATAGCATAGCGTTTTTCTATGTAGTCGCGCTAAGTAGTGACGTAAACGTGTATTTTCACCCTCTACCCTAGTCATATATGTTTTGCTCACAATATGATCCTCTGGCTGAATAAAACTCGGATAAACCCTCCACCCATCAGTAACATAAAAAAAGCATTGCCAGAGTTTAACGATGTCCCACAAAGGTTGAAATGCTTGTGAGCTGTGGTCTCCCACAACCCAAGCCAGGATATTTTTACGGAAGTGATTTACTGCTGTCCACAACCATATTTTGTTTTTTTTTGATCCCACAAAGGTCTCCAACTCATCAAGCTCACCTACCAAGGGTGTTTCCTCAACTGGTGGAGCATCTGGAAGTATGGAACCAATTTGTTTTAGCCAGTAAATAATAGTTGTATGATGAACGCCTTTATCGCGTTCAATTGCTCTAAATCCCATACCGTTAACATAAGAGCGCAGGCAACTTTGTTTAACTTCTTCTGAATAGCCTTTAGGTGGACTATAGACATCGATAAATTGACGACCACAATCAACACAAATGTGATTTTGTTTACCTCGACGTTTGCCATTCTTTCTGATTTTGGAAGACCCGCAGTTTGGACAATGCACAGTAGATTACCTCAATTCATACCTCTATTATGCAACGCCACGTCGGATAACATTTGCAGTACAGCAGGATATAAAATAGTTTTTCCTCTATACTTCTGAGTGTAGGCTTGCGTCCGCCCCCGGGCGCACGTTTGCGGTTTGCTAAGGAGTTGAACACGGTGCGTTCATAGGTATCAGCAAACTGAGATAACAGCTCGTTGAATGCTTGGCGGTTAAGTCCAGTCATTGCTCGTAGCAGTCGCTCTTGATTCAGGACGCGGTCTAACTTCAACATTAATGTCACCCTACTTGTCTGCTTGATTATTATCCCTTATTTTCCAACAACTCTATTCCTCCTGCATATCTTCCCGCAGCTCCCTTTCCTTTAATTCCCCTCAAGCTAGAAAGCAACTGAACTGCCTGGTCTTGAGTAAGTTTATGGGAGATAGTTGCAGCAGTTATTAACAGAGCTGTTCCACCCAGGGCAAAGTAAGGCGCTAGGACATCGTCACTAGGTATAACTTTGACTACTTTAACAGCTTGCGCTAGGTCCATGTTATTACGTAATTCTACTGCTACTATATGTCTTACTCCATTCCAGCCCTTGGCTACTTTTACCTCCTTGCTTAAATTAGCTAATGAACTGGCAAATAGACGGGAACTTATTAATTGCTCTGCTGCATAAGCGGTAGCTATTTCTGATAGCGCTGTATCTACCTCCCTTCTGGTTCTTTCCCCTTTTTTGGCAATGAACCTCAGTATGGCTTCTTTTATCTCTGTAATGCTTGTTATTTCACTGTCCTCCCTTAAACTACTCGCGATCGCCTTTAGTTCATCCTGGGGGAGAATAAAACCCAGGTCTTTAGCTACAGTAGATATGGTTTGCTTTTCTGCTAAGGTAATTTCCTTATTTTGTGATAGCTCTGGAGGCTCGTCTAGAGTAATTACATGGTCTGCTTCTTGGGCAGTTTTTTTCAGGTTCGACCAATGAGAGTCAGAAACGCTTTTCCCCAATAAGGATTCATACAATTGTCTTTCTACCGTATACATAACTGCATAGTCAAATTACTGCATTTTTCAAAGAAGTAATTTCCACAGCGCTTAATCACCAGCAAGTTTACCAAATGGCGTAAGCGGCAAGAATTACGCAAACCTGGGAACAACTCAAGTTGGGGGAGCATTGTGGGTTATTTTTACTGTTCAGACTCAGTGCTGATTTCAGTGATTTTGTGCCATTTGCTATCTTTATCCAGATCTCCTGCCCACAGGACTTATGGTAATGCGAAGGAAACGATATTCAAATACACTAAAACCATTATACACCACACACACCTTATAGTGTCAATAGTGTGTTGAAAATTTAAGGATTGGGTGATATTATCTGGTTGTCAAGTAATTCAGGTACTTTGAGTAATGGAAGAAAAAGAGCTAGTCCCCATTCGATTCTTTCTTTCTAAGGAAGAAAAATTAGAGTTTAGAAAGATTTGCTTAGAAGAAAATACAACCATGAAAGACAAAGTAAGAGAAATAATATGTGATTATGTGGAAAATCAAAAAGAGGAGAAAAAGAAAAAATAAAATCCCGGGATCTACCTGGGGGGATAACCATTTCCTGATTTCAATTAGCTGTATTTTTTATTACAGAAGATGATTTAGTTCTACCATCAGATATATTTATTTCCCACCCAGGGCATAGATGCTTATAACTTACACAGGGTGACATCTCCGGTATTGGGTAATAGTAGCATTTTATATCGTTAATTCAGCGTAAATACAAATACTAATTCAGGTAATACCAAATTTCAATAAATAAACCTGTCTTAGTTGCAAATTTATTAGAGAGCATGTATAATAAAAACGGTTAAACAGAAAGAAACCCCCCGGCAAGGGAGTTTCTCTCCTTTTAACTTATTAACCCCACAGAACATCGTCTCTATTTCTGCCAAGAACCGGTGACTTTGATGACTGTGGAATATTCCCCGGAGGGCTAATCACATGACCATAATACACAATTTTTCCTATTCGTGTCAACCTAGTTCACAAAAATTTTCTGAAGTCAAAGACAAGATAGACGACCGGTGCGAAAGAACTGATAATTTAGATAAGACCGAACTTAAAGAACAAACCTTTAGCTTTCTAACCCGCCTTGGGTTTACTGTAGGAAAAGAACTGTGGATAAAAACTTCTAAGCGCCAGGTGTTAAGGGCGGTGGTAGGAAAGGGAGAATTAGAAGTATTTCCCCAACGGAAGGTAAGCAAGGTAGAAGATCCGAAAGGTGGTTCTGTGTGGCGGGATGCTGGTAAATCCTATGGATGGGAGTTCCTATACCAGCTTTCTCAAGAAACTTCCTTATTCTTCTTGCCCAACCATCCTCAAGGTGGGATTGGCAAGGGACACTGCACCAATTTCTCTAATCTTTTCTTTGAGGTAGATGACCTCCCCCTAGACCAACAGTTCCAAAATATTGAAAATCTAAAGAGTTTAGGTCTTTTACCGAGCGCAATAGTTTTCTCTGGTGGCAAGTCTTTCCATACATTCCTATCTCTAACAGAAGACCCCGGTCCAGACCTATGGGTTATTTTGCAGAAAAAATTGATCTGCCTAACTCAGTCAGATCCAGCTATTAAGAACTTAAACCGGGAAATGCGGTTACCAGGGTTCTTTCGCCCGGATAAGGGCAAATATCAATCCCTGGTGAGTACGGGGGATAGACGCTATTCTATTAAAGAGATTGAAGATATCTTACAATCCTTTTTTCCCTATGGTTTATCCGATGAGCGGTGGAATGATTGGAGACTAGCGGAAAAAGCTGAGAAGAATGGGATTTTATCCATGCCAGAGGAATCACTACCAACTGTGGTGAGCAGGATGGAGAGGCAGAAGCAACTGGCAGCCAGAAAACAGTTGGTCTGGGAAGAGGAGAATAATTTAATTGAACTGGTTAATAAAACTGCGGAACAAGCCACCATTGAGGACTTTGAAAAATTACATCCCCTGAAAGTAAAGTGGTTTGGCAAAAAGGCTAAAAGTGACTGTCCTTTTCATCAATCACAATCAGGAACAGCTGGTTGGTTTGGAAGCATTGGTAGCAAGGTAGGTTGGGCTTGTCCCATAGATACTGACAATAGACTTTTAGACCTTTTCCGGTTCTTTTCTAAATTGCGTTACGGCAAAGAAAACCCCACCGGTAAAGAATGGGTTGACATTGCCAAAGCCTATCTCACGGAAATGGGCATAGCATTTTCCGATTGGAAGCCAGTAAAAAATGGCAGTCTAGCTAAACTAGGAGAAGAAATTAAGGCCAAGGATATAGAAGATAACCGGGTTGAGGAATCTCAAGACCTATTTGCCTTATTGAAAAAAGCAGGCAAAAGTCTGCGTAAAATAGCTAAAGGATTTGGTAAAGAAAAATATGTGATATCTAATCCATCACATACAGTAACAAGAAAGAAAATAAATGTAAAAGAAATCAAGAAAGAGATACTAGATGCTTATAAAAGTGGTTATAAGAACATAATTGTAAAAACACCTCCCGGCAGTGGAAAAACCCACACAGCAGGCACATTTATGCCTGATGAGCTAAATGTAAATAAAATTCTTTATGTGACAAATGGGGTGCAAAATCCCACAGTATCAAGTCTGGTTGATTGGTCTCCAGCCACGGCAAGACACGGTGGTCTGAAGTGGGATACCTCTCAAAAAACTGCTGATGGTAGATATTACCTACGACGAGCCAAAAAGGGAGAAAAGCCGGATATTCAGCCTAATTGCATTGCTAGCGAGGTATTTGAGGGTTTGCGACAACAAGAGGTCAATGTAGATAACTCATCTGTTATTTGCGATGGATGTCCCGTATCAGGAACCTGCAAATCTTTTCAAGGATTTCTCATAGACCGCAAGACTGCATTAGAACAAGACCGAGTGCGTATCCATCCTGAATCAATAGATCCCACCATTTTCGATTCTCATTTACCCATTGGAGCTATTTGGGATGAAAATATCATCAAGTTTAAAAAAGATATTACTTTCACTGAAACAGACTTAAATGCTACCTTAGGTTTTCTAGCACATAACACAGAAGTATTGGTAAAATTTCTACCTTTGTTAAATGGAATTAGAGAATTCTTTAAAGAGAAGAGCAGCCCTTACAACGGATATGAAAGGGAAGAAATTCTTGCCCGCCTACCGGAAGTAACCAGGGAGCATCTAGATTTGGCAACCAACCTTGTCCCCGACCTTTCCTTTTTAGAAAACTTTTTTAATGGAGTGCATGGTAATAGGTCAGCCAACTTGAGCTTGAGAAAAGAGTCAGTGAAGGAAACTGCTGAAACCATAAATAATATGGGTAAACAGTGGTTATTACCTTTTGTAAGAGCTATTACAGAAAAAGGATTTTTATACTACAAGAAGGGGGTCTTCACCATTTCTGTACCGGAAGAGAAACACACCAAAATAATGGAAGCTGCCAAAGTTAATATCATATTAGATGCTACAGCGGATCCAGAATACATAGTAACAGCATTAAAAATGGAGACGGAAAAGACCATAGTTTTAACATCGGAAGTGGAAACCCCCAATCTGAAAATAAAAATCCTAACAGGGATGGGGAATTTAAGACCCCAGGGTAAGGAAAGAACTAGCAGCAAACAAAAGAGAGTAGATGCAATAAGAGAAAAATTTCTCACTCTTTTTCCCGATGGAGTAGTTTTTGAGTATAAATCAGTGGCTCGAGAAGGGGATAGAGTCCACTTTCGAGACAGTAGAGCAAACAACACAGACCAGGAGAAAAAAGCCTGCTTGTTATTAGGAGTTCCCATCCCTAATCTTGCTGATGCCCGAGCCGCCTGGGAAATTGGGTTGGGTGGGGGAAAAGGATTTGATGATTACCTAGGGAGGTTAACTGTAGCGGAGATATGTCAAACCATAGGTAGACTGAGAGCTAGTCGCAGACCCAAAGAGGAGATAATAGTATACATAGCAGGAGATACCAGATTTGACTTGAGTAAAGCCCTCAAAGAGAACTTTAATGGAGCGGAAATAACTACACAAGACGTGGGAGAAATTTGCCCTGAAGCAGGGGATGCCAGCCATAGGGTTTTAGCGCTGGTTAGCAAGGGAGTAAGAAAACTGATAGAAGAGGGTAAAAAAGTGACTCAACAAAACCTAGCTAAAGTAGCGGGTATAGGACAGTCAACCATAGCAGAGAGTATCCCCTGGGGTAAGTTCAAAAAAATATCGGAAATCCTATTAGGGAGATTTAATACAGAATCCGATAAAAAAGAACCTGAGTTGCTACCGGATGAAAGTTGGTTCATAGACCAGTATTTACCCATACTTATAGAAGAGGAGGTGGGGCCCCAAGAGGTAATTGAAACCTTAGAAAGGGTGGCACAAACTCCAGAGAAAATAGCCGAAATGTTAAGCCGGCTACCAAAATATTTAAAGCAGGGTATCCTCTGGCTACTTTGTAAGGATTTGGAAGTCCCCTGGCAGTTGTCACCCTCCTGATCTCTCTTGAGACTAGGACAGGCGTTATTCTATACGGGGTGTAATGCAATCGCACATCTACTATTAATACTGTTCTAGCGAACCGGTAAAACAACCTGGTTAATTTCCCTTGACCATTCTGACCCACAGGTTAAGTCAGACGAAATTGTGTGCTTTCAGTATAAAAAATTAATACCAGGTCTTGACTTTGATTTCCCTATGTATTATTATTGCACGCAAAGGTTAGTAAATATGTTATGAAATTGACCTTTTATTCAATCGAGCTACCAAAAAATTTTATAGGTATTTCATGACTAAATGTTTTGAATACTGCTGTTATGGGTTACCTGATTTTTTAGTGTAACTACATAAAAATTACTTTGATACAAATAAACTATACAAAGATCCAAGACAAATGATAAACCAGGATTTTTCTAATCAAAATCTCAGAGGACGTTCTTTCAAGGGACAAAATCTTGAAGGTGCAAACTTTAGCCATGCTGATATCAGGGGTGCAAATTTCACTGATTTAAAAAATAGATTACAATCGGCACTAGAAGCAGGAGGATTAGAAGTGCTAAAAGCGATTTTTGATCATCCACTCTTTAGTATTCCTGCTGAAACGATAAAAGGTTTTCTTGAAGCTGAATAATCACTGACTAACTGGTAAAACCTGCTAGTTAATTTCCCTTGAGAAAAAACAGGACATGCGTTCTCCCGCAGGGCGTGCTTTGCGATCGCCCGTCGAGAATGTCTCGTGATTACCCACTAAATTTATCACGTCTGTCACTAATCTTAACCTTACTGAATCTAAATACAATGGTATAAGCACCATCCCACTTCTAATATATCTTTCGCAGCTTAAACTTTAAGGTAAAACAATTTTGCTGTTATAATTACACCATGAAATGTATAAAAAATAAGGTTTTGATTTATGAATCTTACTGATCTGACAAACAATCTAAATCTGGCGGCACTTTATGAGAATCAAGGGAGATACACAGAAGCAGCATCTATTATTCAACGTGCTCAATCTATTCAAGAAAGGCTACTCAAATCTAATGATTCTTGAGTTTTTTAACCTATAAGAAAAATCGGCGTTGCATATTTGCGGGATGAATCAACTAAACGCGGGTATTACTTCATACTTTAAATAGTGAAGTAATAATTTAATTGAATACCTAAGCATATCTACAGATTTTGAATAGCATAGCGTTTTTCTATGTAGTCGCGCTAAGTAGTGACGTAAACGTGTATTTTCACCCTCTACCCTAGTCATATATGTTTTGCTCACAATATGATCCTCTGGCTGAATAAAACTCGGATAAACCCTCCACCCATCAGTAACATAAAAAAAGCATTGCCAGAGTTTAACGATGTCCCACAAAGGTTGAAATGCTTGTGAGCTGTGGTCTCCCACAACCCAAGCCAGGATATTTTTACGGAAGTGATTTACTGCTGTCCACAACCATATTTTGTTTTTTTTTGATCCCACAAAGGTCTCCAACTCATCAAGCTCACCTACCAAGGGTGTTTCCTCAACTGGTGGAGCATCTGGAAGTATGGAACCAATTTGTTTTAGCCAGTAAATAATAGTTGTATGATGAACGCCTTTATCGCGTTCAATTGCTCTAAATCCCATACCGTTAACATAAGAGCGCAGGCAACTTTGTTTAACTTCTTCTGAATAGCCTTTAGGTGGACTATAGACATCGATAAATTGACGACCACAATCAACACAAATGTGATTTTGTTTACCTCGACGTTTGCCATTCTTTCTGATTTTGGAAGACCCGCAGTTTGGACAATGCACAGTAGATTACCTCAATTCATACCTCTATTATGCAACGCCGAAAAATCAAGACATGCGATCGCTTTAGCACTAATGCTTATGGAGTTGCTGATGTTAGTCCAGCGCTTGACAGGCGTATTCAAAACCTTACTTTTCACGGAGAACGGGAAAAATATAAATGTTTTGACAGGCGATCGCTTTGGAGTAGAGTAATAGTAAAAAGGCTTAGGTAAAAAGAGCGATCGCACTCGAAACTATAAAAGAAGTGCGATGCGCCAGGATATATGAGATTTTCCAAGCTATATCAAATGGTCACAGAAATCAGGTTTCGTCTTGGTATTCAGAAAGCGATCACATCTAGTCTAATAACTCTTCTAAGTCCTTCAGGAGTTTTTCTAGTTTCTTAGTTTTCTTGACATCCTCCCAGACCTTAGTATTCTTTAACCTTTTGGCGATAGCGGTGTATCTTGTTCTCAAACTTTCTTCAATAGTAGTTTCTGCTGATTTCGAGATCTTGAGTAACTGCTTAATTTCATTAAGTGACAAATTGTCACTTATAGCTTTATTGATTAGTTCGTTACGTTTACCTTCATCCTTAACTTGGGCTATGACCCTAGCTTTAGTGTATTGAAGTTTTCCCTGACGTAATACATCTAGTAAATCACCAGGTAAATTCAACAGTGGTAAACGGCTAGTCCTGAAACTTTCAGCACTAAACTTTCCAATCGTAGAAAAGACCTTCTCTATGGTTTCTATCTGACGGAAAACGTTTTCCGTCAATTCCAAGTTACGTCTTTTGTTATTAGCAGCTTGGTTAAGAATTGAGATAATGTCACTAGGCGCTACATCAAGTTGAATGCCAAGCAATTCCAGAATTCCCTCAGTTTCTTCCAGGGGGCTGAGATCTTCCCGCTGTAAGTTTTCTAGTAAAGTGATTTGCGACCTTTGAATATCAGATAGATCTTTTGAGATAATCGGGACTTCTTTTAAACCTATTATTTGAGCTGCTCTGAGTCGGCGTTCACCAGCCACCAATTCGTATTCGCCAGAAACTCCAGAAAAAGGACGCACTAATAAAGGTTGTAAAATACCGTGTTCTTGAATTGATTGTGCTAAATGATTTAGTTTTTCAACATCAAAATAACGACGCGCTTGCTTGGCAGGTAATCTGATTTTATCAATACTAATGGTAGTGGTTGGAGATTCCACATCCATGTTTATGCTTAATAAATCTTGTATGCCACGCATTCTTGGGAGTTCGAGAGTTTTTTTGACCATTAGAGTTTTTCCATACCCTTCGCTATCTCTTTCAGTACCGTCAGCGCCTGATGTTTTGGGTCATACACGGCTAATGGTTGACTATTCATTGCCGCATCTGCAAAAGCTGTGGCGCGGGGGATTTTTGGATATACCTTCCCCAACATTGATAACTGCCGCTCTAAACCATCCAGTATTACCTTATCTTGGTTCGCGTTAACGTATAAGGTTGGCACAAACCCAGCAATATTCAAGTTTGTATTAATATGTTGTTTTACCTGTTTAATGCTATCCAGTAATAGTTCTGTTCCTTTGTATGCCTTATAATGTGTTTGAACTGGAATTAAGGCATAACTAGCAGCAGATAAACCGAGAATACTGAGAATACCGAGGGAAGGGGGGCAGTCAATGAAAATAAAGTCGTAGTTGTGGGAGATAGGTTCCAGGACTTGTTTTAATCTGGTCTCCCTCGCCATCACACCAGCTAATTGTAATTCTACAGCACTGAGAGTTATATTTGCTGGGGCTAGATCCATACCGTGTAAATTATGGATTGGTAATTTAGCTCCTGGGTTAAGAAGTGGATTGGAGATGATTTCATTAAGCTCGTGGGGTTGAATCCCCATAAATGTGGTTAGAGATGCTTGTGGGTCTAGGTCAATGAGTAGGACCTTATATTTTTTTGCCAGATCATAACCCAGGTTCATTGTCAGGGTGGTTTTCATCACCCCACCCGCTTGGTTAAAGACAGCGATAGTTTTAGTCATGTTCTCTTTTTAGGGGTCTTGACTAAATTATAACATTGACGGAAAACGTTTTCCGTCAAATAATCTCTGAACTATTTCAATTACTTTTCGCTCAATGAGTATCTGATTTTTCTGTTCTGTTTATCAAAACAATTCCCCTGATATCTAACATACACATCCTCATCACAAGTACAGATGCTGAAAAAATAGAAAAACAAGTTAAACCAGTAGCAACAAGAACACGCTCTTTGTATAAAATTTTTGGGGAAGCGTTGAAGAAAGTTGAGGTGTCTCAATTAATGGAGTTTCAGGAAGTCCTTCGCAAGAAACAGGCAGAGATTGAAGAATTAATCCAGGAAAAAGCTGTCAAGGATCATAAGGTTTAAAAAGTTGAGGCTCTGTTAGTGGAGAAATAGACAGGAGAGGTAAGAAAATGCAGAAATACAATTTGAGTTATGGTAGTTACCTTTATATATACTACTAAATAAGACCATAGATAGTTTTAAAAACCAACACAAAACCAAAAACAAATGCTAAAATTGAGTAGATGAGACTACTTTCCAACCCTGCACCCCCTCTTATCAACCGTGCGCCAACCTTTAACCACTCCCCTTGCTGGGGAATCCCTCAATCTCCCAGATCACACCCAGCTACCAGACTCTGATGATAATTTCGTGAAGAATTTCCAAGAACACCCACAAAGCATAATATTAACCACATCAATTGAACCCTTACTAAAAGAAATCCATCCCAATGGAGACTATTGCATAGGACAAGATAGTGGTATATATTGGCGGTTCACATAACTTCCGGAAAAAGGTGTAGAAGCACCAGATTGGTTCTATGTTCCTGGAGTGCCATCCAGACTAAATGGGCAATTGAGAAGGTCCTATGTGCTATGGAAGGAAAAAGTACCTCCCTTCATAGTGATAGAATTTGCGTCTAAAAATGGGAAGGAGGAAAAAGACAGTTCTCCTCCACCAGAAGGAGATGAAATAGATCCAGAAACCGGGAAACTAAAAAAAGCGGGGAAGTTTTGGGTGTACGAACAAGCGGTAAAAGTATCATACTATGCTATATTCAATAGTTTTAAAGGTACACTGGAGGTATATCATTTACAGGGAAAAAGATACAAAGAAATCAAGGCAAACAGGCAAGGACACTATGCCATACAAGAGATGGGCATAGAATTGGGAATACTGTATGACAACCAGAACCCACCCACACCGTGGTTAAGATGGTGGGATGAAAAAGGGAGCTTGTTATTGACGAGAAATGAGCGTGCGGAACAAGCAGAAGCTATTGCTATTCGGGAACGCTTAGCAAAGGAGCAGGCGGAAGCTATTGCTATTCGAGAACGCCAACAAAAAGAAAAACTAGTTGCCTATCTACGTTCCCTTGGTATTGACCCAGAGAAAATATAAAATAAATTCCCAAAAAGACCAAACTATGTAAAGACGAATAGGATAAGTGGGTGAGTGGAATTAAACACAAGATGAACGTAGGTTGGGTTGAGGAACGAAACCCAACGCCCCCATGGGCATCCTACAAATAATTGTGCCTCCGTACTTGCTAGTAAATGAAAAGCTCCTCACAAGAAAATCGCCGAAAGGCACGGAAGCCACTTGGCTTTAGACAGGAAGTGCCAACGGCGAATTTATTCGCCTTGATATTTAACCGTGATGCGGATCTTCAATATTGCAGTGTTGTCTTTATGTTATTTTGTGGCTGCTATTGACAAGTAAGTCTTATCTGAGGCTATACTTTCGGAATAAACTTAAAGTAGCGGTGATGCTAAGAATTAATTTTAGCAGAATCAGTACAGGCTGTTTAAACCAGCCTCAGAAAGTTCGTTTATGGACTGTTCAGAAATCTCCGTGTCTTTAGACCGGAGAAGCTTAACTCGATAATTTGGTTACGGATTTAAGACGAGGTGCTAAACTCAGACGTGCTGACCTCTCTCGTGCTGAGGTGGGAGGTACTAGTTTCAAGAATGCTAAGCTGAACCCTGAATGGCAATTTCTCCAACTATACGATACCGGAGAAGCTTAATCTTAGTAATTACCCCCCAGTTCCTTCTCAAGGGAAAAACCTGAATGTATTGAGGGGCGATTGCGCAGCACTCCCTACGGGAGATTGCCAACTACCCGTTATTTTTTGAATTAATCCATACCTGGAGACTGTCTATTGGGGAGACCGGGAATCAATTTTGGGTCTCAAAGCGAAAGTAGGTTTAAAACCGACTAGTTTTGTGATATTGTAAGTTGAGTTCAATAACTCAACATCCCTAAACAAACTATGTTATATTAAATTAAACCGATTAAGTCAGTACCAAAGTGGGAGGTATAGACATGGTGAGGCAAATTGTACCAGAAACTGAACCGGGGGGGATAAAATCTGATAAAAATCAGCTTGGAGAGACAATCGTCCCTCAAATTGTCTACCCAGAAAGTGATAATAAACCTATGGCGGATAACACTAGACAATTTACATGGATTGTCAAAATTAAGGAAAATTTAGAAATACTATTTAAGTCTAACCTAGATGTGTTTGTAGCTGGGGACTTATTTTGGTATCCAGTAGAGGGTAGCAACAAAATTAAACTAGCTCCCGATACCATGGTGGTGTTTGGGAGACCCAAGGCACACCGGGGGTCTTATCGACAGTGGGAAGAAGATAATATTCCTCCCCAGGTGGTTTTTGAAATTTTATCTCCCGGGAATACTCAAGATGAAATGGACAAAAAAAAGCTGTTTTATCTGAAACATGGAGTAGAAGAGTATTATGTGTATGACCCAGATAGAATTAGTCTAGAAGTATCTATTAGAGAAAATAATTCATTTAAAGAGATTAAGGATTTTAGTGTTTGGACTAGTCCAAGATTGGATGTACGGTTTGATATGACGGGAGATGAATTAGTCATCTATTATCCAGACGGTGGTAGGTTTCTTAGTTCTGTAGAGTTGAGTAATTATGCAGAACAAGAAACCCAACGTGCAGAACGTGAAAAATTGCTTAAAGAACAAGAAAGATTTCTCAAAGAGCAGGAACAAATAAAGTATCAAACCTTGCTATCACAATTAAAAGCTAAGGGTATTGATATTACTGCACTCGAATAAACTATTACCTGCACCAGAATACCCTTGGAAGGTTTTTAAAAACTGGAGTTTATACTAAAGAGCGCAGCACTCCCTGCAGGAGATCGTCTCCCTACATCTTCTCAAGGGAAAACTGTGAACCTGCTTACCGGGCGACAAAGTGGTCAAACAGCTTGTTTCATAAGGGATAGAGCCTGAAAGCCACGCTTGAAAAAGAGGCGTTTATGAAGTTTAAGACTAATTAAGCTTAGAGCTAAATCAGCCCATAGTTCCATGCCGTAAATCCATAATTGTCCGTAAACAGCAAAGCTAAAATCACTCTGACGTGGGTAATTGTCCTGATGTTGTTGAATCCGTCCAGCATAAGTCTCTATCCCTAATTTTTTCATCCGTTGACCGTACGGCCAAACTATAAGCAATTACAATTAATAAAACTAAGGCTAAAAAACGAGTTTCATTTACTTTAGTATCCTCTAGATTATAACCTCCTGTTTTACAATCTTTGAAGAATTGTTCAATTCCCCATCGACATCTATAGAGGCATAAAGTTTGTTTGAGATTTGGTAGATTAGTTAAGATATACCAAGGTTCTTTTTGTCCTTTATGACTATATTTTCTCTTCCAATAAACAGCGATATTAAATAACCCTAATTCATCTCCTTTACCACATTTAACTCCATGATAAAACTTCGACATCCCCGGCTTAAATCCTTGGTTTTTAAAAACTTGATATTCAAGTCCTATTTCTTCTTGAAAATGAAGGTCTTTTTTCTGACGTAAAGCAAAGTAAACTCCTTGCTCATCAAGCCACTTAGCCAGTTTTGCACTATGAAATTCTCTATCTGCCAACACCACAATTCGACATTTTTTCAACAACTTTATTGCTGTCTTTATCAATCTTTTTTGGGTTGATAAGTTACTATTTCCTACATGATTTAATGTTTCCCAATATAGTGGTAAGGCATGAGTACCCCATACCAATGTCACCATAAATATATTCCGTCCTTTCCACTGTGTTCTATCCAGTGCTACCATCCAGTAACCATACTTTTGATATTGTTTTTTATGAAAATAGCGGCGCTGTTCTCAATTCAATTGTTGTGGTGTTAACGATTGTCTAATCCAATATTTTATCAAGGGAAACCATAATAATTTTACGCAGAGTTTATTTATTCCTAAAAATCTTTGTAAATTACGTTTCCTGCTTTCATATTTAATTGGTTGGGGAAACAAACTCGCCAATTTTGACAGTTTTACTTGGCGATAAGCTTGTATCAATAATAACAATATCTCCAGTGTCAAATACTGCTGTTCACTCAAATGCTTTCGGAAAATTTTGTGATATGATTGTGGTAACATTTTGTTGTTTTGGGGCTCCCTTGCCCCTATTTTTTTACCCCCTTATTTTCTCAAATTATTGCCACATCTCATCTTCAACCCCCTTGTCACCCGGTAAGCTTGACATCCCTAAATTTATCCCCGATTCATCTAAAAACACTAAATTTCTAATATCAACTGTATCTACCCAACGACGATAATCATGCCTTAATTCTTGAACACTTGGAGTCTCCTGTTCACTGGCATTTAGACTTTTTTTTATGACGTAGACCCAACTTTTCTAAGGCTCGATGCATGGTTGTGATACTAACACTAGTGCCCGTCGTTTCTCTCAGGCGATCGCATAATTCTGAAAGTAGTAAATCATTTTTCTCATCCAGCCAAGACTTGATCATGTTTAAATATTGGCCTGCAATTATAGGCTTTTCATATCCCCCACATTGCTTTGGCTCAACTTGCCCAGTTTCACGATAACGACGTACTAAATTTTTCACAAATGATAAGCTGACCTTGAATCTTTCTGCCAACTGGCGTTGAGATCCCTCTTGAGCAACCCATGCTACAATCAACTGAGATAACGGCTCGTTGAATGCTTGGCGGTTAAGTCCAGTCATTGCTCGTAGCAGTCGCTCTTGATTCAGGATGCGGTCTAAGTTCAACATTAATGTCACCCTACTTGTCTGCTTGATTATTATCCCTTATTTTCCAACAACTCTATTAGAAGCCCTAAATGAGTCCATGACAAGTGCAGTAAATTATATTACAGCAGAGGATGCGCTTAATTGGTTCAATCATTGTGGTTTATTTACATGAAAACCGCTGTAATAAATTTGGTGAAATCATGCTACTGTTGGGAGGGTTTTTATCTTAGGAGATTATTTACATTATGCAGGTTAGGACACGCTTATTAATGTTTTTGAGTGCGGTATTCGTAATTTTGGGAATAATTCTTTCCCAACCAACATTAGCTGATGGATTGAAGGTGGACAATTTTTCTAACCTCATTGCCTTGCAAAATTCGGCCGAGGATAAGCTGGGTACTGACTTTGGTCGAAAAATTAACCTCAATAATGCAAGTAGGCGGGAATTTAAGCAGTATCCTGGTTTGTATCCCACATTGGCTGTTTGGATAGTGAAGAATTCACCATACAAAAAAGTAGAAGACGTGCTGAAAATTTCAGGGTTGACCGATGGACAGGTAGAAGTATTACGTAGTAATTTAGATCATTTTACCGTTGAAGAACACAATTTCTCTGGACTTGAAGAACGCCCTTGATGAGACCGAATTAATAATAGAAAATCACAGTGCGATGGCACTGTGATTTTTGTGTGCCACCACTCATTGTATATACGCGACCATCGATTAGCTCATGCTTGTCCAACTGCTGTTCTTCCCAGCAAAAATACTCTAAGGAGATGAATTAGGGTTATTTAATATCGCTGTTTATTGGAAGAGAAAATATTGTCATAAAGGACCAAAAGAACCTTGGTATATCTTAACGAATCTACCAAATCTCAAACAAACTTTATGCCTCTATAGATAGCGTGGCTTTCAGGCTCTATCCCTTATGAAACAAGCTGTTTGACCACTTTGTCACCCGTTTAGGGCGATCGCCTCCCTACATCTTCTCAAGGGAAAAATTTGAACATGTTGAAGGGCGCGCATTTAAGAACTCTCCCCTGGTTCCTTCTCAAGGGAAAAATCTGAATGTGTTGAGGGGCGATTGCATTAGACATCTCCGGAAATAGCCAAAGCGTTACCAATACTACTTTTTAAGGTGAGACACCCCAATACAAAAGTAGCTGACTGGTATGCTAAAATAAGCGTTAGAGATGCCTCTTGTTGGGAATTAACCAAAAGATAACACCTATGTGAGATAATTTATTTTTAGCCAAGTCCAAATCTTGATAACTAAAATAAGTAGGTTCCCATTCGGAAACGAACAAGTCCACAAATAGTCATGATTACCTGTTCATACTTACTTGAATTTAATCGAAATCTTTCTTGTGCCACTCTGAATATTTTCACTACACGAATTAAATGTTCAACAAAAATTCGTTCGGAAGCTAACTCTTTATTTTTTTCTTTTTGTTCAGACGTTAATTCTTGGTTTTTAGGTTTTTTTGTCGGAGTTTTCATTAACTCCTCTCCTTGATAAGCTTTATCACCACTAAATTTTTGTTTTTTATCAAATATATTTCTGGTTTCACGGAATAAATTTACATCACTTTTTGGACCAGGTTTACCCGCTACTACATCAACAATATCTTTACCATTTGGTAAAACGATTAGTTGACTTTTTCTAGTATGACAGGCTTTTTTACCTGAATAATATTTTTTTTGTTCTTGGTACTCTCCAGGTCTGTCTATAGGCTGTTCATAGCTATCCACTATTAACTCAAATTCTGTTAATATTTCTTTAACGACTTCGTAATCACTGGAGTTTTTTTTTACCTGTTCTAGCAAACTTGGTGGCAATAATTCTCCTATTATTGGCAACCAATAGTTAAAGATATCATTTGCAGTTGTTTCACTTACTCCAAATTGAATACCTAGTAGCTGAAATGTTGTTAACTGCCGTAAATATGTTAATGTTAAGATTATTTGCTCCGACGGTGATAATTTGGGTTTGCGCCCTCCACCGCCTTGAATAATTCGGGTTTTTTTTGATTCAACCAATTGTTGTTTCTGATGATGCAGTTTTATGGCTTTTTCCAAAAGTTGCTGTAACTGCTCATACTTCAGACCCAAAAAACGGTGTGATTCGTGAGGATTATTCTGGATATATTCAGATATGTTGCTCATAATAAGTTGCCAAAAATACCATTTCATATTATTTTATCACACTTTGATTCTTTTTCGGAGATGTCTATTACACTCCTCGTGGGCGATTGCGCAGCACTCCCTACGGGAGATCGCTCTCATATAGGTCTATTTTACAGCACTTCCCCTCTGATAAAAGATTGACGGAAAACGTTTTCCGTCAGTGCATAAAGCCATTATTTCAAGGATTTTGGCGTATACTATTTGACTAAATGTAGTTATGCAATTTGGTATTGTGTTTTATCATATTAAATCATAGCCATACATTTTTATCCAGACAATGAAATATACTTTTAAAGTTTTGCACCCGGTAACTTACAGTAGGGTATTCACAATAAAAATAAAATATACATAATTTTTAGGGAATTATTTTGCTGTAAATGTGTTATAATAAGGGGGAATATAGGGGAAAATCGATATAAATATTTAAGTAATAAAAAAGAATAATGATAAAAATAAAGACAAAAAGAACAGTAATTAACGAAGAGATTGCGAAGGTCAAGAAAAAACGCTGGAATGCCTATTATTTGGTTGGGAACCTCGTAGCCTTGTGGTGTAAAGGTTTCAGCCATTATTTTCAGGGTGCTGGAGGTGAAAAACAGAGAAATTTTGCTGACCTTCGCAAAGTGGGTCTAGACACCAGTCAGGGTAAGGGGTTAAAATGGTGGGGTCTTGACCTTCGCAAGAAGGAATTGGTAAAAGATTTTGTAGGAACGAACCCTAGAGTAGACTTCCATTGAGTCTTGACCTTCGCAAGAAGGAATTGGTAAAAGATTGACGGTAAACGTCTTCCGTCAAAGGATAAATCAGTTATTTCAAAGGTTTTGGGATATTTGGAGGGCGATTGCGAAGCACTCCCTTTGGGAGATCGCAAAGGACTAGCAACCTGGAGACTGTCTGTTGGGGAGACCGGGAATCAATTTTGGGTCTCAAAGCGAAAGTCGGTTTAAAACCGACTAGTTTTGTGATATTGTAAGTTGAGTTCAATAACTCAACATCCCTAGACAAACTATGTTATTTTAAATTAAACCGATTTAGTCAGTACCAAAGTGAATGGGAGGTATAGACATGGTGAGGCAAATTGCACCAAAAACTCAACTGGGGGTGATAGAATCTAACATTAATCAGGGTGTGGAGACATCTGAAATTGTCTACCCAGAAAGTGATAACAAACCTATGGCGGATAACACTAGACAATTTACATGGATTGTCAAAATTAAGGAAAATTTAGAAATACTATTTAAGTCTAAGGCGGATGTGTTTGTGGCTGGGGACTTGTTTTGGTATCCAGTGAAGGGTAGTAACAAAATTAAACTAGCCCCTGACACCATGGTGGTGTTTGGGAGACCTAAGGGTCACCGGGGGTCTTATCGACAGTGGGAGGAGGATAATATTCCTCCCCAGGTGGTTTTTGAAATTTTATCTCCTAGTAATAATAGTACTGAGATGAATAGAAAAAAGCTCTTTTATCTGGAACATGGAGTGGAGGAGTATTATGTATATGATCCAGATAGGATTAGTCTAGAAGTATCCATTAGAGAAAATAACTCATTTAAGGAGATTGAGAATTTTACCACTTGGACTAGTCCAAGATTGAAAATAAGATTTGACATGAGCCAAGATGAATTAGTCATCTATTATCCAGATGGGAGTAAGTTTCTTAGTCCTGTAGAATTGAGTAATTATGCAGAACAAGAAACTCAACGTGCAGAACGTGAAAAATTGCTTAAAGAACAAGAAAGACTTCTCAAAGAGCAGGAAACTCAACGTGCAGAACGTGAAAAATTGCTTAAAGAACAAGAAAGATTTCTCAAAGAACAAGAAACTCAACGTGCAGAACGTGAAAAATTGCTTAAAGAACAAGAAAGATTTCTCAAAGAACAAGAAACTCAACGTGCAGAACGTGAAAGACTTCTCAAAGAGCAGGAACAAATAAAGTATCAAACCTTGCTATCACAATTAAAAGCTAAGGGTATTGATATTACTGCACTCGAATAAACTATCACCTGCACCAGAATACCCTTAGGAGGTTTTTAAAAACTGGAGTTTATACTAAAGAGAAGAGCGATTGCGCAGCACTCGCTACGCGAGATCGCATTACACTCCCGACGGGAGATCGCGAGGCACCACTTACTACCTGAAATACCATGAGAAAGGAGAGTTGGGCTAAATACGCGAGGTAAGACTAGGTAAACTATGCAAGGGAGGGAAAAACATCCCCACTTCACAACCCCATTGTTCCCAACCTCCCAGTAATGGTAGTTGACCCTTTGATGCGTAAAGTGACGATAAATCATCATAATAAAGACTAATAATACTATTATAAGATAGCTAATATCCGTTATGCCTCCATCCTGTTCTGTCACTCGCTTTCAGTATGTTCTGGAAAATTGTGTGGGACATGGTAGCATAGACCTCGGGTAATTTGGCAAAAGACTAATTAATATGAAATATGTCTCGACCTTCGTAAGAAGGAATAGGTATTGCGACTGCTTGTACAACTAAAGAGGTATTTGATTGTTTTACAGCTACATCTTGACCTTCGTAAGAAGGAATAAGTATTGCGACCTGGTAGATACTGGGTTGGATTCTGCCCTCGCACCCTGGTTCGGAAGCATTTCCCTTGCGAATTTCCTAGGGTTCGTCTTCCCCCTATGAGCGATTGCGAAGCACTCCCTACGGGCGATTGCGAAGCACTCGCTACGCGAGATCGCTCTTAGAGATTATCCCCCTAGTTCCTTCTCAAGGGAAAAACTTGAATATGCTGAAGGGCGATTGCGAGATCGCATTTATAGGAGGGGGTAGGTAAGGGGGGTAAACTTTTGGCAGGGATGAAACCAAATCGAAAAAAGAAGGGAACATCACCGGGACAAGCTTTAGCTCTTTTGAAGGGATAAGCATAATCTTCACCTCATCCCAAATCAAAAATGTCGTACATATCGCGGATTAGCTTATGAGATAGCTTACCAACTAGATTTGATTTATTCTATTAGGTTTCCCGATTGCCACTCATCATTCATTGACAAATGTAAGGAAAACTCTTTGAGTGAAATTTGTCCGGAAATTCGATCGCTTTGGCAATAAAAATATCTATGATTGCATCAATTTCACAAACCCTGGTGCCACGATCGCGAGAACTGCTAACACTTCTGGAACTGTCAGTGGTGGGTCGTCGAGGTCGCCAGCTTGTTCGCTCAAAATTTCCATCATCAGCGTGGGATTCAAGTAGAAGAGATGGGTCAGAAACTCATCTGGGGTTTGAGCCTCAACCCCAAACGGTTCTAATGTTTGTTTGGGAAAGTCCTTGATGTTGCTGGTGACAATTACTTGAGATCGAGACATCACCGCTGCAGCTAAGACATGGCGGTCTTTCTCATCGTTAGTCATGGCAGGGATGAGTACTTCAAACCCTCGCACATTAGCTTCGGCGAAAAACCGATTCATTTGGTCGATCAGATCTTGAGCATCTTCGGGACTGGTCATTCCTCTCTTGACCAAATTGCGCCTCACTTCGTCTAAGATTTCGTCGCTCCAGTGCAGCCGATACATCCCTTTTTCGACAGCGCGGAGGAGCGTATCTCTCAAGGTGGCAGGAATTAGGACACAGGCATCCAAAACTACTCCAAAAGATGACAAGGTTGTTTCCTCTCTATGTGCCTTGCGGGTCTTGGAGGGTATTGGCTGCTTCGGTATATAGACCGAGCTGCTGACTCTTCTTGGTCATCCGCGATAGTCCCGCTTGCCGCTTAGCATCGCGCTCAGTTTTATAATGCATCAGATTGCCGAAACGGATGCGACGGTGGGTGCCAACTTTGGTATGGGGGATGGTTTGGGCATCTAGGAGTTCGACGAGATATTGACGGGAGACATTGAGAATGTCGGCGGCTTCTTGAGTGGTAAGTTCTTTATGGATCGGGACGATGGTAACACTGTTGCCTTGAAGTAGCTCGTGCACCATCTGCTGCATCAGGTTAAAGACTGGAGTGGGGATATCGATGGCAGCTCCTGATGTGCTGACAAGTTGAAAGCTAGGGGATTCTGGGTCTAATTGTCCTAAGAGGTCTTCTAGTTCGATCAGAGCGGGTCGATCTTCTTCTCTAGCTGTAATTGGTTGGTGGTCTAAAACAGTCGATAGCATCTTGTTTTGCAGAGCGGGTTTACCTGAGAATACTATCTTATCAAGCTAAACGCTATAAACGCAAGTAAAGTCTCATCCTCGTTGCTTGATCGGTTGTGCCAGTTGCTCCCCTTTAGGGGTGACAAAGTGGTCAAACAGCTTGTTTCATAAGGGATAGAGCCTGAAAGCCACGCTTGAAAAAGCGGCGTTTATGAGGTTTAAGACTAATTAAGCTTAGAGCTAAATCAGCCCATAGTTCCATGCCATAAATCCATAATTGTCCGTAGACAGCAAAGCTAAAATCACTCTGACGTGGGTAATTGTCCTGATGTTGTTGAATCCGTCCGGCATAAGTCTCTATCCCTAATTTTTTCATCCGTTGACCGTACGGCGGCGTTGCATATTTGCGGGATGAATCAACTAAACACTAGTATTACTTCATACTTTCGAGTGCAGTAATATCAATACCCTTAGCTTTTAATTGTGATAGCAAGGTTTGATACTTTATTTGTTCCTGCTCTTTAAGCAATTTTTCACTTTCTGCACGTTGAGTTTCTTGTTCTTTAAGCAATTTTTCACGTTCTGCACGTTGAGTTTCCTGCTCTTTGAGAAGTCTTTCACGTTCTGCACGTTGAGTTTCTTGTTCTTTAAGCAATTTTTCACGTTCTGCACGTTGAGTTTCCTGCTCTTTGAGAAGTCTTTCACGTTCTGTACGTTGAGTTTCCTGCTCTTTAAGCAATTTTTCACGTTCTGCACGTTGAGTTTCTTGTTCTGCATAATTACTCAATTCTACAGGACTAAGAAACTTACTCCCATCTGGATAATAGATGACTAATTCATCTTGGCTCATGTCAAATCTTATTTTCAATCTTGGACTAGTCCAAGTGGTAAAATTCTCAATCTCCTTAAATGAGTTATTTTCTCTAATGGATACTTCTAGACTAATCCTATCTGGATCATATACATAATACTCCTCCACTCCATGTTCCAGATAAAAGAGCTTTTTTCTATCCATCTCAGTATTATTATTACTAGGAGATAAAATTTCAAACACCACCTGGGGAGGAATATTATCCTCCTCCCACTGTCGATAAGACCCCCGGTGACCCTTAGGTCTCCCAAACACCACCATGGTGTCAGGGGCTAGTTTAATTTTGTTGCTACCCTCTACTGGATACCAAAATAAGTCCCCAGCTACAAACACATCTAGGTTAGACTTAAATAGTATTTCTAAATTTTCCTTAATTTTGACAATCCATGTAAATTGTCTAGTGTTATCCGCCATAGGTTTATTATCACTTTCTGGGTAGACAATTTTAGGCGTGTCCACACCCTGATTAGTGTTAGATTTTATCACCCCCAGTTGAGTTTTTGGTGCAATTTGCCTCACCATGTCTATACCTCCCACTTTGGTACTGACTTAATCGGTTTAATTTAATATAACATAGTTTGTTTAGGGATGTTGAGTTATTGAACTCAACTTACAATATCACAAAACTAGTCGGTTTTAAACCGACTTTCGCTTTGAGACCCAAAATTGATTCCCGGTCTCCCCAACAGACAGTCTCCAGGTTGCTAGTCCTTTGCGATCTCCCGTCGGGAGTGCTGCGCAATCCCCCTCCACATACTCCTGAACCAAATACTGACGATTATCCTCTGTGTGGATAAAATAGTCCAAAAGTTCTGGGATTTGAGGATGTTGACCCAACTGCTCTAACTGTTTTGCTTCTTGATTAAAAAAACGGGATGCTTTTTCAATAGTGTCTGTGCCCTGGGCTTGGGGTAAAAATTGTTTAATCACACAGGTAGGTTGAGATGGTTTACCCGTATCTGTTGCTAAAAAGGTACGTCCAAATCCTCCCTCCCCCAAAATTTCCCGGGGGATGAACCGCTCTCGCAAAATTAATTTGTTGCCACATTTTTGGCAGAATTTACAGTCGTTTGGATTCTGGTGCAAACAGTCTGGTTTTACGCAGAGGATTTTATTCATCTTACTTGTAAGTATTTTACCTCAGTATATCAAAAGTCCATAAGATTGCGAAGCAGTAGCACTCTCCAGATTGCACTTCCTATCACAATTCCTATAACAGGATATAAATAAAAGCTAACTTAATCAAATTAAATTATATAGGAGTTAACATAAAATAATCATTACAAGTGAAACTGAGCGTCAAAACTAGTAACTTAATAATCGGAAACCCCTACCACATATAGGAAAATCCCTAATTGGCAAAATTATTAAAAATTTTGTAAAAACCTCTTTACAAAACTAAACATCTGTCTTAATATAAGTTCATAAGGTAGAAACACCTACCAGAACATACATAAATCTCTCGTAAAACCGCAATTATAAAACCATGACCACCGCCATTCAACAGCGCCAAAGCGCCAACGTATGGGATCGCTTCTGTGAATTTATCACCAGCACCAACAACCGCCTTTATATTGGCTGGTTCGGCGTGTTAATGATCCCCACCCTGCTTGCAGCTACCACTTGCTTCATCATTGCTTTTATTGCTGCTCCCCCCGTGGACATCGACGGTATTCGTGAACCCGTAGCTGGTTCCCTAATGTACGGTAACAACATCATCTCCGGTGCTGTAGTTCCTTCCTCCAACGCCATTGGCTTGCACTTCTACCCAATTTGGGAAGCTGCATCCTTAGATGAATGGTTATACAACGGTGGTCCTTACCAACTAGTAATTTTCCACTTCTTGATTGGTGTAGCCTGCTACCTAGGTCGTGAATGGGAACTATCCTTCCGTTTAGGCATGCGTCCTTGGATTTGCGTAGCATTCTCCGCTCCTTTGGCAGCTGCTACCGCAGTATTCTTAATCTACCCCATCGGACAAGGTTCATTCTCTGATGGTATGCCCTTAGGTATCTCTGGAACCTTCAACTTCATGATTGTGTTCCAAGCAGAGCATAACATCCTCATGCACCCCTTCCACATGTTAGGAGTAGCAGGTGTATTCGGTGGTAGCTTGTTCAGCGCTATGCACGGTTCCTTAGTAACATCTTCCTTAGTAAGAGAAACAACCGAAACCGAGTCTCAGAACTATGGTTACAAGTTCGGACAAGAGGAAGAAACCTACAACATCGTAGCAGCACACGGTTACTTCGGACGCTTGATATTCCAATATGCTTCATTCAACAACAGCCGTTCACTACACTTCTTCTTGGCAGCATGGCCAGTAGTAGGAATCTGGTTTACAGCACTGGGTGTAAGCACCATGGCATTCAACCTGAATGGATTCAACTTCAACCAATCCATCATTGATTCTCAAGGACGCGTAATCGGTACATGGGCTGACGTAATCAACCGCGCTAACCTAGGTATGGAAGTAATGCACGAGCGCAATGCGCACAACTTCCCCTTAGACCTAGCTGCTGGTGAAGTAGCACCTGTAGCATTAACCGCTCCCGCAATCAACGGTTAATAACAAATACTGGTAAATGAAAAGCTCCTCACCAGGTGAGGGGCTTTTTTTATGGGGAGACATCAGGGATAGTTTCATCCCCAACTGTTGCGCCTTTTTGACTTAATAGAGTTCCTCTGAACTTATTGGGTTTCCCGCACTGGGGACAAAATACAAGTAAATTTTCCATTCCTACAAGCACAGACACTTCGTCTTCATATCCACAAGAGCATTCCCACTCAATTAAATTTATATCGCCCTTTAGAGTAAATTTGTAGGGGCGTTTAAAGATATAGAATTTCTCTTTCTTTTTGTATTGTGTCTTTTCATCAGGCAATGATTCTACATTTGGTTCTCCTACCTCCTGGTCTTTTAGCAGAGTAGTTTCGACCGGTTGTGTAACATCTGGTTGAGTTAATGGAACCATTTCAATAGGTAATGCTACCTCCCTGTCTTTTGGGGGAGTCATAACCACTGGGGGTATTTCAACTGGGGGTGTAACATCCCGAGGAGGTGGTGGAGCTAGAACCACAGGTGATGCTTTTTGAGATTTTTTTCTTGCAGCTTTTTGGGGGGTAGCCTTTTTATTTTCCTCAGCAGGTGGAATAATCTCATCAGGATTAGATTCCACTGGAGGGGGAGCAGCAGTTTTCTTAACCACAGATATTATTTGCAGTTTTGTTTCCTGCTTTGGCTCTTCTTTCTTTGGTACTTGCTGTTTACGTGGCATAGTCACTCCTTTGGCATACCCCTATTATACATTAGCCCTAGTTTCTTGGTTTGGGAGACAATAGCTATACTGATAAAAAACTCACCCATCCCATGAGATGAACCGCAAAAAACTTACCCAACTAATCACTATTGCAATTCTTGTCACCTTTATTACCATATTCTATCCATTTATTACTATTGCCCTAACTACCAAAGAAATCGGCGCGATCGCTGAAAGGGTGACTGTTCGCCTTAGCGGTCCCGACCAAGGTTCAGGTGTAATTATCAATAAAAATGGTAACACTTACACAGTATTAACCAATTCCCATGTTTTTCAGTATAAAGGCGCATTTGAAATTATCACCTACGATGGGAGAAAATACCAATCAAATAACGTAACAGAAATACCTAATCTTGATTTAGCCACCCTTCAATTTAACAGTGACCAAGAATATCAAGTAGTGGCATTGGGTGACTCTAATACTGTAACCATAGGGCAGGTAGTTTATATTAGTGGGTTTCCTTCTAAACAAGACTTTACCTTTAGATTTGATGGAATCTCCCGGATTTTAAAAAAACCAAGAGACGGGGGATATAGCTTGGTATATAGAATAGGAGCATTAAAAGGAATGAGTGGAGGTCCCATCCTAGATGAGAATGGTAAATTAGTAGGTATTCATGGGCTAACCCACAGTCAAAGCCTAGGAGATGGACGCGGTACACCGGAAGAATATGGAATTCCACTTCAGACCTTTTTAAATGCACCACCCCCCACACCGAGCAGGTACACAAGATTAGAAACCCTATTAAAAGCTCAAAACTTTAGAGAAGCAGATGAAGAAACAGACAGAGTAATGTTAGCAGTAGCTAACAGACAAAGCGAGGGTTGGTTGAGAATAGAAGATGCAGAAAATTTTCCCTGTCAAGAATTGCGCACCATTGATAATCTGTGGTTAAAATATAGTCAGGGTAAATTTGGTATATCTGTCCAACAAGAAATATACAAAAACCTGGGGGGAACAAAACAATTTGATGTGAATGTATGGAGATCCTTCGGAGACAGGGTAGGATGGAGAAAACAAGGTTCATGGCTCGATTACAAAGATTTAAACTTTTCATTATCCGCACCAACGGGTCAACTCCCTTTGTATCGGATGATATTTATCAGTATCTTGATAAACTCCCTTACGGATATGGATAGTCGGCTTCCCTCCAGGGCTTCCCTCCTGTCAAGACATGTAGAGTGTAACCCATAAAGGTTTGATAGTATTGTTAACTTTTGTAAATAACAAGAAATTAACGAAACCTTGCTAGTTCCAGGGTTTCGGATACCTGGTACTATTTATTTTTAGGATTAGGTGTATAACAATTTGCCTTGACAAATATTGTTGCTGCCTTTACTATTTCCTCACTAGTTATGTCTAACTCATCCCAAAAAAGCTTTAGCTGTCCTGGTGATGTTCCCTTCTTTTTTTGATTTGGTTTCATCCCTCTAGGGAGTGCAATGCGATCTCCCGCAGGGTGTGCTGCGCAATCGCCCCTCCATACGTTCAGATTTTTCCCTTGAGAAGGAACCGGGGAGAACACTGAATGCGATCTCCCGCAGGGTGTGCTGCGCAATCGCCCCTCCATACGTTCAGATTTTTCCCTTAAGAAGAAACATGGAGAACCCTGAATACGATCGCCCGTCTTGAATGCTTTGAGATCGCCCCTCTATACATTCAGATTTTTCCCTTGAGAAGAAACATGGGGAGACCCTAAATGCGATCACTCAGAGGGAGTGCTGCGCGATCGCCCCTCAACACAGTCAGATTTTTCCCTTGAGAAGAAACACGGGGGGACCCTGAATGCGATCGCCCATAGGAATTGCTTCGCGATCGCCCCTCAACACATTCAGAATTTTCCCTTGAGAAGAAACACGAGGAACCCTAAATGCGATCGCCCATAGGAATTGCTTCGCGATCGCCCCTCAACACATTCAGAATTTTCCCTTGAGAAGAAACACGAGGAGCCCTAAATGCGATCGCCCATAGGGAGTGCTTTACAAACGCACCCATTTTAAGGCACTATATTTCAAAACTAACTGTTAAAATCTTAGCAAAGTTTAACCTACATGCAAAAATGCAATTATGAATGATTTACCTCGTCAAAAACTCAAGGAAATTATTATTCAATATGGTCGCGACTTATGTGACAATCCAAAACGTTGTGGAGCATTCCTGAATGACTACTGTGGACAATATAGACGAGAAATATTTTTGCTTATCAGTGCTTTAAAACAAGGTGTGGCAAAAGACCTACTCAATTCTGGCAACATTCCTGTTGAAGTGCTATTAGGTAGATTAATTAACCAAATGCAGAATGATTTGGGTTTAACAAAAGAAGCTGCCCAATATGCAGTTGAAAGTTGGGCCCAGGTTTTAGATAAGATGCCTCAAATAACCACACTACAAAAAACTAGAAGGGCTGAGCAGAAACAAGAAACAACATCTTCAGTACCTACACCTAGCAGGTACACACAATTAGAAACCTTATTAAAAGCTAAAAAATTTAAAGAAGCAGATGAAGAAACAAGGAGTGTAATGTTAGCAGTAGCTAACAGACAAAGCGAGCGTTGGTTAAGAGTGGAAGATGCGGAAAATTTTCCTTGTGAAGAGTTGCGCACCATTGACAATCTGTGGTTAAAATATAGTGAGGGTAAATTTGGTATCTCTGTCCAACAAGAAATATACAAAAACCTGGGCGGGACAAAACAATATGATGAGAGAAGAAACCTAAAATTAAAAACAATGAACCTTATGGCTGAGCAGAAACAAGAAACAACATCTTCAGTACCTACACCTAGCAGGTACACACAATTAGAAACCTTATTAAAAGCTAAAAAATTTAAAGAAGCAGATGAAGAAACAAGGAGTGTAATGTTAGCAGTAGCTAACAGACAAAGCAATGGTTATTTAAGAGTGGAAGATGCAGAAAATTTTCCTTGTAAGGAATTGCGCACCATTGATAATTTGTGGTTAAAATATAGTCAGGGTAAATTTGGTATCTCTGTCCAACAAGAAATATACAAAAACTTAGGCGGCACAAAACAATTTAATTTAAAGGTATGGGAATCCTTCGGAGATAGAATTGGATGGAGGTCAGGAGGTTCATGGCTGTACAGTAGCGGCTTAAACTTTTCACTATCCGCACCAACGGGTCAACTCCCCACGTGTCGTGTCGGTGTTTGTTGCGTGTTAGTATTTGGGGGTTTTTTATGTGGGTTTGGGAAATGTGGGTGGTCTTCCCTCCTGTCAAGACATGTAGAGTAGACATCTCCGGAAATAGCCAAAGCGTTACCAATACTACTTTTTAAGGTGAGACACCCCAATACAAAAGTAGCTGACTGGTATGCTAAAATAAGCGTTAGAGATGCCTCTTGTTGGGAATTAACCAAAAGATAACACCTATGTGAGATAATTTATTTTTAGCCAAGTCTAAATCTTGATAACTAAAATAAGTAGGTTCCTATTCGGAAACGAACAAGTCCACAAATAGTCATGATTACCTGTTCATACTTACTTGAATTTAATCGAAATCTTTCTTGTGCCACTCTGAATATTTTCACTACACGAATTAAATGTTCAACAAAAATTCGTTCGGAAGCTAACTCTTTATTTTTTTCTTTTTGTTCAGACGTTAATTCTTGGTTTTAAGGTTTTTTTGTCGGAGTTTTCATTAACTCCTCTCCTTGATAAGCTTTATCACCACTAAATTTTTGTTTTTTATCAAATATATTTCTGGTTTCACGGAATAAATTTACATCACTTTTTGGACCAGGTTTACCCGCTACTACATCAACAATATCTTTACCATTTGGTAAAACGATTAGTTGACTTTTTCTAGTATGACAGGCTTTTTTACCTGAATAATATTTTTTTTGTTCTTGGTACTCTCCAGGTCTGTCTATAGGCTGTTCATAGCTATCCACTATTAACTCAAATTCTGTTAATATTTCTTTAACGACTTCGTAATCACTGGAGTTTTTTTTTACCTGTTCTAGCAAACTTGGTGGCAATAATTCTCCTATTATTGGCAACCAATAGTTAAAGATATCATTTGCAGTTGTTTCACTTACTCCAAATTGAATACCTAGTAGCTGAAATGTTGTTAACTGCCGTAAATATGTTAATGTTAAGATTATTTGCTCCGACGGTGATAATTTGGGTTTGCGCCCTCCACCGCCTTGAATAATTCGGGTTTTTTTTGATTCAACCAATTGTTGTTTCTGATGATGCAGTTTTATGGCTTTTTCCAAAAGTTGCTGTAACTGCTCATACTTCAGACCCAATAAACGGTGTGATTCGTGAGGATTATTCTGGATATATTCAGATATGTTGCTCATAATAAGTTGCCAAAAATACCATTTCATATTATTTTATCACACTTTGATTCTTTTTCGGAGATGTCTATTTGTTATATCTAACTCATCCCAAAAGAGCTTTAGTTGTCCCGGTGATGTTCCCTTCTTTTTTTGATTTGGTTTCATCCCGGCTAAAAGTTTACTCCCCCACCGGTTTTTTTCTACCTTTTTCGGTTGAGGACGATATTTTTGACAAAATCCTTTATAAATATTTGCACACTCATCTAAAGTCTTGCCTAATGCTAAAAAGGCTGGATGCCATGTTGTTACTCCATCACTACCTAACCTCTCATGTACTCCATAGTTACTAAAATCATAAAACATTCCCTGTTGTATTCCTGCTGCTTTTGACGGAAAACGTTTTCCGTCAATCTTTTACCAAACGGGAACCGAACATGAAATGAGCCTAGATATAAATTCTCCTTCCTGGAGGAGAGCGATCTCCCAAAGGGAGTGCTGCGCAATCGCCCTTCAGCATGTTCAAGTTTTTCCCTTCAGAAGGAATCGGGGGATAATCACTAAGAGCGATCGCCCGTAGTGGGTGTAATGCGATCGCCCGTAGGGAGTGCTTCGCAATCGCCCTACGGAATAAATATTGATTGAGATCCCCAGAAGCTTGTTACCCAAACTGCGATCGCCCCTTTATACATTCAGATTTTCCCCTTGAGAAGAAACCAGGGGCATTTCTAAATGCGAGATCCCGTAGGGAGTGCAAAGCGATCGCCTGTCCTCATGTTCAGTATTTTCCATTGAGAAGGAAGTAGAGACGATTCCCACAAGCGATCGCCCGGCAAATATCCTAAAAGCATTGAAATAACTGATTTATCTTTTGACAGAAAACGTTTTCCGTCACTATTTAACATAGATTTGGAAACGTCATATATCAGGCGATCGCGCCGAAGAGCATGAGTACCACATTTATTGCTAGGTAATCCCAGCATCGCTAAAAACAGTATTGATAGTTCAAATAACTATCTGATGGTCAAGAAGCAATACGCTTTATCTTATAATCGCAGTCATGGGACTGCTAATTGGGTAGCCTGGGAACTTAACCAATCGTGGCTAGGAAATGCAGAAAGACAAGATAATTTCAGACCTGATCCAACTCTTCCGAAACAGTGGAAACGAATAAAACCAAGTATTTATAAAGGTTCTGGATACGATAGAGGACATTTAGTTCCTTCTGGAGATAGGAAGGCAAACATTGAAGATAATTCATCTACCTTCCTGATGACTAATATCATTCCACAAACGCCAGATAATAATAGAAACACCTGGGGGAACCTAGAAGATTACAGCAGGGATTTAGTAGAACAAGGTAAAACCCTATACATTATTGCTGGTACTTGGGGAAGTCAAGGAAAAATCAATAATCTGGTCAATATCCCCAAATACACTTGGAAAATTATTGTTGTACTGGATCACCCATCATCGCACTTTAGTTTATTCTCAATGGTAGGCGCGATCGCACTTCTTAAGGAAAAACAGTTGAATCTGTTCTTATTAATTGGCGTGCGATGGCAGTTGAGCATATTACAAGAGGAATATTGTTGAATCTATATTTGGTAACAAGTAATGAGATTTGTATTTGAATGCCTACTATTTTTTATAAAAGTAAATAAATGAAGAAGTTTTTTGTATGTAATTATATTGCGGTACAGGCAGTTAGTTATGTCTTTTCATGGGAAAATAGTAAATCTATAAGTTTTTAATAAAGTAAATGTATTTATAGGAAAGTAGTGAAGGAGGAGATAGATACAGAGAATAAAAAAATACAGAAAGAGTACGGATAGAGGATAAGAGGGAGTGAAAGTAAGATAAGTGCAATTATCAGTAGTTCATTCGGGAGGTTTTTCTATTGTCTACCATCTCTGTCTTGTCTAACCCCTCTACTACAATTACCAAAGAAGATTCTATTACTAATGCTATTAATCAATGGTTATATGGTAAATCTACACACTCTAAAAGAAGCTATAATAGGGTAATTCGTAGTTACATATCTTATTTAGATGATATCCATATAGCTAATTCTACTGCTGCTCATTTTAGAGATTACCAGGAATATCTCTATCAATCTGGTAAAACTATTAATACTATTAACACTTACACCAATATAATAAAATCCTTCTTTACTTTTCTTAGAGATGAGAGTGTACTTCCTACTAATATCACCCATCGTGTTAAATCTCCTAAGCCTGTCTCTGCTTTACGTGAAAGAATTTTAACTCGAGCAG
This sequence comes from Cylindrospermopsis raciborskii Cr2010, assembly GCF_003367075.2. Lineage (NCBI taxonomy): Bacteria > Bacillati > Cyanobacteriota > Cyanophyceae > Nostocales > Aphanizomenonaceae > Cylindrospermopsis > Cylindrospermopsis raciborskii. The sequence continues at coordinate 500,639 of NZ_CP065936.1, forward strand.
AAGTAGATGCTATGATTACATTAGAAACTAATACACGTAATCGACTTATCTTAGAGCTATTATTCTTTTGTGGACTTAGAGTTAGTGAATTAACTATACTTCTCTGGGCAGATATTAAAGATAATGGTTCTACTGCTTATGTTCATATTACTGGTAAAGGTAACAAACAACGCACTTTAATCATTCCTCCTTTACTATGGACATCTTTAAAGTCGCATAAAACTACTAATGAGTCTCCTGTATTTAAATCTCGCAAGGGTGGTAAAAATCTTACACAAAAAGCTGTTTGGGATATTGTTCGCACTGCTTCTAAAAGAATTGGTATCAGCGCCAGTCCCCATTGGCTCCGCCACACTCATGCTACCTTAGCTTTACACAATGGTGCTGATATTAATCAAGTTTCTACATCTTTAGGTCATTCTTCTGTTGCTACTACAACTAAATATCTACATGCCCGACCTAATGATTGTAGTAGTCTTTATCTATAGATACTTAAATGAAAGAGGGAAGATTATCCTCCCTCTTTTTTATTTGTCTTAACACTTAGTTCTCTTATGAAAGTTAAAGTTTGCGAATTTACTTATCTACACTAAATATACTCAATTCGCAATACCTATTCCTTCTTGCGAAGGTCAAGACCGTCTTCACCGTTGAAGATGGTAATCCTATAAAAAAGTCGCAATACCTATTCCTTCTTGCGAAGGTCAAGACCACCCTGGAGGACGGAGTGAATGTGGATGTCGTCTCTAAGTCGCAATACCTATTCCTTCTTGCGAAGGTCAAGACCAGAGTGATGCCCTCAAACAAACACCTTCTAGAAACCTAGAGTCGCAATACCTATTCCTTCTTGCGAAGGTCAAGACTGAGTTGGTTATCTCGATTGTTGCTGCAATTGTTTCAGGTCGCAATACCTATTCCTTCTTGCGAAGGTCAAGACAAGCTTAATTCCGCAATTAAGCTAGTTCTGGCAGAAGACCGTCGCAATACCTATTCCTTCTTGCGAAGGTCAAGACTATTCCTGAACCAAGACGGCAATGCTGTTAAAAACAAGTCGCAATACCTATTCCTTCTTGCGAAGGTCAAGACTTAGAGGAGGTATAGAACTCTTCGAAAACGGTGGTGAGTCGCAATACCTATTCCTTCTTGCGAAGGTCAAGACGGTTGCCTCAGACTTTGAATACCTGTATGGTATTTAATTGTCGCAATACCTATTCCTTCTTGCGAAGGTCAAGACAATATGAGTCCTGGACACCCCAAGAGGTTACTACTTCTTGGTCGCAATACCTATTCCTTCTTGCGAAGGTCAAGACCCACCACCTCACATCTTTGACATCTTGTCAGTGTTGTGTGTCGCAATACCTATTCCTTCTTGCGAAGGTCAAGACGGTACTGTCCTTTTTACACAACTACAGCCGTACCTCTGGTCGCAATACCTATTCCTTCTTGCGAAGGTCAAGACATGAACAATGGTGTTAGAGAGTCTTGGATAGATGGTCGCAATACCTATTCCTTCTTGCGAAGGTCAAGACCAGAGCGATTGATTGACCATCTAGAGGGGAATGGCTAGTCGCAATACCTATTCCTTCTTGCGAAGGTCAAGACTACCAATTGGTAAGGAGCAACCATGAAATGCTCATGGCAGCCGACCAGTTGTCGCAATACCTATTCCTTCTTGCGAAGGTCAAGACTGTTTTCTGTTAGAGGCGCGGCCCCTAACAGTTTTAAGTCGCAATACCTATTCCTTCTTGCGAAGGTCAAGACAGAGCTGGCAGTTTATTGACATGACCCAAGGACAATGGGTGTCGCAATACCTATTCCTTCTTGCGAAGGTCAAGACCCACCAATCGTTTTTCAGCATTAATCCCTCGTCTGAATTGTCGCAATACCTATTCCTTCTTGCGAAGGTCAAGACATTGTTAGAGGAATTGAGAGAGAGACTGAAAGATTGTCGTCGCAATACCTATTCCTTCTTGCGAAGGTCAAGACCCCTCCATTTTAACCCCTTACCCTGACTGGTGTCTAGACCCACTTTGCGAAGGTCAGCAAAATTTCTCTGTTTTTCACCTCCAGCACCATCAAAATAATGGCTGAAACCTTTACACCACAAGGCTGCGAGGTTCCCAACGAAATAATAGGCATTCCAGCGTTTTTTCTTGACCTTCGCAATCTCTTCGTTAATTACTGTTTTTTTTGTCTTTATTTTTATCATTATTCTTTCTTATTACTTAAATATTTATATCGATTTTCCCCTATATTCCCCCGTATTATAACACATTTACAGCAAAATAATTCCCTAAAAATTATGTATATTTTCTTTTTATTGTGAATACGCTACTGTAAGTTACTGGGTGCAAAACTTTAAAAGTATATTTCATTGTCTGGATAAAAATGTATAGCTATAATTTAATATCTTAAAATACAATACTAACTTACATAGCTACATCCAATTAAACAGTATACGCTAAAATTCTTGGAGTAATGGCTTTATGCACTGACGAAAAACGTTTTCCGTCAATCTTTTACCAACCGCGAACCGAACATGAAACGTGCCTAGAGGAGAGCGATCTCGCGTAGCGAGTGCTGCGCTATCTCCCGTAGGGAGTGCTTCGCAATCGCCCGTAGGGAGTGCTTCGCAATCCCCCTCCAAATATCCCCAAAACTTTGAAATAACTGATTTATCCTTTGACGGAAAACGTTTACCGTCAAAGTTTTACCAAATGGGAACCGAACATGAAATGAGCCTGGATATGAATTCTGCTTCCTGTAGCAAAGCGATCTCGCGTAGCGAGTGCTTCGCAATCGCCCGTAGGGAGTGCAATGCGATCTCCCGTAGGGAGTGCTGCGCAATCGCCCGTAGGGAGTGCTTCGCAATCGCTCATAGGGGGAAGACGAACCCTAGGAAATTCGCAAGGGAAATGCTTCCGAACCAGGGTGCGAGGGCAGAATCCAACCCAGTATCTACCAGGTCGCAATACTTATTCCTTCTTACGAAGGTCAAGATGTAGCTGTAAAACAATCAAATACCTCTTTAGTTGTACAAGCAGTCGCAATACCTATTCCTTCTTACGAAGGTCGAGACATATTTCATATTAATTAGTCTTTTGCCAAATTACCCGAGGTCTATGCTACCATGTCCCACACATTTTTCCAGAACATACTGAAAGCGAATGATCTTTTGTCAACCTCCTACAATTCTACTAATCAGTAATCGCATTCATTAAAACTTCTGTTAAACTCATTTCTTCTAACTCATCTAAAGTCACAGTGTCACAAATATCAAATTTAGCTCCTACACTTTGTAACTGGTCATCGAGAGTTTTGAGAAATTTTGTAGCTTGCGGATCCCTACCTACTTGAATTAGAGAAATTGCTAATTCCTCATCTTTATCCATTTTGCGAGAGGCCTTAATAACTACTTCAAAAACTGCTTTCCGATCATCCGGTTCGCCATCAGTAATCACTAGAATGGTTTCACCATTCGGTTTGGCTTGACCAGATGCTTTACGTTGAAAATATTGATTAGTAGCATCTAAAAGCACTCCAGCTAAATTGGTTGCACCAACAGGATCATTTTCTTGAAATATTTGGGCAACCTTTGCTGCTGTCACATTTTCGTATCGTTTAAATCTACCGGAAAATACATAAACAGTAATACCATCTGGGTCAAATTCCTCACACTTTCTGGCTAGGGCTATGGTAGATTCTTGGGCTATTTCCCATCTGGTTTTTCCACCCCGTTGATCTCGAGTTGACATGCTCCCACTTTTATCAATGATTAGCGTATAGTCGCGATCGTTCAACATATTTTGCTCTAAATATTAGGTTACTCTTATTTTATCTGTTATCTAGCATTTTTGCGCAAGGTGAGGGTATCCTAATTCCCAGTTAGAAAAATGAGATAAATTTAAACAGTACATAGATATCCTTCGATGACAGAACAGGATGGAGGCATAACGGATATTAGCTATATTATAATAGTATTATTAGTCTTTATTATGATGATTTATCGTCACTTTACGCATCAAAGGGTCAACTACCATTACTGGGAGGTTGGGAACAATGGGGTTGTCAAGTGGGGATGTTTTTCCCTCCCTTGCATAGTTTACCTAGTCTTACCTCGCGTATTTAGCCCAACTCTCCTTTCTCATGGTATTTCAGGTAGTAAGTGGTGCCTCGCGAGCTACCGTAGGAAATACTTTGGGTTCACGTTATAAAAGACAATTGTCATATCCCACTATGGAGCAATGGTTCAAAAGTGCAAAACCGATAAAGCTCTAATCTAGGTCACAGCACCCTTTTCAATAAGTGGAATTAAATATAAGATGAAGGTAGGTTGAGTTGAAGTATAAAACCCACTACACGCGTGGCTTATGCTACCCCTAACCCATCCTACAAATAACTGTGCCTTCCTACTTAGTCCAAAAATATTTCAAAAGTAGATAGAACCAACATAAAGGGATATATGAAGATAAACAAATTACATCTGTCAATTACCAGCATAGCAATTTTTGCATTAATAAACATACTGTGGATACCACAGTATACAATTGCATCTAAAAAGAATAGTTCACAAAGAAGCAACTCAAGTCGTATGTCAAACAAAGCGACTTATCTTACTACGCCTTTCAATAACTCAACCAAAATACTACCAAATTTTCTTGGGCATGATCTTGAAGCCATTTCAAACGCGTTAATTAAAAGACAGGAGTCTTTGAAAAAGGATGAATTTGAAACTACACAAGCATTTAATCAAAGAGTAATCAAAGAAGGACTTAAACCAATACTTGGAACAATCAATGTTGATAGTACCTTAGCTTTTGTTCTGTCAGATAAGTTTGAGTCATCCTACAATGCTGATTTAAGTTTATTTCGTATAGAAATACCTAAAAGTGATTATACAGAATTTACGTGGAAGTCAAAGACATTTAACTACAGAACGTATAAAGCTTCTAATGCTTTTGGAGCTACAATAGATGTTAGTAGTTGGGATAGGGAATCATTTAGTATAAAGCCGGACAGGAAAAGTAACGAACAAACTATTACACTTAGAATAAGTTCTAATTTAGCTAAAAAACTTAAAGAGAATTTTAGGATAATATTTATTTCCAAAATAGAAGGATACAGCCCTGTAAAAAGGCAAATAGGACGCTCTAATGCAACCTTTGATAACCCTTATAGTATATCATATTCTGATACTTCCTTAAATGTGAAGATATTAGAATTCAAGATTTTTGATAAAACAACTGGTAAAGTCTACTATTCTGGAACATTGTATCCACCAATCAATTACACAAAATTAGAAACCCTATTAAAAGCTCAAAACTTTAGAGAAGCAGATGAAGAAACAGCCAGAGTAATGTTAGCAGTAGCTAACAGACAAAGCGAGGGTTGGTTGAGAATAGAAGATGCAGAAAATTTTCCCTGTCAAGAATTGCGCACCATTGATAATTTGTGGTTAAAATATAGTCAGGGTAAATTTGGTATATCTGTCCAACAAGAAATATACAAAAACCTGGGGGGAACAAAACAATTTGATGTAAATGTATGGAGATCCTTCGGAGACAGGGTGGGATGGAGAAAACAAGGTTCATGGCTCGATTACAAAGATTTAAACTTTTCATTATCCGCACCAACGGGTCACCTCTTTGTTGGTGGTGGGGTGGGGTGGGAAGGGGGTTTGTGGGGGAGGTGGGGAGGGGTGATGGGTAGTAGGAAGATCTTCCCTCCTGTCAAGACATGTAGAGTGTAACCCATAAAGGTTTGATAGTATTGTTAACTTTTGTAAATAACAAGAAATTAACGAAACCTTGCTAGTTCCAGGGTTTCGGATACCTGGTACTATTTATTTTTAGGATTAGGTGTATAACAATTTGCCTTGACAAATATTGTTGCTGCCTTTATTATTTCCTCATTAGTTATGTCTAACTCATCCCAAAAGAGCTTTAGTTGTCCCGGTGATGTTCCCTTCTTTTTTTGATTTGGTTTCATCCCCGCCAAAAGTTTACTCCCCCAGCGGTTTTTTTCCACCTTTTTCGGTTGAGGACGATATTTTTGACAAAATCCTTTATAAATGCTTGCACACTCATCTAAAGTTTTCCCTAATGCTAAAAAGGCTGGATGCCATGTTGTTACCCCATCACTACCTAACCTCTCATGTACTCCATAGTTACTAAAATCATAAAACATTCCCTGTTGTATTCCTGCTGCTTTAGGATTGCCGTGTATATATCTCAGCGTGTTTAATGCCCTTTTCTTATCTGACATGGCAAACCCCGTGCTGTGATACCTTTTTTCCCAAAAATGCCCTGTTCTATTCAGCATCTGATTAAAGCACAGTGCTGTATACCAATTTAACCAGTGCATAATTTTAGGCAGATCTGAGGGCTGTAATGGTTCTATTAAATAATGTATGTGATTACTCATTAGACATAACCCATACATTCTAAAATTATACTTGTCAATTGCTTTTTTTATTGCATAAATCAAGACCTGACGACATTCTAATTTAGTTAGTCTAAATTCCCGATTGTTACATCTGATTGTAATGTGATAGCAGTATCCTGCTTCTAATTTTCTTGGTTTTCGACTCATAAAAATTTAAGACTGGGTTATTCTCAATATAAAGCTGAGAATGTGCTGTCTCCCGTAGGGAGTGCTTCGCAATCGCCTCTCAATACATTCAGAATTTTCCCTTGAGAAGGAATCGGGGGGAACACTGAATGCGAGATCCCCCTCCAAATATCCCAAAAACCTTGAAATAACTGATTCATCCTTTGACGGAAAACGTTTACCGTCAATCTTTTACGAACCGGGAACCGAACATGAAACGTGCCTAGATGAGAGCGTGCCTTGCGATCTCGCGTAGCGAGTGCTGCGCAATCGCCTGTATGGAGTGCTTAGCAAGGATAACTCTTACCCAGGTTATCGGAGTCAAACTGAATGTGGCGCAAATAATGAATTCCCTGACTCCCTTTTATATGCTCCTTTTTCTGTTACCCTATTAAGATATGGATTATTACTTACCAAAGATAAACTGATTAAACATGTTAATCACTTGGCAACCGGGACAGTCAATCGTTAATGATAGATTTACCATAGAAGAGGTTCTTGGTGTCGGAGGATTTGGCATTACCTATAAAGCTAAAGACCGTAAAGGTGAACTATATGCCATTAAGACCTTAAACCCCACCATACAAAATCGGGTCGATTTTAAAGAGCAACAAGTTAAATTTATCAACGAAGCATTAACAGTAAAGGGCTTTAGGCATCCCCACATAGTTAAAGTCTATGAAGTTATTCAGGAGGGGGAACTTTTTGCCGTATTAATGGAGTATATAAAAGGAATCCCTCTCTCTAAGTATATTGAAGAAAATGGGCAGTTAACTGAAGTATTAGCACTAAAATACATTGACCAAATTAGTCAAGCTCTAGAATGTGTACATAAAGATAACTACTTACATAGGGATATAAAGCCAGATAATATTTTATTGAGAAATAATTATAAAGATGCGGTGCTAATAGATTTTGGACTAGCAAGAATTATATCTACTCAAAGTATGACCAACTCATTAACACATGGTTATGCACCAATAGAACAGTATCAAAGAAAAGCTAATTTTGGACCACATACAGATGTGTATGCTTTAGGGGCAACTCTATATTACGTATTAACGGCTAACGGATTACGGTTAAAGGGGGAATCATCACCAGTCCCAGCAGTAAATCGCAAATATGATGAAGAGGAACTACCAGAACCTAAAAGTTACAATCCTAGTATTAGCAAGAAAGTGAATGATGCCATAATAGCTGCAATGGCTATAAATCCTGAGCAGAGAACGAAAAATATAGAAGAATTTAGAAAAGACTTGGGTTTGATAGAATCTAAATCATTACCAAAAGAGGAAGTTCTAACGGTAAAACAACCAGAACCACAGAAAAAAGAACCAATAAAGGCAGAAAAATCTGTTGAATCAGAGGTGATCCCTAGGAGGTACACAAAATTAGAAACCCTATTAAAAGCTCAAAACTTTAGAGAAGCAGATGAAGAAACAGCCAGAGTAATGTTAGCAGTAGCTAACAGACAAAGCGAGGGTTGGTTGAGAATAGAAGATGCAGAAAATTTTCCCTGTCAAGAATTGCGCACCATTGATAATTTGTGGTTAAAATATAGTCAGGGTAAATTTGGTATATCTGTCCAACAAGAAATATACAAAAACCTGGGGGGAACAAAATCTAGTAATGAACGTGAATTATGGAGATCCTTTGAATCCTTCGGAGACAGGGTGGGATGGAGAAAACAAGGTTCATGGCTCGATTACAAAGATTTAAACTTTTCATTATCCGCACCAACGGGTCACCTCTGGTCACCTATTCACCTTTATTCACCTTGGGGTGGGTAGTTTGGAGTTTTTGTTTGGAGTGGTTGGTGTATAGATTTGGTGGACACTTCCCTCCTGTCAAGACATGTAGAGTGTAACCCATAAAGGTTTGATAGTATTGTTAACTTTTGTAAATAACAAGAAATTAACGAAACCTTGCTAGTTCCAGGGTTTCGGATACCTGGTACTATTTATTTTTAGGATTAGGTGTATAACAATTTGCCTTGACAAATATTGTTGCTGCCTTTATTATTTCCTCATTAGTTATGTCTAACTCATCCCAAAAAAGCTTTAGCTGTCCTGGTGATGTTCCCTTCTTTTTTTGATTTGGTTTCATCCCCGCCAAAAGTTTACTCCCCCAGCGGTTTTTTTCCACCTTTTTCGGTTGAGGACGATATTTTTGACAAAATCCTTTATAAATGCTTGCACACTCATCTAAAGTTTTCCCTAATGCTAAAAAGGCTGGATGCCATGTTGTTACCCCATCACTACCTAACCTCTCATGTACTCCATAGTTACTAAAATCATAAAACATCCCCTGTTGTATTCCTGCTGCTTTAGGATTGCCGTGTATATATCTCAGCGTGTTTAATGCCCTTTTCTTATCTGACATGGCAAACCCCGTGCTGTGATACCTTTTTTCCCAAAAATGCCCTGTTCTATTCAGCATCTGATTAAAGCACAGTGCTGTATACCAATTTAACCAGTGCATAATTTTAGGCAGATCTGAGGGCTGTAATGGTTCTATTAAATAATGTATGTGATTACTCATTAGACATAACCCATACATTCTAAAATTATACTTGTCAATTGCTTTTTTTATTGCATAAATCAAGACCTGACGACATTCTAATTTAGTTAGTCTAAATTCCCGATTGTTACATCTGATTGTAATGTGATAGCAGTATCCTGCTTCTAATTTTCTTGGTTTTCGACTCATAAAAATTTAAGACTGGGTTATTCTCAATAGAGCTGTTGGGAAATAAAAGCATATTTCCGGATGACAGAACTTTCCCCATCCCGATTGAATTTATGCTGCATCTAAATAGAAGTTCCATAGCCCTGCACTGACCAACATCAATTGATCATCAAAATCGGTCACACGATTCCTATATACAGAATGTACACAGTTATATCTCTTAATTCCAGAGTGAGCGTGCTCACACACAACTCGCTGACGACTGAGTTCTCGATTCTCCTCCTTTTGCTGCTGTGTTAACTCCTTACCTTTCGGTTTCTTGTGTGGTAAATGGACATTGACAAATTCTTTCTCCAACCCATGAAAACCCAAATCTCCCTCTATTGCTACTTCATCAGGAATGTATTGCACTATCTCTGATTCATGGAGTAGCCGTTTGTCATGCACTTTACCTGCTCTGGTTTTCGTCAGAATAATCACTCGTTTCTCCCTTGTGCTGACTGTAATCTGCTTGCATGTATGCCGCTTTTTCTTGCCAGAGTAATACTCTTTTTGGCGTTCTCGGTTTTGAGGACGCTGGACTGGACGCTCCGTACCATCCACAATCACCTCCTTCACATCTGGAAACCGGCGTTGCATATTTGCGGGATGAATCAACTAAACGCGGGTATTACTTCATACTTTAAATAGTGAAGTAATAATTTAATTGAATACCTAAGCATATCTACAGATTTTGAATAGCATAGCGTTTTTCTATGTAGTCGCGCTAAGTAGTGACGTAAACGTGTATTTTCACCCTCTACCCTAGTCATATATGTTTTGCTCACAATATGATCCTCTGGCTGAATAAAACTCGGATAAACCCTCCACCCATCAGTAACATAAAAAAAGCATTGCCAGAGTTTAACGATGTCCCACAAAGGTTGAAATGCTTGTGAGCTGTGGTCTCCCACAACCCAAGCCAGGATATTTTTACGGAAGTGATTTACTGCTGTCCACAACCATATTTTGTTTTTTTTTGATCCCACAAAGGTCTCCAACTCATCAAGCTCACCTACCAAGGGTGTTTCCTCAACTGGTGGAGCATCTGGAAGTATGGAACCAATTTGTTTTAGCCAGTAAATAATAGTTGTATGATGAACGCCTTTATCGCGTTCAATTGCTCTAAATCCCATACCGTTAACATAAGAGCGCAGGCAACTTTGTTTAACTTCTTCTGAATAGCCTTTAGGTGGACTATAGACATCGATAAATTGACGACCACAATCAACACAAATGTGATTTTGTTTACCTCGACGTTTGCCATTCTTTCTGATTTTGGAAGACCCGCAGTTTGGACAATGCACAGTAGATTACCTCAATTCATACCTCTATTATGCAACGCCACAAATCTTTCTACTGCGGATTTAATTCCCCATTGACAGAATGAAGCTAGAATTACTTCTGTATCAGAGTGTCCACGAAAAGTATGACCTAGCCCAATCAGTTCCTGGCGCAGCTGGGAAAAGTTATAAATTTCACCATTGAATACCAGAATATAGCGACCATCAGATGATGCCATAGGTTGTTTCCCTAGGGGAGAAAGGTCCACTATGGATAGGCGGCGGTGTGCTAGGGCTATCCCTGCTCTTTTATCTGTCCATGTTCCCCCGTCATCAGGTCCTCGATGGTAGAGAGGCTTGGACATTTGCTGGGCAATCAACTCCAACTCTTGACTGTTAATTGATTTAGTCCAATAACCAGTAATTCTAATTGATTTAGTCCAATAACCAGTAATTCCACACATGGGGTTTTAATATCTTTTTAAAAGTTCTAATACTTTTGGTGCAGTTACTTGAATACAATACTCACGTTCAACCTTTTGCCGACCAGCTTGTCCCATCTTAAACCTCAGATCTGGATTAGATAACAATTTCTCCAGAGCATCTTCCCACTCTGAAAGAGTGGTTGCTAAAAAACCATTAACACCATGCTCGACAATCTGAGTATTCACACCAATAGGGGAGGCGACCACTGGCAATCCACAGGCCATATATTGAATTAACTTGTACCCACACTTGCCGCGACTGAATGAAGAATTATCAAGTGGCATGATGCCAATATCAAGCTTACTTATGAGACCGACTTCCGTTTCCTCACTCCATGGAACTGATTCCATGGGAATTTGCAGTTCACGAGTATTAATTCCAATAGCAAGGCATCGACTTTTATCTTGAACTGATAATTGGTTGAGTAGAGGAGATAGCATACGGAGATGCTTTGCTGTAGATCTTTGACCAATCCAACCGATACAGGGTAAGTGGTTTTTTCTTACGGAATTTACACAATGATATTTGTTCAGATCTATTACTGTAGGTACGACTGCAACATTCTCCGAACCTGCAGTGCGGGCAAATTGTGCCAAGTAAGAGTTGCCAGCAATAACGAGTGCAGAACTGCAAATCAAGTCCGGATGTTTATTAGCAAGCAGATATCTAACTAAAAAGTTAGGGTGTTGATCATAATTATGGAAAACAGCGTCATCATAATCAAGGACGTATGGTATGTTCTTCAAGAAGATATTCTTTTCAAACCAAGCAGGTAACCAGGGAAAACACTCTTTTTCAATCCATAGAAGATCATACTTAGGAAGTGTCGGAACCATCTTTAGTCGAGAGAAGTATCCTCTCAAAACGTTATATATATTCTTACTTCCACCTTGGAGACTGCTAACATATTGATCGGAGAATAAAGAAGATACAGTAACCTGTATACCATTTTTTTCTAACCATGGAATATACTGGTAGGATCTTAACCGTGATGAGGCTCCTAGTTTTCCATATCTGGTAAGTATCAGGAGGTGTTGCATAGTTACAGCAAAACTAGTTTACATAGGATGAGTAGCACTTTAAATATATGATTGTGTTTAGTATAGTTGTCTTTTGATTTGAAGTCGAATAAAAGTGTTGTAAATTAGCTTAACGCAGACAATAATTTGCAACTACATACATGAATCAGTCGCTAATTCGGTGTTGCATATTTGCGGGATGAACTGGCATCCGAAATCATTGAAAAATCGTTGAAAATTTGGGTAAATCATCCCATGATTCAGCAACGCCGCTAATTCTACTAATTAGATAGCGAACTTCATAGCAAGGAAATATGTAACACAGGTTTTCTTCATAAAACTCCTTCATATAGATACATGAGTTAAAAAAAGTACCCAGCAACAGTTTAAATCCATGTCTTATATAAAAAGGGGGCGCTGACTTAAAAATAAGATCGACTTTTTCAGTTTTAAATTTTAGGTTCATATTATAAGTAGGAACCTGTCGAAAAAAGGGTGACCCCGTGGACAAATAACAAAAAGTATAAAGTCCGAAAAATCTTTGATGGGTTGGATCTGAATAAAAATAAGGATTTGAAAAATGAGGTGCTACTAGCTCTATGCTGCCACCTGGTTTAACGATCCTTTCTAACTCTTTCATCAACAGAAACAGATCTGGAATATGTTCGATAAAATGATAGGAATAAACTTGGCTAACAGTACCGGTCTTAAAGCAAACTAAAACCTCGTAAATATCACCAACAATGTCAACACAAGGTGCATCTAAAATGTCAATTCCAATTGCTTCAGGATGTCTTTTTCGTGAGCCGCATCCTAGTTCAATTGTAACAGGATATTTGTTATCTAAACAGCCAATAACGTTGTTCTTATCGATCATTAACATTCTCCTTATATAGCAGTATGCGGTTGAATGAGATGCAAACTGATGTACTAAACAGACGAGATCACTGGAAAATTGGAATCTAGAACTCTCATGAACCATTTCTCTGGTTTGTTTTCGCTAATGCTTGTAAATGAGAAATTTTCCTATACCACTTAAGCAATCGAAGATTAAACAAAAACCACTGAAGATAAAAGTTATAACCATGTGCAACTAAAGCCTTAAACTGATCAGAAAAGCTAATGAGCTGACTTTTATTGCTTATACCTCCATCTGAAAATTCTCCAGCAATGAAATCTGGATATGAAAATTTTGCACCGCTTACTAATGCTCTAATCATAAACTCACCATCTGCATAAATAGGGTACATATTAGAATAATTACCAAGTTTTTTGTGAAGACTACATCTTATGGCAGTCCCTACTGAATGGGCGGCAATCAAGCTACTACCTCCATACAACCAAACTAAGTGCGATCCCTTGGGCTTTTTAAGCCTTTGCAAAATTTTTACGTTCGCAGCGATGATATCCGCATTATCCTCAAGAATAGCTTTTTTGAAGTTTGCTACAGCGTCAGCATAAAAGACATCGTCACACCCTGCGACTACATAATAACCTTCATTGCATAACTCTAAGCCAGTATTAATAGCGTGATATATACCAAAATCATTCCTGTTGAGAATTAATTTTTTAGCGATGCCTTGTATTTTTTCTGCCTTTTGAAGAGTGTTGTCATTCGATCCTCCATCAACTAATATCCAAACAAAGTCCTTATCTGTCTGTGACTCTAACGATTGAATTAACCTTTCTATACAATTTCCAGCATTAAAACTTGCTGAAATGATATATAATCTAGTTTTCATGTACTTTAGCCTACCAGTGGATTCGGTGGAAAATAGAAAATCATAAAGCAGTATGGGACTCCGTTTTTTCTCAGCATTGTGTTTAGAAGAGCGATCGCGAAGTACTCCCCATGGGATCTCGCCTTTTCATATTGTATACTTTTACTCAGATTAAAGAATGTTGCATCAAAGTTTACCTTGATGGTTATCTGTTTGCTGAATGCGATCGCCTATTTACAAGAGCAGTATAGGATTTCCTTGTTTCTCACCGTTATGTTCACAATGGTGATTGCGAAGCACTCCCCATGGGAGCTCGCCTTTTTATAGTGTATACTTTTACTCAGACTAAAGAATATTGCATCAAAGTTTACCTTGATGGTTATCTGTTTGCTGAATGCGATCGCTTATTTACAAAAGGAGTATGGGATTCTATTTTTTCTCAACGTTGTGTTTAGAAGGGCGATTGCGAAGCACTCCCCACGGGAGTTCGCCTTTTCATAGTGTATGTTTTCACTTAGCTTAAATAACATCGCCAAAGTTTAGTTGGATGATTATTTGTTTGGTAAATGCGATCGCTCATTTACAAAAGGAGTATGGGATTTCCTTTTTTCTCAACGTTATGTTTACAATGGCGATTGCGAAGCACTCCCCACGGGAGCTCGTCTTTTATAATGTATGCTTTATAATGTATGCTTTTACTTAACTTAAAGAACACTGAATCAAAGTTTAGTTAAATGATTCTATGTTTGCTAAATGCGATCGCCTGTTTAGAAAAGGAGTATGGGATTCCATTTTTTTTCACAGCTGTGTTTAGAAGAGCGATCGCTCTTGATTAAAAGACATTTGTCAGGGCAATCTTCCAGAGTGCTTATGCTACTTGAATATATTTCAAGGGGTTTTTAGGCTGGGGTAGAGGTTGGTTATTTTCTTGATAAAGCTGAAGATAACTGTCAATCACTTGCTGACCATGTTTGGCTGCTTCCTCATAAGTATTCCCGTGGGTGTGGATGTCTTGAAAAGGGAAGTCAGGAAGGTGAACTACATAGCAGTTATCCTCTTGAGACCAGAAAATAATCATACTATAATGTGAATTCATTGTAATTCTTCTAGTCTTGCGAGTCTTTGTTTAACTTGTTTCTCTAAATAGATTTTAGCATCGTCACCATCCTTACCTGCAATTGTTATCGGCATATCTGGCATTTTTTCGTGAATCCAGATTGTGTGACTACCTTTACCAGTCCGTTGGATAAACCCGGCTTTTAACAACATTGCCTTTAGTTCTCGAATTTTTTTAGGCATTCAAAGTTATTAAATAAATACATAAAAGGAGTATGGGATTTCCTTTTTTCTCAACGTTATGTTCAGAATAGTGAGCGCCCGTTTATAAAAACATCCTAATTTTTCTGGAGAACTTCACTGTAAACCTTACAATACTGATCAGCTATTAAATGATTAGCCCACCTCCCAACAGCGCGTTCTCTAGCAGCTAATCCAAGATCACTAAGTCGCGAATGGTCGCATAAAACCCACTCAATACCTAAGGCTAAATCATCAGCATTAAAAGCTTTAGCTAAATATCCCGTTTTAAGATGCTCTACTATATCAGGTAACCCACCAATGTTAAATGCAATTACGGGTGTGCCACAGGCGTGGGCCTCAAGACCGGTGTTGGGAAGGTTATCCTGACGCGAAGGAATGACCATTGCATCAGCAGCAGAGTAGAGAATTCGCAGACTAAGATCATCATGCAAATGACCAGTGTAGTGTATGGGAAACCCTAGGTCTATGGGTTCTCTAGGTTCCAATTGTCCAAACACGACTAATTCTAATCCAGCAAATTGCCCACGGAGGAGATTAAGAGCTGATCGCAACAGGTCAAATCCTTTTCGGGGATCGCGAGACCCACCTACCGCCCCGAATAACAGTAAGGGAACGTCTGTGGGTAGATCCAAAAGTTTTCGCGCCAGATTTCTGTCAAAGGGTTGCCATATCTCAGTATCAATAGCATAGGGTATTAATTTGACTGGCCAGTTGTGCATTAGGTGGCTTTTGGTTACACAATCTGCCAACCATTGGCTAGGAGTGACAATTTGTAGCGGCTTTTTCCAGTGCTTGAGTTTGCGATTCCATGTCCACCGGTTAAGGTCAAAGCCACTCTCATAGTCCGGTCGATTATCTTTCCAGTAGCCCTCGCGCCAGCGAAATTCTTCTGTGTAATGCTCCGCTCCACAAAATGCCCACATGTCATGGAGAGTCCATACTATTGGTTTATCTAGTTTACCTATATCGCTGATTGACAGCATTTCTCCGTTTAACCAATGTAAATGAAGTATGTCTCCATCCGAAGCATTGAGCCGTTTTACCCAGGTGGATGGGATGATCGCGGGAGAATGAAGAACTTTGTTCTCGGTTTGGAAGATTTGTTGAAATAAAACCTCTATCTGAGGGCGAATTTTAGCCAACCCCTTGCCCAATTTGGTTTTGTGTCCATTTACGGTCCAATCTCCCGACTGAGCTACATTTACTGCCATGGTGGAATTCACTCCGTGAAGACGCAGGGCTTTGTGAATTCGATAGGCCGCACGTGATGCACCTCCCAGAATGTCGGAGTGATTAATATGTATTATTTTCACAAATTATTCCCATGAGAAAATTCAAAAATTAAATATCTAGCTAGGCTTTTTCGCCTCGATATACATTGACTCTAAACCCTTTCTAGGAAGTCCGTCTACATCCACGTCTAAGGGCTGAAATGGAAATTCGTGGAACATACTTGTATTGAAGCTGCATCGACTAGTAGCGATAAAACCAACTGACTCCAGTGCTCGCTGTATTTGGCGGAAGTCCCACAACCAGTGATGGCGTTCCCCAACAGTTGCCAGACTAACATTTTGCGTGCGAAATGCCTTACAGCAATTTTCATGTAGTTAAACTACAAAATAAGATAAGCTATAATAAGGGTAATAAACTAAAATAGAGTAGAAGTACTGTCAAATTATATGCCAAAACCTTATTCAATAGATTTGCGTAATCGCGTGATTGTAGCATGGGTTGCTCAAGAGGGATCTCAACGCCAGTTGGCAGAAAGATTCAAGGTCAGCTTATCATTTGTGAGAAATTTAGTACGTCGTTATCGTGAAACTGGGCAAGTTGAGCCAAAGCAATGTGGAGGATATGAAAAGCCTGTAATTGCAGGCCAATATTTAAACATGATCAAGTCTTGGCTGGATGAGAAAAATGATTTACTACTTTCAGAATTGTGCGATCGCCTGAGAGAAACGACGGGCACTAGTGTTAGTATCACAACCATGCATCGAGCCTTAGAAAAGTTGGGTCTACGTCATAAAAAAAAGTCTAAATGCCAGTGAACAGGAGACTCCACGTGTTCAAGAATTAAGGCATGATTATCGTCGTTGGGTAGATACAGTTGATATTAGAAATTTAGTGTTTTTAGATGAATCGGGGATAAATTTAGGGATGTCAAGGTTGTTTGCCAGAAGCCAAGATGGACAAAGAGCAATTGGTAGCGTACCAGGAAACAAGGGCAAAAATATTTCTCTGATTGGGGCTTTAAATATGGATGGAATTCTGGCAGCAATGACTGTAGAGGGAAGCACAAATACAGAAGTATTTCTCACTTATGTAAATCAGGTTTTAGTACCTCAATTATGGAAAGGGGCTATTGTTGTTATGGATAATTTAAAGGTTCATTATGCCGAGCGCGTGAGATTGTCAATTGAATCAGTCGGTGCAAAAGTTAAGTTTTTACCCCCCTATTCTCCAGACTTATCTCCGATAGAATTGTGTTGGTCAAAATTAAAGCAATTTCTCCGTAGTCGGGAGGCACGAACATTAGAAGCCCTAAATGAGGCCATGACAAGTGCAGTAAATTATATTACAGCAGAGGATGCGCTTAATTGGTTCAATCATTGTGGTTTATTTACATGAAAACTGCTGTAATCAGTTTAGCTCGTAGGTTCCTAATATAGGTTTTGATGGTTTCTTCTTCTGGTGGATTTTCCCAAGCCCAAATTTGGTCAATTAAGATGCTACGAGTAGCAATACGTCCATTACAACGCAATAGAGCTTCCATGAGAGCAAATTCTTTAGGTGTCAAATGAATAGGTTTTTTCCCATATAAAACTTTGTACGTGCTAAAATCCAAGGACAAGTCACCCCAGGTGAGAGTGTTATTAGTTACAGGCTTCCCTCGGCGTAATAATGCCCGAACTTGGGCCATTAGTTCTTGCAAATTAAAGGGTTTGACCATGTAAGAGTCCGCTCCAGCATCTAAACCTGTGATTTTATCACTAATTGTATCGCGAGCAGTGAGCATGAGAATGGGTAAAGTACAACCATGGTCACGCAGTTTTTGGCATAGTCGAATCCCGTCTAGTTTAGGTAGGGTAATATCCATAATTATCAGGTCATAGTTTATTACTGATAAGTCCTGTAATCGCCTCCAAGCAGCTTCACCATCCCTGACACATTCTACTTCGTACCTTTCCATGGTTAGAGCTTCTGTCAGGGATTCTGTTAGGTAATAATCATCCTCTACAACAAGAATCCACATCACTATTTAACTGATGTTTTAATTTGACTTTTTTAAACTTTCTGCTATCAGCAGTTTTTTGTTTAGTATTTCTAGGGCAGCTTGATACTGCTTATCATCTGAACTGCCTACTTGTTCACGCCTAATCATTGATTGTTTAACCTCTACATCTGGCTTAATCCCTAATTTATTAATATCTCGATGGTTCGGTGTTTCATATTTAGCAATTGTCACTGCTAAACCAGAACCGTCAGTTAGTTGAAATAATGACTGAATTAGCCCTTTACCAAAAGTAGTTTCACCGACTAGCTCCGCTCTACCATTGTCTTGTAAAGCACCCGCTAAAATCTCGCTGGCACTAGCAGTGCCCTGGTTGACCAAAATCACTAGAGGATCCTGAGTTAAAGCTGGACCAAAGGCTTCAAAACTCCCTTGTATACCTTGACGGTTAACAGTATACACTACCATTCCCGAGTCTAACCATTGACGGGCTACCTCTATCCCCGCTTTTAATAGTCCTCCTGGATTATTGCGCAAATCCAAAATGTAGGCTGTCGACCCCTGCTCCTCCATGCTATTAATTGCATTCGCTAGTTCTAAAGCAGCATTAGCATTGAATTGTGAAAGACGAATATAACCAATGGGCATTCCTTCCGGTGAAAGACGTAAGTCAGCCAGTACAGGATTTAATTCAATGCGATCGCGCACTAAAACTACTTCTTGATTTGGTTGTCCCTCGCGACCAATCAGTAGGGTGACTACTGTGCCAATGGGTCCACGCATCCGCGCTGCTGCTTCATCCAGGGTGATATTTTCCGTGGATAATCCCTCAATTTGTAAAATCCGATCTCGTGGTTTTAAGCCTGCTCTTTCTGCAGGTGAACCCTGAATAGGTGTAATTACCTCTAATATACCAGTTTCAGAATTGAGAGCGATTTGTAAACCTATACCGGTCAACTCTCCGGAAGTGTTAACTTGTAAACTGCGATACTGGTCTGGGTCTAAAAATCTGGTGAAAGGATCATCTAGGCTTTTAAGCATATCTCGCACTACTTTGTATGCTGCTTGATCATTTCCCAGGGGTTGTTTAAAAGCTCGTTGTCTTACACTTTCCCAGTTTTGGTTATTAAAACTTGCATCTATATATGATCTATTAACAATTCGCCAAGCCTCAGCTACTACTTTTTGCTGTTGAGTTAAAGCAATAGCTGATGGAACAAAGTAGCTAAAACCCCAGATGAAAGCCACACCAAAAGCCAAAAGTAACGAAAATCCCCATCGTAAGAGCCATTTATTCATGGAGCTTTTTTCCTCTTATTCCTAACTAAACTAATTATTAACCTCCGGTAGGGAAGTTTTTAATGAAATTTCACTCTCAATTATGTTACTTTTCTTATGGGGGTGTCTTGTAATCAATTCTGAAGTTAATTATTCTTCAGATGACATGGAGAAGCACAACCAGCCAAAAAACGATAAAATCTTCTTGGGAACCAACATTTTTCACGTTGGCTTGCAAGCGGAACGCAATATATTCCATATTTACAGAATGTTAAGTTTCTGAAAAACCTAACAGTTTTGTAACCTAGCTGCTCTTTTTGCTTGCGCATCCCAATAGCTTTGAGAGACTCGTCTTTTTGAAGCGGGGAGAAGTCAATTATCCACCATAGGTAATTTGTAGGGACTTGAAATTATATGGCCAGCGTCTATGATTGGTTTGAGGAACGTTTAGAACTGGAAGCGCTCGCTGAGGACGTAACCAGCAAATACGTACCACCCCACGTTAACATCTTTTACTGTTTAGGCGGAATCACTCTAGTTTGTTTTCTAATTCAGTTTGCCACTGGATTTGCCATGACATTCTACTACAAGCCTACAGTAGCAGAGGCATTCTCCTCTGTGCAGTACATAATGAATGAAGTTAACTTTGGTTGGCTAATTCGTTCCATCCATCGTTGGTCCGCCAGCATGATGGTATTAATGATGATCCTCCACGTTTTCCGGGTATACTTAACTGGTGGGTTCAAAAAACCACGGGAACTGACCTGGGTTAGCGGAGTAATTCTAGCAGTCATCACCGTTTCCTTTGGTGTAACTGGTTACTCATTACCTTGGGATCAAGTGGGTTACTGGGCGGTGAAAATCGTTAGTGGTGTGCCAGAGGCAATTCCCGTAGTAGGGGTTTTGATTTCTGATTTATTACGTGGTGGTTCTAGCGTAGGTCAAGCCACCCTAACCAGATACTACAGTGCCCACACCTTTGTACTACCTTGGCTAATTGCAGTATTCATGCTGTTCCACTTCTTGATGATCCGCAAGCAAGGTATTTCTGGACCATTGTAATTGCTGTAAAACTGTAATTAGTGGAAAATTGTAATTACCAGACACTTGAGTAATCGGGAGACAACAACTAAAAATGTCCACACAAAAGAAACCGGATCTAAGCGATCCTATTTTAAGAGCGAAACTGGCTAAGGGAATGGGTCATAACTACTATGGCGAACCTGCTTGGCCCAATGATTTACTTTATGTATTCCCCATTGTAATCATGGGTTCATTTGCCTGTATTGTAGCCCTAGCTGTACTAGAGCCTGCATTAGTAGGTGAACCAGCAAATCCTTTTGCCACCCCTTTAGAAATTTTGCCCGAGTGGTATCTGTTCCCAGTGTTCCAGATTCTCCGCTCTCTACCCAATAAACTTTTGGGAGTATTGGCCATGGCATCAGTACCCCTGGGACTGATTCTTGTTCCCTTTATTGAAAGCGTTAACAAGTTTCAAAATCCATTCCGTCGTCCAGTAGCAACAACAGTATTCTTATTTGGTACTCTTGTTACCATCTGGTTAGGTATTGGTGCAGCACTGCCTTTAGACAAATCTCTAACTTTGGGACTATTCTAAATTAGTCAAGCCCTAATTTTGCTAATCTCAGACTAATGCCTGGGGGTTTTAAAAGTGTATGAGAGAGGTTAGGGAGAAATCTGTTTCCCGTGATTTCAACTGATATACTTTTGGAACCAACAGGTTACCAAAGAGTGTTAAATGGCTAAACAACAATTTTAGACTCAGGTCAATGCTTACTAAAGTTCAGCAAGACCGAACAACAGTAAAAAGCGAATTAAAGCTACAGAATCAAGTCCAGGAGTGGTTTGAGACCTTTTGTTTGCGATATCTTGTTCAACAAGGCTGGTCAGAAAGCCACATATACCGTATGAACCTGGCATTAGCAGAAGGCTTTACCAACGCGGTGCGTCATGCTCATCGGAATTTGCCACCAGAAACAAATATAGAAATTGAATTGGGTTTATGGGTAGATAGATTAGAAATCCGAATTTGGGACTACGGTCAACCCTTTAATCCTGATCAGATACCGGAACCTAAACCCGGTACCCTACAAGAGCATGGTTATGGATGGTTTTTAATTCGCCGTCTAGCAGATCAGGTGGTTTATGAACGTATAGATAATCAGAGAAACTGTTTATTAATCGTAAAGAACCGTTTTGAAGGCATACCTGCTTAAACTAGTATGACCAGCCCGCTTCAAGTACCCTTTAACTTTTGATATATTTCCTGTAAATCAAGAATAGTAAATAGGGTATCAAAATGCAAGTTAACTGATTCATACAATTCTCTTCCTCCTTGAAGTCTGTCTACGAGAGAAACCACCCGATCAACCTGATAACCGGCCGATGTGAGGCGTTCTACTGCTTGAAGAGCAGATTTCCCAGTGGTAACCACATCTTCCAAAACCACCACCCTAGCTGCTGGCGGTAAATTTGGACCCTCAATATAAGCCATTGTACCATGTCCCTTAGCTTCTTTACGAATAATTAGGGCAGGTATGGGTCTATTTTCATAAACAGAGACCACACTAACAGAAGACACAATGGGATCAGCGCCCAGAGTTAAACCAGCGACAGCTTGAGTATCTACTGGTAGAATATTAAGTATTAATCTACCTATAGCTAGGGCACCCTGGGGATGAAGAGTAACTTGTTTGCCATTGATATAGTAGGAACTCCGCCTTCCAGAAGAGAGAACAAAATCACCTTCCTGATAAGCAAGTTGACAGAATAAATCTAGTAACTTCCGACGTAGGAGGGCCAAATCATCAGTAGTTGACCAAATTGTGGAATCATGAGATGTTTTGGTAGAATGGGACATTAGCACTGATTAACTGTTAATAGATGTCTATTGCTCAATCCTTAAACCCATAATAATTAAATCCCGTTCCACACCTGCTAAATCAGCAACCTTGGGTAAGAGTCCCCAGTGTTGAAAGCCAAATTGAGCAAATAGTTGTAAACTGGGTTGATTATGGGCAAAAATAAAGCTAAGGAGAGTTTTTATTCCTAAACTAGGACCTTCATCGATTGCTTTTAGCAGTAAGGTTTTACCCAAACCACGTCTGTGAAAGCTGGGGGAAATATAAATACTGATTTCAGCAGTAGCATGGTAAGCTGGTCTACCGTAAAAGGATTGAAAACTTAGCCAACCAGCAATATTGTAATTTATTTCCACTACCCACAGAGGACGTTGTGAGGGTACTCTTTCCTGGAACCATGTCATCCGACTTTCTAAAGTTACGGGTTCCAGATCTGCAGTGGCCATACGAGTGGGAACAGCTGCATTATAAATGGCGACGATTGCTGGCAAATCTAACTCCGTGGCATTGCGGATAATCATCTCAAGTTAGTCCTATCTATATCCTTCCCACGGAGAAACTTCTAGAACACCATTGGGTTTGAAAAGCACTCGAAAATGAGCCAGAGGTTCCCGGTTTTTAGGTGCGGCTAAATTTGAACCGTAGAGGGTTTTAAATATTTCTGGTAGGGGAGTTTCTGTATAATAGTCAAAGGCAACTTGGTTTAATGGTTCGTAATCGGCAATTACACCATTTTTGTTGATAGCTACTCGATATCTCAATTCTCTTGGAAAGGAAGGTTTAATACTCCAGTTCTGGCGAATCGTCTGATATAGGGTTTGATTTAACTCCCTTATGGAAGTAGGATCAGTAATTTTGTCACCTATAACATCTGGGGTACGACTATACCCAATCCATGGACTAACTTGTAACTGGGCCTTATTTGTAAACACGACCCTAAATTGAGCTATGGGCTCTTTATTACCAGTACCACTGACGGGATTGTATAACAACCTGGGTAGGGGTGTTTTCTCTATTTGATCATTAGAACTTTGATTAAGTGACTTATATCCTATAATGCGCCCATCTGCTGCCACACCTATACGATAAATCAAATTTTCTCCTATTTTTCCCCGACTTTGCCATTCTGAATTGATTTGGTTATACACTTGTCGGTTTAAAGACTTCAACTGGGAGGGGTCAGTAATTTCCGGTACGGTATTGAGTAGTGCTTCTAAATCTTGAATATCAGATGCTAGTGTGGAATCAGGTGTGGGTGATGTTGTGGAAGCAGGTGATGATTCTGGCACTCCCGAGCTAGTTTGTGTATTTTGTGTAGTTGGATTCCACTGAGGTGGTGGAATTATGCCCAGGGCCAAGGCTGCTATAGCTAAACTTGATACTCCTACAGTAGCTGGTACTGCTTGTCTCAATGCCACCTGACCAGACATACCATAACTTCTGCTAACGGGTTGTAATTCCAAGATCAGTTCTGGCAATGTTTGGCTATCAGCAAAAAATTGGTCAACCGCCTCCACTAAATCAAATAGCCCAACCGTATTCATGTCTATTCTCAGGGGGTTATCTCGGGTATCCGTAGAATCTGAATATATAATTAGTTGGTGTCTGTCATTATTAATTCTTTCCACTTCTACTAACTCTGACCCCTTGCTGTGGGCCTGGGGATTGGGTACATTACTTAAAAACTCCTGTGCATAGCCACTTACCGCCCTGACCAAACTCTCGAAAAATTCTCTGCCCCCACTTATAGGTTGATTGTAGCCTGACAAGTAGCATTCAGCATTAATGAGTATGGACATCTCAGGTCGAGCCTGAGAAAATGTTGTGGAAGGAGCAGTGCTAAATCCTTCTAAAAGGATTGTGCAGTTAGGTAAACTATATTTACGTTGAATGTTCATTCTACCTCGCCGTCAAAAAGAGAAATCCAAAAGCGCTGCATACCAGCTGTACCAGTGCAGAATAGTAGTTTGGCTAATAAATCTATGGCAAGTTGATCCAACTTTTCATCAGAATTAGAATTAGGTGTAAGTAGGAGAGAACGTCTAGGATTCATCCGACTTTTAAAATGGGTTCTAAATCTTTCCAGATAATTAGCCAGACGCAAATTATGGGACAGAGGAATTTGTTTTTCTGATAGTTGTTGATATATCATTAGTAGCTGACGAATCACCACTGTCAATCTTTTAGCTATACAAGAGGTGATAATAACTAAACACTTGGCCTCCATAGTAGTTAGGGGACGACGGGTATGGGCCTTGCGCAGTGGGTTGGCAGCACGCATTCGCCATAAATTAACCCGATTCCTGATCACCTGATTTAGTTCCAGTTCCTGGGCAAAGGTGAGTATGGCTGCTGATCCACCTAATTCGATGGACTCAATTGCTAGTAAGATTAGGTCAATGTCTATGGCAGTTCTCCGGGGACAGGCCCTAGTTCCGATCGCCGGATCTGGTAGTGTTTCCAAAATCATTGGGGTAGAACTATCAGTGGGAGGCTCAAATGTAGTTGTGCTTGCATAGGAGTTCATGCTCTAAGATATCCTGTAATATACGAGTAAGAAATTTAGTATGGCAAGTTTGTAATCTTGGATTGCATTTTAGTTTCCATCATTCTACCATATTTTGTATTAACAATGAACGCCAAACTAGTATGAACTTAAAATCTCTCATTCGTGACATACCTGATTTTCCTAAGCCTGGAATTTTATTTAGGGACATTACTACTTTACTGGGTGATCCTCAAGGTTTGCGCTACACCATTGATATTTTGGCAGAAAAATGTGGAACCTTGGAAATGCAGGTAGATTATGTTGTGGGTATGGAGTCAAGAGGTTTTATTTTCGGTGCACCTCTAGCTTATAAGCTAGCATCTGGTTTTGTCCCTGTGCGGAAAAAGGGAAAGTTACCAGCACCAGTTCACAGAATTGATTATCAGTTAGAATATGGTACAGATAGTCTAGAAGTACATCAGGATGCTTTGACTCCTGGTAGTAGGGTTCTGATTGTAGATGATTTGATTGCTACTGGTGGTACTGCTAGTGCTACAGCCAAATTGCTAGAAAAAATCGGTTGTGAGTTAGTGGGGTTTGGTTTTATCGTTGAACTTAAAGATTTGCAAGGACGTAAACATTTGCCTGATGTGCCCATTATATCTCTGGTAGAATATTAGTAGGTTATGAAAACTCAAGATTGCCCATGACAGATATTAAAACAAAGATCATAATTCCCTGGGTTAGGAGTCGAGATTGGTTAATTAAACTGGTTACTGACGAAACATGTATTTATGTTATCAAGCGGTTATTACAGGCTTTATTAACTGTTTTTCTGGCCTCAGCACTGTCGTTTTTCGTCATGAAGTTTTCTCCAGGTGACTATATAGATACACTTAGGCAAAACCCCAAGATTTCCCCGGAGAGGATTGAGGAAATTAGGCGGCAATTTGGATTGGATAGAACCTGGTGGGAACAGTTTTTACTATGGATCAGGCAAATCATCACTAGAGGTGATTTTGGCACCAGTTTTGTTTACCAGCGTCCTGTAGCTTCCCTAATCTGGGAAAGGATACCAAATACCTTGTTGTTGGCAGTTGCATCCTTAATTGTTACCTGGGCGGTAGCTATTCCTCTGGGTATTATTGCCGCTGTTCAACAAAATCGGTCCACGGATAAGGTTCTTCAAGTATTGAGTTATGCTGGTCAAGGGTTTCCCAGTTTTATTACAGCTTTGTTTCTGCTGTTTGTAGCTCAAATTACTACCCCCTTATTTCCAGTAGGTAATATTACTAGTCTTAACCATTCTGAATTGACATGGTTTGGCAAAATATTAGATATTAGTTGGCATATCTTATTACCTTTAATTGCATTAAGTATTACCAGTTTTGCCGGCTTACAAAGGATTATGCGTGGTCAACTGCTAGATACTCTACGCCAAGACTACATTCAAACTGCTCGCGCAAAAGGACTGCCAGAAAACCGAGTTATTTATGTTCATGCTTTGAGAAATGCTATTAATCCTTTAATCACTTTGCTGGGATTCGAACTAGCCAGTCTACTAAGCGGTGCTTTTATTACAGAAAACTTTTTTAACTGGCCTGGTTTAGGCAAGTTGACTTTACAAGCTGTTTTGGCAAAAGATCAATACTTAGTAATGGCTAGTTTAGTAATGAGTGCCGTATTATTAATTTTTGGGAATTTAATTGCTGACCTAATGTTAAAAGCGGCTGATCCTAGAATCAGGTTAGAGGACTTATAGCCTTGGCTACATAAACTAGCGCTGCTGAATTAAGACCTTCAACAACGCTTCCTGTGAGTTATAGGAGCAAATACAAAGTTCTCTAACCCTAATTAGAATTAGTGGTCAATAATTGCTCGGATAAAATCTAGACAGCTTCACCATTCTTTTCACCGGTACGAATGCGGATAACACTATCAACGGGACTAATGAAAATCTTGCCGTCGCCAATTTCTCCCGTGCGGGAAGCGGAAATAATTTTATCTACCACCATATCCACTTGGCTATCCTCAACGACAATTTCTAATTTGAGTTTTTGTAAAAACTCCACGGTATATTCGGAACCACGGTAGCGTTCCGTTTGGCCCTTTTGTCTACCAAAACCGCGAACTTCCGAAACCGTCATACCAACAATTCCCGCATTCACGAGAGCAATTTTTACATCGTCCAACTTAAATGGACGAATTATGGCTTCTACTTTTTTCATTTTTTCAGTTCCTGAATTCTCAGATGTTTATATATCTAACCAGATTTTTTGTCGGTATTGTTAACCTAATTCATTTAACACTGGTGAGAAATCCATCTTATGTATTTTATGTCACCTTTTTGGATTTTCTTGCAGGAGGGACTGCCAATCGGAAATGGCTTGTTCTGTCCACAACCAATTCTGACCCAACCTCGCCACTGTAAATTGCCCAGGTTCCTTCTGAATTATCATTTGACGCAGTTTTACTGCTTCGTCAATATATCTTTGCCTTCTATTAGGAGATTGACCATTTGCGGACTTGTATAAACCCAAAGCCAATCCCCCATAAGCAGTTAAGGAATCTAGGGAGACCTTTTCATCAGCAGAACCTACAGATCCTACAGTGATTAACCCATCACTATTAGATTTTAAGGAAAGATTGAGTGCCCTAAACCAGATGTCATTAGCACGATTCAACTTTCCCTCAGCATAATAAGCAAATCCTAGGGCATTATTATACATAACAGAACTAGGTTGATTCTTCACTGCAACATCCCAGTAACGCCGGGCATCATCAATACTGTATTTCTTATCTTGGATTTGAGCGGACTGCCAAGCCAATCTTCCGCGCAGAAAATTAAGAGCAGGGTTTTTCCAGTGTTTGGAAGGAACTGAGGAAAGAGCAGTATCTGCCAATTTAAAGGCACCTCTGTTTAGTAACTCTTCTACAGCAAGGAGACCGCTATCTAAATTGCCCTGACTCAACTCGGTTATTGCTTGGCCAGAAACAATTTCGGTTTTAGCTGTTTTTAGGTTAATTACCTCTGTTATTTCCCGAGGGGAACTCAAAGGGATATTAGTGATATTGGCTACCAAAGGACGACGATTCCACCACCAGATTAGGGCAATAATCATGGCTAGGCCACTGACCACCAAAATAGTCCCTTGGTGTCTACGGCGAACGGTAACTTTAGTTAGGGGCGGTAGTGGGGAAAACCTTCTCACAGACTCTTGGCTCGATGATTTAGGTGTACTTGAATCACTACCAACACCTAATTCCCTTTCCCTTCTGGTGCTTTCCTGTGCCTTGATTGGTATTTCTGATTGGGTGACGGACATTTGTTCACTAGCAACCGGTTTATTATTAATTTTGCGAAACAAGTCCGCTACAATAGCCGCATCTTGCTCATCATCGTCATGGATGACTTCATCTAAATCCCAGTTATTATCCTCTAACCAGTCTAAATTAGATACTTCACCTTCAAATCCGCCTATAGATGCTTGATAATCTCCAAAAACCTCCGAACTGCCAGAAACATCTAATTGAGGGCTGAGAAAACCCTCAAATTCCTTGTGTAAATACAACGTAGGCAAAGCCCAGTAGACCTGATGGGAACCATAGGCGGAAATTAACCCCTGACGCACTCGACTTACACATAAATCTAGCGGGTAGCCTTGACGAAGATTACGATAGAATAATTGTGTTAATGTCAAAGCTACTTCGTCAGGGATGCGTTCAGACATAGCTAAAACACTACTAATACCTCTTTTAACTAGGCTCTCGGTTAAGTTGTACTCCCCCGTATCTCCTTCACTATTGGATTTGGCTCTGTAAGCTCCCAAACAGGAGTTAAACACCGCCATCTGAATATTATTATTGACCAGCAACCCTGCTAAATCATCACCAGTTAGTGATTCCGTCAGTCCTGTTCGACGACTCACTAGATAGATCTCCCCGCCCCGAGACCCTAAATTACTATGGCCTGAGTAATGGAGAACATGGTATCTTCCCTGTTCTAGGGACCGAGTTAACTCTTCTCTACCCGGTTGCTCTAAAACCGTTAGTTCAATTTCTGGCAAGTTCCTACTAGTTTCCTCCCGAACCCAATTATTACGATCTAGCTCCGATTTTAAATGCAATGCTTCTTGTTTAAGTAATTCAAGTCTAGCCTGATCCACAGGACAAGAAATTACCATTAACACTTTGATGAGATTTTCTTCTTGACGTGGAGGTAAGCGTATGGGACTTGACACAGAAAGAACACCATTCTGATAGCGAGAGAAAGCAATATAGGGACCGGTTGCTACAGGACGATCTCCCGCATACATAACTTCCCAGGGTAATCGTGCCAATTTGTCGTCTTTTATTCCTAAGCGCAATCGCAACAACTGGTGTTGATTTTGGGCAACGCCCTGAGCTGTAATCCAACTATCTCTGAGGGTACCTTGAAACAGTGCATTGTATAATTTTTGACCCAGTGCCACCAAGTTTACAGGGTTTCTGGGAGTGCCCCCAGCGGACTGGGTCAAGCTTTCCCCCTGTAGCACTGATTTTAAAGGGTCATTCATTAAATGTCCCGCAGCTGCTAACCATTCAGCTACAGGCCAAGTCACCAGTTCTTCTGCCAAGGGCACCCCAAGTGCGACTTGTTCCGTCCGCACCAAGTAGTCACTTTGCCCTACTGGGGTTACGGAAATGTGAAATTCCTGGGTCACAACCTCTCCTGTTTGCTTCCTAAAACTTGCTTCTTACCTAAAAATAAAAAGTCCCTAGTTTCCCTTTGTACTATATTAATATTCTGCTAACACTTTAGAAGTATTTTTTTTTAAAATGTTCCCATTTGACCATCATTTTTTCCTGGATGGTTTAGAACTTTATCCGGATTTAACTAATTCACACTGGAACACTTTACTGGTAGATGCACCTTGATCTTCAACTCCCCTAGCTGGCTGCAGGCCTCTAGGGGTTTTTTCTTGGGACTAATCAGTTAGAAACTGCTTCAGCTGGCCAATTAAGAAAATCTCTCATTCCCAATCTTTTTCTCCGGAATATGGCATATTGCCGAGGAAGACTTAAATGGTAGATGCACCCTGATAATTAATCTCCTCCGGAGGCCTTAAGCCTCTGGGGGTTTTTTATTGCCCATAAACTATAAATTAAAATTAAACAAGCTCAAAATTCATCCGGATTGCCTTCCCCTGCTACGGGATACTAAGGTGGTAGATGCACCCTGATAACTAATCCCCCCTAGTCGGCTAAAACCTCTGGGGGTTTTTTCTTGGATTTTTTAGTCCCATGATAACTGCCTTTTGTCTTTCTTTATCTATTTTTACCTCAAATCCCCTCCCAGAATGATTGCTCTGATCACAAATTGAAACAAATTCAATATTGCCTAATTCTCATTTTTGGACATCAACCTTTACTAAGCGTTCTGGCGCTATGATGTATTTTATTCATATTAGCTCCAAATAGTTCAATATATCTGTAAACTATGGAACGTGGTCTTTTTTGGTTACCTTTACTGGGGGTTTTTTTTTGGTTGGCTTGGCAAGGTGCAAGGGAATATCAAAAGGTTGAAACCTATCGTGTCTGGGCTGAAAGTTTTCAACGCTCTAAGTATGATATTTATGGGGTAATTGGTCAAAAAGACAACTACATTACCTGGGGAAAACCCACACCCCAAGCCATTGTTCAAGTGCAGACCTTTTCTCTGGTGGATGTTCAAGAAATCCGCCTTCTGATAGATGGTCAATCGGTCAGGTTGGACCAACCGCCCCAGAAGGGTCGTTTAATAGAACTGGAGTTCATATTTTACCCAGGTGCTGCTTTTGCTCCATCTCTAAACATACCTTTTACCGAGATCCCCTTGGCAGCTCAATGGGGTCATTTCCTCCAAAATAGGTTACAAAATTTACCTTCTTAATGACCATTCAACAATTGCCTTGATTAGTCCATCAATGGTATATTGTTGGGTAGTAATGTCTACCCGACCTAGTAAGTCTATACAAGTTTTGGATGTCTGTGGACCAATAGAGGCGATCGCAGTTTTCTTTAAGTAGTGTTCTATCTCTTGAGGTAAATTATTTTCTAATAATACACAGAAAAACTTGACGGTCTTAGAGCTAGCAAAGGTAATTACATCTACTGACTGATTAATCAGGACCTGCTGTGCTGTGGTAGGTATGCTCTGGGGACAAAGAGATTCATAAGCGGGAACTTCCACCACTTGGGCACCTTTTTGTGTTAGTTCTTTGACCAAAATCTCTCTCCCTCCACTTTCAACCCGGGGAAATAGGATCTTTTTACCTGCTAGGTTTTCGGGAAAGTTGTTCACCAGGGAGTCAGCTATGAAGTCAGGGGGTATGAAATCTGGTTCAAGGTGGTGCGTTTTCAGACTTTGAGCCGTTTTTTCACCGACAACAGCAATTTTAATTCTATTTATTGCTTGTTTAATTAAGGCTTGCTGATTTTTATTTTGCAATGCCATTCTCTCAAAAAAGTATTCGACCCCGTTAGTGGAGGTAAAAACTAACCAATCAAAAGTGGATAATTCTAATATGCTCTGATCTAAGAACATCCAACTGGAAGGAGGACCAATTTCTAGTGCTGGTAGTTCAATTACTCTTGCTCCTAAATTGGTTAGTCCTTGACTCAATTCGCTGGATTGTCCTACTGCGCGGGTGACGAGGATGGTTTTACCGCTTAGGGGTGTGATGGAGATATTAATTGACACGATTCAAGGAGGGGAAGCAATAATTAATCTATTCTATACTTTTTCCAGAAATTTTCTCAGTCCCACAACTTCTCCAATCACGATTACAGCGGGAGAAAGTGATGTGTCTCTGGTTTTTCCCACTATATTACCTAGTTCACCTATGCAAATTTTTTGCTTGGCAGTTCCAGTCCAGCGAATAATTGCTATGGGAGTGGATTTAGATTTTCCATGTGTGAGTAGTTGGTGGACTATTATCTCTAGGTTTTTTCCTCCCATCAAAATTACTAGGGTTTGTAATCTTGATAGAGCTTCCCAGTCTAAAATATCAGGATCATGTGCTGTAGCTACGGCAAAACACTGACTTAAAACCGTGTCTGTCAGTGGTATTCCAGCTAATAATGGCCCCGCTAGAGCTGAGGAAATTCCCGGGATGATTTCAAATTCACAACCTGCTGATTTTAAAGCGGTAATTTCCGCCATACATCTACCAAAAATAAATGGATCTCCTGCTTTTAGTCTGACTACTTGTTTACCTTCTCGATAATATTTCACTAACAGGTTATTAATTTCTCCTTGGGAGGTGCTTATACCCCCTCCCCTTTTACCTACATCTAGTTTTAAACAGTTACTGGGGACAGAATTTAATAATTCTTCGTCTACTAGTGCATCATATATTAAAACTTGAGCAATCCCCAGTAATCTATAGGCTTTTACTGTTAGATATTCTATATCCCCTGGTCCTGCTCCTACAATATAAACTTTATTTCTGGACATTTTCTATCGGATTAATTTAAAAGGGCACCAATGGGAAAGATTAGATATTCAAGGAAAAACATTTTCCAAATTAATTGATAAAATTTGGCAATTTCTTTTTTGCTCTCCAAGTTCACTTTCTGGCTTTTTGACCATAGGAATATTAGGGGTATGGTGTGACTGATAACTAGAAATGTGGGGTTAATTTCTGCTAACTGGAACATACCAACAATAATTATTCCTATATAACAAAATGTTAGTAACCAAAGGGCAATATCAAATACAGCTTTTTTCCCTAATTTGATGGTGAAGGTATTAATGTTATAACGCAAGTCCCCCTCCAAATCAGGTATGTCTTTAAATATGGCGATCGCCATGGTAAAAACCAGGATAAATAATGTTAAAGTCCAGACGGCAAAGGGTATGCCCTGGCTCCTTTGTAATAGCCAACTAAAATGCTCAAACAGTCCTAAGTTGATAATAGTTCCCCGGACGGAAAAAATACATAAGGCTGCCCAAAATGGAAATTGCTTCAACCTTAATGGTGGTAAGGAATAGGCGGTTCCAATTACTAGGCTAGTTACTACCGTAACCAATAAAAATGGTCCACTAATCCAAGCTAGAGCTAGAGCTAAAATACCCGTAGTAATCACAATGGACTTTCCCTGCTCTTCGGAGAATTCTCCTGCAGCTACGGGTAAATGGGGCTTGTTGATTTTATCAATATCTACGTCTATTAGTTGGTTTAAACCTACAATATAAATATTTCCGGATATACAAGCTAACCAGGTGATTAAAATTTGACCCAAGTGTGCTATAGAAAAATTAGAGTTGGTCACACCAAGAGTCAGCAAGTATAAACCTAGTACACTTAGAGTTGTGCCTATAATGGTATGAGGCCTGGAAAACTTCCACAAGCTGTGGAGCCAATTAGAAGGAGTAAACTGATTCATGGGCTATTTATAAGTTGCTTATGTTTATCTGTAAATTGTATATGGTTCATTTAGTTAACTGGCTATTTAATTCCACATAACAAACCAAATTTAATTAAACCCCTTTCATATCCACGGCGCATTAAACTAAGAGAGAGCGCCGCTTGAATTGTAGTCCAACCAGAAAACAATAACCCCAGGAATGCTTGGGGGGTAAAAGCAGAATCAATTACCACATTCCAAAATGGTGCAACCCCAGTTGACCAATCAGCAGTCTTAATGTTTTTTAGTCCTAATTGACTGGCGATCGCATAGTATTCTGGTAGGGAAATCACATAGGGTAGACAATAAGCCCGGTAAATATCTTGTAGGTGCTTTTGTTCATCCTCAGTCAGTGGTAAAACATCCGTGGGACGATGACACCATGTTACCATGATTAAAGTACCACCTGGTTTTAACACCCGATAACACTCTTGCAGAAATTTGGTTTTATCTGGCATGTGTTCACCACTTTCTAGTGACCACACCAGATCAAAGGAATTATCACCAAAAGGCATTTCTTGAGCATTGGCCACTAAAAAACTACTCCTTGATTGCAAATTGGCTTCCAGTGCCCTTTCTTTGGCTCTAGCGGATTGAATTGGGCTGAGGGTAATTCCTGTGGACATGGCATGAAATTTTTGCGCCAAGTATAGGGAACTACCACCTATTCCACAACCCACATCCAAGATATCATCTGCATGTTTTACTCCTGACCAATTTAGCACTGCTTCAATTAAATCAATTTGTGCTTGCCTACGTTCCTTTCTTTCTCTTCCATCCGCACCATAATAGCCATGATGCATGTGTTCACCCCAAATTTGTTCCCATAAACCAGAGGAAGCATCATAAAATTCTTGGATTTGCTGATAAATTTTTGTACTCATGTTCTTAAAGGTAAAAATTACTAAAAATCAAAACTCTAGAAAATATATTTTAGAGGTGGTACATATCTGTTTAACTTAAATATAAAGCAATTTTGCTCAATAAAAAAATCCTGAAAAAACTCTTAACTCAACTTGGTTATGACTGTTGCTCGGACGATATGCTTGGGATTTATGGCGGTTATCTTATGTGGAACCATTCTGTTGATGATGCCTTTTTCCACTAGCAATGGCACATGGAACGACCCGATAGTAGCACTTTTTACCTCAACTTCCGCAGTCTGTGTGACCGGACTGTCAGTGGTTGATCCGGGTACCTATTTTTCCTTTTGGGGTCAACTACTGATTTTACTGCTAGTACAAATCGGTGGTTTGGGATATATGACAACTACCACCTTCCTGATTTTACTAATTGGCAAAAGATTTGATTTAAGGCAAAAGGTAGCTATTCAACAAGCTCTAGACCGTCCAGGTATGAGTGGTAGTAGCCAAATTATTCGCTCCATTATTGCTACAACTATAATTTTTGAGATTACGGGAATTTTCCTCTTACTCCCCGCTTTTGTCCCTGACCATGGTTGGAGTCATGGAATGTGGTTAGCAATATTTCACAGCATCAATTCCTTTAATAATGCGGGATTTAGTCTCTTTAAAGATAATTTGATAGGTTATCAAACATCCCTACTCGTGGTTTTTACAGTCACTGGGTTAATCATCTTTGGCGGAATTGGTTATCAAGTCATTTTGGATATGTATCTTTGGTTACGCGATCGCCTAAAAAGAAAAACGACATTTATGGTATTCTCCCTTGACTTTAAAGTAGCAGTTAGCACTACTTTAATATTATTAGTGGTAGGGACAGTAGCTTTCTTTCTCATAGAAATTAGAAATCCTGAAACCTTTGGCAAATTTGGATTTTCCGACCAACTATTATTAGCTTGGTTTCAGTCTGTTACTCCAAGAACAGCAGGTTTCAACAC
Source organism: Cylindrospermopsis raciborskii Cr2010 (assembly GCF_003367075.2). Classification (NCBI taxonomy): domain Bacteria; kingdom Bacillati; phylum Cyanobacteriota; class Cyanophyceae; order Nostocales; family Aphanizomenonaceae; genus Cylindrospermopsis; species Cylindrospermopsis raciborskii. Next base: position 535,975 of record NZ_CP065936.1, read on the forward strand.
CATTGACATTGGTAAGATGAGTGATGCAGGTCTATTTATTACCATTGCTTTAATGTTCATTGGTGCTAGTCCAGGTGGTACGGGTGGTGGGATAAAAACAACAACCTTGAGGGTATTAACCAGCTGCACAAAAGCAATACTTCAGGGTAAAGAAGAAGTTTGGCTCTATGAGCGCAAAATAGCCATAACTCTTATTTTGAAAGCCATAGGTGTGGTTTTCGGCTCTTTGGCAACCGTCTTATCAGCAACAGTTTTAATTAGTTTAACTGACCCAAAACTAGAGTTCATTCAAATTCTTTTTGAGGTAGTCTCAGCTTTTGGTACAGTGGGACTATCCACAGGGATAACTGGTAGTATTTCTACTGCTGCTAAAATAGTTATAATTGTCACAATGTATATAGGAAGGGTCGGTGTTTTATTGTCAATGTCAGCAATATTAGGAGATCCTCGTCCCAGTAGAGTTCACTACCCAGAAGGAAATTTGCTTGTAGGTTAGTTTATGGACATTTCATCATTGAAGTTTTTTCGCAGTTTAAAACAAGACAATCACCAATTTGCAGTAATTGGATTAGGTCGTTTTGGTCGTTCTGTTTGCTCCACATTACATGGTTTGGGTTATCAGGTATTAGCTACAGATGTGGATGAAAAAAGGGTATCTGAAGCATTAAATGAGTCAATTGTCGCTCATGCAGTGCAGTTAGACTCCACCGAATCAGCAGCACTTAAAGAAGCGGGCATTTTTGAGTTTGATACCGTTATTGTCGCTATTGGCAACTATGTTCAGGAAAGTATTATTACCACTCTTAATGTTAAGGAAGGTGGTGTACCCCATGTGGTTGCTAAAGCTTCCAGTGAGGTACATTGTAAGCTCTTAAAAAGAGTAGGTGCAGACCATGTAGTATTTCCCGAATACGAAGCGGGTTGTGCTTTGGCGCGCACTCTAACTAAACCATCAATTTTAGACCGGTTTGATCTAGATCCAGATAATAGTATTGTAGAGTTGATTGTCCCCGATGAATTTCATGGTAAAACCGTGGCCGAAATCCAGCTGCGAAATCGTTATGGTCTAAATTTACTAGCAGTTAGTCAGGATGGTAAGTTTAAGATTAATCCTGACCCCAGTAAACGACTGGAACGTGGTTCAGCGATGGTAGTAATTGGCTGTAATAAGGATATTAATCGCCTACCAATTTAACTGCAACAAATTCTTGCTTCCGGTAAAATCAACATAGCATCACCAAAAGAATAGAAACGATATCTAGATGCGATCGCCTGTTTATAAATACCTAATAATCTTTCTCGACCAATTAGGGAACTAACTAACATAAGCAAACTAGAACGAGGTAGATGAAAGTTAGTAATAAGACCTTCCACGACACGCCACTGATAGCCTGGATAAATAAAAAGATTAACTTTGCCTGTATATGGTTGTAAAGAACCAGTTTGGGCAGAACCTTCTAAAGCGCGAACTACCGTAGTACCAACCGCAATAATTCGCCCTCCAGCATTTTTGGTAGAGTAAATCTTCTCTACCAAATCCCCACTAACTTCTATCCATTCTTCATGCATTTGGTGGGTAGTAACATCTTCCACTTCCACTGGTCGAAATGTGCCGACACCAACATGTAAAGTGAGAAACTCCTGTTCAATACCGCGCTCCCGCAATTTGACCAATAGTTCTGGTGTAAAGTGAAGTCCTGCTGTGGGAGCTGCCACAGCACCGTCGTATTTAGCATATACAGTTTGATATTGCTCCTCCAGCGCATGAGAATTATTAATATAAGGTGGTAAAGGAACCTCCCCCAATTTGTGTAATAAATGGAGCAAAGAAACATTTATAGGCAAATCAAATTGCAACAATCTACCGCCCGTATTCTCATCCCGTTCAATCACCCTAGCAGTGAATTGGGGTATTAATTTATCCGCAGAGGATAATCCCTGATCATCAAAAATAATTTCAGTTCCGACGTTAAAATATTTACCTGGTTTAACCAATGCCAACCAACAATTATGTTGTTTTTCTTCCAAAAGTAACACTTCCACCCTTGCTCCTGTAGACTTGCGACCATATAGTCGAGCGGGGATAACTCGTGTATTATTCATCACTAATAAATCCCCAGGTTTTAATAATTCTGGTAGATCTCTAAAAATGTGGTCTAGAGGAGGTGTGGAGGTTCCCGTATTGGGGGAATTAATCACCATTAAGCGAGAACTGTCTCTGGGAACCACGGGGTTCTGGGCAATTAATTCTGGAGGTAGTTCATAGTCATATCCAGATAATGAGATATCTAGGTCACTATTTTGCATTCTTATTCTTTGAATTAGGATATTTAATGTCTAAATGCTTCATATTAGCATCAAGGTTTTTTAAGTGCTGTCAGAGATTAATCTGACAACTCTGGGAGATGAAAGAGCTAATTGGCGTTCATAAAGCTATAATTGTACATCCTAGGGGAGGTGTCAATATGAGGAAGAATTTCCCCAGAGAATGTACATCTATAATTATCGTGCTTTTAACCTAAATCAAAAACCGGTGATTAGTCTGGCAATTCTGGGAGATGAGAGAGCTGATTGGCAACCAGAAAGTTATAATCATAGCTTATGAGGGTGTGAAGTAACCCTGAAATTCCCCATAGTAAAATTACTCAGCTATGAAGCCAAATGGTCAGAGCTAGAAGAAAGTAATAATCCTTTTGCTATCATAGTGATGGCACATTTAAAGACAAAAGCAACCACCCGGAACCTAGGGGAGAGAGAAAAATGGAAATGGAGTTTAATCAGGGGATTATATGATAAGGGGTTCGATAGAGAGCAAATAATTCGATTATTTGGGATAATTGACATCATGATGGAGTTACCCAAAAAGTTACAGGAAAGTTTGGATAGTAAGATAAAGACATTTGAGGAGGATAGAAAGATGCCGTTATTAACTAATATGGAGTTAAGAGGAATAGAAACTGGTAAGGAAATCGGTAAGGAAATCGGGAGGGAAATTGGCATATTAGAAAAAGCTCATGAAGATGTGAAGCTGGTGTTGAGAACAAGATTGGGTGACATACCAGTGAAAATTGAGCAAGCTGTGGATAAAATATCAGTATTGTCTATTTTAGATAAGCTGTTAAAAGTGGCAATCAAAGTTGATTGTTTTGAGGACTTTCATCAATCCTTAGTCAAATTGTCTCCTAAAGTTCCCGAATCAAATGAGTCAGATAAGAGCTAATTATGACGAACCATGGAAAGAAGCATTAACCGAGTATTTTGAACAATTTTTGCTCTTCTTCTTTCCTTCAATTCACCAATTAATCAATTGGGAAAAAATCCCCGAGTCTCTGGATAAAGAATTACAAAGAGTCACAGCTTCTTCAAAAACGGAAAAACGCTATGCAGATAAACTATACAAGGTTTGGCTGGTTAGTGGAGAAGAAATGTGGGTGTTAATTCATATTGAAATTCAAAGTCAATATGAGGAAGAATTTCCCCAGAGAATGTACATCTATAATTATCGTGCTTTTGACCTAAATCAAAAACCGGTGATTAGTTTGGCAATTCTGGGAGATGAGAGAGCTGATTGGCAACCAGAAAGTTATAATCATAACATAGGAGGGTGTGAAGTAACCCTGAAATTCCCCATAGTAAAATTACTCAGCTATGAAGCCAAATGGTCAGAGCTAGAAGAAAGTAATAATCCTTTTGCTATCATAGTGATGGCACATTTAAAGACAAAAGCAACCACCCGGAACCTAGGGGAGAGAGAAAAATGGAAATGGAGTTTAATCAGGGGATTATATGATAAGGGGTTCGATAGAGAGCAAATAATTCGATTATTTGGGATAATTGACATTATGATGGAGTTACCCAAAAAGTTACAGGAAAGTTTGGATAGTAAGATAAAGACATTTGAGGAGGATAGAAAGATGCCGTTATTAACTAATATGGAGTTAAGAGGAATAGAGACTGGTAAGGAAATTGGCAAGGAAATTGGTAAGGAAATTGGTAAGGAAATTGGTGAGGGAATTGGCATATTGAAAAATGCCCGTGATTATGTGAAGCTGGTGTTGAGAACAAGATTGGGTGACATACCAGTGAAAATTGAGCAAGCTGTGGATAAAATATCAGTATTGTCTATTTTAGATGAGCTGTTAAAAGTGGCAATCAAAGTTGATTGTTTTGAGGACTTTCATCAATCCTTAGTCAAATTGTCTCCTAAAGTTCCCGAATCAAATGAGTCAGATAAGAGCTAATTATGACGAACCATGGAAAGAAGCATTAACCGAGTATTTTGAACAATTCTTCTTCTTCTTTCCTTCAATTCACCAATTAAGTGGGTGAAAAGACAAAAGCAACCACCCGGAACCTAGGGGAGAGAGAAAAATGGAAATGGAGTTTAATCAGGGGATTATATGATAAGGGGTTCGATAGAGAGCAAATAATTCGATTATTTGGGATAATTGACATCATGATGGAGTTACCCAAAAAGTTACAGGAAAGTTTGGATAGTAAGATAAAGACATTTGAGGAGGATAGAAAGATGCCGTTATTAACTAATATGGAGTTAAGAGGAATAGAAACTGGTAAGGAAATCGGTAAGGAAATCGGGAGGGAAATTGGCATATTAGAAAAAGCTCATGAAGATGTGAAGCTGGTGTTGAGAACAAGATTGGGTGACATACCAGTGAAAATTGAGCAAGCTGTGGATAAAATATCAGTATTGTCTATTTTAGATGAGCTGTTAAAAGTGGCAATCAAAGTTGATTGTTTTGAGGACTTTCATCAATCCTTAGTCAAATTGTCTCCTAAAGTTCCCGAATCAAATGAGTCAGATAAGAGCTAATTATGACGAACCATGGAAAGAAGCATTAACCGAGTATTTTGAACAATTCTTCTTCTTCTTTCCTTCAATTCACCAATTAAGTGGGTGAGTGGAATTAAATATAAGATCAACGTAGGTTGGGTTGAAGTATGAAACCCAACATCCCCATGGGTCTCGTTACTCGACCCACCCTACAAATAATTGTGCCTCCCTTATAATTATCGTGCTTTTGACCTAAATCAAAAACCGGTGATTAGTTTGGCAATTCTGGGAGATGAGAGAGCTGATTGGCAACCAGAAAGTTATAATCATAACATAGGAGGGTGTGAAGTAACCCTGAAATTCCCCATAGTAAAATTACTCAGCTATGAAGCCAAATGGTCAGAGCTAGAAGAAAGTAATAATCCTTTTGCTATCATAGTGATGGCACATTTAAAGACAAAAGCAACCACCCGGAACCTAGGGGAGAGAGAAAAATGGAAATGGAGTTTAATCAGGGGATTATATGATAAGGGGTTCGATAGAGAGCAAATAATTCGATTATTTGGGATAATTGACATTATGATGGAGTTACCCAAAAAGTTACAGGAAAGTTTGGATAGTAAGATAAAGACATTTGAGGAGGATAGAAAGATGCCGTTATTAACTAATATGGAGTTAAGAGGAATAGAGACTGGTAAGGAAATTGGCAAGGAAATTGGTAAGGAAATTGGTAAGGAAATTGGTAAGGAAATTGGTGAGGGAATTGGCATATTGAAAAATGCCCGTGATTATGTGAAGCTGGTGTTGAGAACAAGATTGGGTGACATACCAGTGAAAATTGAGCAAGCTGTGGATAAAATATCAGTATTGTCTATTTTAGATGAGCTGTTAAAAGTGGCAATCAAAGTTGATTGTTTTGAGGACTTTCATCAATCCTTAGTCAAATTGTCTCCTAAAGTTCCCGAATCAAATGAGTCAGATAAGAGCTAATTATGACGAACCATGGAAAGAAGCATTAACCGAGTATTTTGAACAATTCTTCTTCTTCTTTCCTTCAATTCACCAATTAAGTGGGTGAGTGGAATTAAATATAAGATCAACGTAGGTTGGGTTGAAGTATGAAACCCAACATCCCCATGGGTCTCGTTACTCGACCCACCCTACAAATAATTGTGCCTCCCTTATAATTATCGTGCTTTTGACCTAAATCAAAAACCGGTGATTAGTTTGGCAATTCTGGGAGATGAGAGAGCTGATTGGCAACCAGAAAGTTATAATCATAACATAGGAGGGTGTGAAGTAACCCTGAAATTCCCCATAGTAAAATTACTCAGCTATGAAGCCAAATGGTCAGAGCTAGAAGAAAGTAATAATCCTTTTGCTATCATAGTGATGGCACATTTAAAGACAAAAGCAACCACCCGGAACCTAGGGGAGAGAGAAAAATGGAAATGGAGTTTAATCAGGGGATTATATGATAAGGGGTTCGATAGAGAGCAAATAATTCGATTATTTGGGATAATTGACATCATGATGGAGTTACCCAAAAAGTTACAGGAAAGTTTGGATAGTAAGATAAAGACATTTGAGGAGGATAGAAAGATGCCGTTATTAACTAATATGGAGTTAAGAGGAATAGAGACTGGCAAGGAAATTGGTAAGGAAATTGGTGAGGGAATTGGCATATTGAAAAATGCCCGTGATTATGTGAAGCTGGTGTTGAGAACAAGATTGGGTGACATACCAGTGAAAATTGAGCAAGCTGTGGATAAAATATCAGTATTGTCTATTTTAGATGAGCTGTTAAAAGTGGCAATCAAAGTTGATTGTTTTGAGGACTTTCATCAATCCTTAGTCAAATTGTCTCCTAAAGTTCCCGAATCAAATGAGTCAGATAAGAGCTAATTATGACGAACCATGGAAAGAAGCATTAACCGAGTATTTTGAACAATTCTTCTTCTTCTTTCCTTCAATTCACCAATTAAGTGGGTGAGTGGAATTAAATATAAGATCAACGTAGGTTGGGTTGAAGTATGAAACCCAACATCCCCATGGGTCTCGTTACTCGACCCACCCTACAAATAATTGTGCCTCCCTTATAATTATCGTGCTTTTGACCTAAATCAAAAACCGGTGATTAGTTTGGCAATTCTGGGAGATGAGAGAGCTGATTGGCAACCAGAAAGTTATAATCATAACATAGGAGGGTGTGAAGTAACCCTGAAATTCCCCATAGTAAAATTACTCAGCTATGAAGCCAAATGGTCAGAGCTAGAAGAAAGTAATAATCCTTTTGCTATCATAGTGATGGCACATTTAAAGACAAAAGCAACCACCCGGAACCTAGGGGAGAGAGAAAAATGGAAATGGAGTTTAATCAGGGGATTATATGATAAGGGGTTCCATAGAGAGCAAATAATTCGATTATTTGGGATAATTGACATTATGATGGAGTTACCCAAAAAGTTACAGGAAAGTTTGGATAGTAAGATAAAGACATTTGAGGAGGATAGAAAGATGCCGTTATTAACTAATATGGAGTTAAGAGGAATAGAGACTGGTAAGGAAATTGGCAAGGAAATTGGTAAGGAAATTGGTAAGGAAATCGGGAGGGAAATTGGCATATTAGAAAAAGCTCATGAAGATGTGAAGCTGGTGTTGAGAACAAGATTGGGTGACATACCAGTGAAAATTGAGCAAGCTGTGGATAAAATATCAGTATTGTCTATTTTAGATGAGCTGTTAAAAGTGGCAATCAAAGTTGATTGTTTTGAGGACTTTCATCAATCCTTAGTCAAATTGTCTCCTAAAGTTCCCGAATCAAATGAGTCAGATAAGAGCTAATTATGACGAACCATGGAAAGAAGCATTAACCGAGTATTTTGAACAATTCTTCTTCTTCTTTCCTTCAATTCACCAATTAAGTGGGTGAGTGGAATTAAATATAAGATCAACGTAGGTTGGGTTGAAGTATGAAACCCAACATCCCCATGGGTCTCGTTACTCGACCCACCCTACAAATAATTGTGCCTCCCTTATAATTATCGTGCTTTTGACCTAAATCAAAAACCGGTGATTAGTTTGGCAATTCTGGGAGATGAGAGAGCTGATTGGCAACCAGAAAGTTATAATCATAACATAGGAGGGTGTGAAGTAACCCTGAAATTCCCCATAGTAAAATTACTCAGCTATGAAGCCAAATGGTCAGAGCTAGAAGAAAGTAATAATCCTTTTGCTATCATAGTGATGGCACATTTAAAGACAAAAGCAACCACCCGGAACCTAGGGGAGAGAGAAAAATGGAAATGGAGTTTAATCAGGGGATTATATGATAAGGGGTTCCATAGAGAGCAAATAATTCGATTATTTGGGATAATTGACATCATGATGGAGTTACCCAAAAAGTTACAGGAAAGTTTGGATACATATTGGGATCTTAAAACTGTAAACACACAAAAACGGTTCTAATCAATTCCTGTCTCTAAAGAGCAGGGAGAAGTCCACTCCACAATGGGAACTCTATTTTCAAATTCCCACCTGATAATTACCACATTTTTTGAGTCACGCATTAAGCGATCGCATTTTATTTTAACTAGAATTAAGAGAGAGAGTGCTTTGTAATCGCCCTTATGATTTAAACTGGAATATAGCGCAACTTCATCATGCAGTCTAAATTTTAGGGTATTGTTATCAACAGAGTTGACAAAGGGAAAAATATGTTGTACTGCGATGTGGCTGTATTTGAGGCAGTAATGTTTGTGTTAGAAAAAAGGATTTTTGACTTAATTATCTACCCATTCCAATTATTCTTTCTGGGATCATCCCAAATATATTGGGTATACTTGTTGGGATCTGTGCTAATTGCTATAGTAATATATGTTTACGTTAAAAAGTGGCAAGAAGATGTGACTTTTTTGCAATACATATTACCCAAAGAAGTCTATACACATCCATCATCAGTTACTCAGTACAAATACTTTTTTGCCATTGCCTTATTTGAAATAGTTTTTGTAGAGCCAATAGCAATATATTTAGATAACATTGCGGATATAACTAACAAAGCTCTGACAGAAATAACGAATATTACAGCACCCTGGGCTATTTCTAACGCCCATATCTGGCATAACTTAATATTTACTTTGTTCATAGGATTATTGGCTGACTTCGCTAATTTTTTCTACCATTATCTCTCTCACAAAAACCAGACTTTATGGCAATTTCATAAGGTGCATCACTCTGCTGAAGTGATCACACCTTTGACTGTATATCGAACCCACCCAGTTGAGTTGCTTGTGGGAATAATAATCATTACTACAGCCACGGGTTTAGGAACTGGTATCTGGAGCTATTTGTTTGGTACAGAAATAAAACGTCTATTAGTTTGTGGAGTTAGTCTCGATCTCTTTATCTTTTATTTAGCTGGATATAACTTGCGTCATTCTCATATCTGGTTAGCTTACCCCAAATGGGTTAGCCACATTTTTATCAGTCCAGCACAACACCAAATTCATCATAGTGTGGATCCAAAGCATTATGATAAAAACTTTGGTTATATTTTTGGAATTTGGGACTGGATTTTTGGCTCTTTATATATCCCAACTAGTTATGAAAAACTGAATTTTGGTTTGGCTAATGGAGAATCCAATTTATTTAATAGTGTCTCCAATATATTTTTACAACCATTTAAATCAATTTTGCAGCAAATCAAGCAAATCAATCAAACCACAGTCTGAATTCCAGTGATCAATTGTAGTCCCGTCTATATTACATATAAGTTAATACTAATCTGATAGTATGATATATTCTCAAAACAAGTCTGTTCACGAGCTGTTTATGCAGCAAGTAGAAAAATCGCCTGATGCAGTGGCAATAATCTTTGAAAATCAGCAGTTGACCTATGGAGAATTAAACTGTAAAGCCAATCAACTAGCGCATTATTTGCAATCGATTGGTGTAGGACCAGAGGTGTTTGTAGGTCTTTGTGTAACTCGTTCCATAGAAATAGTTATTGGAATTATGGGTATCCTCAAAGCGGGTGGTGCTTATGTTCCTTTGGACCCTGCTTATCCCCAGGAAAGGCTAGCATTTATGCTAGAGGATGCCAAGCCAAAGGTAGTTTTAACTGAAAATCAGTGTTTAGAGGCGCTGCCTATTATCAACGCCACGGTTTTATGTTTAGATGCGGACTGGCAAAAAATTGAGCAACAAAGTGAAGATAATCCCAGTTGTGATGTTACACCAGATAATTTGGCCTACTTAATATATACTTCTGGCTCTACTGGTAAGCCAAAAGGAGTACAAATGCCCCATAGCAGTATTGTGAATTATCTCCAGGGTATAACTAAAATAATCCCGGTTGATAACCAAGATATTTACCTGCATACAGCATCTTTCTCATTTACTGCTTCAGTCAGACAACTATTCCTACCCTTATCCCAAGGCGCAGCTGTTGTTATTGCTACCCGTGAAAAAACCAGAGATCCCCTTAGGTTATTTGAACTAATTGAAACACAAGAGGTCACTATCTGTGATGGCGTGCCCTCGGTGTGGCGTTATGGACTCATGGCTTTGGAAAGTTTAGACAAAAAATATACAGTAGCTATAGGGGAATCAAAGCTAAAATACCTCATATTTGGCGGGGAGTTACTACCTTATCAACTAATTAAGAAATTACGTAACCTATTTCAAACTCCACCTCAATTTTTTAATATCCTAGGTCAAACGGAAACTATTGGTAATGCTTTTTATCCCATTCCTGAAAACTGCGATATTGAACAAGGATATGTTCCCGTTGGTAATCCCCTCCAAGACATGCAACAGGTTTACGTCCTCAACTCCCAACTGGAACCGGTGAAAAATGGAGAATCTGGAGAACTGCACATAGCTGGTGGTACATTAGCACGTGGTTATTTAAACCGCGTCCATGCCAATGCTGAAAAATTTATTAATAATCCCTTTAATCCCCAGCAAAAACTTTTCAAAACCGGGGATGTAGCTCGACACTGCCAAGATGGTACTTTAGAAATTCTTGGTCGGATTGACTTTCAGGTAAATATCCGAGGGATGCGCGTAGAACTGGAAGAAATTGAAGCCATATTAAAACTGCATCCCTCAGTTCGAGAAGGTGCAATTAGCCTCCGAGAGGATATACCGGGAGATCAGCGCTTGGTTGCCTATATCGTCCCTAACACTCAAACCTTAGACTTGGCAGAAATTCGGAACTTTATAGAGCATAAACTACCAGATTATATGGTTCCTAATGCCTTTGTGTTGATAGAAAAACTGCCAGTATTACCCAACGGAAAGTTAGACAGGAATAATTTACCCGTACCAAATCTATCTGCTGGAATTAGTAACTTTGTTGCACCCCGTAACCCCCAAGAAGAACTAATAGCTAACATTTGGGGAGAAGTTTTAGGACTGGAGAAAGTAGGCATTTATGACAACTTTTTAGAATTGGGGGGACATTCTCTACTTGCCAGTTTAGTTGTATCAAGATTGCGCGAAGCCCTATCTTTGGAGCTATCCATCAGCATTTTATTTGAAGCGCCAACTATAGCTAGTTTAAGCGAAAAAGTTACAACTTTTCAGGATGATTTTCATCCCACTAATTCCCTCCCAATTTTACAGCCAGTTTCCCGAACTGCAGAATCACCTTTATCTTTGATTCAACAGAGATTTTGGATTCTTGACCAAATGGAAGGAGCAAATGCAGCTTACAATATTACCAGAGCTTTGCACTTATTTGGTTCCCTGAATTTAATGGCACTTCAACAAGCAGTGCAGTCAATTATTCAACGTCACGAAACCCTGCGTACTTCTTTTGGTATATCAGAAGGAAAACCAGTGCAATTTATTGCAGAAACTTTATCATTCACCTTACCATTAGTAGATTTACAAACCCTAGCAGAAGTTGAAAGAGAGGCAGAATTACAACGCTTAATTACCGCTGAATATACAGAAGCTTTTGATTTAAGCCAAGCCCCTCTACTAAGAGTAAAACTGATTCGCCTGGAATCAAATTCCCATATTTTGCTAGTCACCATGCACCACATAATCTCGGATGCTTGGTCAGTAGCAATTTTCTTCAAGGAATTGTCGAGTTTATATGGAAATTCTCCCCTGGCAAACTTGCCAGTTCAGTATGCAGATTATGCTTACTGGCAACGTCAAGGGCTGCAAAATGATGTTATCAATACCCAGATAAGCTATTGGAAACAACAGTTAGCAGACGCTCCATCAATCATAGAATTACCAACAGATTACCCCCGTTCCGCTGTTCAAACATTTCGCGGTAGTATCCACCGGTTTAGATTGGGTAATGACCTGACTAACAAACTGAAAATATTAAGTCAGAAGTCGGGTACTTCTCTATTTATGACGCTGCAAGCAGCTTTTGTCACCTTTCTTTATCGTTACACTGGCCAAGAAGATATTGTTATTGGCTCCCCTATTACTAACCGCAATCGTCAAGCCCTCGAGTCATTAATTGGGTTTTTTGTCAACACTTTAGTTTTACGTACTCGCTTAGAAAACAATCCTACGTTTAAACAACTATTATCCCAGGTGCGACAGGTTGCTCTTGATGCTTATGTTCATCAAGACTTACCTTTTGATACCCTAGTTGAAGCTCTACAACCCAAACGGCACAAAAATCTCAGTCCCCTGTTTCAGGTAATGTTTGTATTGCAAAATTCTCCCTTGGAAAAATTCAACTTACCAGGTCTGAATGTAACCCAAATTGAATTAAATAGACCTACAGCAGGAGCGACTTTTGATTTGACCCTGTCGATGCAAGAAGTAAATTTAGAACTCATAGGAGCCTTTGAATATAACGCCAATTTGTTTGACACCACAACCATCGCCCGCATGGTAGATAATTTTCAAACTTTGGTGGAGTCTATTGTTAGTAATCCTGATGAAAAGGTGGGAGAATTACCATTACTCTCAGCAGCGCAAAAACATCAGCTACTTGTGGAATGGAATAACACACAAACTGATTATCCTCACCAATGTATTCATCAATTATTTGAGCAACAAGTAGAAAGAACACCAGATGCGATCGCTATCCAATGGGAAAATCAACAACTTACCTATCGGGAGTTAAATAATCAAGCCAATCAACTAGCCCACTATTTGCAGTTTCTGGGTGTTAGTGCACAAACTTTGGTGGGAATTTATTTAGAGCGATCGCCTAAAATCATCATCGCCATGCTAGGGATCCTGAAAGCTGGAGGTGCTTATTTACCATTGGATCCTAGCCATCCGAGCGATCGCTTGACATTTATGCTGCAAGATGCAAAAGCCTTTTTACTTTTGACAGAACAGCAGCTAGGGGGAAAACTGACCAATGTTGAGCAGATTTGTTTAGATCGGGACTGGTCCATCATTGCCCAAAGGAACCAACAGAACTTGAACTGCGATACTACCCCGGATAATTTGGCTCATGTTATTTACACATCAGGGTCAACGGGTCAACCTAAAGGTGTGATGGTTACTCATTGCGGGGTAGTGCGGTTAGTAGTCAATACTGACTATGTAAACTTGCAACCGACAGATGTAATTGCACAAGCTTCTAATACTGGCTTTGACGCTGCTACCTTTGAGATTTGGGGAGCATTACTCAATGGTGCAAAACTCGTAATTCTCGATAGAGAAACCATACTATCACCACGAGATTTTGCCAGTAGCTTACAAACCCACGGTATTACCATCTTGCTTATCACGACCGCACTATTTAACCAAATGGTTCAACAAGTACCGATGGCATTTCGACATTTACACTACTTATTAAAGCAGTTGGCCTATTGGGTAGAGAAATTAACCAATACCTCACAAATAGCTGATAATTTTTCTAACATTCCGCCACAGGTGAGTAGGAGTGCATCCGTTTATTCCATAGTTTTATCAGCCAGTATGGTTAGGTCAATTGAAGCCTTCAGTCTTGAGCAAAAAGTTACTATCTTTGTGATTATCATCACTGCTCTGAACATACTTTTGTTTAATTACAGCGGTAAAAACGATATTTTAGTAATGACAACAGTTGGTAATCGTAGTTCAGTGGAAACTGAAACAATGCTCGGTTGCTTCATCAACGATGTAATTTTGCACTCTCATTTCTCATCTGAGGAAACCGCACTTACTCTTCTAGAACAAGTCCAACAAACCCTCATAGAAGCAATCAACAATAAAGAAATTGCCTCTCGAACAGTCATTGACACTATCACCAGTAAACAACCACTGAATATCTCTGCATCCCTAACTATGTTACCCCCACAAAATTGGCATAACCGGATGTTGGATTTTGAATTTGTATCGATTAAGCGTGATCTGAGTTTATGGGATGAAGAAATTCCTTTAGAAATTTATGTTTCTTCACCTTCAGTAAATAATCCCACCATTGAAATTAAAGTTTTTTACAGCACGGAGCTATTTACAAATGATACTATAGAGTTTATGTTTACTTATTACCAAGAAATTCTCCAAAAAATTGTGCAAAATCCAAACAGACCAATTACCCAATTTGGATAATTACAATTCCATGCCTGTTTTAACTGCCAAATTACCTTGCTAACTGAAAATATTGAAATAAGTAGGGAGGCACAATTATTTGTATTTGTAGGATGGGTCTCGTTCCTCGACCCGTGCGGGCGTTGGGTTTCATACTTCAACCCAACCTACGTTCATCTTATATTTAATTTCACCCACCCACTTATACAGTCATAACTGTTACTATGTTAGATAACGACCCAACAGAATTAAAACAAAAACCCAGTTTTGCATCATCTTTATTTAAGTGGACTGGGGACCGTTCCAATCAGCAAGCAGAGAAAGCTCCCAGCATGAGCGTTTTTGTCCTCATCTGGATTGGCCAAGTATTATCTCTGGTTGGCTCTCGCATGACCAGTTTTGCTTTAAGTATTTGGCTTTACCAACATACTAATTCAGCCACCCAATTCACCCTCCTAATTCTATCAACGACTTTACCTACGATTATTATCTCTCCCATTGCAGGAGTAGTTGTTGACCGCTTTCCCCGACGCTGGATTATGATTATTAGTGACTTCTGTGCTGGTTTATGTACCTTAACTATTGCTTGGTTATTTATGAATAACCAGCTAGAAGTGTGGACTCTGTGCCTAATTAGCGCCTTTAATGCTAGTTTTAGTGCATTTCAAGCCCTCGCTTATTCTTCAGCTACCACATTATTAGTCCCAAAAGAACAACTGGGTCGCGCCAGTTCCATGACCCAAATTAGATTAGCTGTTGCAGAAATTCTCTCACCAGTGGTAGCAACTGTACTCTTAGTGAGCGTTGAAATTCCCGGAGTGGTTCTCATTGATTTATGTACTTTGTGTTTTGCCTTGCTTTGCTTATTGGTCGTGAATTTCCCCGAAGTTAAAACCAAAGAAACTGAAACCGAGGAAGCTGGTTTATTCTCTTCATTCTGGCAAGAATTATCCTTTGGATGGTATTATTTTATCGAGAGACCTGGACTAATTGGCCTAGTCTTTCTTATTGCAATCGCCAACTTTCTTATTGGTGGTGCTGAAGCTCTCACCACACCTCTAGTTCTTTCCTTTGCTTCAACAGAAGCACTAGGTACAATCTCTTCCATAGCAAGCTCTGGAATGTTAGTTAGCAGTTTTATCATCAGCATCTGGGGAGGACCAAAGCGCCAAATCAACCTCATCTTTACCTCGATGTTTTTCTTAGGTATATTCTATATTGTAGCCGGGTTACGTCCTAACCCAATTCTGTTTACCATCTCCGATTTCTTTATATTTCTTATGGTCCCCATTGTTAATGGTGCAATCCAGGTAATTTATCAAAAGAAAGTTGCTCCAGAAGTGCAAGGAAAAGTCTTTGCCTTCCGCATAGCAGTTACTCAAGGTTTTCTACCCCTTTCTTTTCTGCTAGCAGGACCACTAGCTGATCAACTATTTGAACCCTTTATGCAAGCTGACGGACCAGCAGCAAACACCATTGGACAAATAATTGGTATTGGCCATGGTCGCGGTATTGGTTTAATGTTCGTCATCATGGGCCTATTTAGCATCCTTTTTACTTTCATTTGCTACTTTTATCCCCGTCTGCGTCTTGTAGAAGATGAGTTACCAGATACAAGGTTGGGTTGAGTTTAATACGAAACCCAACCTACGTTAATCTTATATTTAATTCCACTGAGCCACTTAATAATTTCTGATACTATATTGACATGGGGTAATTAACCCACATCTAATAAATTATGCGAACAGTCCGGTTATGGTAAGTAAAAAACCCAAACCTCAGAAAAAAAAGTCTTCCGACACCCTAAATAGAGACTGGCACCGCCTCTTAGGAATGTTTATGACCGTCCACTTCTATAATAGCCCTTATGAGGTAGAAGTAGAAAAGGATCTAACCATCAGAAAACAACTGCTAGACATCATAGTCATTAAGAGATATAAAGACAGTGGATTCAATTTGTATCCAGCAGGTTTAGAAAACATGTCTAAACACAACCTAATCAGCTATAAGTCCATTCATGAATCATTCACAGTTTGGTCACTAATGGAACTAATAGGACACTATGTCAATTATCGGAAGCAAACAAGTAAATCCTTGTCGAACCTGCTACCAGAGGAGGATTACAGACTGTACGGATTAACAACCCACGAACCGACCCAATTAATGGGGAGATTAAAATGGAAAACTGTCAGTGAAGGGGTTTATGATATAGAATGTGTTAGCATGAACGTGAGACTGATAGTGCTGTCGAAAATACCCAAAAGTGTCAACAATGAGTTGTGGAGACTGTTTAGTGCGAGAGCAGAAGTGGTGGAAGAAGCGATTAGCCATTATCAAGAAAGTTATCGCAAGAGCGAGTATAGCATATTAATGCAACAACTATATGAGTTTTACTTAAAGGAGAAACTGCCAATGACATACACATTAGAGCAATTCAAAAAAGATTTTGTAATAAGTCACTTGAGAGAGATACCAACTGAAGAAGTGTTGAAGCAATATTCTCCCGAAGAGGTATTAAAGCAATATTCTCCCGAAGAGGTGTTAAAGCAATATTCTCCCGAAGAGGTGTTAAAGCAATATTCTCCTCAGGACCTCCTAGAAGGACTTTCACCAGAGACGCTACAGCACTTGGCAGTTATTCTGTCTCAATTGGGTGTCAACCAAATAAAAAATCAGGAGCAATGATATTGGGATCTTAAAACTGTCAACACACAACAACCGTTCTTGGGAACTCTATTTTCAAATTCCCACCTGATAATTACCACATTTTTTTTGAGTCCGCATTAAGCGATCGCATTTTATTTTAACTCGTAAGTAAGTCTATTGCACCTTTATAACTTTATAAAGTGTTAGGAGAAAAAACCTACTCAAAAAACCTACTCATTGTAAACCTATATATTTGTGTGTTTGTAAAGAAAGTTTATAATCGGGTTTTTGTTGTAATAACTGCAAAATCAGAGCCAGTGATTTTGATGAACTATTCCACTCAGGTTGTAGGTAGACACACAAATCAGGGTGTGCGGATAACTGTTCTTGATAAAAATCAATTTCCTGACCAGTTTCTATAACTATTTTCGCTTCATTAGCTCTACTCCAAAACTGATTCTGTACTGGATATTTAGGGTTAATATGTTCCTTGGGAGATAGGGTGATCCAAGCTGATAAAGGAACTTCTTTCCAAAAAGATCCTGATGTTTCAATATTAACTTGT
Source organism: Cylindrospermopsis raciborskii Cr2010 (assembly GCF_003367075.2). Classification (NCBI taxonomy): domain Bacteria; kingdom Bacillati; phylum Cyanobacteriota; class Cyanophyceae; order Nostocales; family Aphanizomenonaceae; genus Cylindrospermopsis; species Cylindrospermopsis raciborskii. The sequence goes on from NZ_CP065936.1 coordinate 553,488, forward strand.
TTACCAGCATCTAACAAGGCCTCAACTAATTCAGGTAAATGCTTGTGAATGAATGGTTCTCCACCACTAATAACTATTCTCGGAGATTTTAGTTCTGCTAGAAGCTCACCAATGGTACGCTCAAATCGTGGTAAGTTTGCCCCACCATCCGCATAACCAGTGTCACACCAAGGACAGCTCAATGGACAACCAGACAAGCGAATAAAATCTACTAAAGAACCAGTCCAATACCCTTCACCTTGAACTGTACTCTGAAAAGTTTCATGAATGGGTAGCTTGATTTCTAAAATCGACATTTCTCTGGTTTTCTACTCATAAGGTGGATGACTATATTTTCTTACGAGAAAATATTCTCAAGTTTATTTTATACCAATAAAACTTACCTAAAACTACTCCAATTGAACTTTTAAGAAAAGTTGAGTTACTTGTATATATATTACAAAAATGAGTCAGTCCCAAGATTTGGAATTACACTGCAGGTACATCAGATAAATAGCATAATAATAAGGAGTCGAAGTTTATGATGATCTCCAAATCGCTTTCTAGAGTTGTTCAATTTCTCAGTGAAGCTTTTATGCGCATATTCAGCCCCACCGATGATGCTTATCCCATGACTGGTTTTCAACCTTTTACCGGTGTACCCTATAAGAGGGGTAGATTAGCATCCTGGTAAGTGGATATTACTACAGAACCGCGCTACGGTCTATAAACCTAACTGGTTGAATGATCCTAGCGCTTTGACTTCTCTATCAAAAAGAAGCTTTGCCAATTGATGCTTCATAAGAACCACGCTATGGTCTGCAAACCTATCTGGATAAAACATAACATAAAATATAATAGCCCCTCCTCAAAAATGCGATCGCCTGTTATACTAGTTCTTGAGTGCTGCTAACCTAAACAGATGTCTAAATTGAGTATTCAGGAACGATTAAATCAACTACTACCTAAACTACAAGACTCCCGACTGTTGGGCAATCGTGGTATTGGCAATGAGATTGGTTTCTACGTTTTTGATTATGCTCCAGAAGATGAACTATATGTCCAAGAATATACTAAAATACTTATTTCGCAGTTAACTAGGGATCCAATAAATCTAGTCGTTAAAGAATTCAATCTGTATAACATAATCCTAGAGATATTACAAGAAAAAGGAATTCTCAATAAAGCTTTTATTGTAGAAGCGAAAGAAGGACACAAATCTCTCTGGAATAAAATCCAACCCATAGTTAGACCCGAAAAGGTGATTACTCAGATCCAAAACCATCTCCAGGGGAACGAACAATTAGTATTCCTGACTGGAGTTGGAGCGAGTTGGCCCCTAATTAGATCCCACAGTATTTTGAATGGTCTACAACCTTATCTTGACCACATTCCCTTAGTGCTGTTCTTTCCTGGATCCTATGATGGACATGAACTCTGTTTATTTAATACCTTTAAAAGTGATAACTATTATCGAGCTTTTGCTTTAATACCACATCATGGAGCTGTCTATGAACATTGCTGAACTGTTTGCCAAGGATATTAACCGCAGTATTAATGGTGTCATCAAGGTGGGACAGCAGGATGATACTAATATCCGTCAAGAGTTAGAAGAGTATGTAGTTACCGAAGAACTCAAAAAGCATTTTTATACCTTTTTTGGCAGATTTGCTGAATCAATTGAAAGTCCCACGGATAAGATGGGTGTGTGGATTTCCGGATTCTTTGGTTCTGGCAAATCTCATTTTTTGAAAATACTTTCCTATCTACTAGAAAACCGTTCAGTGGGAAATAATCGGGCTTTAGATTACTTTGATTCCCAAAGAATTCCCGATCCATCCCTGTTGGCAAATATTGCCTTATCAGCACAAACTCACTGTGATGTAATTCTCTTTAATATTGATTCTAAGGCGGATGCCAATAACAAAAATGACAAAGAAACCATTACCAAGGTGTTCCAAAAAGTCTTTGACGACCATTTAGGGTATTTTGGCACAACACCGGAAATTGCCCGATTTGAACGTCAATTAGCGAGTCAAGGTAAGTATCAGCCCTTCAAAGAGGCTTTTTATCGCCAAACCAACCAATCCTGGGAAGAAACTCGAGAAGCTTGGGCCTTTTATCAAGATGATATTGTTGCTGCTTTAACCGTTAGCACAGGAATGAGTGGAGAACAGGCTAATCGCCTATTAAAGTTCAATGAGAAATATACTTTAAGTCCAGAAGACTTTGCTAAAACGGTTAAAGAGTATTTACACACCAAGGGACCAAAACATCGCCTAGTTTTTATGGTAGATGAAGTAGGTCAGTATATTGGCGAAGATACCAAATTAATGCTCAATCTGCAAACAGTAGTGGAAGATCTGGGTATCCATAGTCAGGGAAGAGCTTGGGTGGTGGTGACATCCCAAGAAGCTATGGATGAAATCACCAAAAACAAAATCAAGGGGGAAGACTTCTCTAAAATTATTGGGCGCTTTCATCGTCCTCTGAATTTATCTTCTGCTAATACTGATGAGGTAATTAAATTACGGTTATTGTCTAAAACTGACGAAGCCAAAAAACGTTTAAAAGTTTTATATACCGAAAAAATTGCCATTCTCACAAACCAAATCACATTTAAGGACTCTGCGGATATGCCAGGGTATAAGGATGCACAGGATTTTGTGGCAGCCTATCCGTTTATTCCCTATCAGTTTTATCTGTTGCAGAAGGTATTTACCCAAATTCGGCTAATGGGTTCTGCGGGTAAACATTTAGCATCAGGAGAACGCTCCTTGCTGGATGCTTTTCAGGTTGCTTCCCAAGCAATTTCCGCACAATCCCTGGGTAAGTTAGTTCCTTTTCATACTTTTTATTTGGCCATTGAGGGTTTTTTGGATAGTGTTATTAGTCAGGTGATTACCCAGGCTACGAATAATCCCCAACTAAAGGAGTTTGATATTCAGCTCTTAAAAACCCTATTTATGATTAAATATATTAAAGAGATTAGGGCAAACTTAGAAAACTTAACGACTTTGAGTTTAACCGACATAGATGAAGATAGACTAGGCTTGAAAAAACAAGTAGCAGAAGCCCTGGGAAGATTGGAAAAACAAACCCTAATTCAGCGTAATACAGATGAATACATATTTCTCACAAACGAAGAGCAAGATATTAGTAAAGAAATTAAAAACACAAGGGTGAACCCAGGGGAGATTTACAAAAAACTGCAAGAATGGGTGTGGGGATCAATTTTGACCGATAGGGAATTCAAATTTGGTAAACGTAAGTATTCATTCAATCGAAAGTTAGATGAGCGTGATCATGGAAAGAAATTACAAGAACTAACTGTGCATATTATTACTCCCTATGGAGAAAACTATGCTGAATTTGAGAACAATACAAAGTGTCTAATCACAACCCAGTCAAGTCCAGAGTTATTAATTAGGCTAGGGAATGAGGATCACCTTTTGCAAGACTTAGAGACGTTTAGTCAAACCGATCAGTATTTGCGCCAAAAAGCCGGTAGTAATCTTAGTCCCAGTATTCAAAAGATTATAACAGCACGGAAAGATGAAAATACACAGCGGGAGAAAAATATCAAAGATAGCCTACAAAAACTTATTGCCAGTGCGGATGTGTTTAGTTATGGCAATAAAGTAGAAATTACTCGAACTGAATTTGCAACAGAGTTATTAAAACAAGCTCTTACCTATTTAATTAACAATGCCTACAGCAAGTTAAAATACATCGATAGTGGATTTGAAAATTCAGATCAGGTGAAAAATGCCTTAACTCGTCATATCCAAGAAAAGACCACCGATGGAGAGGTGGTTAAGGACGTTAATATATCCGCACGAAAAGACATGGAATCTTTTTTGCATAGTCAAAATAAACATCATCCAACTACGATTAAATCTTTAATAGATAAATTTACCTGTACTCCCTATGGTTGGTCAGAGCTAGACACCCTAGGGATAATGGCAGAGTTGGCTAATGCAGGTGTAGTTGAATTGAGACACGCACAAAATAAGGTCAATCTACAAGAGGAAGGACTAATAGATAAGTTACTTTCTCGCGATGGTAAAGAAACTTATATTGTGAGATTGGCTAGTACCATTGATCCAGCTAGTTTAAAGGTGGCTAGAGACTTAGCCAGTCAATTACTTGATAAGAATATACTAGACATACCTACGGAAAGTGGCAAATTATTTCAAACCTATGAAGAACTTTTATGGCAACATGTTCAAAGGTTAAAAGAATGGTTAAAACTGACTCAAGAACAGCAATTACCATTTGGGAATTTGCTGAAAGACCACATAGCCATGCTAGAAGAGCTAAGAACGGATAACTCTCATGAACAGGAGTTTTTTCAGCTTGTTCGTGGTCGTCGGGATGACCTGGAAGAATATATTGATGACTTACAAAAGTTAAGGTCTTTCTTCACCTCACAACTGAAAATATTTCAAGAAGCTCAACAGAGTTTAAAAGAGTTGAAACCAGAATTGCGCCATATTGAGGAAGAGGAACTGCTGGAGCAGGTAAAATCAGTTGAGGAAATTCTCAATATGGATGACCCAACCAGTAAAATACAGCTGTTGCCAAATTTGCTGAAACCAGTGCAGCAAAAAATACAGGAAATCCTCCGACAAAAGATTGGAGAACTGCATCGGGAAATGGAAAACCAAGAAAAAGAAATACGCGATTATATTCAGGAGCAATACCCAGCGATTGTCAATGAAATTTCTGAGATCACGCAGGAGATAAACAATTTTCACCCATCGGAAATCAAAACTATTGATTCAGCGATCGCCCATCGGAGCGAATTAAGCGACAAGACAAACCAGTTATGGAAGAAAATAGATGCTGAAGCTCAAAAAGTTCAAGAAAAATTGGGCAAATCATATCATACAGCAAACCACATACCAGAGCAAGTAAAACCCATCACTTTTATTCAGTTGGGGAGGTTTACTCCCAGCAAAGTGCTAGAAAATGAAGAAGATGTGGAGGTGTATCTGGGAGTATTGCGGGAGGAATTTCTCAAACAGATTCAAACAGGTTACAGAATCCGTTTGGAGAGATGATGCCAAAATAATGTGATAAATATAATGTGATAAATTTTGTGTGTTTTCTAACGAATCTGAACTTATGACTAGACGACTTATGCAATCTGTAAGACTAGTAATAGCATGTATACTAGCTTTCCTACTTACTCATCAAGGAACTGCAATAGCAGATAATTGTCCCACCAAAGGATGCGCTCAAAAATATACTTTAGCATTATCCTGGCAACCTGGATTTTGTGAAACCCATGGGGATAAAGCAGAATGTCAGGAACAAACAGCAACCAGCTACGATGCTAGTAACTTCACCTTACATGGATTATGGCCGGATAAGTTGGAATACTGTAATGTTTCCGCTAGTAATATCAAGAACGACAAAACCGGGAACTGGAAAGATTTACCCACAGTGGAGGTAGACGGAGAAACTACTGATGAATTAGATGAAGTAATGCCGGGTTTTGGAGAGTCTAGTCTTGAACGTCATGAATGGATCAAACATGGAACCTGTGATGGGAGAAACTCGGATGATTACTATGATTTATCTGTAGACCTACTGAAGGAATTTAATGATTCTCAAGTGCGAAATTTGTTTGTTGAGCACATAGGTGAAACAATCTCCCTAGATCAGGTAAAAACAGCATTTGAAGGAACTTTTGGCAGTGGTAGTTCTTCCAGTTTGAGTCTTAAATGCGATTCTAGGAACAATTTGGCCACCGAAATTCGTCTGAAAATCAAACGCCCTCAGGTTGGTCAAAAACTGGCGGATCTCCTACTTCCCAGTGGTGGTCAGTCTTGTAGTCAAGTTGTGGTTGATGGCTTTGGTGTTAGCAGTTTAAACTAATAAAGATTTTTTAAAAAATTTTTTGGTTTGCTAGAGTCCCTGGTGTTTTCAACCAGGGAAAAGTCAAAAATAAAACTAGTAAGTAGATATGCACAATTATTTGTAGGATGGGTCGAGTAACGAGACCCATGGGGGTGTTGGGTTTCATACTTCAACCCAACCTACGTTCATCTTATATTTAATTCCACCCACTTACTTATTCAACTTTTGTTATGAATAGAACCACTATTAAAAACTTTGCCATTTGGGCACGGAACCATCTAAAAGAACAGGTAAGCACTCGTGCTACCCAACTTACCATTACCGAAAAAACCATTACCGAAAAGACCATTACTGACCAAAGGACCTTTGCGGGAGGTTTATTGAGTGGGGAGCAAACTCTCAATAGCGAGGAAGCTAAACAATATCAACAACTACATTCCCATATAGAATATTTATTAAAACAACAAGCATCTAAAAATTTAGACAAAAAGTTAACTAAACAAGTTGATAGTGTTCTGGATATACTGATTGAGGAAATTGCCTATACCTGGTTTAACCGATTAGTAGCACTGCGCTTTATGGAGGTTAAGGGCTATATCGGAAGGGTGTTAAGTAGTAGCGATCGCAGTTTGGTAGATCCGGACATTTTGCGAGATAGGGATTCCATAGCAGATACGGGAGAAATAGCTGGAATTAATCGAGAAACCCTGAAAAAATGGGAGGATCTAGCAAGTAAACAGACTAATCCGGATGAATATCTATACCGTCAATTATTATTAGCCCAGTGTCAGGCCTTGTCTTCTAGTGTACCAGCTTTATTTGATACGGGATATCCAGCATTATTTTTGCCAGTTAATCTACTAGGTCAAGATTCAATCGTCGGGAGACTGGTGAAGGAAATTGCCCAGGAAGATTGGGAAGATATAGAAATAGTGGGATGGCTATATCAATTTTATATTTCTGAGCGCAAAGACCAGGTAATTGGAGCCAAATCTAAGATAGAAGCTAAGGATATACCAGCAGCAACTCAACTATTCACACCTCGTTGGATTGTGCAGTATATGGTAGAAAATAGTTTAGGCAGGTTATGGTTAGAAAACCACCCCCAATCAAATTTACGGGAAAAAATGCCCTATTATTTGGAGGGTGAGAAAATCAGGGGTGGGGAAGAACAAGAAGAACAATCAGGGGACACAGCTCCATTGTTGGGATTATTGAACCCAACACCCCCCAGTTTCAAGAAGGTAAGTCCAGGAATTCCTTTAACACCGGAGGAGTTAACAGTAATTGATCCAGCTTGTGGGAGTGGACATATTTTGGTCTATGCTTTCGATTTGTTGGTGGAAATTTATAAGGAGCAGGGATATTTGGAAAAGGATATTCCCGGACTCATCTTAACTCATAATTTGTATGGATTGGATATAGATGAAAGAGCTGTACAGTTAGCAAGTTTTGCAGTTTTAATGAAGGCAAGGGCTATAAATAAGCGTGTTTTTAAAAATGCTCCTACCGCTCCTACTTTGAATATTAAAACTGTGCGCTGTACACGGGGGTATAAGTTACCAACCATACAAGGGGTTGTTGAGAAGGATTGGCAACCTCTAGTGGAGGCTTTTTCTGATGCAGATAATTTAGGGAGTTTGATTACCCCGCCATCTTTTAATGGCACGATTTTGAGAAAGCAATTGGCAGATTTAGCATTGGATAATCCTCTTTTTCAACAGGAAGTTGTTGGTTTTTTACGTCATTTAGTTGATCAGGCTGAATTATTGAGTAATCAGTATTGGGTAGTGGTGGCAAATCCTCCTTATATGGGGAATAGGAGTTTGAATGATGTCCTCAAGACCTTTGCTAGTAAAAATTACGCCAATTCCAAGTCAGATGCTTTCTCCATGTTTATTGAACGCTTTTTGACCATGATTTTCAAAAACGGGTTCATTGGATTCATGACACCTTTTACATGGATGTTTCTAAGCTCCTATGAAAAATTACGTAAAAATATATTAAATACCACAACAATAACAAGTTTGATAAGACCAGAATATCATGCCTTTTTTGATTCTGCTTATGTCCCAATATGTACCTTTACCTTATTAAATAGAAGTTTACCAGAACATCAAGGAATATTTATTGACCTTAATCAATTTTATGGATCAGAGATCCAACCAGTCAAGTTGCTAGAAGCTATCAAAAATCCTAATTGCGGGTATCTTTATTATGCTAAGTCGGCTGATTTCTGCAAAATTCCAGGAAGTGCGATCGCCTATTGGGTGAGTGATAAGATTTTAGAGATTTTTCAACAATCCAAACCCCTGAATGATATTGCTAACCCATGTGTTGGACTGCAAACTGGTAATAATGATAGATTTCTGAGATTATGGACAGAAGTTAACATTAATAATATAGGTTTTGGATTAGATAGCAGAGAAGCGGCAAAAAAATCTGGAAAAAAATGGTTTCCCTATAATAAAGGCGGGGAATTTAGAAAATGGTATGGCAATCAGGAATATGTTGTTAATTGGGAAAATGATGGTTTCGAGATTCGTAATTTTGGCACTGAACATGGACTAAAAGCTAGATCCCGTCCCCAAAACACAGATAAATATTTTCAAGAAAGTATAACTTGGTCTTTTGTAAGTTCTTCATATTTTGGAGTTAGATATTCGCCCAAAGGATTTATTTTTGATGTAGGAGGATCTTCCATATTCCCGCACTCTCAAATAATCATTAACCTAGTGGGACTCCTATGCAGTAAAGTGATTTCCAGTTTCATGGAAATCATGAACCCCACCCTTAATTTTCAAGTAGGAAATGTTGCTAACCTACCTATTATTACCTCCCTACAAGATAGTGTTTTTAATCAATCCATAGAACAAGCGATTAACATTGCTAAAGAAGACTGGGATAACTTTGAAACTTCCTGGGACTTCCAAACCCACCCCTTACTGCGAGAAAACTCCCCCAATATATCCACATCCTTCACCAATTGGCAAAACCGCACAGAAACCGCATTTCGACAACTCCAACTGCTAGAAGAAGAAAATAACCGATACTGGATAAAATCCTACGGACTAGAAACAGAACTCACACCAGAAGTCCCAGAAGACCAAGTCACCATCCACCGCGCAGACCCACAACGAGATATGCGCTCCCTCATTTCCTACATAATTGGCTGTATCATGGGTAGATATAGACTTGACAAACCCGGAATCATTCACGCTGGAAGCAAATTCGACCCATCCCTACACCAAAAATTCCCAGCTAGTAATGATGCCATAATCCCCATCACAGATCAAACCTACTTCCCCAATGACATCCTTACTCGTTTTGAAGAATTCCTGCAAATTGCCTGGGATCCCAATAACCTGAGTGCAAACCTCAAATTCATTGCTGACACCCTCACCATCAAAAACTCAGAAAGTCCACGAGAACGGATCCGACGCTACTTCCTACAAGAATTTATCTCCGACCATATCCAAACCTATAAAAAACGCCCCATATACTGGTTATTCACTAGCGGGAAAAAACGAGCCTTTAATGCCTTAATCTATTTACACCGCTACCAGGAAGATACCCTTTCCCGTATGCGCACAGACTATGTCCTAGAATTACAAATCAAACTCCAAGGAGAAATCACTAAATATCAAAAACAACTGGAAATCAGCACTAACAATGCAGATAAAAAAATTGCCACCAAGCGTCTCAAAGAATTACAAGACCAACAGTCAGAACTAGCAGAATATCAAGAAAAACTGCAACATTTAGCTGATGCTCGAATTAAACTAGACTTAGATGATGGTGTAGCATATAACTACTGTCAATTCAAAGGACTAGTCTATGAGGGCACTGACCTTAAAATTGCTGACTTAGAAAAAGCATCACAATGGAAAAATTGAGAGAGACGAAAATGAACACATGAACATCACACGTATCAAAAACCTACTGCAAAATCTATTTCAAGAAGATTCCCGTTGGCCTCACCACCAAAGACGAGTTGTATTTTGGTATGACCCAGATGGGCAATTTGTCAGTATTTTTGAGGAGTTAGAAATAAATGATGTCAAAAAAATTCAACTGGGTGACACCCCATTCACTCTTAAATATCGTCTCTTTATTGAAGAACCTGAGCAAAATTTCTTACTTTATGCCCCCTTTCCTCCACCGGAACCCCAAGACAACTGGCTCTTAGATATCGAAAAAAGCAGTTTAACCTTCTCCGCTGACCCAGCAGCTCTAATTTATGCTGACCTGGGTCTACGCGATCGCTCTTTAGAAGAGACTATTCGCCAATATCTCAAAAAATTCTTTAATTGTAAAAAGCGGATAGGTCATTTACAATCCATGGCTATTTCTCCCGACACGGAAGAAAAAGGACTACTACTGGCCATGCTTTCGGTTTTAGTCAATTTAAAAGTTCCTGATGGTAATCTTTTAATTCGTGAAGTATTACTAAAAGGATTATTAGAGTCTGATAACCCTATCTGGCAAGATATTGTGCGATTTGTTTCCGCTCAAGCTTTTTGGGATGTGGTAGAAGAATACACTGGTTTCTCATCTAATACTCCTAGCCTAAATAAGCTATTCACCCATCTGCTCATTACCCATTTTAGTATATCCTTAAATACCCCATCTTCACGAACCCTAATTAAAGAATCACCATTAACTGAAAAAATAGCAGATAAAATTATCAAACCAGGACAACGAGCCTACTCATTCATAGACCAGTGGATGCGCGATGATAAACATCGCGAAGGTTGGCAAAAACTCAGTGAAGAAATTAGCGAACAATTACAAATATTTGACCTCATCGAAAATGAACCACCAGAGATTCTATACAGATCTGCTAGTTTTGAAGTGATAGACCAAGTGTTAATTCGTAGTTGTGTAAAAACCCTCCGCACTGCTTTTGCACAAATCTCCCTTCCAGAAACTGTACCCCTAGAAGTAAAATCCTGGAAACAATGGTTAAAACCTCGTTCCGAGTTGATTTGGTACTCTAAATACAAATATGTCTATCAAGCTCTAGAATCAGCGATCGCACTTTGGGAAATACAACAACAATATCCAAAAGGATTTGAGTCAACTCCCAAACCCCTATTTCAAGAATATACGGAAAACCTATACAAATTCGACCAAGAATATCGCCACTTCATTTTAGCCAGTACCCAATCTTTAGGGGATATTATTAAAGAACTAATGGAAGATATAGACAACTTTTATACCCAATGGTTTTTAGAAAATCTCGGTTCCTCCTGGTCTAATGTTCTCAGCAAGAATAGCAATTGGGAACTAACGGATATTCCCCCCCAACAGCGATTCTTTCGTAGATATGTGTTACCCATTCTGCAACGAAATAACAAAGAAAGAGTATTTGTCATTATTTCTGATGCTTTTCGCTATGAGGTAGCCAAAGAACTGGTAGAAATAATCCAACAAAACTTACGAGGAGAAATCCAAATAGAACCAGTTCTCGGTGTTTTACCCAGTATTACCCGTCTGGGAATGGCAGCTCTCCTACCCGGATCTAAGTTGGAATTAATACCAAATAGTGAGGATGTGTTAGTAGATAGCATGAGTACGAAAAGCAGTAAGACTAGGGAAAACGTACTAAATCAAAACAGCTCTGTACAAGCAAAAGTGATAGAAGCTAAAGAGCTATTAACAAAGAATACGGAAAACGCCAAAAAAATAGTACAACCCAACAGACTAATTTATATATATCACAATGTAATTGATGCCATTGGTGACCAAGCATCTAGTGAATCTCATGTTTTTTCGGCTTGTCAAACAGCTATTGAAGACCTGTTAAGACTAGTCAAAAAAATTTGTAATTCCCTGAATGGAAAAAATGTTATTATTACAGCAGACCATGGATTCTTATATCAAAGACCTGGGCTTGAACCAAGAGATAAACTGGTCATGCCATCGGATCAATGTATCTTAGAGAAAACACGTCGTTATCTACTAACAAGTAAACAACTGAATGATAACACCCTACAGAATTTTAAACTCCCTTATGTTCAAGAGGAAGTATTTGCAGCGGTTCCCCGAGGGACATTAAGATTTGCAGTGCAAGGAGGAGGATCAAGATTTGTCCATGGAGGAGCATCCCTACAGGAAATTTGCGTCCCCGTAATCTATTATCAGCAAAAACCAGCCAAAGGTGACGAAGGACTACCGCGCAAAGTGGAAGTAGAAACAATTGGCACTAATAAAAGAGTTAGCAATAACCGATTTACGGTCAGAATACTACAAACTGAGCCAGTACAAGGAAGATGGCGTCCTCGTAAGATTACAGTTGCCATGTATGACATTCAAGGTAATATTCAAATTACAGATGAGTGCACCACCAACCTAGATAGAACCAGTCAGCATATCAAAGAGCGAGAAATGGAGATAAGATTAATGATAACCACAAGTGTTCCACCCACGGAAGGTTACCTAATTATCAAAGACCAAGAAGACCAAACTGAACTGGTCAAAGAAAAATGGAGAATCAGTCTCGGAATTGCCAATGATTTTGGCGACTTTTAATTTTGCCGACTTTTCATAAACCTCACCCAGCTCCCCCCCATGCACGACCTCAATCACAAACTTAACACCCATTATCCTGGAAAAGTTGTACGCAAGGACTTAACCAAGCGTATTAAGGAAGGTGCTAATGTACCTGTTTATGTGTTGGAATATCTATTGGGTATGTACTGTGCTACCGATGATGAAACTACTATTGAGGAAGGGGTAGAGCGAGTAAAAAAGATTCTTGCCCAAAATTATGTACGTCCAGATGAAGCAGAACTAGTAAAGTCTAAAATTAGAGAGTTAGGGCGTTTTACAGTTATAGATCAAGTTAGCGTCACATTAAATGAAAAGAATGATATTTACCAGGGGACATTAACCAATCTAGGGATAAAAAATCTAGTCATAGATCCGGAGATTGTCAAAACCAACTCTAAATTATTGGGTAGTGGAATTTGGTGCATTTTGCAACTAGAGTATGAAGCAGGAGCAAAACCAAGTCCTTTTATTGTGAGTAGTTTAAAACCAGTACAAATGCCCACAATAGACATGGAAGAACTATTTGGTACTCGTTTAGCTTTTACCCGTAGTGAATGGATTGATATTCTAATTAGATCCACAGGAATTGAGCCAACTACCCTCAAAGAAGAAGTAAAATGGCACTTACTAGCTAGATTGATACCTTTGTGCGAGAACAACTATAATAGTTGTGAACTCGGACCTCGCTCCACGGGTAAGTCTCATGTGTATAAAGAGGTTTCTCCCAATTCTATCTTGATTTCGGGAGGTAAAACCACAGTAGCCAATTTGTTTTACAATATGTCCACCCGTCGAATTGGACTAGTGGGTTTATTCGACGTAGTAGCTTTTGATGAAGTTGCGGGAATCAGCTTTCATGATAACGATGGTGTGCAGATTATGAAAGATTATATGGCATCGGGCTCTTTCGCACGAGGAAAAGCGGAAATTAGTGCCAATGCTTCTATGGTATTTGTGGGTAACATTGATCATAGCGTAGAATCTCTAGTTAAAACATCTCATCTGCTGGCACCTTTTCCTCAAGCAATGATAGACACGGCATTTTTTGACCGATTTCACGCCTATATACCAGGGTGGGAAGTGCCTAAATTTAGTCCGGAGAACTTTACCAATCAATATGGTTTTATAGTAGATTATTTAGCTGAATGGCTGCGGGAAATGCGTAAACGTAGTTTTGCTGATGTCTTAGATAAATACTTTCGTCTTGGTAATAATCTAAAACAAAGAGACGTGCAAGCAGTGCGCAAAACAGTTTCAGGCATGCTAAAACTAATTTTTCCCGATGGCTCATTTAGTAAGGAAGATGTACGGGATGCTTTAATATATGCCCTAAAAGTAAGGAGGCGAATCAAAGAGCAGCTGAAAAAAATTGGTGGCATGGAATTTTATGATGTGCATTTTAGCTACATTGATTTGGAAACAATGGAAGAGCAGTTTGTTTCGGTTCCAGAACAGGGAGCAGCAACCCTAATTAGTCCAGATATTTTAAATCCCGGTCACCTTCACTTCATCAGTCCCACAGACAACAATGTAATTGGCGCTTTCAAACTGGAATTACAAACAGTCATAGGTAGCGGTAAATTAACCCGCACAGGAATGGCCAACACATCCAAAATCAAAGATAGTTTAAACATAGCCATGAACTATTTTAAAGCCAACTCCCAACGAGTGAGCAGCGGTATTATTCCCACTAACTGGGACTTTTTGTTACAAATAATAGACCTGCAAGGTAGTGGAATTCCCCAAGAAAGTGGACTAGCTCTACTCATCTCATTATGCTCCGCCACTCTTAAACGCAGTCTTCAAGCCCAACTAGTCATTTTGGGAGAAATGACCCTAGGTGGTACTATTACACCAGTCACTAACCTAGCTACTAGTTTACAAGTAGCATTTGATGCTGGTGCTAAACGAATTCTTTTACCCATGAGCAGCGCAGTAGATATTGCCAGTGTTCCTCCTGAATTGTTTGCCAAATTCCAAACTTCGTTTTACACTGACCCTGTTGATGCTGTATTTAAAGCCTTGTCCGTAGATTAGGTCAGCTGGCTGGTTTTCGATAAATCTTCAAGGAAAACATGCCATTTTCAAAGGCAAACTCCGGGTCTATACCCGTGCTTTCTCTAGCACTTTCAATAATCTTGAGTGTGCCCCCACCCCAGTTCTCAAACAAACCCATCATATAAAACACTCTGGCGATTAATTTATTACCAGGTCTGGATGGATGGTGCCGCTTGAGAGCGTCAATAGTAATAGTAGGCGTAAACAGTTGAGCAGGGTTGTAGAAAAGAATAAACGAGGGTCTGACTTCGATGGTGGATTTAACATCCATACGGTAATCTCGGTGGGCGATCAGATTGACCAACGCCTCCCGCAGCATCAACCTGGGGAATTCAAGAATTTCAACACCTTGTTGTTCGCCCTTCCCATAGGATTTCCTTATGCTACCCAAAAGGAAATCCATGGACTTGCCAAAGGTATCGAGTAAATTACCTGTGTACTCATGATTATTTGTCATCTCATCATAACCCGTATCTGTAGGAAAACTTGCAACCTTGACCTCATAATGGGTCAAAAAGAAGCGGGCGGGGTTTTTTCCAAAAAGAAGCACTGCTGCATTGCTAACTATGCCATTCTTGACTAGATCCAGCTTTTCCATAACCTGATCAACTGGTAGGTAGAGATTCTGATTGAAGTCACGCACAACATTGGCTGTTTCCATGAACCTTTGCACGCTTGTTTCATCTATATCTGCTAAAGTGGCACCAGGACAAGGCTGGAAATCAAAGCCATAACCGTTGGTTCTTTGCTGAAGCAGGATTCGGTACTGCTCCTGATCCAACTGCTGGGTGGTGGGGCCAATCCGGATATAGGGTCTACCATAGGCAACATGGGGTTTTAATGGGCTCTGCTCAATGCATACCCGAATACAAGATTTGCCTTCAATCTCCACTTTTTCCACTTGGGGATACAATTTGGGATCTGTGTTGAGCTTAATGGTATTAGCAATGTTTTTTAATGTGTCATTACTTACCATCTGTCCAACCACGGTTCCGTCATCGGATATACCAAAGTACAGTACGCCGCCTTTGTGATTAGCAAAAGCACATAGAGTCTGGGTGGCTTCTTTTAGTAGAGAGGTGGAGCGTTTAAATTCCAGTTCTTCCGATTCTCCAGATATGATTTCTTCTCTATAGTCAGTCATTTAGTAAAGTCCCTCAGTATTAATCATCTCCCGTAGGGAGTGCTTCGCAATCGCCCTAAAATTCCTGTGACTTTCGCAACCAATCCCTCCCCACTTGAATAGTAATGTCAGAACCAATATCACCAGTGCTTTCTACCCGTACCTCACCAAAACCCAAAACCTGACGAACAGACTCCGCACTGTTACTATCACCCTGTTGGGCCACAATATGGGTTGTTTCCAGCGGTTCCCCCGCACCACGAGAAACGCGACTAACATTCACATATCCAGCTTGTTGTAAAGTATTAATTAGACCCCTAACCGATTGTCCTTCTCCCGTGCTATCTTGAATAGCAATGCGTAATCTGGAAGGGTCAATGGTTTCCTGGGTATCCATCCATGATGCTCCCAAACCAAAGTTTTTCACCGCTAGTTTTTGAATGGCCTCTTGATCCGGTATCCAGTAACTTGCACCATATTTACCGTTTTCGCTGAATCCACCAGGAAGCATTAACATTTCTATATTAGACCTATTTGTTCCTGTGCCAAAACCCAGCAGGGCAATTAGCTCTTCAATAGATAGATTAGTGTCAATATGCTCCTTAATAGTTTCTAAAATCTGCGGAAATCTGGTCAGGGTTGCACCATTCACACTTTGTTCAAAAAGCGCCCTCAGTACCATTTGTTGTCGTTGAATTCTGCCAATGTCACCTAAAGCGTCATGGCGAAATCGCAATAATTGTAGTGCTTGGTCACCACTAAGATGTTGCTTACCTGCTTTTAAATTAATATATAAATGTTGGGAGTCATCCTGATATTTCATATCTTTGGGAACATAAACTGTTATCCCACCCAAAGCATCAATTAGTTTACCTACTCCTAAAACATTAATTCGGATATAACGATCAATAGCTACTCCACCTAAAAGATTACTAACGGTTTTAGCTGTTAATGCAGGTCCACCGTTCACATTAGCCGAGTTAATCTTCTTTGTGCCAACCCCTTCAATTTCGGCGCGGGTATCCCTTGGAATAGAAAGCATGACAATTTTTTTGGTCTGGGGGTCAAATTTGAGCAGGAGCATCACATCTGAAAGACCGTCAAAAGAGTTAAGTTGGGGTAAATAACCCAAATTCTTGGTGTGGTCAGGTGGGTTTTGTATGTCGGGGGGTAGTACGCTCATACCCATGACCAAAATATTCACAGGGCGAGTTAACTGAGAAAATTGCCAACCATTACCAGAAATGGGATTTCTGGCAAAAACCGAAGCCTGCTCTGGGGTGAGGTTGGCTTGCTGTAAGGGGGTGCTATCAGAAACAGCTAATAGGGCTCCAGCTAACCCCGATAGCACTGCAATTCCCCCCATTCCTATCACAAATAATAACCAGCGCCCGGATTTTGACCTCCTGGGTTTTTTATTTCTGGATTTACTTCTGACTGGTTTGTTACCCGCTGCTGATGTTCTTTGACTACTCACAGATTTCCTCACACTCATGGATAAAACAATGTACCTTTTTTCTTTATGTTATTAAATATATTAACTTCTACTTGATATGACCCCCGGTCTAAAGACACGGGGACTTACCACAAACCCAAAACAGGCCGTCTTGATTACTAAAAAGAACTTTCATGCCATTCTCCGGATTTATGAGCAATCCGGAAAGGTTGATGGTGGCCCCACAGTAATCAATGCAATTTGATTATATTGACGAGAGTATAACCTATTAAGTTTCTTAATAAATCCAATCTTTAGATGGACGTAGGTTGGGTTGAAGTATGAAACCCAACGCCACGGGTCTCCTTACTCGACCCATCCTACAAATAATTGTGCCTCCCTACTTACTTTAGGTAAATTCTTAGTTTCTTAGTTAGATATAGCTTTATTTAGGCTATACAAGGGGTTAATAGGTAAAAGCGAGGGGTTGGCAGTTGAACCACCTGGAATTGTCAAGGATACGGCAAATCGACTATGATAGTTACTTACCACCATAAGTGGGTGAGTGGAATTAAATATAAGATGAACGTAGGACGGGTTGAAGTATGAAACCCAACGCCCGCATGGGTTTCGTTCCTCAACCCATCCTAGAAATAATTTTGCCTCCCCACTTATTTTTGAATAATGGTTTTTAAGTCATAGGTTTTTCCTAATCTGTAACTTGTCTCCGGTCATCTTCATTTTTACCCCAATCAACCCAAAATGCACACGAGAAAGCTACTAGAATGGTGGCAAAGATTTACACCATTGTCCCGTATCGGGGCGATCGCTCTATTTGCTCCCCTATTGGTGATCAATGGTTGGGCTTTGTCCTCAATTTTCAATTATTTCCATTCATTGATAGTAATTTTGGTAGGAGCTTCAGTCCTGGCATTTTTGCTTAACTATCCACTTATCTGGATGGAAAAACAGGGTGCTAAAAGGGAACAAGTGGCCATACTAGTATTTTTGATAGCCTTATCAATTCTCCTAGCATTGGGTGTGACCCTATTTCCCTTAGCTTTGACCCAGGCTAGACAATTAGTAAACCGCTTACCAGAATGGATAGATTCCGGGCGATCGCAATTAATGATCTTAAATGAGAAAGCGGAGATGATGGGTTTACCAATCAATCTTGATGCCATTGTGGTGCAAATTAATGATCGTGTCAAGAGTCAACTACAGGCAATTACCGCTCAGGTTTTAAACTTAGCTGTGGTGACTGTGACCAGTCTATTAGACTTTCTGCTAACTATGGTTTTAACCTTTTATCTGTTGCAACATGGGGGTGAACTTTGGCAAAGCTTAGTAGAATGGTTACCGAGTAAATTTCGGGAACCATTTTCTCGAACAGTCCGATTGAGCTTCCAGAACTTTTTCATCACCCAACTGATTTTATCCACATGTATGGCCTCAGCCCTAATTCCCTCATTTTTGTGGTTAAAAGTTCCCTATGGACTGTTATTTGGTTTGACCATCGGGATTATGGCATTAATTCCCTTTGGTGGTTCCGTAGGTATTGCCATCACCACCCTATTAGTTTCCCTCCAGGATATTTCCATGGGGGTGAGGGTATTAGCAGCAGCTGTGATAGTTCAACAGATTTTGGAAAACATCCTCGCTCCCCGTATCCTAGGTAACTTTACTGGGCTAAATCCTGTATGGGTATTGATTTCAGTGCTTACTGGAGCCAGAGTTGGAGGTTTGTTAGGGGTAATAGTTGCTGTTCCCTTTGCGGTAGTAATTAAAACCATTATTGGAGTGATTCGTTCTCCCATGGTGATTGACCAGACAAATCAGCAGTTGGATGAGACAGGTGAGCAAGGTTTAGCACCTGTAGAAAATAACTTACCCATGACCAGCTTGGTTAATCATCCTCATATTCAGCCCAAGAATTAGGTGTTTCCGACACTGCTACCTTGAGTTTCACCCCCGTTGGCAAGCGTCTTTTAGTTTCATCATAAATATATTTAGCAATCATTTCCGCAGTTGTTTCGTACTCAGGTGGTAAAACCTCATTTAGCACACAGTGATCTAAACCTCCCTGGGTAACATCCTTTTTAGCCCAGCGTAAACTTTTAAAATCAGCCACCATAACGGGATGGGGACAGTATTCTGAGCTATGGAGTTGTGATGATGTGACCTCCATTTTCACTCTATAAGTGTGACCGTGCATTCTCCCACAGGGTCCTTTATAATCTTTGATGTAGTGGGCACTGTCAAATGTAAATTCCGTAGATAATTTCCATCTGGGCATTGATTTGGCTTCCTTATTTATTACAAAGTTTATTACAACGGGAAACTAAAGAATTAACTATAACAACGAGCTAGTAATTAAATGTATGAGTAGATCAAAAATTATCGCAATTCTTACAGGCGCAATTTCTATCCTTTTAGCTATAGCTTACCTAATTGTAGTCCAGATTCTGGACTATCGGGATATGAAACCCGCTCCCACGGGGGAATTAACAATGCCAATAGCTACTCAAATGAGGTTCAATAATGGGGGTAGTCAGAACCTCAAGCAAAAATCAATGTTTATCATTGGAGAAACCAATATATAGAGCTATAAGAATAAGTTACATAAGATATCGCATATTGATCTACCTGGGTAATTCCCTTTTGCCAAACATAACGGTAAACTGAATCTAACGATAACAAAAGATAAACTCGTATTGTTTTTAGCTTGAGATCATTAGGGATCAACGCCTTTTTGTCTTCTAAGAATAATACTGTCGGTAAATATAGAGGTTAAATACATGTCCCAATACTTGCTAGAAACCGTTTGGTTGGTTCCTGGCTATGCTTTATTAGGTGGTCTTTTGGCATTACCCTGGTCTCCGGGGATAATTAAACGCACAGGACCAAGACCAGCTGGTTATGTCAATTTAATAACAACATTTTTGGCCTTTTTACATTCAGCAATTGCTTTTACAGCCACTTGGAACCATCCAGCTAAAGAAGTCTTCATTCCATGGCTATCTACCGCTGGGTTAAACCTAACCATTAATCTGGAACTATCTTCAATTACGGTTGGTGCCCTAGTTGTAATCACCGGATTAAACTTTCTTGCCCAGGTTTATGCTGTGGGCTATATGGAAATGGACTGGGGATGGGGACGCTTTTACTCCCTGTTAGGATTTTTTGAAGCCGGGTTATGTGCATTAGTTCTGTGCAATAACCTATTCTTCAGTTACGTGGTTTTAGAAATCCTGACCCTGGGAACCTACCTATTAGTAGGTTTATGGTTTAGTCAACCCCTGGTGGTAACTGGTGCAAGAGATGCTTTCTTAACCAAACGGGTAGGTGACCTATTCCTGTTGATGGGAGTTCTAGGACTATGGACATTAGCAGGAACTTGGGATTACCAAGATCTAGCCACCTGGGCACAGACAGCTAAAGTAGACCCCACCATTATCACCTTAGTTTGTTTAGCTCTAATCGCTGGACCCATGGGTAAATGCGCTCAGTTCCCCCTTCACCTATGGTTAGACGAAGCTATGGAAGGACCTATTCCCAGTACCATACTCCGGAACTCCGTAGTAGTTGCCAGTGGAGCTTGGGTTCTAATCCAACTCCAACCCGTATTTAGCTTATCACCAATAGCTTCCACCACCATGATTGCCATTGGTGCAGTTACAGCAGTGGGTGGTTCCCTAATTGCGATCGCTCAAATTGACATTAAACGTTGTTTATCCTATTCAGTTAGTACCTATATGGGACTAGTTTTTATTGCAGTAGGTACTCAGCAAGACGAAGCTGCCTTACTACTAGTCCTCACCCATGCTTTATCCGCAGCATTATTAGTAATGAGTACGGGGGGAATAGTTTGGAATAGCGTTACCCAAGATGTAACTCAACTGGGTGGTTTATGGTCACGGCGTCCAATTTCCGGTTTAGCATTCATTGTCGGAACTTTAGGTTTAATAGCTTTTCCTCCCCTGGGTAGTTTTTGGGCCCTTCTGAAATTGGCCGATGGGATATGGGCAAATCACCCTTGGTTAGTGGGAATTATTATTGCAGTAAACGCCCTAACAGCTTTTAGTTTAACCAGAGAATTTGGTTTAATATTTGGTGGTAAACCCAAACAAATGAGTGAACGTTCACCAGAAGCCATTTGGTTGATGGTTTTACCCATGATGGTATTATTTGGTCTGGTTTTACATTTACCACTAATCTTGCAAAGTTTATCCTTACTACCCAGTTGGACCGCATTACAAAAAGATGTGGCACTGCTGTTAATTTGGTCTAGCATTTTTGGTGTCAGTATTAGTGCTGTCATTTACTTGGGTAACATTCCCAAACCAATTGCCTTACCCTGGAAAGGCCTACAGAACCTGTTAGCTTATGACTTTTACACCCCCAAACTCTATAAAGTTACCATCATTTTTGGAGTTGCCCAGCTTTCTAAACTAGCTGACATTGTAGATAGATTTGTGGTTGATGGGATAGTGAATTTCGTGGGTTTATTCTCCCTTTTAGGAGGAGAAAGTTTGAAGTACAGCAACAGTGGACAAACCCAATTTTATGCCTTCACCGTCTTAGTTGGTGTTGCTGTTTTAGGAGCTTGGGCAACCTGGCCTTTTTGGAGTGTTCAATTTATGAATCTAGTTTTTTAAAAACCCGGATGACCAGTTTATAACCCATTTTTTAAACTCATATCCTACCCATCATTAAACTATGTTGAGCGTTTTAATTTGGTTACCCATCATTGGTGCTGCCATTATCAGTATCCTACCCGATACAATCATCCCTAAAAATAGGGTTCGACTAGTATCGTTAACTATTGCGTTTCTAGTTCTGCTATGGAACGCATTTATCCTGCTGAAATTCGACATCACCAATCCGGGAATGCAGTTTTCAGAATATCTACCTTGGAATGAAACCTTGGGTCTAGCTTATCAACTAGGTGTTGATGGACTATCAATCCTCATGTTGATATTGAACAGCTTGTTAACCTGGATTGCAATCTATAGCAGTAGCGAAAATACCGAACGTCCTAAACTTTTCTACTCCCTGGTTTTATTAGTTTCCGGTGGAGTTGCTGGTGCATTCCTAGCTCAAAACCTATTACTGTTCTTCCTGTTCTACGAACTGGAACTAATTCCCTTTTACCTATTAATTTCTATATGGGGGGGTAACAAACGAGCTTATGCTGGAATGAAATTCCTGATTTACACAGCAGTATCAGGAGCGTTAATTTTAGCCACCTTCTTAGGAATAGTCTGGTTAAGTGGTTCCCACAGTTTTACCCTAGATGCTGTGAAGACTCAAAACCTTTCTACAACCATGCAGATAGTTTTATTAGCAGGCATAATTTTAGGTTTTGGCATTAAAATTCCCCTAATTCCCTTTCACACCTGGTTACCAGATGCTTACGTGGAAGCATCTGCTCCCATTGCTATTTTACTGGGTGGAATCCTAGCGAAATTGGGAACCTACGGACTGTTAAGATTTGGATTTGGCTTATTTCCCCAAGCATGGAATGTGGTAGCACCCACATTAGCAATATGGGGAGCTATTAGCGCCATTTATGGAGCAGTAGTAGCCATTTCTCAAAAAGATATCAAGCGGATGGTAGCTTATAGTTCCATCGGTCACATGGGTTATATTTTGCTTGCAGCTGCTTCTGGGACTAAACTAGCTTTAGTGGGTGCGGTGGCACAAATGTTTAGTCATGGTCTAATATTAGCCATTCTCTTCCATTTAGTAGGAATTATCGAAGCGAAAGTTGGTACTAGAGAACTAGATAAACTGAATGGTTTGATGAGTCCAATTCGGGGACTACCCATTGTCAGTGCATTACTTGTTCTAGGGGGTATGGCCAGCGCTGGTATTCCTGGTTTAACGGGGTTTATTGCGGAGTTTATTGTTTTCCAAGGAAGTTTTTCTAGCTTCCCCATACCCACACTCCTATGTGTTGCATCCTCTGGTTTAACAGCGGTTTACTTTGTGATTCTACTCAACCGCACCTGTTTTGGTAAACTTAATAATGATCTTGCCTATTATCCCAAAGTAGTATGGGCAGAAAAAATACCTGCTCTAGTACTAGCTGGACTAATTATCTTTTTAGGAGTGCAACCAACTTGGTTAGTGCGTTGGAATGAAACTACAACTTCTGCCATGGTAGGTGCCATTCCCACAGCGGGGAAAATCATTATTTCCCAAGTAGAAACAAATCAGCATCAGCAGTAAACTAAACACTAATAATCCAGTTAAATCCAATTAACCAACATGGTACAAACAGTCCCCAAACCCACCAGTAAACTACCACCATCAACCCATGAATTTGCGGATATCATTCATCGGTTAGAAGCTGGTGGTTCCATGCTACCAGATACACCAGAAAACCTCATGCAAATCATTGGCATTTATAAAGCATACGCTGTGCCAATGGACTTCTATTGGAGAGATTTGCTATACATTGGTGAAAGAGTCTTTTTAAATCCCCTTCCTGCTTTTAAATACTTCCTACCGCAAGAATACTTAGACCTACATAATCATTATGCTGGAGACGATGCGGATTTAAGAATTTGGCGAGGTGAAGCGACAGCACATCCGGAACTTTTGGCATTCATGGAAAAGGGTGAAACCGGGAAAATACCCAAACTATTCCACCATTTACTCCATGACAGAATCAACATGGAATTTGCGGAAGCTTGTATGCAAGCCATGCTTTGGCATCGTAAAATGTATGCTCCCGTAAACCAATTTGATGCCTATTTAGACTCAGAAGAATATAAAGCTAATGCTGACCAAGCCATCAAAGCCTACTTTCGGAAAAACCTCCCCATGTTGGCACTTTATAAACTGTTCCCAGACATGTTTTTAGAACAGTGTCGGATGATGTCTTACTATGCCAACTTAGGACTGTTTTGGGAAGTAATGGCACCCGTATTTTTTGAAATGTCAGATATTTATGATGAAGGGGGTTTCTCCGGTGTTCCCGATGCCATGAATTTTCTGATAAATGGCATTTTTGCCATTGCTGGTCGTCCCATTTATCATCATGTTTACGTTGATGGCAAATGTTATGAAGTTATCCCCAAATCCAAAGGTTTCACTTGGTTATATGAAGGAGCTCTACCCTATGTAGAAGCTGTGTTTTACCGCACTGCACCATTTAGAGGAACAAAATCATATAACGCTCAAGCTGGACAAGTGCCAAATGACCAAAAAGACTTTCACTATGGTATTCTCTATGCTGATGTATTCCCCGTAGGAACTGCGGGTATTCCCCCCACCTTGCTGATGCAGGATATGCTGCATTTCCTCCCCCCCTACTTGGTAGATTACTATAAACAACATTGTCGAGGTGAGGATGATATGTTGATTCAGTTGGGAATTACCTTCCAGCGTTCCATGTACAATGTCACATCTGCTGTAATTCAAGCATTGAGAACAGCTCTTTTATATCCACTGGATGACACCAACCCTCGTCACTTGCAGGCAAATCGAGACTTCTTTGAATCCCAACTAAACCGTTTTACCCGTGTCGAATATGGAATGCGAGATGCAGCTAAATTGCGAAGCATTCAGAGTCCGAACTACAGATGAGAATAAAACACCGGGAATTGATTCCCGGTCTAAAAGCGACTGGTTTTGTCCTGAGTAATCGTAAGTTGGGTTGAGGTACGAAACCCAACAAACCAACAGGATATATATAAATGCGATTGCTAAGCACTCCCTACGGGAGCTCCCTAGGGGATTAACCATAATTGTTTAAATTAACCCCTACCTGAAGACTGTCTGTTTGGGACACCCGGAATCAATTCCCGGTCTAAAAGCGACTGGTTTTGTCCTGAGTAATCGTAGGTTGGATTGAGGCACGAAACCCAACAAACCAACAGGATATATATAAATGCGATTGCGAAGCACTCCCTACGGGAGCTCGCAAAACACTCTCTATGGGAGCTCCCCAGGGGATTAACCATAATTGTTTAAATTAACCCCTACCTGGAGACTGTCTGTTGGGGAGACCGGGAATCAATTCCCAGTCTAAAACCGACTGGTTTTGTCGTGGGTAATCGTAAGTTGGGTTGATTAAACTCAACACCCCTAGACAAACCATGTTATATTAAACTAAACCGATTGAGTCAGTACCAAAGTGAATGGGAGGTATAGACATGGTGAGGCAAATTCCATCAAAAACTCAACTGCGGGTGATAAAATCTAACATTAGTCAGGGTGTGGAGACGCCTGAAATTGTCTACCCAGAAAGTGATAATAAACCTATGGCGGATAACACTAGACAATTTACATGGATTGTCAAAATTAAGGAAAATTTAGAAATACTATTTAAGTCCAATGCGGATGTGTTTGTGGCTGGGGACTTATTTTGGTATCCAGTGGAGGGTAGTAACAAAATTAAACTGGCCCCTGACACCATGGTAGTGTTTGGGAGACCCAAGGGGTACCGGGGGTCTTATCGACAGTGGGAAGAGAATAATATTCCCCCCCAGGTGGTGTTTGAAATTTTATCTCCTGGTAATAATAATACTGAGATGGACAGAAAAAAGCTCTTTTATCTGGAACATGGAGTGGAGGAGTATTATGTGTATAACCCAGACAAGACTAGTCTAGAAGTATCTATTAGGGAAAATAACTCATTTAAGGAAATTGAGAATTTTACCACTTGGACCAGTCCAAGATTGAAAATAAGATTTGACATGACCCAAGATGAATTAGTCATCTATTATCCAGATGGGAGTAAGTTTCTTAATCCTGTAGAATTGAGTAATTATGCAGAACAAGAAACTCAACGTGCAGAACGTGAAAAATTGCTTAAAGAGCAGGAAACTCAGCGTGCAGAACGTGAAAAACTTCTCAAAGAACAAGAAACTCAACGTGCAGAACGTGAAAAACTTCTCAAAGAACAAGAAACTCAGCGTGCAGAACGTGAAAGACTTCTCAAAGAGCAGGAACAAATAAAGTATCAAACATTGCTATCACAATTAAAAGCTAAGGGTATTGATATTACTGCACTCGAATAAACTATTACCTGCACCAGAATACCCTTGGGGGTTTTTAAAAACTGGAGTTTATACTAAAGAGAAGAGCGATTGCGAAGCACTCCCTACGGGATCTCGCCATTATGTCCTAATCTTGATGGCTACAGCTATAATTGCCAGTTATGTGAACTTTCCATTCCGTCAGGACTTTACCGTTTTCAGTATTATTAATCACTAAAAATATGTTGAATATTCCCCAATTAGTCGCTCTTGAATTAGGACTTAAAGTCAACCAGGTACAAAACGCCTTGGATCTCTTAGCTGAGGGTGCAACTATTCCCTTTATTGCACGTTATCGTAAGGAACTTACCCAAGAAATGACGGAAGTACAACTACGAGATTTATCCGATAGATATACATATTTGACAGAACTAGAAGAGAGAAAACGGGCAGTTTTAAGCGCCATATCAGAACAAGGTAAACTCACGGACAAACTGGAAGAGAAAATCAGCTCCTGTTTACAGAAAACGGAATTAGAGGATTTATACTTACCCTACAAACCAAAGCGTCGCACTCGTGCTACTATTGCTCGAGAAAAAGGTCTGGAATCCTTAGCAGCATTTATTAAATCATTAAATGTAAAAAATGGTACATCCATTTCCCTGGATTCAGTAGCAAGTAAATATGTTGCCCAGGAAAAAGGTGTGAATACCAGTGAAGAGGCGTTAAAAGGCGCTAGTGATATTTTAGCGGAAGAAATAGCTGACAAGGCTCATTTAAGAGCCTATATCAGGGAATATGTGTTGGAAACGGGTGTGATTATTTCCCGAATCAAAGAGGAATATGCGGAAGGGACAACTAAATTTGAAATGTACCGTAACTATCAGGTAAAGGTCAAAAATGTTGCTCCCCATAATATGTTAGCTTTAAGTAGGGGAGAAGCGGAAAAACTCTTAGTCTTTGACATTGGTTTTGACCAAGATTTTCTACTTGCTTATTTGGAATCTCAGGAAATTCACACCCGAACACAAAATATCAGACAGTTCTACCAAGCTATGTTAAAGGATGCTTTTAACCGCTTGATGAAAACTTCGTTAATTAATGAAGTAATTAGTGAAAAGAAAACCTATTCTGATGTTGAATCTATTAAAACCTTTGAAGCAAATCTGAGGGAGTTGTTATTGTCTGCACCCGCAGGGATGAAACCCACCTTGGCCATAGATCCAGGGTTTAGAACGGGTTGTAAGACAGCGATTTTAGATCCGACGGGTAAATTCCTAGAATATCAAGCTGTTTTTCCTCACCAGGGAGGGGAACAGAGGCAAAAAGCGGTTCAGACGGTAAAAAAGCTCATAGAAAAGTATGAGATTCAACTAATAGCAATTGGCAATGGCACAGCATCTCGCGAAACGGATGAATTTATCACCGAGGTTTTAAGAGATTGCCACTCCAAACCAATTAAGGTTATGGTGAATGAGTCTGGTGCATCTATATATTCAGCTAGTGAAGTAGCTAGAAAGGAATTTCCTGATTTAGATATAACTGTCAGAGGTGCAATTAGTATTGGGAGAAGATTGCAAGATCCCCTGGCTGAATTAGTAAAAATTGACCCCAAATCCATTGGGGTGGGACAATATCAGCATGATGTGGATCAAAAACTCCTGAAAAAGAAATTACATGAAACCGTTGAAAGTTGTGTCAATTATGTGGGAGTAGATTTGAATACTGCTTCTAAAGAACTGTTGACATTTGTTTCTGGAATTAACCCTACAGTTGCTAATAATATTATCACCTATCGCAATCAATATGGGGCATTTAAAAATCGTCAACAACTGTTGAAAGTGCCAAAACTTGGTCCGAAAGCATTTGAACAGTCAGCAGGGTTTTTAAAAATTAGAAATGGGGAAAATCCCCTGGATAATACTGCAGTTCATCCGGAAAGTTATCCCCTGGTAGAAAAGATAGCAGGGGATTTACAAGTACCATTAAATCAAGTTACCCAAATAGCAGAACGGTTGAAAAAAACTGGCATCAAAAAATACCTGACTGATGCCATCGGAGAGCCTACTTTGCGAGATATTCTCAGGGAACTGGAAAAACCAGGAAGAGATCCTCGTGCGGAATTTAAATATGCCACCTTCCGGGAGGGAATTAAGGAAATTAGGGACTTAACCGTGGGTATGGAATTGGAAGGAATTATTACTAATGTGGCTAATTTTGGTGCTTTTGTTGATATTGGAGTTCATCAGGATGGATTGGTTCACATATCCCAATTAGCAGATAGATTTGTGGAGGATCCCAAAACCATCGTTAAGGTGGGACAGTTGGTAAGGGTGAGGGTGCTGGAGGTGAATGAAAAGTTAAAACGTATTAGTTTATCTATGAGAAAGCCTAATTAAGCTCCCATGCCTGAATACTGCTTTAACCCTAAGCGCCATAGTAGGCGATTGGCTATCCAAAATATGCACAACCAAGCTAAAATGGATAAAAATCCCCTGGTTAAATCTACGGGTAGACCTACTAAAATGCTTGCGGGAAAATGAATTAGGTAGGGAAATGGTGTCCATAGGGCGAAGTTTTTAACCGCTGGGGGAAAAACCTCTAAGGGTGCAATCATACCTGATAGAAACAGAAATAATAAGAACCAAAAGTTTTCTAGGGATGTAGCTCTTTCAGTCCAAAAGGCTAACATTCCTAGAGTGTACTGGATGAGGAACCTCAATGCAAAAGATAGGAATGCAGCTAGGATAAACCAAAAAAAGTTGGTAAAACTGGGGATCCAGAAAGCTTGGGGGTAAAATGCGAAGAATATGCCCACAATTGCCACAATAAATGGCATTCTGGCAAATCTTTCACTAATGTGACCAGCAAGATGATGAAATACCGGGTCTAAGGGTTGTAATAATCGATTGGAAAGTTTCCCCTCGACTACTTCTCTTTCAAAATCATAAATTACCCAAACAACCGTTAGTTGTCTAAATAGAAATACTGCAAAAAAATAGCGGGTAAAGTCAAGTGGACTTAAACCAAAGTTTCCCCCCTGTGCTGCTTTATTCCACACACCCATAATTATTATGGGTAGGGAACCAGATAAAACCCATAATAGTAGTTCTGAGCGATATTCTAGCATGTAGGCGTAATACACTGTGAGGAAGATGTGGGCCTTCCTGAAAAAATACTTCATCTTTATTTACTTACGGTGGGTTGGTGATATAAGAACGGACTGGAAAACTTTACCTATTACTTCTTCTACTGGTGGTTCGGTGACAGTTAAATCTACCACGTCTAAATCTGCTAATATTTGTCCTACGGTGCGGGTTAAACCTTCCCTTTGCACGAGTAAACTAACTCTTCTACCTTCTAGATGTTCTACCTCTCCATAGTAAGTAAGTTTTTCAATAGGTAGTGACTGGGACAATTCTATATAGATTTGACGATAGGGGGCAAATTTCTGTATTAATTCTTCCAGTCTGCCATCATACATCAGTTCGCCTTGGTGAATTACTAACACTCTTTCACAAAGAGCTGTGATATCCGCCATGTAGTGACTTGTTAATAATATGGTAGATTGATAAAGTTGGTTATATTCTCTTAAGAAGTCTCTTACGTTAACTTGGGCGTTAATATCCAGTCCCAGAGTTGGTTCATCTAAAAACAGAACCTGGGGACGGTGTAAAAGAGCGGCTAAAATTTCTGCCTTCATTCTTTCACCTAGAGAAAGTTTCCTGACTGGTTGGTTTAGTTTGCTACCTAGGGAAAGCATTTCTGTCAGTTCACCAACTCGCTGCTGAAATTCTCTATTGGATATATTATATACTGCAGCATTGATTTTTAGGGAATCTATGGCTGGTAAATCCCATAATAATTGCTGCTTTTGTCCCATAACTAGGGTAATTCTTTGCAAAAATGCTTCCTGACGACGAAAAGGACTGAATCCCCCCACTTTTAGTGATCCGCTGGAAGGATGAATTAGACCAGTCAGCATTTTTAAGGTCGTGGTTTTACCCGCACCATTGGGCCCCAAAAACCCCACTATTTCTCCAGGTTCTATGGTGAAGGTTACATCTTTAACAGCTTGAATGTGACGATATTGACGATTGAAGAAGTGGTTTATTGTACCAACAAACCCAGGTTGTTTAATGGCAACTGAATACGATTTGCTAAGATTTTGAGCTTGGATAATCGACATAAAAATATTACAATATGTGCTGAAACGTCAAGCCTTCGCCTACAAAAGATCCGTAAATCGAGGATCACTCTGTAGTTTCTTTAACACCTGTTTAATTTCCTGAGTTCGATCTTTGTCAACTATTAGGGTAACATTGCGATCGCGCACAATCACCAAATTTTCTAAACCGATAGTGACCACTAAATCGTTGGGATCGGAAGCATAAATAATAGTTCCTTGGGTATGGAGACCGACATGGGTAGCTAATTCTACATTTTGATCTTCCTGGGTTTTGAGTAGACGTTCAATGGCATTCCAGTCCCCCAGATCATCCCAGCCAAATTCTACTGGTAAGACATAAGCCAAATTAGTCTTTTCCATGAGGGCATAATCTATACTTTGCTTAGGCAAAGAAGGGTAAATCCCAGGTCCATGTTCTGCTAAAGGGATGACAATTTCTGGAGTATGGGTGTGTAATTCTTGTAGTATGACTCCAGCGCGAAATACAAACATGCCACTATTCCAGCTAAAACGTCCTGTAGATAAAAAATGTTCAGCTGTTTCTCGGTTGGGCTTTTCAGTAAACCGGTTGACGTGATAGACTGGTAAATTATTAAATTTACCAACCCTTTCACCCTGTTCAATATACCCATAAGCAGTGGATGGAAAACTAGGCTTAATCCCCAAAGTGACGATCGCTTGTGTGCTGGTTGCTAATTGGGTAGCAGCACTGAGAGTGTTTTCAAACGCCTCTTGGTCAGCAATCCAGTGATCAGCAGGGAAAAATCCAATCACAGTGTCATCCCCATGACGCTTCTGGATTTCCAAACTTGCCCAGGCGATCGCAGCTGCTGTATCCCTACCCTCTAATTCAACTAACAGGTTTGAGGGTAACAGGTTGGGCAATTGCTGTTCTACACCCTGAGATATTTGGCTGGAAGTGATTACCCACAGATTATCCCAACCTCCAGAGACATTTAGCAGTCGCTTGGCTGTGGATTGCAGTAAACTTTGGGAACTACCATCCAGATTTAAGAACTGTTTAGGTTTGTCTTTGCGACTTAGGGGCCAAAAGCGCTCGCCCTTACCACCAGCCAAAATAACGGGGATCATGGAACTAGTCATGTTGTTTTCAGAAAATGGGAACTACTGTAAAACAATATTAAGTCTATATTTATTATTCATCCCATTTGGGATAATCTTGACTGAATCCATCTGGCCAGTGGGGAATTATTGAATAAAAAATCTAGTAGTCTACATTAATTTCAGATCAAGGTTGGTTTGGTTGTTCAACTGGTTTCCTTGCAAGCCTAATTTTCCCTGCACTATCTGAATTATAACCTGCGATACCAGAAATTTGTGGCTTAATATGAACGTACTCTTATGAAAAAGTGATTAAGTGGGGAGGCAATTGTGATTAAACAAGTTCAGTGGTTAGAAAATCAGCTTGCAATTCAACAAGTGACTGCTTTAGAACATGAGGGACAACTGGAGCAATTTATGTCAGTTGAAACTCAGACTGTGTCAAATCCGGTATTGAGAGCGGAGGTAACTGCAGGGGGTGTAAATAGTCAACGAACAGTCGCTGAACTAATGGGATCAATGCCATATCAGATTTCTGACAAATTAGGATTAAGTATGCCTCGTTGGCTATTGTGGGTATTAACCTTTTCTATAAGCATCACCTTATCAGGGCTATTCATGTCAGCAGTTGCTTTATGGACTCCCCTATGGAGTAACTTAGAGAAAGCAGAAGATGACGGATTTACACCAAGTAATAGAGATACTTTAAAAGTATCGGATGGTTTATGGAATAAACTTTCCCTTTATCAACTATCCAAACCCATGAACATTTTAGTGATGGGTGTTGAACCGATTAAAGGCACCCTAGATGGTTCACCAGAAAGTTTTGCCGGTAGCAGTGACACCATGTTACTAGTGCGGTTAAACCCTAGTGATAAATCAATAAGGGTGCTTTCCATTCCCAAGGGGACAATGGTGTCCTTACCAGAAGATGGACTCAGCAAGATATCAGAAGCTAATACCAAGGGTGGTCCGGTATTAGCTGCACGGGTAATCAGTCGCACTTTTAGTAACGCTCCCATAGATAGGTATATTCGTATTTCCACGAGTGGTTTACGAGAACTGGTGGATCAGTTGGGGGGAGTAGATATATTTGTACCCCAGTCTATGAGCTCTCAGGAGCAAACTGGTGGAACACCAACAAATTTAGTGAGTGGGTGGCAAACCCTCAACGGTGAACAGGCGGAATTATTTGCTCGTTTTCGGGAATCTAGTCTGGGAGATATAGCCAGGGTGCAACGACAACAAGCTCTGATTGGTGGTCTGGTTCAACGCCTAAATAATCCTGTCGTTCTACCTCGGTTACCCCAACTTACTCGTATGATGCGCAAGTATTTTGACACCAATTTGAGAATGGAAGAGATGATGGCCTTGGCCAATTTTGCCGTCAATGTGGAACGGGATAATTTTCAAATGACCATGCTTCCTGGTACCTTTAGTAAGTTCAGTAAAGATCCAGAAAGTTACTGGTTGAATCTCACCGGACAACAAAGTTTGTTAAAAAATTATGTTGGGGTGGATATTTATCAAGTCAAATCAGACTCTCGTTCAGTTTCTCAGCTAAAAATTGCCATTCAAAATGCCAGCAGTCAACCTCAAGTAACTGCAAAAGTTATCAACCAACTCAAGTCCAAGGGTTTTGCTAATATTTACACTGTTCCCGATTGGGCTGAAAACCAACGCCAAACCCAGATCTTTGTTCGCAGAGGAACTCGACAACCAGGAGTAGAGCTACAGACAATATTGGGTAGGGGTCAAATTGAAGTTTCCGCTCAAGGAGATTTAGATGCAGATCTCACCATTCGCATTGGTGAAGATTGGAAATAGATTAGAAATGAAAGGCGAAATTTGAGGCCACCATCAATATTCCCCGTACCATCAGGTCGGGGAGTATATCAAAAAGCATGTTTAATTCCTAGGAAAGGTCTGAATGTATTTAACTACAGCTGGGTGAAATTTAGATAGTTTCTAACCAGTCATAGATCTGCTCTAACTGGTCTAGAGTTATTAGTCCATATTGCCACAGGATCATGGTTAGGGATCCAGTATCTTGCTCAGGGTGACGCAGAGCGACAGCTAGGGAAGCTGCTGAAATCGCTAAATCTTCCTGCAGGAAATTGATCAGACGGGTGTATCTCGATTGTACCATTTCTATCTCACCTCCCGGGGGTAAAGCATATTATCTTATATCGTTTCTTTTTTTTTAGTTACCTAAAGACAGTATTTAATGTGTCACCTGAGCGGTTTGAATACCTCAATTTTGACCCTATCTCCTATTTTGAGACCCAGTTCCCGGGCCCGTTCAGCTCTTAATTCAACCACTTGGTCTATTAGCACTCTTGGACCGTAGGTAGGACAGGGTTCATTTTTGCAGGGGGGGGCGGTCTTGATATATTGAACCACGCCTCTGTTAATAAATACCATGTCTAATGACACTGGTACATTCTTCATCCAAAATCCTACTGGTTGGGGTGAGGGAAATGCAAACAACATACCCCGGTTATCTGGTAAAGCTGGACGATACATTAACCCCATCATCTGCTGTTCTGGTGTTTTTGCAACTTCCAAATCAATTTTTTTGCCATTGGCAATGGTCATTTGAGCGGAAACTGGCAAGTATTGACCTTTAGTGTTTGACTGGGGTAACTGAGCATTTAAGGTGGTATTGAGTTGGGCCGAACTCGGAGCAGAACAGCTGGCGAGTAAAATACTCAACAGTAAATAACATATTATAAGACAGTGTAACATAAGTTATGAAATATCTCATCCATGTCTAAATATCTAAGATATACCCAACTAATATCTAATGGTTAGTCGACAATTAATTTTCCAACTCCTCAATGTTTTTCATGGTCTGTTGATATAATCCCCTGTTACCCTCTTGGTCAAAAATAGTTGCTGCTTTTTGCAAGTCTTGTAAAGCACGACGTTTATCTCCAGAAGAGGCAAAAGCATTACCACGATTATTATAAGCAGGAGCAAACTGTGGATTTAACCGAATGGCTTGATTATAATCAGCGATCGCTTTTGATGTATTTCCCAGACTAGAATAGGCATTACCGCGATTATTATAAGCAACGGAATAATTTTGGTCAATGCGAATAGCTTGAGTATAATCTTCTAGAGCTGCATTTTTGTTTCCTTGAGCAGCATGGGAATTGCCTCTATTATTGAAAGCCTCGGCATAGTTAGGCGATAAACGAATAGCTTCGTTATAATCTTCTATAGCACCTTTTTGGTCTCCTAAAAAAGCACGAGCATTACCCCTATAGTTGTAAGTTTCTGGGTCATTAGGATTAATTTGCAGAGACTGATTATAATCATTAATTGCTCTTTCTTTATTATTTAAGTCAAAATAAGCTAAACCACGAGCCTTAAATGCAGGTGCATAGTCAGAATTTAAACTGATAGACTTACTATAAGCAGCAATAGCAGCTTGAAAATTGCCTCTCGAGTGCTGATTTTGTCCCTGAAGATAAAATGCTCCTGCACCAGAGGTTTTACGGGTGGGACGTTTAGGGGGATTGACCCCTATTTCAGTTACCAAAAGATCCTGATTGCGATTACAAGAAACGCATAAAATTCCAGTTAACCCAGTAAAGACTAATATTGTGAATATTTTGCCTAGCACTTGCTTATTATGTGTCAATAACTGCCATTTCATAAGTTTCTATTAATGACTTTCATATCCTCAAGGGAATTAAGTAGGGAGGCACAATTATTTGTAGGATGGGTCGAGTAACGAGATCCATGCGGGTGTTGGGTTTCATACTTCAACCCAACCTACGTTCATCTTATATTTAATTCCACCCACTCACTTACTTTCTCCTAAATTTAACCAAATAATTGATGGTTTTAATGTATAAACAGTTTCATTCCTAATGTGGCACAATGTTCAATTGATCTGTTATACTGGGAGCAGATGGCAAAAACAGGATTAAACCCCAAGCCATAATGAGTAAACTCATATCACAGCTTACCAATCATACTAACTATGCTAGAAAAAAACCTGATGAAATTACCGGGTGAGTCTCAAACTCCCAGATTTCTACAGAGAATCAACTGGGTTTTTAATCCCGTGCAACTAATGGAAAAATCTGCCCAGGCCTACGGGGATTTTTTTACACTCAAATTATCCAGTCAAGAACCAATAGTATTTATTAGCATTTAAGCCTGGTTGATAATATCAAGGTTAAACCTCTCAGGAGAGGTGTTACCCTAGCTCCTTCTGCTGGTAAATGGTTGGTAGCAACTGGAAAAGCTAATTTATCTACCAATATTGGGCACGAATCTTAAATATGTACCCCCTAAACCTTCTACAATGCTGCGAGTATTTGCATCCATCATTTTTTGATAGGTTTCTCCATCACTACCTGGTTCACCCAATCCATCAATATAAAGTGGTCGAGGAAAAATTTTCACTTTTGTTTTTTTGGCAATTGGCGCAAGTAACATCAAATTAACTGCTCTATCAGCAAAAATTATTGGTGCTTGGGTTGTTTTAATATATTCAGCTAGACTTTTAGCTTTTTTAGCTGTTAATTTATCTTCATTGCTGATATCTGGTAAGGTTCCTTTATAATCTAACCCATAGGCCTTGACGTAATAAATCATCGCCCCATGGGTGGTCAGCAATTTCCGTTTTTTGTCAGGAATGGTGGAAAGAGTAGATTTAATCCACTGGTTTAATTCTTTTAATTCTCGGGTCAGTTGGCGGGTATTACTATTATATCTCTGTTGATTTTCCGGTGATATTTTGCCTAATTGAAAATTCACTACTTCTACCATTTTGATGGCATTTCTCACATCATGCCAAATATGTGGTTCGTTAATAATTTTGCCATTTTGGTGCAGTTTTTGTGGTTGTTTCACAGCACGTTGACCAACTGATATTTTGGCTATGTTTTTTCGACTATTTTTGAAGGACTTAATTAGGTTAGGCTCAAAATTATAACCGTGATATAAAATCAGATCTGCTTTTTTGATGGCTTTGATATCTTCCGGTGTTGGCTGATATATAGGAGGTTCCAAACCAGGAGGAACTAAACAAATTAGATTGATACTTTCTTTGGCTATTTGGTTAGTAATATCGCAGAGTATGGTTGTAGTAACTACAACTTGGGGTAGATTTTGACTGATCTTTTGATTCTGGTGATCTTGAGTATAGTTATTATTTAGATTCCTATGATTACAACCTAAAATTGCTAGTATTATTGGTAGGCCAATTGGTAAACAAATATTGCAAAACTTACAATTTAACAACTTATTCATCACAATTATTTTAAGTAGGGAGGCACGATTATTTATAGGATGGGTTAGCGGTAGGGTAAACCATTACGTTCATGTTTAATTCCACTCACCTACTTATCCTATTTATCTTTACATAGTTTGGTCTTTTAACGCCAACTTACTTAGTCTATAACTTCACACTGGGAATTATTAGATGACCAAATAATTAATTCCCCTTGGTCTCCACCCGCTGCCAAAAATTTGCCTTGGGGTTCCCAAGCTAGGGTAGAAAAACCTTCAGTTACACCTGACAAAATTTCCCATACTTGAAAATTTTCATCCCATAAACACAACCAACCATCAGCACCAGCAGAAGCAAGTACTAACTCATTATTTGGCAATCTATAATTTAAGGACTGGGGTGGGTGGGCGATCGCAGTTACAATGTCGAAGTGATTAGTCAAAATTGTTGACTCCCAACCTACAGATTCATCAACAGATTTATGCCACATTACTACACCTTCTACACTGGCACAAGCTAAGATGGGATCTCCTGTATCACTTGTTCTATTAGACCAAGCCAATTGACGAATTTTGCCAGGAAAACCACGCATTAGCCAGGGATCGGGATTTTCCCACTCTAATACTGCGATACTACGATCCATATTTGCTGAAGCCAAATATTTACCGTCACTGGACCATGCCACACCCGTACTGACTGTATCCGTATACAGTATATAAGGTTCCTCATCCCAATTTTCCCTATTCCAAACCTTAACTCCTTTATAACCGCTAATAGCCAAATACTTTCCATCCTGACGCCAATCAATTCCTAAAATTGATGAGTTTTCAAAGTTGAGGGTGACCACCAGTTCCCGCGCATCCACATCCCACACTTGAACATAACGACCTAAACTAAAAGCTAATAGATTATTGGTATGGTTCCAAGCCAACTTATCAATCCAAGCTGGAGCGTTTGCTAGGGTTTGAATTAACTCTTTGTCCTTCCAGATTTTTACGTTTCCATCCTGACCACCTACAGCCAAATACTGGTCATCAGCTGAGAAACCTCCACAGTCTAGGGATTTACCTGTGGAAGTTTGGAGATTGGTAATTGTTTGGTTTTCCCAAATGATTACCTCTCCTGATGCGGAGGTGACGGCCAGCTTGTGACCGGATTTAGACCAGTTTAAGGATGTTACATATTCTGTTAGCTTTTCTGAATAATGGGTGGTGAATTTTTGCGGTTTGTTAGTGGTGAAGTTCATATATGGGAAATATGGAAATTGGGAATATCAATTCTGTTGATGATCTTGGGAGCGATTATAGCATACAGGATAAAAAATCTTGTTTTAATTTTGTCCCATCTAGGTTCCTTCCGATAAAAACTAGTTGATTTTTTCTCGGTTCACTATATTTCCAGGGTCTATCTGGTCTACCATCAAATATCATGTGTACCCCCTGAAAGACAAAACGCTCCTCTTCACCAGCAATATTTAAAATGCCCTTCATGCGAAAAATATCTTGCCCTTGATTGCGCAATAATTGCCCTAACCAAACATTTAATTTCTCCCCATCTAAGGCACCTGATTCTACTAAAGCTACTGAACCTACGCTATTATCATGTTCATGAGTATCTTCACCTAAAAAATTGGGATCTATTTCCAATGCTCTGGCTAAATCAAAGGCTCTCACACCTAATAAGGCATCCATGGATAGTTGGGAATTCTGGGTATGGTAAATTTTAGCCATGGCGTTCATGGCACGAATTCGCTTTTCTAATTCCTCCAAAGTTTCTGGGGAAACTAAATCGGTTTTGTTTAACAAAATTACATCGGCAAAGGCTATTTGCTCCTGAGCTTCATCCGCTTCCCAATGTTGACAAATGTGTTTGGCATCCACAACTGTTACTACCGCATCTAATGATAGTTGATTTTGCATGTCCTCATCTACAAAGAAGGTCTGAATTACAGGCGCAGGATCTGCTAATCCGGTGGTTTCAATCACTAAATGGTCGAACTTATCCCGCCGTTTCATTAAGTTACCAATGATCCGAATTAAATCCCCACGTACTGTACAGCAAATACAGCCGTTGTTCATTTCAAAGATTTCTTCGTCCGCATCAATCACTAGTTGATTATCAATGCCCACTTCCCCAAATTCATTGATGATTACAGCTACTTTTTTACCGTGCTCGTAGGTGAGAATGTGATTCAGTAGGGTGGTTTTTCCTGCCCCTAAATAGCCTGTTAAAACGGTTACAGGTATGGTAGTCGAGATTTCTGAACCTATCATAATTTATCCATTTATCCCCAGTTTTTGATAATCATTCTTTTTTTTAACATAAGTTTTGGCAGTTGGGAGCCTTATTTTCTGGGAGGAATCACTTAATTTGTTTGAAGTTTTGTAAAGTTTAGCAACAATTTGCTCATAGTTGTTGCAGGAGTTGAGATGAAGGTGGTATGCTCACCGGGTGAATGGTAAGTTAAATGTTAAAGAAATATTTAGAGAACTAGAATCTTGTACTAACTTTTGTAAAATCTCGGATACTAAGTAGTTGGTCAGTTCCTATGTCTTATCCGTTATACGTCGCTTTTATCTGGCATCAACATCAACCACTGTATAAGTCACCCGCTAATAACCACTATCGTTTGCCCTGGGTGAGGTTACATGGCACAAAGGACTATTTAGATTTAATCCTATTACTGGAAAAATATCCTAAATTGCACCAAACGGTAAATTTGGTCCCGTCTCTAATTCTCCAGTTGGAAGATTATATTAAGGGTGATGCTTTTGACCCCTATCTGACGGCCAGTTTGACCCCTGTGGAAAATTTGACCATAGAACAGAAAGAATTCATTATCCAACACTTTTTTGATGCTAATCACCACACTTTAATTGACCCCCATCCCCGTTATGGACAGTTATACCACCAAAGACAGGAAAAAGGACAGAACTGGTGTTTGTCAAATTGGGAATCGGCGGATTACGGCGATTTATTGGCTTGGCATAATTTGGCTTGGATTGATCCCCTATTTTGGGATGACCCGGAAATTTCAGCTTGGTTAAAACAGGGACGGGATTTTACTTTGGGCGATCGCCAAAGGATCTATTCTAAACAGAAACAAATACTAAGTCGCATTATTCCTCAACATCGGAAAATGCAGGAAACCGGACAGTTGGAGGTGACTACTACTCCCTATACCCATCCCATATTACCCCTATTAGCAGATACTAATGCTGGAAGGGTGGCGGTTGGAAATATGACATTGCCCAATTCTCGGTTTAACTGGGCCGAAGATATTCCTCGTCATTTACAAAAAGCCTGGGATTTCTACCAAGAAAGATTTGGAAGGGTGCCAAGGGGTTTATGGCCTTCGGAGCAGTCCGTTAGTCCGGAGATTTTGCCCTATGTGATAAAACAAGGATTCAAGTGGATTTGCTCGGATGAAGCGGTTTTGGGTTGGACTACAAGACATTTTTTCCATCGGGATGGAGCGGGAAATGTCCAGGAACCGGAACTACTATATCGTCCCTATAGATTACAAACTCCCGAAGGTGAGGTGTCTATTGTTTTTCGGGATCATAGATTATCGGATTTAATCGGGTTTACCTATAGTTCTATGCAACCTAGGCAAGCGGTTGCCAACTTGGTTGGACATTTAGAGGCAATTTCTAGACAGCAAAGAGAGAGGTCAACTGAACAACCCTGGTTGGTCACTATTGCTTTGGATGGGGAGAATTGCTGGGAATTCTACCCGGAAGATGGCAAACCCTTTTTAGAAACTCTATATCAAACCCTAAGTCACGAACCTAATATTCAACTAGTAACGGTTTCTGAATTTTTAGACAAGTATCCTCCTACAGCGACTATTAATGGAGACAGGTTACATAGTGGTTCATGGGTAGATGGTAGTTTTACCACTTGGATAGGAGATCCGGTAAAAAACCGAGCTTGGGATTATCTTGTTCAAGCTAGACAAACTTTGGCCAGACACCCGGAAGCTACGGAAGAAAATAATCCCGCCGCATGGGAGGCTTTATATGCTGCTGAGGGATCGGACTGGTTTTGGTGGTTTGGTGAAGGACATTCATCAAATCAAGATGCCATATTTGACCAGTTATTTAGAGAGCATCTTTATGGCATTTATAAAGCACTAAATGAACCCATACCTGCTTATTTAAATTCGCCCCTAGAACTGCATGAAGTGAAAGCGGACCGTCGCCCAGAAAGTTTTATTCATCCAGTTATTGATGGTAATGGGGATGAGCAAGATTGGGACAAGGCTGGTAGGGTAGAAGTGGGTGGTGCTAGAGGAACAATGCACCAAAGTAGTCTAATCCAGCGTCTTTGGTATGGGGTAGATCACCTCAACTTCTATTTGCGAGTGGACTTTAAAAATGGACTTACTCCAGGAAAGGAATTGCCACCGGAATTAAATTTACTGTGGTACTATCCAGACAGACCAATGGTGAACAGTTCCATACCTCTAGCGGAGGTTCCGGATATGGCTCCGGTTAATTATTTGTTCCACCATCACCTAGAAATTAATTTGATTTCCCAAGCAGTTCAATTTCGGGAAGCTGTAGAGAATTATCAATGGTTACCCCGTGCTAGTCGCGCTCAGGTGGCTTTAAATACCTGTTTGGAGGTAGCAGTGCCATGGGTAGATTTACAGATTCCTCCTGATTATCCTCTGCGGTTAATTTTGGTTTTGGCTGATGATGGCTGTTTTCATAGTTATTTACCAGAAAACGCCCTGATTCCTATCGAGGTTCCCTAAAATCTCTAAAATCTATTCATCAAAAACGGTGGGGAGATTAGATTTCCCCACCGTTTACTGATGTTTAAGGTTTAAGGTGTTTAAGTTTTTAAAAACTCCGGACTA
Source organism: Cylindrospermopsis raciborskii Cr2010 (assembly GCF_003367075.2). Classification (NCBI taxonomy): domain Bacteria; kingdom Bacillati; phylum Cyanobacteriota; class Cyanophyceae; order Nostocales; family Aphanizomenonaceae; genus Cylindrospermopsis; species Cylindrospermopsis raciborskii. The sequence goes on from NZ_CP065936.1 coordinate 594,865, forward strand.
CAGCTCAATAGTTGGAGCAAGTAACTCCGGACGCTGTCTAGCTGTTACTTGGACAACACCATTTTCGTCTATGTCAACGTAAGCAATGTCCCCATCTTTGATTCGTCCAGACAGAATCTCTTCTGCTAAACTATCCTCGAGTAATCGCATAATTGCTCGACGTAATGGTCTGGCACCATAGCTAGGACTATAACCTTCTTGGATTAGACGGTCTTTAAAGCGATCGCTCACTTCTAAGGCAATACCTTTTTCCGTCAATCGACCAAACACTTCCTTGAGCATGATGTCGGCAATTTCGGTAACTTCAGCCTTGTTCAACTGACGGAAGACAATAATTTCATCCAGACGGTTTAAGAACTCAGGACGGAAATACTGTTTGAGTTCTTCATTCACCAGGGAACGAATACGATTGTACTGCGATTCAGCTGCATCTTCGGCAAACTCAAAGCCAATACCGCTACCACCTTTTTCAATTACCTTAGAACCAATGTTAGAGGTCAAAATTAACAAGGTGTTCTTAAAGTCTACTGTGCGTCCTTTAGCATCGGTCAAACGACCATCTTCTAAAATTTGCAGCAGCATATTGAATACATCCGGGTGTGCCTTTTCGATTTCGTCGAACAGCACTACAGTATAGGGACGACGGCGTACCGCCTCCGTAAGCTGACCACCTTCGTTGTAGCCGACGTAACCTGGAGGGGAACCAATTAACTTACTAACGGTATGACGCTCCATGTACTCGGACATATCCAAGCGAATCATTGCTTCTTCCGATCCGAAGAAGTAAGATGCCAGAGATTTAGCTAATTCGGTTTTACCTACTCCAGTAGGACCAGAGAAGACAAAACTAGCAATTGGGCGATTGGGATTTTTTAAACCTACACGAGCGCGACGAATGGCTCGAGAAACGGCCTTAACCGCATCCTCTTGACCAATAAGACGCTGATGTAGGGTATCTTCCATGTGTAGTAACTTTTCCGATTCGGATTCAGTGAGTTTATTCACTGGTACACCGGTCCAGGAAGCCACAATGTGAGCGATATCCTCCTCAGTTACTACCGGTTCAACCCCCTCTGCACTGGTTCCATTAGCTTTGTTTTGGGCGATCGACCTAATTTCCGCCTTAATTTCCATTTCTCTGTCACGCAGTTCTCCCGCACGGTCAAAGTCTTGGGAACGCACAGCATCATCTTTTTCTTTTAATATTTGCCGCAGTTCCTTATCTAACTCCTTAGCTGCTGGAGGTAACTGAGAATTAATTAGACGAACACGAGAACCTGCTTCGTCAACTAGGTCGATTGCCTTATCTGGCAAATAGCGATCGCTAATATATCTATCAGATAATTTGGCTGCTGCTACTAAAGCTTCATCAGAGATTTTTAACTTGTGATGCGCTTCATATCGATCGCGCAACCCATATAAAATTTCTATTGTTTCATCAACAGAGGGTTCGCCCACCATTACAGGTTGAAACCGTCTTTCCAGGGCTGCATCTCGTTCGATGTGCTTCCTGTACTCATCCAAAGTAGTAGCACCGATGCACTGTAATTCACCCCTGGCCAAAGCTGGTTTGAGAATATTAGCAGCATCAATAGCTCCTTCAGCAGCACCTGCACCGATTAAGGTATGAACCTCGTCAATTACCAGGATGACATTACCCGCTTGGCGGATTTCATCCATGATTTTCTTTAGGCGCTCTTCAAATTCCCCACGATACTTAGTTCCTGCTACCAGGAGACCAATATCTAGGGTAACAACACGCTTATCCTCTAAGATGTCCGGGACATCCTTGTTAGCGATGCGGCTGGCCAAACCTTCAGCAATGGCCGTTTTACCAACTCCAGGTTCACCAATCAGCACCGGATTATTTTTAGTCCGGCGACCCAAAATTTGAATCACACGCTCGATTTCCTTGGCGCGTCCCACCACGGGATCAAGCTTGTTATCTACGGCCATTTGAGTCAAATTAGAGCCGAATTCATCCAAGGTCGGGGTTTTTGTGCGACCCGAAGAACCGCCAGGAGTAACTTCTGCAGTTTCTCCTAACATCCTAATTACTTGGGTTCTCACCTTTGACAAATCTACACCCAGGTTCTCTAGCACCCTGGCTGCTACGCCTTCCCCTTCACGGATGAGACCCAACAGCAGATGCTCGGTGCCTATGTAGTTATGCCCTAGTTGGCGTGCTTCTTCTAAGGATAGCTCCAGAACCCGCTTGGCTCGTGGTGTAAACGGAATTTCTACAGCCACAAAGCCGGATCCCCGACCTATGATTTTTTCTACCTCAATTCGGGCATCTTTGAGATTGACACCCATTGACTTTAGCACCTTGGCGGCCACCCCTGTTCCTTCCCCTATCAGACCCAGGAGGATCTGTTCGGTTCCGACAAAGTTGTGACCCAAACGGCGGGCCTCTTCTTGGGCCAGCATGATTACCTTAATGGCTTTTTCTGTGAAGCGTTCAAACATGGCATCCTTCCCATCACCTGCGTCGTGCCGGTACGTCGATTTTAGCACAAGCAAAACTTTTGGATATCCCTGTTGCCAAAATAGATATCCAGTGACCATCACTTTTGCCGATGGGTTGATCCTTGGACTTTTTTGCTAGCTAGTTGGCTGTAGATGTCTAATTCACTAGCTTTTTCGCCACTAGGCTCGAGGATAGACTAGTTTTTCTCCTATTTTTCCGCCCTTATTCTCAGCCTAAACCCAATATCATACTGGTCGCTGCTTTGTCAACCTATAATAATTTTATTAAAAGTTAGTAAAACTTTACATAAGATATTCTTATCCAAAATAGATAATAATTTTCAATGTTTGATGATTTATCTACTAATTCTCCTCTTGTATTAATATCCAGGAGAACTGTTGCAGACGCTGTTCGACAAGAACATGCCATTTCTCTAATGTTTGGAGAAAGTGGGGGTGTTGTAACTGAGAAATCCATAAAATCAAACCATCTTCCTGGTTATCCTGATAATAACGGGGTCTAATGCCCGCAGTTTTCCACCCAAACTTTTTATACAAGGAAATTGCTGGGGTGTTGGAAACACGAACTTCTAGTGTGGCCCGTTCTAATCCCATATCTACCGCGTCTTTTATCAGAGAGTATAATAGGGCTTGTCCTAGACCTTGACCTTGATATTCCGGATGCACAGCTAAAATGGTAATGTGTGCTTCTTCTAAAACTGACCAAAAACAACCTATTCCTAGTAAGTCATGGCTGGGAATTAGTGAAAATAAACCGAGGAAGTGACTACTGATATTTTCTATCTCTTGGCGATAGCCTTCTATTGTCCACAGACCATCAAAACAAGCCTGATCAAGTTCTAGCAGGTCAGTTAAATGTTCTAAGGTCACGGGTTCAATTTTTAATTCGGATAATTTCACCATACTTCCCCTGTTCTATCTTCTTTTTAGAGCTTTTAGCTAGGTTTTTTGATAAAGTGGATGTCGGGAGTTTAGCTCCCACCATCAAAAGTTAACTCTAACCAACTCAAAAATCAAAGCTTTAATCAGGACAAATTTTAATTAATTATGGTATCGACTTACCCTGTCAAGGTTCAACCTTCCGGTCATCAGTATCTATCTATTGTAGATGTTCCTACCAGTGTTTCTCCTAATCAGCAACTTCTACCTGTAAGTGCCAAAGTTATTGATCATGATTTCCTGGAAATTGGCGGGTGTGATGTTAAAACCCTGGTTCAACAGTTTGGCTCTCCCCTCTATATCCTAGATGAACTAACTGTGCGCACCGCTTGTCAACAATATCGAGACGCCTTTAATAAATATTACAAAGGACAATCCCAAATATTGTATGCTTCTAAAGCATGGAACTGTTTAGCAGTTTGTGCCATTGTTGCTTCAGAAGGTTTAGGAATAGATGTGGTATCTGGTGGGGAACTTTACACCGCTTTAACTGCGGGTATGAGTCCGGACAAAATCTACCTTCATGGCAATAATAAATCTCACCATGAACTGATTTTTGCCGTAGAGACAGGTTGCACAATCGTAGTTGACAACTGGTACGAATTAAAGACCCTGGTAGCTATCCTAGAGCAGGAGGACCAGGCTAAAAAAATCAGGATCATGTTACGGTTAACCCCGGGAATTGAATGTCATACCCATGAATATATCCGTACTGGACATTTAGATAGTAAATTTGGTTTTGACCCCAATGACTTACCAGAGGTATTTAGCTTTGTCAGTCAACAGTCAAGACTACACTGTGTGGGTGTACATGCTCACATTGGTTCCCAAATTTTTGAACGTCAACCCCATCGAGATTTAGCCGCTGTCATGGTACAGTGGTTGCGTGAAGCAAAACAATACAATCTAGAATTGGCAGAGCTAAATGTTGGCGGTGGTCTGGGAATTAAGTATACCGAGTCCGATGATCCCCCAAGTATTGAAGAATGGTCTAGGGCAATTTGTGAAGTAGTTCAAAGTGTTTGCGCTGAAGAAAACTTACCCTTACCTAAACTTTTGTGTGAACCCGGGCGATCGCTGATTGCTACGGGAGGTGTAACTGCTTACACTATTGGTTCAACTAAGACCATTCCGGATATTCGTACCTATGTAACTATTGACGGAGGGATGTCCGATAATCCTCGTCCAATTACATATCAATCGGTTTATCGAGCAGTGGTAGCCAATAAAATGTCTGCCCCCCTCACAGAAACGGTCACCTTAGCGGGTAAACACTGTGAATCGGGAGATATTCTGATTAAAAATGTCCAACTGCCAAAAACTGAGCCGGGGGATGTGCTAGTGGTTATGACAACGGGAGCATATAATTACAGTATGGCCTCCAACTACAATCGTTTACCCCGTCCAGCAGCTGTTCTAGTAGCCAATGGAGAGGCAAATTTAATTTTGCAACGGGAAACCTATCAAGATATCATCCGACAAGATTGTTTACCGGAAAGACTTAAATAATTAGAAGTAATTAAGAGAGTCATCAAGGAGCGAGTCTCTTGGATGGTTATTAACCTTAGTTTATCCAGATGTCATGAGAAATTGGTGGAAGCAATGGCTGACGACAAACTTAGAATGGTCACAGTCCTTGCTGATTGGGACTCTGGATATTCTCTTGGTGGTCGGTTTGACATATATGATTCTGGTAATTATTAGTGAACGTCGAACACTATGGATGGTAAGGGGGTTTATTTTTCTAATGTTGGCTTCAGCAATAAGTGGAGCTTTAAACCTCATTTTACTCAATTTTGTTTTAGAGAAGCTAGTTATTGGTTGTGCAGTGGCCATGGCCGTATCATTACAGTTGGAATTTCGCCGGTTTCTAGAACAACTAGGAAGAGGGGAGTTTCGCCAGTTATTTCAACCTCACCGATTAACAGTAACTAAATCTGACAGCGTAATTGATGAAATTGTTGATTCTATCAAAGAACTTTCTAAAAATCGTATTGGTGCTTTATTAATTTTGGAGACTACTGAACCTATCGATGAGCGGGACTTCTCAGTACCAGGAGTAAAGTTAAATGCACAAGTGTCTAAGGAACTTCTACAGACGATTTTTCAGCCCAAAACCCTATTACACGATGGAGCAACTTTAATTCGGGGTTCACGGATTGTTTCATCAGGTATAATTTTACCACTCTCAGGACGTACGGCCTCCCGTCAGTTGGGAACAAGACACCGAGCAGCTATGGGAATCACTGAGCGAGTGGAAAATTGTATTTGTGTTGTGGTATCAGAAGAAACTGGTTCTATTTCCCTAGCGGAACGGGGAACTTTATATAGACCACTGACAATTAGGAAGCTAAAGGAGTCTCTGGAGGCTCGTTTTTCGACCACTGTGGATCGGGAAGTCGTTGCACCTGGTGTTTTCGGTTTAGTTAGTCAAATTGCTAGTCAAATTTTTAGATTTGTTTTCCGTTTATTTAGATTACCATTATCTTTTGCCAAAAAAATCAGACTGAAAAATGACAATACAACAAACTGAACTTCTATATTTACCTCCCGATTTAAAACCAGAATTATTGCCTAAACATGTGGCCGTAATTATGGATGGCAATGGTCGATGGGCTAAAGGCCAGGGCCTTCCTCGAATTATGGGTCACAAGCAGGGTGTGGACGCTCTTAAAAACTTGCTACGCTGTTGCAAGGATTGGGGTATTCAAGCTCTAACTGCTTATGCTTTTTCCACGGAAAACTGGAATAGACCACATGAAGAGGTGGAATTTTTAATGACTCTTTTCCAAGGGGTGCTACGTCAGGAACTACGGGAAATGGTTGAAGAAAATGTGGAAATTCAGTTTGTTGGCAATTTACAAGCCTTACCTGTAGCACTACAGCGGGAAATCTCCCACTCTATGGCACAAACTCGTGGTAATCAAAGTATTAAGTTTACTGTGGCTACCAATTATGGTGGTAGACAAGAAATTGTACAAGCTTGTCAAGCTATTGCTCAAAAAGTTAAAGAGGGCCTATTAAACCCAGAGGAAATTTCTGAGGAGTTATTTGCTGGTCACTTGTACACAGCAGGAATTGCAGACCCAGATTTACTCATCCGCACCAGTGGAGAAATGCGTTTATCTAATTTCTTGCTTTGGCAAATGGCTTATGCAGAAATTTATATCACTGATACTTTATGGCCAGATTTTGACAGGAACCAATTCCATCAAGCTCTACGTGCTTATCAACAAAGAGAACGACGGTTCGGTGGAGTATAAAATCAAGGACCAGAAAAAACCGCTTGCTCTATATCTTTCCGACTTAGGGAATACCTAAAGGAACGTTGGATATCTTGACCATTTTCCCCCGCTTGGATATATCTTACTGTCAGCTGCTCAATATCTAGCCATAATTCTGCCTGCCATGTTTGCTTTTTTAACCGCCAACAATGTAGTTCTGTTTCGTCTTGTTGGCAACCCTGATGCTTTAACCACTCTTCAATTTGTGGTAAGGGATGATTGTATAGGGGGGTCTCTGGGGATAACATAGATAATTAAAAATCAATAAATCACTATAGAGCAATGGAAAAACCTGGCTCACCTCTTATAAATGCTACTAAGATTACCAGTATCAAACAACCTATTATTGTCAGAGCTAGTACAAGCAGTATAAATAGTTCTCCAGATGATAAAGGGCGATCGCTCGCCTCTAAATACATAGACTTAGAATAATCATGGGGTTTGGGAATGGAATCATTGAAATTTGTAGGTGATGGAATAACCCCAAATCTGTAATAACCAATTTTTAAATCATAACTCAAACGACGTTCAGGATTACTCAAAGTAGCATAAGCTTCGTTAATTTGCTGGAATTTAGCAGTAGCAACCTGATCGGGAAGTTCCGTAGTGTCTGGATGATAGTGTTTACTCATTTCCCGGTAAGCGCGGCGAATATCAATCACTGATGCCCAGGGGTGAAGTCCTAGCAAGGTGTAATAGTTAGGGCGATCGCTTTGTACTTCTTCTCCAGTTTGATTCACAGTTGTGGTTTACCTTAATTGCACTTGGCATTTAGAGAAGTATAACTTATTTCTTTCACTTAGTCAAGAACAAACCTATCTAAGGTTTGAGCTTTAAGCTTTCTATTTCCCGTAACTTCTCATAAAGTTGTCTCTCCTGATCACTAATATTTTTGGGGGTGATGATTTGAATTTCCACTAGTTGGTCACCACGTTTACCATCTTCCATGGGATAACCTTTATTTGCCAACCGGAATCTTTGCCCAGACCTGACTGCGGGAGGAATAGTCATTTTTACTGGACCATCTAAAGTAGGTGCTTCCACCTGGCCACCTAAAACCGCCTCACTGGGGGTTACAGGTACCTGACAAGAAATGTTAAATCCCTCCATTTTAAATAACGGATGAGGTTCAACAGTAATTTTTAAATATAAATCACCTCCACTAATTCCCTGATTGCGTAAGCGGATAGTTTGTCCTGTGAGCATAGCAGGTGGCATAGTCACTTCCAAAGATCGCCCATCTTCTAGGCGTATTCTCTCATTACCGCCTTGATAAGCCTTTTCTAAAGGCAAAGTCAATCTAGCTTCAATATCTTTAGGGGTAGTACGATTATTAACAGTATAAGCGACCTTGGTACGAGGATTACCAAAAGGGTCTTGAGTAGTTGTATTAGGGCTTTTCTTAGCCTCCTTACGACTGCTAACACCTATAACCTGATTAATAAAACTTTCAAAATCTGGGAAATCAGCTGGATTGACACCCTGGTTACTAGATTCACTAGGGCGGTTAGTACCCCAGCTCTTAGACTTTGCAGCTGTTTTAGCACCTGTAAAACCTCTTTGTTGCCAGTAGCGACTAAACTGGTCATATTGAGATCTGCGAGCGGAATCGGAAAGTATTTCATAGGCCTCCCCAATCATCTTAAACTTTTCCTCAGACTCCTTGTTACCGGGGTTGAGATCGGGGTGATACTGTCTAGCCAATCGACGATAAACCTTTTTAATTTCTTCATTGGAAGCATCCTTGGTGACTCCCAAAATTTCGTAATAATCACGGAAATTCTGCAAATTTTGCATAATTAGTTATCAGTGCTGGGGTAGTAGGGGGAAACAGATATTTTGGTTGAGGGATTTATAGCCAATCATCATCCTCGTCATCCCAATTATCCTGGTAACCGGGACGGGTGCGACGGGACTCGTTATTATAGGATGGGGAGGAGCGGTTGTTTTGACCATAGTTCTGATCCCTAGTATTATCCCTACCATAGTCTCTGTTATAGGAACGGGATTCTCGATAGGGTTCTCTGGGATATTCTGGCTGTTTTTCTTTTTCACCCATGAAAATCTCCCGAATGGCGCCAAACAAGTCCTCATCTTCATCCTCAGCATAATACTCCCGCACTTCACGATTTAGCTCGTACAGAGCATCTTGTAGGTCTGAGTAAGCCTGGTCAATACCCCGGTCATCATTTTCTTTGAGACTTTCCCGCAGTTCACGACAAATATTATCAATACGCTGACGACGGTTGCGGGCAAACTGCATACCCATTTCCAAAGCCACTTCTCTTAACTGTCGTTCTGCTTGTAAGATGAGAGCCTCAGACCGAGTGCGTTTTTCCACTCTTTCTCTTCGCTCACGATCAACATCAGCAAACTTCTGAGCATCCTGAATCATTCTGTTAATTTCGGATTCACTTAAAGTAGAAGCACCTTGAATAGTAATACTTTGTTCCCTACCAGTGGTGCGGTCTAAAGCCATGACCTGCAAAATACCATTAGCATCTATATCGAAAGATACTTGAATTTGAGGTATACCTCGAGGAGCGGGAGGAATGCCATATAACTTAAACCTTCCCAGGGATTTATTATCCGATGCCATTTCCCTTTCACCCTGAACTACATGAATTTCCACACTGTTTTGATTATTTTCTGATGTGGAAAAAATATCGGAGCGCCTAACGGGAATAGTAGTATTACGGGGAATCAGTTTTTTCATCAAACCGCCAATAGTTTCCAAACCTAGGGAAAGAGGAGTAACATCCAAAAGTAGAACGTCTTTCATTTCCCCAGCTAGAATCCCTGCTTGAATGGCCGCACCTACAGCTACTACCTCATCCGGATTAACATTCTCACTAGGTTCAATGCCAATTAAATCTCGCACTAGCTGCTTCACCATTGGCATTCGGGTAGATCCCCCAACTAATACCACTTCTTCTATATCCACAGGTGAAATTCCGGCATCTTTAAGTGCCCGTTTAACTGGATTACGAATTCTGGTGAGTAAATCACTACATAAACCTTCAAATTGGGAGCGAGTCAGTCTAGTTTCCAGATGTTTTGGACCATCCTCTGTTGCAGTAATAAAAGGCAGATTAATATCCGTAACACTCACATTAGAAAGTTCAATTTTTGCCTTTTCCGCTGCTTCCATTAAACGTTGTAAAGCTTGTCTATCCTTTCTTAAATCTACCTCTTCTGTAGCTAAAAACTGTTCCGCCAACCAGTCTACTATTTTTTTGTCAAAATCATTACCACCTAACTGAGTATCACCACTAGTGGATTTAACCTCGAAAACACCATCACCCACGTCTAGGATAGAGACATCAAAAGTGCCACCCCCCAAATCAAAAACGAGTATGGTTTCCAAATCACCTCGTTCTAATCCGTATGCTAGGGAAGCAGCAGTAGGTTCATTGAGGATACGCAGCACCTCTAACCCAGCAATTCTACCAGCATCGCGGGTGGCTTGCCGTTGAGAATCATTAAAATAGGCAGGTACGGTGATTACCGCCCCAGTGACGGGTTGACCCAAATAGCGACTGGCATCAGTGGCCAATTTCTTCAACACCATTGCCGAAATTTCTTCCGGGGCAAAGTCCTTATTTAATCTGGGACAGGCAACCTTAATATTGCCCATTTCATCCTTACGAATGGTGTAGGGTACACGTTTAGAATCGGGATTCAGTTCTCCATATCTACGTCCAATAAATCGTTTAACAGCAAAAAACGTATTTTGGGGGTTGAGAACTGTTTGCCTTCTGGCCATTTGTCCTACAACTCTTTCACCTTCTTTGCTGAAACCTACAACTGAGGGAGTAGTTCGCATACCTTCAGCATTAGCAATCACCACCGGCTTGCCACCCTCCATTACGGCGACTACTGAGTTGGTTGTACCCAAGTCGATGCCGACTACCTTGCCCATAGGTTTTTTTTCTCCTGTTTTCTGTTCAACTAGATTTATATGATATTATTCTATTATGCTTTCCCATTGTCCCCCGGTTGCTCGGCATCAATTGCCTAGGTCAACTAACGCCAAACACCGAACCCATAGTAGATTTGATGGAGTTTCCCGCATCTTTTAGGGTTTTGGTAATTGGGTGTTTAGACTGGAGAAACACCTTGGCGCAATTACGTCCAGGCATTCCCGAAATGGATCCACCAGGATGGGTTCCCGCACCTGTTAAAAATAAATTGTTAATAGGCGTTTTGTAATTGGCCAATTCCGGTAGGGGTCTAAAGAATACCATCTGGTCTAAGGTCATGTCAATATGGTAATAATTGCCTTTATAAGCTCCTAGTCTTTCCCCTAATTCTGCTGGACTTTCTACCCTTCTGGCAATGGTAGCGGTTTTTACATTAGGAGCATAAGTAGCCAACTTTTCCACCACTTTATCTGCTACCTGATTTTTTAACTCATCAGTCCAACCTGTTCCGTTTAAACCCTTACCCTGGGCGCTGGCAATTTGATAGGGGGCAAAAAATTCAATCCACACTGTGTGTTTTCCCGCTGGGGCTAAACTGGGGTCTAAAAAGCTAGGCACTACCACGTACATGGATGGGTTGCTGTCGGGAATTTCTCCTAAAGTGCATTTACTATGAGCTTGTTCCACATGGTGCATGGAGTCAGCAATTAGAATAGACCCAGCCAAATATTCATCTTTATGTTCGTGGTAGGGGAAACGCAAAGGCTCATCTAAGGCTAAATCTATCTTTAAAATAGTTTCATTATTGTTGACGATCCGTCTTGCCAATCTTTCTCGCAGTTGGGGATCTCCATCGTCTACTTCCGTGGGATCGACTAGTTGTAAAAACAATCGTTGAGCATCAATGTTAGAAATTACTCCATACTTAGCACGATATTCCCTACCACCAGCTACACGTACCCCCACCGCTTCACCATTGTCAATTAGGACTTTTTCTACCAACTGGTCAGTGAGGATTTTACCTTGCTTGGCAGTAACTAAATTTACTAGCGCCTTGATTAAAGCACCCGTACCTCCCCGGGGTCTACTCATTCCTGGGTGGTGACGCATGGACATCATCATTACGCCTATGGCTAGGTTTTTTTGTGATGGTGGTGCTCCCAGTTCTGATGCTAATCTTGAGAGGGGAGCTTTTAAAAACTCTTCATCAAACCATTCGTTTAAAATATCTTCTGCACTTGTAAGCATGGTGCGAATAAAATCTAAACTTTTTTGAGTAGAGCCAACAACCGAAAATAAATCTTGGAATTTTTCCAGATTATAGTTACCAAAAATTTCTATGATTGATTTTGGTGGAGCATTGAAAATGGGGATCATGGCATTAATTACTCGTTGCCAATATTGAGTAAATTCTGCGTATTTTTTAGCGTCCTTTGGGTTGTACCTGGCGATTTCTGCACAGGTTTTTTCTAGGGATTTATGAGCTAGGAAGTACTTACCATCTGGGTGGGGACAGAAAACCACTGGATCGCATTCTAGATATTCCAAACCATATTTTTCCAGCTCTAATTCTTCTACCACTGGACCTAGGTGAATAAACTCATGGTCAATGGCACAAAGGTTAAATTTAAACCCTGGTGCTTGGTCTGGAATACATTCCTCCGTGGTAGCTGCACCACCGGGAACGGAACGCTTTTCTAGTAGTAGAACACTATAACCAGCTTTAAGTAGGTAAGCTGCACACACTAAACCATTGTGTCCAGCACCAATAATTATTACATCATATTCATCTTTATGGTTCATGTAGCCTTAATATACTATAATATATACTGCTTGTAGTTTACTGTAAGTATTATAACCCAAGTATCATAACTCAAAAATAGAGTTTTTGGGGAGGGGAGTTGACAAAAAAACTTCCCCCTCCTAGCTTATATCACAAGATTTACCAAATTTACCATTTGTGTCTTATCCAATCATAGATCTCTAAGTATTTTTCCCCGGGAAGATTCCAGGAGTAGTCATACTGCATACCCTGAATGGCTAACTTTTCAAACTCCTTTGGTTGGTCCTTCCATAGGTCAATAGCTCTACCCATGGCTGACTCTAGGCCTTGCTCGTCTTGACTATAAAACACGTAACCATTACGCCTTTCTGGGGGTAGGGTTTCTTCGTGATCTCTGTCAAAAACTGTGTTTACTAATCCACCCACACCTCTAACTATGGGAACTGTGCCATATTTTAACCCAATCATCTGAGTTAATCCACAGGGTTCATAATTACTGGGGACAACTATCATATCCGATCCTGCATAAATTAGATGGGATAGTTCTTCGTTAAATCCTAGTTCTAAATGAACATCTGGGTTACTATTTAAAAATTGTTTTTCATGTTGAAAATGAGCGTTGATTGCTGGTTCGGTGGCTGAACCTAAAAGTACAAATTGCGCTCCTTGATTTAGGGCATAATAAATGGCATGGTGGACAAGATGTACACCTTTTTGATTATCCAAGCGACCAATATAGGCGATGATGGGTTTGCTATCATCATCCTGTAACATCAGTCGTTCTCGTAAGGCTTTTTTGTTATAGGCTTTTTGCTCAAAATCATCCCAGCTGTAACTATGGGGAATATAACGGTCAATTTCCCCATTCCAAAAGTCATAATCAATGCCGTTTAGAACTCCACTAAATTTGTCTTTTTGCAAATATAATGTGTGTCCTAATCCGCAACCTACTTCTGTGGTTTGTGCTTCTACAGCATGATTTGGTGAAACTGTGGTGATGGCATTGGCATAGTTGATCCCCGCCTTCATAAAGTTGATGGCAAAGGGGTTAAAGTTGTCTCTTAATTTGTCGTACTGAAAGTAATATTCCGGTCGGTTTAAGTTGGTTGCTTCCAGGGTTTCTACACCCCCCATTCCCTGATGTTTGAAGTTGTGAATGGTGTAGCACACTCTTTGATATTCCATGCCATGGTATTTATAAATTTCATACAACATGACAGGAATTAGTCCGGTTTGCCAGTCGTGACAATGAATTATGTCTGGTCTTTTATTACTCTGTAATAAAAACTCCAGGGCGGCTTTGCTGAAAAAGGCAAATCGCATATTGTCATCATTACATCCGTAGTAACAACCCCTATTAAAGAAGTTGTCTTGGCTATGGGGTTGAATGAAGAAACACACTCTACCATGTACCCAACCACAATATACTGAGCAGTGAATTGCTGCACCAAACCAGGGTACCCACAAGTTTAAATAAGCATCGTGTAATCCCCATACATGGTCATAGCGCATACAGTCGTACATGGGTAGTATTAGTTCAACTGTATTTCCCCTTCCTTCCAATTCCCTGCTAAGTCCGTAGACAACATCCCCTAACCCCCCAGCTTTAATTACTGGAGCGCATTCTGAGGCAATTTGTACTATGTACATTCCTAGCCCTCACTTCACAAAACTTTATTTTTATTTAACTTCATTTAATATATAGTAATTATTACTCATTTGTTTCTTTATTTTTATTGATTGAAACCGTGACTCGAGACTTGTTGGGGGAGCACCATCCCCCCGGGACTAATCCATTAATATTGTTTTAGAAGCAATTCTGGTTTTTTTCCGCTCTGCATCTGATAGTTCTTCTCCATTTTGCAGACGGGTCGCAGAACTCTGTAATACGGTTGCACCACGACTGTCACCAATTTGTAATGCTGTCTTGGCAGCTGTTTGTAACATGGTTATTGCTCCTGTGCGATCGCCTGATTCTAGTTTTGTTTCTGCGACTTGGGTTTGGCGATATTTGGCTAATGCTAAGACTGAGTTTAACACGTCTGGATTATTAGCTGGCTGGTAAGTTTTGGTAACATTAGCATAGACTGGAATAAGAGGTGAAAGGATAGCCTCTTTATTCACAGCAGGATTATCGTAACGAACTTGAATATGTCCAATTATTTGCTCACCTTCTGGCAAGCTACCTAAATAAATATTTGCTAACACTCTCCGTGTTCCGTCTTTCATTAAATCTCCCAACCGGAAGACAAAGGTGCCATTGAGTTCCGTGCTGATAGGTAATTCAATGGTTTCTGGAGCAACCTGGGCCACCGGTTTGAGGTCAGCTAATCGCACACCGGGAACCAGGGATAATAACAAATGGGCGTTAGTCAATCCCACGGATTGAATGCGTTTAAATATCCGGTTAAACTGCTCTATAGCGTTTTGCGGAGTTTCTATGTAAGCTAGAGTACCTCCGCCAGCATCGGCGATTTTTTCTAGCAGATCCTGATTCCATTCATCACCAAAGCCAAAGCTGTTAATGGTGAGATTGAGTTTGGCAGCTTTTTGTGCTAGTTCCAAACAGCGTTGATTGTCATTTGGTCCTATTTGTAACCGCCAAATTTTGAACCCATTGTCACCATACCCATCTGTGAGCAGAAAGGCGTGAGAACAAGCACCTTTACTTCCTTTGAGTAGTTCGGTAATTCCCAGGGAAAGTCCCTCACCAATTATGGTTCCTCCCCCAGCTTTTAGTTTGTTGTGTAGCTGAGATTTAATGGTTTTTGGGTCTTTAATTATCTGATTGGGAATAATTACTTCCCCACTCCCAGCAAAAGCCACAATGGCAATTCTATCCCCAGACTGGAGTTGGTCTATTAACTGCTCTACTGCATTAATTACCATGCTCATGGATTCACCATGCATAGACCCGCTTTTATCTAAAATCAGACACAAATTCAAGGGTAAACTGGTGTCTAGTTCATCAGCAATGGCTGAAATGGAAACTTCTAGTTGACGCTGACTATTGTCTTGGGAGGCGTCTATGTTAGTGTTGTTCAGTGCAGACAGTAGTTGAATTTTCATTGAAGGTTTATGTAGGGGTAGGATCCTGTAATACAGTTTTTGAGACAATTTTGGTTTTCTTGCGATCGCTTGCTGATAAATCCTCTCCAGCTTGTAAACGAGTTGCAGAATTTTGTAGTACGGTCCCTGCATTAGCATCACCCATTTGCAAAGCTGTTTTTGCGGCCGCTTGTAACATAGTTGCTGCTCCCAAACGGTCTCCCTGCTGCAATCTATCTTCTGCTAACTGGGTTTGACGATACTTAGCTAAAGCCAGAATGTAATTTTGCACTTTTGGACTAATATTTTCTTGGTAGGTGCGTTCCACGTTCACATATAGTGGTAGATTTGGGGAATATAATCCGGTTTTGTCTACAGAAGGATCATCGTAACGTACTTGTACATTAGCGATCGCCTGTTGACCTTCGGGCAATTGTTCCAGATAAATATTAGTTAATATCACCCGTTCCACATCTTTCATTAAATCCCCTAATTTAACCCCAAACCGTCCATCTGGTTCCATTTGCACTGGTAATTCAATCGTATCTGGAGCCACCTGAGCAAAGGGTTTAAATTCAGCCAAACGCACATTTGGTGCTAGTGAAAGTAACAAATAAGCATTAGTCAACCCTACAGTTTGCATTCGCGTCAACAAGCTATCAAACTTGTCCATTGCCTGATCTGGGTGTTCAATATGAGATAAACTTCCCAGTCCAGCGTCAGAAATTTTCTCTAAAATATGTTGATTCCAATTATTGCCAAATCCCAAGGTGTTAACGGTCAAATTATAGTCAGCAGCTAACTGGGCAAATTTTAAACAGCGATTATTGTCACCATGTTCATTTTCGCCATCTGTGAGTAAAAAGGCCTGGGAAATAGTATCCTTTCTTCCCTTAGCCAACTCCTCGATTCCCAATCGCAATCCCTCATCAATAGATGTTCCCCCATTTGCTGACAGACGATTGATTTGTTGTTTAATGTGATCTCTATCTACAACATTTTGATTAGATAGTAATACTTCCGCTCGGTGATTAAACACTACAATGCTTAGTCTATCCTGATCCCTAAGTTTATCAACTAGCAACCAAGCAGCGCGTTTGACATTTTCCACAGGTTGGCCCTTCATGGAACCACTGTGGTCTAAAATCAAACATAGGTTTAAAGGAACTCTTGAATCTATAGTTTCTCCAATAGCGGAAACAGAGGTGGCCATCAGGCGTTGACTACCAGATTTACTAGCATCCACATTAGTATTATTGACACCGGGCTGCAAATTGACCTTCATAAACCATTATCCTAAACAGATTATAATAAATAATTTCACACTCAAGTAGATGTAATACGGAAAAGTGTGGGAGAAAGGCTCCAATCAAACTCCGCTGCACAAGATAATTCTAACCTCGACTGAGCCGATCCACCATTAACTAAATCTTGGAACTAATCTTGGTCGGTAAATAATTCACTAATCTGAGGATCGCGCTAGGATGTAATACATACAGTTAAGAATATAGACTCAGGCAATTTAGTTCATGGAAACTTCTCCCATCAAAGCTGTCCAAACCTCCTACTACAGCGACAACTGGTACCGTACACCACCACCAGACCTGGCCTCCCTATTGCTAAAGGAAAGAATAGTTTATCTGGGCACACCCTTGGTTTCTCCAGATGAATATAAACGCCAAATGGGGGTTGATGTCACCAAGTTGATTATTGCCCAACTACTGTATCTCAAATTTGACAACCCAGACAAACCCATCTTTTTCTACATCAACTCTACAGGTACATCTTGGTACACTGGAGATGCTATTGGCTATGAAACGGAAGCCTTTGCCATTTGTGATACCATAGACTACATTAAGACTCCTGTACATACTATCTGTATTGGTCAGGCCATAGGTACAGCAGCACTTATTCTCTCCTGTGGGACTAAAGGGTTTCGTGCCAGTTTGCCCCATGCTACAATAGTTCTCAATCAACCTCGTAGCGGTACAAGAGGTCAGGCTACGGATATTCAAATTTATGCCAAGGAAGTCCTGGCCAACAAAGCAGCAATTCTAGACATTTTCTCCAAAAACACGGGACAGCAACCGGAAAAAATCTCTAAGGATATGGAAAGAATGTTCTATTTGACTCCACAAGCTGCCAAAGAATACGGTTTAATAGACCGTGTTTTAGAAAGTATGAAGGATTTGCCTAAACCCCTGCCCATCCCTGTTTAGCACGAAAATAACCCCAATTGCTGCCCACATCTCTAGTCGTTTTTTCTTACCCGTATGTCCGTTAATGCCGCCCTCCGAGTCCCCTATAACATTCCCGGTAGTAATTCCTGGCAATGGGTAAATATATACACCCGTATGGCTCAGGAACGAATTTTGTTTTTGAATCAGCCACTCACCACCGATCTGGCCAATTCTCTCATTTCTTCCCTGCTGTATCTTGACTCAGAGGACTCAAGCAAACCTGTCTACCTCTACATCAACTCTTTTGGTGATCCTGTTATGGCTGGTATGATTAGTGAGATGGCGGGAATGGAGTCCACTAATGCTTGTTTGGCAATTTATGATACTATCCAACACGTTAAATCAGAAATTGTTACCATTTGCTTAGGACAAGCTGTATCCATGGCTGCTTTGTTGCTTTCCTCTGGTGCCAAGGGCAAACGGGTGAGTCTACCCCATTGCAGTATTGCTTTGGCACAGTTCCGCAGCGCTACCCGGGGTCAAGCTACGGATATTCAAGTGAATGCACAGGAGGTTCTACGCAAAAAATCCCTGATTCTAGATATTTTTTCCCATAATACTGGACAGTCTCGCGAAAAAATCGCTCAGGATAGTGAGCGTATTTTTTACATGACCCCTCCAGAAGCTAGGGAATATGGGTTAATTGATCATGTCTTAGAAAATACTAAGCAGCTATAACCCACAGATAAAGTACATCTAAACCCTAATTATTCTATTAAACCGTCATGCCCATTGGTATTCCCAAGGTTCCCTATCGTCTTCCTGGTAGTAATTACGAGCAATGGATTGATCTAGAGGATCGTCTATTTCGGGAGCGAATTATTTTCCTCACTGAAGAGGTGGATGATGGTATAGCTAATGCCATTGTTGCCTATCTACTTTACTTAGATTCCGATGATCAGACTAAGCCGATTTACCTGTATATCAATTCCCCTGGTGGATCTGTAACTGCAGGAATGGCAATTTATGATACTATACAGTACATTAAATCGGAAGTCGTTACAATTTGTGTTGGTTTAGCTGCTTCCATGGGATCATTCCTCCTAGCTGCTGGAGCGAAGGGTAAACGTTTAGCTCTACCCCATTCCCGAATTATGATTCACCAACCTTCCGGTGGTACTCGTGGCCAAGCTTCTGACATTGAAATCGAAGCTAGGGAAATTCTACGTATCCGTCATCAGCTCAACCAAATTTATGCTGACAATACTGGTCAAGTCCTATCTAAAATTGAAAAGGATATGGATAGGGATTTCTTTATGTCAGCCCAAGAAGCCAAAGAATATGGTTTAATTGACCGTGTGATCGAATAAACCACTTGGGGAATGGGGACTTTACAACACCGGGGGTAAATTTGCTGTGTTAAACTACGATGTGATTGTCTGTGGAGCAGGTCCAGCCGGTACAACGGCAGCATGGATGGCAGCTAAAACAGGACTTAAAGTAGCGCTAATTGAAAAGTACCCTCTACCACGTCACAAGACATGCGGTGGAGGAATGCCTGCTGTATTAGGGAATCTATTACCTGATTTAGTCCCGGAAGCAGTAGTGGCTTGTCAAGTCAACTATATGCGGCACACATGGAAGTTTGACCATCCAATTTTAGGTGCAATTAACCCACCGGGGAGCGAACCAGAATTCAAGTTGTGGATGGTGCAGCGTTCAGTATTTGATAATGCCTTAGCGCGACAAGCAGCACAAGCAGGAGCGGATTTACGGGATGGACTAGCAGTTAAGTCTTTAGAAATTGACTCCCATGGTGTCATTGTTCGTGCCCGATCTTTTAAGAGTGATAGTGGAATAGGAGGGGGGGAATTTGTAGCTTATGCTCCTTATGTGATTGGAGCAGACGGAGCTAATGGGATCACAGCCAAAATAGCTAACTTGAGACGAGAGAGGACCATGGCCCTGGCCATGGAGGTGGAATACCCTTATAATTGGACGCAGGATCACCCCAAGGATCTACGTCCAGATGTGATCCACTTGGAATACGGTGCTGTTCCTAATGGCTATGGGTGGATCTTCCCGAAAGAAGACCATTTGAATGTGGGGGCGGGACTGTTTCGACCCGATCGCCGTGACTGTCGTAGTGACCACAGCATTCGTGACCAGCTCCAGCAGGCTATCTGTCAGTATCTAGACTTTATGGATATCTCTTACAACCCAGAATTAATCCGTTTTCATGGTCATCCTTTACCCATATGGGATGGTAGGGAAAAATGCCACACTCCTGATGGCAAAATTCTTTTAGCTGGGGATGCTGCGGGACTAATTAATCCCTTTTTTGGGGACGGAATTTTACATGCGGTTAAAAGTGGAATGCTTGCAGCTGAGTGCGTTGCTACAAACACCACTTCTAGTTATACCCAGCGAATTCACCATGAGTTTGCTGCTAACTTTGACGCGGCACTGCAAATGGCGCGATTTTACTATCAATGGCCTCACTTTTGCTACCAGCAAATAGTTACTCGCCCCACCGCCACCCATATTGCCGCTCGTTTGCTCTATGGAGAAACTCCTTTCCATCAAATTGCGGAGCGAATGATAGGCAAAATGGGCGGTTTGATGTTTTAGTACAATAGTAGAACTATTTAGGATTTGTTTATATTATATATGAGTATTCCCCGTACCTTCCGGTCGGGGAGTGCTTCAAACCGCTACTACTTCAAGCGAGTTCTTTGCTGACGACGTTGCTTGTGTCTAGCTATTGCTTTTCGCTTTTCTTTTTCTAATGGGGTTTCAAAATGACGGTTTTTGCGCATGTCCTGGAAAATTCCCGCTTTGGAAACTTCCCGCTTAAACCTACGCAAAGCTGACTCAATTCCTTCATTTTCCCCTAAAACTACTTGTGTCATTATTGTTGCTCCTTTTTAGTTAATACTTACAAACTAGACAGTAAAAATGCCGAAGGCAAGTTCTAACAGGTACTGAACTGAGTCCATAACCTTTACAACCCCATATTTAAAAATCTTTCCTTACAGGATTAATCAGGATTAATAACGACGGTCGCGACCACCACCGCCAGAACGTCCTCCTCCCCAAGTACCCTGGGAAGATCTTTCTTCACGGGGTCTAGCCTTGTTTACTTTTAGTTGTCTACCCATCCATTCTGCACCATTTAAAGCATCAATTGCTGCGTTCTCTTCAGCTTCACTGGACATATCTACAAAACCAAACCCCCGTGGACGACCTGTTTCCTTATCAGTAGGTAGCTGCACTTTGCTCACGTTGCCATATTTAGAGAAAGCACTTTTCAGATCTTCTAATGTCACATCATAGGACAGGTTTCCAACATAAATCGACATAAAGTAATGGTCTCCCAAACCGACAGTGTAGAGAGTTAGATTCGGAGAGACGCATTAAAGTAATTTTAAAACGAATTACTCAACCGAAAATAATTCTTTTATCCGTAAGTATAGCATAGTTTTTGGCGATGAACTTAAAAATGAGTAACATTTTCTCAAAAAGTTTTGCTTTAGTGCTATGTTGCAAATTCAGTTAATATTTCTTTGGCTTTCTGGGATAGTATTTCATGTTCCGGAAAGTTACTAGCCAGTAAACAACCCCATTGGTTCACATCACCGGTGTTATATTCTAAGGGACTGCCATCTAAATGAGTAAATTTACCTCCTGCTTCCGTTAAAATTAGTTCGGGAGCAGCTATATCCCAGTCCTTGGGGGCGGACTTACCGGAGAGGGAAATGTAAACGTCTGCTTGTGCTTCAACAATAGCGGTCACTTTGCAACCCACACTACCAATAGCTTTTTGTTGTTTACAAGGAAGATTTGCCAGTAAATATTCTAACCTCTCATTTCTGTGAGAACGGGTGACTACCAGAATTAAATCTTCTATTGTTTTGTTGTTAGTTACTTTTAGTTGCTGGCAGCCATTGGCTGTTTCCATAAAAGTACCACCACCTTTGGTAGCATAATAGATTTTTTCTGCTTCTGGTATAGCTACAACTGCTAAAATTGCTCTGTTGTTTTGTACTAAAGCAATATGTAGGGCATATTCTCCGGTTTTACCAATAAAATCCTTTGTCCCATCTAGGGGGTCTATAATCCAAACCAATTCTGCAGGGTGTTGACCCGGTTGACTTTTATAAGTTTCTTCACAGATATAACCAAATTTTTCTTGACCAAAAGCTGCTTGCAACCGTGAGAGTATGTACTCACTAACTGCCAGATCTGCTATGGTTACAGGAGCATCCTGTTCATATTTAATATCTAGGTTTCCATCCCCCACGGTTCCCCGATAATAGGACCTGAGTAGGTTGGCTGCTCCCCAGCTGACTCCACGAGTGATTTTTAGTATGTGTTGTAAATCGATCACGGTTTTTGCTCCTCCATCCACCGCCGTGTGCCAAATAGTTCACAGGATTTAGCTGCAATTTGACTGGCTAATGCCAAGGCCATGGTAAAACTAGATTGTAGAATGTAATGGCAAAAAGCACCATGGAAAATATCTCCAGCGCCCAAGGTGTCAACAGTTTTGATTTGAGGTACATGGATAGAACCTGTTTGACCAATGCTATAATACTCTATAGGTTTTTCTCCTTGGGTGATTGCTATATAGGGAATGTTAAATCCCATGAGATAGGTAAAAATATCTTGACGGGTTTCACATGGAGGAGGTTGAAAGTTGGCTGAACAAATGGCATAGTCGATATAGGGCAAAATTTCTTCCAGTCCTTCTTTCCAGCTACCTCCATCCATGACAATGGGAATGTTCTGATTTTTGGCCTTCATGACGAGGGTTTTACTGGCAACCATTTGATGTCCATCAATTAAAATTAGATCTATACCCTCTAATATGTTGCTGGGAATTGAGCTGATCTCCCCAGGACTTTTGACCGCATTCAGGGAAATTACTGCCCGCTCCCCTGTTTGTTGGGTAACAATAATTGAGGATACGGGAGGCGGTGTGTTTTTATGAGGATCTAAGTCGATTATTTTGACTTCATAGTTGGCTAAGTCTGTGCTAATTAATTTTGTCAGATGATGGGAACCTAAAACACCTAAAATTGTAGAGTTATTATCTAGATAACTAAATGTAACGGAAGCGTTGGTTGCAGGCCCACCAGCTGCTACAGTATAGTCCATGGCAACTAATTTTTGATTATTCTTAGGTGGTGATTCGGCTAGATAAATTAGGTCCAGGGTGATTAAACCAATAAATAAAGCGGATTTTTTCATCGGAAATCATAGGTTGTAAACCTGTTGATGGATAAATATGAAATTTGGGTAAGCATTCTCAATGAAATTTATGCAAGCTGAACCGAAACCAGGAACATTATATATCGTTGGTACTCCCATTGGAAATTTGGAGGATATGACCTTTCGGGCGGTACGAATTTTACAAGCTGTGGACATAATCGCAGCGGAAGATACTAGACATACAGGCAAATTATTACAGCATTTTCAAGTTCACACCCCCCAAATCAGTTATCACGAACATAATCGCACTGGCCGCATTCCCGAAATTTTGACCTACCTACATTATGGTAAGGCGATCGCCTTGGTCAGTGATGCGGGAATGCCAGGAATTTCTGACCCGGGTCATGAGTTAATTACAGCTTGTGTAGCTGCAGGAATTGATGTTGTTCCCATTCCCGGTGCTACGGCGGCTATTACGGCTTTAAGTGTTTCTGGATTGGCAACAAGTAAGTTTGTTTTTGATGGATTTTTACCAGCTAAGCGTCAGCATAGGCGAGAATATTTGGCAACCTTATTAACGGAAACTAGAACTTTGGTGTTTTATGAATCACCCCATCGGTTAAGGGAGACACTGGAGGATTTGGGAGAGATTCTAGGTGGAAGTAGAACCATGGTGATGGCTAGGGAATTAACTAAATTATATGAGGAAATTTGGCGAGGAGACATAAAAGAGGCGATCGCCTATTACCGGGAAAAGGATCCCCAGGGGGAATATACTTTAGTAGTGGGGGGAGCATCACCAAGTCAACCTGAAATTACAGAAGCTCAACTGAGGGCTGAACTTTTAGAAATAATCAAACAGGGAGTGTCTCGCTCCCAGGCCAGCAGACAGTTGGCTCAAGAAACTTCTATTTCTCGCCGTTATTTGTACCAGTTAGCACTTTCTATTGACCAAGAGGGTGTTTGAAACCAGTTTGCAACCAGCTCGCTAGGTTTGGGGGTAATATGACTATGGATATTATTGATAAATTGAGGACAGAGCAAGAATGACCCAAGTGGTTCTAGGAGAAAACGAAGGAATAGATTCAGCCCTACGTCGGTTCAAACGCCAGGTTTCTAAAGCTGGTATTTTAGCTGACGTTAAGTATCATCGTCACTTTGAGACCCCCCTGGAAAAGCGCAAACGGAAAGCTGTGGCCGCCAGACGGAAACGCCGTTTTAAATAAGTTTATTATATAGCCCACCTGCGATGCACCCTCAGTGGATGCCGCAGGTTAGCTTGTTGTGTAATACACAAATTTAAAAGCGCCACCATTTTGTTTGTAAGTAACTTAAAACACCAATTGCGATCGCCCCCAAAAATAATAGTCCAATGACACCACCGGGTAGAAAAGTAATAATTCGTAAACCCCTAAGTATGAACAGGGCTATTCCCATACCTATAAGGATACCCACAAACTGAGTTAACTGACGATTGAAAGAAGATTGTTTCACTTAACTATATCCTGAAACTGATTCTGCTCAAATCATATCCAGAAAATCCACTCAGCAGACTGTAATTAATTGGAGAAGTATTTAACAACTATTGTAGCTAGGCGGAAGTATATGTTTTTGAGTCAAGACAAACATAAATCACTCATAGATGGGAAAATACTAGTACAAACTCGTTCCCATAATGGTTGGGGTGGTGCAGTGACTGCTTCTATGTATTTACCCTTAGTGCGTTCTTATGTGTGGGATAAAATAACAGAATATCCACGTTGGGTACAGTATTTTCCCGATTTGACAAAAAGCGAACTTATCTTTCAGGGAGATGTCAAGTTTTTGTACCAGCGCGCCCGAAAAGCATTTTTATTTTTTACAGCTGAAGTAGAGATTTATCTAAGTGTAGTAGAAGTTTTGGGAAAGCAAATACAGTTTAAGATGGAGAGAGGAACATTTGAAGATTTTCATGCCAACCTACAATTTCAGGATATGGGGAATGGTACCTTACTAATATATACGGTAGAAGCAACACCAAATATTCCTATTCCCTCCATGCTAATTGAACAGGGAATGTCCTGGGGATTACCGGATAACCTGCGCAAAATGCGACAATTTTTGTGTAGTTGAGTGTGACAATTAACCAGGAACTACCAGAGGTGAACCACGGAAAACTAAACGTTCGTTTTGGACATCGACAAAAATTGTATCCCCCTCATCAAATTCACCCCGCAAGATGGCCTTAGCGATTTTAGTTTCTAACTCTCGCTGCAGGGCACGTTTGAGTGGTCTAGCACCATATACAGGGTCGTACCCAACTTCTGCTAAAAAGTCAAGAGCGGATCCAGAAAGTTCTAGAGACATTTTCCTGTCAGTTAATCTTTGTGTGAGTCTTTCTACCTGTAGTTGTACAATTTTCCGTAACTCCGACTTTTGCAAACTGTGGAAAATAATAATTTCATCAATACGATTGAGAAATTCAGGACGAAAACTATTTCTCATGGTTTCCATGACTCGATGGCGCATTTCATCGTAGCGGGAATCATCTCCAGCAACATCAAGAATATATTGGGAACCGATGTTACTAGTCATGATAATAATGGTATTTTTAAAATCCACGGTTCGACCTTGGGAGTCAGTCACCCGACCATCGTCTAGGATTTGCAGAAAAATATTAAATACATCTGGGTGAGCTTTTTCAATCTCATCAAATAAAATTACCGCATAGGGACGACGACGAATAGTTTCTGTCAGTTGTCCACCTTCTTCATAACCAACATAACCGGGAGGCGCACCAATTAACCTAGAAACTGTATGCTTCTCCATATATTCTGACATGTCAATTCTCACCATGGATTCTTCTGTGTCAAACATATAAGCAGCTAGGGCCTTGGCTAATTCTGTTTTACCCACACCCGTGGGTCCTAGGAAAATAAAACTGGCAATGGGACGATTGGGATCTGCAAGTCCTGCACGGGAACGTTGAATCGCATCCGCTACGGCAGTTACAGCTTCAGCTTGTCCAACTACGCGCTGATGCAGTTCTTCTTCTAAATGCAATAATTTTTCTTTTTCTGATTCGACTAATTTGCTAATAGGAATACCAGTCCACTTAGAAATGACTTCTGCAATATCCCCGGGAGTCACTTCTTCTCGTAATAAAGATTTACCGGTTCTTTGGGTATTAGCCAGTTCGGTTTCGATGTTTTCCAATTGTCGATTGAGATTAGCCAGGTTGCCATATTTCAACTCAGCAGCACGATTAAGATCATAATTTCTTTCTGCTTGTTGAATTTCTAAATTAATCTTATCAATATCCTCCTTAATTGATTGAATTTTGGTGATAATATCTTTTTCCGACTGCCATTGAATCCTCAGAACCGCCTGCTCTTCTTTGAGATCAGCCAGCTCTTTTTCTAGTCTTTCTAAACGCTCACGAGAAGCAGGATCACTTTCCTTTTGTAAAGACAACTTCTCCATTTCCAATTGGAGAATTTTGCGATCAATTTCGTCTAATTCCTCCGGTTTAGAGGTAATTTCCATTTTTAATCTAGCAGCAGCTTCATCCACTAAATCAATAGCCTTATCTGGTAAAAAGCGATCGCTAATATAACGACTAGATAAAGTAGCAGCAGCAACCAAAGAACTATCAGAAATTCTCACGCCGTGATGCACCTCATACCTTTCCTTTAACCCTCTGAGAATAGAGATTGTATCTGGCACATCTGGTTGATCAACATAAACCTGTTGAAAGCGTCTTTCCAAAGCTGCATCTTTTTCAAGATATTTCCGATATTCATCCAAAGTTGTAGCTCCAATACAGCGCAATTCGCCTCGTGCCAACATTGGTTTTAAAAGGTTCCCCGCATCCATTGCTCCTTGGGTAGCACCTGCACCAACAACCGTGTGAATCTCATCTATAAATAATACAATATTACCACCAGATTCGGTAACTTCCTTTAATACGGCCTTGAGTCTTTCTTCAAATTCACCCCTAAACTTGGCGCCAGCAATTAAAGCTCCCATATCCAAAGCGATGAGTTTTCTATCTTTTAAAGATTGGGGTACATCCCCGGCGACTATTCGTTGAGCTAAGCCTTCAGCAATAGCTGTCTTACCCACTCCTGGTTCACCAATTAATACAGGATTATTTTTAGTTCTGCGGGAGAGAATTTGAATAGTTCTCCTAATTTCATCATCCCGACCAATTACCGGATCTAGCTGACCTTTTTTAGCTGCTTCTGTGAGGTCACGGCCATATTTTTCCAGTGATTGATATTTTCCCTCTGGACTTTGATCTGTCACTTTTTGACTCCCTCGAATTTGCTTAATAATATTTTTTAATTTTGCTTCATCCAGACCCGCTTCTTGCAGTAGATTTTTGCCAAATCGATCATCTCTACAATATCCCAACAATATATGCTCTACAGAAATATATTCATCTTTGAATTCCTGACGATATTTTTCTGCCCGATCCAATAATGTATCTAAGCTCCGTCCTAAATATACGGATGTGCTAGATCCTGATACTTTAGGCTGACGAATAATAAATTGCTCAGTATAATCTGTGATTTTTTTAATATTGGTTCCAGCTTTAGTAAAAATTGCATTTCCCAATCCATCTTGTTCTAACAAGGCTTTCATTAAATGCTCACTTTCTAGCTGCTGCTGTTGGTACTGTTTGGCTATATCAGGAGTATGAGCAATAGCTTCCCAGGCTTTTTCTGTAAATTGGTTAGGATTATTTGGCTGCATATTTTTTCATAAATCATAAATAACTCTGTCTAATTTTAATGGGGGATTGAGCTGTTTTGGGATCGGTCTTCCTGGTCCGATCGTGTAGTATTATCCCAATGGGTACAAAACACAAATGTGATACTTCGGTCTTTTTAAGTTGAGGACGTGGTTTTTAACTGCGGATTAACAGTCTTTTGTGGCAAGTAACCCTCCACTAAACAGTCACAACCGATAGTACGCCAATTAACCCGTTCTAAAACTAAAGATTCAGTCATAGAACTCAAACCCAGGTCGCCAACGGGCGTAGGCGCGTCTATGCCACCAATGATTTTGGGAGCAATAAAAGCCAGGACTTTTTGCACTGCATTTTCAGCAATTGCTCTTGCAGCTAGAGTTCCTCCACATTCCCACAGCACGGTACAAAAGCCACGCTCATACAGATGAGCCATTACCAGTCCCGGTGTTAATAGAGGTAGTTCCAGCACTTCTACACCCTTTTGGAGTAACATTTGCTGAAAATCAGGTGAACTACCTTCCTGGGTCAATACCAAGGTAGGAGCTACCCTGGTGTCCCAAAGATGGGCATTTTCTGGCAAATTCAAACTGGCACTCATCACCACTCGTAAGGGGTTATATCCTGTTTGTTGGTGAGTTGTTAAGTGGGGATTATCTCGTCTCACCGTGTTACCACCAACAATTACAGCATCACAAGCTGCTCTGAGTTGATGAACTTCGCTGCGGGCTTGACTGTTTGTAATCCAAGTGCTGTGTCCAGAATTACTAGCAATTTTGCCATCTAAGGTCATGGCATACTTCAAAATGCCTAAAGGTTTTTTGTGTAGAACACGATGGACAAAACCTTCATTTAGTTTCTGACAAGCTTCTTCTTCTACTCCTATAATTACCTCTATACCTGCTGCACGCAGTCTAGCAATACCAGCACCAGCTACCAATGGGTTAGGATCAACCATCCCCACCACTACCTTAGCCACACCCGCGTTAATTAAAGACAGAGAACAGGGAGGAGTCCTTCCATAATGATTACAAGGTTCCAGACTCACATAAATAGTAGCTCCACGAGCCCTTTCCCCAGCAGCTCTCAAGGCAAAAACTTCCGCATGGGGCTCACCAGCACGAGGATGAAAACCTTCGCCGACAATTTCTCCATCTTTGACCACCACTGCTCCCACTAGGGGGTTGGGTGAAGTGCGTCCCAAAGCTAATCGTGCCAGTTCTAAACACCTTTGCATCATTAGGGCGTCAAACTCGCTATCTAATATATTTGATGGTACTGTGAGTGGGGTTAACATCAGCTATTTTCCACCTGATAAATACATGATGAATTACGAGTTATTAATTACGAGTTAACTTAATAATTTTTTGCCACCAATGATTAAGAGGGTAATACACTACAGGGGCCCAAAGACTGCTGAGAATAGCAGAAGAAAGAGTAGATCTCTGGTAGTATATCCAGATATCCTCAATCATCTGGAAACAATTAGGTTTACAACTATTATTCGTGAAGAATAACTGAACAACAAAAACAGTATTTGATATAAGAACCATAATAAATACTATGAGGGCGATGGAAATAAAATCCTCCTGAATAAAACGGTGTTTTTGCAGTCGACTAGTTAATATTCCTACAATTGCTAGGCTTACAGTGTGGGAAGGATGAGGAGATGTTAAAGCATCTTGCAACAACCCCATAATTATACCCGCGAATGCACCAGAAATTGCAGGACGTTTCACACTCCAAGCGACTAACCAAATTAATGCCCAGTTGGGTGCTATTCCCAACAGCTCCATACCCAAAAATCTGGTTGGTGACATTAATAGACATAAAAGCACAGATATAAATATAATTACCCAGTTTAAACCTTGTCGTGACCATGGATACCAGTACTTCAGTGGAGGAATTAAGGGCTTAGATTGTTGGTATTTTTTGGTTGAATTGAGATTTTTAGCACTAAAAAATCCAGAAATTTTCATTGTTTTACCAGATTGATGAGATTCTGTTTAATTATTTATTGCTCTGGTTATCATTAGAGTTGTTTGGTATTCCCTCCAGATTATCGGGTACGTGGGGATAGATTGTCACCCAGTCCAAGTAACGAATTGGTGGAAACAATTCCACTTTAGCTAACGGGGCTGGCAATTTCTTTAAATCTAAAGACTTTATTTTCCCCACCGGTTCCCCGGGTGGAAATTTTCGACTGTAGGTGGAAGTGGATACTAGATCCCCTATCTTAATATTAGGGACCTTCTCGTAAAACTCTAACACCCCCTCCCCGGAATAATCACCCCGCAAAATACCTTTAGCTGCAGTTCGACTAATAGTTACTCCTACTTGACTTGTGGCATCGCTAATTAATACAATACGGCTAGTATGGGGAGTAACTGTCCGCACTAAACCCACTAGCCCGCCTTCTGCTTTGACTACAAAACCAGG
This sequence comes from Cylindrospermopsis raciborskii Cr2010, assembly GCF_003367075.2. Classification (NCBI taxonomy): domain Bacteria; kingdom Bacillati; phylum Cyanobacteriota; class Cyanophyceae; order Nostocales; family Aphanizomenonaceae; genus Cylindrospermopsis; species Cylindrospermopsis raciborskii. The sequence goes on from NZ_CP065936.1 coordinate 624,897, forward strand.
TTTAATTCCTACTTGTGCTCCCCTATTTACAGTTACTTGTTGCCACCAATGATCTGCACTGCGTCCCACTACTCTTGCTACTACTGGGCGATTGGAAGTGCCCCCCTTCTCTACATAGCCCAGTAAATTTTGTAGTCTTTGGTTTTGGGTTTGTAATTCCACTATGCGAGTTTGTAACTCCATGAGTTTGGCATCGCGAATTTTATTCTCCGCATGATTACTAGATTGCAAAGTAGTTAAAGGAAAGATAAAAGATTGGTATAGCTCCATTAATAATTCACCATTTGTCTCCTTCAATGTCCAAGCACCACTCAATATCAAACCTAATAATGCTAGTTGCAATGTTTTATGTTCCCACCAACGCTTTATAGTAAACATTTGTACCTTAAATTAACATGTAATGGATTAGTCAGTCAGTGTTTTAGTAAAAAACAGTACCCATCAAGCATTTCAATAATGATTTTCACCTTTATTATTACTTAGTGGATACTATCCAATTACAATAATTTAGATGGATCCAGGTATCCACTAGGCTAGCATTAAGACTTCTACGTGTTACGCGACCTTCCACTAAATACACGTTCAAGCTGCTTAAAGTTTTCCAAGACACGTCCAGTTCCCAAGACTACACAGCTCAATGGATCCGCAGCTATGTGGGTTACTATACCAGTTTCATGACTAATTAGTGTATCTATGCCTTTAAGTAGTGCACCGCCTCCTGCTAACATAATTCCTCTATCAATAATATCGGCTGCCAGTTCTGGAGGCGTTCTTTCCAGAGTGCGTTTAACTGCTTCTACTATAATTGCTAATGGTTCTAGCATGCTTTCACGTACTTCTTGCCCTTGCACTGTGACTGTTCTTGGCAATCCAGAAAGCAAGTGGAGACCTCGAACTTCCATAGTCCCCTGATCTTCATCACTGGTGGGATAGGCCGAACCAATGCGGATTTTAATTTCTTCTGCTGTTCTTTCCCCAATTACCAGATTATGAACTTTCTTCATGTACTGAGTGATGGAATCGGTCAGCTCATCACCAGCAATCCGAACTGACTCGCTGACCACTGTTCCCTGCAAGCTAAGTACAGCTACTTCTGTAGTTCCCCCACCAATATCGATAATCATATTACCAGTGGGCTCTGCTACTGGCAAACCAGCACCAATAGCTGCTGCTACTGGTTCATCAATTAGATATACTTCTCTGGCCCCTGCTTGAGTAGCTGCATCCATAACAGCTCTTCTCTCCACTCCCGTTACTCCACTGGGAATGCCAATGACAATCCTCGGGAGGAGCAGAGGTTTCCCATCATTTACCCTTTGAATGAAGCTTTTTAACATTAGCTCGGCTGTGTCAAAGTCGGCTATAACACCATCACGAAGGGGTCGAACTGCCGTAATATTGCCTGGAGTTCGGCCCAGCATTCTTTTGGCATCCTCTCCCACTGCTAAGGCTATTTTTTCATTATGATCAATCGCCACTACTGATGGTTCCTGTAATACTATGCCTTTACCAGACACATATACTAAGGTGTTAGCTGTACCGAGATCGATACCCATATCCCATGACGAGCGGAAGTTTCTAAAGAAAGGAACCACGCTTATGCCCCCAAATTTCATTAATTTCAATGTTAACAGTTAGGTGTTATTATTCTGGATCTCAGACACATCCTAGCCTAACTCCAGTTGATCAGACTATTTTTCCAGTAATTTTCTCGACATTTTCAGCAATTAGTCACAGGCATCTCCTTTACTCTATTCTTAACTTACTGAGTACAACCGCAAAATTGGGGAGAATATTCTCCCAAGAATTAACTACCATATTTTATGGGTTTTCACAAGAAAATCTCCCGCCTCGATAACGATTAAATTGTCAATACCACATTTGTTTGTTATAATGTAACCGCATTTCTTTTTGGAAACAAGGTAACGGTAACACGAATGAGCATTAATGTTGTCACTCTGGTGGGACGTGCTGGCGGCGATCCCAGTATCAAGTATTTTGGTGCGACCCGTTAAATGGGAAACCAAGCCCTAGCCTGGAAACCATTACAAGGATGTGGCTGTGTGCCTACTTCACCTTGAAACTTAGCTCCTGAGAGGGTGAGATTTCTAAGCAATGTGAGAAAACTATAACAAATGTCAAGAAATGCTCATAGATTAAAATCTTTAACAAGCTTCTTAGAACTTCAATTCCCTCCTTCTAGATGCCAGAAGATGCAACGCCCCCACTTTTGGGACTGACAATCACCAAGGGTGAAGCGGGGAGTAAAGGAGGTAACTTTGAACCTGGCAAGGAATCCCTCCGAGCAGAGATGGGTATGAGTAAGGTAATCTGAATCTATGTTGGAGCCGTCGTTATTGATATCAGCCTACACAGGTTATTGGCTGTGCCAAAAGGCAAGGATTTGGGCTAGGCAATCCAAAATTTGACCTAGGGCATTCCCGCATAAACCCGGCGGATAGTAGGACTCTAACCCCATCGTCAAGCAGGAGCTAGGAACGGGATAACCCCCCAATTTCTCTCTCAATTTTCTATTGCTGAGTAGGGAGTCACCCGCATGATTTTGGGGGGAGGGATTGGCTCAGAAGCCAAGGCCTTTGGGAAAGCCAAAGGATATGCAGACAGAGCCACAATAACTCAAAATACGTCCCATTGAGTTATTGAGGAGCCGTGTGCGGTGAAAGTCGCATGCACGGTTTTGAAGCAGAGGTAACCAGGGTGACCTGTTTATCGACTGTAACAGTCGGGAACTGTTAAGTGCGATTTGACTTTAGCAGTTAATCGCAGAACTCGTAATAGTGACCAACCAGATTGGTTTAATCTGGAAATCTGGGGCAAAACAGCAGAGGTGGCTAATAATTATGTCCGCAAAGGTGCATTAATTGGTATTAAGGGTTTTCTTAAGTTTGATACCTGGAGCGATCGCCAGACCGGTACAAACCGTTCTAAGCCCGTCATTCAAGTAGAACAACTAGAATTACTAGGTTCTAAACGAGATAGCGAAGCTGGGATGGCTGATACAGCAGCGGAGAACTTTTAATCACTAAAAAGTTAGGCAGACGGGAACTTACCAGTCTGCCATCTGTATTTATTCAAGGGCGAACGATGGGACTTGAACCCACGAGTGGTGGAACCACAATCCACTGCCTTAACCACTTGGCTACGCTCGCCACCAACTCTTCTAAATTAACACGACCACATGAAAAAGATCAAGTTCCTTAGTAAAAATTCATCTTTTTTGTTAAATTAATCAGAAAGTACCTCTTTTCCTTAGATATGAAACTCTCTGTGATCATCATATCTCTAAGTGCACTGGCAATAGCTGGTTTGGGAGTAACTATGGCCCATACCAATCCCAGGGAAGTGACTTATCAGGAATACGCAGTTAAAAAAATAACTACTGTTCTCAAGACTGACGGTTGTCAGAAAGTGCCGATTTTCTTGCGCAACCTGGTTAAGTTTGACTGTAATCAGCTGGTTGATTCCGCTAAGTCACAGATTAAGGATGTGGTGGTTGCTACTACAAAAAGACAAAACTATGTTTTGCTGAGTATATATATCACCAACTTAAAAATTCACAACTCCCTACCAGGTTACACTTTTGAGACCCTGGGGGCGTTCAATAGTTTTTACACCTATAGAGTAAAACAGGAGTAGGAAGTAAGAATTTATACATTTACGGTGATGCTCTCAATTTGTTTAGCGGCTTTTTCCCATTGTTTAGCAGTATCTTCATCTTTCCAGTGAGTGCGGAGGTTTTCCGCTTTTTTATGGCAAATTCGTTCTAAGATCTCTAAAACTGCGGCCAGTGTGAGTTGATCAACCAAATGTTCTATAGCGTGGCTTGGTTCATTCATAAAAACCTCTTGTAAAGTATAAAATCTATAAGATCTAATGTCATCAGCTTACCTTTTAGTATCCCACGGTAGTAAGGACTCTCGACCAAACTTAGCCATAGAAGAACTAGCAAGGTTATTGTTTGAGAAACTAAACGCTGGAGAAGATCCAGAAAAGCACCTAGTAGGTGTAGGCACTTTAGAATTCAATAGTCAGCCATTAAGTGGACAAATAAAGGATTTTGCCCAAAAGGCTGTAGTTTGTAATTGCAAGTCTATTCAAGTCATACCTTTGTTTCTCCTACTGGGGGTCCACCTGATGTCAGATCTTCCCATGGAGGTGAAACTGGCCCAAGATTCTGTAGGGAATGACCTCCCCATTAAAATTAAACCATATTTAGGTAGTCATGCCATGATGTGGAAATTATTGGCCGTGGGAATGGCTCAAATATCAGCAGAAGCATTCATTCTTTTAGCCCATGGTAGTAGGCGTGCAAATTCTCATCATCCTGTAGAAACCATTGCCAACAATTTAAGTGCATTTAGCGCCTATTGGTCAGTTTCTCCCAGCTTGGAAGCTAGAGTTATAGACCTGGTGAGTACTGGTTATCAACGGATTGGCATCTTACCATACTTTCTCTTTTCCGGAGGGATTACGGATGAGATTGTCATTATGGTGGAAAGGTTAACATTAAAATTTCCAGAAATCAAGTTAGAGTTAGCCTCACCTTTGGGAGTAACTTCCCAATTAGTTGATATAATCTGGGATTTAGCAATACAAGAGGAATAAATTTTTGGGTAAGGTGTATTTAGTTGGTGCTGGACCTGGTGATCCAGGACTGATGACTCTCAAGGGTAAGGGTTTATTAGAACGTGCTAACGTGGTTGTCTATGATGCGTTGGTTAGTCCACAAGTTTTGGACATGATTAGTCCCCAAGCAGAAAAAATAGATGCTGGTAAGCGGATGGGAAGACATTCACTCTTACAGGAGGAAACTACTCAACTACTTATAGAAAAAGCCCAAGAACATGAAATTGTCGTGCGATTGAAGGGAGGCGACCCTTTTATTTTTGGGCGTGGTGGCGAGGAAATGGCTGAGTTGATAGCTGGGGGAATTAGCGTAGAAGTTGTTCCAGGGATTACCGCTGGTATTGCAGCAGCAGCTTATGCTGGCATTCCCTTGACCCATCGTCTGTATAGTTCTTCTGTGACATTTGTTACTGGACATGAAGCCATGGGTAAGTACCGACCAGCGGTCAATTGGCAAGCAATTGCCCAAAGTTCAGAAACTATTGTGATTTATATGGGTATGCACAATCTTCCCTATATCCTGGAACAGTTGATGGGGGTAGGAATGAGTTCACAAACTCCTATTGCTTTAGTTCGCTGGGGAACTCGTCTGGAGCAGGAAGAATTAATCGGTGAGTTGGGAACCATTATTCAACAAGTGGCAAAAACGGGATTTAGCGCTCCAGCTATAGCTGTTATTGGCTCAGTAGTAAAAATGCATGGTGTTTTATCCGTTCATCAGGGAGTTTTGAAACCGTCTAATTGATGTTTTCAAAAATCACTTTCATTAACTCATCTTGATTGAAGGGTTTACCCAAACAAGCAGTAGCTCCTACTAGTCTAGTTATAATTTTATTGATTAAGTTATTTTTCTTGGTTACTAGGATTATTGGTATGCCTTTTGAAGAGAACTGTTTGCATAATAATAAACCAATACCATAGCTGCTGAGCTTGGGCATGGTTACATCCAGAATAATCATGTCCGGTCTGATGACAGAAACTCCCATCACATCTGGGTCTGTTATATCTATTATGTTAAATATTGTTTGATTTAATAGTTTTCTAATATAGTTTAACAATACTATATTTTGACTAGCACAAGCAATTGTATAGGTTGGGGAAAGATTTTGGGGATCCAGACCAGATTCTTCTCGGGAAACATGGATTTCTGATTTGTACTTTTGCACCAAGGAATTGACGTTCAAGTGGCAGAATTTGGGTAGGGGATCTAAAAAGCTTTGAGGAATAAATTCATAGCTCCCTTGGTCAATTTCAAAAAATGATTCTAAAAACTCTAATACTAATTGTTCAATCAGTATCCCTGCCTCTACAAGGCTAATATACTGCTCATCCACTAACCAGCAAATGGCTAAATAGTCCGCATGGGAAATAGTCTGATTTTGTACACATTGTTCCACAAAATTCTCTAACTGCTCATTAATCCTCATCAGATTAGAATTTTGCCAACTTAACCGCTGCAAATTTCGATAAATCGGCTCCCAGATGTTTTCTGACCGACTAGCGTAAACAAGGTGACCTTCTTGTAAATATATTGACCAGGTTCCAGAAGGGCTAAAAACTTGCAAACAACCGGTGGTAGAGTCGTTGACAATTTTCACTAGTATAGATAGAGGTTGTATTTTTTGAAAAAATCTATATCTATTAATAGGGATAGTAGTTGACATAATTTGTGAGTACGAGTGTAAATACAAAACTTAACAACACCTGTTAATTATTTCCTTTATCTTCTCTCCCCTATTTATAGCAAAATTAGCGTGGAATTTTGCTATGATTTGCACAGGATGCTGGCAAAATGGCAAGAACATCGCAAATCACTATTCACTAATTGTGGTTAAAATTCATCTTTCTATTACGCAAAAAACCCAACGATTAGACCGTTATTTGTCATCTGTAATACCAGATCTATCTCGTTCTCGAATTCAAGACCTAATTGAACAAGGTTATGTCCAGGTAAATGGAAAAGTCTGTTACTCCAAGAATATTACCCTGGATGGGGGAGAATATCTGGAAGTAGAAATTCCCCCAGTGCAAGCTGCTCAACTAGTAGCACAAGATATTCCCCTGGATATTCTCTACGAAGATGAACAATTACTAATTCTCAATAAACCCGCAGGTTTAGTGGTTCATCCAGCACCGGGTCATTTGGAAGGTACGCTAGTTCATGCTCTGTTGGCCCACTGTCCTAATTTACCAGGAATCGGAGGTGTGCAACGACCCGGTATTGTACATAGGCTTGACAAAGATACTACAGGAGCAATTGCCATTGCAAAAACAGACATTGCTTACAAACAATTACAATTACAGTTACAATCTAAGATAGCAAGAAGGGAATATTTAGGAGTAGTTTATGGTGCGCCTAAAAGTGAAAGTGGGACAATAGACCTACCCATTGGTCGTCACCCTCAGCAGCGGAAAAAAATGGCCATAGTTCCAGTAGAGCAGGGAGGTAGAAATGCAATTACTAACTGGCACATTAAAGAAAGATTAGGTAATTATACACTAATTTATTTTCAACTAGAAACTGGGCGTACCCATCAAATTAGAGTGCATAGTGCCAAAATGGGTCATCCTATAGTGGGGGATCCAGTATATAGTTCTGGTCGTTCCGTGGGGGTAAACTTGCCAGGACAAGCGTTACATGCTTGGCAACTGAAACTACAACATCCCACTTCTGGAGAATGGGTAGAAGTAACCGCTCCACTTCCTGATAGCTTGACAAAATTAATCGAGGTTTTACGTCGACGCTGAGAGATTGGCTAAAGATGGAGGAATATGGCGAAATATCTCGAAATGTAAAATTTACAATGTCTAGTTCACATTAGTTAATAATGACCACCCTATCCAGATAGGCCAGGAACATCAATCCAGTTCAGTCTTGATAGATTTTTACGGAATTCTTAAATTAGTATAAAGGGGACAAAATTCGCCAAATTCTGGAAACTTCATGAAGTTATGTAACAAACTCGAGAAACTTTTAGGGGATCTAAGCCTTGTAGATAAAGGGTTTTGGAGGTTTTCTCTCTCTTGACTCATTTATTCATAAATTGTAACAAATAAAGTATCTATGGCATTGTATAAACTAATCAGAAAGGGGTTCAAAACCAGAGCAAAGTTAAATAAGACAACCAATCGGGTTGAGTTAGCTGGCTTCTCATAAAATTCCCTGTGGTTCTCAGAATTTCAGTCTGGAGCTAGACGAAACACCAAGACACAGGGGATAGGGAGAAGGTTGGCGCTAATGAGCTCAAAGTTTTTGATCATTCATCCCCGGTTGTTTTGATCAGCCCATCTCTCAACTAAGTAATTAGGAGATTAGAGTCCATGACATTAGATGTATTTTCCAAGGTTGTTTCCCAAGCTGACGCCAGAGGCGAATTTTTGAGCACTGAACAGTTAGACGCTTTAGCAGCAGTTGTAGCTTCCGGCAGCAAACGTCTAGATACTGTTAACCGTATTACAAGCAATGCTTCTGCTATCGTTACCGATGCTGCTCGTGCACTGTTTGAAGAACAGCCCCAACTAATTGCTCCTGGTGGTAATGCTTATACCAACCGTCGCATGGCTGCTTGTCTGCGCGATATGGAAATCATCTTACGCTATGTTACCTACGCTGCATTAGCTGGTGACGCTAGTGTTCTCGATGACCGTTGCTTGAATGGCTTACGCGAAACCTATATAGCTTTGGGTACTCCTGGTGCATCCGTAGCTGTTGGTGTTGGCAAAATGAAAGAAGCTGCAATCAAGATAGTTAACGATCCCAATGGTATTACCAAGGGCGATTGCAGTCAGATAGTTTCTGAATTGGCTGGCTACTTTGATCGTGCAGCAGCAGCTGTTGCGTAATTACCTATTCAACTACAAGTAGTTCAGAAGCTAGAAATCCTAGTTCTGCTTTATTACTCCCAACAAGATACGAAACCAATCAAGGAGAAAATTAACCATGAAAACCCCCATTACCGAAGCTATTGCAGCTGCTGATACCCAAGGACGCTTTTTGAGCAATACCGAATTACAAGCAGTTAACGGTCGTTTTGTACGTGCTGCTGCCAGCATGGAAGCCGCCCGTGGCTTAACAGCTAATGCTCAAAAACTAATTGATGGTGCTACCAACGCTGTATACCAAAAGTTCCCCTACACCACCTCCACTCCCGGGGCTCAGTATGCTGCTGATTCTCGTGGTAAATCCAAGTGCGCTCGTGACGTTGGTCACTACCTCCGCATTGTTACTTATAGCTTAGTTGCTGGTGGCACAGGTCCTTTGGATGAGTTCCTGATTGCTGGTTTGGCTGAAATCAACGGTGCTTTTAACCTATCCCCCAGCTGGTATGTGGAAGCTTTAAAATATATCAAAGCTAACCATGGATTGAGCGGTCAAGCTGCTAATGAAGCTAATACCTACATTGACTACGCTATCAACGCTCTAAGCTAGATAGATCCTTGCCCGGAGAGGGGTACAAGTGCTGGATGAGAAGATCCCTTTGGGGTTTAGTCAGTTGTGCGTGGGGAAGTGAGATTCCTGCGACTGAATCACCTAGCAGTTGAATCTCGCTCCGGGCATAGTTTTATGTATAAATAACCAAGGGGAAAACAATGGCAATTACAACAGCAGCGTCTAGACTGGGAACAGAACCATTTAGCGAAGCGCGTCGGGTTGAGCTGCGCCCCAGTGCCAGTCGCGAAGAGGTGGAATTGGTTATTAGAACAGCCTATCGGCAAGTATTAGGTAATGACTATATACTAGCTTCGGATAGACTTGTCAGTGCGGAGTCACTTTTGCGTGATGGCAATTTGACCGTTCGTGAGTTCGTAAGAGCGATCGCTAAATCTGAACTCTACAAAGTAAAGTTCTTCTATAACAGCTTTCAGACCAGACTGATAGAGCTGAACTATAAACACCTGTTGGGTAGGGCTCCATTGGATGAGTCAGAAGTGGTATACCACTTAGACTTATATAACAACAAAGGGTACGATGCAGAAATCGACTCTTACATAGATTCAGTGGAGTATCAAAACAACTTTGGAGAAAATATAGTTCCCTACTATCGGGGGTTTGATTTTCAACCAGGGCAAACCAGTGTGGGATTTACACGGATGTTCAGATTATACCGTGGATATGCCAACAGCGACACAGCCCAGGTAGAGGGAAGCAAATCCAGATTAGCCAGGGAACTTGCTGGTAAGAAAGCATCTTCCATAGTTGGTCCATCAGGAAGTAATGACAACTGGTCATTCCGTCCATCAGCAGACAATGCTCCCAAACAGAATTTGGGTAATGCTGTGGGGCAATCTGATCGCGTTTACCGAATTGAAGTAGCAGGCATTCGCAGTCCAGGATACCCCAGCGTGCGCCGCAGCAGCACAGCATTCATAGTACCTTACGAGCGTCTTTCTGACAAGATTCAGCAAATTCACAAACAAGGTGGAAAAATCGTCAGTATTACAGCCACGTAAGGTAAGTAGTTGATATTACCCATGAAGAGGAGATAGAGAGGTAATGTTTGGTCAAACAACACTAGGTGCTAGTAGCGTTTCTTCATCTGCAAGTCGTGTATTTCGTTACGAAGTTGTAGGGTTGAAACAAAACCAAGAAACGGACAAGAACAAATTCAGCATCAGACGCAGTGGTAGTGTGTTTATTACAGTGCCCTACAGTCGGATGACAGAAGAAATGCAGCGGATCAACCGACTGGGTGGCAAAATCGTCAAAATTGAAGCCCTGACAGCAGCAGAATCCTAAATACCTGGTGATGATAGAACCCAGTATATCCGAAGTATCTCCGGAAAGTGGGGCACAGTTGACACCAGAGCAAGCCATAGCTAATCTGCAATCATCGGATTTAAGTCTCCGCTATTATGCCGCCTGGTGGTTGGGTAAGTTCCGTATTAATCAGCCAGAAGCTATAGAGGCGCTAATCAAAGCCTTAACAGATGAAGCTGATAGAACGGAGTTGGGGGGGTATCCACTCCGACGCAATGCAGCCAGAGCTTTAGGTAAATTAGGGAGTTCCCAGGCTATAGAGGGATTGATTAGTTCCTTAAACTGTGAAGACTTTTATGTGCGAGAAGCAGCAGCTGAGTCTTTAGCCATGCTTAACGCCAAAACCGCAGTACCGGAACTGATAAAAATGCTAGGTGGGGGTTTGGCCCAAGCTGTGCAAGTGCCAGGTCGTCCCCATCTAGTTCAACCCTATGAAGCAGTATTAGAGGCTTTGGGTTCTCTTGGTGCGACTGAGGCCATTGGTCTAGTTGAACCCTTTTTAGAGCATTCCGTTCCCCGAGTAAAATGTGCCGCTGCTAGGGCCATGTATCAACTCACCCAAGATTCCCAATATGGGGAATACTTGGTGGAAATGCTACGAAACAGCGACCTGAAATTGCAAAGGGTGATTTTGGGTGATTTGGGGGCAATTGGCTATATAGGTGCTGCGGAAGCGATTTTCCAAGGCAAGGCGGAAAATAGCTTTAAACTCATGGCATTAAAGGGATTGTTGGAACATCATTTAAAAGATGTGTCACAAGGTATTTCTGAGTCAGCAATTCTGGTCATGAATCTTATGGACTCACTTTTATAGTCACTAAGTAGGGAGGCATAATTATTTGTAGGATTGGTTAGTGGTAGGGTAACTCGTGGGGGCGTTGGGTTTCGCACTCCTCAACCCAACCTACGTTCATGTTTAATTCCACTCACCCACTTAGTTCTTATTGACCTTTGAAAAATTACCTAGCATAATGACCCAGGAATTAATTGGTGCATTGGGTGGGGTGGAGCAATTAAATCAGTTAATTGATGCGGTTAATCAGGCTGAAACACCACTTGAAATGGTAACAGCAGTCAGAAACCTAGCTGCTGCCAAAAGTCCCGCTGCTATTGCCACCCTAATTGCCGTCTTTGGCTATAATAACCCACCAGCAGCAGGAGTGGCCCTAGCCGCACTTACCGACTTAGGAACAGTAGCAGTCCCTAGCCTGCTCGCACAAATAGATGATTATAACTATGGCGCACGGGCTTATTCGATTCGCACTCTAGCTGCGATCGCAGATCCCCGTGCTTTAGATGTATTGATCACTGCTGGGGTGACAGATTTTGCGCCCAGTGTGCGTCGTGCTGCAGCCAAAGGGCTAGGAAACTTAAACTGGTCCCAATTGGGGGATAATGAACGTGATTTAGCTATAGAACGAGCTTTGGAGGCACTATTGTTAATTTACCAGGATACAGACTGGTCAATTCGGTATGCAGCCATTGTGGGACTGGAATACCTAGGAAAAACCAGAAGGGAGACAATCTTGAACAAATTCCGAGAAATGATAGCTAATGAGGAAGAAAAAAGTATCAGGATTCGGATTCAATTGGCGACCAGTAAGGTAACTAGAGATAATTAACGATGATTAAAAAGGTAAAAAGATGTCAATACCATTGTTAGAATACTCACCTTCATCACAAAATCAGCGTGTAGAAGGGTATGAAGTTGCAAATGAAGACACACCCACGGTGTACAAGCTAAATTATGCCACATCAGATCAAGAAATTGATGAGATTATTTGGGCATCATACAGACAAGTTTTCAGCGAGCATCTGATTTTAACCAGCTATCGGCAAAAGTTTTTAGAATCTCAACTGCGGAATCGGGCAATTAATGTTAGGGACTTCATTAGAGGTTTAGGAAAATCCGAAGTTTTTCGTACTCAAATAGCAGAAGTTAACTCTAACTATCGGTTAGTAGATATTATCCTGCAGAGATTTTTAGGTAGAAAAGCCTACAATAGGGAAGAAGAGATAGCCTGGTCTATAGTAATTGGCACTAAAGGCGTACATGGATTTATTGATGCCCTATTGGAATCTGAAGAGTACATAAACAACTTTGGTGATGATATAGTACCCTATCAACGGAGAAGATTTGGGTCACGTCCTTTTAATCTGGTAAATCCTCGCTATAGCTCCTATTGGCGAGATACCCAAAGTATGCGTGTCCTAGATTATCGTTCCTTCTACAGTGCTCGCACTTATGGTACCGCCACCTCCGAGGATATTCGGAAATCGATTCCAGCTAACTTCTTTGCCATGGCGGGAAAAATCATTACTCCCGAGCGTAATTACCAAAGAACAATTGCTTCAGTTACTACCCAAATTGGATCCCTGGAAATTCCGGATACATCTAGGGAAGTTTCCACCCCAGAGGTGACTATTAAACCAGTAGCAGTATCTTTACCCTACAGCTATATCCCACCCATCTCCAAAAATTAGTCATTAGTTAACCAACAAAAACAACCCCCTAATATGGCCATACCCCCACTCCAATACAAACCCAGTTCTCAAAATCAAAGAGTAGCTGGTTACGAAGTACCTAATGAAGACACCCCCAGAATTTACCGTATAGAAGATTATGCTTTTACTGGTGAGGTGGAAGAGTTAATTTGGGCAGCTTATAGACAATTGTTTAGCGAACATGTAATTCTCAAATTCTACCGTCAAGGCAATTTAGAATCCCAGTTAAAAAACAAAGCCATCACCGTGCGGGACTTCGTTCGGGGTTTGGCCAAATCCCAAGCTTTTGACGATTTAGTCATTAAGACCAATTCCAATTATCGGTTGGTAGAAATTGCACTGAAACGGTTATTAGGTCGTGCTCCTTATAACAAAGAGGAAGAAATCGCTTGGTCGATTAAAATTGCCACCAACGGTTGGGATGGTTTTGTAGATGCTCTGGTAGATTCAGAGGAATATCAAAACAGTTTCGGTGAAAACATTATTCCTTACCAAAGACGGCGCTACAAAGATAGACCCTTTAATTTAGTTACACCTCGTTACGCCAACTACTGGCGCGATAAGATAGAAGCAGGACGTTACAAGCCTGGTAGCATTAGTGACTTTATGAAAATGGCTGCTTCCGTGAGTATCAGAACTGTCACTTATACACCTGTGAACACAGCTAACATTGCAATTCCTAAGACCACCAGGGAAACAGTACCTACAGGCATACCTGTGTCTATTAGCCCCAGTGCTAACTTCCCCGTCAAATAAATCCCCTAGGTGTGTAACCTAATGGGGGAAAATAATTAAAGTCAAATTTATCAATCAGAGGAATACAGCATGGTACTGCCATTACTTCAATACAAACCTACTACTCAAAACCACCGTGTTAGCAGTTTCGGTGTTGCCGATCAAAATGAGGATACACCTTACATCTACCGTTTGGAGGATGTAAGTTCTTATACTGACATTCAATCTATTATCTGGGCATCCTATCGTCAGGTTTTCAGCGAACACGAGATTTTAAAATTTAACCGCCAAATCACTTTAGAGTCTCAACTCAAGACAGGTTCTTTGTCCGTTAGGGATTTTATTCGTGGGTTAGCCAAGTCTGAAGCTTTTTATCGTCTAGTTGTTTCGGTTAATAACAACTATCGTTTAGTAGATATTACCCTCAGACGCCTACTAGGTCGTTCCGCTTACAACAAAGAAGAGGAGATAGCTTGGTCAATTGTCATTGGTACCAAGGGATTTAGTGGTTTTGTTGATGCTTTAGTTGATAGTGAAGAATATACTTCAAGTTTTGGTGACAATACAGTACCTTACCAGCGCAAACGGATGGAAGGTCGTCCCTATAATTTAGTCACACCTCGTTATGGTGAGGACTTCCAAGAAACTGCGGGCACGGTCAGAACAGATTGGCGCTTTGTTTTGGCAAACTTCTACAGCGAGAAAGCCAAAGCAAAACGTCTCAAAGAAGGCGATCCAGGCAGATTTGCAGCTATGGCAGCTTCTGTGTCTGGTAAGGGCAATTATGCTCAAAGAATCTCTTCTTTTGATATTGACTATTTGAGTGCTGTTCCCTATCGCGGTAGACGCTAAAATCAGCTGGTTGTATCCGGGATAAAGTTGATTCCACGGACTCCATAGCTCCTGCGGATAAATGGGCAGTTATGGAGTCTTACGTGTAAGATATCGAAATTATGATCAATATAATTTTAGTTCCCCAGGGAGCAGAACACCAAGTAGTTTGTAAGGGAATAAATGGAGCCCACAATGCCAAAATACAGGTTATTGGCATTCCTATAGGAATATCATCACTCAAACCGTTTCTCAAAAACAATTACCCACACTGGAATCCATACCTAAACCGACAGGTTTTATTAATGGGGTTATGTGGTAGTTTACACCCAGATTATGGAGTTGGCAATATTGTACTATATGAAACTTGTATATATGAAACAAATCAAGTAAACCAGATAAATTGCGATGTAAATCTAACCAAGGATATATATAAGCATCTTAGAGATCAGGCATTTTTAGTAAGGGGAGTTAAGGGAATAACGAGTGACACCGTAGTTTCCAAATCTGTGGAAAAGGGGGGTCTGCATCGAAAATTTGGGGTTGATGTGGTGGATATGGAAGGATTTGGATTCCTGGAGTTTTTCCAGGGAACAGGGATATCCACCGCCATACTGAGAGTTGTCAGTGACGACTCCACCCATAACATACCAGACTTGTCTAAAACTATCAACCCCAATGGTTCACTAGAAATTTTACCCTTGCTTATAGCTTTAACTCAACAACCCATAGCTGCTAGTCACTTAATTAGCGGTTCATTGCGGGGATTAAAACAATTAGAAAAGTTGGCTAGGTGTTTAGCAACTTGGCAGCAATAAGTCTCTGAGGTATGACTTTAGCTAGAACGCTGATTAAAGAATAATTTCATATTCACATTGAAGCTATTAGTACTTGAGAATCAAAAAACATTTCAAAATAACCATCAGGCACAAGTTGACGCAGATGCTGAATATAGCCATCCGCATCTGACTTACTGCGAAAGCGGGCAACAACAACACGCTGATCATCTTCTGCTACACGAGCTACAGTCCAACCATTGAGGCGATTTTTATAAGAAATCGCCTTTTTTTCTAGTTTTGTGTTTTTGTATCCGGTATCTTGTGGCATAATTATACTATCCCTATGAATTTGATCGGCGTTAGTGTATCTCTTAGGGGGGAAACACTAGCGCCTTTAATTGATTGACGATGCCACTTTGTTATTATATAATTTTTTAATTGTCAACACTTAGTGCAACTGTATATTTATAATACAGCTAAACGGTAATATTAATAACCATATTAAAGAAACTATGAGATTTACAGCATCGGTTTTGCAGAAGATAGCCACAGAAATAGGTGCAAAGATTTTGATAGAACCGGAATATGAACTAATAGGCCACATAACCTTTCGCAATGGTAAGAGAACAGTCTTTCGTAATACAAGATTTAATATTAATGGATTTGGCTCAGCTAATTTAGCCCAAGATAAGGCCTTTTCTAATTACTTTTTGGGTACTCTTGGTTATAAAGTAACAGAAGGCAAGACATTTTTCAGCGATAAAATGTGTCAAAAGGTAGCTAATCCCAGAAACATAGATGAAGGTTGGCAATACGCGGAGAAATTAGGTCTACCTGTTATTGTGAAACCTTTGAATCTCAGTTCAGGAATTCTAGTCACTAAGGTATATAATAAAAACGAATATTATGAAGTGGCAAAAAAAATATTTAATGTACAATCAGTCCTAATTGTGGAAAGATTTTATCTTGGTAATGATTTTAGAATTTTAGTCCTAGATAATGAAGTTATGGCTGCTTATCAGAGAATTCCCCTATCCATAATTGGGAATGGCAAGTCCACCATTTTAGAACTACTCACAATAAAACAGGAAGAATTGGTCAAAAAAGTTGAAAAGATATCAATTGATCTAGCTGACTTCCGAATTTTTAAAAACCTCCAAAAACAAAATCTCACTTTTGAGAGTATAGTTCCCCAAGGGATGATAGTTTATCTGTTAGATAATGCCAATCTCTCCGCAGGTGGTCAAGCAGTAGATATGACTGACAACATCCATCCTGATTTTCAACAACTGGCGATTAATATTACTAAGGATATGGGTTTAAGATTAGCAGGTGTGGATATTCTCACTCAAAATATTACCCAACCACTAGTAGACTACACCCTCTTGGAGGTTAACAGCGCTCCTGGGTTGACTCATTATGCTTCCCTGGGGGAAAAGCAAAGACAGCAGGTGGAACATCTATATCGCAAAATTCTCCAAGAATTGGAAAAGGGATAATTTAAGATAGAAATTAGCACTCTCCACTTCTAATTGCTAAGTTTTTAAGAAATTTTAAAAATCATTTATTGAGGTAAAAACCGTCTATTTTTCCAGTTATAGTTAATTTATAGTTAAATGTGAAGTCTGTCAACTTAATAACTGAACAGCTAAATTGGAGGATGGGAATGAGGTACACTTTTGATATTATAGGGGTGTCTCCAGTACTGTACTTTTTCAATCATCAACAGCAAAGTTTAGATAGAAACCTAACTAAACCACGAAACCAACGGGTTGAATATTTGGGAACTCAAATTTGTACCCTGGATGAATTTCTCCAATCCGCAGAATCCGTGGTCAACACCAAGAGTTGGAATTTGAATGAGGTGGTCAACACCGTCATTGAGTTTTGGTTGCATAATCCGGATACTATTCAATATTGGAAAACTAGATTGAAAGATGCGGGTAGGGATAACTTGTTAGTAGCTAGACTAGCAGATATAAAAGCCTTGCAGGCAGAATTTGAATCTTTATTGGGTTATGGGTCTTGACAGACTTAGTATCCCCCAGAGCTAAAGCTGGGGGAATGGTAATAAGTCTAAGCAATTCTAAAATCAAGATCTCAAATTCAGTGCCATACGTGACTCAAAATATTGCTGTATTTGTTCAACAATACCCTTTTTGTCTAACATATCCGCTGGTAGTTCTTGGAGAGAACCACTTAAATAAGTATGGTAATATTGGCTAACTTGTTCAGCGATGACACTAATAGCTATACCATCCCGGTCTAGGGCGCTCAAAAGTGCATTGGGAGTGATACCCAAAATTTGGCTTTCCTCTATGGTAGTGATTTTGATCTTGGGTAAAGGTTGTCCAAGGAAAAGACTCATCTCCCCAAAGAAATCTCCTGCTATCAATTCCTCCGTGGGAGCTAGTGGTTGGTGCAGGAGAAACTCTTCTCTTTGTTGTGGATTGTGAATCTCAGTGGAGAGGGTTAAATAAAGATTATATAGAGAGGGAGCTGTTTTAGCTGCTTCTTTAGTTAGGGAAAAGGCCACTGGGCCTATGTACTTAGCTAGTTGTACGGATACTTGCTCAATCACTGGTGGTTTGAGAGCAAGACTGGCGCGATAATCATTTTGTGGGTTTCGATTTAGGGGAATAGTAATATTACCCTCTGAAGTATGAATTAATTCATTTTGTACCAAAATAGAGCCGCTTCCTACCAGAAACATGCCCCCGGAAAATAGTTGTTGATTATCCAATAACTCCTCTCTGTCAAACAACAAAGTTTTAGATTCCTCAATGATTAAGCTTTTAGCTTCCAGACTTAAATCTCTAAAAAACTCAACAGCATTAACCAGTTGCAATAGATGTTGTTTTTCCGACTGCTGATATTCAGTAGTTAAACCAGCACGATTGAGAGCGTACCAAAGTCGACAACGAATTTCCGGATCTGTATGGGTTTCCGCCTCACTGTAGTTTTTCGGATAGTAGAAGAGTTTGTAGTTTATTTCCTCCAAACCATAGGACCACATTCTAGCAAATAAAGGCTTATCCAGATTAACATTTGCTGGAGGTTGATTAATTAAGGCTTTGCAGGCAATATCCATAACCTGGTTGGGGGGAATATTGGGAGGAACGGTGAAGTCCACCATACGATAGACGTTACCCGCAGCTGCCATTTTTACTAGGTTTTTAGCTATTGACCCGTTAGGAATATAAGTAATTTCACCGGATTTTTGGCGAATATCTGTAGAATCCCAATCAACTGATTCTACAACCCCTTCTACCATCATGCCATCTAGTGCTTGAAATTCAATCCAATCACCAATTTGAAAAGGTTGGTTTATTTGCAGAAAAACACCCGAGAGCAAATTACCTAAGGGTTCTTGCATGGCAAACCCAACCACTGCTGCGAATAAGGCAGATGTAGTAAAGAATTGAGTTGTGTCTTTTCCTAAAACTTGTAAAACTACAGCAGCAGCTATGCCATAAAGAACGACGGAAACTGTAAACTTCAATAACTTAGATGGCTGTTTTCCTTGCTTGTGGGTGAACCAAAAATCAATGATTAAAAAAGAAAGTGTGTTAACAAACACCACAGTAATGCTAATTAAAACAACAATCTTGAGTATTTCGATGATTACTGGCAAAATCTGTTCGGGGTTACTCAATACGAAAACATAAGAGAACAAAAGACATCCAGTCAATCCAGCTTGAAAAAGCAGAAGAAAATTTTTCATGTCCTCCACCAATTAGTAATTATTGAACAAAAACATTGTTACTGTTGTTGTGGTGATTTTAAAGCCTTATTAAGGCTGATCAAAAGACGATTAATGGATCGGTTTAGATGATTTAGGGGGTTAGATTTATCCTCTGGTAATTGTGCCCCTTCCGCTTGATGTAGGCTAACTTCTTCTAAGAGGTGGGTGATAAAATCTAGTGGTTTGGTTACCCAACGATATATAATTATGATTACTGCTGTGTATGCGACTAGAAATATACTGGCAATCGCCAACAAATAAGAGCCAATAGATGTGTGAGCTTCGTTGTACTGAACAATAGAGGGGACAGAGATTATTCTAGCTCCCACCACCTCATTTAACTTCCACCCAAAACCATTTTCACTACCATAGGCCTTGATTAGGGAAGCAGGTGCCCTTTCAGGTGTACTGTGACATACCAAACAGCTTTCTTTAGTGATTTGAATTGGCTTGGCAATATAATAGGTTTTTTGCTTAGTCAAAGTGTCAAACCTTTCGCCCATTTTTTGTGGTGCTTTGGGATTTTCAGCAAAGTAATTAATAATTTCCAGTTCCCAAGGTGCTGCTAAATCTTTGCGATTAGTTGGGTTTATGGCAGTCTCACGATAGCTATATCCGTTCTTATTTTTCTCCAATTGGTTTAACACCTGCTGAGCAGCATAGGAAGGAACAGTAACTCTATTAAACCCAGCTACTTCCGTTTCTGTTTGTTGGTAGCCTTGGGCTTGATTATTACCGCCTTGGATAGCCTGATCAGCAGCAGGAGCTTTTAATGATGTTTCAATCAGGTCAAATTGGGGTTTAACCTGATTAGACGTATAATCCCTAATTGCTGCTGCTGTATCTAAAAGGATTACCGCAGTGCGAAGGATATCTTTTTTGGCTTTATTAAATTCCAGGGACCATGTTGATAGTCCACAGATCAACCATCCGGTGAAAAAAATACTAAATATGACAAATACTAGTCTTGTTTGTAGTTGCTTCATAAAATTTAAAACCTAGTTTCTCAATTTTATCTGGCGATCGCTAACGAAAGTGCAAGGTTGGGAGCACCTATTTAGATGTTTCAACGTTTGTTTCTCGCATTTCCTTTGAGCTTTTAGCCCCTAGTTACACTCTAAATGAATATATTGTTAGGCAAGTCCCAGAACACTATATCACAACATACAGATAATTCCAAGTTTATTTTGAGTGGTACACTACCGACAAAGTAGAGTCTCTCTTGTATCTCTACCTGTAGTGGGGTTAATTCCCTTTGCTACTTCACATAGTTTATTTTGTTCATCACGACGTAACAACACATCAGTAAAGTCCGCACCTACAATAATTGCACCATCAAATTTAGCACTAGCTGCAAATGCACCTTCTAAAATAGCATTAGTCAAATTAGCTCTAATAAAACGTGCAGAATCTAAAGTGGCATTGGTTAAATCAGCACCAGTGAAATTTGCTGATTCCAGATTAGCAGCAAAGAAACTGACCCCGCTGAGATTAGAACCACTAAAATCACTTTGACGAAGATTGGCTTTGGTAAAACTAGAATCTCTTAAGTCCCTTTGGGAAAAATTTGCTCCGATCAAAATTTCTTTGTTGTATTCTAGTGCTAAAGCTGTTGATGTTATACCTACTAAACAAGTTAGGGGTATGATTACCAACAACGATAAACTGAGGATCACTAGAAAAATCTGATTTTTAAAAACTCGTTTAATATTCATAAGAATGGATTAGTAATCACCTGAATTGTAATTGATGTCTAAACTTCCTTCATCTAATTATGGCAAAATTGGTCTCACAGGAGAAGATCTAGTGACCAAATGGTTAAAATCCAAGGGTTGGCAAATTCTCCATAGTCGTTTTTCTTGTCGTTGGGGTGAGGTAGATATTATTGCCCAGTATGACAATAAAACTCTTGTACCAACAAGTGTTAATTGCAAAACACCCCTTCTCGCCTTTGTAGAAGTGAAAACCCGTAGCGCTGGTAATTGGGACGCGGGAGGGAAAGACTCGGTTACCACGAACAAACAAAGGAAAATCCTGATCGCGGCCGAAATGTTTTTAGCCAAGCATCCAGACAAAGCAGACTACTCTTGTCGTTTTGACGTAGCTAGTGTTTTTTATAAAAAGTCTATCCCTAAAAAGCAGGTAATTCAACCAAAAGCATTGGCTAGCTTGTCTACTCAAGAATACGAGTTTATACTCTGGGATTACATAGAATCCGCTTTTGATATATCAGCAAGATTAAGTAGTATTTAGGGTAAAATGGAAGGTGTGGGGTTATCCCACGCCCTAATTAACTTACCCTAATTAAGTTGTATCCAAATTAAAACTCTATTAAAAGTCTGCACTCTGTGGTGTACGAGGAAAGGGAATGACATCTCTAATGTTTCCTATACCCGTCATAAATTGCACTAACCTTTCAAATCCTAGACCAAACCCCGCATGGGGTACGGTTCCGTAACGACGTAGATCCAAGTACCACCATAAATCTTCTGGTTTCATCCCCTGGGCTAAAATTCTTCTCTCTAAAATATCCAGTCTTTCTTCCCTTTGGGAACCACCAATAATTTCGCCTATTTTAGGAGCTAAAATATCCATGGCACGTACGGTTTTCCCATCATTATTTAATTTCATATAAAATGCCTTGATTTGTGCAGGATAATCCGTAACAATTACTGGCTTTTTAAAAAGCTGCTCTGCTAGGTAACGCTCGTGTTCTGACTGCAAATCTAAGCCCCATTCTACCGGGTAATCAAATTTGACTTCTGCTTTCTCTAAAATTTGGATGGCATCTGTATAGCTCAATCTCTCAAACTGGTTGTTAACAATATTTTCCGCTGTCTCCAATACGGTGTTGTCAATTCTTTGATTGAAAAACTCCATATCTTGTTCACAGTTTTCCATCACATATCGGAAAATATGTTTAAGAAATTCTTCTGCTAAGTTCATATCACCTTCTAAGTCGCAAAAGGCCATTTCTGGCTCTACCATCCAAAACTCTGCCAAATGTCTAGAAGTGTGAGAATTTTCTGCTCTAAATGTTGGTCCAAAGGTATAAACGTTGGTAAATGCCATGGCCATAATTTCTGCTTCTAATTGCCCACTCACCGTTAAATAGGTGGGTTTGCCAAAAAAATCTTGACTGTAATCTACATCTTGGTTCTCTTTCCGGGGAATATCTTGCAAATTCAAACTGGTGACGCTAAATAATTCTCCTGCTCCCTCACAATCACTAGCAGTTAAAATGGGGGTGTGGACCCACATAAAACCCCTCTGTTGGAAAAACTGATGTATGGCAGTCGCACAAGCATTTCTCACCCGAAATACCGCCCCAAAGGAGTTGGTTCTACTACGCAGGTGGGCAATGCTTCTCAAAAACTCAAAGGAATGACGTTTCTTTTGTAAAGGATAAGTCTCTGGATCCGCATCTCCGTAAACTTTTACAGCTTCCGCTTTTAGCTCTATTCTCTGTCCTTTCCCTTGGGATGCAACTAAGACTCCCCCGACTTCCACTGAAGCACCCGTATTTATTTGTTTTATGATTGTCTGGTAGTGGGGTAAGTCCTGATTAATAACTATCTGTAAGTTGGCTAAACATGAACCATCATTGATTTCTAAAAAGGTAAATCCCTTCAATTCTCGTTTAGTTCTTACCCAACCCTGTACTACTAGCGTTTCTTCAGGTTGACTACTTCTTAGTATTGTGGCAATTCGATGTTCAATCATTTTCTACAACTGGGTTCTTTTGTATAGCTTTGCTGTGCGCATTAGAGCTTGCTACCAATGGCTCACATCCATGATTTTAACCACCAACCTATAAGAATGCCTAGACCACCAAATCGAATAACTTGCCAAAAGGGTTTGTTTAGACTTCTCCAAGAAATTAATTTACTTTCTAAGTTAATTTCTATTAGCTCTATCTCTTTTTCTATACGCTTCAACTCCAATCGCATCTCTTTGGCTTTTTGTTGCCATTCGGCTTTTTGTTGTTGATCCCTTTCTATTTGAGTATATCTTTGTTTTAACAGCATCAGTTCGCTTTCTAACTGCTCTAGTTGTTGCTCAATCTCTCGTTGATAGTTTTCCTTTAGGTTAGTCATTGGTTATGGACTGGTGTTGGATTATTCGCTATAATAGCCAAGTATCATAACTCTTGTACTTTTGTATATTAGGTTTTAAGTATTATGTCTTTAAACAGTGAGTTAAATA
Organism: Cylindrospermopsis raciborskii Cr2010; assembly: GCF_003367075.2. Lineage (NCBI taxonomy): Bacteria > Bacillati > Cyanobacteriota > Cyanophyceae > Nostocales > Aphanizomenonaceae > Cylindrospermopsis > Cylindrospermopsis raciborskii. The sequence continues at coordinate 648,103 of NZ_CP065936.1, forward strand.
ATTATAGCACCCTGGAATTAGCTCAAGCTTTGATGGCAAAACTAAGCATCTCCCCCGAGGATTGGCATCGTCTCAAATCACACCGCAATGCTCGGGCTAGCGAGCTTGTGGCTGCGGCAATGGTGTTTTTGGTCAAAAATGAACCTTTGGAAGCTCAGGCTAGGTTAAATCAGGCTTTGGGTTGGTTGGATAAGTCCGTATCTGCTCCCCCTTGTCCCAGTCATCACTTATAACCCAAAACCGGAACCAGGTTTGCATGCCAAAACCTCCTAATTTCTACCTGCTTGCACAGTTTTAGTTCTGTTCCTTTATGGTTCCACTCTACCTGATCAAATATTTGATGTAATAAGCTCATACCCCTCCCGCTCTCTGATTCCTCTGGTGGCAAATAATCGCCGGGATCGCCTAGTTTGCCACAACAGGGTGTAAATCCATTCCCCTGGTCTGATATGATCCACCAATATTGATTATCTGTGAAGGAAAAACGTACCACCACCAGTTTACCAGGATCCAGATTATTTCCATGCTTGGCTGCATTCACTAGGGCTTCTTGTAGTCCTAGCCTAATTTCTGGCTGTAGATTTTTGGGAATATCTGCTAATAGTAGATCTAGTATGGGACACAAATAAAGGGTTGAGGCAAAACTAATAGTACCCCACGAGCACGGTTTAAGAGAAATGGTAATCACAAGAGAAACCCCGTAGCATCTGGTTAGCTAGACATTAATTCGCTGTTCCAATACGCGCTGGTGCGACGATTACCTTAACTACACTTTTAATTCTAATAAAAACATGAAAATACTTTCCAATATGGACTGTGACCAGGCAAATCAAAACTGCACTCTCCAGCTGGCAAAAGAGTCTGGGAACACTTACTAGTGAATAGGGCGGGCCGACCCAAGGTAACCAGATGTATTCTTCTTACCTTAGTTTGATTTTAGCATTACTATTACTCAATAGGCTAGTGGTTTTTGAAAGTTTTTTTGTTGGTTCACAAGAAAGCGGTGATGCTAAGAATTAATTTTAGCAGAATCAGTAGAGGCTGTTTAAGCCAGCCTCAGAAAGTTCGTTTATGGACTCTTCAGAAATCTCCGTGTCTTTAGACCGGAGAAGCTTAACTTTCTAGAAAGGCCACTGTCTCCACGTGGGGTGTCTGAGGGAAAAAGTCCGCTGGTTGCACTTTCTTTAGCTTATACTCTCCACTGGCACATAACAAACTCAAGTCACGAGCTAATGTGGATGCTTTACAACTTATGTAAGCTATTTTTTTAGGTTTTAGTTTCAGCAGAGATTGTAGTACAATAGGTTCACATCCCTTACGTGGTGGATCAAGAAGGACAATGTCTGGCAGTGTATCTAATTTGGGTAAAATATCCTCTACTGCTCCTATTTGGAATTTAGCATTAGTGATCCCGTTATGTTGAGCATTGTATATAGCTTGCTCTACTGCTGCTGGTTGTATTTCTAAGCCAATGGTCTGACGTGCTTGTTTTGCTAGTGGTAGAGTTAAAGTACCAATACCACAATAAGCATCAACAAGAATTTCATCACCCTGTAAATTAAGTTGTGATTGAATCACTTCCAAAAGTGCTTCTGCTGTTTCAGTGTAAACTTGAAAAAAGGTGTCTGGTCGCACCTTAAATTCCAGTCCAGCAAATCGTTCCCTGAGATAGGGGACTCCTGCAATACAAGTTGTTACCTTTCCAAATATGGCATTCGTGCGATCGCCGTTATGATTCAAACAAATTCCCACCAGTTGAGGGTAACGGTGTAACCATTGCTGTGCTTGGGTTTCAATTCCTGGTAACTGACCATTTTTGACTACTAAGGTCAACAGAATTTCCCCCGTATAACGACCAATCCGTAAACCCAGATGGCGAATTTCCCCTTGATGACGGTTCTCATCATATACTGACCAACCTTGCTTTTGAATATCCTGTTTAATTTCCGTCAATAGAGGATTTAATCGAGGGTCTTGTACTGGACACTGATTTAAATTGATTAGTAAATGACTGCCTTTTTGATAGTAACCAGCTTGAACTTGTCCTGTAGATGAGGTTTTTATAGGATAAGTAGCTTTGTTGCGATAACCCAGGGGTGATTTTGTGGTTAACACTGATGCTACTGGTGGGTTAACAAAATTGCCAATTCTTTCTAAAGCCTGAATTACCTGGTTTTGCTTAACCTGTAACTGGTATTCATAATTTATGTGTTGCCATTGACAACCACCACATTTATCAGCAACAATACATTGGGGACGAGTTCTTTGCAAAGAAGGTTGGAAAATAGCTGTGACAGCGCCATGGGCATATTTATTCTTCACCCTGAGTAAACGAACCAACAGGCGATCGCCCACCACAGTATCGGGTACAAAAACAACCCTACCTTCAAACCTTCCCACTCCTTCCCCATTGTCGTTGAGATCGGAAATTTCCAGCTCTATAATTTTTCCCTGTTGCCAAACTATATCATTATTATTCATTATTCATTACTACATTTTACTTAATAATACCAACTATACCGTTCACAAGAAAATCGCCGAAAGGCACGGAAGCCACTTGGCTTTAGACAGGAAGTGCCAACGACGAATTTATTCGCCTTGATATTTAACCGTGATGCGGTTCTTCAATATTCCAGTGTTGTCTTTATGTTATTTTGTGGCTGCTATTGACAAGTAAGTCTTATCTGAGCTATACTTTCGAAATAAACTTAAAGTAGCGGTGATGCTAAGAATTAATTTTAGCAGAATCAGTAGAGGCTGTTTAAGCCAGCCTCAGAAAGTTCGTTTATGGACTCTTCAGAAATCTCCGTGTCTTTAGACCGGAGAAGCTTAATTCTGTACCCGAAAATGGTTAAAATAGGAAATAATATATTTTCCGTGACTACATAATCATGACTGTAATTAGCCAAGTTATTCTCCAAGCTGATGATGAGCTGCGTTATCCTAGCAGTGGCGAACTCAAAAGCATCAAAGATTTTTTTCAAACAGGAGTTCAGCGAACAAGAATCGCTGCTACCCTAGCGGAAAACGAAAAAAAGATTGTTCAGGAAGCCACCAAAAAACTTTGGCAGAAGCGCCCTGACTTTATTTCTCCTGGTGGCAATGCCTACGGTGATAAACAGCGTTCTCTATGTATCCGTGATTTTGGATGGTACTTACGTCTAATCACTTATGGAGTTTTAGCGGGGGACAAAGAGCCCATTGAAAAGATTGGTCTAATTGGTGTGCGGGAAATGTACAATTCCCTGGGTGTGCCAGTACCGGGTATGGTAGAAGCGATTAGTTGCCTCAAACAAGCGTCTTTAGACCTATTAAGTGGAGAAGATGCAGCAGCTACCCAACCATACTTTGACTATATAATCCAATCCATGTCCTAGAACCACCCTAATAAACTTCCAAGTGGGCTATTGCTCAGTAGTCAGCCCCAAGCTTGATAGTGGCTAGGGCAAGACCATTATTAAGGTATTGTTGAGCTACTATCAATGTTTGGGAGAGTACTAGAACTTAAATTTTACCGATGCTGTGAAGTCCTAATATCACACCTGCGCCGAGGATATGACCAAAAGCAGTGGTTGCCAGAACTGCTGGTAAACCGAACCCGCCAAAGAAATTAGGAGATGGTGTGGAGGGAGGCGCGCTGGGGTACTCAATAGTAAATTTACCGAAACCAGCAGCAAAAATATTAGCCACCAACATAATAATGCCAACGGTGGGGCTCCAGGTTAGGGGAGCAGTTGCGGTAACAGCGAGCAGGGCGGAAGTTAACACTAGATATTCTCCTTGGGTGATGTGAGCAGATAATAAGAGCTGACATTATCATAAATCCAGTAAGATTATATGATCAACTGCCCATGGTTTCACTCACTTTCTCAATTTACTATGTCCTTGAGTCCTGATTCCTTACCACCAGCGCTGGGGAAGATCGTTCAAAGATTTCAACGTGCTTCCGATCCCAAGCGTCGCTATGAACAGCTAATTTGGTATGCACAGAAACTACCTGAGTTTGCCGAAGCAAACAAGGTACCAGAAAACAAAGTTCCTGGTTGTGTTTCTCAGGTATATGTTACAGCTAGACTTAATGACAGCAAGGTAATGTTTGCAGGAGATTCAGATTCTCAGCTAACCAAGGGGTTATTAGCACTGTTAATAGAAGGGCTAAATGGATTAACTCCTAAAGAAATTATACAACTAACCCCGGAATTTATCCAAGAAACGGGATTAAACGTTAGTCTCACACCTTCCCGCGCCAATGGTTTTTACAACATCTTCAGGACCATGCAAAAAAAGGCACTAGAATGTGATCCACCAACAGGCGGGGGATGATGGGCATTAGCTTACCAATACATCCCTTGTGCCTATTGGAATTCTACCTTAGCTATTAAATGACCTGTTCTACTTCACCAATTTCGGGAATCATTTCTTTGAGACGGCGTTCAATGCCCATTCTCAGGGTCATAGTAGAACTAGGACAAGAACCGCAAGCCCCTTGTAAGCGTAGTTTCACAATTGGTCCATCCAATTCTACCACTTCCACATTACCCCCATCAGATATTAGGTAGGGTCGCATTTCATCTAGTACAGTTTCAACGTTTTCAAGAGTTAGTTCCATAGTTTTGATACCTGTTTAGTAGGGGATAGCTTTAAGCTTACCCGATTTTTCGTAGGGTAGTTGAAAGACTCAATCATTCCATTCACCCCGTGGGGGGACAGGGGTGCGCATGGGAGTACGAGTCAGTTCATCATCCCTGGGAAAATCTCCCCGTAACCACTGACGAATGGCAACCTCTACGACCTTACTGGGGTCATTGGTGAGATGTTGAATCTGAGCGATTAATTCCGAGTCCAGACGTAGTGCTATTTCTATTTTTTCAGCGTTTGTATTATCCGCTTTATTGTGATTCTTTTCCATATTCATAGGTTTATATTCCCAAAAAAATTGCCCAACATTGCCCAACCCCAGATAACCAATTTGTAACTGGCAGTTTTTATATCCAGTGACATCATATCCTGAAAATCAATTTACCGATTTAGTGGGGAAGAGGGGGAATTGCCAATCATGTATTACCCATTGCCCAATAAAGCATTAAAATACATGAAGTGAATACTTTTAAATTTTGACTGCTAATCAAGCAAAGATGGTATATGACTGAGGTTCCCGCCATTCGCATTCGCAACTTCTGTATTATCGCTCATATAGATCATGGGAAGTCCACCCTGGCTGATCGTTTACTGCAGGCCACTGGGACGGTAGAAGACCGACAAATGAAAGAGCAGTTCCTAGATAATATGGATCTAGAACGGGAGCGTGGCATCACAATTAAGCTGCAAGCAGCCCGCATGAATTACACCGCTAAGGATGGACAGCGGTATGTGTTGAACTTAATTGACACTCCTGGTCATGTGGACTTTTCCTATGAAGTTTCACGCTCTTTAGCTGCTTGTGAAGGTGCTTTATTGGTAGTTGATGCTTCCCAGGGGGTAGAGGCCCAAACCTTGGCCAATGTGTACCTGGCCTTGGAACATGACCTGGAAATTATCCCCGTGTTAAATAAAATTGATTTACCAGGAGCAGAACCAGATCGGGTCATTGGAGAAATTGAGGAGATTATTGGACTAGATTGTAGCGGGGCAATTTTAGCCTCCGCTAAGGAAGGAATAGGTATTCCAGAAATTTTAGAGGCTATAGTCGAGCGCGTACCCCCAGCAGCTGATACTGTCAGTCAACGATTAAGGGCCTTGATCTTTGATAGCTATTATGATAGCTACCGGGGAGTAATAGTTTATTTCCGGGTAATGGATGGCACAGTCAAAAAAGGCGATCGCATTTATTTGATGGCCTCCGACAAGGAATATGAGATTGACGAGTTAGGAGTTCTTTGTCCCAACCAGACTCAGGTAGAAGAATTGCACGCGGGGGAGGTGGGTTATCTGGCTGCGGCGATTAAGGCGGTAGCTGATGCACGAGTGGGTGATACTATTACATTAGCAAAGGCTAAAGCTAGTGAAGCTTTACCAGGTTATACTGAAGCTAATCCCATGGTTTTTTGTGGTATGTTTCCTATAGATGCAGACCAATTTGAAGACTTACGGGAGGCTTTAGAAAAGCTAAGATTGAATGATGCTGCTTTGCAATACGAACCAGAAACTTCCAGTGCTATGGGATTTGGATTCCGTTGTGGGTTTTTAGGTTTGCTGCACATGGAAATTGTCCAGGAGCGGTTAGAGCGGGAATATAATCTGGATTTGATTATTACTGCTCCTTCCGTGGTTTATAAGGTGATTACTATCAAGGGTGAGGAACTCTATATTGACAATCCAAGCCACCTACCAGCACCTAACGATCGAGAAAGAATAGAAGAACCCTACGTACAAGTAGAAATGATTACTCCAGAAACCTTTGTAGGAACCCTAATGGAGTTATCACAAAATCGTCGGGGTGTGTTTAAGGATATGAAATACCTTACCCAAGGTAGAACCACTCTTACATACGAACTTCCCCTAGCTGAAGTAGTGACGGACTTTTTTGATCAGATGAAGTCCCGATCCCGTGGGTATGCTAGTATGGAATATCATCTAATTGGCTACCGTGAAAATCCTCTAGTAAAATTGGATATTATGATCAATGGTGACCCGGTAGACTCCTTGGCAATGATCGTTCACCGAGATAAAGCCTACAATGTGGGTAGATCCATGGCTGAAAAGTTGAAGGAATTAATTCCACGTCATCAGTTTAAAGTTCCTATCCAAGCTTCTATAGGCACTAAAGTAATTGCCAGTGAACATATCCCTGCTTTGAGAAAAGATGTTTTGGCTAAGTGCTATGGTGGTGATATTAGTCGTAAGAAAAAGCTTTTGCAAAAACAAGCTAAGGGTAAAAAACGGATGAAAGCTGTAGGGACAGTGGATGTACCTCAAGAAGCTTTTATGGCTGTGTTAAAGTTAGATCAAAGCTAGTCAATATAGGATCAATTGGGGTGTGTATCAAGCATCAAAAAGTTACCCAAGGAAGGGGGAGCAAAACCCCCCCAGAAATTCCTAACTCCACTCACCTACCTGGAAATTGGATAAAAACTATAAACCATGAGGAAAATCAAAACCCATCCTAGGTGTTATGGCTAAAGCTATATTATTGGTGTAGCGTTTTGTGAGACCTAGAAAACTAAAAACCACATCAAAGGTTGAAGGTTGATAAGAAAATAAAGTCTCGAATTCCTGTTAGTTATTTAAATTTTTGTAAAGTATCGGGGAGTCAAAAGAATGAAGATACTGGTACTAAGTTGGGAATTTCCACCAAGGATAGTTGGAGGTATTGCTCGTCACGTGGGAGAGCTGTACCCAGAATTGGTGAAGTTAGGACATGAAATTCACCTAATTACACCCGATGTGAAACAAGCATCCCCTTATGAAGTGGTGGAAGGTATTTATGTGCACCGATTACCAGTAGCCCATAGCCATGATTTTTTTCACTGGGTAGTCAATTTAAATCAGAGTATGGGTCATTATGGTGGTAAATTAATTAAAGAAGGATATTTTGATATTATTCATGCCCATGATTGGTTAGTAGGAGACGCGGCGATCGCCCTAAAACACAATTTCAAAATTCCTTTAGTTGCTACCATTCATGCGACAGAATATGGAAGATGTAATGGGATTCATAATGATATCCAAAACTATGTGCATAGTAAAGAAAATGAATTGGCGTATAATGCGTGGCGGATTATTGTTTGCACCAAATATATGCAAAAAGAAGTGACCAGAGCCTTGCAGAGTCCCCCAGATAAAATAGACATAATTTATAATGGCATTCGTCCGGAGAAAAAACGTCATCATCGGGATTTTCATGCCCAAAATTTTCGTCGGCAATTTGCAGCTGATCACGAAAAAATAGTGTATTATGTTGGGAGAATAACCCATGAAAAGGGCATACCGGTATTACTCAACGCTGCTCCTCAAATTCTCTGGGAAATGGGTGGTTATGTTAAATTTGTGATTATTGGTGGTGGGAATACGGATCATTTAAAACAACAAGCTTGGGATTTAGGAATTTGGGACAAATGTTATTTCACAGGTTTCCTTTCTGATGATTATTTAGATAAATTTCAAACCCTAGCTGATTGTGCGGTTTTTCCTAGTTTATATGAACCCTTTGGGATTGTGGCCTTAGAGAGTTTTGCTGCGAGGGTACCAGTGATAGTATCAGACACTGGTGGTTTTCCAGAAGTCATTGAACACACAAAAACAGGAATTATCACTCAGGTAAATAATCCCCGCTCATTAGCACGGGGAATCTTAGAAGTTTTGAAAAATCCCGGTTATGGAAAATGGTTAGTAGATAATGCATATCAAGAGTTGGAGCGCCGTTTTTGCTGGACAGAATTGGCCCAAAAAACCGTTACAGTTTATGAGAAAGTGTTAAAAGAGCGATCGCAAGTTGATTGGTAGGATACCAACTAAAAGGTCAAAAGAACACTAATACCTTACGGTGGGAATTTCTGTGGAGAAGTGCAAGATTTAAAGATAATTGGAGATAATTAGAAATAATAGGTGTTTGCAACTTCTGAGTATGGCCAAATGGTTGAAAACAGCAATTGATATCTTGTTGAAGATGGGAACCTCCCTCCTATCCCACTTAAAAGCTAACTTCAAGCGCTACCTGGAGAAAATAGACAGGGATGTTACTCCTTCTGCGGGAAAATCATATCCTTACAATAAGTGTGCTCAATCCCAGCTAGCTGGACCAGTACATAATTTAGGGGGTGGTGGTGTGGATGTGGACGATGGAATTCAATGGATGATCAATCAAGTTAGAGGTGGTGACAACTCTGACCAAAAAGTGAATGTTTTGGTTGTTCGTGCTAGTGGAAATGATAACTACAACGAACTAATTTATCGCATGCGAGGAGTAAATTATGTAAAAACCCTAATTGTTAAAAACCGACAAGAGGCTAATAGAAATGATATTTTTGATCAGGTCAGAAATGCTGGAGTAATTTTCTTTGCAGGTGGGGATCAATGTGAATATATACGTCACTGGAAAAATACCAAATTGGAAGCTGCAATCAAATCAGTTTATGATAAGGGAGGAGCGGTGGGTGGAACAAGTGCAGGAGCAATGATTCAAAGCGAGTTTGTTTATGATTCTTGTGCTTGCGAGGAGAGTATTGAAACTTGGGAAGCACTTAGTGATCCCTACAGGAATATCACCTTTACTTATAACTTTTTCCAATGGAAGTATTTAAAAAGGACTGTAATTGACACTCATTTTGATGAACGTAAACGTATGGGGAGAATTATGGTCTTTATTGCACGACAAATACAAGATGGTATATCTAAAGATGCTTTAGGTATAGCTATTAGTGAGCAAACATCTTTATTAGTAGACAAAAATGGTATGGCCAAAGTAGCGGGAAGGGGTGCAGTCTATTTCGTGCTAGGAGATCATCCCCCCCAAGTCTGTCAACCCGGTCAACCGCTGACTTACCATGAGTATAAAATTTGGCGTTTGATTCGAGGTGAAACCTTTAATTTAAAGCATCCACCATCCACCGGGTATTATTTCAGAAGTGTGAAACGGGGTAAATTTGATCGTGACCCCTACTAGCTTCCCACGTGGTAAATCTCGGGAGATATTCCGATGTAAATTACTGTATTTGTAATACTGTTAGGTATAAATTCTTTCTGGTTTCTGTTTTTAAAAATTCCATTTGTAAGGGTTGCCATTGCTGCCATAATTGATAGCGATTGGTAGCTAGGATGGTCATCATTTCAGTTAAACTGGATTCGCCTTCTGATTTATAGATATCTAACAACCACTTGTTTAAAACCATGCTATCTTGCAGATTACCCAAAATTTCTTGAACTTGTTTAATTTGCCCAAGCTGTTGTGTGAATGATTGTTGGTATAGGTCGTCAAATAAATCTATTTGATAGCGGACTCTTTTGGCCTGTTTTCGCAGGTCATGGAGAGTTTCTCCCTGGATTTTTAGGCTTTTTTCTAGCTCTTCAGGAGTCCATTTTATTGATGTAATCCCAGCTGTATCTAGGGTTCTCGTACCAATTATCCATCCTGGATGTAATAGAAATCTACTGATTTGTGGTAGGAGGAGTTCTGGTACTGCTTGCTGGATTTGTAACTGTGCTAAAGGATTGTATATGGGGTTTTTTAGCCACTCCAGCAAGTCCTGTTTAAAGGATTTATATAGTTCCGATTTGAAGATTTTCTGCACCGATAAACAGACTGATTCTCGCTCTTGAGATATGGCAGAAAAAGCCCTTTCTAAAGAACTTTGTTGATGGGGTGATAGGTATGGTTCATAGTCCCGCTCCAGAATTTCTTTTAACACATCTAAATCCCTGAGCTTTCCTAAAGTTCTGGCAATTTTACCAATACTTTGATCATTCACGGATGAAGGTAGATCTAAAAAAGAACTAAAACTAGTAACGGCAGTACGTAAACGACGCATTCCTACTCGCATTTGGTGTAATGCTCTAGGATCCTTGTCTTTCTTGACCGATTTTTCATATTCAAGGGTTTTCTCAGCGATTTTCGTCAATGCTTGATGTGCCAAGTATCCTAAGCTTGTTGCTGATAATTTTGTCACAGATGTGGTGATTAGTTTCATAAATTAGTCGAAATAGCTTGTAATGGACACGAAGAAATACACTGCTCACAGACAATACACCGCGATCGCGTAAATGTTAATTTGTATGTTTCTCGGTTCAAAGATAATGCTTCCGTAGGACAAACCCCTGTACACAGTCCACAGTCAACACATAGTTGATCATCAATAACTATTTCACCCAAATTATGAGAAACAGCAATATGTTGCGATCGCATCCAGTCAATAGCTGCATCTAACTGGTCAATATCACCTGATAATTCCACCACCAGTTTACCAATTTGATTAGGAGCAACCTGAGCGCGGATAATGTTAGCAGCTACGTTAAAATCCCTCGCCAGTCGGTAAGTAACAGGGATCTGAATTGCACGTTTAGGAAAGGTCAGGGTCACTCGTTTCTTCATAGAAAAAACCACATTTGGCTAAATTTGATAAACTAGATCTGGAAAATGCCTAATTGCCTAATAATAATTATTAATAAATAAACCATGATTCCAGATGCACCCCTTGATCCCAACACCCCCACCCAGTCAACCCTGGGAAATCGGGTCAGAAACTTCCTCATAGTAATTGTAGCGATCGCCCTCACTGGACTCTTATTTTTAGGACTGAGAAACCAAACCAGTGCGGTTTCCCTTCAGGAACTAGACCAAGCATCTACCCCTTTAGAGATGGCCATAACCAACAATCGACCCAGTCTAGTAGAATTTTACGCTGACTGGTGTACAGTTTGCCAAAAGATGGCACCGGACATAGCAAAATTGAAAGATAAATATGGTGACAAGATGAATTTTGTCATGTTGAATGTGGATAATAGCAAATGGTTGCCAGAAATGCTTAAATATCGAGTGGATGGCATACCCCACTTCGTCTTTTTAGGTAACCAGGGGGAAACTATAGCCGAAGCGATTGGTGATACACCTCGTACCATTATGGATAGTAACCTGGACGCATTAATCAAAGGTTCTCCCCTTCCATACGCTCAAATGAATGGCAGAGCTTCTGGGTTTTCTGCTCCAGCTTCAACTAATCAAGACGATCCTCGTAGTCATGGTGGACAAGTAGTTAATTAGTTAATAATTAGTTAATTAATTATTAGAGTGGGAATGGGGAATAATAAAATTTGTTAAAACAATTCTAAAAACTAAAATTATGATTGGTGTAGCAATAGTTGGGAGTGGATTCGGACAAAAGGTACATATTCCTGCATTTAGTTCCCATCACAAAACTAAAATATTCAGTATTTATCACAGAGATATCAAGCAAGCCCATTCTTTAGCGAGAGCTTATGATATCCCCCACCATAGCGACAATCTAGAAGAAATTTTGGCATTACCAGAAGTGCAAGCGGTGAGTATATCCACACCACCGTTTTTACATTACCCCATGGGTAAACAAGTATTAGCAGCGGGTAAACACCTCTTATTAGAAAAACCGACCACCCTAAATGTAACTCAAGCTAAGGAACTATATCAACTAGCAAAGGAAAAAAACATTATTGCCACGGTAGATTTTGAATTTCGTTTTGTTCCAGCATGGCAATATTTACATCAGTTATTAAATGACAACTATGTAGGAAATATTAGACTAATTAAAATTGATTGGTTAGGGTCATCTCGTGCTAACACAGATCGTCCTTGGAATTGGTACTCCCAACAAGAGCAGGGTGGTGGAGTTTTAGGTTCCTTAGGTTCCCATGCGTTTGATTATATTAACTGGTTATTTGGAGAGGTGACAAGACTTAATGCTTACTTAACCACAGCAATTACCCAAAGAAGAGATCCAGTGGATGGAGAGTTAAAGGTAGTGAACAGTGATGATAATTGTTTAATTTCATTAGAGCTAGAGGAAGGAATACCTTGTCAAGTTTGTATTAGTGCAGTAGTGCAAGCCAAGAGAACTCATGCTATCGAAGTGTATGGAGACAAAGGGACATTAATTATAGCGAGTGAGAATCAAAAGGATTATATTTATGGGTTTAGAGTTTGGGGTTGTGAAATTGGGGGAAGTTTCACCGAATTGGAGATTCCTAAACAATTATTATTTCCCCAAGACTACACTGATGGTAGGATTAGTGCATTTTTGCGAGTTGTAGACCAATGGGTGAATGGAATAGAAACCCAAAAGGAGATTGTTCCGTCATTGAAACAGGGAGTTTATTCCCAACTGTTGATGGATCTGTGTCATCAATCATCTCATTCCAGAACCTGGGTAGACGTGCCAAGTTGGTAATGATTGTGACCTACCACACCTTGGCTTGAAAATCCTTTTTCACGTCAATAGCTACCGAATCTCCCGCTGGACGGATTAGAAATAGACCTTGTTCTAAGGCGTATTGATCTGCTTTTTCATCCACTTTAATACCCGCCACTGCTCCATAAAGCTTATATTTTTTATATTTAGGAAATACATCCTTGAACCGATCAAGTACTTTTATAAATCGTTTAATATCTCGTACCTTTAAGTGAGACTTAACTTCAATAGCTACAATTTGACCATCATTTTCTGCCCAAATATCAATTTCTATGGAACCTGCATAATCATGAGCTTTTACCTGAAGGGAGGTATAGTGGACATCAATACCCTGTTCTTTAAATAATCGTACCGCAGCAGGTCTAACTAAGTTTTCTACAAACTCACCCCATCTACTAGTGATGGATCCCATATACTTATTAGTTTCAGCCACCATCTTCCTAGTTTCTTCCATAGATATACGGAATTGATCCATCTCTTCTTCATGTTTTCTTTGGCGTTGTTCATATTCTCGTTGACGTTGTTCATATTCCCGTTGACGTTCTTGATATAGAAGTTGTTCTACTTCTCGTTGTCTTTCGCTTTCTTTAAATAGGGCAAAAATATCCGCAAGTGTAATGTTTTCGCTACTCATAAGTCTATAACCTTAGGTAAAAATATCTTCCATTCTAACCTATTTCGTTATTGTACACAGGAAGTGCGATCGCATGTGTATTCACAAAACTTATTTTAAATTAAAAGTCTAGTTGTGACAATATTGTATGCAGGTCCTTAATACCCCATTGATGTCACCACAATTTTATTGGTTTTCAGACCTGTTTGAGAAAATTGGCAATTGTAGGATGGAACCGTGGTACTGTTGTTGAAGTAAATTTTACTGGTATATTGGTGATGAAAATACTTTGGGCATTATTGCCAACAACCCTAATTGCGCTAAACGCAGGAGAGTTGTTCGCTCAGGAGAAATTTGCAGGAGAATTTAACGGGAATCTCCAGATTGGTAAAACCCACTCCCATGTTTTTTATTTTGGTAAAGAAAGTGGAGACACACTAGTTTATTTCTTTGAAACCCAATCCCCTGTGGGTAAAAAAATTATTAGTATCTGTAAGCGCAATAAGCCATGCATGGGAAAAGCCCAGCTCCAAATAGTTAAACCTATTCCCAAGGGTATTCCTGAATCCACATCTGGTACTTATAAAATTATCTCGGTTTCCCAAGTGAACGGGAAAAGGTAAACTGGGGACAGATATATTAGTTATGCATATTGGTTTATATTGCCCGGTTGAAACAGGCCATCTAAATACCATGTTACCGATTGGTGAAGCCTTACTCCTAAAAGGTCACAGGGTAACCTTTGTAGGTATACCCGATGCTCAAGCAAGAGTTGAAGCACTTGGTATTCATTTTTTTCCAGTGGCTATGGAATCCTTTCCCCAAGGGAGTATAGAGAAAATCTTTGAAACCTTGGGTAAAAGAGAAGGTCTATCCGCTCTACTTTACACCATAGGAATCTTTCGACACGTTTCATATATGGTTCTCCAAGATGGGGCGATCGCCTGTAAAGATCTCAAGCTGGATGGAATGGTCATTGATCAAACCAGTACCGAAGCAGTGGCGATCGCCAAAATTTTGAATATTCCCTATGTTACAGTCTGTAGTGCTTTACCATTTAACCAAGAAGTTGGAATTCCACCTGTTTTTACAACATGGCAATATGGTGACTCATGGTTTTTCAAATTGAGAAATCAATTGACTAATTATGTAGGTTCTTTGATAGGAAAAATTATCCACGAACCAGCAAACCAGTTTTTAAAAAATAATCAGTTGCCCATACCAACAACTTTTGATTCTTCCCTGGCAATTATCTGTCATCAACCAAAATCTCTGGAATATCCCCGAAAAACCTTGCCTGATAACTTTCATTTTACTGGACCATTTCATACCACAACAAGCCGCAAATTTGTTGATTTTCCCTGGGAAAAATTATCTGATAAACCCCTAATTTATGCCTCCATGGGAACATTGCAAAATCGCCTGAAAAATACCTTTCAAACCATTGCTGCAGCTTGTGAGAATTTGGATATTCAATTAGTGATTTCTCTGGGTGGTTCTGCTAATCCTGAAGATCTACCACCCCTACCGGGTCATCCCCTGGTTGTTCGTTATGCTCCTCAAATTGAACTACTCCAGCGAGCGAGTTTAACAATTACTCATGGAGGTATGAATACCACTATTGAATCTTTGACTCATGGTGTTCCCCTGGTGGCTATTCCTATTACTAATGATCAACCAGGTGTCGCAGCTAGAATTCAATGGTCTGGTTGCGGCGAATTCCTCGAATTAAAACAATTAACAGTGCAGAAGTTACGTGAAAAGGTAAAACGGGTTTTAGAGGTCCCCAGCTATCGAGATTGCGCCCAACAATTTCAACAGGAAATTAACCATTCTGGAGGTATTAATCAGGCGATCGCCATTATTGAACAAGCTATCTTGACTAAACAACCTGTGGTCTAGTCACCCACCAGGGGGTGGGTCATAACCCTGACATAGCAATTAATCTTATTTCAAATCTTATTCCATTTCACAAGAGGTTATAACTGTGAAACAATTCATTCAAATTGGTGACTATGAGGCCGCCTATATTGTTCAGGGAAAAGGTGAACCATTAGTTTTATTACATGGTTTTTTCGGTAATGGGTCAACCCTAAATTGTCTGGTAGAGCAATTACAATCTCAATTTCAATGTTTCAGCTTAGAGCTATTAGGATTTGGTGACTCTTCCAAACCCAAAATTAATTATTTAATTCAGGATCAAGTTGCCTTTCTCAAGCAATTTGTAGATAATCTCCAACTGCAAAAGTTTTATTTAGCTGGTTATTCCTACGGTGCATGGGTCGCTTCAGCCTATGCTATTCATTACCCATTTAATTTACATGGTTTAGGTTTAATTGCGCCCGCAGGTATTCGTGATGATAGTTTTGTTGGACGTTATGACCACCTTAAACCACTACTTTGGCAGACAAAACTTGTGGATTTGGCGATCGCCCTATATAAGCCTTTTGCCTACTTTAGCGGAAACAGGGATGGTTACCAAAAAATTGCCCAAGCACGTCATGCGCTGGTGACTCAACCTGCTGCTGCTGCTATGTTAAAGAGCAGATTAAAACCAACGGATGCTGTGGATACGGTGGAAAAACATATCCATCAAATTTCGACACCAACAATAGTTATTGCTGCGGAAAATGATACTACTATTCCCCAATGGCACAGTGAAACCTATGCGAAAACCATTCCCCAAACCGCTTTTTATGTTATCCCAGATGCTGAACATGACTTTGTTAATACTCATGCTCCGGATATTTGCCGCTTAGTTTATTCTTTTTTTACATCGGTAGCAATAGATGTCTGAAGATCTACATTATACGGTTTTCAGGTATCCCATTTTTCTAATGATATTGAGTTAAATCATTTTGAAAAAATAACTCCATGCGATCGCCCCGGAATCGAGTTACCCCATATTCAATTACATTACCACTTTGATCCACATTCACAGACTCAGCCAACAGAATAGGTTGATTATCGGAGAGTTGCAACAAAATGGCATCTTGCGGTTGCACTAACCGAGCAGAAACAGCTGTACTGCGTCGAATATGGTCACATCCATACACCTGATACAAAAACCTTGATATGGATTTCTCTGTCTCTAAAATCTGAAGATGGCTGGGTTCAAAAAAGTCTGGGAACCTTTTTAATGGAAAATATCCACTACATACACTAATGGGTTGGTCATTAGCAAAACCTAAACGTTCAACGAGGGCTACTCTCTCCCCAAAACCAATTTCTAACCCTTTGGATATTGCTATATCTGCTGATATCTCTAAAATACGTAATAACTCAAACTGAGCTTGCCAACCCTGGGCTTTAAGAGTTTGAGTGTAACGCACTCTCTTACCAATAGGATAACGAATTGTCCTAGCAGCTACAAAGGTTCCTCTCCCCCTCTCTACTCTTATCCATCCTTCATTTTTTAATAAACCAATGGCTTGTCTAATAGTATGCCGATTTACTCTAAACTGTTGTGCTAAGTTTGTTTCGGTAGGTAGTTGTTCCCCTGCACTAAAAACCCCTTGTAAAATCTTTTCCCGCAGTTGATGGGCAATCTGATTGTAAATGGGAATAATTTCTCTCATATTTTATATCTATCCTATTGCTATTTACTCAAAAATCTGTTAATTTATCTTTTGTCTAGATGTCTAGATAGGTTAAAAATAGTTTAAAACACAATCTTGTCATGAATGTCAAACATACTTACTCAAATACCGGGGTTTTCTGATCCTGTCCATGATGCCCAGCAAACATTTCGCGCTTTGCTATGTGCTGATGCACAACCAGGAAAACCTGAAAAAATCCATGTCCAGATTAAAGTCCCTCAGGGGTTAACGCCAGCTTGCGGTGCAGCTTGTCTGACTCTGTTGGATTTAGATGTCAAACTGTGGATACAACCCACATTCTCTTCCTCAGTGAGAAATTGGTTGTTGTTTCACACTGGGTGTCAACTAACACCAGACCCACAGCAAGCGGACTTTGCCTTAATTCAAGACTTGGCATCTATGGCGGAATTATCTGTTTTTAACCCAGGAACAGCGGAAAAACCGGAAGATTCCACAACCTTGCTGATACAGATAGCAAGTTTTAATGGCGGAAAATCTATCACCTTAACAGGTCCAGGAAATTTATCACCTAAAACCATAGCACCTAGCATTACTAGCACTTTTTGGGAATTCTGGGAACAGAATTATCCGCTTTATCCTCTGGGAATAGATGTTTTTCTATTTACAGAAGATTCCGTAATGGGACTACCCAGAACTGCAAAACACTCATGAAACTGAAAATTCGCCTAACTGATTCTCAGGATTGGTCAATATTAAATCAGTTATATGCTGATATGGATCAAAAAGCTCCCCTAGCTGACCATCGAGTGCAAGAGATTTTCACAGAAATTAGTCAGATTCCCAATTACCATATCTACCTTGCGGAATTAGACTATGAACCAGTGGGGACATTTAGTCTTCTGTATGTACCGACAATGATGCATCCTGGTTATCATAGATTTGCCATATTGGATGCAGTCACAGTTATCTCCTCTCTTAGAGGTCAGGGGATTGGCACAGAAATGGTTAGATTTGCCCTGGAGCAGAGTGTAGCAGCAGGTTGTTATAAGGTTACTTTATCTTCCAACTTAAAGCGTGATAATGCTCATAGGTTTTATCAGTCATTAGGATTTGAACAACATGGTTGGAGCTTTAACTGTGTAGTTCAACCAGATATTAAACAGGATGGGTTAGCAGTAGGGTAACCTATGGGGGTGTTGGGTTTCATACTTCAACCCAACCTACTAGGTTCATCTTATATTTAATTCCACCCACCTACTTAGATCGGAACTGATTAATAGTTAATAGGTTTTCAACAAACATATTAGAAAAATAGCAGGAGAATCAGTGACAACCAGCAAAGTTGCCATTCAAGGAGTTAAAATCCTGACTTCTAGAGGATGGGTAGAAGACGGCAC
This sequence comes from Cylindrospermopsis raciborskii Cr2010, assembly GCF_003367075.2. Classification (NCBI taxonomy): domain Bacteria; kingdom Bacillati; phylum Cyanobacteriota; class Cyanophyceae; order Nostocales; family Aphanizomenonaceae; genus Cylindrospermopsis; species Cylindrospermopsis raciborskii. The sequence continues at coordinate 666,545 of NZ_CP065936.1, forward strand.
GGTTTTGATAGAGGATGGGATATTTACCAGTGTTAACCAATGTGAGGTTCCCCATGGATTTGAGATAGTGAATGGACAGGGTTTACAAATGTTACCCGGGATTATTGACCTGCATGGGGATGCTTTTGAAAGAATGATTTGTCCCAGGCCTGGAATAAATATTCCCCTGTCTATGGCTATGGTTGAAAACGACCGAAATCTTTTGGCATGGGGTATCACGACTTTTTACTGCTCTATTACCGATTCCTATGAACCTGGTTTACGCAGTCGCGAAACGGCTGGTCATATTATGGAATTTATTTTAGGCACGGGTAAGGAGTTTTTAAAAACTAATCACCGGATTCATATTAGACATGAGGAAGCTAATGTTTTGGGACATGATGAGTTGTGTGAATGGTTGGAGACGGGTCGTATAGATATTTTATCGATAAATGACCATCTACCATCTACTCCAGAAGAAAAGAGATGGTATAGATACCTAAATAGTATTAAACAAAGAACTTCTTTATCTCTGGAGGAAATAACTCAACTGGTTATGCAGGTGAGGGAAACAAGAGACCAAGCTGATGAGCAAATAGAAACTCTCATCAAAATCGCCCAGGGGCGGAATATTCCTCTGGCTTCCCATGATGATGATACACCAGAAAAGGTGGCTCTTAGTCAAAAAAGGGGGGTGGCAATTGCGGAATTTCCGGCGAGTGTGGATTTGGCGGCTCAGTGTCAAGCTTATGGAGCTTCTGTACTCATGGGGGCACCTAATTTAGTGCGTGGAGGTTCTCACCTTGGTTTAATGAGTGTGGGGACGGGGATAAAATCTCAAGTTATTGATTGTCTTTGCTCGGACTATCACTATCCCTCATTATTTTATAGTCCCTTCAAAATAGCAGAAGAGGGACTAATGTGTTTTGAAGAAGCATGGTCGTTGGTTTCTAGTAAACCTGCTGCTGCTGCTGGTATTGGCGATCGTAAGGGACAAGTTGCTCCGGGTCTGGATGCTGATTTCCTCTTAATATCACCGGATTTACCTGTGCTCTGTGCTATTGTATCTGTTTATGTGTTGGGAAAAGAAGTTGTCTATTATCCTCTGAAAAAACTATGAATTTTACTATTGAGGAGGTTTGTCGTTTGTTCGACGAAAAAGGGTCAAAAGAGGAGTTTATTCGTTTACCTTTTGCTCCAGATGCGGTAAAACTAAGAATTGTTGATTCTTATGGATTTGATTCTTATGGATGAGCCAACGGGTGGACTGGATGTGTCAGTTCAAGCTCGATTGCTAGATCTGCTGCGATCGCTGGTTAGAAATTTTAATCTAAGTGTAATTTTAGTGACTGTGAACTCATCGTGCGATCGCATTTCATAGAGGTTTCCATTAATTCTACTTCCCAGAGGGAAGCGTACCAACGAAAAACTAGCCCCTTGGTACAGCACCGTAGCAAGTTCTACCCATTTTCGCTCGTATCAGAATAAAAATGAGTCGTTGCCGCTATGTCTTGTCGATATTTGTAAACGCTGCGATGAAATATATCAGGAATTATATCAATTTCGACTTTATTAGAGAGTATTGGTAATGAAAATTTTGAATTAGTGAATTTAGGACGGTTCTTGACCCGTTGTCAAGGTATCACATCCAAAAGAATAACGGGTAATTGCTACCATGGGGAGTGTTTATATCCCGTGGGTTTGTTGGGTTGAGCAACGAAACCCAACCTACAAGTCCTCTGGCGATCTCCCATAGGGAGTGCTTCGCAATCGCCCTAACTGCGAATAACGGTAATAGTGCGTCCCCCTGGACTAATAGCTTGCTCCGTACTAATTCTCTCTCCCATGGGTGGTAACCCCGCACGGCGATCGAAAATCACTAACCAACCTGTATCCAATCCTAAACCATCCAGATATTTATCCAATTGGATCAAACCCTGGGTTAGCGGATCTAACTTTTCTTTCCGCACCTTTAACTCTATGCCCATCACCACTTTGCCATAGCGCAAACAAATATCCATCCTCCCAGAACCAATGGCATATTCTCGTTCTAACGTACCACCACCATTCACTACCCGATGCAAAAATGCCATTAACACCAAGTGAGGAGCAATCTCATGGTAGGGCGCACTTTTGAGCAGTGGTTCCCCATGTTGTCGCCAAAATTCCAAAAAAGAGTCTAATAGGATTTGAGGGTTGAGTGTGCCATCAGGGTTTAACCAGTTGGGTTCCACCGAAGTTAAAGAGGCGATCGCCACGGAGGCTAAAGCTTTAGGTAAAATCTCTCGATAAATAGGGTTAGCAATTTCCAGTCCACCCCCGCGATCGCGACGGCATAAACCCAGATCTAACACGTATCGTAAGTTATCTTCTGGCGTATCAGCTAAGTCTTCACCAGCTAACATAGGTTGAATAATGTCCCTGACCCTATCTTCCCGTAATCTTTCTGCCAAGCTATCTAAATGGGTATCCTGGCGTCGAATCAGAATTTCCTTGGCTTGGTTAATCACTTCAGCAGTAATGGGTTGGGTGATATCTTTCACTAAAACCTGAGTAGCTTGACGAGCTAGGGCGTTAACTAACCACGGTTGTCCATCGGTCAAATAAAATGCCTGATGGATGGCTTCCGGGGTAAACACCTGTCCCGTAGCTTGCGTATGTTGTAAGTAAAGTTCTTCTACTTCTGATAAAGTAAAATTACTGAGGGTTAAAGACTCAGCCTTGATATTGAAAGGACTGGAAGTATTAAGTCTTTTACTTCCACCGGATTTAACCTTATAGTCCCGCACATCCCGCATACCAATCAACCCCACCGAATGGGGAAACGCCCGGGGACGACGGGGAAAACCCGAACGTAATTGTCTTAAAATAAAGATTAAAGCTTCATCTGTCAGGGAATCTATTTCATCTAAAAAGATTACAAGAGGTCTTGGAGATTGGGTAGACCACTCACTTAAAGTTTTGCCTATTCCTGAGTCTGTTTCACCCTCTGGCCAATAGGATGGTTGTAGTTCTTTGGGTAAGTAAAACTTAATTGCCTGTTTCCATTCTTGTAAAATAACCTGCTCCGCTTGCTGGGGATTATGGGAAAATCCCGATCCTACTTCCACAGAGAGCATGACGGCGGTGTATTCCCCACTATCAGTCAATTCTTGAGCTAGAGCTATCATAGCGGTGGTTTTGCCTACTTGTCGCGGCGCATGAATGATAAAGTAATTGCGACCATCAATTAGTGCTTTCAAATCCGGTAGTCGAACCGTTGGGGAGAGCATATAGTGGATATCAGATTGGCAAGGACCAGCAGTATTAAAGTGTTTGGGCATGGTGAGAAGGAGTTTTTAAAAATAACCTTACCGATTTTATTCTAGAACCTCTATAGACCAGCTCATAAGGGATCTTCATTGAAACCAGCACCCAACACCCTCAACTCATGGCATTACTCAAATAATACGCCATAAAAAAAGCCCCCCACCAGGTGAGGAGCTTTTCATTTACCAGTATTGGTTATTAAATTATTAACCGTTGATTGCGGGAGCGGTTAATGCTACAGGTGCTACTTCACCAGCAGCTAGGTCTAAGGGGAAGTTGTGCGCATTACGCTCGTGCATTACTTCCATACCTAGGTTAGCGCGGTTGATTACGTCAGCCCATGTACCGATTACCCGTCCTTGAGAATCAATGATGGATTGGTTGAAGTTGAATCCATTCAGGTTGAATGCCATGGTGCTTACACCCAGTGCTGTAAACCAGATTCCTACTACTGGCCATGCTGCCAAGAAGAAGTGTAGTGAACGGCTGTTGTTGAATGAAGCATATTGGAATATCAATCGTCCGAAGTAACCGTGTGCTGCTACGATGTTGTAGGTTTCTTCCTCTTGTCCGAACTTGTAACCATAGTTCTGAGACTCGGTTTCGGTTGTTTCTCTTACTAAGGAAGATGTTACCAAGGAACCGTGCATAGCGCTGAACAAGCTACCACCGAATACACCTGCTACTCCTAGCATGTGGAAGGGGTGCATGAGGATGTTATGCTCTGCTTGGAACACAATCATGAAGTTGAAGGTTCCAGAGATGCCTAAAGGCATACCATCAGAGAAGGAACCTTGTCCGATGGGGTAGATTAAGAATACTGCGGTAGCTGCTGCCAAAGGAGCGGAGAATGCTACGCAAATCCAAGGGCGCATGCCTAAACGGAAGGATAGTTCCCATTCACGACCTAGGTAGCAGGCTACACCAATCAAGAAGTGGAAAATTACTAGTTGGTAAGGACCACCGTTGTATAACCATTCATCTAAGGATGCAGCTTCCCAAATTGGGTAGAAGTGCAAACCAATAGCGTTGGAGGAGGGAACAACAGCACCAGAGATGATGTTGTTACCGTACATTAAGGAACCAGCTACGGGTTCGCGGATACCGTCGATGTCAACGGGGGGAGCAGCAATGAAAGCAATGATGAAGCAAGTGGTAGCTGCAAGTAGGGTGGGGATCATTAACACGCCGAACCAGCCAATATAAAGGCGGTTGTTGGTGCTGGTGATAAATTCACAGAAGCGATCCCATACGTTGGCGCTTTGGCGCTGTTGAATGGTGGTGGTCATGTTTTTATAAATGCGGTTTAACCGAAGGTTTATGTATGTTCAGGTAGGTGTTTCTACCTTATGAACTTATATTAAGACAGATGTTTAGTTTTGTAAAGGGGTTTTTACAAAAATTTTTAATAATTTTGCCAATTAGGGATTTTGCTATATGTAGTAAGGATTTTCGACTACTGTAGGTATTTTATATGTATGTAGATCAGATTTTTTTTATACATTTAATTATAATCATCCCGGATAGTTGAGTTTCTTATTAAACTCAAGCTACAAGATTGGTGAAGTGTTTAGAGAGGCGATCGCACGACTATTTTAGTCAAGGAATATTTGCGCAATTCGGGACTAGAATTTGCAGCTGGTAACCAGTTCGGTACTGATACCTATTTTCCCTTCTTTAGGGCCCAGCTGAAGGCGGTCAACTTTCCCGCAAACACACGGCAAAGCCCCTAAAGGTTAAGCAAAGGGGAATTAATTGCCAAATCTCCCCCACTGCGGTTTAAAACTGGTAAATGAGGCTTTTAACCTGATGATTAAATTGTCTATAGCTGACAATATAGACCTCCAAGTTATAGTGTTTATAAAGAACTAGGGAGCGGCGAATAGCTTGGATAATCCACTCCATTTTAATTTTAAACTCTTGTGTGGACTTGTGATAATATGTTTGCCACGCGAGCTCCCATAGGGAGTGCTTCGCGATCGCCTGTGATTTCTATATACTCCTAAATAAGACCACAGATATTTTTAAAAACCAAAACCAAAGTGCTAAAACTGAGTCGATGATTTTAATTTGTAACTGTTATCAAGCTAATTCCTCAAAAACAATATCCTCATAAACCGACTGAATGGGAAAACTTAAATCAATACTTTGTAGCTCGATATTATCCCCCGACTGATAATTAAAAATCTCCCAATTACCCCGATCATTTTTGCGGTATAAATCAATCGCTATTTTCTCAGCATCAACTAAAAGATAATCTTGCAAACTAGGATTGCGACGATACAATCTAAATTTATCCCCTCGGTCATAACTGGCCGTACTGGGAGATAAAACCTCAACAATTAGACAGGGATATTGAATTGCTTGGATTGCAGTGCGATCGCCCTCGTCACACTAAACCAACCAACTTCTTATCTTAGCAGATAACAAATCAATTATAGCAGTAGCTGCTACTAGAACAATTAAAATCGCACAGACTTTTTGATATTGGAAAGCGCCAAAGCTTTGATAAAGTGAAACACCTATGCCACCAGCTCCCACTATGCCCAGAACAGAAGCGGAGCGGACATTAGATTCAAATCTATAAAGCGTAAAAGAAGTCCACAAAGGCATAACCTGGGGAATCACACCATAAATGACCTCTTGAATATGACTAGCACCAGTAGCTCTAATCCCATCCACTGGACCCGGTTCAATAGATTCTACTGCTTCAGAGAACAATTTACCCAATACTCCAGTGGTGTGTACAAATAAGGCCAATACCCCTGCAAAGGGACCTAACCCCACTGCCACTACAAATATCAATGCAAACACTATTTCATTAATAGCACGCATAGCATCTAATACTCGCCTTGTTGGTTGCACAATCCATATTGGGCACATATTATTGGATGCTAGGATGGATAAGGGAACAGAAACGATCGCCGCCATTAGGGTTCCCCAGAGTCCCATAGAAATTGTAATTACAGTTTCAGAAAAGTAATATCCCCAGTCGGAAAAGTCTGGTAGAAAATATGATTTAACATACTCCACCATATTGTCTCCACGTTGCAAAAGCACTAAGAAATTTAATTCACTTTGTAGATAGGAGGCAATAAGGGCCACAGCAATTGCTAAAACTAACAGAACTTTTTTGGTAGTGACAAGTTTGGCTTCTTTCTCTAACATTGCCAAGACATTAGGAGAAGAAACTGGGGTTTCTAATTTCGGGGACATGCTCGTATACGCCTAGATTTAATACTATTATACTTGGTGGAGTTATCTATTGAGAGTAGACCTTCTCTGTTTTCAGGTAGCTGTTGATCTCTAACTTAGTTTTTAAAAATCAACAGCTGATAATTACTGGCAATTAAGTGGTATTAACGTCCTTGCAGTTTTCGTAGTTGGCTATTCAAGTTGTTTAATTTTTGTTTATCCGCAGGGGTTAGATCAGTTTTAGCCTCCAAGTCCAAAACCTGTTTAGCAAGATCCAATTCTCGAATAGGGTTCCAGGTTTTATCATTAGCCGGTATTAACGCTGACCACTGCAAAGGTTCTAAGATTTTTTTGTCTTTGAAATTGTAGAAGAAATTCTGCAGTTTTTTCTTCACATCAGCTGGTAAATCTTTACGATAAGCTATGGGATCACTAGGGATAATTGGTGATGTCCAGATGATCTCAATGTTCTGTCTGGCTGAGGGCCTAGTTTTTTCCAGTCTTTCTAGAGACTCATTATTATTAGTGGCTACATCCACCTGGTTATTGGCGACTGCTAAAGCTGTAGCTTCATGACTACCTGAGAAAATTAAGCGTTTAAAAACTTTCTTGGGGTCAACTTTATTTTTACCAAATACATAGTAACTAGGTACTAAAAACCCAGAGGTAGAGTTAGGGTCGTTAAACGCAAAAGTTAATTTACTCGCATTTCGGATCACATATTTATCCCCACCCTGTTTCTTTGCTGCTGCTGTAATTGGACTACTCTTATTGGCAATTAGATGGGCATAGTAACCTTTTTTTCCATCGCTAGAAACAGTTTGGGCAAAGGCTTCTGCATTGGCAATTTTAGCAGCTTCAATATAGGATTTACCTCCATACCAAGCTATTTGCACCTGACCAAAACGCATGGCTTCAATTACCCCCGCATATTGGGTAGCATAAAAAGCTCGCACAGGAATGCCTATGGAAGTTGATAACGCCGCAATAAATGGTTCCCAAAGGGGTCTTTGATTGGCTTGGGATTCCGTGGAAATGATACCGAAGTTCAGTTCTTTTATTTGTTGGGCTTGTACTGGCTCAATACCCTTGTTACCAATGGTGGCAATGACTTGAGTACCTAGTAAAGACGCACCAAATAAAGCGGAGCTTTCAATGAATGATCTGCGTTTCATGGCTATTCCTCAATGATGTTTTATAAGTGATATTTTCTTCTGGTGCGCAAGATTTAAGTGCGGAAAAAACTCGAGTTTAGAAATCATAGCAGCACTTCACCATGTCCTCGCATTACCAATTCTTCCACAGCTGCACCATAAATTTGGTTTAGTTTCCTATCATCCAATTCTACGGTTGCGCCATCGAATTTTACTTCTCCATCCTTCAAGGCAATTACCCTACTAAAGTAGTTTCTTACCATTTGAATTTGATGTAAAGAGGCTACTACACTAATTCCATTATCTCGGTTAAGTTGCACCAGCAACTCCATTACTTTACGTGCTGACTCTGGGTCTAATGAAGCAATGGGTTCATCCGCTAATATAATCTTTGCCCTCTGAACTAAACAACGAGCAATGGCTACCCTTTGCTGTTGTCCTCCCGAAATTGTAGAGGCTCGCTTGTAAGCATGCTCAAGAATTCCGACCTGTTCCAGCGCAGCTAGGGCTTGAATCTTTTCTTCTTTAGTAAACAAATGTAATGTTGAACGAAAGGGAGAGACTCTGGCCAGGTTACCAACCAAAACATTCTCAATTACTGTCAACCGATTTACTAGATTAAACTGCTGGAAAATACAACCAATGCGACTGCGTAACAGTCTGACTTTCGAATGTAGTTTTCCCTGACTTTGCAAGGTGGTACCATATACGGTGACCTCACCAGCATCAGCAGTTTGTAAGCCATTAATGTGCCGCAAGAGTGTGGACTTTCCTGAACCGGATGCACCAATTAGGGCTACCATGTCCCCCTCATATATGCTACATGACACTTGTTTTAGTGCCACTTTGCCTTTAAAACTCTTGGAAACATTGTTAATCGTAATACTCACTGTGGTTGTTGTTGATTCATGGTCTAGTTTGACCCTAGATTAACAGCGGTTGGTTAAGTAATAGTTAAGTAAAGGATAATTTTAGATGTAAGATGTAATATCGGGTTTCCTAAGATTGGATGAAGATTAGCAATCACCACCTCAGTCAAACCAACCTACGTTAAATGGCAAAGCGCAAAACTGATTTTTTGGGTAAAATGGGAGATAAATTGTTGGGAAACGTATAGCACTATGGCTTCAGCCGTTTTAATCGAACATCTAAGGAAAAGCTACGGTAAGGTCGTCGCAGTCAAAGATGTGTCTTTTGAGGTACAATCGGGAGAAATCTTTGGTTTACTTGGTCCCAATGGTGCAGGTAAAACTACTACTCTCCGCGCTCTTTGTACTCTGACTACCCCAGATGCTGGAAAAGTTCAAGTTTCGGGTATATCTGTTGTGGACCATCCCAAATTGGCACGACAAAGGTTGGGTTATGTCGCTCAGGAGGTAGCCATAGATAAGATATTAACAGGTAGAGAACTATTACAACTGCAAGCAGCTCTTTACCATCTACCCGGTGCAGCAATCAAGGAGCGAATTGCTAAGGTTTTGGAGTTGCTTGGTTTACAGGAATATGCAGATCAAAAAACTGGAACCTATTCTGGTGGTTTACGTAAACGTCTAGATCTAGCAGCTGGGTTGTTACATTCCCCAGATGTGTTAGTTTTGGATGAACCAACGGTAGGATTGGACATAGAAAGTCGAATTGTAGTCTGGGATTTCTTGCGCAAATTACGAGCAGCTGGTACTACTGTAGTCATCACTAGTCACTATTTAGAAGAGATTGATGCTTTGGCAGATAAAGTGGCAATCATAGATAAGGGTCTGGTAATTGCTGCTGGTACACCTGCTCAATTAAAAGATCAAGTGGGAGGCGATCGCATTACTTTGCGCATCCGGGAGTTTTCACATCAGGAGGAAGCAGAAAAGGCCAAGAACTTATTGGCGACTCTACCTTTTGTGCAGGAAATAATCATTAATTCCGCCCAGGGAAATTCTTTGAATTTAGTTGTTACCCCGCAAAATGATGCCCTAATTACTATTCAGCAGACTTTAAGTAATGTAGGTCTACCAATTTTTGGTATTGCCCAATCCCGTCCCAGTTTAGATGATGTTTACTTGGCTGCTACTGGTAAGACATTAATGGATGCGGAGTTAGCAGCGGTAGCTAATCGTGATCCTAAAGCTGAGAAAAAGCAAAATATGAGATAGGTTGGCAATATACAATCCTAACCAGTTGGTCAAGGGACCTAAGAATCCTCATATATTCATCAATAACTTCGCCCAATCTAAATCATTATGAAGACAGATATCAATTTACCATCAGTTACTTCTCCCTCCCTTATGGTCTCTGAAACTGGATCTAGTTTTATAGGAGAAATCACTCAAGAAACCTTAGCTCTAACCCGTCGTCTATTTATTCAACTACAGCGTCGTCCTTCTACCCTCATAGCTGGTATTATTCAACCAGTAATGTGGTTAGTGTTATTCGGCGCATTGTTCCAAAATGCCCCCCAGGGTTTATTTGGTTCCACTGCCAATTACGGACAATTTTTAGCTGCTGGTGTGATAGTATTTACCGCTTTTGCTGGGGCTTTAAATGCCGGTTTACCGGTTATGTTTGATCGGGAATTTGGCTTTTTAAACCGGTTACTGGTAGCACCTTTAGCTTCTCGGTTTTCTATTGTGTTTGCTTCTGCTATTTTCATCATTAGCCAAAGTTTACTTCAAGCAGCAGTGATAGTCGGTGCAGCAGCAATGCTAGGAGCAGGACTACCAGATATTAATGGACTAGTGGCGATCGCCTTGATCGTATTTTTACTGGCATTGGGAGTTACAGCTATTTCCCTGGGTTTGGCCTTTGCTTTGCCTGGACACATAGAACTAATAGCAGTAATTTTTGTAAGTAATTTACCTCTATTATTTGCTAGTACAGCCTTAGCTCCATTATCTTTCATGCCAGAGTGGTTAAAAATCGTAGTTGCTCTCAACCCTTTGAGCTATGCCATAGAACCAATTAGGCATTTATATCTCAATAGTGATTGGGAACTAAATGATGTGGTGATGGAGGTGTTTTGGGGTAATGTTAGCTTTGGAGGATCCTTGTTAGTATTATTGGGATTTGCAATAGTGGCTTTATTAAGCATTCAATCCCAATTACGCAAAACCTTAGCCTAACCTTGTTAAAACAGACAAAACGGAGGGGAAATCATGAACAAATATTTTTTGAAGGGTAAACTTTTGCTGGTTTGTGGTGCAGGAATAGGTCTTATTGGTTTATTTGCACCACAACCAAGCTTTGCTAATACCGCTATTACAAGTCAACCTTTGAATAGTCCGGACAACACAAATCCTTTGGTAAATGATTCGGGACTTGATATGTTCAATATAATTCATCGGTTGAACTTTGGCCCATTGAACTGGGACCCTAATCAGCAAAATCAGCAGTTAGAGGATGCAGCAGCAGCCTTTAAAGCCCGTCAAAATCAGATATTGCAAAATCAGCAGCCATCAAAGATAAAAGTAGAAGAAAATAGACCTGGTGGCAATACTGATGGTAGTAATACAGAAAGAAAGTAGTTGCGGATAAAACTAAATAGGTGGATGATTATGTTAACATCTTTAATTGATAGCGAAGACAGAGCAGCTGTTTATGCAGCTAAAACAAAAACTGCTGTTTGCGATCGCTCCCATTGGGGAAGAATTGAAGTTACTGGTGAAGATAGATTGCGTTTTTTACACAATCAAAGCACTAATAACCTTCAATCTTTACAACCAGGTAGTGGATGTGACACTGTGATGGTCACTTCCACAGCTAGAACCATAGATTTAGTGACTGGATATGTCTTAGAAGACAGAGTATTATTACTAGTCTCACCCAATCGGCGGGAATTTTTACTCTCCTGGTTAGACCGTTATATATTTTTCGCAGACCAGGTGACCCTGACAGATATAACCGAGCAAACAGCAACATTCACACTCCTGGGTCCAGAAAGTGATACCATAATCAGTAAACTAGGTGCAGCATCACTTCTGAGTCAACCTGATGGTCATCACATTTCAATCAATGGCATCATTTTTGCTGTTGGTACAGGATTAACTATACCTGGCTATACCCTAATTCTCCCCAGAGCAGAAAAACAGCAAATTTGGCAGCAACTCCTAGATTGGGGAGCAGTCAAATTGAGCGATCGCCATTGGGAAATGCTGCGGATTTCCCAAGGTCGTCCCGCTCCCGATGCAGAGCTAACGGATGATTATAATCCCTTAGAAGTTGGTCTTTGGCAGACAGTTTCGTTTAATAAGGGTTGTTACATTGGTCAAGAGACCATTGCCAGACTAAATACTTACAAAGGGGTAAAACAACATTTATGGGGAATTAAGCTAAAAAATTGTGCACAACCGGGAACTATAATTACCATATCAGAAGAAAAAGTTGGTAAACTTACCAGCTACATAGAAACTCCTGAAGGACACTTTGGGTTAGGTTATATTCGTGCGAAAGCAGGAGGCGTGGGTTTAACTGTAGAAGTGGGAGAAACTCAAGGAGAAATTGTGCCAGTCCCTTTTGTTTCCTGGGAGTATCCTCAATAATTGAGGTATAGCAATTTATGAGCTTTTTAATTTAGGATGAATTTATGTTAGTTAATGCGATAGTCGCCTATTTACACTATTTGAGCTTAGCAATTATCTTTGGTTCCTTATGTACAGAACTATTTACCCTTAAACCAGACCTAACCAATAAAGAAGGATGGCGAGTTCTTATAGCTGATAGCGCCTACGGAATTGCAGGGGTTACCGTCCTAATCACAGGTGTTCTCCGAGTTTTGTACTTAGAGAAAGGAGCTGCATACTATACTCATCAACCGGTTTTCTGGTTGAAAATATCCATATTTATCCTGGTTGGGTTATTGTCCTTGTATCCCACCTTTTCATTTTTGATGTGGATTAAAAATCTCCGTAATCAGAATTCCCCAGAAGTCAGTCCCGAAAAAATCAATCTGCTCAAAACTATTATTCGTCTAGAGCTTGTGGGATTTAGCCTAATTCCCCTTTTTGCTTCAATGATGGCAAGAGGAATTAGACTAGGATTATAATAGGTGTGTCTTTGTTTGTACCCATTTTCTCCTCTATAGGTAGCTTGCAAGCACTAAATCCCACACAAAGAGATAGGGTATGTAAGGAGTTTGTAAAAATTTGTTGCAACTAGCAAAGTCAGTTTAGGATAAAGATCCATCTATGTTATAGTGGGGCGGTAAATAATTATCTTTTCTAATTACAGGGAATCTAGTATGGCTCTCCATCTTGGTGATACAGTACCAAACTTTACACAAGCATCAACACACGGTGAAATCAACTTCTATGAGTGGGCGAGTGACAGCTGGGTAGTGCTGTTTTCCCACCCTGCTGATTACACACCTGTTTGTACCACAGAATTAGGCACAGTTGCTAAATTAAAACCCGAATTTGACAAACGTAACGTCAAGGCGATCGCATTGAGTGTGGACGATGTAGAATCCCACCAAGGATGGGTAGGGGATATTGAAGAAACCCAAAGCACCACACTAAACTACCCAATTATAGCAGATCCAGACAAAAAGGTTTCCGAGCTATATGATATGATTCACCCAAATGCGGCAGCCAATATTACAGTGCGCTCCGTATTTGTCATTGATCCCAACAAAAAACTTCGTCTTTCCTTCACCTATCCTCCCAGCACCGGACGTAACTTTGATGAGTTATTGCGGGTTATTGATTCCCTGCAATTAACTGATAACTACAGTGTAGCGACTCCAGCAGACTGGAAAGACGGTGAAGATTGCGTAATTGTACCATCCCTAAAAGACCCAGAAGTTCTGAAAGAGAAATTTCCCAAGGGTTATCAAGAAATCAAACCCTATTTACGGTTCACCCCCCAACCCAATAAGTAGAGGTTAGATCCAAACACATGGCGTGCCAAGCTCTTGCTAGCGCGCCCAGCATATAATGAATAAAAATATAATTACTCAAACCTATAAGCAGTGACTTAATCTAATTAGTATGGATATTAAAAGAGGATTTATTGGCACAATTGGCAACACTCCACTAATCAGACTGAACAGCTTTAGTGAAGAAACTGGTTGTGAAATTTTAGGTAAAGCGGAATTCCTCAATCCTGGAGGATCCGTGAAGGATCGTGCTGCACTTTACATAATTGAAGATGCGGAAAAAAAGGGTTTATTAAGACCTGGTGGTACTGTAGTGGAGGGAACTGCGGGTAATACAGGGATTGGCTTAGCTCATATATGTAATGCTAAAGGTTATAAATGTTTAATTATTATTCCGAACACCCAGTCCCAGGAAAAAATAGATGCGCTGACAACATTAGGGGCGGAAGTTCGTCCAGTACCAGCAGTGCCCTATAAAGATCCTAACAACTACGTCCGACTGTCTGGTAGAATAGCTCAGGAAATGTCTAATGCCATTTGGGCGAATCAATTTGATAATTTAGCCAATCGTTGTGCTCATTACGAGACCACGGGGGAGGAAATTTGGCAACAGACAGGTGGTAAAATAGATGGGTGGGTAGCAGCAACTGGAACAGGGGGAACTTATGCTGGGGTGGCAATGTGCTTAAAAGAAAAGAATTCTAATATTAAATGTGTGGTTGCTGATCCCTTGGGTAGTGGTTTATATAGTTATATTAAAACTGGTAAGATAAGTATAGAGGGTAATTCCATCACCGAGGGAATTGGTAATAGTAGGATTACAGCGAATATGGAGGATGTTCCCATTGATGATGCGATTCAAATTAATGATCAGGAAGCTTTGAGAGTAGTGTATCAGTTGTTAAGAAGAGACGGTTTATTGATGGGTGGTTCAACGGGGATTAATGTTGGTGCAGCTGTAGCTTTAGCTAGGGAGTTGGGTCCAGGACACACTATTGTGACTATTTTATGTGATAGTGGGTCTCGTTATCAGTCGCGTATATTTAATCCTGAGTGGTTAGCGACTAAAGGTTTGGTAATGGGTTAGGGTCTTGGCCTTCTTGAAGCGATTGCGTGGGTTCTTCTTGTAGGATTTTTTCGGTCATGGTAGTCATAATTTTATCCCGTTTTGACTATTGGGATTATAACACTACTTTCTGGCAATGTAAAAACCATACCCAAAGTACTTGTTGAACTTGTGGTAGAGTTCAATTTCACTTCTTTCTTGTTTCACGATTTCTGCTGCTGCTACAATATCAGTATGTCGCCGAATGAAGTCATCAAAACTTGACACCAATGGATTGTAGTAATTTTCCTTCCAGCAGTAATCTGGAAGCGGAAAGTATCCTATTGGTGAGAAACCGTTTTTTTCAAGAACCATCATCTTCCGTGAGGCCGTATTGATTTCGCCGTATTGAGTGTTCCAGTAGTCCTCAATTTCTTGTGGACGTTCATCAGTCAACCAAGTGATTTCAGATATTGCCAAAATGCCATCTTCCTTGAGAAAGTTCTTCCAATACTTGATACCATTCTCAAACCCCATATTGTAAATTGAACCTTCTCCCCAGATGACATCCAACTGGTTTTCCACAAAAGGTAATTCCTCCATTGGTGAGGTCATTGTAATTATTCTGTCACTGACTCCATGTTCAATTGCTTTCTTGTGAAGTTTATCTAGGAACTCAGTAGCTATGTCTACTGCTATTATAGATGCTTGCAACTCTTTTGCTAAAATAAGTGCTGATGCGCCTGTGCCACAACCAATATCAGCAATTTTAAGTCCGGAATGGTTCTTGATTCCTGAGAGTTCTATAGCAAGTTTAGTTTCTCTGTTTCCCCCAGGTCCTTGTCTTTGTTGATCCTTGTGAAGATCAATTACCAGGTTAAGATTCTCCATACCTCAAGAATTTTTTATCAAAAAAGGGCTTTGCGCTCACAAAAAGCACTCAAATTTATTGTTGGGCGCCCCCATATTATAATTCATAAAAAAGAATATGACTAAGTTATAGATATTGAAACACAAGGCGATCGCATTCTGGAACCACTACACTGCCAACTACTGTGGTGTCATTAACATTGCCGATAAAATTCCTAGTCTGTGCCATAATTTGATTACCTCTAAAAGGGGTGTAAGGTGATCCGGATTTCTTGGAGGAAAGCCTCGATCACCTTACCTTTAAGTATAAAACTACTTGAATAAATATGCAATAGGTTTATTGAAAAAAATTAATAAAATTTGTAAATCTTTTAGACTTGTCAAGCATAAGTGAAAAATATAAGAAATTTGGACTCACGCAATCCCCTCGGAACCACAAGGATGGTTTACACTGTAAATTGTGGTCAATAAAGAAAACTGCTGTAATAGTTATGCCATTTTAACCTTGCCATATAGGATACACTTATCTACTTAATTTTCTATATGGCCTTAGATTTTATATGAAAGAGTTCAACACAGTCGGCATTTGTCAGATAGAAAAGCACTACATGTGCGATGTGACAGCAAAATTCAATAGATGTAGTCAACTGATAGAAAGTGGCAAATATTTTGCCATCAATTTCCCCCGCCAACATGGGAAGACCACCATGCAGAATCTGCTGGCAAAAAGCTTTGAGAAGGTGGAAACATATCTGGTAATCAGCACCAGTTTCGAGGGGATTGGCGACCTACCATTTGAAAGTGAGAAAAATCTGGCGGGCATGATACCTGTGGTTTTTGCCAAAGGATTGTTCTTCAACCACCCGGAACTAGCGGACTGGCTTGAAGGTGAAGCCAGGAAAATAGAAAACTTCCAACAACTTTCAAGATTTATCAGCGATTGGGTTAGTAAGTCTGGGCTAAAAATTGTTTTGCTGCTGGACGAAATTGACAAAGCCAGCAACAACCAGGTGTTCATCAATTTCTTGTCCTTGTTACGGGACAAATACCTAGCAGCAGCACAAGGTCGAGATGCCACCTTTCATTCCGTAGTACTGATTGGTATCCATGATGTGAAGACCTTGAAGTTAAAGCTTACCACGGGTGAGGAGCGCAAGCTGAACAGTCCTTGGAACATTGCTGTAGACTTGGATATCGAATTCACCTTCACCCAGCAGGAAATTGAACCCATGCTCGTGGAATATGCCCGTGAGCATATACTCACCATAGACTCTCATTTATTGGCTCAGCTTCTGTTTTACTATACCAATGGTAATCCTTTCCTTATTAGCAAGATGTGCCAGGTCATTGATGAAGTTTATATGCGTGAAAATAAGCGACCTTGGGCATCTGAGGACATCGACGCAGCCTACACATACCTAGTGGATGGAGCTTATACCACGACCCACTTTGATGATATTGACAAAAACCTGGAAAACAACGAAGATCTTTTCCACCTGGTCAAAGATATTGTGATCAATGGTATGGCATTGAAGTTCAATGTCAGCAATCCAGTTATTGCCAAGGGCAAAGTCTATGGAATACTAAGGGGAAACGAGCAGGGTCTCTGCGATATCAGCAATAAAATCTATGAATACCGAATTCTTGACTACCTACTTTCTAAGCAGGAAACTGACCATGGCCTCCTTGACCGATACCGAGACAGCGGATTCATATCTGGTGGAAGACTCAATATTGAGCTAATCTTGGAGAGATTCCAGTGGTTCATGCAGGAGCATCATTCATCTAAAGACAACGATTTTCTGGAGTCCAACGGGCGTATGTTGCTCATGTCTTTCTTTCGCCCGATCATCAATGGTAAGGGATACCTATTTAAGGAGAATGTGACTGCGGAAGACCGTAGGATGGATTTGGTGGTTACCTACAACAACCAGCGTTATGTGATCGAACTGAAAATCTGGTACGGTGAAAAGCGGCTCCAGGATGGACTTGATCAGCTTTGTAGCTACCTAGATTCGTACAGGTTGAACGAGGGACATATAATTGTATTCAATTTTAATAAAAACAAGGCCTACGATACACGGAAAATTGTTCACCGTGGCAAACGTCTTACTGCTGTCTTCGTCTAGCCAACTGTTGATGCGATCGCCCAGTGTAATCTACCGTCGGTAAAGTAGATGGTCTGGATCTAGCCACACAATGTAAAAGATTTCTTCAATAAAGAAGCCGTGCACCCTGCCATGTTCATTGGAACAAATAGAAAATTGATAAGGTGTATCCACTATCTGTTCTTCTCCAGGGATACCAAAGCCCGATTCAGTTGTATCCTCCCAAGTAATTGGATGGCAGCGTAACGCTTTACTACGGTTGCTGATAAGTTCCTGAGCCGTCCAACTAGAAATATCTCTAAGTCTTTCAAGAAGACCAAGCAAGTAATCGGAGTTCCTACCCACAACTGAAAAATCCCTGTGGTCACTCTGAAAGTACTTGTATGAGAAGCTTATTCCTTTTGACCAATTCTCTGTGACAGTGGGCTTTATTTTAGAAGGAGACTGATTTTGAAGTTCAGTCTTCTTAATCTTATTCTTCTTCGGCACGTACTTTGTAATACTCCCTGATAGATTCCTTGGTAATAATTTCATTACAGGGAGCATCCATAGGTAGGGAACCCCTTGCTCTTGCTTCAATCCAAGGGGTTTCTTGGTGGGTCATGCGTTCTAATTCGTAAGCATCGCACTGGAAGTACACTTCCACAACCTCATCCAAAAAACTTCTGATATTTTCAGGCAAGTTAGGCTCCTCTACTTCTTGTTGGATGGGACGCCATCCAAAACCCTTATATTGCTGATACAGCACAGGAATGACCGGCCCATGAACCCAGGCCTCAAATTCTTCTTCAAACAGAGCAGTATCGTAGAGCGCTAAATGCCAGGCCTGAGCATAGTAAACCAGCTTTTGTAATTTGAGGTTGCTAATATATGAACCAGTTTCGTTTGCCAGGTGAATGAAATAACGTGCTACATCAAAACTAGTAAGCATGTTTTTCCCCCTTTAAACCAGGACAAGAACCAAGAATTCCCCACACTTAACATAGGGTAATCATAACAATAGGTGCATCAAAAGTCAAGTTAAATTTAGAATTGCTGACGATCACCACTTTTTGTTTTTGTCGATAGCTTCTGCAGTGTACACATAGGTGTTATCTTTTGGTTAATTCCCAACAAGAGGCATCTCTAACGCTTATTTTAGCATACCAGTCAGCTACTTTTGTATTGGGGTGTCTCACCTTAAAAAGTAGTATTGGTAACGCTTTGGCTATTTCCGGAGATGTCTAATCGCTTTAATGGTTCCCTGCGATCGCATTCTGGAACTACCACGATGCCAACTACAGTAGTGTCATTAACATTGCCAGTAAAATTCCTAGTCTGTGCCATAATTTGATTACCTCTAAAAGGGGTGTAAGGTGATCCGGATTTCTTGGAGGAAGGCCTCGATCACCTTACCTTTAAATATAAAACTACTTGACTAAATATGCAAGAAGTTTATTGAAAATAAATTAATAAAGCTTGTAAATCTTTTAGACTTGTCAAGCATAAATAGATTTGTTGGGTAATAATCCAGAATATTCCTGAAAGGCTTTTCCGACAAGGATTTCGGGAATTATACCGTGAAATCCCTCAAAGATGGACTCCATAAGGATTTCTGGTATTTTAATCACTATTTCCCAACAGGTCTAATGTAAACTTCCACAACTCTTGCATCAATATTTTCACTAGGATCAGAATTAATCACGTTTTGTCTTTTCACTTCCCAGCCAATTCTCTCTACTGATCCCTGCAATTCTCCCTCAAGAGAACTACTAGATATTTTCACCTGCTGCTGAGGAAGGATTTTACTAATGTCACTCTGGTAGACTTCCGCTACTGCGTACATCTGACTAGTTTCGCCAATTTCTACTATCCCCTCATTCCCCACTAGCTCTCCAGCGCGGGTATGGATCTCAAATACTACTCCCTTTTGAGGAGATTTAATATAGGCTTGATCCAAATTGACCTTTGCTTGCTGTGCTGCTGCTTTGGCACGATTTAGTTCCGCCCTCGCTGCTGCTATATCTATAGGACGTACTTCCGCAATTTTATTCAAAATAGCTTTGGCTGAGATAATTTGCTCCCCACCTGTAGAACGGATTCGATTTAGAGCAGTTTTTGCCTCTTCAATTTGCTTTCTGCTAGTATTATCTATTGCTTCTGCTTCTTCGTATGCTGCTTGTAATCGAGGTTTGTTGTCTAAAATTGCTATTATTTGTCCAACCTTTACCATATCTCCCTCTTTTACCAACAGTCTCTCAACCCTACTTCCCTGAGTTAAGGTGGATGCAGAAAGTTTAATCACTTTTCCTCTCGGTTCAAGTCTTCCTAAAGCAGTGACAGTATGAATTGGTGGTATGGTACTTTCACTCGTTGGTGTTTGATTAGCTTTAGAATGTTGGGTTAGCAAAATCTTGTACAGCTGCAACCCACCAACTCCCATAATTATGGCAGTTCCTAGGATAACTAATGATCTTAGCACTTGTGGATTTGGCTTAGACTCTAGATCACCTACCATAGCTTTTACCTCGAATTTACTTGCCACCCATTCCCAAAATTGAAGATTTTTCTTTCAACTCGTTATCATATTAATATCTTTTGGCTTACTTTTAAGACTATGAATCAAACACTTACAGAAATATCTACACAAGTACATATACAAACACCTAAAACAATCTGCATCCTAGGTGGCGGTTTTGGCGGACTTTACACCGCTTTACGTTTAAGCCAGCTAGATTGGGGAAATACAGAAAAGCCAGAAATTGTTTTAGTAGATCAAGGCGATCGCTTTATTTTTTCACCCCTATTGTATGAACTACTGACCAATGAACTGCAAACTTGGGAGATAGCACCCTCATATCAGGAGATATTAGAAAATACCGGAGTACATTTCCATCAAGCCAAGGTTAGTGAAATTGACACAGATAATCAACAGGTAAAATTATGTGATGGAAAAATATTCCCATACCACAGGTTAGTTTTGGCATTGGGGAGTGAAACCAATTTGGATCTGGTTCCTGGTGCTGTTAAGCATGCCTACCCATTTCGTACTATTTATGATGTGCATCGGTTGGAAGAAAGACTGAGAATTTTGACAGCTACCGACCCGGAAAAAATTCGTATAGCCATAGTGGGTGCAGGTTACAGCGGAGTAGAATTGGCTTGTAAACTAGCAGATAGACTGGGAGAGAAAGGTAGATTGCGGTTAATAGAAACCGGAGATGAAATTCTGCGCACTTCTTCAGAGTTTAATCGCCAACAGGCTAAAAAAGCATTAGAACAGAAAAGTGTGTTTATAGACTTAGAGACCAAAGTGGTATCTATAGGGGAAAATACGATATCCTTAGAGTATAAAAATCAAATAGATGAAATTCCCGTGGATTTAGTCATTTGGACCGTAGGAACGAGAATTTCGTCTTTGGTGCAAAATCTTCCCCTAGCACATAACCAAAGGGGACAAATAACCTGCACTCCCACCCTACAAGTTATAGAGCATCCAGAAATTTTTGCCCTGGGAGACTTGGCAGACTGTAAGGACATAGAAGAACAACAACTACCCGGTACTGCTCAGGTAGCTTTTCAGCAAGCAGATTATGCAGCATGGAATATTTGGGCATCTTTAACCGATCGCCCCCTACTTCCTTTCCGCTATCAAGCACTAGGGGAAGTTATGGCTTTGGGGGTAGACAATGCTACTCTTACAGCTTTAGGGATTACATTAGATGGTTATTTAGGTTATCTTGTGCGGCGCTTAGTCTATTTGTATAGATTACCGACTTTAGAACATCAGTTAAAGGTGGGTTTTAGTTGGTTACTGACTCCAATTATTAAAACGCTTTCCCAGGAGTCCAGGGAATGAATTCCCTAGCGGAAAGTTTAAGTTGGTTTTAAAACAACTAGTTTAGCCATGGGTTGGGTTTAGTTCCTCAACCCAAGAGGGATTTTTCAATGATTTCGAATGCTAGTTCATCCCGCAAATATGCAACGCCAAAAGGAGTAATCTATGGCTCAAATAAAAGTTCAAAACTTCGGACCTATTAAATCAGGACTTGTGGAAAATGATGGCTTGGTGGATATTCGTAAAATTACTGTTTTTATTGGTAATCAAGGGACAGGAAAAAGTAGTATTGCAAAATTGATTTCCATGTTTAGTTGGCTGGAAAAACAATTATACCGAGGTAGTTTAGACGAGAAAGATGTAATATCTCGCAACCGACTTGTGAATATATATTGTAACTATAACAACTTAAAGAAATACTTTAGATCTGGAACTGAAATAGAATATCGCGGTAGTGCTTATACAATGACTTATGCTGATAGTAAATTAACTATTAATCGCAGTGATAATACTCCTAGGAAATATGTGTTACCTAAAATTATGTATATTCCAGCGGAGAGGAATTTTTTCAGTGTAATCAAGAAAGCGGAAAAAGTAAAAGGTTTACCTCTCATGCTGCTTGACTTTTTCAAAGAATTGGAAAGGTCTCAACAGGAGTTATCAGAAACTTTAGACTTGCCAGTAGGAAATGTGAAGCTGGAGTTTGATCAAACTAGTCAAAATTTAATTCTTAGAGGCGATAACTATAAATTGAATATTTCTGAGGCTTCTAGTGGTTTTCAATCCTTGGTTCCAGCGTTTTTAGTCTCTAGGAATATCGCCTTGTCTATTAATCAAAATCAAGGTTCTTCTCAAAGCGAACTAAGTGCAGAAGAACAAAAAAGACTCACTACTGAAATACAAGCAATTATCAATGATGAAAATTTGTCTAAAGAAGTTAAAAAAGCTGCTTTAGAGTTATTATCTTCCAAGTATAGAAATGAATGTTTTCTTAATATTGTGGAAGAACTTGAACAAAATTTATTTCCTACATCACAAAGAGATATATTGTATAAGTTATTGGAATTCGTCAATATTACAGCTGGTAACACACTAATTATGACCACTCATAGTCCTTACATTATTGACTATCTTACCTTAGCAATTAAAGCACAGCAAATTTTACAAACTTTTGATAATTTACCGAAGGGAGAGTTTTTAAAAACTAAACTCAAAAATATTGTTCCTTTGAATT
Organism: Cylindrospermopsis raciborskii Cr2010; assembly: GCF_003367075.2. NCBI lineage: Bacteria > Bacillati > Cyanobacteriota > Cyanophyceae > Nostocales > Aphanizomenonaceae > Cylindrospermopsis > Cylindrospermopsis raciborskii. The sequence goes on from NZ_CP065936.1 coordinate 689,113, forward strand.
CTTCCATATTTCCAGAAGATTCAATTGTATATGAGCTAACAGATAGTGGAGAAATTAGAAAACTTTCTACCTATGAAGGACTACCTTCCGATGAAAATTATTTGAATAGTTGTTTAGCAGAAACCAATCGATTTTTCAGTGATTTATTAGAAATTGAGGAAGAAATACTATCATCAGTAGTGTAGAGAATTGTGATCGGGGTTAGGTAGTAAATGTACCCTTCCTCAACCTGACCTAGGACGAATCAGTTGGGTAAAATTAGTCGGCTCTTGCGTAGATTTTATGGATAGAAAGTAAATTAACAGAAATTAATAGTTGACAATTTTTAGAATCGAGGGCTGAAATACAATAGACACAAAAGTTTACAGATTTTTATGTATGTCTAAATACCGGAAGTGATATAATTATATAATTAGAGATGTACAAATCAAGAATTGACGGAGGTAGTTATGAAATTTCCTATAGAGCAAATCCTCAATCTACCAGAAATGAAAATATTAGATTGCCAAGAAATAGAAGGCGCAGGAATAATCATTACAATTGAGAAAGCAGTCAACCACTGTACCTGCCCTAATTGTGGACATATTACCCATAGTATACACCAAAACCACTGGCGAATGATACATGATTTACCGTGGAGTGAAAAGCCAGTGTTTTTAAAAATAAATCGTCGTCAATTTAAGTGTCATAAGTGTAAAAAAGTGTTTAGTGAAAAACTAGACTTTGTGGACAAAAGTAAAGGATATACAAAAAGATTAGCTACTAACATAGTGGAACAAGTATTGAATAGTAACATTTATAGTGTCGCCAAAAGAAACGACCTCAGTGATGAAGAAGTAGAATCAATCTTAAAAAGGCAAGTAGCACAAATACAGAAGATAAATTTAAGAGGAGTGAAAAGGTTAGGGATAGATGAAATAGCCTTGGTCAAAGGACAAGGAAACTATTTAGCAGTATTGGTAGATTTAGATACTCGAAAACCTATCGAAATAGTGAAAACAAGAAGGATAGAAGATATACGTGAAGTCCTTACAGGGTGGGGATTAGAGGCACTGGAGCAAATACAAGAAGTGAGTATTGATATGTGGTCTCCTTACAAAAGTTTGGTAGAAGAATTAATGCCCAATGCTAATATAACAGCAGATAGATTTCATGTAATGAAACAGGTAAATGATGAATTAGACATCTCCGGAAATAGCCAAAGCGTTACCAATACTACTTTTTAAGGTGAGACACCCCAATACAAAAGTAGCTAGCTGGTATGTTAAAATAAGCGTTAGAGATGCCTCTTGTTGGGAATTAACCAAAAGATAACACCTATCTGAGATAATTTATTTTTAGCCAAGTCCAAATCTTGATAACTAAAATAAGTAGGTTCCCATTCGGAAACGAACAAGTCCACAAATAGTCATGATTACCTGTTCATACTTACTTGAATTTAATCGAAATCTTTCTTGTGCCACTCTGAATATTTTCACTACACGAATTAAATGTTCAACAAAAATTCGTTCGGAAGCTAACTCTTTATTTTTTTCTTTTTGTTCAGACGTTAATTCTTGGTTTTTAGGTTTTTTTGTCGGAGTTTTCATTAACTCCTCTCCTTGATAAGCTTTATCACCACTAAATTTTTGTTTTTTATCAAATATATTTCTGGTTTCACGGAATAAATTTACATCACTTTTTGGACCAGGTTTACCCGCTACTACATCAACAATATCTTTACCATTTGGTAAAACGATTAGTTGACTTTTTCTAGTATGACAGGCTTTTTTACCTGAATAATATTTTTTTTGTTCTTGGTACTCTCCAGGTCTGTCTATAGGCTGTTCATAGCTATCCACTATTAACTCAAATTCTGTTAATATTTCTTTAACGACTTCGTAATCACTGGAGTTTTTTTTTACCTGTTCTAGCAAACTTGGTGGCAATAATTCTCCTATTATTGGCAACCAATAGTTAAAGATATCATTTGCAGTTGTTTCACTTACTCCAAATTGAATACCTAGTAGCTGAAATGTTGTTAACTGCCGTAAATATGTTAATGTTAAGATTATTTGCTCCGACGGTGATAATTTGGGTTTGCGCCCTCCACCGCCTTGAATAATTCGGGTTTTTTTTGATTCAACCAATTGTTGTTTCTGATGATGCAGTTTTATGGCTTTTTCCAAAAGTTGCTGTAACTGCTCATACTTCAGACCCAATAAACGGTGTGATTCGTGAGGATTATTCTGGATATATTCAGATATGTTGCTCATAATAAGTTGCCAAAAATACCATTTCATATTATTTTATCACACTTTGATTCTTTTTCGGAGATGTCTATTAGATAATATGCGTAAAACAGAGAAGAAAGCAGCAACATCTTTACCAAATGAATCAGGAAAAAAGAGAATATTAGCTGGATTAAATAAAAGTAAATATAGCCTAATTAAAAATGAAGACTCACTCAACGAAGAGCTAAAAGAACGTTTAAAATCAGTCCAGTCAGTTTCTCCCACTCTAGCCAAGATGCACTCCTTAAAAGAAAAATTCAGAGAAATCTTTGAACTCTCCACAAATTGGGGAGACAGCATCATTGATTTATTAGATTGGATGCACGATGCCAAGTCTTTTTTCCCAAAAACTATTGGGACTATGATTAGATGGTTTGGAGAAATAGTCGGTTATTTTGATGGCAGAACTACGAGTGGTACTGTGGAAGGTATTAATAATAAACTCAAGTTGATTAAACGACTGGGATATGGATTTCGTAACTTCAACAATTTTCGTTTACGCAGTTTATTACACTGGCACTTTTCTATTAATTCTCCATAAAACAGGCGCAAGAACCAATTAGTCTAAAGTCCAAGTCTTTACCCATGTATCAAATTCAAACTATTCTTTCTATTACAACATAGGTAGAAAATTTGACACAATACTTGCCGCCTTTTTTGACCAAAAAATTCATACCCATGTCAAAGATGACCTTATATTCCTTGTCATCTTTAAGGTGGATTTTTAGAGTACGTCCGTGAGGAACTTCATAACGTTTACAAGATGGTTTTACATCCACTTTTAAATTATCCTTGTTACCTTGAAGTCGAGAAAAAACTTTTGTCAAATCGTGCTGGAGATTGTTAGTTTCATCATCATTAGCAGTTACAATATTTACAATAGATTGGTCATCGAAATTGCTTACTTGCAAGAGGTCAACAAGAATTTCAGAACCAGGCACCTTCAAGTAGCGATCAGAATAAACAACCTTTGACACCATACTTCCCAATAAAACCGCCTCTATTCCGAGTTTTTTTCTTAATTCTGATATGCTGAAATCATTGCGCCACTCTCTTTCAGAAGGATTTATAGAAATCACAGTAGTATTTGGGTCTTCAAACTCAGAAGTTTCAACTATTCTTGCTTGAGAACGTAAATTTTCTAAGCGAGTAAAAACTGTTGCGACCCCTTCTCTACTTCGCGTTTGAAACCATACAGACGGTTTACCTTTTGCAGACAGATGTAATGAGAATGCAGTGCCGTTGTTTTTGTTATAATTTAAACATAGAGTTGGACCCGACTCAACAGGGGACTGATAAAGTTTTACTAAACCTTGGTCTATCCACTCCTGTAAGCGTTTTTGCCATACTTTTAGGTGACTCTGCTTGTTTAACTTTACGTTCTCATCATATAGTGGTAACTTATTAACAATTAGTTCCAGGGGTTTGTTATGAAGTTTAAGTGAATAAACTACAGTTGTAATTAGATTTAACCAAGATAATGTTGAACCGTTATTCAAACCATATTCATCCGTTAGTTGTGGCAAATAAATTAGGGTATCTGGTGCAACCGTTCGGCAAAGCGTAGGTAGGTTATCGGCCATTAAAGATAAAGTAACTCGATTGGCATTAGGAGCAAAGTTTTGCAAATCGGTATCTGGACTTACTTGCTCCACTATAGGCATGAGAAAATCTGCTACTAAGTGGCGGTTTAATTGGGTATGAAATGGCTGGTTGGAATAAGTTTGCAGACAGTCATAACAACTGGTTTCACAAGTACAGGATACAACAATTTTCAGTGCCATTTTCAAAACTTCATCAAAACATTCAGCAATTCGGCGACTATATCCTGCTCCCCCCGGAACATCGTCATAAATAATAATGTTGGCACATCTATCTTTTCGTGGTTCAAATAAACCATTTAATTCGGAGCGAGGCACATCAATGACTTGAGATGATGCTGCTAACAATGCATAAGTAAGAGAACGCCAAAACTCCAAACCTCGAGTGTGATTTTTGAGATTAGTCATAATTTCCCCGTCATCTTCGTATTCTCCATCCCCACCAAATAAAGGTATAGGGTTTGTTCTGGCATTAAAAGCTACCTTCAGCAAATCACTGCAAAATTCATGTCCCAGATGTATAAAAGAGTATCTACCTCTACCTTCACAAAATTTACCTGTAATGGGATGAGTATGAGTATAAGTAATTAGTGATGATTGAGAATTCCTTGAGGAATTTTTACCAGATCCTTTTTTGCTTTTTTTATTATTATCCCGTTCTTTCCGAACTAAATCACTGAGGTCACGTCCACAGAAATCACAAATTGCAAACCCCTGCTTATCAAAACCTTTACCATTTCCCAAAGAACCCTGATTTGCTAGGAAAAAATTTCCTCCTTTGCTAACAGTAAGACTGTAAAGTTCTGAAGGGTGAAGGGTTTCTGAAGTGTCCCCGTCATTGATTAAGAAAATTTGCGATATGGGTTGACGCTGTGGTTTAATGTACGGTGTAACTTTGGGAACATTTTCCCAATCAGTTAAAAATGTTTTAGGAATTTTGTAAAGCTTCTTTTTTTTGGCAGCAGATGAAGATGGTTCACGTCTGCAAACCGGACAGTTCTCTACTGGATCATCTTGTTTATCAGAACGAATAAAATAATTACAGTTCTGACAAACCCAATAATATTTATTTTCTAGTTCTCTGGGTTTGAGAATACCAACACTTTTATAAACTCGGTCATCAACAACTATTTCCTGATCTGGAGCGTATTCACCAAGTGCAAGACGACGATCTCGTTCTAATCTATGTCTTCCTTCTTTTGGGGAATTATAGACATTACTCTCTCCAGTTAAAAGACGAACCACATCAATTGGAAAACCATAAATGGGTAAAATACTGGCTTGTGCTAGTTCATTATGTAGGAGACGATGAGCAATTTTTTCGATTTCAATCTCCAGGGCTTTAATATGATCCAAAGTCTTCTTCCTATCTTTCCTTTCAGAAGGATCGTTGAAACGCTGTTCCAGCTTGTATATGACTTCAGCTAAACTATCCCAATCTTTTAGTTGTTGCTCCTGAAACTTATCAAGCTCCTGGGCAAATTCATCTATTATTGTGTTAGTTTGGTTTTCTGAAGCACCTAACCGATTTAACCAAAGTGCAGTGAGACTTGCTACTACATCAGTTCTCAGCCAAGCTTGTAATTTACAAATCATGGCTTCAACAGAAGGAATCAATTTTTCAGAAGCAGCTGGATTTTCTCTTGGTAAATCTGGTAAATCCAAAAATTTTGCTATCGTCACTTCTTCAGCACTCAAATTCCAATTGTTTCGCAAGAAGTCAGCTAATAATTCAGCTCGAATATGACGCTGCTGTATTTGGAAGTTGTCAGAATCGAGCTTGGGAATTTGATTGTTACCAGCAATTAACTGTTTGGGTTGCTCAAAATAAAAGCGGTCATGGGGACGACGTTGGCCATACATCAATGTAATAGCTACACCATCTGTGCGACGACCAGCACGTCCAGCACGCTGTTGGTAATTGTTAACATGGGGAGGAAAGTTACGGAGGACTACTGCTTGCAGTTCACCAATATCCACACCCATTTCTAATGTTGTTGAACAACTTAGCATATTGATACGACCTTGGCGAAAACGATTTTCACGTTTTTCTAGTTCCGCAGGGCTAAGTTGTGCTGTATGTTCTTGCGCTCGTAGTGCCAAGGGTGAGTGCTTTGTGATTAAGTACTTTTGGTAATGTTCAGTTATGGACTGTTCAATTTTTTCAGGAGTATGAGGCTCAAGAGTTCCAGGACATTTATAAGCTGGACATATTCGTACCCGCAGTTTAGGGTCAGTAATTTTTACTAAACCTGGAATATGAAAAACCTGCTGACAGCAATTGCATTTGTACCAGTCTTGCTGCGTTTCAATAATATTTATTAGGTTCCAGTTAAGTTGAAATCCGTTCCTAGCTTTAACAAGTAAGTCAAACTTTTTAAGTTGTTCGAAAAGCCAGATAAAATGTTCTCTTGTAGGAAATTTTTCTGGCTCAAATATCTTATAAAAATACCAACCTATACGATTCTGTTTTGAACTAGTTTTACCATCTTGATTCCACCGTGGTAAAAAGACTGGATAATTCTTTTTAGAATTTTTATTCTCCGGTGGTTTCTCTAGAAACAAATAATTTTTTGATCTACCTTGAACATCTATCATTTCAGGACGACCACCCTCAAAACCCCCTGTTTCTGGAAAGTAATTAGATGAACCTTCGATACTGACAATTCCAGTGCGGCGAATAATATCTGTCAAAGCGGTCAATATAATAATAGCTTCATTGTTAGTTATTGCAAATTTACTTGCAACCAATTCAATCAGGTTATTGTCTAAGTCTATATGACAAGTTAACAGTGCAAACGCTTCTAGAGTTAAACGACGATTAAAAGGGAGAGCAAATTCTCTAACTAATATTTCTTTGGCACGTTTCTCAGCTAAAGTTTCTGCATCTATTTTGTTTTTTCTATCTTTCTGTTCGTCCTCTGGATCCATAGGACGATAGCTTGTGTAATTCAAATCTGATTTTCTGTCAGGATGAGGGATAGAAACTTCTAGAAATTTTCCTTTCAGTTCATTAATTACTTGAGTAACAGATGTGACACCCTCATCATTCTTGATTCTTCGAAATGCTCGCCAAAGCATCTGACGATACACTATTTCAGTATGGGTACGTTGATAATCTGAAGCAAAAAATGCTGCATCCTGACGACCATCAGAAAAAGTTAACAATTTCCGCTTTGAGGAGTTGTTTCCAATCTTTTCTGGTTCAGGTAGTAACTCAAAGAGACTATCAAGCATTGCTTCTAATGCTCCATCAGTATAAGTTACAAAGCGGTTAATTGCTAAATTAGTTCGTCCAATGCCAGCACCACAAGCCGCACATCTATTTAAATAACACCCATCCTGATTTTTATCATCATTTTTACGATGCCATGCTAGATATAATTCATTTTCAGATCGTTCTTTTGGTGCAAATTCTTCATTTGATACTTTACCAATCCAGCCATTCTTTTGTAGTTCAAATTTAAAAGTTTTTATGGTTGGTTGTTGATATTCTTCATCCTCATCAATTTCATCTTCCTCTGTTATACTGTCTAAATTGCCTGATGTTAATGTATAAATTTTGGTATTTTCCTTCAATGCTTGAATCGCTCTAGGTAAAGATTGCAATTCTCCAGAATCTTGACGCTGTGTAAATACATAAGCTTGACCGCATTGAGAACAACTGCCCAATTCTAATACGGGGGAAGCACAGCATTCACAAATCTTCTTATCATTCAAATAAAGTTGCCCATATCGGACTTGACGCTCTGGATAATCTGGATGGCGCACTACTCCCAAACATTCAGGATTAATACAGGCATAAAGTCCTTCCAAGCTACGAAATAAAAGATGCAATCTTACTGGTAACAAAGGTAAATCGTCTGGATTCTCACGAGCCAAAGTACCTAATCGAAGTAGGTTAGCTAAAGCTACTTTGGCATCGATATCATCAACATTTCCATCTAATTTAATTGGTAAATCTATACCCCATAATTCTTGAGAGCAGACAATTTGCTCCCAAGGTTGAGGGTCAGTGATCAGTATCTTAATCAGTCGTTGTATTACAGGATGTTGCTTAAGAACTAACCATAGAAATTTGTGGATTTTCCAGCTATGTTCTTTTAATGGCAATCCTGCTGCAAGTTGTAAATGTGCTGCTTGTAATTCTTGCTCAGGTACAATAGCACTAAGTTGGTCATACCATTGATTTATTGGAGCATTAATTTCTGGTATTTCCAGAATGCTTAAATACTGTAAAATATCTTCACTAATTACTTCATGAGGTAGATTATAAGGATTACCTAATCGGGCTTCAGCAGTGAGACGCTGACCCCGAATTACTTGACCAAAAGATTCACCAAAAAGTTCTTTTGCAAATTCCAAAACTTGCTTATCAACTGACTCATCCCCTAGGCTAGCACTAGTGGCAATGCAACGAATTTTACCTTTTTCATTGACTCCTACGGAAGCTTTAAAACGTTCTATAAGCATGGAAACTTCACTACCGGTTGCACCATTATAGGTGTGAGCTTCGTCTACTACTAACATTTTGAAAATATTTTCCGAAGCATTAAAAATATCTTTTCGCTCCTTCGGGCGAATTAACATATGTTCCAGCATTGAATAGTTAGTAATCAAAATATGAGGCGGTGAATCCCATATTTCTTGCCGTGATATTAGTTGTACCTGGGTAGTTTTCTCAATAGCTTTGTCAATTAATTCATCTTCTTTTACGGATTCTTTTTCATTCTGGTCAAATAATTGCCATAGTTCTTTGGGATCATAAGCCTCAAATTCTTCCCTGATAGATTCTATTGCTTTTTGTTTATCTTTCTTAGTACGGCTGGTATAAAATCCAAATTTAATTTTGGCTATCTTTTGACGACATAATAGCTGTCGTAACCGTTTAACTTGGTCATTGACCAAAGCGTTCATTGGGTATAAAATTAATATGCGAACCCCAGCTAAGGATAAGTTATCTTCTTCCTTCAACAAAGTATTAAGCATAGGTATAATGAAACACTCTGTTTTCCCTGAACCTGTACCAGTAGCAACGACTATATTTTGCTGGTGTTCGAGAACGGCAAGGATAGCTTTTTCTTGATGTTCGTACAATCGACGATTACTGGGTGTAAATAGTGTTGCCATCTCAGGATGTAAAACACCTTCGGTAACTAACTGTTCAACACTGCGACTTGAACAATAAGGCTGAGAACCTTCAAGGTAAGGGTGTTGCCATAGATTTCCTGGTTGCTCTAGTAGCTGTTTGAAGCCATGGCGTAAGTGCGGGTCACGGAGGGGATAGTTTGTGAGTAGGTAGCGGATGAAGTCCTCACGGGTTTTTTCAACTGCTGCTTTTGGATCTAGATCTAGATATTTAGTCATACTGATAACTGTTGAATATTAAAAAATCTGGAATAAAATTTGCCTAAAATATGTTACGACTTGACTTGAGCAATCTATATCAATCACTCATTATACGTATTATACACTCATTTCCGAAAATTGTCAAGGTATAATGTTGAGATTTTCACCTTTGATAGGACTACTATAACTCAATATGTAAATATGTGAAGTTTCGTAACAATGTTTGACATTTCTGAGTCATACTAATTTAGCTCCTAAACGTTGAAATACTTCTTTAACAAGCAACCAGTTTTTTGATTCAAAATTTCGGGTTCTGTATTCTTCGCCAGCAGGTTGAGAAATATCCCATAACCATCGTTCATAGTTACTGGGGAGATAAATACTCTTCAACTTCAGTCTTCCAGCTGGTTCATCCCAACTTATTTTCAAAGGATACCCCATTTGTTGGTCCTGGTAAAACATGGCTAAAATAGCTAAATCTGGTTCTAATTCATAAAAAGTTTGGTCTTGAAACCAAATATATTCTCCCGTTGGTAAGCGTAATATATCTTCATTTTTAATACCTTCATAACTAAGATTCCGCCAGCGGTCTTTTTGTGGTGCATCACAGGGTGCATACAGCTGGATTTGCCAGTTTTTGAGGAAAAACGGATCTTCTGTCCAAGTGGAACGCAATTCGGATTTCAATGGTTTTCGAGGTTTTTGTAAATAATCTAGGCTATCTGAAATGATTAGCAAAGAAATACCGACTTGAGACAAGCGATATTTAATTCTATTAAAATGCTTGTTTTTCGGCCGCAATATCAGAGGCTTTTGAGGATTTTGTTGACTGTCTAGTACTTTGTGCGCCAGAGTCAAATAAGCGCGATCGCCTCTAAATAACAAAGTTGTTAAATCTTCTCGATTTTTGGCTAAAACAGTGGGTAAAGCCATGCAGTAAAAGTTTCGTTTTCCTGCGACCACTTCTCCTTCAGATTCCAACTGTTTGAGAGCATTTTGGATTTGAGTTATCAGATTATCTTGAGATTCATTGGGAGAAATACTCGTGCCTAATAATGAAATGATTTGATGTTTGGTTAAAGGCAATGGCATCTTCAAATTTTTTGGATTACGATGATTACTTAGCAATCTAGTGATTTTTTCAGTTAACATAGTTTTAATATTTGTTCATTTGTTCAGCAGCTTTTTGGGACAAAGGTTTAATATTTTTCACGTATTCCAATGATTGAATACAAGTCTCAATCTGCATCTGTCCTGCGTTCTTGCATTCCAACAATATGAAATTTTCATACGGTTCTTCTGGAAGTTTAATACTTGATATTTTATCTCTTAATTCGTATTTATCAATTCTTTTTTCTATTAATTTCTTAACAAACTCACGTTTTTGGCTACTAGTCAATGTTATTAATAACCATTTTCTCGATGTATTAATTGAAGGAGAATTTTGGGCTTGTAATAAATTATTGTTAACCGCCTTTTGTTGTTGTGTACTCTTAATTTTCATATCGGTTTTTAAGGTGTCAAGAAGAGCTTGTAGCTTTTGAATCAGGGAATGATTATTTAACCATTCAGGAAAGTAACTGTTATGAAAATCATTAATTATGTTTTCTAAAAATTGATAGTCATAATCAAATTTTTCCGCAGCTTTTATAAAATCATCATCAGATTCATTATCCAGAATGGTATAGCAGTAATTTTCTAAATCGTAATTTTCTAAATCGTCATTTTCCAAAGCTTCATCTGGTAAATCATATTGATTGCTACCACACCACCAACCTAGATTATGACGTTTTTTTAGTGAATCAAATAGCTGAATGTGATAAATCCCCGGTGGTAGTTTTAATGGAATAGTAATTGTCTTTTCATTTGACGAAATAAGTGGAACTTGAATTTTTAATGGCCGATTTTCAGGCAAAAGTAAATTCCAACATGAAAGAAAATAATTTTCATGAGAAAATAAACCAGATACCTTAACTTCCTGATTATCCCCAACCCAGCTAATTGATAAAGGAGTAGTTTGCATTTCAATTAAAGGTTCTATTTTACCACCTAACCGCTGGTAACCTAAAGCATAAAAATCTGAGTCAGATGATAATGAATCATATAAATGTGCTAAGCTTAACAATAAATTGCCTGACAGATCTGCTTGAAATTGAGAAAATACGGTTTCTAGTTTGTCTCCTAGGGATAAACTGATGATTTCTAGAGGAAAAAGTCCCTCTATTTTAACTTCCTCTGCCCAGAATTTGGTACTGGAATCTGTTATAATAGGTAACTTTTGTAACCTATATTGTGAACTACTGCTGATTAATAGATCAATATTATTTACCTCATCATTGATTTGATATTGTTCTTGAATTTCAAACTTGTATGACCAGCGATTTAATCGGTTTAATTGCTCCCATAATCTGACTTCATATTTTCCTGGTTTATTAATCAATTTATTCAGAATAATTGGTTCCCAACTATTATTTGGAAGGATATTTTGGCGTTGCATAATAGTTTGCTGTTCAGCGATATTTTCTATAGAAATATTTAAAGATATTTCTCTCTCTACGGGTGGATAAAAGATACTAGGAATCTCTATATAAACTGATTTTTTACCTTTTAGTTTTAATCCTATTAATCTCGGTTGCTCTTCAAGGGACTCCACCCAGGTAATTAGAATGTTGTGAGTATTTTTAGCATGGAAATCAATTGATGATTGCTTAGTTATGAGTTTTAGATGTTGACCTCGCCATTCCGTTATACTAGAGGGCACACAAGAGTCTAAAATTTCAATACCTTCATCAAGCTCTATGTGCATACATTTAGGAGTAAAGAAAATAATTTCTTGGATTCCTCTGATGGTAAAGTCATCAGATTCCAGATTTAGGCGATCACCTGTGAATGCGTTAAATACAACGTAAGGTAACTTATTAGCTATACCCTCAAGCTTCCACTCATTCAAACATTTATGGTTATGGTCTAAGAGTTGCCATATCCAACATTCGGCTACTTTTTTGATATCTACAACCTTTTCGGGAATCATTAGTTTCCCCTTTGAGGGAATACTACCTTCCCATGTTGCTTCTGGAATTTGGCAAAAAGTTCCACCTAATTTGTCCCATTCCTTCTTCCAAATATTTTGTTCTGGTAGCACTAACTGTATATTTAATGAGTCATTAATATCTAAAACTAGAGATAAAGCTTTTGGACGACAATTAAAAATTCTACGACTACTTCCCTGACGACTGTGACGGGGAGTTAAAACTTGAATTAAACTATCCCAATTTCTTAAAAAGAAATTGTTTGGTAAGTAATAATTGCCTAACAATTTTTCACGTTCGTTATCATTTTTGATTTCTTTAGGTAATGTTCCTTGACGTTCTAGTTCAACAGCAATAATAGCAATACCTTGAAGTAGTTGCCCAGAGATTGGTTCAGCTTCTTTTTGTTCTTGATCTGAACAACTAACTTTAAGGAAATTAATCAGAGTACGCCATTCACGATGCTTAAGTTCACAAAAATTCAGCAATTCCTCGGAAATATCTTCATAGCAAGTATGAGCAATTTCCCACCATCCATATTCGTTTGAAAATTCCTGAACAAGACAGGAAAAATGGCTGATATTTCGTTGAGGAATACCACTTTGCAACCATAAGGTTGATACATAGCGATATCCTCCTTTGGCTTGGACAAGACCAAGCAACTCAAACCCTTCACCAACAATTTCACGAAGTGAATTTTCTATTTTATCCGTATGGCGTAGTTTGAGTTTTTCGCAAAAACCATGCCAAAACCCTCTTTCAATACCAGAATCAGTTTCAAAGCCAGAATAATAGTAGGCATATTCCGATAAAGCAAAAGTCAGAATTTTTAGCCAGTTCCGCTCCGGTTCAGGAAACCTCTCATGGATTCTTTCGTAGGAAATTGAACCTGAACCTATTCTTCGTAAATTGTAACCTACAACACTTAATACTTTATCCGTGTCTTCTTGATTAATCCGAACACTACCTAAAAAACGTTGCCCATCTGGAAGATTCTGATGAGACCAACATGAAGAAATCTGCTGCCAAAGTCGTTGTGTGTCTTCTGGCACAGAGAAGTTAAATGGTACATGGAAGTTAAAGGTAGTCATTATTGAGTAGATAAACAACCTAAATGTTTAAATCAAGTTAATAGCCATAGATTTTGCTTTTTTGACAAATTGATTATTTGTCCTGACAGTACCTTGTCCAAAAAAGAGTATTAAAAGGGAGATCCGATGTAGTAGAACTACAGTCTGGCACAACGAAAACTCAAAGACCACGCACAGCCCACTTTTAACATCATAACACTATTACAGTGCCTCCTACCAAAAGTAAAAATTAGGTAAGTTAGGGTCTGGGTATAGTTGCTGCCGTAGTGCCAGGAATTGGTCGGATTTGTATAGGTAGCAATTGTTTTAGATACATACTTCGTTTAGTTGAATGGTAGGTTATAAAAATATTAGTATAGTAATAAGAACCTTGTCCTCTATCTATGGAAGTATTTACATCTATCTAAAGATAGAGATTTGTGTGGGAATCTGGCTTTTTTTTACTGATCACATTTTCTGTTGATTTATTTTGCGTGCGATCGCTCAGAGGTGGAGTTCCATTCATAAAACAAATGTTTCTGGTAAAACCTTTACAAATCTTTTCTTTTAAAGATGGAACAACTCAGGAGATGATCGCCTCTGTCTCTGTCATAGATGGGTAACCTGAAATGCTAAGTGATGTCAGTGAATCAGTAACAAAGATCCTCGCCCTTTAAGGGGGAGTGTGTCAACGGATGCATATTATGATTAAATGTTGATGTTAAGTTTCGTATTAAACTCAACCTACTGTGATGAGGTGATTATAATTATGAAATTGACTGATTTCATCCAGCTTCAACCTCATGGAAAAACCAAAAGTGATTTTTTTAGATGCGGTAGGTACAATCTTTGGTGTCAAGGGTAGTGTGGGTGAGGTTTATAGCCAAATTGCTGCAGAATTTGGTGTCACGGTGACCCCGGAAATTTTAAATCGGGAGTTTCACAAAAGTTTTGCAGCTGCACCAGCTCCCATATTCCTCAATTGTGATGTAGAAGTTATACCTGACAAGGAATTTAACTGGTGGTACGATGTTGTTTTGAACACATTTCAGGGTGCAGGAGTATGGAGGGAATTTAGGGATTTTTCTGATTTTTTTGGTGAACTCTATGTTCATTTTGGTACTGCTGACCCTTGGTTTGTTTACCCCGATGTTTCCCTGGCTTTGGTCAATTGGTTGAGATTGGGGGTAGAATTGGGAGTGGTTTCTAATTTTGACTCTCGCATATACTCGGTTCTACAAAGTCTAGGTCTTAGGGACTATTTTAAGTCTATTACTGTTTCTACCCAGGCTCGCACAGCTAAGCCAGATCCTGAAATTTTTCATCTGGCTTTGAAAAATCATAACTGCTCCCCGGAATCAGCTTGGCATATTGGTGATAGTATTGTTGATGATTATCATGGTGCAAGAAGGGCTGGATTAAGAGGTATTTGGATTAATAGACACTAGTATATACGTATTATATAAATTTACATACCAATGAGAAACCTACTAGAAAAGTTAAATCAGCTATCAGTTTCGTTATCGGAGGGACAATTGAAATTTATAGCTTTGTTCAAAACGTTTACTAAAGACTTCATGGGTAAAAGTGACAGCTGGACAGATGCTATAGCTCAAACCTTCGCAGCTGGACAAGGCTATATATCCCTTGGTTTGCTGGTGCTAGGGATTGTGGCGATTGGCTTTGCTCCTATTTTTATCACATGGAGTAACAATGAAATTAGTCCTGAAGCAACTACTTTTAATCGCTTGTGGATCTCCAGTGTTTTTTTTGGCACTTGGAACCTAATTTCTTTGATTCGTCGGGACAAATTAACTTCAGCTCCTTCTCTAATTAATAATTTATATACATTCCCAACTTGGGGCTTGTTTTTTCTAGTTGGTATTATATTTGCAGCAAGACAGCTATTTTGGGCTAAGTCACTAACCCATACTAGTGTGGCTAGTTCGGTAGCAATTATTTACGCACTATTACCACCATTAACTGCTATAGGGGGATGGATTTTCTTTCGTCATCGCGTCAAGCAACAATTTGTGGTTGGCACAATTATTTCTATTACCGGTGCGATCGCCATCAGTTTCCAAGATTTTTCCGTCTCTAGTAATGAGTTGCAAGGAGATTTCTTCTCCCTAATATCAGCAATTTTGTTGCCATTTTATTTACTGCTAATGGAAAAGCTCCTGACCCAGTTTGAAACCAAAACCTTGGTGTTCTGGTATTGCACTATTGGCGCATTAACCACCTTACCCATTTTACTGGTAACAGGAAACACCCTATTTCCGCTTTCTTGGCAAGGATGGTTTTCTGTAATTTCCTTAGCTTTAATTTGTCAGGTCATAGGACAGGGACTAATTGCCTATTCTCTCAATTCCTTACCCTCTTCTCTTGTAGCAGTAACAATGCTGCTTGATCCAGTAATTAGCACGGTTTTTGCCTGGCTAGTGTTGGGTGAACAAGTTGGTTTTGTCAAAGGTATAGCTTGTTTGATTGTTCTTATTGGCATATATTTAGCCATGGTAGGTCAATATGCACCGCTGAATGAGTCACCTTTGACCTAAATTTTCCTATGATATTGGTGGTAATAGATCAAAGTCTAAAAAGGACTATTGACTCCTGCAATTATCCCATGTCAATCATTATCTACTGTTTGTTGTTGAACCTATGAAGTCTTATTTAGCCGCCGCCATTCAAATGACCAGTGTGCCTGATTTACAAAAAAACTTGGCACAAGCAGAAGAGTTTATTGATCTGGCCGTACGCCAGGGTGTAGAATTATTGGGGTTACCAGAAAATTTCTCCTTTATGGGGGAGGAAAAAGATAAACTTGCTCAAGCCAGTATTATTGCCCAAAAAACAGAAACGTTTCTCAAGCAAATGGCACAACGGTATCAAATTACCATTCTGGGCGGCGGCTTCCCCGTTCCCGTAGATAGTACAAGTAAAGTTTACAACACAGCTTTGCTGGTTGACCCCAATGGACAGGAAATCAGTCGTTACCATAAGGTACACCTATTTGATGTGAATGTTCCCGATGGCAATACTTATCAAGAATCTAGTACTGTCATGGCTGGTCGAGAATTACCACCAGTGTATGTTTCCCCAACTTTGGGTAAGATAGGTCTCTCTATTTGTTATGATGTGCGCTTTCCAGAATTATATCGAGATCTGGCAGCGAGGGAGGCTGATGTAGTTTTTATTCCTGCTGCTTTCACGGCTTTTACGGGAAAAGACCACTGGCAAGTGTTATTACAAGCCAGAGCGATTGAAAACACTTATTACATAATCGCCCCAGCTCAAACAGGTACTAATTATGCCCGTCGTCAAACCCATGGACATGCAATGATTGTTGACCCATGGGGAACAATTTTAGCTGATGCAGGAGATAAACCGGGGGTCGCTATTGCTGAAATTAAACCTACTAGACTAGAACAGGTGCGTCGTCAAATGCCATCTTTACAACACCGCGTTTTTTAAGTAAGACTTTGGAAACCCACCATCAAGAAACCGGGATTAATACCCCGGTTTAGTCAGGTTGGGGTCTAGGTGTAACCCAGCCCCAATAAGTTTGTTGAATTAAACTGCAGCAGCAGCTTTTACAGCCAATTCGCCTTTAGCGTACTTAGCAGCAAAATCTTCTAGGCTAACTTGTTTGATTTTGCTCGCATTACCAGCAGTGCCAAACTGTTCATAACGATCAGCACAAACCTTCTGCATGTACTTAATAGAGGGCTTTAAGAAATGACGGGGGTCAAATTCTTTGGGATTTTTAGCCAGAGCTTCACGAACAGCAGCAGTGATAGCCAGACGGTTGTCGGTATCGATATTAACTTTACGTACGCCGCTCTTGATGCCTTTTTGAATTTCTTCTACGGGTACACCATAGGTTTCGGGGATAGCACCACCAAATTCGTTAATCAGTGCAATTAAATCTTCGGGTACGGAAGAAGATCCGTGCATTACCAAGTGGGTGTTAGGTAGGCGACGGTGAATTTCTTCAATGCGACTAATGGCTAAAATTTCACCAGTGGGCTTACGGGTGAATTTGTAAGCACCATGGCTAGTACCAATAGCAACAGCTAAAGCATCTACTTGGGTAGCTTCTACGAAGTCCACAGCTTGATCCGGGTCAGTTAATAATTGGGAGTGGTCAAGGGTACCTTCAAAACCGTGACCATCTTCTGCTTCACCAGCACCAGTTTCTAAAGATCCTAAACAACCTAGTTCACCTTCAACGCTCACACCTAAAGAGTGGGCAACATTAACAACTTCACGGGTAACTGCGACGTTATATTCAAAGCTGGCAGGAGTTTTTGCATCAGCTTCTAAGGAACCATCCATCATTACACTGGTGAAATTGTTCTTAATGGCAGAATAGCAAGTAGAAGGAGCATTACCGTGATCTTGGTGCATCACAATGGGAATTTGTGGGTATGTTTCTACCGCAGCCAAAATTAAGTGGCGTAAGAAGTTTTCGCCAGCATAGTTACGAGCACCACGAGAGGCTTGCAAAATCACGGGGCTATCTGTTTCAGCAGCCGCCTTCATGATTGATTGAATCTGTTCTAAGTTATTAACGTTAAAAGCGGGAATGCCATAACCATTTTCAGCAGCGTGATCTAAAAGCAACCGCATAGGTACAAGCGCCATAGATAATCCTCCTAATGTGTTTTTCAGCTGGGTAGTTTCAGACAGGCGTAAGGTTTACGCTAAATAAGAATTAGTTTTTTCAACTTATTAGGAAATTATATATAGTATGGGGTGTTTATGTTGAAAAACTTTGCTCCCCCACTCCCTATCATTTTTCAGTGTATCTTGTGTTTTATATTCACTGTTGTTACCCCTAATACTGTCAATGGCAGTTATTTCAGTATCTAACAATACAAAAATCTGGTTTTTAGGATGTAAATCGCTCTTTTTGCAGCTGTGCTAAAACTAACTCTGACTAAATTGTTGCGCATAAAAATGTGCATATTTACCTTCTAGGGACAATAATTGTTCATGATTCCCCGATTCCACAATTTGCCCTTTTTCTAGGACTAAAATGCGATCGCATTTTCTTACTGTTGACAATCTATGAGCAATAATTAATACAGTACGATTTTGCATTAATCTTTCTAAAGCTTGCTGCACAAGAGCTTCGGACTCGGAATCTAAAGCTGAGGTTGCCTCATCAAGTATCAAAATTTTCGGGTCTAATAGCACTGCACGGGCGATGGCAATTCTTTGTCGTTGTCCCCCGGATAGGTTGACACCCCGTTCACCCACCCAAGTTTGATAACCTGCTGGTAATTGGATGATAAAGTCATGGGCATTAGCCACCCGGGCAGCTGCTTCTACTGCTTTTTGGTCAAAGTTGTCTTGTCCAAAAGCAATGTTTTGAGCTATAGTTCCTGAAAACATAATTGTTTCTTGCGGAACAATACCAATTTGCTTTCTTAAACTATTTAATGTCACATCACGAATGTTGACATCATCTATAAAGATATTACCTGGTTTAGGATCGTAAAATCTGGGGAGTAAATTGACGAAAGTGGTTTTACCAGCACCGGAAGCACCGACTAGGGCAATGGCCTCCCCAGGACTGATAAACAGACTGACGTGATTTAAAACTAGCTCACCCGGTTTATAAGCAAAACTAACACCACGGTATTCAATCTTGCCATTAATACTGGGAAGAGTCATAGCAATAGGATTTTCTAGGACTGTTGGTTTAATAGCCAACAGTTCAAATACTCGTTCCAAAGAAGCCTCACCCTGTTTGAACTCATTATAGTTATGGGTAGTATGACCAATAGGATCAATTAGTAAAGCTGCTGCGGCTAAATAACTAAAAAACTCACCCACAGTAAGATTCTTCTGGGAAATCTGCCATACTCCCACCATAATGAGGGATAAAGCACTCAAGGCTTCTAAAAACCCTACAATAGGAATTTGAATCGCCTTTAGTTTTTCAGCGGAATATTTAGCCTTGAGGGTTCTTTGAGCTTCGTGAGTGAATCTAGCAATTTCATACTTTTCCGCTGCAAAGGCTTGAATTAAGCGAATACCACTAAAAACCTCGGTTAAAATAGCAGATAAATCAGAAATGCGATTTTGACTTTTGAGAGCATACTTACGTAAACGCTCCCCAAACCAACCAATTAAAACCCCCATAATTGGTGCTACTATCACCGTGGCTAAAGTCAACTGCCAATTTAAATAAATCATGTAGATGGGAATGGCAATCAGTTGTAAAACACAGGGGATAAAATCATGAAACAACTTATTGACAACCTCACCTACCCTGTCTACATCTTCTGTTAAGCGATAAGACAAATCCCCCGCTTTTGCTGTTTCAAAATAACTCAAGTTCAGTTTTTGTAAGTGTGTGTAGACATTTTGCCTGAGATGAAAAGCTACTCTCAAAGCAGCTTTGGACATATACAAGTCTTGAACGGACTGAAAAAAGCCCCGGACAAGAAATACCAAAGCACATACACCCGTTAATTGGGCGATCGCCACCACATTACCCTCTCCAAAAGGTAAAGCCAACTTACCAGCTAAGTGAATCAAGGTTAAAGTAGCGAAAACGTACCCTATAATGCCAATAAATCCTCTGGAGATAGTTGGCCACTGTTGCTGCAGATAGGGTAGAAGTAAACGATAATTAGAAAGTTCTTGGGAAGGTTCTTGGGTCATGTTTGGTAAATCAAAGGTCAACCATTAAGCAGGGAGGCACAATTATTTGTAGGATGGGTTAGCGGGCGTTCAACCTACGTTCATCTTATATTTAATTCCACCCACCCAGTTAATCATCAAAATGCAAAGATATTTAAAAGTCATCAGATTATTTTGGAGTGCAGCTATTGCTGCTGAAATGGAATATCGTTTAAATTTCATCATAGCCGCCCTCAGTAGCTTGGGGAATCTTTTGGGGGGGATTTTTGGGTTGTTTTTATTTTATCGTACGGGTTACACCTTTAGCGGATGGTCGTGGGATTCAGCCTTGGTTGTGTTGGGGGTTTTTACTCTCTTACAGGGTTTCTGGGCTACCTTTTTAGCTCCTAACTTAAACCGGATTGTGCGTCATGTGCGAGAAGGTACATTAGATTTTGTTTTATTAAAACCCATTCGTAGTCAGTTTTGGTTGTCAACCCATATTCTTTCCCTCTGGGGACTACCGGATCTACTATTTGGTTTGATCATCATTGGTTATGCGGGTAAAAATTTGGGTTTGGGACTAGATGACTATTTTTGGGGTATATTACCTCTCGGTTGTAGTCTGGTCATTCTCTATAGTTTATGGTTCATGTTAGGATCAACCAGTATTTGGTTTACGAAGGTTTATAATACCACCGAGGTGTTACGGGGACTGTTGGAGGCGGGTAGGTATCCCATGTCCGCATATCCCATGGGCTATCGAGTTTTTTTTACTTTTGTAGTTCCAGTATCTTTTCTGACTACCGTTCCTGCTCAAGCCATCTTAGGTCAAATCCATGTCGTTTGGCTAATAAGTGCTGTTTTTTTAGCCCTGTTTTTATTTTTCCTTTCCACTTGGTTTTGGCGATTTGCCCTAAGATTTTATACTAGTGCTTCCAGTTAAAAAGGAGATAAAAACATGACACCCTTAATTCTAAATAACTCGGAAACAATACCCATTACCCATGAACAATTCTATGAACTTTGTGTCGCCAACCGTGACCTGCAACTGGAGCGAACTGCTCAAGGGAACCTAATTATTATGCCACCTACAGGAGCGGAAACCAGTAGGCGTAATTCAGATATTAACCTGGAGTTGGGCCTATGGAATAGACAAACAAAATTAGGGATAACTTTTGATTCATCTGGCGGTTTTAGCCTTCCTAATGGAGCAGATTTTTCTCCCGATGCAGCTTGGATACCTTTGGAAAGATGGCAAGCTCTAACTGCAGAACAAAAAACCAGATTTTTGCCCATGTCTCCTGATTTTGTGATTGAACTATGTTCTCCCAGTGATTCTTTGAAACCTCTGCAAGCTAAAATGCAGGAGTATATAAATAATGGAACCCGCTTAGGTTGGTTAATTAACCCAAAAAACCGCCAAGCCGAAATTTATCGCCCAGGAGAAGAAAAACAAGTTTTGGAAAACCCATCCACCTTATCAGGAGAAGATGTTTTACCGGGATTTGTTTTAAATCTTGAGTCAATCTGGTAGGAGTTAATACTAATAATATCAAAATAATATCAAAAATATATTGAGAAACCCCGTGTTTCAATCGGGGAATCAAGAAAGCTCAATCCCTGGTCAAATCATTCTACCAGTGTCATGTTACTTGCTTCACCAGATGGAGGTACAGCAGGTAACTCCAAACAATAACCTGCGCCATAAACCGTCTTAATATAACGAGGACGACGAGGATCAGGTTCAAGTTTGGTTCTGAGATGGCGAATGTGAACACGAATGGTTTCAATATCATCATCAGGGTCATAACCCCAAACTTCTCGCAGGATTTCACTGGGAGAGACGGTCTGACCATGACGTTGAAGTAAACAGTGAAGTAACTCAAATTCCAGATGAGTTAGTTTCACGGTTTCATGGAACCAGATAGCTTCAAACCTTTCTGGGACTAGAGTTAAGGACCCATAATTGAGAATTTCACTGTGCTTGGCAGCTTGGGGTATGCGATCGGCTCGCCGCAACAAAGCTCTGACTCGGGCCAACATTTCCTCTACTTCAAAAGGTTTTGTTAGGTAGTCATCCGCACCGGCGTTAAATCCCTCTACTTTGTACTGGGTTTGGTTTAAAGCGGTCAACATTAAGACGGGAATTTCAGCAGTACGCTCATCCCGACGCAGTCTTTGGCAAATGGTAAATCCATCTACTCTTGGCAACATCAGGTCAAGTAAAATCAAGTCGGGTTGTAGTTGGAGAGCCAGCGCCTGACCTTTAATACCGTCTTCAGCTTGACTAACATCGTAGCCAGCCATTTCTAAGTTGACGGCAACAAGTTCTGAAATCGCTGGGTCATCGTCTATGACAAGAATCCTGGGCATTATTAAAAAATTATGACTACCTTATATTTAACGATAAATTAAGAATCTTTGATATATACAAAGATTACTTTTCCGACGGACAAGAACATTTAAAATTGAACATAAGGACTAATGTGGTAAAGGACTTAGGTTCACAATTAAAGACATGAAAATAATATCAGTTTACACCACCAGATGTAACTCACAAATTACAGTTTCTAACCCATATTTTTTCGAGGTCACATTGAGTCAGGAGTCAAGTTGATCATTACATACGGAATAAATAAAGTATATCTTTTTACTTATTTGTTCTTAATGCACAAAAATAACATAAAAACAATAATTATTTACAATTTGTAAAATCTAGGTTATAAAATTTAGGATATAACACCCTAAGAGCTGGAATTAGTTGTGAATCAGTCTATTGTTTGGCAACGGGCACCTGAAAATTTCCAGTTGTGTGATCAGGAAGTACATATCTGGAAGATTAACCTGAAGGTATCACCATGGGAAATGGAATTTTACCGCAGGGTTTTATCTGGTGATGAAATAGCTCGTGCAGAAAGATTTTATTTTCCACAACACCAAGAGCGGTTTATTGTTGGTCGTGCCTTTCTTAGAAAAATCCTGTCGAAGTATATAAACGTAGAAGCAAAAGAAATAGAATTTGAGTATGAAGAGAGAGGAAAGCCATTATTAGGCTTGAAGTTTAAGCATTGTGGAATATGCTTTAATTTATCCCATTCTCAAGACCTAGGTTTATGTGGTGTGAGTCATAATAGACTAATAGGAGTAGATTTAGAAGGTATTCGTCACACATCAGATATAGAAAACTTAGCCAAGCGCTTTTTTTCAGTTAGGGAATATGAGGTAATTAAATCAGTAGCTCCGGAAGAACAACAGGAGATATTCTTCCGTTATTGGACTTGTAAGGAGGCTTATTTAAAAGCTACTGGGAAAGGTATATCTGAACTAGCTCAAGTAGAAATAGAATTATCGCCAAATAAATCTGCTAAATTGTGCATAGTAGGAAATTGGCAATTAAAAGAACTAGTACCAGCAGAGAATTTTGCAGCAGCAGTTGTTATAGCTAATCATAATCATTTAGACAGGTTTAGGTTTTGGGAACCTTGAAGGGGGTAAATGCGATCGCGTAGGGAGTGTTTCGCAACCCCTATATATGTTCCGTGGGTTTGTTGGGTTATTAAACTCAACCTTGTATATTGAGAGAAGTGGTAGACCGTCCCTATATTCTGTAGCTTAAACTACATTCCAAATTTATAATTGCTGCCATGAGATTGAAAAACTTGATTAACTCATGAATAACTAATAAACTTGAGGTAAATTGAAATTATCCTACAGAATGACTAGAGATGATTTGATAAAACAAAGACTAGGAGTTGTTATGGGAGCAGGGTGTCATTAGTTAGGTATATCAATGTGAAATAATGTCAGGGTGAAAACCTTTGTTGCATCTAATTAATTTTTGTTATTCCTCCACAATTCTGTCCCGATCTAAGGATAACTGAAAATCAATGGTTCGAGAACAAACAACAGATCTTCATGTAAATACTAGAAAAACAGATGTATTTGATATTTTTAACTTCAAGTATTATATTGGACCAAATCCCTATTTAGATACAGCAGCCATAGTATTTGACTTCGCCTTGACTGAACATCAAGATCCCCTACCGATGGAAGACTATGTTCACACTATTAGTGATTTTTATCCCCAGTTAGCTGAACAAACCTATGAATTATATGCTGATTTATTTGCTCGAGTTGTATCAGAAGTTAATAAATTAGATATATCCCTATATTTCAATCTTTACAGTATAAATTCATATCATTCCTATGTAAAGATTGCCATTCAAGCATTGCATGAACATACAGCCAAGTCAGTAGTTTACTTAGTTTGGGACTGGTTTGAAAATATTAGCAAAGAACGGTATTTCCCCCTTGAAGAGAGACTGATAAAATTACAAGATCAATTTCGTAAATCTGTTTATGGTGGACCGACTGTCTATGCTTTATGGCAAACTGCTTACCAACAGGGTATTCCTACTTTTTATCTATGGGAAGAGGGGTTAATGCAATATGGTTATGGAAAAAAACAGCTGAGGGGAATTGGGACCACCTTTGATGTTGATAGTCATCTGGATTCCGAATTTACCACTCGTAAAGATGACTGTAAGGAATTTTTGAACCGATTGGGTTTTCCTGTCCCCAAAGGTGATATTGTAACTTCAGAAAGACAAGCTCTAGCTGTAGCTCAAGAAATTGGTTACCCCGTTGTCATTAAACCTGTGTCTGGTCATAAAGGAATTGGTGTTACCCCTAATATAAGAGACTCGAGAAAATTAAAATCTGCTTATGAGTTAGCAGTTTCAGCAATTCCTAAAGACCTGTCAGTTAGAGTGATTGTTGAAGAAAGTATCTGGGGAAAAGATTTTCGTTTGTTGTGTGTGAATGGTAAATTTGTTGCTGCAACAGAACGCCGTCCACCGTCGATAGTTGGGGATGGTTATTCGACAATTGAGGAACTAATTGCCAGAGAAAATAATCAACCACAAAGAAGAGATACCCCCACTTCTTCTATGAGTAAGATTGTGATTGATCGGGCTATGGAACGATATTTATATGGTCAAAGACTAGATTTAGATAGTGTAATTGAGAAAAATCGCATTATTTATCTTTCTGATGTTGCTAATATCTCTTCCGGTGGTGTTAGCATTAATGCTACTGATAAAATTCATCCAGACAATATTATTCTTGCAGAGGAAATTGCTCAAAATTTTCGCCTCACTTGTTTGGGGATTGATGTAATCGCTAAAAATATTGCCCATTCTTGGCGATATGGTAATTTTGCTGTTTTGGAAATTAATGCAGCACCGGGTATTTTTATGCATGTTAATCCTGTTATTGGTAAAAGTGTTGATGTTCCGCACTATATTCTATCACAGTTTTTCCCCTCTGCTGAGGATGCTAGAATCCCAATTATAACTTTTAATCGAATTACTAAGATGGCTTTACTGCATACTATTGCTTACTTGTTGTCAGAATATCCAAAATTAAAAATCGGCGGTGTTTCTCGTGAAGGTTCGTTTTTAAATCTTGCTCAGAGATTTTTTCATAGAAGATTATAATCGCAATGTTCAAAGTTTGTTACGTCATCCCCAACTGGATTTATTTATTGCTGAATATTCTGGGGATATTTTAGAAAGTATGGGAATGGTTTATAAAGGTAGTAATATTGTTGTTTTAGATCATCCCACTGCAGCTGAGATGGTCTTGTTAAGAGATGCGATAGATGGTTCTATAGTTATTACCAGACAAAAACAAAATGTTTCCATTCGACATAAGGGGGTCGTCCAACATTTGATTGTCAGATCAGATGTGGAGTTTTGCAATCTTTATCTGGAGAGAATTTCACAATTTATTCTAATGTCACTTGATGTCTGTTACCCGCCAACTTAATTTTAAATTAAGCCAAAAATTCCAAATTGTGGTCACGCCAATTGCTATGAGGTTTGCAATATAACGATTGGAAATTAAAAATTGAACCAGAAATTTTAATATCAATACATTTATCATTAAACCCGCTAAACAAATCAAGTTGAATTTATAAAATCTCTTTATTCGCTGTTTCCAACTCCGTTGTTGGATAGAAATATCCCCAAATGTCCATGCATCATTCCACAGGAAATTATTGAAAATTGCCAGCTCCCCAGCTAGGATTTTGCTACCAATTAGGGGTAAAGCTAAAGTATCACTCAATAAGTACAGCACGACCGTATCTACAAACACCCCACTTAGTCCCACTAAACCAAATCGCATAAATCTACCTAGAGGAAGGGTAATTTGTAAGTTGAATTTCTGACTGATTTTTCCTAATCTTCCCGTAGATAAACGTAGACGTATTAGGTGTTGAATGTATTCTAGATACTGCTTCCAAGTTACTTTACTTTCCCCCTCCTCGCGTTCACAGAATACATAACCAACTTCCCCAATTTCTTTGACTTTTCCCCTTGCAATTACTTCTAAAATAATTTTATAGCCTATGGGGTTCATCTCTACTCCAGCGATCGCATTTCGACGTACCATAAAATAACCACTCATGGGGTCACTAACTTTACCTAGGATATGTGGTAAAATAACCAACCCTAAAATTTGGGCTCCACGGGATAGAAATCGTCTGACTAGGTTCCAGCTACTAACACCACCACCATCCACATGACGACTGGCCACGGCTAAATCAGCTCCCCTTTTGATTTGGGATAACAGTTGTAATAGTATCTCTGGAGGATGCTGTAAATCCCCATCTATTACCCCCAAAACTTGCCCTTTGGCAGCTTGCCAACCTCTAATTACCGCTGAGGACAAACCTCTTTCCTGTTGACGACGCATCACTCGCAATTGGGGATATTCTGGAATTAATGATTCTGCTACTTGCCATGTCAAGTCGGGACTATTATCATCAACTACTATTAGTTCGTAGTTATTGGGAATACTCTCCTCTAGTATGCTGTTGATGATGTTAATCATTTTATGAATGTTTTCTCGCTCTTGATAGGTGGGAATTACCAAGGATAAGAGAACAACATCATCATTCCACCCCAACTCGAAAGCTGGATATTCGGCAATTTTTAAGGGACCCGTGGGGGTAATTAATTTTGATTTTTCCACAAGTTGTGCTATTTCCATGACTTTGACGCTGGAACATCATACCGCAAATACATAAGATGTAAAATCGGCTTTTAATGTTAAATTAGGTTAACTATCGTTAATTTTTGTTTTTCCGCTTATTTACTTATTGACATACTACTTGTCCTACCAAAAAAATCAAAACCAGTGAATAATATAACATTAACTCCTATCAACCCTATTTTAGAGCGATCGCTACTAGGATCAGATATATCACCATCAGAGGCAGTAATTTTACTAAAGCAAACTGATCCAGAAACTATAAATACCATTCGGGAAACAGCTGACAAGCTCCGCCAAAAACAAGCAGGAGAGGAGGTGACCTACGTTATCAATAGGAATATTAACTTTACCAACATCTGTGAACAACATTGTAGTTTTTGTGCATTTCGGAGAGATGATAGTGATGAGGATGCCTATTGGCTAGATTGGTCACAAATTTTGGAAAAGTCTGCGGATGCGGTAAGTCGAGGCGCAACGGAAATTTGTATGCAGGGAGGACTCAACCCAAAAGCCCAAATCCATGGTAAGTCTCTACTATATTACATTAAACTAATAGAAACTATTAAACAAAACTTTCCTCAACTACATATACATGCTTTTTCTCCTCAAGAGATACAATTTATTGCAAAACTAGACAGTATTTCTTATGAGCAAGTAATTACAGATTTAAGAGATGTAGGTTTGGGTTCCATACCAGGAACAGCAGCAGAAGTGTTGGATGATGAGGTGAGAAAAGTATTATGTCCCGAAAAGATCAACACAGCAACATGGCTGGAAATTGTCACTACGGCCCACCAATTGGGTTTATGCACCACCAGCACTATGTTGTCTGGACATATTGAAACTCCAGAACAGCAAATTACACATCTAGAAAAACTGCGCCAACTCCAGCAAGCAGCACACGAAAAAGAATACCCAGGTCAAATTACCGAATTTATTTTACTTCCGTTTGTGGGTCAAGATGTACCAAAACCCCTACGTCGTCGAGTTGGTAGAGACCAACCCATTTTAGCTGATGCACTCTTATTAACAGCAGTAGCAAGAATATTTTTGGGTAAGTACATACCTAATCATCAACCAAGCTGGGTTAAATTAGGACTGACCGGTGCTATGGAAGCTTTAAATTGGGGTTGTAACGATATTGGAGGGACTTTAATGGAAGAACATATTACTACTATGGCTGGTGCAATTGGTGGCACATGTGTGGAAGTAGAAACCCTACAAAATGCCATCCTATCTTTAAATAGACCGTATCAACAGCGTAATACCCTGTATGTTCGCTTGTCTCCGGATTTCAACAACAGAGAGAAGTCAATCCCCGGATACCAATCCAAGATAGGATGAAACTTGATTTACCTTTTTGTTTTAATTGGATATGAAGAGTTATTGGTCGCGTTTGCTGGCACTGATTTTAGTGATTACCATTGGTTTGATGGGTTGTTCCGGTACTCCCGATAGTTTGACTGGAGATTATCGTCAAGACACTCTAGCAGTTGTTAAAGTGATGAGACAAGCCGTGGAAGTATCACCTAATGACCCTAATAAAGCAGCAATTCAAGCGGAAGCACGTCAAAAAATCAATGACTTTTCTGCCCGTTATCAGCGTTCTAGTTCAGTTTCTAGTTTAAGCTCCTTTACGACTATGCGAACTGCGCTCAATGCTTTGGCAGGTCATTACAGTTCCTACCCCAATCGTCCCGTACCCCAAAAGCTAAAAGATCGCTTGGAATTTGAGTTTAATCGTGTTGAATTGGCGCTCAAGCGTGGTTACTAATTATCGGTTCCAATTTGATCAGGTTAAGTATTTTTTATAAGCAGGCTTGTCCTGCTTTTTCTATGAGATCACGTTATAAAAAACTGGTAAATACGGCCCATCTAAGTTGAAATTGTTCCTAGTAAGATAGAATTAAAGGAGATTATTTTTTTGATGAAGATTTGACAAATTTCATAGAAACAGGAAATTTCAGCTGTTAGGTTATTAGTGGTTGATGATCTTGCTATTGTGCCTCCCTAATTAGCGAAAATGAATTTATTTCCCAACAGCTCTATTGTTTATCAGAAATATATGAGAATTGTTCATCAAATTGTTCATCAAATTCATAAGATTCTTAGTAGTTTATTTTCTCAAAAGTCCTCTTTACTCAAATCTGGAAACATAGGTTTTCAGATGTTACTGGTCACAATTTGTGGATTGATAATAATTTCTAGCACTACAGCATCTGGATTTGAATACACAACATCCTGGGTAGGTAATACTATAGGTAAGGGAAAACTGAGGGTACAAAATAATATAGAAGCTATGTATGTGACAGCCAATGGGCTGATTTACACAAATAGTATTTGGGATGAAAATGGAGGAGAAGCAGGAATATATGAAAATGGTAAACCCATTGCATTTTTAGAAGATTTACATGGTTGGTATCGTCTTGGTGGTCGAGCAGTAACTGCAAATAATAAATATATTTATGTAGCCATGAGTCAAGGATCACTCCAAGGTGAAAAAGGAGGTGACAAAGATAGTTATCCACCCCAAGATAAAACTTGGTATTGTGTTAGACGTTATAATTTACAAGGAAAACCTATTGCTTTTACCCAAGGTAAGGGTTGGGACAAAAGTATGTTGGTTATTAGTGACCAAGCGGAAGTAACCGGGTTGGCCACCCTTGGTGATAAATTGTTTGTCAGTCATGGGGGTAGTAATATGGTGAGAATTTTTCATAGGGAAACTATGGAAGAAATTGGCAGATTCCCTGTAGAAAATCCTGGAGGAATAGTTATTGATCAGCAGAATAATTTGTGGATTATCCAAAATAAAAAAGGGAACAAATCTGGAAAAGTATTGCACTACAGTCCCTCTGGGAAAAAATTGCCACAAGAAATTATGGATGTGCAAGATCCAACAGCGATCGCCATGGATCCGAAAAATAGATTATTGGTTGCAGAAAATAGTGAACGCCAGCAGATAGTAATTTATGAAATAAAGAATCAACCTTTACAGGTGGGAACTTTTGGAGATAAAAAAGGTATTTATGGTGGTGTACCGGGAGCAGTTAGAGATTTAAAACTCTATGGTATTACTGCCATTGGTACGGATCGAGTAGGCAATCTATATATTAATAGTAATGGATTTAATAGATCGGGAACAGATCTGAGGAAATTTTCTCCTTCAGGAAAATTACAATGGCAATTACTGGGTTTAATATTTGTGGATAATGGGGATACGGATCCGCAAAGTGACGGGACAGTCATCTTCACCAAACATGAAAAATACCTAGTAGATTATAGTAAACCCATTGGTAAACAATGGACTTATCAGGCCTATACTTTAAACCCTTTTAAATATCCTCAAGACCCTCGGTTACACACCGCCCCTGATGGTCCGATTTTTCGCCGTATTCAAGGCAAACCATTTTTATTTCTGACGGACATGTTTGGGCGTTTATTACAAATTTATCGCTTTCAACCACAAACTGATGGGGAAATTGCAGTTCCTGCAGGGATGTTTGTGGGAACTAATGATAAAGGTAAAGCCATTAATGGTAATTGGCCTCCCCTTCAACCAAGTAAGGGAGAATGGATTTGGCGTGATAAGAATGGTAATGGTGCATTCGAACAAAATGAGTATGAAAGCAGCGAAGATTATTTATATATAGGTGGTTGGTGGGTAGATACTAAAGGGGACGTATGGAAAACCCTACGGACTGAGGATGGTATTCGTCACTATCCTCTACAGGGATTGGATAGTCGGGGAAATCCAATTTATAGCTATGGTTCTATGAAAAGAGAAAGAACTCCTCGTATGTTTCGAGATTTGCGCAGGATTGAATATTTCCCAGACACAGATACTATGTATTTGTCTGGTTTTACAGTTGATCATCCTTCCGTTGGTGATGATACCGGGGTTGTGGGATCAGAAATTATCCGCTTTGATCGCTGGAGTCAAGGAAATCGCACTCCCAAATGGCGAGCAGTAATTCCCTATGACAATACAGGTCAACGAGAAGTATCTACTGCTGCTATGAGCGTAGCAGGAGATTATGTATTTGCTGTTACAGTTAAAACTGCGGAGGTCTATGTTTATAGAAACGATACGGGAAAATTTGTGCGCAAATTTGGTCCAGGTCCAGAAGTCGGTAAGGAAAGTGGTTGGGTGGATATTCCCCATGGTATTCGAGCTTTTCGTCGTCGCAATGGTGAATACTTATTGTTTGTAGAGGAGAATAGAAATGGCAAGGTGATTATTTATCGGTTCCGTTTTTAAAAACAATGACCATCTTCATATTCACATTCTGAATTTACACAATCAACAAATATCAGGTGTCTACATTCATTATCATAGTGAATAGGTTGTTAAGTAGGTGAGTGGAATTAAACATAAGATGAACGTAGGTTGGGTTGAGGAACGAAACCCAACGCCCCCATGGGTTACCCTACCACTAACCCATCCTACAAATAATTGTGCCTCCCTACTTAGCTAAATTCTGGCTTTAGCTATAACGCCTATGACCATGGGATTGATGTTCATTAACAAGTTGATCCGTAATTAATAAATGACGGTTTTATGAGTAGTTTTATGAGGAATATGCAAAAAACAACTTTGAGTAAATTACAAAGATTAATTCCCATTCATTTTTTAAGTACCATTCAGTATATCCATGCCTGTTTACTTTCGCACTGGATTTTACGATGGGGGAGTCAACCAATAGCATTGACCACAGCACCAGTTATGGTTTTCTCCCCCCATCAGGATGATGAGACTTTTGGCTGCGGGGGAATGATTGCTCGCAAACGACAACAGGCAATTAGGGTGGGAGTGGTGTTTCTTACCGATGGAAGAGGTTCCCATGGACTAGAACCTAATATCCAAAATCAGGTTATGCAAATTCGTCAGCAGGAGTCCCTACAAGCATTAGAAATTTTGGGAGTTCCCCAAACAGAAATTAAGTTTTTAAATAGGGAGGATGGCAGTTTATTAGATTTGAATATTTCTCAAAAAAGACAACTGATCTCAGAAATAGTTACTTTGTTAAGAGATTATCAACCAGGTGAGGTTTATGTGCCTCATTTTAAGGATTGTCACAGAGATCACGAGGCTACATATTCTCTGGTAAAAGAGGCGATCGCCGAAAGTGGAATAAGCGTAGAACTTTTGCAGTACCCTATTTGGATTTTTTGGAGAGCACCATTATTTATTCTGTTAAAATTACGGGATATTGCCCCAGCTTATAGATTATCAGTTGCACAAGTTCAATCTCAAAAACAACAGGCGATCGCCGCCTATTCTTCTCAAATATCCACTCTTCCTCGGGGCTTTATTAAGAGATTTTTACAAGCGGAAGAAATCTTCTTTAAAACGGAATATTAATTCTAGAGAAAATCAGTTTAAAAAAATACTGAGGAGTAAAAATAAATGCGAATTTTACACTTAACTAACCATATTCAAAATGTTGGTAACGGTATTGTCAATGTGGCAGTAGATTTGGCTTGTTTACAAGCCACAGACGGTTTAGAAGTGGCAATTGCTTCCCTGGGAGGAGAATACGAAATACTCTTAGAAAAGTATGGTATTTCTCACTTTGAATTAGACCAGTCCCGGAGAGTAACCAAGTTAATTAAGGCAGTTTATTCCTACCGGGACATAATTAAAAAATTTCAACCTGATATAGTTCATTGCCACATGATGACAGGAGTTTTACTAGCAGGAATTTTTAGAAATAATCATGAATATGGTTTAGTTGCTACAGTGCATAATGAATTCCAACGCAGTGCAATATTAATGGGATTAGCAGATCGGGTAATTGCAGTCAGTCATGCGGTGGCTAATTCGATGATCCGTCGTGGAATCCCATCCCGAAAATTGCGGGTAGTTGCTAATGGCACTTTGGGGAGTCCCAGACATAAAAAAATTCAAGAATATCAACCTATGAAATTACATCATCCAGCTATTACTACAGTAGCAGGAATGTACACGCGCAAAGGCATTAGTGAATTAATTCAAGCCTTTCAAATCATTGCCCAGGATTTTACTCAAGCTCATCTCTATATTGTGGGTGAAGGTCCCGATCGGACTATGTTTGAAGCCATGGTACAAAAGTGTGGGGAACTTAAACATCGTATTCATTTTGAAGGATTTCAACCGGAACCACAAAGATATATGTTATCAACAGATATCTTTGTTTTGGCTTCCCATTGTGAGTCATTTGGCTTGGTTCTCACGGAAGCTAGAGAAGCTGGTTGTGCTATTGTTGCTACTGATGTAGATGGCATTCCAGAAACTTTAGATTATGGTCAAGCAGGTATTTTAGTTCCTCCTCAAGATAGTCAAAGTTTGGCTTATGCTTTAATCCAACTTTTGAGGGATCGCCATAAGCTACAAGCTTGGAAATTACGTGGTCAACAAAATCTTCAAAGATTTAGCACCACACGTGTGAGTGAGGAAACTTTGAGCATATACCGGGAATTAAGCAACAAATATAATGTCTTCTCCCCTATTGACACCAGGCAATTGGTAACGGGTAAGTAGCTTGGGGGATAATTTCAAAGTCTAGACTAAGCCACATTGTCATTTCTTAATCTCCTATATATAACTATATATCAACTAGTTTTTTATGAGTCAAATGCATGGCAATTCCTTTTTCATAATAGGCAGCTTCATTAATAAAAACTGGATAAACTGTAGACTCTCCTTGGTAAAAAATCTCTTGATTATCAAAGGTTAGAAAAATTGCATCACCGAAATTTAGTGGTTGATAATCTTTATATTCAAGTTGGGGATGAATCATCCCTTGGAGATCCCCCAATTCATTTCTGGGGTAGTCAACTGTACTCATAAATTCATAAACTTTTAGTTTCTTCCCATTGGACTTCTGATTAATGGAAATTTTACCTTGATTATAGTTTTCAAAAAAATCTAATATTGCATAAACGATTTTTGCTGTTTGTTGAAATAGTTGGGCATTTAAAACTCCTTGAGGGACAGGACCTACTTCTAAAGTGAAACCTAGTTCACTTAAAGAACGCAAAAAACCACCACTGGGTGTTTCTGGGTGAAAACATACTTTAATTAAGGGACTTATACTGGTTAAGTGAGCTATTAAAGTGAGCAATATGGGGTGCATACTATTAATGATCATACATAATCCCATATTGGCAGTGGTTGTATGTATGTCAATTATAGCATCTAATTTTTGGGGATGGTGTGGTTGCAGAAGTTGCCAAATTTCCTTAGCTCTTGATTCCTCATATATAGAAGTATTGGCATTGAATAATATGTCTTTGGTAAAACAACGATTCAAATCTTTATCAACATATCTTCTCCCAGCATTAATAGCTGGGGTGTTACCAAGTAAACAGATGGTTTCAAAAGTTTCTCTCTCAATTAAATTTCCATACTTTTCAAAGGTTTTGACCAAATAAACTCCAATCAGTTCATTACCGTGAATTCCTCCTGCAATTATTACTCGACTGATTTCACGATTAATTGGCTGGTATGCTAACATTTTGATGCCCTACTCTGATGTTTTTATCAGTCTAGCATCTTTGGTAGTTTGTTTTATTAATAATGGTGTTTATAATATTTATGGGCAGCCATAGATACAGCTAAGAACCCCCACATAATCATACCCGCAACACCTAACATCCCGCTGTAAATAATTAACTGGGCACATGAACTTATGCCAATAGCACGAGCTGCACTGATAAAAACATCCCGTTTAGCTTCAGTACAGTTAATCACAGCAACCAGGATCAGGACTAATCCGCTAGTATAGGGTATGGCACCAAACCAACCCAGGGTAAAAAACATATCTAAAATGCCACTGTCAATGACAACAACTTCAATCTGTCCTGTCTTTTCATTTACCTTCCAAATATTTCCTACTCCATTACCCAGAGGGGTAGAAAGTGCTAAGTTTAGATTCCTATCATAAGTTTTAGATCTGTCCTGAAAACTACTATCCTCTTCTAACTTGGAAAAACTTTCAAGCCGTGTGGTCACAACTTCAGAAATAGGTTTTATGGTGACTAAGGGTATAATACTAAGAACCATTATTAAAATGATTACTGCTAGGCGCATTTGAACTTTTGCTTTTACAGAACCTAGCATGATGAGAATTCCCAATAACCAACATCCCCAACTAGTGCGAACTTGTGACAGTAAAAATGACAAATACCCTACCACTGAAGCAGGAAAAATTAAAGGTCCATAACTGGTAAATAGCAATAGTAATCCTGTTTGCATAACCGCACCGAAAGTACCTGGTGAGTGCAGGATACTCCAAACTCTCATGCCAAATGGTTTGGGAGATCCAGCACTGGTAAACATTTTTGACTCTACTAACCAAAATCTGTCCCACTCAGGAGCAAATATAAATTGATATATCCCATAGGCTCCTATTAGTAAAACAGCCCAAATAAACACCCGTTGTATATTTTGGCGATAGCTGGGATAATCTCGCCAATTGATAAATAAATGAAAGCCAAAAATAATTGGAGTAAACCAGTCTAAAAAGCCTCGGATAACTGATATTGGTTGATTGTAAAGCAGTCCAACTAACAATCCATAAATAACAGCGATTAAGGCTAAGATAAACGGTAATCCCCCTTCTTTGAGAGCGCGAGGTAAGTTTTTAATTATCGAAGCAGTAGTTATCAGTACTACTAAATAAGGTGCTACTAAAATTTGACGGGTGGGATCCCAACCCACTCGATAATCTATTAATCTTGCTAATAATGGGGTAATAAACCATATCCACCAGGTAAAACCAAGATAGAGAATGGAATGACGCAAATATAAAAATATTCCTACTAGAAGGGCGCTAACAGGAAAAATAATTCTTAGTAAGTTGGCAGCACCGACAAAATAACAGGTACTTATAAATAGAATAAAGGAAAAAATGATTACCCAACTTTGGGCTGATCTATCTTCCGGGGAATAGGAGGATTGTAAAAAGCTATTGAAAAGCAGTTGTTTGGAAGTCACTTTTTTTAGGAGTTGGAAATTATCAATTGATTGGTTTTATTGGTTTGCCATGCTTGCCAACGCCCAAGCAAAGAAGCGTGCAATTTTTTGTTAACAATTCTCCCTTGACTAGGTAAAAATCTTAACCATTGTACTATGCCTAAAGCATCTCTTGTTCCTATGAATATTGCCCATAATAAAAAAACGATTTGTCTTAAAGGTGGCAAGTATTCTAGTAAAACTAGGGTTTCATTATGAACTAGGTTGGTTAGGGCAATTTCATTGAAATTTTCCCTCTGATCTTCATCAAAACGTGTGGCTGGGTAGTGATCTACTGCTATATGGGGATCATAAATTATTTTCCATCCCACACGTTTAAGAGCTAGGGTAAATGCCATTTCAAAATGTACTTGAGCTCCTGTACCGCGCATCCTTTCATCAAAAGTTAGTTTCCCTATGGACTGGGTGCGAAAACTCATGTTTACACCTTTGAGAACATCTACTTCGCGAGCTTTTCCTGTTCCTAGATGATGATTACCAATAACCCTTCCAAACCACTGTACACGTCCCACAACCGCACGGGAATCTCCCTCCACCTTATCTCCCCTATGTACCCAGTCTCTTCCACCTACTGCACCAATATCAGCATCTTTGGTGAAATGGGCAGTGATTTTTTCCAACCAGTCAGGATGGGGTGCAGCATCATCATCGGTGATGGATAGGACATCACCATTGACAACTTTTAATCCAGTGTTCAGAGCTTGTACTACTCCTGGTTTGGTAACTGTAACTATTTGCAATGGTAGGTTATCAGAAGATAGTTCACTTGGTAATTGATTTAAAAATTCCCAGGTCTGTGTATCCACATCCCTAACCACTATAATTATTTGATTAGCTGGTCTAGTTTGGGCTTGCAGTGCGACAAGGCAACGCCATAGATCGTGGGGACGACGATAAGTAGGGATAAGAACCGTATTGCGCATTTTGGATTACTTCATTAAATAAATCTAAATAGTTTTGTGCCATTATCTTCCAGCTATATTGCTCAGCAATAGCACGAGCAGCCTTGCCCATTTTTTGACGTAACTGATAATCGCTTTTTAGCAATTCTAAAGACTGAGCTAGGCTATTTATATCATTGCAGTCAGCTAATACAATTCCACAAGCAGGGGTAACTAGATCTGCTGCACCTGTGCTTTTGGACGTAATTACTGGTAAACCAGAAGCCATTGCTTCAATTACTACTAGTCCAAAAGGTTCATAACGGGAAGGAAATACAAAAAAATCTGCTGCTTTTTGCAGAAGTGGCATATCTCGACGATAACCTAAAAAATGTACTCGTTGACCTAATTGTAATTTTTCTACCATTTTGGGATAGGGACTATTTTTAGTTTCTCCCACCACGGCTAAATGTAAATCGGGAACTTTTACTAAGGCCTGAAGTACCGTATCTAAATTTTTGCGGGAGATACGAATATCTCCTGCAAACATTGCTAAAGTGACATTTTTTGGTAAACCTAATTCCTCCCTTTCTATGCTTCCCGGTGTGAATTCTTCTAGGTCTACTCCATTGGCAATCACGCGAATTTTTCTGGGATCTACACCAATATTTATTAGTTCCTCCGCCACTTTTGTGGAAACCGCTACCACAACTTTACTTTTGCGAAATGCCTGTTTTTCCCAATAGGAATTGATCCCGGTATATAGCCACTGATATAAACCATATAGGTCTCGATGCTCTTGAGAAATATGTACAGGCGATCGCCACCAAGAGTTATGTACAAAATGCACAGCATTGACATCACTATTAACTCCAGTAATTGCACCATTAACTTTTACGATGTCAAACTCTCCCCGATGATCTCGTAACCAGCTGCCACTTTTTTGGGCAAAGACCAAATTACGAATGAATTCGGTGGGATATTTATGGACAATAATTGGAACCCAATCAACGGAAATACTGTCTGCTAGTTCAGGAGCGACTTCACTGGCCAATAATGTTAATTGATGACCACGACGTAGCAATTCCATCGCTATTTCATAATTAACTCTACCCTGGCCATCACCTTTTCTAATCTTGTGGGTGACAATACAGATTTTCACTTCTCACCTCAAACTTCTAGTTGTTCTAGTCCTAAAAACTTCTGCTAATTTTTTTACCATTATCTGTTATAAAACTAATACAGGAATAAACCTACAAATTAACGGAACTGAAAAATCATCTCCCAAAATTTGTTTATTTGGTCTATGCTACGATTATATAAAAAATCTGGCTAAGATCAAGATTAATGTCTAATCTTCATGAATTACTGCTCAAAAATTTATTAATTAATTTTGGATGAAAGAAACTAATTAATAAGGCAATAATAGTCCGGAAATTCAATCTTCCTTGCCGTAAAACTTCCCAAAAATAAGAACGTGCCGCAGATGGTTGATTTTCTCTTATCAGTCCAATACCTAGTGTTGTATGTGCTTCTAACCATAATTTTTTAAAGTGATTATAGAAAGACTGTAAATGGGGGTCATTCATAAATATCTTATAACAGAAAATTTCACTTTCAGCCTTGCTGATTTTTGCTTTTACATTGCGTCTACCACTGAGCATAGTTTCCGTTTGTTCATGTTCGCGATAGTAAGTTAGTTTTTCTGGGACATAGTAAGCACCATAGCCAGATACAGAGGATAAATATGTCAAATATAAGTCCCACATTCCTCCTACCTGCAAGGGAATAGCATCCCAATTAATCAAACCATTACGAATTACACAAGCAGCAGCGGTGGGGATACTTTTATCGACTAATCCCATTTTTAAAAAATTCCTATGTATTCCAAGGGATATTTGATCTCGTTTATAAGCACGAGAACTTTTCTGGGTGGCATCAAGATTGATTTGACCATTAGCATCTATAATATATTGGTCACAAAAAGCAAGAATCAAATCCGAATTGTTCTCCAAATGTGGTATGAGTGTGGCAAGAAAATCAGGATGCCATAGGTCATCATCATGGAGAGTAGCGATATATTTACCCCGTGCCATTTTGAGAGCATGAATCTGATTTTTGAGCATCCCTACATTTTGTGGGTGTTGCCAAAATCTGATCCGTGGATCACAAAAATCAGCTACTAAATTTGCTGGACTTTCTGGACTACAATTATCCGAAACAATAATTTCAATATTCTGATATGTTTGAAGAGCAGCACTGAAAATTGCTTGTTTGAGATATTGAGGACGATTATAAGTAGGGATAATCACACTAACTAAGGGTGGTAGTAAGTCAGAAGTTATGGACATGTTGTTAACTCACCTTTTGATAAATGGTTTCTAGGAAACGTAAAGCTGTGGGAGCAGGACTATAATTTTTCATAGCCCATTTTCTACCCTCTGTAGCAATTGCTGGTAAAATTTCCGGTTGATCCGCTATTCTTTCAATTGTGGCTTTAACATTATCTAAATCCACACCAATATAATGTGCCCAATTTTCTGGCATAACAGGTAAACAAACACCATATTTTTCAAAATCCACATGAAAAGTAACACATCCAGCTGCTAAAGATTCCCACAATCGCCAACTGTCCCACTGTACTATCTGATGGGATTTTAACTGTAAATGATTGAGCATTTGCTTACCTATACGATTCAGTAAACTGGCTGGGTCATCAGGCCAGCTAGGCACAAAAAAACCTCCAAAACAAGCACAAGCAATGGAGTTTTTTAGACGCTGGTAAAAGCTGGGATAATGTCTCTTACCGGTTTGTAACCACTGCAATTGATGATATGGGTCTGATGTTAGATTGTGGGGACTATCAATAGTGTGGTCTATGGAGAAAATTTTACTGATTTGGGGTATAAACATCCGAGAACTAATATTTCTCACAGGATGGCCTTTTTTCCAGTGGCGAAAATTAACCAAAATTTGTTTTTGACGATCATCAAAATCTGGCACTGTGTTCAGTTCTCGCAAAATTCGACTGCTTAAACCAAAAGCCCAAGGGTAAAAATTATTCCTAGATTTACTATTTCCATATTGTAACTTACGATTATAATGGGTTCGAAAAATAAAATCAAACTGGTTGAATTCAGGTCTAAACCTATAAGTTTTATCACTGTCTTCTCCATCTAAGTAAACCGTAAGATATCCACGATTCGGTTTAAATAGATTATCTACCCAGGCATAATTAACAGACAACCAAATATTAGTCAATATAACCAAGTCACAATCATCAAAGGTAATATTTGGGTTATAATTAAAAAGATATTTTTCCTCTTGAGATGATTCTAACCAATAATTTACATTAGCAAAAAATGAGATTCCTAGTTCCTGAAAACCTTCAGCTAAACAAACCAGTAAATGTTGAAACTGATCACCAACATCATCCAACTCTCGAGGATCACATAAAAAATATACTTTACCATTAAACTTATGTTTCAACTGTGCAATTATTGTCATGTGTTTTGTATATTTGATAAAGAACCAGAAACTATCTGATATCATTTTGGGTCTGATAATATTGCCAAAATTTACCTTGTTGTTGAATCAGATCTTGGTATGAACCCTGTTCCATAATTTTTCCCTGTTCAATGACCACAACTTTATCAGCTTTAGCCACTGTAGAAAGACGATGGGCAATAACAATTACTGTTCGCCCAATAGTGAATTTATCTAACAACTCTTGAATTACCTGCTCTGTAATTGCATCCAATGCACTAGTTGGCTCGTCTAAAATAAGGATTTCAGGATTTCTCACTAAAGCTCGAGCAATGGCAATTCTCTGTTGTTGTCCTCCAGATAATTGCATGCCATCAGCACCAATTATGGTATCAAAACCTTGAGGTAATTTTTGAATAAATTCAAGAGCATTGGCTAACCGTGCAGCTTCAATAATTTCTTCCTCGGTGGCCAGGGGTGTACCATAGGCAATATTATGACGAATTGAAGTGTTAAAAATAAAACTTTTTTGACCAACTATAGCCATTTTCCAACGCAGAGAGTTGATTTCAAATTTTTGGAAATCTAACCCATCTAACAAAATTCTCCCGTTAGTTGGTTCATGGAATCTAGCAAGTAAGTCAGCTAATGTGGTTTTGCCACCACCTGATGCACCAACTAGGGCAGTCATTTTACCTTTTTCTATTGTCAAGGTGATATCTTTGAGAACTAAATGATTGGGTTCATAACCAAAATTTACAGCCTGTATGTCTATAGCTTTTTGAATTCCACCAAATTCAAGATAGCCATTTTTAAAATAGGCCTTATTTTCAGATTTCAATAAATCTTTGATATTTTCTACCGCACCAGCTTGAGTATTTAAGAATGCTAAAACTCCGTTAACATCTTGAATCATTGGTACCAAACGAAACAGTACGAAAAAGAAAGTCAGGAGGTTAGAAATTGGCATTAAATCTACAACTACAGCCACGCAAATGATACCAACTAAAATCAGAGTTGATATACTATCCGCCAGGGGTTTAACTATCAGGGAAATCCAATAAACTCTACGCCAAGATTTAACAATGTTGGCGCTGGCTTCAAAGTATCTTTGCCGTTCAAACTGTTGTGTACAAAAAGCATGAACTACACGAATACCATCCAAAAACTCCAGCACTCTAGTGGTAAAAATATCATTGGCTTTAGTAATCTCGAAACTGCGTTCCCTAATATGTTTATTTAGTGTCGATAGTCCTAAGGCTAAAAAGCTAAATAAGAAAATAGACAAGATGGAAAGATGCCAGGATAAAACAAATAGGGAAATTGAGTAAACTGCTAAAGTAAGACTTTTAGTGACTAAAAAAGCCAATCCTCCAAAAATCTGTCTAATTCTCTCCATTTCATTGGTGAGAGTATTAATCAATTCTCCAGAGCTTTTTTTAGAAAAGTAACCCAGAGTTTGTGTACTCAATTGCTCAAAGATGCGTTTGCGCAAGTTATCT
Organism: Cylindrospermopsis raciborskii Cr2010; assembly: GCF_003367075.2. Taxonomy (NCBI): domain Bacteria; kingdom Bacillati; phylum Cyanobacteriota; class Cyanophyceae; order Nostocales; family Aphanizomenonaceae; genus Cylindrospermopsis; species Cylindrospermopsis raciborskii. Next base: position 731,021 of record NZ_CP065936.1, read on the forward strand.
ACTAAATTAATCTCACTAAACTGAATACATAATTGTCCTACATAGTTAAATAATGCCCGTACACAGGTAGTAATTACAATGAGAGAGGATATGCGATATAATCGTTCTATTACTGGGGTATTAACTCCTAAAATAAAAATATCAACCCAATCAATTCCCGTTTTTACAGGTGCAGCAGAAGGAGTGGTTAAACTCTGTAGAAATACCAACAAAAAACCTAAACCAAACCCCTCGAAACTAGCAGCAAGAGCTGAAAAAAATATGGCACCAATGGCCATCAAGCGAAAATGCTGGAACTCTTTGAGAATTAATTTATGGTTTTGCCAAAAACTTGCACTTTGCAAGATTTCGAGAGGGAGACTAGCAAGTTTAAGGTGCATAGGAATTATCAATAGTAATAGAATTAATCACAATCAAGAGAAAAATTACATAGGAGCACGACGGATAAAACGACCAATAGCTGAACCAAGTAAAATCTCCAAATTTTGCTGCATTAATTTGGCATTGGAATAAAGTTTAATAGGTGTATAACTGTGTTTCCAATACAATTTATCTGTGATGCTAGGAGCACTACCCAACAAAGCACTCAGCATCAACTTCTTACGCCAAGGCTTGATATTTGGTACCGTCGCATGAGACATAATAGTACCACCAGGAATAAAATCCATACCGTCAGGTCCAACCGTACTTAAAGGATAATTATTTAACATTAAAGCTAAATTCAAGTAGGTTTGATCTCCATATAAATAGGGAGGAAAATTAAAAGTACGACTCCCGTATAGATCCGTTAGGTCGCTATAACCCAATTTCTCACCTATTTCTTGCAAATTTTGCCAAGTAGTCAGAACTGATTGATATTGCTTGGGTATGCCAATAAACCCACTATTATAGTGATAATCTAATTGACGTTCACAAATAAAACCATTACTTTCGGCGAATTCTTTCCATGCTAGTCTTCGGGGATGATTAGCAGGAACCAAATACCAGGAGTCACCACAAATGGCAATCCCCCGACTAACCCAGTTTTCATAAAAGTTCCATTTACACTTATTGACTATATCAGGATCAAAGTAAAATAATGCCTCCATATCACAACAGTATTTTTGCCATAGTAGAGACATAAAATCAGGTTTGTAAAAACCTAGATGTTTATTGGTTTTTACCTCTATAAATCTGATGGCACAATCTGGAGACACAGTAAACTCTTCGTAACCTGCTCCTGTTTTTAAATACTTCGCCCAACTTGGTAATTTACCACGATAGCCAGCCCAGCATATTCCTTTAAAACCATGATGGTGTAATGAGTTGACCAACGCGCCTACACCATAGTGGTAGTCTTTTTCAAATACGGTACAAATAGCGGTTTTCATTTTTTGTTGCCCTTGTTAGCTGTTGTTAATTATGTGAACTTTCATGGGTTATTAGCAACCCTGGGCTAGGTTTGTCTAAAGCTTGGAGTGTCTGGAGTTAAATAAACTAGTTTCACCCCGCAAGATATTGAATAGCTCTGGCAATCTATGTAATCTTAACTTCGTCATTCCTAGGCTCGAAATCGGAAGATTTTGTTGAAGATTATGATCAAAATTTACCAAACGAAATAATTTGCCCTTTTTGCCAATACACCATTCATACTTAAATATTGATCCTGGCGATTTCAATAACATTAATAAGACTATAACTGCTATTAAAGGACTAAATAAAGATAAGAAGAACAATGCCAAAAATATGTTTATTGTTCTCTCTAATATCCCCAATATATCATCACCTATGGTAAGAGGTTGATTTTTATTAACAGGACGTATAAATATTGGTTTATTAGCCTTCTCACAAGCATTTGCCCAAAATTTTAATGTGGAGTTTCCCAGTTTGGAATCTATAGTTACTAAATTAACTGTGGAATGTTTTAGACAGTTAATCAACTGTTGTTCATTGTTTAGGGAAGGTAAATGTATTGGTGAGGAATTTCGGGAGGATGTAACTAATAACTGATCCCTACGCCATTTAAGAGAGTAAGATGGAAAAGCAAAATTTTCAGATAGGTCAGATAGAACACCAGATTGCTGTAAACTAGGAAAAATAGAAGTTGTCATTGTCGTGTTTTTCCTCTCTCTATATTTTCTATAATAGAATAAGATGGTCAGTTGATTTTTGAACTCATGAATTCTTTATTTATTCTTGACTAACTCTTGATTAATTCCTTAAATATAAGGAGGCACAATTATTTGTAGGATGGGTTAGCGGTAGGGTAACCCATGGGTGCGTTGATCTTATATTTAATTCCACTCATCCACTTATAGAACAACAGAAAGTTCCCCGTTTCCTCAGAATAATTATTTTTCCACAAATTCTTTTAGAGCTAATGCTTGTGGTTTGATATATGGAACATAAGTGCTTTCAGAGTCAGATACCCCGTTAGCTACAACGCCAATAAGATTTAACTTGCTCAACATAGATGTAGCCTGGGCTAGATGATTATGTGTCACTTTACCAATGCTAGCAACCATAACTACACTTCGACAGGAAGAACCTGTAATTATTGCATCTACCATACCCAACACTGAAGGTGCATCTATGAGCACTAAATCATAATTTTCTTCAAACATGGTAATTATTTCCCTCATACGTGGAGAGCTTAAAAGATGTGCTGGGTCTGCAGGTATAGGACCAGCAGTTAAAATATCAATGTAAGCTGAACCTGAGTAGGAAATTCCTATTTGATCGGGTATGTTTGCATCATTAGCTAACAGAGTTGATAGACCCTGTTCATTCGGTAGATTTAACTGCTTATGTAAATTTGGGTCTCGTAAATTGGCATCAATTAGGAGCACTCTTTTATGTAGACGTGCTGCACTCATAGCTAAACCTAAGGTTAAAGATGACTTACTGATATCTGGTAATGCTGAAGTTACCATTAAGGATTTTAAATCGGACTTGCTGTGGAGCAATTCGATATTTTTATAAATCAAATCTAGGGACTCCCACCCAGGAGAAGATTGTAAAACCTGAATTGTCCAGGGAGCTAAAACATCCGGTTTACCAAAAGGCAATTTAATGACGGATTCCTTACCTTTTGCTGATGGTAATTTTGGTGTTGTTCCCAATAAAGGTAATGCTAATTGTTTTTGCAATTGGGCGGTAGTATGCACCGCATCATCTGATGACTCACGGATAAAAGCAGCAACTCCACCTAAGATAAATCCTACAATTGCACCCAGTAATAAATTTTGTGAAAGATTGGGTCCTAATTTAACGCCCATTTTTGGTTCTTCTACTACTTGCCAATTAAATCCACCTTTAGACAATTCTTGACGCAATTGCTGTTCTGCTCTTAGCAATTGTTCCATTCTTTCTCGACTAAATTTTAGTTGGGGAATGATCCGATTGTAGTAGGATAATAGAGAAGGAAACCGTTTTAACTGCAATTGGAGTTGACTTTCTTTCTGAGCTAAGGTCTGATCTCTAGCGCTCAGTGCCACAATATTAGTTTGAGTGGTTACCAATTCACTGGTTAAGTTCAGATCAATTTGTCCTAGTTGTCCTTGTTCTAACAAATTTTCTCCGAAATTTAAGGAATTATTATTCTCACCTAGAGTTCTGCTTACCTCTTTTTGTAAAAGTCCTTTTTGATCTTGCAGTTGTTGATTTAGTTTCTGTACGTTAGGAGTATCATCGGTAAAACGCAATCGCTCTTGAGCTAAAGCCAACTCTGTTTTCTGAATTTCATTGAGCAAACCTTGGTAGCGCGTAGACTGACTCAAACGAGAAGAAACTAAAGCATTTTGTGGTGAGCGATTCAGTTGTTGTTGCAAGGATTTTTGCTTAGCTATGGCTTCTTGGTATAGAGAATGAGTGGTTTGTCTTTCCTTGCGAATACTATTTAAAGTTTCTTCAATTGCTTTTGCTTCTAACTCCGGATCAATCAAATTCTGATTGCGGCGAAATCGTTGTAAATTAGCCTCTGACGCGTTCACTTCGTCAGTTGCTTTATTTAGCTGTTCTCTAATAATTTGTAGACCTTTTTGTAACCGAATATCCTGTTGATTTTTATTGTACTCAAGATACACTTGCTGAATAGCAGTCAGAACCTTTTGGGTTTTATATGGATCATCACTGATATAATCAATTTGAAAAATTTTCGTGGCAATATTATCTTCAGAGGTCTTAATCTGAGTCGCAACTAAGGATTTTTTAAGTTCCTCTGTAGTGATATCCGGATATTCGGACTTAAGCCGAGTCACTGCTTTTTGTAAAAGTGCAGAACTCCTCATTAAATTTAACTGGGTCGCTGTGTCAATAACAATGTTAGATTCAGTGAAATCCGTTCCCAATTTATCTTCCTTTTCCCTTCCTTGGTAGTTAGGTTCTATCAATAACTGGAGGGTACTTTGGAAAGTTGGTTGAGTTTTTGCAGTGATAATTCCAGCTACTGCTGTGGAAGTTAAAAGTACTAATAGAACCCAAGGAAATCTTCTAATAAATACAGACAACATTTGTCCATAGCTTGCTTCTGAATCTGCTGAAGTATTTAGAGGTGAGTTTAAACTAGTTTGAAGCACTGTAATTATCCTTCTATACAAGAGACTATAGACTAAAAATTCGAATCATTGACGAAAGTATTAAAATTTGGGGGTGCTATACCCCTTCATTCCATCAGTGATGTATACCGGAGTTTTTCATGACAATCTCCTCTATCTTTTGAAAAAACACTGATTCTGAGAAGTTGTTAACAGCGTGATTGCGAATGCTTTGATAATTCCAAGCTATTTCCTTGGCCCGAAATAATCCTGTCTGTAGAGAGTCAGCTGATTGTCTGTTAAAAAACACTCCAGTTTTTCCAGGTATTTGAGTGTCTAAAACACCCCCTGCACCATAAGCAATCACTGGAGTTCCACTGGCATTCGCTTCTACTGGCACTAATCCATAGTCTTCCAATGCTGCAACAATAATGGACTTAGCTCTAGAAAATAGGTCCTTACGCTTAACGTCGCTCACATGACCTAAAAATTGAATATTATCTAGTGCTTTGGATTTTAACCTTTGTAGTTCTGGTCCGTCACCTGATATTAATAAAGGCCAACCTAACCAGTTAAAAGCCTCGACTATGATATCAAAACGTTTATAACTTATCATCCTAGCAGATGCCAAGTAGTAGTCATCTTTTATTTCAGAAAAAACAAAATTATTGGTATCAATTGGATAATTGACTACCATTGCTTCCTTGCCATATATTTGTTGTATACGTTTGGCAACAACGCTGGAATTGGCAATGTATAAATCTGGTTCCTGGGAGTATTTCAGATCCACATTTCTCATCATAGCAAATATTTTTTCTATTACTGGAGCAAAGTAACGATAATCTCCATACTCCCGTAAATAAGTTTGTGTATCCCATAAAAATCTAGTTACATTGTGACAGAAGCAAATGTGTTGAGCTTCCTTTTTTTTACGAACCGCTTTGGCAAAGCTCGTACTGCTACTAATAATTAAATCATAGTCTTGTAAATCCAGGGAACGGAAAGCTGGAAAGTATAACGGGGCTATAAGTCGAAAATATTTCTTAGCCCCAGGAATGCTTTGTAAAAAAGTAGTTTTAACTATCCGATCGCCTAAGTCAATAGTTTTTTGGGCATCATATACAGATGTAAAAATATCCGCTTCGGGGTAGTATTTGCAAAGCAATTCAAATACTCGCTCTGCTCCACCGCGCTGGGTTAAATAGTCATGGACTAGAGCAATTTTCATTGTTTGAATAGGGGGGAGGGGGAATAGGGAGTATTGGGTCTCCCTATGACTGCTGGAAACTCTATCTAGCGATCGCTAAGGTTTTAACTGGGGAAAAATAGGCTGTTTGTTCAGCACGCAATCTATCACAAAGTCTACCTGTAGGCAATTCGACATCGTTATAAGTGAGGACTTGATCTCGAGGAATATCTCGTATTAAACGACATCCTTGTGCTAGTCCCATGGGTAGTAAATTTTCCTGTTGCACAATGGAGGAATTTTCACATTGTCCATAGGTCATATAATAGCCAATACCATCAATTATTTCCCCTGCTTTTAAATCAATCTTGGCTGTGGCCACCACATCAACTATAGGACCTGCTATGGGGGTTAAAACTGCATCATGTAATAACACTGCACGAGCTACAGAAATAGGAACTTCAAAATGACATAAGTGATAGGGTGTATAGAAACTATAAAGAGGACCCTCGCCCAATTTATAGAGGTTCAAATAATGGCGTTGTTTGGGATCTTCGTGAGTAGCAAAAACAAATACTCCTGGACTGGGTTTTGCACCTACCACATAGTCTACAATTCCACCCAGTTCCCTAAGCTGATCTAGATCATACATTTTGGTCATTTCATCTACATGACCTGTATATTCATATCCCAACATACCCCGCTTTGCTACCTTCATCCCCGTACCATTGGCTACAATTGCTTGCTCAAAGGAAATTTTTGTACCGTCAGCAAAACTTGTCACCATAGCTGGATTTTGTCCCCAACGTTGAGCAAAACCAGCTTGAGTGGTTGGATTGCGGTAGGGATCTTGTAATCCCTTAATATTTCCACATAATAGGGGGGTTAAACCAATGCTTTTAACAAAGCGATATAAATTCATTTCTACCCCTGGTTGATCCCCATCGCAAGCTGTGAAAACTACTCCAGCTCTATCAGCATGAATTTTTAAAATCGGTCCCACTGTTCCATCTAGTTCCGCATTCATTAATATCACATGCTTTTGATGGGCGATCGCTCTGGTTACCAAATGAGCTGCATATTCTATGGTTCCAGTGACTTCAATAATTGCATCTATACCGTCTGCTTCACATAGCAACATGGCATCTTCGGTGATTGCATATCCATTTTGGGCGATGGAATCTTCCAAATCTCCTAAATTATCCACAGTGCGGAAATTTTCGATTCCTGCTTCCAAATATGCTCGTTCTGCTGTTTGAATATGACGGTTAGCAATAGCTACCAATTCCATTCCTGGAACAGAATTAATAATTTGATTAGCTATACCTCTCCCCATAAAACCAGCACCAATCATGGCAACTTTTACTGGTTTACCTAATTCAGCACGTGCTTGTAATGCTTGATCAACTATTATCATTTTCAACTCCCGGGAAACTCCGAATAATTTTTATACAAACTCTCAAAAAAGGTATGGGTACTAGACACCTATTAACACAGATTCCAATAAAGGCCAACTAAGATCTTTCTGAGAAATTTCAGTCACATTCAAAGGCCAAACAATGTCTAAAATGGGATCATCATAACGCAGACCTCGTTCATAACCAGGGGTGTAAAATTCACCAACTTGGTAAACAACTTCCGCGCCATCAGTTAGAGCTTGATACCCATGGGCAAACATTTCCGGTACATATAAAGCACGACGATTTGTTGCTGTTAGTTCGACGCCAATATATGATAGGTAGGTAGGAGATTCCGGACGCATATCCACAATCACATCATAAATTGCACCTTGAGTACAGCGAATTAATTTGGTTTCTGTTGCTGGTGTAATTTGGTAGTGCATTCCTCGCAGGGTGCCTTTTTGATGATTAAAAGATAAATTACATTGGGCAACTGTTGGCTTTAAACCATGTTCAGCAAATTCTTGGGCGCAGAAAGTTCTGGCAAAAAAACCACGATGATCTGGTTTGTCTTCTAATTCGATAATGAAAGCACCAGCTAGACTTGTTTGGGTAAAAATCATATTTTTGAAAACTCTCGGTGAATTTGGATAAGCGAAAATGAAAACTTGATAGGGATGCTCTAACAACACACCCTAGAAAAATTTACCGGGCTTTATTTGCAATTTCAGTCTTAAATTGCCCAGGGGGTTTGGTGAAGGTATGATCATGGTATTGAGTGCAAAGTTCCGGGCGTTTAGGAGTGTGAGAAGTGTAAACAAAAAATGCTGTAGAACGCTCTTCACTTCTAACTGTTCCGTGATGTAAAACATTTCTAGGATCAACAAAAATTACAGTTCCTGCTTTTCCTGGACAAGATTTCCAGAATTTTTTAGGAATAACATTCATCATTTCTCGGTCATCAATTCCCAAAAAACCCGACTTCCACAATCTATAATCGACCCGATAATAATTACACCATTCTCCAATATTACTGGGTAAAGGTATATATTCAAAAGGTCCATGTTCTTCCCCCACATCGTGTAAATAGACGATGATTTTAATCATCCGTCGATCTTCCGCATCCTTGTGCCACAGCAGAGTTTGTAGTTGCTGCTCATTTGGAAAATCCTTCCGCACATGAACACCATGAAAAGCTATAGGTAACTCTATATAACTTTCAATGATATTCCTTAACCTAGATTCAATTCCCCAGGTAAAAAATTCCGGTAGATCTGTAACCGTGTAAATTTGTGGTAAGCTATATCCCGACTCCACATTTCTGGGAGCTGATATCATCCCTGCATAACCCGTAGCACTTACCCACATTTGTGTGGTTGATGGCATTCCTAAATCTGTGAGAGAAGTAATATAAACACCTTGCTGCTTTAAGGTTTCAGCAATTAATTTATCTTTTGGGGATAATACAGGTAAATGCTTTTTATATTTAGCCACAGATACCCGATAATTAAAATCCTCAGTAAAGGCGTTGAGTTGATCTTGCCAAGTATTAATCATCATCATTTAAACTAATAATTCAACCCAGTAATTAACTCACGAATCTTTATTGCGACGAAGAGAAGAAGTAGATATTTGCTGATTACAATCAGCAATTTTCAGTTCAGGAGCGGCCATAACTTCTACTGCGGAAACCGTAACTACAGCAAAAAAGGGAAGTATGGTTTGAATAGCAGAAATTGGCCATCTTCTTAAAGCACCTAGGAAAACTTTTGGATTAACTCCTCGCCAGTTCTGAATCATCATTCTGGCATAAAACTGTTTAGAATATCCATTTTCATGGAGCTTAGAAATCACCTCTGGTATGTGTTTATATTGCATTAATAGTGCGGATTTAGGTTCCTTTTGCCAATAACTGACACCTACAATACATTCTAAAAAGTTTTCTTTGGTGACAATTACCTTTCCATGAGCTGCACAATAACCCGCAAAATAGGCTAAAGAAATCCAGTTATTAATGGCATCCGGCCAAATTTGTAGAGCCTGTTTAACCAGATCAGCCCTATAAATTGAAGCTGTCAGAAATATTACTGCGCCCACACTTTTAGCAAGACAATGTTCAAAGATTGCCTTACCATTTCCCGCACCATCTTCCACATCAATATCAAACCAACGATTGCCAGAAATAGTGGGTGGATGAACTGCTTCCCCAGTAATTTTATTTCTTCCTGAAAAATTCAGAAACATTAAAGATAAGTCCTGGTGTTTTTGCAATTTATCTATTACGTAACCAACAGTTCTATCTTGAATGGGATCATCATCACCAATTGTCCATACATATTTGGTAGTGGCGGAATTTAGACAGTAAATTATATTCCTCATCACACCCAAATTGCTACTGTTTCTGTTAGATATAAAAGTTACAGAGCTGAGAATTTTCTGCCATTTTTTGATAACTTGCGGTGTATAATCACTGGAACAATTGTCAGATACTAAGATTTCACAATCTTGTTCATAACCTTTAATAGCATGAGATAACCACTCCAATTGTTGATCCAGCAAATTTGCTCGATTATAGGTGGGAATGGCAATAGTCAGTAATTTACTCATGTAAAATAATTTCCCAAGTATGTTAATTAAACCAGAATTATTAGATCCCAGCAGTGATTTTGATGAAGATTTCCATAAGATTACTGCTTGGGACTTTTTGAAATATTAAAAAATTAATTCAAAAAACTAATTCCTAGCTATGCCAAAAAAAATTCTGATCGAGTTGTTGAGTACGGATCAAATACTCCAGCTGCTTTAATCTGGTAAATCCTCTAAAAAGGAATGTATCCTCAGTCATGTCAATTTGCTGGAATAAATTCAATAACTGTTGGGCACCACGCTCCGCATTCCACTCACATTTGAATCCTGGTAATATTGTGTTGATCTTCTCGAAGGATACTCGATAACTACGATTATCCGCACCATTATTACCAAAGGTTAATTTACAATCTGGGAAGGTTGCTGCAATGATTTGGGCAATTTCTCGCACGCGATAATTATTTTGTGTATCTCCTACATTAAAAACCTGATTGTGAATAATATCCCTGGGTGCTTCCAAGACACAGACAATGGCTTTACAAATGTCCAAAGCATGAACTAAAGGTCGCCAAGGAGTACCATCACTAGTCATTTTAATTTCCTTGGTAGTCCAAGCTAACCCAGCTAAATTGTTTAAAACAATATCAAATCTCATGCGGGGGGAAGCTCCAAATGCTGTTGCATTGCGCATGAAGGTAGGGGAAAAATCATCATCAGCTAATAACTTAATATCCCTTTCCACCAAGGTTTTGCACTCAGCATAAGCTGTTTGAGGATTCACTGGTGATTCTTCTGTTACATCCCCATCAGTGGCAATTCCATAAACACTGCAAGAAGACATATAAACAAACCGACGCACTCCCATGGTTTTAGCCAAATTGGCCAATCGCACGGAACCTAAATGATTGATATCATAGGTAATATGGGGTGCCAATTGTCCTGTGGGATCATTAGAAAGTTCTGCTTTGTGAACTATAGCATCTACTCCCTCTAGGTCTTCTGGATTAATATTACGAATGTCTTTGTTGAGAGTTTTGACTGTTATTTCTGTACCGTTATATAACCAGCCAACTTTATAAAAACCCGTGTCTACTCCAATTACCTTATGACCTTTAGCAATTAATAAGGGAGGGAGCAATGAGCCTAAATATCCTTCTGTACCAGTGACTAATATTTTCATAGTTTTCCTCTTGATTTTGATTTGGGACTTTACTCCAGGCTTGTTTTTAAAAACACCTGATTAAATTTGCTGGTTCTGGTAATTGATTCACAATGGCCTTACCAATCTCTAAAGAAGATGTAGCTGCAGGTGATGGTGCATTGCAAACGTGAATAGAGTTTTTACCAGGAACGATTAAAAAGTCCTCTACCAGAGAACCATTATTCATTAATGCTTGAGCTCTAACCCCCGCATGGGTGGGTACTAAATCTTTCGCCTCCACTTCTGGAATCAGTTTTTGCAAACTTCTGACAAAAGCTGCTTTACTCCAGGAACGTATCATTTCTTTGATTCCTTCATCAGCATGTTTGGCTGCTAGTTTCCAAAAACCAGGATAGGTAATGACTTCAGTTAGATCTCTTAGATCAAAATCGGTTTTTTTGTAACCTTCTCTTTTAAAACTCAAAACCGCATTTGGACCAGCGTGAACTGTGCCATCAATCATCCTGGTAAAATGTACACCCAAAAATGGGAAATCTGGGTTAGGAACTGGATAAATAAGCGTTTTGACTAAAGAACGTTTTTCCGGTGTTAGTTCATAGTATTCTCCCCGAAAGGGAACGATTTTAGCTTGGGGATTTACCTGACCCAATTCCGCCAGGCGATCGCTATGTAGTCCACCACAGTTAATTACAAATCTAGTTTCAAAACTGCCTTTGGTAGTTTCTATTATCTGATTTTCGCCGCTTGGGTGTAGTTTTAAAACCCGGGTGTTAAGGCGTAAATCGCCTCCTTGATTTTGAATAATCTCCGCGTACTTGAGGCAAACTTGTTTGTAGTTGACAATCCCAGTAGAAGAGACTCGAATTGCTGCCAAGCAACTAAGATGAGGTTCAATTTCCCTTGCTTCTTGAGGACTAATTCTCTTCACGGGAATACCATTATCTAAACCTCGCTGATAGAGGTTTTCTAATCTTGGTATTTCCTCGGGTTCTGTGGCGACAATAACCTTACCACAAATATCATGATCTATATTATGTTCTCGACAAAATTCCACCATTGATCGACTGCCATCACGGCAGAATTTTGCTTTGAAACTACCGGGTTTGTAGTAAATACCAGAATGAATGACACCACTATTGTTGCCAGTTTGATGAAATGCCCATTCCGCTTCTTTTTCTAGGACTAAAATCTTGGTCTGACCATAGCGTTTACCTAAAGCCATGGCCGTAGCTAGTCCTACTATTCCACCACCAATAATGGCAAAGTCATACATGATTATTTTTCCCTTAAATCACCATCAATTATGCCCACACCTTCCAAGGAGCTTGATTATTTTTCCACAAATCTTCCAGGTAGTTTTTATCTCTTAAAGTATCCATTGGCTGCCAAAATCCCTGATGTTTAAAAGCTGACAGTTGTTCCATATCCGCTAATTTTTCTAGTGGTTCCTTTTCCCAAACCGTACTTTCATCAGCAATAAAATTAATTACCTCTGGTTCTAGGACAAAATAACCACCATTAATCCAAGCACCATCACCCTCTGGCTTTTCTTTAAAACTGGTAATTTTAGTTTGTTCTTGTCCTAGGGAAATTGCCCCAAATCTTCCTGCTGGTTGGACAGCACTAAGGGTGGCTAAGGTTTTTTGGCTTTGGTGAAAATTAATTAGTTCCGTAATATTAATATTGCTGACACCATCTCCATAGGTAAAACAGAAAGTTTCGTTACCAATATGTTCTCTCACTTTCTTTAGTCTACCACCTGTCATGGTATTATCGCCCGTATTTACCAAAGTAACCCGCCATGGTTCTGCATATCCGGAATGGATACTCATTTGATTAAATCTCATATCAAAAGTTACGTCTGACATGTGGAGGAAGTAGTTGGCAAAATACTCCTTAATAATGTAACCCTTGTATCCACAACAAATGATAAAATCATTAATACCATGAGCTGAATATATTTTCATAATATGCCAAAGAATTGGCTTGCCACCCACTTCTACCATTGGCTTAGGTCTAATACTAGTTTCTTCACTCAGACGCGTTCCTAAACCACCAGCTAGAATTACTGCTTTCATGCAAATACCTCTGATTTATTTGATTTAACTATTTGCCAGCACGACAAGTTATGGGAATTAAATAGATGGGATTTTGCTTGGTTTCCCTTTCTGATGGAACATAATAGTAATCTAGCGAAAAAAAACGGGACTGTTTATAAAGAGTCAGTAAATTTAGGGTAAGCCTTGAAATAAGATAATTGTCAACAAAAAAACAAGGAGACAGCTACTAGATATCTATCTCCTTGGTGAGGAAAATATTATTTTTCTTACTACATTTCAGGGATTTACATTATAAATAATTGATGAGTTCTGTAAAAAATAGTCGCACTTTTCTTCAGCAATAACACAAATATTACTGATAGCTTGCTGGTAGTTGTTCACATCCTTCTTATTCAGATATAATTGAGCAGATTTTTCTAAATCTTCCAGAGCTTGTTGCTGATTATTCCTGGCTGTCCTTTCTCCATATTGGGCTAATTCATAGTAAATCATTCCTCTTTTGAGGAACACCTCTGCCATTTCCGGATTAATATTTAATGCCTGGTCAAAATCTGCGATCGCCTGTTTATATATTTGAGCATAATTACTGCTATATTGGGCAAATTGGTAACGAGCTAGACCGCGCTGAAAGTAGGCTTCTGCTTTAAAACGATTGAGTTTAATTGCCTGTGTAAAGTCCCCAATAGATCTTTCGTATTCCTCTTGTGAGTTATTACTATATCTGGCTATTTGTGACCGAACAATACCTCTTCTAACATAGGCTTCATCATCTTGTTGGTTAATGTTAATAGCATTATTGAAACTGTCTATAGCTTTTTTATATTCATAATCCGGATCATTGCTATAGTCAGCCAGTTTAAGATAAGCATTACCACGATTGATAAATGCCTTAACTTCCTGGGGATTAATTTTCAAAGCCAGATTATAATCTGTCAATGCTCCTTCATAATCATTTAAATTATAGCGGGCATTGCCCCTATGCATGTATAGTTTAGAAAAATTAGTATTTTGTTTGATACCTTGGCTAAAGTCCTCAATTGCTTGTTGATAGTCCTGTTGTTGATAAGCCTGATTACCACGTTGATAGTAATCATTAAAACTTAAACTTAATGGGGAATGAACATTTTCGCTTCTACTAGACAATAAACTTTGTTGAGTGTAAGGATTAGGAGAGAGAAAAGGACGGGTAAATTTAACCATAATATCCAAATAACCCAATACACCCAAACCTAAAAGTCCAAACATAAGAGTATAAAACTTAGACCTACTTGATGTTTGTACAGGTTGATAACCAGGCGAAGTTGATCTCAAAGAGAATTGGGTATAGGTAGCCAAAACGGGAACAGCTGGTTTACGAACACGGGGCTGATATCTAGGGCGCTTACGAGATTTGCGTCGGGGTTGGAGATGTTCCCGAGCGGAGATTGCCTGCAAAGATGGAAAGGGGTCTCTCCCCCCCAACTTCATAGTGCGTTCACACCAGGGACATTTATCTAGATGAGGATGATAAGCATGCTGAGGATTAACAGCACAAGAAATCAAACTTGCTTCTGCAGTAGATAAAACCGATAGCCAAGTTTGGGCACTGGGGCGCAAATAGGGAGAATGGTGACCATCTTCAAAACAGCTGATAAACAGATCTCGTAAATCAGGATGAAGAGTTTGCCAACTGGGAGTAATGGGAGTAGGTAAATAGGGGACTTTTTGTTTTTGGCTATAGGTAAAATGGCCAGCTAGAATGCGGGACTCATAAGTGGGGGGATCCCCTAAACCTTGAAAAACCCCAGAAAAAGGGTGAGTCCCTTCCATCAAAAGCTGGAATATCAACACCCCTAACCCGAACAAATCATGATAGGTTTCCCGATTATAGTCAGCAAAGGTTTTATTCTGAAGTTCTGGGGGAGTATATTCTGGTTTACCCACCAAACATCGATAAACCGTATTTTGAGACAAATCTGGGACTTGAAAGGAGTCCGTATCCACTAAACTAACTAAAGCTGTGTTACTGACTAGAATATTTGATTCATTGACATCGCCAATACAGTAATTACTTGCATGTAACGCGGCAAAAGCTGCGGCCAAATTGCGAGCAGTGCGCAGTAAATATTGATAATTAAATAGGGGACAGTTTTGACGACGATTGCCAGGATTATAAAAGTCCATAATAGGACGCATGTTCCGAATCCGTGGCATTAAAAAGCCAATAATAGTATCACTACCCTCCGCAGCAGTTAATAACTCCTGTGGCCATGCTATAGAAATATGACCAAAACTGGCCGCAGGATTTGCTGGGGGGTTGGCGATCATGGCCCGCAGTTTCTGAATATGACTAGAAGTTGGGTGATGATAAATTTTGGCGACTAAATTTTCATCGCTTGGAACCGTATAGACACAAGCTTCACCCCCGCGTCCCAAATTTTCCTGTAAATCCAGAACCTCTTGATTGGAAAAAGAACGTAGTACCTGCATAATTCAATGGTGATTAATGGACTTTATAAAACAAACCTTTTATCAGTTACTAAATGCTGCTAGTACCAAAGTTAAATCATCATCCGTACGTTCAATAATTTTTCTAGAAGATAAAAAACTTGTTAACTGTTCTTTTGCTAGTCTATGGTCTTCAACCTTGGCAACAAAATCAAATAAGGGTAAAAAGAAGGGTTGATGTGGTTCTTGAACTAGCATATTTAGAGCTAACATTTGTAGACCATCGGTAAGCACTCCAATATTAACTATGTTATGACGCAAGATTTGTAGCTGAGTTGTAGTCACCGCTTCAGATGAAGTCAAAAATATGGTTTCGTTGACATATTCGCCCCTGTGGGGAATGGTCAGAGCTTGCAATTTACCCGTGCTATCCCTAGTCACAGCTAAACCATCTCCTATTTGTGCTACCGCTGCAAGTTTTGGGGTAGCAACTACAATAATTAAGGTAGTTGCTAGGTCAGATAGCTCATATTTGCCCACCTGAGCTTCGTTTTCCAAAGCGGTTTTGGCATTGATCATGGCCTCATGCAGCAACTCTCTCAATAGGATATCATCAGTGATGACGGTGGCAATATCTTTCCGCTGGGATATATACTCTATAGCTGTTTGGGTGGCTATCACCGCTCCTACTTTCCCTAGATTGGCACAACCTGCTCCATCTGCAACTGCTATTAATAATACATTATTGGGCAGTATATGCCAATAGTGAGCATCTTGACACAACTGGTCATTTTTGATATGGCTGGTTCCACATACGGATGCGGCTGCTACTCGCCATTGGGCAACCTGTTTCGATGAGTTCATAATCGCATAAATGGTAGCTGATGGCTGGCTATTGTCAATATATATTTAGATAGAACCCCAACCGATGGGCGGTAGTGCTACTTGCTCTTCTAACTGAGAATGGGATACAGCGGACATACTGGCCGAAAGCCACACAAACATTTCTACAAAGTTGAGACCTTTGAGTTTTAGGGGAGTCCGCACAGCTATTTGATGGAGACGATCCATATTGGCATTTTCTACTCCTACAGTGAAAAAAGCTACTTTTTTATTGGACTCATCTCCTCGTAGACGCTGGGTTGCTTGTTCTATAACCTCGTCTATCTCACCCTGGGGTTCACCATCTGTAATCATAAATACCCATGGACGATAGTAAGCAATGCCATTGGCACGATACTGGGATTTGCGCTCCTGAATTATTTCTAGGGATTTATTAATTCCCGCTCCCATAGTTGTTAATCCCTGAGCTGTTAGAATAGGAGGAGTAAATTGATCTACGGTCACAAAATCTTGTACCACGTTTACATGACTATCAAAAGTAACAATTGCCACTTCTACTCTTCTAGCAGCTAGGGTGTTCTTAACCAGTTCATCCTTAAAACTCAGTAGACCCTGATTTAGTGCCTCAATTCTATCACCCTGCATGGATCCGGAAGTATCTAGCAGGAGTACACAGGGACACCGAGGTTCTGGATTTTCTGCGAACTCAACCACTTCATCTAGGGTAAAGGTATTCAGCATAATTTCTTGTGTGATGTCGTCCAAGGTTCTGATTTCCTCTTCTCAAATTATATAGTGTCTAGACTGTTAGGACTGCAATTATTGCATCTGGTGGTAGATAAACAGGATTTTGTCTCCCAATTATTTCCCATTTAATTCTCCAGTTCAGGAAACTTGAGCATTACCATACGGTTTGTTAATGGCTAATTAATCTAAAGGTACACAAGACACCCCTAATATATAATATATAATGACCAGCTAGAATTTAAAGATTCTATGTTTTCTCTTCTCTATATTATCGATTAGTTTGAAAGAAACTACTGTATCAAAAAGACTCCCTCTTGACCCAATATTCTCATAATATGGTCATGGTAGCACAACTGCTTTGGGGTCTTAAATCACTTATTAATTTACTTAATCACTTACTGTGGCAAAAGTTGTATTAGAAAACGTTTACAAAACTTTCCCTCCCCGCATAGGAGAAGTTAAGAACCAAGAGTCATCTTCTCCTAACCAACCTGGAGATAGTATTCATGTCCTACGTCGGATTAATTTAACTATTACCGAGGGCGAGTTTATGGTGTTAGTGGGCCCCTCAGGTTGTGGAAAAAGTACCTTGCTACGTTTAATAGCAGGATTGGAGGTGATGACGGGGGGTAACATTTGGATAGGGAATGATCTGATTAATGATTTACCTCCCAAGGCCAGAGATATTGCCATGGTATTTCAAAATTATGCTCTTTACCCCCATTTGACAGTTTATGAAAATATTGCATTTGGTTTACGTCGTCGTTTACCAGTTAACCACACTAGCTCTAAGGGAACTATGGGTCAGTGGGGAGAAAATCTGCTCATGGGTTTGACTCAAAAACTACCCAAACAATTACGTTATCAGACTCAAACGGAAAAAATTATAGAACAACAGGTTTTAAAAGTTGCTCATTTGCTACAAATCAACACAATGTTACATAGACTGCCTAAACAACTCTCCGGAGGACAAAGACAACGGGTAGCACTGGGTCGAGCGATCGCTCGGGATCCACAAGTGTTTTTAATGGATGAGCCCCTATCTAATTTAGATGCTAAACTACGAGCAGAAACTCGCGTACAAATTGTCAAATTACAGCGACAATTGGGAACAACCACTATTTATGTTACCCATGACCAAACAGAAGCAATGACTATGGGCGATCGCATTGCCATTATGAATATGGGACAAATTCAACAAGTTGCCCGCCCCTTAGAAATATATAACTATCCCAAAAATCGCTTTGTGGCAGAATTTATTGGTTCACCACCGATGAATTTCATTCCCGTAGAATTTTATGCACCACTATTAATTACCCACAGCAATTTTCGCTTTACTCTACCAAGTGAGTGGGGAAAAGCACTACAAAAATACAGTGGACAAACCGTAATTTTAGGTATTCGTCCAGAACACCTGATGTTAAGTGTACCGGCGACAAAAAATATACCCGTTAAAGTAGATCTAGTAGAAAATCTGGGAAATGATAGTTTCCTGAGTGTAAGAGTAATTAACCCTGATTTACCGAAATTAGATGGTCAGATACTACAGGTAAGAGTACCTTCGGATAGACTAATTAACATGGGGGATCAAATTTGGCTATCACCCATTGTGGAAAAACTGCACTTTTTCGATCCAGAAACCGAATTAGCGATCTTTACCGACAATAAAAACATTAATTTTTAAAAACATTAATTTGCCACTGCTTGGTATTGACACCTCCCCCAGATATCAAGTAGCTATGCCAACTTTTTCTCTCTGCGGGTATGGTGAACTTCTGACTGGGACTTTTTACCTCTTACCTCCAGATAGGCCAAGTCTTTAATTTTGGTCAAACAGTTGGTTTGGGTTACATGATTATTATCAGTTCGTTTGTCGCTGGATGATGAAGCAAGTTTGAGATTTTCCTTTTTCTCGGTCTCGGACCGATTTTGATGGGAGTTTTCCTTGATTAGTCGGTTGTAAGTACGGTAAGGAATATAATGCAAAGGATTATAACCCACAAACCGCAACATTAGCACGCAGGCCCAAGAATACTTGCCAGCTAGAATGGCCTCTATTACCTGGTCAAACTGCTCAGGATTGATTTTCGTATCAGCAAGTCCAGTGTTGTTAGAAAAATTGTGATTCATAGTTAGTCTTACTTTTATTTTTTAGGCGTGATTTATTTGATGAATGCTCAGATGTGATTGACCAGTTTCGGATCCGTGTTTAATTATCCTCTAGTCATCAACCCCAAAGAGTAACCAGAACAAGACTATGGTCATTGAGTATTGTTGTACAAATAGCCGCTGATAAATGGTGAAACTTTTTTATAAAGTATCACCATTTTTGAGTCAGTAAACCCATGGAATCTGACTTCTCTCAAGCTACATTTGTAATTTATACTATCTTTTTTTCCCATATCATCTGCCAAGATGGCAAGTTGATAAGTCAAATTTAGTGAAGATCTCAAAACGTTCATTTGGTCATTGTGCAAGTTTAACTTTCGTCTGATTTTTGTTAGATAAATGGGGGGTCAGACCCCTCATTTTAGACAACTTTAAAGTTATCAATTGTTGAATATTTGAGGCAATCTCAATTTGATGTAGGAGTGTAAAGCCTTATAGAATAAGAACTTCATAAATTATCACTCAGCAGAAATCCCTGATTTTCCGTAAAATTGCCTTCGGTAGTTCCTTGATTATAGATTGTTATATGTTTTTTGGCAATCTCCTTTAATAAAATAATTATTAACACAGAAATAGCAAATCACTCAAGTTAAATAAATAGCAATAACTGTGGGGCATGAAGATAGAATATTTTTATAATTTAGTTGCTTATGATACCATTTAATAATTTATTAAATTAAACATTTAAGGGGAAATAAATGATGCTCCCTAACAAATACCCATAACCAAGTGTATTATCAAGTGATTCACGACATAGATGTCATATTTAATGTCAATTAATATATGGAACCAGAACGCTATAAAAAGCTGGATAGACATTCTGGCCCGCTGGTGGCTATGGTTATCTCTTAAGATTTAATTACCAATAACTATTTAAAGCATATATACACAGCCCAAATAGCCATAGGCCGAAGGTAGGTACTAGCCCGAAAAGTACCAGCAGCGGTGATCGCCTCTGGTGTGCGGAACTGTAGACCATGGTCATAGACCTGTCTCACCACTGCTTCGGTTAAACGCAAACCTTGATCTTTCATGCCCATTTGCAGTAAAAAAGCAGCCAAGCCAAAATTGATACCCGTCCAAACCTCCAGAGGGTGGGTAGCTTGAGGGTTTTCCGGTGAACCATCCAGAAGAACACCATTAGCAGCACCAAACTTACCATCTTGGAACTTGAGGAAACAAGCATCGTAGATAGTAGTCAAAGCGGAAAGGGCCCGATCTTTTGGCACAATATCCGGTAGATTAAGCAACCTGGCATAAAACTGTCCTGATAGTTGATCAGCCATCACCACATTGGAACCACTTTCACTATCTAAACGGTAAAATTTGCCATTCCATAGTTTTTGTTGATATACTGGCAATGATTGGTTTAACCAATGCTCATAAATAGATTTTTGCTCCCCTACATTTGGTAATTCCGGGCGGTTTATCAAAACATCACAAATGGCGATCGCAGCTTCCAAAGCTGCCAACCACAAAGCACCACAATAGGCGCTAACACCACTTAGTCGCCAATCATCAAAGGTCTGGTCGGGAGCGCCAGAATTTTCCGGTATTCCATCCCCATCCATGTCAAATTGTTTGAGATAATCTAAAGTCAGCACCATACCATGCCAACAGTCAACTAGAAACTCTATATCATTAGCACCGGTAAACAGGAAATCACGGTACACCTGGAGGACAAAATCACAACCCAAATCTTTCCATAGGTTACAGTCCTGATAACTGGTATAGTTGGTTTGCTCCCAAACCCACTCATTAGGTGCGCCTAAATCGTGAGGTGTAGCCCCTGCTACCTTGCGTAATGCCATCGGACTGGGGGAGTTAATGGTTAAATAGTATCCAATAATTCTAGATCTATCATCACTTTGGGGGATGGCCCGCACAAAAGCACGAATGACCGCCTTTTCCAATTCTGGGAATAAAATTAACAGTCCAAAGGAACCATATAATCTAACATCTAAACTCTCATACCAACGATAGTCTAAACATTCTAAAACCGCGAATTGACCCATGGGGTCTTTTTCCGTCCCTGCACTCCACAGGGTTCCCCCACTAGTTAAATCATACAGTTCGTTAAATAAAGCCATCTTGAACCAGCTTGGTAAATCCTCCCTTTCCAGAATTGGTTTTTGCCAACTCTCAATATGCGATCGCCAGTTGTAGCATTCTTTCAGAGCACAAGTAGCAATCTGCCAAGCATTATCGCCGGTAGTGCCGAAAAAATCAGTATATCTACGATAATAGTTGACACCTGCTGCAAATTCTGTCACTGGAAAGTCCCAACTCAAGACGAAAGGAACTGTTAAAGTTTCCCCAGGTGGGAGAGTAAAGCGAACTGCAACAGCAGCGCCCAAACGGGAATTTACATCTGCGGGGGTTTCGTCCTGGTAATTAGATAGAGAGCCATTCTGACTAAAGTCACGCCAAATTTCTTCACCATTACCCAGGGGATTAAATTGGCAATGATAGAATAATTCAACCTGGGGATTTTTCACAGTAGCAATACACCAAGTACCATCACCTTCTTGAATTGGATGATCTGTAGCTCGACCTAAAACACAACCCAAATATTGGTCATTTTCTGCTAACCAGTTATAGTTCCCCTGACTTTCACCCCATCGCGGTTGATATTCATATACAGGAGAGCCATCATCCCTGATTTTAACTTGAGGAGATTTAAGAGCATTAGTAAACCACCCAGTCATATTCTCCCAACTCAACATAATACTCGCAGTAAGGGGTTGATTAGTTGGGTTATGGATATTCCATAAGAAAACAGCTACCGGATAACTAGTTTCTCGGTAGTTATGGGCCCAAACCGGGGAAAATTGTTCGCAAGTGAATTGTAGGGGAAATACGTTTTCATATACAAACCAACTGCGGGGGTAGAGTGCGTGATATGTCCCCCCATCAGTATTGGGATACCATTGCCAGGTTTGTAAGGTGTTATCTTCTGGTGGTTGGGTGGATAACGCGTAAGCTTGACCAGATGTAAAAATACTGAACTGACACCCAGGAACATTTTTAAAAACATGTTCACCCCCATCAATATGCCATAAATTAAAATCTCCCCGAGAGGAACGACCAATACAACCTGCTCCAAAACCACCTAATGGCATACCATGAAATGGCCCATCATCCAAATTGCTGGGATAGCGGACTCTATATGGTCTTTCCCACCCCAGACCAATAGCACGTTTCCACGTGTGGGGCGGTATTTCACTGTATTTGTTCATAGTCTTCAAAAAGTTTTCCCAATCTCAACAGTATAACCTTGGTTATATATAATATATTTGTAACAATTATTAATAAAACAGATGTTATCTAATATCATAGAATTCACCGCGCTGACAATAATTATATTTTGCGCACTTTCTGTCAGATATTTTCTTGTATCCTGGCCCCTTTATTGGTTGCTGTGGACTCGTCGTCCTCGTTCCTGGGAAAAACGCCGTCTTCAGGAAATTAAAGAAAACAGTCAGAATATCAAAACTGAAATCAAATGGTCTATTCTATCCAGTCTAATTTTCTCCCCAGGAGTCGCTCTGTCCATGACTATCATTAGTAATGGATATACCAAGGTGTACACTAATCCTCTGGAATATGGCTATTTATACTTGCCTATAAGCATACTCATATATTTATTCTTACACGATACATATTTTTACTGGACCCATTTATGGTTACACAATCCTAAAATATATCGCCGCTTTCATCGAATACATCATCAATCTATCAAACCCACACCCTGGACATCCTTCTGCTTTGACCCTTTAGAAAGTATAATGCAGGCAGTGATTATTCCTGTCATGCTGCTGATCATTCCCATTCATACCAGCATGTTAATACTATTATTAATATTAATGACGCTATTTGGCGTGATTAATCACCTAGGTTATGAAGTTTATCCCCGTTCCTGGATTAAGGGTTTTTGGGGTGAACATTGGATTACACCCTCCCATCACACCCTACATCATCACAAATTCAATTGTAATTATGGTCTTTATTTTCGCTTTTGGGATAAGGTGATGGGGACGGATGTTATACAAGAGGAAAAACTACATTTTTAAACTTACTTGCTACCATAGAAAAAAGCAATCTCTTTTTCCTTTAAGGGTGCAAAACCAGCTGCTACTAATTTCTCATCTAACTCCGCTTGGGGTATGTGTTTAGCACCAATGCGAACAATTCGAGAACGCATGGTGTTAGATACCCCACTCCGTTGTCTACCTGCTTCCAATCCCATAACGTAATTATATAACTCCAGCTTGACGGTAGGAATGGGGGATCCATCAAAGTCAATTCCCTGTGCGATCGCTATATCTACAGCATCAGCGCCAGTGGTTGGATTTTGTGCAGTTGTTTCGGTGGTCATGGCTATAATCTGGTTAAACTTAACAGGTATTCTATCAGGAAGAGGAGAGAATTTAACCTAAATAATCAATTTTACGCACCACCAAACCACCAAAAAACGCTCCTAATATTGTACCAGTCCAAATTCCCGCTATGCTACCTTGCCATATTGCTCCTGGTGTTACCACTACATGACAAATCTGTTGCCAACCCCATAGTTGAGTCAGGCATTTTTGATTATGTAACATAGAGGAGATTTGTGCAGCTGTTAATCCACCAATTATGCCTGATAATAGCGCAATAACAGTACAAATTAAAGTGCGTTTTTTGATCATTCCACCACTCCTTAAAAATCATCAACCAGTATTTCTCATTCCTGCTGCAATCCCATTAATAGTCAACAATGCGCCGCGTAGTAATTCCCCTTTACTGTAACGAGAATGTATTACTCCCGGTGTACTACTAGTCTTGTACTGTCTCAATCGCTTGAGTAAGGAAACCTGAATGAACCCCAATGGCAATATGGTGCTATTTCGTAATTGTACTGACCGCTGCAAGGTGGGATCTTCGTCTAGTAGTCTTTGATTTCCCGTGATTTTCAACACCAGGTCCCTAGTCAAATAGTATTCCCTGGCAATTTGGAAAAATACTTTCTCAAATCTTGATCTGTCTTCTGGACTGGAAAGTTCCTGTACATAATGACGTGCCATCTCTATATCCACTTTTGCTAGGGTCATTTCTACTTTGGAAATTACCATTTTAAAGAAAGGCCACTTAATATAGAAATAACGCATTAGTTTCAAATGTTCTTCCGGTTTTTCTTGTAGAAACTCATCTAATGCCGTACCTACACCATACCAAGAAGGCAATAAAAATCTGGTTTGTGTCCAACTAAATACCCAAGGTATAGCTCTTAAACTGCCCAAATCTTTTTTGCCAGATGATCGCCGGGCTGGGCGAGAACTAATTTGTAACTGACTAATTTCTTCAATAGGCGTTACCTGATGAAAGAAGTCAATAAAATCAGGATCTTCATAAATCAAAGCTCGATAATGTTGACGAGATCTCACCGACAATTCTTCCATGATCTCATTCCACGCTTCAATGTCATCAAACCCTGTTCTCAATAAACTAGCCTGCACTACTGCGCTAGTAATTGTTTCTATATGATACAAAGCTAAATCTAACAGAGAATATTTAGAAGCTAAAACTTCTCCCTGTTCGGTAATCTTGATCCTACCATTAATACTATGTCCAGGTTGGGCTAAAATCGCCTCGTAGGCTGGTCCACCACCACGACCTACCGATCCCCCCCGCCCATGGAAAATTCTCAGGTTTAAACCGTATTCTTCAGCAATTTCTTGCAGGGATTTTTGGGCTTTGTGGATTTCCCAATTACTACTTAAAAAACCAGAGTCTTTATTACTGTCGGAATATCCTAACATCACTTCTTGGAGGTTAGGTTTAAGATCGCTATGGGATAGGTTATTTTCTGTGTGATCGGGTTTATAACCTCCCGCTAGGAAAGCACGATATAGGGGAAGTTCAAATAATTCCCGCATCACACTTCTGGATCTTTGTAAATCTTCTACAGTTTCAAATAGGGGAACTACACGAATAGAGCCAACCGCAGTAGCAGGGTCAAATAATTGGGCCTCCTTGGCTAGTAGTAGTACCTCTAATACGTCACTAACTTGCCGACACATGCTAATAATATATGTTTGGCAGATCCTAATCCTAAATTCCTGTTGTAGCGATCGCACCACTCGGAAAGTTTCAATGACATCATTAGTTTTTTCCGAAAATGGCAATTCTGCTGGAATTAAAGGTCTTCTAGTCTGTAATTCTGCTGTCAACCAACTCACTCTTTCGCTTTCTGAGAGTTCATTATAGGTTCCGGGAAGGATTTGCAGGTATTCAAGAATTTCATTGATTGCATCAGAGTGTCTAGAAGATTCTTGACGAATATCTAACTGGGCTAGATGAAAGTCAAAAATCTCCACCTGACAAATCAAATTATCCAACTCTCCACAACTCAATCCAGTTTCTGTTAAGTTACGTTGAATCAGTCTTAGCTCCGCCAAAAATTCTTCCCCCGAAGCATATTTATCAGAATCCTCATTGGTGGGAGTCTCCCCACGATATAAAGACAAATTCCGATCTCTGGTATTTTCCAATCTTCTTAACACATAGGAAAGTTTTAAGCGATAAGGCTCTTGACGATAGCGGAGAGCTAAAGCATCGTAAACATCACCTAATACAGATTGGTCCAATTCTAAAGATTCCAACAAATCTGGTAGGACATCACTCCAGTGCATGGAAATGCTCAGTAACTCAATCAGCTTTTTCACAGATTGAATATATCTCTCTAAAACCATTTTTCGCTGGTAACAGGCAGTTTTCCAAGTCACCTCGGGTGTCACTGATGGGTTACCATCCCGATCGGAACCTACCCAAGAGCCAAAAGAACAAAAGTTCTTACCAGGTGGTTCCAACCAAGGAAATGTTTGTTTTAAAGCATAAGCAAATCGTTTATACAATTGAGGAATACCATCAAATAGAACCTCTTGAAAGTAATGTAATGCATAGTCTACTTCATCTAATACGGTTGGTTTAAACTGATGCAGTTCATCTGTGCGCCACCAGAGGCGAATCTCTTCTAATAAACGCTCCTTAATTTCTGCCAGTTCCCAGGGATGAGCACCAGTATGGGTTTGTAGAGTATCCAACTGCTGTAAAAGGTGTACTACCTGTCTTTGTTTGTCCCGGATGGTGTGGCGGACAATTTCCGTGGGATGTGCTGTGAAGACTAAGCGCACATCCAGTTGAGAAATCAGTCTTTGAATCTGCTGAGGTGGAACATTTAATCTAAATAGTAGGGGGAATAACACCGCAAAGGTTCCCTTCTGGTAAGGGGTAATTTTATCATTCCCAGTCTCTTTATTGATAGGTAGATCATTTTCCCTTTGATTAGTTGAATAAATAATGTTAGGCCAGCTTTCTTGGTCCATAGGATCGGGCACCGAATAGCGGGTTAACTGTTGCTTTTGTTCATATTCTTGCTCAATAATGTTAATTAACTGGAAGTATAAAGCGAAAGCACGAGCAGCACGAATAGCTTCATTAATATTGAGCTGTTCAATCAGTGCTACTGCTGAGGATGCTTGATCATGGGTGGTTTGTCCTTCCGGTGAACACAAATCCCGTAGTTGACGCAGCAGGTCAACCATTTTTTGTCCACATTCTTGTCTGAGAACCGACTCCCATAATTCTTCTACTACGTGCAGACGATGACGTAAAAATAATTCAGACATAGGGTGCATATTTGCCGCTGGCAATGAAGAGTATAAAATCGAACTCATATTTTTTGCTCCGGTCCGCTTAACCTGTAATTCTATCCTCAGCACAGGAAGTTTCGGGGAATTTTAGTGGAGGGAGGCGATCGCCCCTAAATATCTCCTCACTAGCAGTTCCCAGGGTTGTAATCACCTCACTAGTTACTTTATTTGCTATGAGTAGTAGTAACATGGACATTGTGCCTATTTGTAGTAACGGGGAATGGGAAATAGTAGAAGACATGATTTATTCTGTAGATTGGTGGTTTTAGAATCACTAGTTACAATGATACTGGCAATTATATATATAAGGTGTAGATCGAGCACGCCCAAATTATAGGTTAAGTAGGTTAATTCTATGGTGATTTAACCTCTAATAATATCTTTGCTCATTTCTACAGCTACAAAGGTAACAAAAATGTTAAAAAAAACTGCCAAATGTGATAAATCCATGATTTTTCCTGAGCAACCGCAAAGCCGTAACCAATTAGACAAAAATCTACACAGCAGCGGCGCATCCCTATTATTACAAGCTAATGAACCCAAATCTTACCATAGCAATTTAAGCGTTTCTAATGAAAATCTAGCAAGACAAGGTGACATCCAGGCTATATCGCGATACTTAAGCGAAAGTCTAAGTTCATTAGGTGTTTCAGTAGAGGTAAAAAGCAAACCTCTAAAATTTAATGTGGGTTCACAAACCAAGATGAACCAAGAGGGCGATCGCCTATGGGTATTTTGTCAATCTACCTACAGTCATGATCCTGAATTACTAGCGGAACCAATCGCCCAGAAGTTACGCCATTTGAACCTAGAAAATTACGGGGATGCACTAATTGTATCTCAAGTTCTAGGGGAAACGAATCCAGACTGGTTGTTAAGGGTAGATCTAACTTTGGCAGAAACCATGGTTCAAGAGTGGGCCCGCTGGGGAGATCTAGAAGCAATTGATCGCCTGCTGAACCAGTCCCTATCAAATTTGGGGGTTTCCGTTACCATTTCTTTGCAAAAATTTACCCTACATATATTTTGTTATCCCACTGGTCTGCTGAAAAATCCACCTGAAAAGGAGGAATGTTTGCCCATAATTGCCAATCAATTGGGGAACATTGGTCCCCAGGGCGTACTATCAGCTACCGTATATGGGCAATCAGCCAAAGAAGCACAACCAGAATGGATAGACTGGTTGTCTTTACCTGCTGCGGAAAATACAAAGTTGTCTACCCCAACCAAAGAACTAGCAGCATCAGGAGACCAAGGGGCAATAATTTTCCTTTTAGAACGTCTACTTAATCATGATATAGATTGGCGGTTAAGAACGGGGGGAATTCGTATTCTTACCTTGCAAAAAGGTAACATATTACATATTATGTGTGACGCCACTACCTGTCCACCCCAAGAACAGGTAGCTGACAAAGTAACTGAATTTGCACAACAAATTAGAGCGATCGCTGGTGTGAGAATCTATGGTCGTCGCGCAGGTGACAGGGATCCCCTTTGGCGTTATGGTGTCAACTTTCCTGGGACTAATCAAGCACTAACGGAAGAATTAGTTTTAGTAGACACACCAAAGTTTGCCTCAATAGTGGAGTATAAAGAATATAGAGAATATAATAGTAGTTTAGTCAATTATCAGCCCAGTAGTAACTTAACTACATATATTTATAGTGATAGTGGGATCGAGGTAGAAGAGGAAAGTGAATATCGATCCATAGGTCTTCATCAACAAATAAAAGACTTAATAAAAAAGTTACTTTTAACAACTCAAGTATTCATACCAATCCAAAATCAAAGAGATATAGATCCAAAAGCAAAGGGAATTTCAGCCGGGTTTTTGTGGTTAGTTTTAGGAATAATCTTAATTATCCAAAGCGATTGGCTTTTAGGGAATTTAACCATGATTAGACAACAATCCCAAGGGACAAAACATAACCAACCCAAAGATTTAAAATTATCTAACAGTTCCGATTCTTCCCCCAGTTCCAACACTTGGGTATTGAGTCAACATAATCAAGTTTCATTAGAAGACTCTTCTATGAACCTGCCAAGTTTTAATGCCAAGCAATTAGATGCACAATTAGCACTATATAGAAAACGATTAAAAACAGATGGCAAACCACCAGATATATTGATCCTTGGTTCTTCTCGTGCATTACGGGGTATTGACCCATCAGCTATTGGTCAGACCCTAGCTAGTCGTGGCTATCCAGAAGTTAGCATTTTTAATCTAGGGATTAATGGATCCACTGCTCAAGTGGTAGAATTTGTGATTTGCCAAGTCTTGACACCTGCGGAATTGCCAAAAATAATTATTTGGGGAGACGGTTCCAGAGCATTTAACAATGGTCGTCTAGATATAACTTTTAATGCTATTGCTGCTTCCCAGGGATATAAGGAGGTATTAAAAAGAGCCAATGAACGAAAAATGAATGAAAACTCATCTGTAGCAAATAAAAGCTCTACAGAAAATAACATTACCAATATTACTGAAATTAATAGCCAACAGGTAGCAAATGAGATATTAAATGAGTACTTAGCCAATTTATCTTTAGGTTATCAAAAGCGTGAAGAAATCAAGAAATTATTTTTCGATAACCTGAATAATTTAGACCTAATTAATAACTATCAAAAGAATAATAACTCCCCAGGTGCAGAAAGCAATATTAATCAATTTAATGGATTTTTACCCATATCCATAAAATTTGATGCTAAAACTTACTATCAAAAGTATCCTAAAGTGTTTGGTGCTTACGATAGTGACTACAAAGATTTTCAGCTAGATGGCATGCAACACAACGCATTAAATTCTATTTTGCAATTCACACAAAAACAACAGATACATCTAATTTTCATTAATATGCCATTAACAACAGACTATCTAGACTCCTTCAGGTCTAAATATGAGCGAAAATTCAAAAGATATATGTTAGGTAATGCTAGAGAGAATCCCAATTTCACCTACGGTGATTTCAGTCGCACCTGGAAAGAAATTGATGAATACTTTTCTGATCCCAGCCATCTGAACCGCTATGGAGCCCATGAACTCTCCCAGAAATTAGCTACTGATATGATCATCCCTTGGTTGAAGAAATAAATGAAATTTACATCTGTTCTCTACGGTCTATTTCTAGTAATTGTTCTGATCACTTACTGGAATATTAAGCAATCAAAATTTCGTCTGTGGACAATAATTATTTCCAGCATAGTTTTTTACGCCTCCTGGGATGTGCAGTATATACCACTAATGGTAGTTCTAACATTTATTAACTTTCGCCTAGGGTTAGAAATTGCCGAAAACTCTGCCTCAAATAATTACTCAAAGAAAAACAACAACAACCAAAATTCAGACCAAGATATAAAAAATATAGAAGCTGACTGGAATCCTAACAGGCTGAAAATTTTAGCTTTAGGTATTTGTTTAAATGTAGGCTTATTATTAGTTTTTAAATACTCGACCATTCTATCCCAATGGATATTGAGGTGGGATATCACCCTAGAAAATGCCAGTTTCAAGTTAGGTATTCCCCTAGGAATTTCATTTTTTACATTTGAGAATATAGCTTACCTTATAGATGTTTATCGAGGAGTACCCCCAGCTGATAACCTATTAAAATTTGCATCCTACAAATTATTTTTTCCCAAACTAATTTCCGGACCAATTACCCGCTATCATCAAATATCTTGGCAATTTGATCAGACAAAAATTAACCATATTCACATACGGACAGAAGGTTTATGGTTAATTGCCAGAGGTGCGGTGAAAAAAGGAGTTTTAGCCGACAATTTAGGAATTTTCGTAGAATTATGTTTTAACAATATACAAAGAGCAGGTAGCACAGATCTATGGTTAGCTACTTTCGCTTATGGTTTTCAACTATATTTGGATTTCAACGGTTATGTAGATATTGCCCGTGGTAGTGCTTTACTACTTGGTTTAGTATTACCAGAAAACTTTGATTTTCCCTACTTGAGTAGCAGTATTGCCGATTTTTGGCGTCGTTGGCATATCACCCTAGGTGATTGGTTACGTAATTACTTATATTTTCCCTTAGGGGGTTCTCGTCGAGGATTATTACGTACCTGTGTTAACCTATTAATAGTCATGTTAATTGCCGGTATTTGGCATGGTTCCGCGTGGGGTTTTTTAGTGTGGGGGGGGTCACACGGTATAGCTTTATGTATTCATAGAGTTACAGATGTGGTCAGCAATAATTTCAAGATTTTACGTCTATTTTGGCATCATCCTCTAGGGATAATTTTGGCATGGTTATTAACTCAATTGACCGTATTTATTTCTTGGATTTGGTTTCGGTTACCTAGAATTGAAGATTCAGCATTAGTCATGGGAAATCTCTGGGGACACACAGCTGATGTACAATTTATTAAGAAGGTTTATATGGAAGCTCTAAATACTAGTCCTAATCAGGTATTATGGGGGTTAATTTTAATATTTGTCGTCATGATTGTGGCTTATGTATTTAAACGGAAACTTCACTTAGAACTCAGATGGCAGTTAAAACTGGTTTTTGTACCTCTATGTTTTTATGCAGTTTGGTTATTGGCACCTCAAGGAAGTTTGCCTTATATTTATTTTGATTTTTAGTGAGACATTTTAGTGATAAAATAGTGGGTATGGTTTTTCCCTCCATATCACCATCTGCCATGATCCCTCTCCCCCACTTTCAAATTTAAAGTCGTCATATTTATTAAACCTCTTGCTTGTTTTACACTTTGTCATACCATTATAGCTGATCTAATGATGAGTAGTACAGAAATTACGAAAATGGTTAAAACTAGGGAACCTGCCATGTCTAAGGTTAGACATTACAAGAAACCGAAAGGTAAGGGGGATTAATTGTCATTTCTAGTCTTCTTTAGACTCGCTAAACGTTCTAGGTGTGTTTTTTAAATTGAAATCAACCGCCATTAAATCAATACCATCAATAATTTTACTGGGTTCAGAAATTCCCAAAGCTGTAAAACATTTGTCTCGATAATTGGGGTGATTTTGGAAAAAGAGTATCGCTTTTTTTAAAGGTTCAATTACAGGATAAGCTGATTGAGCCTTCTCAATAGCTGCTTGAGGAATAGGGAAACTGAGCCTTTGAATAGCCAAATCAATTAAATCTCTCGACTCTACTGAAGAATCATTCCATCTGTCAGAATTAGCCAAAAGTTTTTCTGCAAAACTGTCAATTTGATTTAGGCATGGTACAGGTGACCAACTAGGATAGTCTGCTTCTCCTAGTTCAATATGTCCTTCCATAATTATTTCAAATTTAATCAGGGTTTCATCAACAATAATGGCAAATCTTATTCCATACTGATCGGCTTTAATTTCCCCGGGTAAGTTGAGATTATTTTGATTTTTAAAAAGGGCATTATATTGATTTTTAGCTATTTTTTGTCGTAGTAATCGGTAGCCAGCACCAGTGGAACAGAGAAAATCTATATCCTTGCTTAATCTATATTGTCCATGATTTAAACTAACCAGAGTTCCACCGCCAAAATATGCACCACACTCTAATAAAAAATTAGTGTTTAATTGTTGAAGAACATTTAAAATTTTTTGATGAAATTCCCTCTCAAACATTTTCGCTCCTAACCATGAATGATAATATTGAGCTAATTGTTCCACAAATAAGGCTTCTGTATGGCTCAAGTTTGCTAAAACTCCCCGGTAATGCCACCCTCGCTCATATATTCTTAGCATTTCTAAAGGAGTAAGATTTTTTATATCTTCTCTTTGCCAAGATAATTTTTTTAAAAACGGTAATTTTTCTGGAGTTTGAATTTGGGGTTTAATTAACATTTATATCTATTTATCATTATCAAAAACATTAATAAAATCCTGAATAAGCGTAACCTATGCGGGCGTTGGGTTTCATGCTTCAACCTAACCTACGTTCATCCTATACTTAATTCCACTCACTTACTTTGAGATCAAATATCCAAAATTATATTACTTTCAGAAGCATTAGATTATCAATAGTACAAAATATGTTATTTTTTATATCAGTGGGAGACTTCATTTTGGCGTTCTCGGTTTTGAGGACGCTGAACTGGACGCTCCTTACCATCCACAATCACCTCAGTATTCTTAATCTACCCCATCGGACAAGGTTCTTTTTCTGATGGTATGCCCTTGGGTATCTCTGGAACCTTCAACTTCATGATTGTGTTCCAAGCAGAGCATAACATCCTCATGCACCCCTTCCACATGCTAGGAGTAGCAGGTGTATTCGGTGGTAGCTTGTTCAGCGCTATGCACGGTTCCTTGGTAACATCTTCCCTAGTAAGAGAAACAACTGAAACCGAGTCTCAGAACTATGGTTACAAGTTCGGACAAGAGGAAGAAACCTACAACATCGTAGCAGCACACGGTTACTTCGGACGCTTGATATTCCAATATGCTTCATTCAACAACAGCCGTTCACTACACTTCTTCTTGGCAGCATGGCCAGTAGTAGGAATCTGGTTTACAGCACTGGGTGTAAGCACCATGGCATTCAACCTGAATGGATTCAACTTCAACCAATCCATCATTGATTCTCAAGGACGCGTAATTGGTACATGGGCGGATGTAATCAACCGCGCTAACCTAGGTATGGAAGTAATGCATGAGCGCAATGCGCACAACTTCCCCTTAGACCTAGCTGCTGGTGAAGTAGCACCTATAGCATTGACTGCTCCCGCAATCAACGGTTAATAACCAATACTGGTAAATGAAAAGCTCCTCACCTGGTGGGGGGCTTTTTTCATAGAGTAACATCAGGGATGGGTTCATCCTCAAGTGTTGCGCCTTTTTGACTTAATAGGGTTTCCTACACTGGGAACAAAATACAGATAAATTTTCCATTCCCACAAGCTTTGATAGAATAAAAATAAATCGAGCAAAGGTAACTTTTATGGCAACCCTACTCAGTGAAAGTAAATCACAGACGGGACTGGTTATCTCATGGGAAGCGTTACCCGATGATTTTCAACTAGAGGATGAACCAGTGGACAATATAGGACAACCACTTTTAGCAGGTGCTTTATGTGAAAGTTTAGAAATCAGTGGTTTTATTCAACCACAGATGTTAATTGCTGCTAATTTTGCTTTATGTGCCACATTAAATGCTCAATTTATCGCTAAAGCACCAGATTGGCTATATATACCTTCAGTTAAAGAAATATTGCCAGGACGCAAAAGCTATACACCCCATTTAGAAGGGGATATACCGGCTTTGGTTATGGAATTTTTGTCAGATAAAGAAGGCGGAGAATACTCATTTAAACGTACCTATCCGCCAGGAAAATGGTTTTTTTATGAACAGATTTTGCAAGTTCCTATTTATATCATTTTTGATCCAGATGGAGGATTATTAGAATATTATCAACTGGAAGATGAACGTTATGAATTAAAGCAACCAGACGAAAATGGTCGTCATTGGATTAAGTCAATGGGACTATTTTTAGGAACTTGGCAAGGTACAAAAGAAGGACGTACTGGCTATTGGTTGCGATGGTGGGATAAAACAGGTAATTTGTTACCTTGGGCTTTAGAACTGATTGAACAGGAACGCCAACGAGCAGAGCAGGAACGCCAACGAGCAGAACAGGAACGTCAGGAAAAAGAAAGGTTAATAGCTTACTTGCGATCGCAAGGAGTTGACCCTAATAGTTTACCTAATCATGCCAAGTAAATTGGCTATGTAAATGTAGGCGGAACTTATCTAACATTTTGTCATCCCATTCATTAGGAACAGATACAAGAGAGTTGTTGAAAAATAAGGGATAATAATCAAGCAGACAGGTGATATTAATGAAGTTGTGGGGAATTATTAAATGCGATCTCCCAAAGGGAGTGCTGCGCAATCGCCCCTAGGGAATGCTTCCCAATCGCATTTATATCCCGTAGGGTTGTTGGGTTATTAAACCCAACCGATAAACATACCTATCCGCAGGGAAAATGGTTTTTTTATGAACAGATTTTGTTCGTTCCTAAACCTAACCTATCAGATTGGCGATCGCACTACAACAAGGGGTTATGTGTTTCTTGAGAACCTGATTTATTAGAAAATAACATTTCACATACTAATGGCAAACCCAACTCCAACTCTTCTAATAATCTCCGCTGACCAAATACATCATGAGGACTTCCTTCCAGCATTAATTTTCCTCTATCCATCACAAAAACCCAATCCGCCCACCTGTAAACTAAATCTAAATCATGAGTTGCCATCACTAATGTAGTTCCATGTTGATGGATTTTATTCAGCATTGCTATCAAATTACGAGTCTGTTTAATATCCAGATATGCGGTAGGTTCATCCAACAATAATAATTCGGGTCTTAGTACCATGACATCTGCTATGGAAACCCGCTTTTTTTGCCCTAAACTCAGATGATGAGTGGGTGTTTGTGCCAAAGTAGTTAGCTCAAATTCTATCAATACTTCCTCTACCCGCTGTTGAATTTCTACCACTGGTAAACCCAAATTACATAAACCATAAGATATATCTTCTTCAACAGTAGCAGCTACTAGTTGTTGTTCTGGATTTTGAAAAACCAATCCAACTTTCTGTCTTAATCTACCCAGATAATTTCGGTTGTAAGTTAATGGTTCACCACACCAACTGACAACCCCACGATTGGGTTTATATAACCCATTAGCTAGTAATAAGAGTGTTGTTTTTCCACAACCATTCTGACCAATTAAGGCACACTTCTTACCTGATGGAATTCTCAATGTTAGACTATTTAAAGCCAATTGTTGAGATTCCATATAACTGTAATATACTTCCTTAAACTCTAGTAGATATTCCCGCATTTTACCAAAAATTTAATCCTATTAACACTACACAACCAACTATTGACTCAATTATATATCGCAGTTCCAAACTATACCGATATTGACGCCAAACCCGAAATTCACTCACAAAACCTCTTGCTTCCAGTCCCAGAGAAAACTGATTATATTGTTGTAAGCTACGCTGTAGCAGTTGTCCTATGAGTATTGCTAAACTTTTCATTCCCACACCAGCAGTGCGATAACCACCACGAGAAGTTTGTGCTGTCCATAATTCATTGGCTGTGCTCAATAAAATGAAAATAAATCTATACATCAGCAATAATAAGTCCGTTATCAGTATGGGAACCCCTAAATAGCGCAAAATTCCTAGTATTTCTGTAAAAGGAATAGTCAGTATCATAAAGTACACACAAGAAGCAGAAGATAAGGATCGAGTTAAAATATTCTATGCCTGTATTGTTCCATTATGACTGATATAAACATAAAAATTCCCTAGGGTTATTCCATACCATGAGTCTAATTTGACGCTTTCTATATCGAAAATGCTCACACCATTAACTATGAGTGCTGGTAAACTCATCAAGCCAAAAACTATGGTGAACATCAATAACTGTAAATAAACTTTGGCTGGAATTTTGGCATAAATCACTGTCCAAATACTCATCCAGATCACAGTTAAAATTTGTACTCGTGGATCACTAGCTAGAGAAATAGCAAGGGTGGTAAACGCAAAAATAAGTTTATGCCATGGTGATAATTTTCGTAGTCTATTAGTATAAGATAAAGTATCTATTTGGTGGATCATCGGAAATTGTTTTGCTGGCTTATTCTTCGGGTTTTTGCGGTTGGGAACGTCCCTTATATAACCCAATTGCATAACCAACTACTCCAGCGCCCAAAGCTGCTTGTAAAGCAAATAATAAACTTTCTATTTCTCCACTAGGGGGTTCAAACAATGATTTAAACCAAGGTTTATATTTGGGTTGTATTTCAGTAATTAGCTTTTCTGCTTGCTTATCAGCCCCTCCAAATTCACTATCACGAATCAACATTAATGGTGTCACAGCTAAAATTACTACCCCTACTACCAAAAGCCAGTTAATTAACCTTTTCTGAGACTGATTCATTACCGTTTCCTCCCTTGATTAATTGTAAAAGTTCCAACTCTTGAGGATTATAAGATTGTAGCCAATTCCACACTAGTAGGGTTAGCAATCCTTCGCTAATTGCTAAAGGAACTTGAGTAATGGCAAAAATTCCAGTAAACTTGATAAATGAGGCCATAAAGCCACCAACTGGTGCGGGAAAAGCCAGCGCAAGTTGTATAGAGGTAATTACATAGGTCAATAAATCTGCGATCGCAGCTGACAAGAAGATGGCAATTTTCTCTTTACCACTAATTTTAATTGTCAAATTGTATATCCAATATGCAGCAAAAGGTCCAGCTATGGCCATGGAAAAAGCATTGGCCCCCAAAGTAGTTAATCCACCATGTGCTAGCAGCAAGGATTGAAATAATAGTACCAAGCTACCCAGGACTGACATTGTTAAAGGACCAAATAGTACTGCACCCAATCCAGTACCAGTAGGATGGGAGGAGCTACCCGTAACTGAGGGGATTTTTAATGCTGACAGCACAAAAGCGAAAGCACCAGCTAAACCCAGTAGTAGTTTCAGCTGGGGGTTGGCCTGAGTAGTGCGAGTTAGACTGCGTAACCCAAGAATAAAAAAGGGTAATGCTACCACCCACCAAAAAACTGCCCACCCTACTGGTAGGAAACCTTCCATAATGTGCATGGCGTAGGCGGGCTTTGGCACACTAACTAATATACAAAAACTGATAATTGCTATTAGGGTGGGATTGAATAAACCCCGTTTTACTCTCACAATCTTTACCTCCCAAACTTTGTCCGCCTTTTTGGCAATTGCTGTTGACAAGCAAATCTTACCTTAACTATACTGTTTAAGTCAACAAACATTGTGGGTCGAACAATGTACGAATATCAGTAAGTAAATTATTAGCTACCATTGGATATAACAAAATCACTTTACCAAGCTTGCAACCCCAATAAAACGCTAAATAGTAATAATCCTGAAGATAAACAACGGTATATTGACTTCTCTCCAGTTCGTGGACTGGAAATAATTAACGAACTAAAACGGACTATTACACGACTTTCCCCAGATTCACCAACCTGTCAACTGTTTACCGGACATATCGGGGTGGGTAAGTCTACTGAGTTAATGCGTCTAAAATCAGAACTGGAAACTGAATTTTTTCATGTAGTATATTTTGAATCTAGTCAGAGTTTGGATTTAGGAGATGTTGACGTTACTGACATTTTATTAGCAATAGCTAAAGAAGTAAGTCACAGTTTAGAAGTTACACAAATTAACGTCAAATCTGGATTTTTTCAGAATCTATTTAAGGATGTGATTGAGTTCTTACAAACACCCTTGGATATTGATTTTGAGGCGGAATTATCTGTTGG
Organism: Cylindrospermopsis raciborskii Cr2010; assembly: GCF_003367075.2. Taxonomy (NCBI): domain Bacteria; kingdom Bacillati; phylum Cyanobacteriota; class Cyanophyceae; order Nostocales; family Aphanizomenonaceae; genus Cylindrospermopsis; species Cylindrospermopsis raciborskii. The sequence continues at coordinate 769,095 of NZ_CP065936.1, forward strand.
TATAGCGAAAATCACTGCTAAAACCAAGGAAAGTCCCAAACTACGTGATCAGCTCAGACAGTATTTAGAACCTCGCACCGCTAGTATTTTACAATCCATCAACAGAGAATTACTAGTCCCTGCTCAAGAGGAGTTAAAAAAGCAGGGTAAGTCAGGTTTAGTAGTAATTATTGATAATTTAGACAGGATAGATAATAGTCCTAAAGCTAATGGTCAATATCAACCAGAATATCTGTTTGTTGAAAGAGGTGAACAGTTAAAAGCTTTAAGCTGTCACATTGTGTACACTATTCCTTTAGTGCTGATATTTTCCAATGCTTTGGGTAGATTAATTAATCGCTTTGGAGTAGATCCTAAAGTGTTGCCAATGATATCTGTTAAACAAAGAAATGGTGAATACTACTCAGCAGCTATGACTCTTCTACAACAAATGATTATGGTCAGAGCTTTTCCCAGTGTGAATTGGCAACAAAGTCCAGAGAAATTGGCCTTGACCACTAAGATTTTTGATAGTCCTAGAACCTTTGATCGTCTTTGTCAGGTTAGTGGTGGTCACTTACGTAGTCTTTTGAAGTTGTTGTTTCGTTGTTTACAATCACAGGATGTACCAATTTCTCGTCTATGTTTAGAAAACACCATTAAAGAACAGTGTAATCTATTAAGTTTAGCTATTACATCTGATGAATGGGAACTATTGCGAAAAGTATGGAAAACAAAAACATACAGAGGGGAAGAACAGTATAATATTTTGCTGCGCAGTTTGTTTGTTTTTGAATATCGAGATGACCAAGGTTCTTGGTTTGATATCAATCCAATCTTATTAGAATCCACCGAATTTCCTAGGGATTATGATTATAAGGATTAGTATCATGAATAATTTGGAGAATGTTGCTAATGATAACCATGATGCAATTAGGAGTATATTGAGGGCTATTAACTTTTCCCAAGGTCAGTTTTCTCTCATCTTTTTGCACTGTAATTGTGTTAGATTGCACCAAAAAATAGCAGTAAAATTGCGTAGTAGTTATTGTACAAAAATTGAGGAGATCAATCTATCCCCATCAGCTATGAGTCTTTATGACAACATATCAGCTACAATGGTGAATATACAACCCTATGCTGTGATGGTTTTTGGTTTAGATGCTGTTAAAAATCTGGACTCGATTTTACAAGTATCAAACCAAATTAGAGAGGAATTCAGCAAAAAATTTGCCTTTCCACTATTTATTTGGATAGATGATCAAGTACTTAGGAGAATTATTAGGATTGCACCAGATTTAGAAAGCTGGGGTACTATTATCGATATTGATAACTTTCTTAATTGAGCGCTAAGTGGGTGGGTGGAGTTAAATATAAGATGAGAGTAGGTTGGGTTGAAGTATGAAACTCAACGCCCAGATGGGTAACCCATCCTACAAGTAATTGTCTGTCCCTACTTAATTATGATTAACTAATACGACAACCTGCACAAATAGTTGATATTAATCGTGGAACAATGCCATCATCACAAACAGTAATAAAATCAGCTCGTTTGCCAACTTCTAAACTACCTCGATCATGAAATAAATCAATTGCTTGTGCAGGATTACTGGTAAATAGTTCCATAGACTGATATAGTGGTTTACCAGTCTTTTTGGCAATGATAAACATGGCTTGTAATAAACTTTGAGGTACATAATCTGAAGAAATTACATCCACCAGGTCTAATAAGACCAAATCCATGGCCGACACATTTCCAGAATGAGAACCACCCAAAACCAGGTTAGGGGCACCCATTAAAACCTTTAATCCTAAACTGTGAGCTTTACTTGCAGCTTCTACAGTAGTAGGAAACTCCGCTAAAACTACTCCATCTTCTACCGCTTCTTGCACATGTTCTACTGTAGCATCGTCATGACTAGCTAGGGCAATTTTCCTTCCCCTGGCTAACTCAACTAGAAAATCACGGTTCTTCTTGCTATATAACTTGTGTCTTTCTTGTCTTGTTGTGATAAACTCTTCCATTTCTTGTGCTGTTACTCCATGTTTACCCATGTAGTATTCTTTGAATTTTTCTAGTTTGATAAACTGTCGCTGTCCCGGTGTATGATCCATAAGGGATATCATCAACAGCAAGGAGTTGTGAACATATTCCTCGGTAATTTGATAAACTTCTGGATAGGCTAATTCACAGCGTAAGTGAATATAATGGTCTACTAAAAATCTCTTATCTGCTTTCCCTTGGCAAAGGACATTGATCATCTGATCATAATTCTTTAAACGCGGTGATTTAGGATTAACATCACCAATGGCAATGGCATCACAAACTGTGGTTACTCCTGCACTGGCTAAGTCCCGGTCATGATAGATAGCTGCTGCTTCTAAAGGCCAGCGAATTCCTGGACGAGGAGACATACATCTTTCTAAATTGTCTGTATGTAGTTCAATCAACCCCGGTATGAGATATTTTCCTTCTCCGTTCTCTCCTTTATTTGTTATCCCCGGTTGAATATCAGCAATCTTGCCATTGCGTACTATAAGAGTACCTAAAATCTCTTCATCAGGAAGTAATAACCGATAGTTGGTATAAATCTGCTCATTCATGGACAAATAACTCCCTATCAAAAAGTTTTTTGGCTGTGTTTGTGTTGAGGTTTTGACCTTGATCCATGTTATGGAAAATGCCAATTAGGGCGCATCCTTTAATCTTGCGCTCTTCTAACAGTTCCATAACTATTTGGCAATTGTGAGTATCTAAGGCTGAAGTTGGTTCATCTAAAAGCAAAATAGGAAAGTTCACTACCAGTGCTCTAGCTATATTTACTCTCTGCTTTTCTCCTCCAGAAAATGTGGTGGGGGATAATTGCCATAAGCGTTCAGGTAAATGAAGACGATGAAATAATTCTTTTACCTTTGCTAAAGCTACCCTTCGTTCCTCCCCTAAATCTAATAACAGTTCCGCAGCTACTTCTATGGCGGGGACTCGGGGAATAACCCGCAAAAACTGACTGACATATCCAATGGTTTTTTGCCTCACTGCTAAAAGTTCATGGGGAGCAAGTTGACATAGATCAATCCAACTCCCTTCGTGTTTAACCCAAACCTCTCCATTGTTAGGTCTGTAATTACCATATATACATCTGATTAAAGTGGATTTACCAGAACCAGATGCACCAGATAGGACTAGGGATTCACCCTGATTTAATTGAAAGGAAACTCCCTTGATTACTGGTAAACTAACCCCTCCCTGTTGGTGAAGGATAAAGCTTTTGCTCAAATTGGCAACTTGTAAAATGGTTTCCGGAGATCGATAATTCATTGATGGGGTGTAAATACTCATGGTGTAAGAGCAGCACTCACTAATAGTTGGGTGTAGGGATGTTGAGGGTCATCTAACACTTGATCTGTTAATCCTGACTCCACTACTTTTCCTTGTTGCATTACTAGCAACCGATGAGCTAGTAGTCTGACTACCCCAATGTCATGAGTCACTAAAATTACACTCAGATTAAAATTCCTAACGAGCGATCGCAGCAGATCTAGCAATCGAGCTTGGACCGAAACATCCAGTCCACCAGTTGGCTCATCCATAAGAATCAACCGTGGTCTAGTTACTAACACCCTAGCCAATTGTAATCTTTGCTGCATACCACCTGAAAAAGTGGTGGGTAGATCATCCAAACGATCTGGATCAATCTCCACTTCTTGTAACCAGCGAATCGCTTCCTGACGAATTTGACCATAATTACGCATGCCAATATCCAACAGTCTTTCACCAATATTAGCTCCAGCACTTACCTGCATACGCAAACCATCCCTAGGATTTTGCTGAACAAAACCCCACTCAGTACGCATTAACCATCGGCGCTCATATTCCCCCAGTTCCCGAATTTTTAAATACCGCTCCTGACGATTTTTATAAATTATACTACCCTCATCCACCGTAATATAACGAGCGATCGCCCTGAGCAAAGTAGATTTACCAGAGCCCGACTCTCCCACAATGCCCAGAACCTGTCCCGGATAAAGATCAAAAGAAACACCATCACAAGCAGGAATCACCCCGAAGGATTTACTAAGATGGTCTACCTGTAATATAGGTTGTATGGATTGCATACCCGATTATTTTTTCCTCCGTTGCTGCTGACAGTAATCCGTATCCGAACAGATCCACATTCTGCCTCCACGATCATCAACAAGTACCTCATCCAGAAAACTTTCCGTAGAACCACATAACTCACAAGCATGGTTCCAACGCTCCACCCCGAAAGGGTAATCCTCAAAATCAAGACTTTTTACCCTAGAGTAAGGAGGCACAGCATAAATGCGCTTCTCTCGACCTGCTCCAAATAATTGAAGTGCGGGATTAAGATGCATTTTAGGATTATCAAAGCGTGGTATGGGGCTAGGACTCATTAGATAGCGGTCTTCCACGATTACAGGATAATCATATCCAGTAGCAATATAACCATATCTAGTAATATCCTCATAAAGCTTTATATAGATTGGTCCATACTCTTGCAAAGCGTGCATCTTACGACTTTCCACAGTAGAAGGTTCCAACCAGCGTAAAGGTTCAGGAATAGGAACTTGATAAACCAGAATCTGTCCTTCGCGTAGGGGGGTTTCCGGGATACGATGACGAGTTTGAATTAAAGTAGCTCGTCCAGTTTCCTCCGTAGTTTCCACAGCACAAACCTTGCGGAAAAAGCGGCGAATATTTACAGCATTAGTGGTGTCATCTGCTCCCTGGTCAATCACCTTTAGAACATCATTTTGACCAATAATCGCCGCTGTAACTTGAATTCCCCCAGTTCCCCATCCGTAAGACATAGGCATTTCTCTAGAAGAGAAAGGGATTTGATGTCCTGGAATAGCTACTGCTTTGAGCAGAGCCCGACGAATGGAACGTTTAGTTTGTTCATCAAGGTAGGCAAAGTTAAAACCTGAATTAAAATGTGGGTGTTTAGTTGATACTGACATTATGGGGATAAATCCTGTGATTTTTGTCGCATTTGACGAATTAGATTCAATTCCGCCTGAAAATCGATGTAGTGGGGTAATTTTAGATGCTGGACAAACCCTTGGGCTTCCACATTATCAGAATGGGAAAGAACAAACTCAATGTTTTGAGCTGGACTATCTACGGACTCCCCCAATTCACTGGCCCGCATTGCTCTGTCTACCAAAGCCATAGACATAGCTTTACGTTCATTGTATCCAAAGGTAAGTCCATAACCACGGGTAAATTGGGGAGGTACGTGTTTACTTCCCTTAAATTGATTCACCATCTGCACTTCCGTAATAGTAATGTCAGTAACAGAAATTTCAAAACCCAATTCCTCCGGAAATATAATTACCTCCACCTCTCCCATCCGAATTTCCCCTGCGAAGGGATGATTCTTACCGTAACCGCGCTGAGTAGAGTATGCTAGGGAAAGTAAAAACCCCTCATCCGCTCGTGCTAGATTTTGTAGTCTTGCATCCCTGTTCGCTGGAAAATTCAAAGGTTGACGAGTTAAATCAAAAGGTACTTGTGGTTGGGTTGCTCTTGGTTCGGACTGAATTAATCCCTCTTTGTCCAAAGTCTCCATAACTAGGGGAAAAGACTCTTGACTAACACTAGTTTCTGATGGTGGAGGAACTTGATTTTCTGCCAAAAGTTTAAAATCTAATAGCCGATGGATGTAATCAAAAGTGGGTCCTAAATTTTGTCCTCCGGGAATATCCTTAAAGATAGAAGAAATTCGTCTTTCAATTTGCATTACGCCAGTGTTTAAGGGTTGGGTGTAGTAGAAACGAGGTAGGGTAGTCCGATAGGCCCTAACTAAAAAAATTGCCTCCACTAGGTCGCCCCAAGATTGTTTGATAGCCAGTGCAGCCAATTCCCGGTCATATAAACTACCTTCACACATTACCCGCTCCACAGCCAAAGTCAACTGTTGTTCAATTTGCTCACTCCTAATTTCAGTAACATTTATGTCACCCCGCCGTCTGCTGTGCAGTAATTTTTCCGCATTTTCAATCGCCTGCTCGCCACCTTTAACCGCAACGTATGGCATATTTTTCCTCCAGTTTCGATTGGTTTAATTGGATTACTCTTACTTTAGTTTTGCTTATCCCTCTCCCCTAACCATAGTAAAAAAGTTGACTTTAGTAGCAGCAGTTTGTCGTTGTTTCCTGTCTTGTTGTTTAGCTAATGATTGTTGGATGGGTAAAATCACAGTGGTTTGAACCTGATCATGCCATAGAGTGGTTTGCAGCAAAGCATCACACAAAGCTGCCAATTCCGCATGACGTTGGGAACGCCCCCCAATATAACCAAATCCACTGATGGGCAAACCATCCACCATATCTTCTAACTGAACCACGCAACGAGTCATGGTCATATCTCCCAGGTTAAAAGCTTCACCTGTGGCCCCAGCACGTGCTTGAACCATCACCAAACCAATTTCTGGATTGCGCAAGAAAGTATAATTAGGTAGTTCATGGAAGTTGCTGACCAGAGATTCTATTAAATCTTCTAATTGTTGTAATTCAGCCCTAGCTAGGGTTGACATCCAACCTTGTCTTTCCGGAATAGTAAACATACTTAGATATTCCCTCTTATTTTGCCAACAATTATCACCGGGATATTAATTCCACAAAATAGCTCAACTCTGGTGTAGAAAGGTGAGGAACCTTAGCCTGATCATCATAAATTCTTAGTTTTACTGCATCTTGAGCCAAAGGTTGGCGAATAAACTCTTCTGCTTCTTGAGGAGAAAAAATGCCTCCTTGCAGTTGTAAACTGCGTTGGGAAGCAGGGGAAAGACCTTGCCAATATTGGGAATCAACCGCACAAAGATAACGTTTAGCCACAACATGTAATCTAATGGGTTCTGTTACCTCTAGACTAAAAATTTGACCAAGAAAGGGAATAGCCCGATATTCGTGTTTATCATCTACACCTTGTGCAGCAGGATCATCTCCTAAATTATGAATTAAATGTCCTAAATCGTGAAGCAAACAGGCGGTAATTAACTCCCTAGTCTCACCAGCTTGCAGAGCTAAATTAGCAGTTTGGAGTGCATGTTCTAACTGGGTAACTGCTTCTGCTCCGTACATTTTTGACCCTTTGTGGTCGAATAAATGACAAATTTCGTCAATGGTAAATTTCATGGTTTTTTGAGAGGATAGTGGACAACTTGTTTTCCCAATACGTAAACAGATACAATAGCAGAGAGTAGAGCTATCTATGTTGTTTAATATCTGGTTGAACTACACAGTTAAAGCTCCAACCATGTTGTTCAAATCCTAATGACTGATAAAACCTATGAGCATTATCACGCTTTAAGTTGGAAGATAAAGTAACCTTATAACAACCTGCTGCTGCACTCTGCTCCAGGGCAAATCTAACCATTTCTGTGCCAATCCCCTGACCTCTAAGAGAGGAGATAACTGTGACTGCATCCAATATGGCAAATCTATGATAACCAGGATGCATCATTGTCGGTACATACAGAAGACTAAATGTCCCCACTGGTTCATAGTCTAATTCCGCAAGGTAGATATGGTAATTGGGGATCTGACTAATTTCTGTGAAAATCTCTTGCACTCGATGGTCAGCTAGGGGAGCTTTTTGATCCATATCAGCATATAACTGATTTAATATTGACCAATCCTGAGAATCAGTTAGGCGAATTTTCAGTTTCATGAGTGTTTTGCAGTTCTGGGTAGTCCCATTACGGAATCTTCTGTAAATAGAAAAACATCTATTCCCAGAGGATAAAGCGGATAATTCTGTTCCCAGAATTCCCAAAAAGTGCTAGTAATGCTAGGTGCTATGGTTTTAGGTGATAAATTTCCTGGACCTGTTAAGGTGATAGATTTTCCGCCATTAAAACTTGCTATCTGTATCAGCAAGGTTGTGGAATCTTCCGGTTTTTCCGCTGTTCCTGGGTTAAAAACAGATAATTCCGCCATAGATGCCAAGTCTTGAATTAAGGCAAAGTCCGCTTGCTGTGGGTCTGGTGTTAGTTGACACCCAGTGTGAAACAACAACCAATTTCTCACTGAGGAAGAGAATGTGGGTTGTATCCACAGTTTGACATCTAAATCCAACAGAGTCAGACAAGCTGCACCGCAAGCTGGCGTTAACCCCTGAGGGACTTTAATCTGGACATGGATTTTTTCAGGTTTTCCTGGTTGTGCATCAGCACATAGCAAAGCGCGAAATGTTTGCTGGGCATCATGGACAGGATCAGAAAACCCCGGTATTTGAGTAAGTATGTTTGACATTCATGACAAGATTGTGTTTTAAACTATTTTTAACCTATCTAGACATCTAGACAAAAGATAAATTAACAGATTTTTGAGTAAATAGCAATAGGATAGATATAAAATATGAGAGAAATTATTCCCATTTACAATCAGATTGCCCATCAACTGCGGGAAAAGATTTTACAAGGGGTTTTTAGTGCAGGGGAACAACTACCTACCGAAACAAACTTAGCACAACAGTTTAGAGTAAATCGGCATACTATTAGACAAGCCATTGGTTTATTAAAAAATGAAGGATGGATAAGAGTAGAGAGGGGGAGAGGAACCTTTGTAGCTGCTAGGACAATTCGTTATCCTATTGGTAAGAGAGTGCGTTACACTCAAACTCTTAAAGCCCAGGGTTGGCAAGCTCAGTTTGAGTTATTACGTATTTTAGAGATATCAGCAGATATAGCAATATCCAAAGGGTTAGAAATTGGTTTTGGGGAGAGAGTAGCCCTCGTTGAACGTTTAGGTTTTGCTAATGACCAACCCATTAGTGTATGTAGTGGATATTTTCCATTAAAAAGGTTCCCAGACTTTTTTGAACCCAGCCATCTTCAGATTTTAGAGACAGAGAAATCCATATCAAGGTTTTTGTATCAGGTGTATGGATGTGACCATATTCGACGCAGTACAGCTGTTTCTGCTCGGTTAGTGCAACCGCAAGATGCCATTTTGTTGCAACTCTCCGATAATCAACCTATTCTGTTGGCTGAGTCTGTGAATGTGGATCAAGGTGGTAATGTAATTGAATATGGGGTAACTCGATTCCGGGGCGATCGCATGGAGTTATTTTTTCAAAATGATTTAACTCAATATCATTAGAATTACCCAACCGATTACTACTGAAGTCATTAACTAGATAGTTTGGCAGAGCGCTTACGGGAAGAGCGAGTTAAAGCCATTATTCAACCCATGTTAGCTGGATTGGACTTACCAGATACCCCAGAGGATGATCGCCGTTTCTCGCTAGATTTAGGCTTGGTAAAGCGCATTCCCCTGGGCAGAATGACCTAATCCTATTTACCAGGAAGTGATTCCTCGTGTTTTGTCCCAGGGTAGTCAGGACAGTCTAACCCAAATTCAACCCACTTGGTTAAACACTGACAAGTGATTTTCGATCGCCGTCCCGGGTTACCACCCATGGGTGATTATCGTAATTCGTAGTTAGGGCGATCGCTAAGTAACTAAGTATAAAAAAGGCTTTGGGTGCTACTCCCAATCTTGAACTCTTTCAAATTATCTGATGTTAGAGGGTTAGTGTCCCCTCTCCCCTGGTCCCCCCTAAGCTGGATAAATCCTCAACCTCCTATTTGGTTCTTCCCCAAAACTATGGGACTTCAATCGATAATGCTCCACTAACTCATGCTGCATCTTACGCACATGGGCAGAACGAGGTAACAACTCTACTGGTTGACCTTTAGGAATGACAATTTGTTCAACTGCTAATCTCGCCTCCTCTAAAGCGTCAATTTCATCATCACTACCCTCATGCAATAGTAGTTGTAATTCACAATCCTCTCCCAAATCCAGATCATCCATATTCAATAATCTTCTCAACCCACGACTAATTTGGGGAATAGCACTGGATTTAATCACATGTATGGGTAAATGACGAGACTTAGCTAATTGCCTGAGTTTTACCTGATTTTTAACATGGGAGCGCAAAGCTAAAATTGCATCCGCTCCATCAATATCCTTTGTTAAAGCAACAGGTAACTTCAACACCTCAATTACATGTTCCAACTGATGACGACTCACTCCATAAGGATAAACATGCAAAGGTAAATCTTCCCCATTTGGACCTGCTGATCTAATTTTGCCTAGGTTAAAACTGTCACCCTGGTGAAAAGACTCATCCAACAACCGGTCAAACTCACTGGATGTTCCCCGTTCTCTCTCCGGAGACAAAGGGGGTAAAGCTACCATATGACCAGAAGCACGCCAACCATTTACCTGTTTGATGGGTAAAGACTCTTCTTCACTTGCTAAACCACTTCCATAACCATTCACCAGTGTTAATGGTCGAGCAATGGAAACTTTCCCCTGTTCGTCCACCGTTCGCGTTTGAGGATTGGGTTGGCGTCCTCTTAATAAAGCATCAACCGTATCAGCCACGCTTTCGTGTACCACCCAACGCTCCCGCTCTAACATTTCCACAGCAATTTCAAAGGTAGGGGGCGCTTTCCTTTCCAGTACGGTTTTTTGGGATCTACGTCTTCTAGCTTCGTCATCTCCTAGAGTTACTGCTTGAATACCACCCACCAAATCCGAAAGAGTCGGGTTTTTAATTAGGTTCTCAATTTGATTTCCGTGAGCAGTACCCACTAATTGTACCCCTCTCTCCGCAATTGTCCGTGATGCTAGAGCCTCCAACTCCGTACCAATCTCATCTATAATTATCACCTCTGGCATGTGGTTTTCCACAGCCTCAATCATTACCTGATGTTGTAATTCCGGTCTAGCTACCTGCATTCTTCGAGCGCGACCAATGGCTGGATGGGCTATGTCACCATCTCCAGCAATTTCATTGGAAGTGTCAATAATAATTACTCTCTTATGCAGATCATCGGCTAATACACGGGCAATTTCCCGCAAAGCTGTTGTTTTACCAACCCCTGGACGACCTAGCATGAGGATTGATTTACCCGTTTCTACTAAATCTCGGATCATCCCAATAGTACCAAATATGGCTCGACCTACACGGCAAGTTAAGCCAATAATTTTACCATTGCGGTTGCGTATGGCACTGATACGATGTAAAGTTTGCTCGATACCAGCTCGATTATCTCCGCCAAAATTTCCTACTCGTTGAATACAATCATCTATTTGGGACTGGGTAACGGGGGACTGACTTAAATACTCAGCAGTACCCGGAAACCGAGCTTCTGGGAGACGCCCTAAATCCAACACCACTTCTACTAAATTATCCCTTTGGGGATGATCTTGCAGCTGTTTTTCCAGGTCTTGGGGTAAAATTTCCAGTAACTTTTGCAGGTCTGTAATCGTCATGCTTTCTATGGTGGTGACGTTTTTAGAGATAACAAATGAGCTATTAGAGATCTGACTGTGACTTGATTTGAGATACCAGAGAGCTGGCAAGTTTTACTGCTTGCCAGAGCAGTTCTGGTTCATCCTCTAGCCGTTGACTTTTTCTTAGACTGGTGTTTACCTCCCAACTTTCTAACTGGTCAATCACTGGTGACAGCAATACCCGGGCATAGCTTCCATAAGCAACACCCGCAAGTTGACCCGGGGAATTCTCTAATTTTCCATTCCCTAATATCCCCAGGGTCTTTAATTTGGAAGCGGTATAGTTATTAGTACCGCCTGCCAACTGCACATGTCCCGGTAAGTTTGCTGCTAAAACTTTTTGTCCTAATTTTATCGCAGCTATGGTAGTACCATCCCCTATATCCCCACTCATAGATCTGCCATCTGTCTGCCAAATTAAAACTTGTGGAAGAGGTACTATCAGATTATAAACTGATTTTAAGTAGTCAATTAAACCCTCTCCATCATTGCAACTGATGGCTAATAACTTTAATTTATTTGCCCAGGGGGCTATTTTCGACCACAAGTCCTCAAACTCTGGCAAACGTCCCACTTTTGTATGAATTTCAATGGCATCTATTCCCGTGGACATGATCAAGGGTAGAATTGCTCCTAGAGGTGATAAATGAGAGACTGTGTCAATTATCCCATAAGGACAAATGGGGACACAACGTCCACACCCGTAACATTTTTCTGCAATAATTCCTGAAGAACTATCTTTTTGATTGTTAATTTGACTATTAAATACTATAGCCTGAGCAGGACATATTTTCTCACAAGGTTTGGAACAATTGTCTGGACAGTCTCTGGGATTGAATTTAGCTTTTCTAAAGTGTGGATCTTCACCGTCGTTGAGACTAACCATTAATAAGGGTAAGTTCCCTTGCCAGTTAAATCCTTTTGCTTGTGTTTCTTTTACAAGGGTTTTAGCAACTGAAAAGGCCTGTTTAACCACATCAATTACAGCCGGATCAGCAGCAACATCTATACAGTCTGCACCTGCTAGGGTGTAAGCCAAGGTTAAACTCCTAACTGATGGTAAATGTTGGAAACTGGCACCACAAATCAGTTTGAACCAGTTACTTTGTCTAAGGGATCGTAAGGGGGCTAATAGTTCGTTCATTCGAGCCAGGGTGAGAAACTGGTCATTCTTGGGTCGGGTATAGGGGAGGTGAGTCAATGCCACCAATCTTGTTCAAAGGCCAGAAACGAATTACGGCACGTCCAATAATTTTTTCTCTTGGCACAAGTCCCCAACAACGTCCATCATAACTGCTGGGACGATTATCACCTAAAACTAAATAGGAGTTGGGTGGTATGGTTTGTGGTTGGGATAAGAAGGGACGCTGCGAAGTGGTTGTACACACATCAATACCTGTGCGCACGGTGGGAAATAAATATTTTTCTTCGGCCAGAGATTTATTGTTAATATAGACTTTGCCATTCTTTAATTCTACCCTTTCACCCGGTAGACCAATAATGCGCTTGATGAAGGCATCATGGAATTGTTCCTTTTGTAGTTCATCTGTGGGGGAAAATACAACAATATCCCCCCGTTCAGGAGGAGAAAATTTATATTTCACCTTATCCACAATAATCTTATCCGCTTGCCATTGATCTTGTACACCATGGAGCGTGGGTTCCATTGATCCTGTGGGTATCCACCGCGCTTCAGCCACTAGGGTACGAACGCCTAAAGCTAATATACCGCTCAGCGCTAACGTTCTAACAACTTCCTTAATCCAGGAATTATTCTTTTTTTCACCGGAGTTTTGCTCGGACACTTGATTTTGCATGAAATTACTAGGTTTGGCATTGGGAACCATTGACCAGAAATCGGAAAAGGTTGTTGACCAACTGACTGGAACAGGCCCTAAACCTATTCTGACATAATATTCCCAGTTGTTAATAAGTAGACATTAGTCAGAAAATTTACCCTGTATACAATAAAATCTAAGTATAGCCCTAGCTAAAAGGCTATATAAGAGGCTGTATATACAAATCTCAACTTGCCTGCCCATTTTCTGCTAGAATGAACTAAGTTAAATTACCGTAATCAAATTTGTTTTAGTTTTATATATTAATACTAACATGTCCAATTATCCTAGTTTATTGATTCGTCAAGCCCGTGTGCTGCTACCCAATGGTGATTTTATAACTGGGGATGTGCTAACCCAAAACAACAAAATAGTACAGGTAAGTTCAAATATATGTGCTGACACTTCTGTTGTGGAAATAGATGCTCAAGGATTAACTTTACTTCCCGGGGTAATTGATCCCCAAGTGCATTTCCGTGAACCCGGTTTAGAATACAAGGAAGACCTATTTACTGCCAGTTGTGCTTGTGCTAAAGGTGGTGTCACTTCCTTTTTGGAAATGCCAAATACAAAACCTTTAACTACTAATCAGTCAGCTTTAGACGACAAACTTCATAGGGCATCTCAAAAGTCTTTGGTTAATTATGGCTTTTTTATTGGAGCAACAGCAGATAACTTAACAGAGTTACTGACGGTTAATCCCACACCGGGAATTAAAATTTTTATGGGTTCTATGCATGGCGACCTATTAATTGATGAAGAAGCCATTCTAGACAGAATATTTTCCCAGGGTAGTCGCTTAATAGCTGTTCACGCTGAAGACCAGTCCAGAATTCGTCAACGTCGTCAACAATTTGCCGATATTCACGACCCAGCCATTCACTCTCAAATTCAAGACTCCCAGGCCGCTTTAAATGCAACCCAGTTAGCACTAAAACTTTCTCAAAAGTATCATAGACGTCTACATATTTTACACTTATCTACAGGAGTGGAAGCAGAATTACTGCGTCAGTACAAACCTAGCTGGGTAACGGCAGAGGTCACGCCACAACACCTGTTGTTAAATACTGAGGCTTATAGCACCATAGGCACCCTAGCACAAATGAATCCTCCCTTGCGATCGCCCGAGGATAATCAAGTGCTATGGCAGGCTTTGCGAGATGGTGTAATTGATTTCATTGCTACAGATCATGCTCCCCACACCCTAGAAGAGAAAGCCCAGATTTACCCTAACACACCTTCTGGTATGCCAGGTGTAGAGACTTCTCTTCCATTAATGTTAACGGCAGCAATGGATGGTAAATGTACTGTCTCCCAAGTAGCAAATTGGATGTCTAAAGCAGTAGCTGTGGGGTATGGAATTCCCAATAAGGGAGAAATTACTCCTGGTTACGATGCGGATTTGGTCTTAGTGGACTTAAATAATTATAAACCTGTAAAAAGGGAAGATTTATTAAGCAAATGTGGTTGGAGTCCATTTGAGGGTTGGAACTTAACAGGTTGGCCCGTACAAACCATAGTAGGTGGTCAAATTGTCTATGCCGAAGGGAAAGTAAACCCACAGATTCGCGGTCAGGCATTAAGTTTTAGTGGTTAGCCATCAACCACAATAATTTTTTAGTTTATTTCTTAATCTATTCAATTGTCTATGGATCAAATATCGCCCGCTGCTACACACGAAATCAATGCTTACTTGCCATATATTCAGGGTAATAAGCGTAATTTATTACCCTGGGCTATCACCCTCTATCAAAAGGGTTGTATTGATGGGGAGCGGAAAATAGAAGGTAGTGACAATATTCCCTTCACGGCCAAATGGAATATTAGTACCCTACCTACGGATTTAACTTGTTGTAGTGTACACTTTCATGCTCCTGGGGAGTTTGCCTATGAAGTAACTATGACTGGCTTTGAATTTGTAGACTTTCTAATTCAAGTCATAGAAAATTATAAGAGAAATAGAATTGTTGATTTTTCCAAAGCCTTTTACCGTAAACTCCTGTGTCCGGAATAATGGTTTTTGGAAATTATAGCTTTAATTTCAGAGCAAACGGTAAGCTCTACCGAGATTACTTGTGGAGTAGGCAAACCCGATAAAAATATCGGACAGTTCAAATTAGGAGCGCAGGGCGTGGCAACATCTGTTAAAAATTTTAAGTATTTGCTAATTGGCTCAATAGAGGCTTACAGCGGCAAATCTGCAACCCTGCTGGGGTTATCTTACCAACTAAGACAAAAGGGATTAGGTATAGCCTATGGCAAACCGCTGGGTAATAGTGCATTCAATCCCAAGATCAATCCGATGGAAGAAGATGTGCAATTTATGATCGAAAGCTTGAAACTGGGTGAAAATCTGGTTGCACCGACTCTGTTGGGCTTAAATGAGGTTAGTGTGCAAAAACGATTAACGGGTGAGGATAAAACTAATTACCAGGAACTACTGGTAGAGCATTATTTACAAGTCCCACGGGGAGATTTGATGCTCTTGGAAGGGCCAGGTAATTTGAACGAGGGAAATTTATTTGGTTTATCCTTACCAGAAGTTGCTAATATCTTAGATGGTGGTGTAATTTTAGTCCACCGTTATCAGTCTCTCCTCTCAGTAGAGACAATTTTATCAGCCCAAACAATTATAGGTTCTAGATTAGAAGGAATCAGCTCACGCTTGCTTGGTGTAATAATCAATGAAGTCCCCCCAGAACAGTTGAACACTGCCAATGATCTCCTGCGCCCATTTTTGGAAGAACGGGGAATTCCTGTATTAGCCATACTGCCAAAGAACGCCTTACTCCGTAGCGTTAGTGTACGGGAGCTAGTCAAACAGTTGAAAGCTGATATTTTATGTCGTGAAGATCGCTTAGACTTATTAGTCGAAAGTCTGGCTATTGGGGCCATGAATGTCAATGCCGCAGTTAAATATTTCCGCAAACGTCGTAACAAGGCAGTGGTTACAGGAGGGGATCGGGTAGAAATTCAACAAGCAGCTTTAGAAACATCTACTCAATGTCTAATCCTCACGGGACAATTACCTCCTCCACCTTTCATCCTGCACCGGGCCGAAGAACTGGAAATTCCTATTTTATCAGTGGATCTTGACACCTTGACCACAGTAGAGATTGTTGATCGAGCCTTTGGTCATGTTCGGTTCCATGAACCTCTTAAAGTGGAGTGCATAAATAAACTAATGTCCGAACACTTCGATACCAACCGTCTCTTGTCACAACTAGGAGATTAAGAAAAAAGATAGAAATCTGTAACTTCATTTGGCCGATTACCTGCAGGCCATTTGGTACAATAGTTGGGTTGTTTAATCCGATAATCTCTATCTTTGAGCCAGTCAACAGAACTGATTAACCTAGATACTTTAGCACAGGAACTGGCGACAATCCAACAAACTGGTTCCAAAAGAATCGCTCTGTTAGGTTCCCGTCACGTACCAATTACTCATCAAAATCTTATTGAAATGATGACTTATGCCCTGGTTTTGTCGGGCAATCGCATTATTACTTCCGGTGCTACAGGTACTAACTCCGCTGCTATCAGAGGTGCGACCCGTGCGGATCCGAATTTACTGACGGTAATTCTACCCCAAAGTTTGGAACGCCAACCCTCTGAATCCCGCCAACAACTAGAGCAGGTGATGCATCTAGTAGAAAATCCTAGTAATGATAATCTTTCCCTGAGTGAGGCTAGCCAGTTGTGCAATAGAGAAATTGTTTCTCGCTGTCAGCAATTGGTGTGCTTTGCCTTCCATGATAGTCGTACTCTCTTGGAAACTTGTAAAGAAGCGGAAGAACAAAGAAAAGTGGTAACCTTGTTCTATTTCGATTAAAATGAGATCATGGCCCCAACCACTTACAAGGGGTGGAGTAGGGCCAAAACGCCTACTGATACGAATGACTAATTACCAGTGAGTACTGGGTAATAACTATGATTACTCAGTATTCATCATTATTCATTTAAGATAACACTAAAGGTATTATATTTTTCCTATGGCATCTAGTTTTTCTTTCGATATTGTCAGCGATTTTGACCGTCAAGAATTGGTCAATGCGGTTGATCAGGTGATACGAGACATCAAAAGCCGTTATGATCTCAAAGATACCCAAACCACCGTGGAGTTGGGGGAAAAAACTGTTACTATTAATACTGACAGCAATATGACTTTGGAGTCAGTGCATGGTATACTGCGGGAAAAGGCTGCTAAACGTAATCTATCACAAAAGATCTTTGATTTTGGTCAGGTTGAGTCTGCTAGCGGTAATCGTGTCCGTCAAGAAATTACCCTGAAAAAGGGCATTAATCAGGATATTGCTAAACAAATATCTAAACTAATTCGTGACAATTTTAAGAAGGTACAGGCTTCTATTCAAGGGGATGCAGTAAGGGTTACAGCCAAAGCCAAGGATGACTTACAAGCTGTAATCCAAAGCTTAAAAGAAGAGGATTTTCCTGTAGCTTTACAATTCACTAACTACCGTTAAAACGAGGAATTCCTCTTTCAACTAGTTACTTCTTGCACCTATGGTGTTTTGAAATGCTGGACGAAGGGAGATGTTATGCATGTAGTTTAAGACTGCTGGGTAGTTACTTAAGTCCAGCTTCAGCATAATGGGGATATAGCTGAGTATAGATCCTACAGCTACATCAGCAACGGTAAACTGATCCCCTAGTAGAAATGGTTGTTGAGAAAAAATATCATTTAAGGGACCTAATAAACGCGGCATTTCTTTTTCTCGGTTGGTTTCTATGAATATACCTGTGGCTAAGGTCGAATTAGCAAATAGTACCCACTGGTAAAAGGTTGCTTGGGTCTCTAAAGATGAGGATACCTGACTGTACTTTTGGGCCAAGTATAACAAAATTGCTCCCGATTCCCAAAGTTTTAACTCACCATCTACAATTGCTGGCACTTTTCCAATAGGATTAATTGCTAAGAAATCTGGTTTTAGATGCTCTCCTGCTTTCATATCCAGATTCACAAACTCGTATGGAACATTTAGCTCCTCTAAATACCACTTAATAATTGATGCTCGACTAAAAAGGCTACCGTATAGTTTCAACATATTTGACTAATCATTACTCCAAGTTTTTCAAGTGGTAATTTATCTTTAAAGCACCTTGTGGGTGTGGGAATGTTGTTTAATATTGTCTTCTTTGGTAACAATTCTAGCAGCGTTTAATACTCGTTTACGCTCCGTAGAATAATTAAAATCACTTTTAGTTGTGCCAAGGGGAATTAAGCTTTGAGCTGATTCCCGTCGTTTATAAGTGCGCGTCGCAGAAAATGTTCTTGGCAAAAACTCTTCGCTAAATTGGGCAGTTTCAGGAAATCCAGAGGGTAATAACAGGTTTTCTCCATCTAGTATGGATCCTAAAGTGGTTGCATAAGCTAGTTTGTATGATGTAGGTATCCCTTTTATTATCGCTTCTAATGCTGCTGAAGGAATTGGTTCAATAATTTCAAGTTCATGCACCTCTCCATCTTCCTTATAAAAACAAGTCGCTAAACCAATAACTATATAATCATCGGTTCTCAGGTCTAAACCATTGGGATGGGAAATTGCCGTTGTCATGGAGTTTACTCGGAATGTGAATTTTTCGTGAATTTTTTGGTTTATGCAATAGTAGGGGGTGACACTAGGAGCTGACCACACAGAGTATTAATCAGCTTTTTGCTTGATTATAACTCCTTACTTCCTCAATTTTGACACACATCCAAATTCTGTCTGGAATTAGTCTTGGGAGTGATGTATATGTTTCTGGGTCTATGGCCTAATTGTATAGGTAGTTTGAATTGATTCTCACCTGTTTACTCCTTAATTTCTAAATGGCACACAGATGGCAGTAATACAGTAGTATAATTGAACTACCAGCAAGAAAAATTTTATCGTTTGATTTCATAGGGCAATTAGCTTGAGCAGAAATATATGGATAGTTACTCTTTTTTAAATTCTCACACTCACAATAACCCTTTATATAAAAGAAACAATTGGCAAAGTTCTTACAACTCTTATAACCAAAAAGAATTAGCAGATTCAGATATAGGCACTTTAAAGGATGAAAAGTATATGCGATCCTACGCTTTAAAGTTAGCTCATCAAGGAGAGTACACAAAGGCGATCGCCTTGCTGGACCGAATAATTGATAGTCATCCTGAAAATGCTATTGACTATAATAACAGGGGATTAATCTACTTTCAAAGCGGTCATGCTCAAAAAGCACTTCTGGACTACAATACTGCCATGCAGCTGAACCCCAGGTTGGCCAGCGTTTATAATAACCGAGCTAACTACTATGCTGCTCGTGGTGATTTAGTTAAGGCACTGTCTGACTATGACCAAGCCTTGGATTTAAATCCCCGCTACGTACGCGCCTGGATTAATCGAGGTATTACCTTACGAGAATTAGGAGAGTACAAAGATGCCATTGATGATCTTGAAGTTGCCCTGCTGTTTGGTCAACTCGAGATTCACATTTGGTCAGAACGGGGTAGGAGTTACCACCTGTGGGGTGATTGGAACTGTGCGATCGCAGATTACCGTAGGGTCTTATCCCATACAATGTCTTTAGATAAGATAGAGGATATAATCACCTATAGGCTAAGGCTACAAGTGGAAAATTGGTTAGGAGAATTAGGTTTTTCCACATATAAATGAACTAAATATATAAGTGGGTGGGCGGAATTAAATGTAAATTGTGCCTCCCCACTTACTGCGTGGAATCTGGGGGTTCGACAGTTTTTCTGTCCGGATTAACCAGTATAATTTGCCGCTGGTTAGGTTGTAAGCGGTAGGAGTGTTCTCTCATAATGCTTTGAGCTTGACTAGGATCAAAATTACGGGTAAATTCTTCTCTTAAGGTGCCAACGCGGTTTTTCATAATCTTAACTTGTGTCTCTATATTTTCTAACTTGTCTTGCTGTAACAAGTAATGGGGGAACAACCGTGTCAGTGCGGATATTGATACTGAAATAATAAGTAAATTTACTATAATTTTGCCAAAAACTTCCAGTCCCATAATTAAATGCGATCGCTGGCGAAGGTGTCTTTTCAACTGACGGCGTACAGTTGAAGATGGTTTTTCAGGCTGTAGTGGTGGTATATATTCAAATGCTTTCATTGTGCTAAATAGCCCTCACGTATCATGCCCACCATGGTAATCCATTTAAGCTTCTCCGGTCTAAAGACACGGAGATTTCTGAAGAGTCCATAAACGAACTTTCTGAGGCTGGCTTAAACAGCCTCTACTGATTCTGCTAAAATTAATTCTTAGCATCACCGCTACTTTAAGTTGATTTCGAAAGTATAGCTCAGATAAGACTTACTTGTCAATAGCAGCCACAAAATAACATAAAGACAACACTGGAAGGCGTTGCATATTTGCGGGATGAATCAACTAAACGCGGGTATTACTTCATACTTTAAATAGTGAAGTAATAATTTAATTGAATACCTAAGCATATCTACAGATTTTGAATAGCATAGCGTTTTTCTATGTAGTCGCGCTAAGTAGTGACGTAAACGTGTATTTTCACCCTCTACCCTAGTCATATATGTTTTGCTCACAATATGATCCTCTGGCTGAATAAAACTCGGATAAACCCTCCACCCATCAGTAACATAAAAAAAGCATTGCCAGAGTTTAACGATGTCCCACAAAGGTTGAAATGCTTGTGAGCTGTGGTCTCCCACAACCCAAGCCAGGATATTTTTACGGAAGTGATTTACTGCTGTCCACAACCATATTTTGTTTTTTTTTGATCCCACAAAGGTCTCCAACTCATCAAGCTCACCTACCAAGGGTGTTTCCTCAACTGGTGGAGCATCTGGAAGTATGGAACCAATTTGTTTTAGCCAGTAAATAATAGTTGTATGATGAACGCCTTTATCGCGTTCAATTGCTCTAAATCCCATACCGTTAACATAAGAGCGCAGGCAACTTTGTTTAACTTCTTCTGAATAGCCTTTAGGTGGACTATAGACATCGATAAATTGACGACCACAATCAACACAAATGTGATTTTGTTTACCTCGACGTTTGCCATTCTTTCTGATTTTGGAAGACCCGCAGTTTGGACAATGCACAGTAGATTACCTCAATTCATACCTCTATTATGCAACGCCGAATATTGAAGATCCGCATCACGGTTAAATATCAAGGCGAATAAATTCGCCGTTGGCACTTCCTGTCTAAAGCCAAGTGGCTTCCGTGCCTTTCGGCGATTTTCTTGTGAGAAGCTAAGTGGAAAAATATCTATCTTTTGATAGATGCTAAGTGGCTTTCCGCTTGTTTACAGTGTCTGTGTTGTATAAAAGG
Source organism: Cylindrospermopsis raciborskii Cr2010 (assembly GCF_003367075.2). Lineage (NCBI taxonomy): Bacteria > Bacillati > Cyanobacteriota > Cyanophyceae > Nostocales > Aphanizomenonaceae > Cylindrospermopsis > Cylindrospermopsis raciborskii. Next base: position 790,568 of record NZ_CP065936.1, read on the forward strand.
GGGTATTGGGTTAGCATGAAGGATCTGATTATAGTTAGTGGGCTTAGTGCGGGTGTGGGTATTGGTGTTATCTTGACGGGTATAGCTAACGGACAAGCTAGTATAGGAGTATTAAGTAGCACTGCTGGTGCTATTATGGGAGCTTCTGTAGTTCGCAAGTTGGAAGATGATAGAAATCGGGTCACATTAGTTAAGCTTGAGGAACTAAAAAATCGGGAACTGACAAGACAAGAATCAACAAACCTAATCCAACAAATAGAAACTCTTAGGCCAACTGTAAAGCAGTTACAACAAGACCGAGAAAGGGAAGAAGAAAATCTAGTAGTCCTGAGAGGGAAATTAGGTAATCAGCAAGCTGAGTTAGAATTCATTAGAAGAGAATGGGAGCAAAATCAGTCTAGATTGGAAGATATTACCCAAACAGTTGCCAATCTGACAGCACAAAAACAGGAATTGGAAAATCGCATCAGTGTGATTAATCAAGAGAATCCTCGTTTATTGGAATTGGAAGAACTCAGACGAGCAATTGAACAATCTAGAATTGAGAAAAGTGCTTTAGAAGGAAAAATCAGTGGGCTCACCTCTCAACTGGAATCCTTAGATTCCCGCAGACAAGAAACTGTTTCTATTGAATTGGAATTACGGGCTAAAGAAATTGATTTAGAGAAGTTGACCACACAAGTTGAAAATCTGAAAAATCAGTCTCAGGAACTAGAACAACGTGCAGCTGATTTAGAATTGTTGCGTTTTACCTATGATAATATTATTAAACAAAACCAAGATTATGAGGTAAAAGTTAATCAGTTAAGACCAGAAATACAAAGATTAGAATTAGAAAAACAACAAATTTTACATTCAATCCAAGAAAATCAAAACGAATACCAAAAAGTCCAAGAATTAAGAGAAAAATTACATAGTTTAAGACTGAGTATTGCAGACGAAAGCTCAAGGTTAAGAGAGGTAGAAACAGAAACACAGACTTGGCAGGGTAAGAAAGCAGCTTTAGAAGAGAGCAATGGTCATTTACAAGAACAAAAACAGGAACTTGAAAGAACAATTAGTAGATACAAACATGAAATTGTAGAAATAGAAAATAGTGCGGAATTAGCCTTACAGCCTTTGAAAGAAAAGCTTTGGAATAATCTACCACAAATAATTAAACCAAGAAAGCAAGAATCAGAATTTATAGCTGATTTTATTACTAGAATTAGGTCCCAAGGATTAACTTTTTCAACTAGAACAGTTAATGCTTTCCACACATCTTTAAAAGTACAAGACATTTCTGCCTTAGTAATTTTAGCAGGGATTAGTGGGACGGGTAAAAGTGAACTACCGCAAAGATATGCCAATTATCTTGGTGCCCAATTACTAACATTAGCTGTACAACCACGATGGGATTCTCCCCAGGATTTGCAGGGTTTTTATAACTATGTAGAAAAGAAATTTAAACCAACTGACTTAATGAGAGGACTATATCAATATGGACAGCCAGACATGCAGGATAGAATAGTCATTGTGTTACTGGATGAAATGAATTTAGCCAGAGTAGAATATTACTTTAGTGAGTTTTTATCTAAATTGGAAAGTCGCCGTAATCATGCGACTTACTTGGAACTTGATGTGGGTAGTTTACGAATTCGTGAAAATGAACGTCGTTTACAAATTCCCAACTCCTTTTTATTTGTGGGAACGATGAATGAAGATGAAACTACGCAGACCCTATCTGACAAAGTGCTAGATAGAGCTAATGTCTTAACCTTTGGTAGACCCCAAAATTTAAAATTGCGTCAGGAGAATCAAGGAGCAGCAGTTCAACATCACGATTCCAGTTATCTACCCTATTCTCATTTTCAATCGTGGGTGAAATTGCCCAATCCCAATTCTGAAATAGTTAGGAGCGTCAAATATTTCCTGAACCAAGCTAATGAGGTAATGGAAAAAATGGGACACCCTTTTGCCCATCGTGTTTACCAAGCTATTACTCAATATGTGGTTAACTATCCACAAGTGGAGAGTATTGAATCCCCAGCTTTTAAATTTGCCCTCGCTGATCAATTTGGACAGAAACTGTTGCCCAAATTACGAGGAGTCATGGTTGACGAAGCTCATGAGCAACTAGAAGAAATGGGCAGAATTATTGATGATATCAATGATCAACCATTAATTACAGCCTTTGATAAAGCAAGAAAGGGGCGTTACGGACAGTTTACTTGGCAGGGTTTAGTATATGAAGATGAAGAGGTATAATGAAAATATATTCCAATTTATTTGCCTATCTGAATCAGTCTGAACCGATTTCAAATTCGACTGAATTGAGTGCCAGCGATCGTCCAATTATTGTTTTGGAACCACATGAAGATTTATCTTTATCGTCTTGGTTTATCACTATCGTTCCGGGAGTTTATCAAATCGGTTTTCCCTATTTACAACCAGCTAATTTATCCTATTCTGATGAACATAATTGGCAGGATTTAAGGTCTGTATTGAATTTAGAAGTTTCTAAAAAATCTTATAAGTTACCTATCATGGGTCAAGTTATGGATCTAGAAACTATCAAAGAGGAAGCAGAAATCGAAGAATGGGAAAATAGATTAGGAAATCGTTTGGATAAAACAGTATCCGAATTAATCCGATTATTTATTGGCATGTTTACAGACATATTTAGTGGAGAGAATACCGTAAGATTTAATATGGAATCTCATATTTTGCTCAGTCGAGTACCACAAAAGTTACAGTCTGTGAACCTTAAAGATGCCAATTTACCAATTGTAATCAGCTTAGATAAAAAATATCAATTGCGCCGAAAGTTAGAATTAATTGGTGACAAGCTACGTCATCAACTCAGAAGACAAGCAGAATCAATGCCAGTAGGAAAAATTCAAGAAATGGATAGTTATTGTTTACGAGATTATATTCGTAGACCTGGATTAACTGCTGTAGAAAAAGCTGGTTCAAAACAAGAACTAATGGGGATTCAAAGATATCAAGATTTTAACACTCCTGAAAATAAATTTCTGGTTTATTTTACTCGATATTTACACTTGAGTTGTTTTCAATATGAAAGAAGTGGAGCAGTTCAGTTTAGGGGAGAAGTTAGAAAAATTAGATTAGTAATTGATTTGTTTCAAAGTCAGCCAATAGTTAATACCATTCAAAATAAAAACTATCAGTTCACAAAACCAAATTATGTGCTACAGCAAAATGCTACATATAAGAGTTTTTATCAGGCATATTTAGAATATGTACGCAAGAGGTATGAAAAAGAGAAGTTATGGAGTTTTAGAAATTCCTTATTGGCGGATGTGGTTTATATTTACTTCACAGCGGCGTTACTCAAATTTAATCATGTAAATATAAATGCTGGTTCGCTGGTTAAATCTAACTTAATTGCTGATCAAGGATGTTATTTAACTAGAAATCAAAATGTTACAGTTAGAGTATTTTTACAGAACCAAGTTTATGTATTTGGCTTGCAGAAACCAGCTGAAATTTCTAGAGGTGATTGGGTGTTAACCTTACAAATTCATCAGTTAGATTCTAGGGAACTAAATTCCACAAAGTTAGAATTTCCCATTTGGGTATTTTGGTATGTTCCCAGTCAGGATATAATTAGTGAAATGCAAAAAAGGAGTAGAAGTTTTGATTCATTTTCACAGGCAATTGTATTATATTTACAAGAAAATCCATCAACTTATAATTCGAGTTATGGAGAAAATCATAATCTACAAATTTTATCTCCAAATATCAGGTTAATGAAGTTACCAGAAAATTTGACGGAGCAGGGATTTGATCCAACCGTTGAAATAATTAACAGAATGATTACCAATTTGCTTAAAGGCAATTAACATAATATGACTTATAATGAGAATTACAACATGGACTTTAGTATGAACTTTAATGAACCTAATGAAACGGAAGAAAATAAAACTGAGGAACTTGATAGAGGCGGATTTAAAAGACAATTAAAAAAATTAATATATACAGCAGCTGAAATTTCACCTGTTAGCCAAGCACAATGGGAAAAACTATTAGAGATTTACAATTTTGCCTCATTATCCATAGAATTAATCATACAAACGATCTGTAGGAACAACGCATTTTACTCTCAGGAGCGATTATCCTTAAATTTTCCTTCCATTAGTCCTAGGATTCCCCTGAGTGCAAATCAACAAATAGCATTGGAAATGGCACTTTCAAATAGTCCTATTACTGTGATTTCTGGAACAGGAGCAACAGGAAAAACCTCCATTGCTAAGAATCTTGCTCAAGTGGCTATTGATTCTTCTCATAAGGTGTTGATTTTAGCTCATAATTTGGCATCTTTGTCACCCTATTATAATCTAACAAATTATCCGCTGGTACTTTCCCAACAGGGAGATTATTATCAAAAGGTGATCAATCGCTTACGTTATGATAATTTAGCTCAAGCTAAAATGGATTATTTGCCATTACATTTGCTACCAGATGTAGAGTTATCAAAATTAAGAACACCAGCAAAATTAGAAAGATGGTTGCCAATTATTGAAAATAACAGCTATCAACAATTAGCAGATATACTAAAGTTAGAGTCAGAATTTCAAAACTTAACTCAAGCAAGACTACACTTATTAGCTTATCGGTTGAAACAACTATTGCCTTTTTTACAAGAGCAATTAAGATTAAACCAAATTTATAATCACCTCTCACAAGCAGGAATTGAAGAAATTGCCCGTCAACTTTTAGCCAATCCACAAATCACTATTACTGGTACTGTTGCTGAGTTCATGCAGGTGGAAAATAGGCTTTTATGGGAAACTAGTTTTGATATAATCATCGTAGAAGAAGCAAATCGTCTTCATTGGATACAGCTATTATTTTTGGCAGGATTATGCAAAAAACTGGTTTTATTTGGTGAAGATATCCCTCCAAGATATGGACAACCTAAAAAATCCATCCCATATCCTTATAACTGTTTGCAATTTAATTGCTTTCAATGGCTGCAAAGTCATTTATCACCGGCTTATGTTTATACATTAAAGGAACAGTTTAGGCTACATTCAGCTATGGCTAAAATTGTCTACCCTTCTATTTGTAATCATTGGGTATATAGTCAATCACATTATATTGATAATAGCCTATCTGGAGTCAACCTATCGCAAATTAATAGAAGAGTTGTTTGGCAAGATGTATCTGACACAATGGTAGGGGATAAACCCATAGCAGAAAATATGATTAGATTTTTAGAGAAATTAATCAGAAATCACGATGGACAAGTTATGTCCGAAATAGGGATGATTACATTTTCTCCAACCCAGACAGATGCTATTAAGGAAATTTTACCTACAATCTCATCCATATATCAGAATCAACTATTTGTTGGTACAGCAGGAGAATGGAGTGGAAAGGAAAGGAAAATCATTATGGTTAATTGTTCAGGTAATCCTAAGGATATTTCAGTAGAGGATATTAATATAGCCCTAACAAGAGCAAAAGATTATCTATTTTTATTTGGTGACTGTGATGTATGGCTAAGATATAATTCTCCCCTTAAAGCATTATTGTATCATCCTGCTGTCTCTCAAGAACGTCAAGTTGTCATCTAAATCAACCGTGAATTATGAAAATACAAGTTAGATTATCGGGAAAATTTGAAAGATTGCTATTAAATGCAACACAAACTACATCCGTATCCTTGAATTATTTAATTCAAGAAGTACAAGCGATATCTACCAAATATCAGAGAAGAACACCTGAATTGTTACGTCACTCTTTCGGATTAGATTTTATCCCAGAATCGGTTTTAATTAATTTGTGCAAACAAAGTCGTGGTGCTATGAGAGCAAGTGATATTTACCAAGTACCAGCTCTGAAATTGCTCAAACATATAGACTCTCAATTAAATGATCGAGATATTCAGGAATATGCTTATAATTTTGTCTGCGAGGAAGGAAGCATTAGTTTAACAGCAGAAGATACACAAATTCCTATTTTTTCTGGTGCTGTTTGTGAACAAATGGGAAATTACCTCCTGACCTTACAAGAATCTGATTACCCAGGGTTAAACTCAGATTTTATCCAACTACTATGGAATACATCTGAAGATTATTGGCACAATTTACCTGATTTGGAAAAAATTAATTATGCTTTGAAATCTCATGATTTAAATAATTTCTTTCTTAATTTTGACTGTCACCTATCTAATAATAATTTTCAACAAGTAAAAATTTGGATTTCCATAGAGGAATTACCCCTGAGATTAAGATCTGCTATTACATTCCTAGGATTTAGTAGTAAAATACAGGAAGATTATATATCAAACTTAACTACAGATGTTCAGTTACTAGTTGATCAATATGTGTCAACATACCAACATCAACCCATAGGGTTACCTGATGAAATACAACCAAATCCCTCACATGGGTCTCAAATTAGTTTTGTAATCGATAGTGGTAAAAATCGGAGAACTATCCACCAAATTATTGACCAAGCAAGTGAGTTTTTACTAGTTTCTAGTTATATTATTGAGGATGAGAACTTAACGGAATTAATTTGTCACAAGTCCGCAAAATTACCTGTTTATATATTAACAGATTTAAACAATGAACTTTTAGACCGCATTGATGAACAAATATCAGATTCTATGGTCATACCCGAACAATATCAAATAACCGATGAACGTAAAAAATCTTGTTTGAGAATGGTGCTGAGTGAGAATATACCTATTCGCAGTGGTGCTTTTCATTTAAAAACCTATATTTCGGAAAAAGCTGCTTATCTGGGATCCTGTAATCTGACTCGTCGCAGTTTGGACTTTAATACAGAAGCTGGAATAGTGGTTAGTAATAATTCTCAGCATGAACACCTAATTAGTTATTTCCAAAACTTTTGGTATAATCACAGTAAAAATGAGGTTATACCTGATGCTAATAGTGATGGGTTTAGGTTGCGCTCCGTTATTTATCCTCATCAAAGAAAATATAGAAAAAATCATGACAACTTTTTGACATCAGCACAATATCAGCAAGATTTGATAGAAAACCTGCGCAATTTTCCCCAAAATGAACAGATCAGAATTTATACTCGTAGTTTTCAACCATCTAGGGAAATAGCAGGTTATCTCGGTGCATTAAATACGAGGGTTTTTATTGATTCGAGTGCGTCTATGAGATATGAAAACTTCTATAGGAAGAGCTTTAATGTTCAGAATATTCGCAAGATTGATAATCTCCATGCTAAGATTACTATCTTAGGGGATAAAATAGCTTACATTGGGGGAATTAATTTTAATTTCAATATTGATTTTATTTTCCATAATAATCCTAACTTGAATCATTCAAATTTACATGATTTGATGTATAAAACTACCAATAAAATGGAAATTAACGAAATCATTGATAGACTAGAAAATCTAAATTTAAAAATCTAAATTTATTAAAGTAATTTAGAGAGTAAGTGGGTGGATGGAATTAAATATGAGAGGAACGTAGGTTGGGTTGAAGTATGAAACCCAACGCCCGCATGGGTTTAACCCATCCTACAAATAATTATGCCTCCCCACATAATTTAGACCAGGTTCAAAAAAACACAAAAATTTAAAATCAGTAAGGAACAGGAAAATATGCCTAGATTATTTAATTTACAATCTTATTTTGATGCTTGTGAGTATACTTTTTTAGTGAAGGAGGAATCTGATATAGTTCCTCAATCGAGTAGAGACTACAAATCGTTTCTGGATAAATATTCTAATTATCCTTATTTAACTGCACCAATAGGTAATAATTTTCTTGCTTCTGAGTTAACTATTAATTCCCAGGAGTTAAATTTCCTATCTATGGGAACTGAACTAAGGGGAGGAGATAGGGAGCGTTTATTTATCATTAGTGATACTTTAGATTTAATGACCCTGAGTATGAGGTATGGTCTGGGATCTACGGACGGTTATTTATATAGCAGTGCTTATCATTATTGGAGTCACCGGGAAGCAATAGTTGAAAGACACCTATATAACCCCTCCCCCAAACCATTTAAACCACTAGTATTTATTGATTTCGATAGTTTTGATATTTCTAGTTTACTTCCAGTTACCTTTATACAACCAGAAAATAGTCCCTACCAAATTCCTATTCTTGATACTAGACATCAGATATCTTTACCTAGTGTATGCAATTCTCAAGCAACATATTTACGGGTATGTTATTCCATAGCTGAGTTTTTATTACAGCAGCAATTCCCTCAATTATCTACAAATCAGGAAAGCATTAACCACCTGGGTGATTATTTACGCAAGATTAATTTTTTCAGATTTGTTCAATCTCAAATTGCTCAAGAGTCTATAAGTTTGATTATCGAAGTAGACCATGACCACCAAATTTTTTATAAACGAATCACTGTACTTACACTCGATATTGCTAATATTGTTTATCAGCAAATTCAACCGGATATTAACCTTGTCAATCAACTTGCTATCCAGTATCCCCAATACCAGTTTGTCTTAATCAGTCAATATAACATTTTTGAGAAAATTTCCTACCTACATTTATCTAACTTTATTTGTTTCACACCTCAAATCCAAAGGTTTTCAGAGATATGGATCCAAAAAAATCAGCTAGGGTTTCCCTTGTTTGGAATTTATTTAGATCGAATTGAGTTCGCTATAGCTATTGATAACCAGGAAGTATGGATTGAGTTATCTGATGAAAAAGATGCTATTTCTTATGAAGGTAAGCTTACAGTCTTAACAGGAAGAATAGCTAGTAGAGATCAAGACTTTGTGAGAATTCCCCGTGGTAGAAATAGTGCTAATTTACCAATTAGAGTCAATGGTTCTGATTACTCTATCAATGGTGTTCCCCAAGATTACAGAATTGATATTGAAAACTATCACAATCATCACAGCAACCAAAATGATCAAGAAGTCTTAGTACAAATTCTGTTTTATCTACAACCAGGATCTTTTCCTAGACTGGAAGTTAAAGACTTGCAAAACCAATATACTATTAAAACTAGTTTGGTCAACAGGGTTAATGTCTCTTATAGCTACATCCCCCCCTCCAGAATCAGTGAAAATCGTCAACAAAGATCTCTGTCTCAAATTAGACGTTTGAGCGCAAGTGTAGCTCTTGGAAATTTTATGAATTCTTTAAATCAAATCTCTCAAGTAAATGTCATTAATAGTCGAACTTACGAACAACTAAGTACAAGTTTCAGACAAGCTTATCAACACTTAGGACAGAAACCGAATCCTGATTTGCTACAATTTATCGAGGTTTCATCCATTGAGGATGAGGAGATTGTTACAGGGTTGAAACGAAAATTAACAAATTCTCAATTTGACACAGTAATTGATTTTATGATTACCACGACTAATCAATATCTAAGACAGAATAGACCTGTAATTTATCACCAGAAAAATTTGCTGATTAATGCAATAATTCTTACTGGTAAATTATATCAATTCTCACAATTTATATGTTCACGAGATATGTCAGATAGTTTATTTTCTGACTCCCAGGTGAAATTAATTATTGACAATAGTGGAAGGGACAAAAAAGTGTCAAATGAGTATTTACAGTGTTTATCAAGAATTGCTGTAACTGAACAACTACAACAAAGATATTTTCAATTATTTGACTTACAATATACATCTGAAACAAGTCAATACTTGTGGGGGTATGGCAGAATTTTACTTTGGTATTATGATTTTAATAATCCTTCTAACACCTTATTAACTTCTCGTCTATACCTGGAACATTTTACAAAAATTATCAACTATTTACTAACTAGACATTATAAAGATTTTGAGTTCCAATACAAACAGAATGCTTTTTTATCTCTTATTTACTTGCTAACTTTTTGCGCTTATGATGCAAATTTCTGCCGCCCAAATTCAGCAGAATTTCACCTAGCCTTGAGAGTTATTGACAAATTTCAAAATGATAGGATTATTTTGAAAACAATTAGTTCTGAAAGACCATTAAATCACTATTTTCAGGAGTTGATTGAAGGACGTTCAACAGAAGATGGCATAGCTAATCTGCTTCAGGGTTAAATTCTCCTCTCAATTATTTGTAGGATGGGTTAAACCCATGCGGGCGTTGGGTTTCATACTTCAACCTACATTCATATTCATCTTATAGCTGTAGCTATAAGATGAACGCTTAAAAGCTCGAACTTTTTATTATTAATGTCTTATCAGACTTAGCCTAAATTTGCAGCAGCAAATTCCCAGTTGGCTAAATTGTCCAAGAAGTTCTTGATGAATGCTGGACGCGCATTTCTAAAATCTATATAGTAAGCGTGTTCCCATACATCAATGGTTAAGAGTGGCTTTTTACCGTGTACTAAAGGGTTTTCGGCATTAGGTGTTTTGATTACCTTGAGTGTACCACCATCATCAACTAACCAAGCCCAACCACTGCCGAATTGAGTTGCTGCTGCTGTGGAAAATTCTTCTTTGAATTTGTCAAAGCTACCAAAGTCTTGACTAATTCTGTCTGCTAATACTCCGGTAGGGACACCGCCACCTGCAGGCTTAAGCGAATTCCAAAAGAAAGTATGGTTCCAAACCTGTGCTGCATTGTTGAAAACCCCAGCTTTAGATGCATCTTTGAAGGAAATTTGAATTACTTCTTCAAGAGACTTATCCGCCAAATCTGTACCTTCAGTGAGCTTGTTTAGGTTATCCACGTATGCTTTGTGATGCTTACCATAATGGTATTCAAAGGTTTCAGCTTTCATGCCGTAACTTTCTAAAGCGTTAAAGTCGTATGGTAAAGGAAGCTGTGTAAATGCCATTTTTTCAAATCCTCTCTTTATGGTTTTCCCGCGTGAGCTATTGTCCCACCTTGGCTAGAGAAATCCCAAGCTGTGTGGCCACTCGCACCAACTATAACAGAAATTATCAAAAAATACAATAACAATACAGGGTTGTAGAGAGTGAACACCAAATTTAATAAATTTGAAAGGATTCATGGAGTATTGACAAGTGTGGCATAGGATGTATAAGATATACACCATAAGGTGAATTAATGAAATGTAACGCAGTTTATCGATTGGATTGTAAACAGGCGATTGTGAAGCACTTGCACTCGCGTGCAGGATGCTATTAGTCCAGGTATAGGTCACTGTAGTCATAATTACTCACATGAGTATTAGTAAAACAATTATAGATGGAACGACTGAAAAGATGATCGCCTTTGTTTCAATATTTAAAACTGAAGATCTACCCTAGGATAGATGCGGAGATAAATTTTGATGTATTATAGTGCTTTTGTTTACATTTTATGTAAGGGTTTTGTCTAAGGCTATAATTCCTTCCACTAGCTGAGAATACCTTGACTCTTTTACCTAAAAAGTACCAAGAAACAACATGTATTACCATTAAAAAAGGAAATGTTATTGTGAGAGTCTTGTTAATTTCTACCTTCCTTCTTTCCATAGGGATATTTAATCCAGCACTTGGTGGTTATAATTATGAGTTTGAGTATGATAGATTTAGTGATTCTAAGAAAGCTACTTTCCAGGCAAATATTGGCAGCGAGTGTAAATTACTTGTTTCTAAAAAGGGAGAACTGAGATATTGTAGTTTTTCCTACGAGGATCCAAACGAAGGAGGAGTTTACCCAGTGATAGCTGTAGGTACAAGCTCGGATGATTGGGATATCACCGACAACGGAAAACCAACATTTTTAGATGATATAAATACCATAATTACCTATAATGATAACACAACATCCAGATTGAAATTGAAGGCTTCCACCCTAGGACAAGAGATAACTCAGTATAGCATTTTTGCCGAGGTGGTCATGGTTCATCTTGGTCAAATTTTAGATGAGTTAACTAACATTAGGCAAATCGAATTTAAATATGGTTCAAATGAGTATTTATTCATTATTGACCAAAAATTACTAAAAAAGACACTGAACTTTGAAAAGTAGATCTTCCTTCTCATATTAGTGAGCCAAAAGTATGTGTCAATTTCTCATCAACGCTTTTCTTCTTCCGACGAACTTGATGATTTCAAATGTTGCGGAATACTGTTCTCCTAGTGAGTACGTAAAAAACCAGGAGATGCAAGGTAAAATCAGCTCCGGACAGATTATCAGTCAATTGATAGCTCAAAATAAAAAAACCAGAATCAGATTTGCTAAGGGTAGTCTTTGTGGTTTTTATTCTGGAAATATCAGTCAAGGTAAAGAATTTGTACTTAAACTGGCGGGTGGACAACTATTTACAAGTAAGAATACAGGACAGGGGTCTATTCATCATATATACGTAATTGGACCAAAAGGACGCATTACGCCAAGGAGAGAAGCCACGAATACTCTTAGTTACTACATTCCCGTTTCCGGGGACTATAGTGTCTATCTTAGGTCAGTGAATTCCTATAGTAATGTGGAGTTTTGTGCTTATTAGAAATGTATGCTTACTTGACAAAAGTATCTTACTATAAATAAAGTAAGGGTAGATTGTCCGTAAAAGAGGTGAGGGTTTATGCAATAATTTTTTTCTATTAATACTCGTTGATACTAAAAAGGAGAGTCTAGCTTGGGTAAAATTGCACAAAAATCAACTAACTACCGAGTTAAGCGAGCAAAAAATAATAGCGTAACCGATGCCAAGTATTTAATACTTATCCTACTAAATAGTATAGTGGTGGGAGCAATTACCGGTTGGTTTTTCATGACTATTAAACCAGTCAAAAAATTCCCTACTACGCTACCAACTGGTCAAATTAGGAAAGAGGATTCATTGTTAAAATCCTCAATCAATTCACCACCGGTTAATTCTCCTACTCCAGCGCAATTAACCACACCCCCCATTTCTAATGGATTTAGTAGTTCTCCATTGCCAGACAACACATTAGCTCCTAAAGATGTTAATCTTATCAATGGACTAGAAGGGTTAGAAGGTACAATAGAAAAGTTAAAAAATATTAAGGAAATACAAGATCCTGAACAGGGATTAGAACTCACAACCAAGCTAATAAATGATTTGAGAAAGTCTGAAAGATTAATAGAAACAGCCAAAAAGAACTATCCTGAATCATCAATTAATCAACATTTAGATACTATCAAAACTTACCAGGAAATGGTTATTAAATGGCAGTACTATTTTCTGAGCAAACGGCAATTATCAAATCAGGTCATTCAATCCAATCAACCATTTAAACCGAATAAAAAAAGATCATTTATTAACCTTTCTCTTCAAAATAAAACCAATTTTCTTGGAGCTGTAAAAACAAAATTTATTTCTTTGACATTTGATGATGGGCCAACCCTGGAGTACACGCCAAAAATTGTTGCTATATTGCAAAAACATCAAGTAAAAGCAACTTTTTTTGTGGTCGGTAAAAGAGTAGCAAAAAACTGTGAAATTCTGAAAATGATTTATCAAAATGGTCATGAAATTGCGAATCATAGCTATACTCATCCAGTATTTACCCAAATTTCCCAACCACAACAACGTAAAGAAATTATTGATACTCAAGAAAGTATAAACAAGTGTTTGGGTTTAGAATATCCTACTCAATGGTTCCGTGCTCCCTATGGACATCAAAATGCACAGGTAGTAGAAACTATTGCGCAATTAGGGTTAAATAATGCCCAGTGGGTTGTTGACACTAATGATTGGCGAAAAACTAGTACAGTCGCCTCCATTAGCGATTCAGTAATTAAGGTCAAAAAACCGGGTGTGGTTTTAATGCATGATGGTTTTATGACTAATCCTAACCGAATTCATCCCCAAGAAAGCTCTAGTCGTCAAAACACAGTTGATGCTCTAGAACAAATAATTGTCAAACTAAAGAGTAGGGGATTTGAATTCGCTACTCTTAGTGAAACTATCAAGTAAAACATTTAAAAAAGTCAGGAGTTGCAGATGATTAGTTTACTCATTAACCGCTATGAAATTATAAATCCCCTAGGATCTGGAGGATTTGGAGAAACCTTCTTAGCTCGCGATACTCAAATGCCCTCACAACGTCTAGTTGTCATTAAACATCTCAAGCCCGCTCTTCAAAATAGTCATAGTTCTACTGAATTAATTGAAAACCTTTTTCAAAAAGAGGCAGCAGTATTAGAAGAGTTAGGAAACCATTGTTCTCAAATTCCTCAACTTTACAGCTATTTTTCAGAAGAGGGAGAGTTTTATCTAGTTCAAGAATATATAGAGGGCAAAAACTTGTCCCAGGTAGGACAAATTAAACCAGAACAGGCTACAGTCATTTTGTCTTCTTTGTTGAATACCCTGAAATATGTCCACAGCAAAAATATTATCCACAGGGATATTAAACCAGAAAATATTATTCTTCGAGATAGTGATAGACTACCTGTATTAATTGATTTTGGTGCTGTCAAGGAAACTATGGGCGTTGTTACCTTGGGGTCCGGTTCCACAGTTAGTTCAGTGGTAGTGGGAACCAGAGGATTTATGGCTCCCGAACAAACCGCAGGAAGACCTGTTTTTAGTACGGATTTATATGCCTTGGGGTTAACAATTATTTATGCTTTAACTCAAAAGCTACCCATCGAATTTAGCGTTAGTCAACTAACAGGAGAAATAGATTGGACAAGTTATGTGCCTAATTTAGATTCAAAGCTAGTACAAGTATTGAATAAGTCTATTAAGATAGATTTAGGGAGCAGATATTTGACAGCGGAAGCAATGTATTCTGATTTACATACTTCCTCCGGCATACCACTGTCTACCGTACTAACACCCAAAAGTCAGGAAGATACACTAGTTGTATCACCAGGTGGCGAAAGTAAAAATCTGATTTCCAGTTTAACCAGTGTAGTATTTAATAAAGTAAAGTCCCAAAACAAGGACACAAAAGTTCCCGTTGACTACACCAGAGTCGCAGTAATTGTATTAAGTATTTTAGGCTTAGCAGGAGGTTTTTTTGTAACACAACAAATGTTGGAAGCACAGGAAAGGGCGGCGCAATTAGAAAGGGAAAAAAAGGAAGCAGAGGAGAAAAAAGAAATAGCAGAAAAAGAAAGACTACGAGCTCAACAAAAAGCACTAGAAGCAGAGAATCTCAGACAAACAGCAGAACAGGAAAGATTAGCAGTCGAGAAAAGACAAGCACAAGAAGAAAGGAGGCGATTAGCGGCTGAGTCGCGACAAGCCAGATTAGAACGCCGAAGACTAGCCGCAGAAAGAAGACTTTCAATAAATTCCTCTCAAACATCACAAACAGATGCGACAGTTGTAGGACAGCCAGGCTATAAAAATATCCGATCAGGCCCGGGAACCACTTACAAGGTACTAGGAACTGCAGATACTGGTGATCCGGTTAAAATTTTAGGCAGTAGTTATGATCAGGATAATTATCAATGGTATCAAGTCTATCATCCTAACTCTGGTACAACTGGGTGGATTGCCGCTCAATTAATTAATCTTAATTAGCAGTGGGGTTAATAAATTTCAACTGACAACTAATAAATAAAATGAAACTCTTTCTATCATTTCTATCATTCTTCAGACATTTTATCCCAACTATGATTCTTATCATCGGTGTGGGAATTTATATGTTGTTGCGACCTTCTGATGTTCCAGTCCCCACTACGTTTACTAACTCTTCTCCCGGTTCTTCTAGTTATCAAATTTCTAATCCTCCCCCCCGCCAGGTCACTGAAAGTCTGACAAATACCCCTCAATATTCCCTATCTCCTCCGGCTAGTCAAGTTGCAAATGATACTGATATTATACCTCAACCTCTTAGCAAATCTTTTGAACCTACTTTACCCAGTTCAAGATCTATTCAAAGTCAACCACCAGCTCACTTTCGTTATCCAGAAAATAAACAAAATTTAGTAGAAGTCGGAACCTATTATAACCGCACAGCTTATTTGAATTTGGAGGCCGCAACAGCATTCAAAAAAATGAAACTTGCTGCCAACCAAGCAGGAATTAAACTTGCTCCTATATCTGGCTTTCGCTCATTTGTCGAACAGGAAAAACTGTTTCAAAAACAGATTGAACGTCGGGGTAGCGCGCAAGCAGCCCAACTACTGAGTGCGCCTCCGCGTTTTAGCGAACACCACACGGGCTATGCAATCGATATCAGTGATGATAGACATCCTGAAACTGACCTTAAATTCGCGTTTGAGTCTACTGAAGCCTATCGGTGGCTAGAAGTTAATGCCTCTCAATATGGATTTGAACTATCATTTCCAAGAAACAATTTTCAGGGAGTTAGTCATGAACCTTGGCATTGGCGATTTGTTGGTTCCCTTACAGCTAAAGAAATTTTTAAGGCAGCCAGGATACAACAAAACTCAAGAAAGTTCTAGTTCTCAAAATAAAGTTGAGTTCGCTTAGTGAACCTGTTGAATCTGTTAAGTAAACCATATAAAAAATTAAGGATTTGCACATGAACAGCTTACTCATTAACCGCTATGAAATTATAAATCCTCTGGGATCTGGAGGATTTGGAGAAACCTTCTTGGCTCGTGATACTCAAATGCCCTCACAGCGTCTAGTTGTCATTAAACATCTCAAGCCCGCTCTTCAAAATAGTCATAGTTCTACAGAATTAATTGAAAACCTTTTTCAAAAAGAGGCAGCAGTATTAGAAGAGTTAGGAAACCATTGTTCTCAAATTCCTCAACTTTACAGCTATTTTTCAGAAGAGGGAGAGTTTTATCTGGTTCAAGAATATATAGAGGGCAAAAACTTGTCCCAGGTAGGACAAATTAAACCAGAACAGGCTACAGTCATTTTGTCTTCTTTGTTGAATACCCTGAAATATGTCCACAGCAAAAATATTATCCACAGGGATATTAAACCAGAAAACATTATTCTTCGAGATAGTGATAGACTACCTGTATTAATTGATTTTGGTGCTGTCAAGGAAACTATGGGCGCTGTTACCCTGGGGTCCGGTTCCACAGTTAGTTCAGTGGTAGTGGGAACCAGAGGATTTATGGCTCCCGAACAAACCGCAGGAAGACCTGTTTTTAGTACGGATTTATACGCCTTGGGGTTAACAATTATTTATGCTTTAACTCAAAAGCTACCCATCGAATTTAGTGTTAGTCAACTAACAGGAGAAATAGATTGGACAAGTTATGTGCCTAATCTAGATCCAAAGCTAGTACAAGTATTGAATAAGTCTATTAAGATGGATTTAGGGAGTAGATATCTGACAGCGGAGGCAATGTATTCTGACTTACATACTTCCTCCGGCATACCACTGTCTACCGTACTAACACCCAAAAGTCAGGAAGATACACTAGTTGTATCACCAGGTGGCGAAAGTAAAAATTTGATTTCCAGTTTAACCAGTGTAGTATTTAATAAAGTAAAGTCCCAAAACAAGGACACAAAAGTTCCCGTTAACTACACCAGAGTTGCAGTAATTGCATTAAGTATTTTAGGCTTAGCAGGAGGTTTTTTTGTAACACAACAAATGTTGGAAGCACAGGAAAGGGCGGCGCAATTAGAAAGGGAAAAAAAGGAAGCAGAGGAGAAAAAAGAAATAGCAGAAAAAGAGAGGCTACAAGCTCAACAAAAAGCACTAGAAGCAGAGAATCTCAGACAAACAGCAGAACAGGAAAGATTAGCAGTCGAGAAAAGACAAGCACAAGAAGAGAGGAGACGATTAGCAGATGAATCACGACAAGCCAGATTAGAACGCCAAAGATTAGCGGCAGAAAGATCACGTGTAGCAGCTTTATCGGAAAATTATATAACAAGTAATACACCAGATAATAATACTAGCAGCGAACCAGTATATACAACTAATTCTAATGTTAGTAGCAGCTGGAGACCAACATGTGGAGATTCATATACATCTGGTTCTCAATGGTGGGCAGTAAAAGGTCCTGCTTCTGCACTCAGTGTAGTTAAAAATAAATATTGTGGAGATGCATATATTGCCAGCAGGGAAACTCAGGCTGCCAGTTTTAGTTCTGAAAGTGCTGCTTGGAGTTTTGCCAATGCTTTAAGTTCCGCATCTGGATATCAATTTTGGGTTAAAAAGAGTCGATAAAATCCATCCTCAAAGGATGATGAATAACCAAAGCGATCGCACTTGGTATATTCCTGATAATCATGCTCTCCAATCCTGATGTTACGCCATAAAAAAAGCCCCCCACTAGGTGAGGGGCTTTTCACTTACCAGTATTGATTATTAACCGTTGATTGCGGGGGCGGTTAATGCTACAGGAGCTACTTCACCAGCAGCTAGGTCTAGGGGGAAGTTGTGCGCATTGCGCTCGTGCATTACTTCCATACCTAGGTTAGCGCGGTTGATTACGTCAGCCCATGTACCTATTACACGACCTTGAGAATCAATGATTGATTGGTTGAAGTTGAATCCGTTCAGGTTGAATGCCATGGTGCTTACACCCAGTGCTGTAAACCATATTCCTACTACTGGCCATGCTGCCAAGAAGAAGTGTAGTGAACGGCTGTTGTTAAATGAAGCATATTGGAATATCAAGCGTCCGAAGTAACCGTGTGCTGCTACGATGTTGTAGGTTTCTTCCTCTTGTCCGAACTTGTAACCATAGTTCTGAGACTCGGTTTCGGTTGTTTCTCTTACTAAGGAAGATGTTACTAAGGAACCGTGCATGGCGCTGAACAAGCTACCACCGAATACACCTGCTACTCCTAGCATGTGGAAGGGGTGCATGAGGATGTTATGCTCTGCTTGGAACACTATCATGAAGTTGAAGGTTCCAGAGATACCTAAAGGCATACCATCAGAGAAGGAACCTTGTCCGATGGGGTAGATTAGGAATACTGCGGTAGCTGCTGCCAAGGGGGCGGAGAAAGCTACGCAAATCCAAGGGCGCATGCCTAAACGGAAGGATAGTTCCCATTCACGACCTAGGTAGCAGGCTACACCAATCAAGAAGTGGAAAATTACTAGTTGGTAAGGACCACCGTTGTATAACCATTCATCTAAGGATGCAGCTTCCCAAATTGGGTAGAAGTGCAAGCCAATAGCGTTGGAGGAGGGAACAACAGCACCGGAGATAATGTTGTTACCGTACATTAAGGAACCAGCTACGGGTTCACGAATACCGTCGATGTCAACGGGGGGAGCAGCAATGAAAGCAATGATGAAGCAAGTGGTAGCTGCAAGTAGGGTGGGGATCATTAACACGCCGAACCAGCCAATATAGAGGCGGTTGTTGGTGCTGGTGATAAATTCACAGAAACGATCCCATACGTTGGCGCTTTGGCGCTGTTGAATGGTGGTGGTCATGTTTTTATAAATGCGGTTTAACCGAAGGTTTATGTATGTTCAGGTAGGTGTTTTTACCTTATGAACTTATATTAAGACAAATGTTTAGTTTTGTAAAGGGGTTTTTACAAAATTTTTAATAATTTTGCCAATTAGGGATTTCGCCATAAATGGTAGGGGTTTCTGGGTATTAAGTTACTAGTTTTGACGCTCAATTTAGCTTTTAATGATTGTTTTGTGTTAAATGCTATGTAATTTAAGTTTAATTGAGTTAGCTTTTATCTATACTTTATTATAAGAATTGTGATAAGAAGCGCGATCTGGCGAGTGCTAGTGCTTTCCGATCTCCCATAGGGAGTGCTTTGTAATCGCGTCTTGATATATAGTGGGTTTACAAAGCTGTGGTATAATGGGTAGAAAAAGTATGAGAACTATAAAAGGCTACGGCACTTCCAGAGATTTTTTTGTGAAATTCTTATTCTTATTTTAGGATAATGGCAGAAACTAAAATAAGATTAAATCTTATTTTAGTTTCAAGGTGGAGCAAATGAAACGAGGGATTCAGGGACATTATGTGACCATTTCCACAGCAGGTGAGAGGGCGCATGCTTTTATTCCCAAGCCTTTACCTCCTCATCCCGCCATTGAGTGGACACAGACACTATCTAGCAAATTTGATCAAGCACTTGTTAGCCTTGGTCGTCGGTGCGATCGCACTCTCAAATTATATAATCCATAAATGCGATCGCACATCCTTGGTTAAATAGCAGTATAATGTCAAAGATAATCTTGAGCAAAAGAATGAGATAGTGCATTATAATATATTCAGGTTCCTGTCAGTAACATCCTTGAGAGTGTAACAGCAATTAACTGGTATCTCCATACCTGTTTCAGCGATCGCATCCAAACGAGCTTTTTGGTAAATCCTATTTAAAAACTCGTCCGTCATATATTTTTTAAGACTCGGACTATCGATTAAATAATCCTCAATATTGCTCCTTTCTCTTTGAACAGTCACCAACCAACTTCGCGATCGCAATTCAGGTTGATAGTCCCACTTGAGTAAGTGATGCAATATTAGTCGCATACTACTTAATAACCGATCTCGTTCTCGTTTCGACAAGTCTCTAATTTCTTCCACTAAGTTTATGATATCTAGCTTATCAAAATGCCCGTTAGCAATTAGATCAGCCATCTTTTCTGACCAGAGAGCAAAATCTTGTTCATACAAGGTTGTCATAGTTTGTATATCTGTTCATAGAAATTATCTGTCCCGTCATCATAATTAAGAAATTCCGTCATTTTTTAGCAGTTGCAATTATCATGACTATGACTCCTATAAAATGCTGACTTTACTATTTTAACAAGCGATCGCGAAGTACTCGCTGTGGGCGATCGCATTTATGGTGGGGTAGGTAAGGTGGAAAAAACTGATGGGGGAGTAAACTTTTAGTTGGGATGAAACCAAATCAAAAAAAAGCTGACTTTACTATTTTAACAAGCGATCGCCCAGTGATAGGTTAGAGTACATAGGAAATCATTGCTGAAGAAACTAGTTTTTAAGGATTAGAACTCGTTATGGCTCTTTTCATGGTTTGAAATATGTGGGTTTGATCCACTAAACCACGTCCACCTGGTATAGTATAGGTAGACCCAGTACTGTCTGTAAATTTTACGTTCTGTCCTGCATATATGGTTAAATTACCAGAATAAGCTCCCTGATAATAAACAGGTACAGGTCTTCTAGTATGATTGCCCCACAGATACTTTTGGGTGGGATCTGACCCCCAAAAATGACCAGCATCTCTGGGGTTGTGCTTGATAAAGGTAATATCCTTGGCATTATATTTCAATCCCCTAGCCATTTTTCCATCTTGGGGAGTTAATTTCTGGGGAAAATCATCGTTTAGTGTCAGATAGTGGTCATGGTCAGCAGTCACAATCAGCAAATTTTTCTTCCATCCACCATTAGTGTTAATCCAATCAACCACACTTTGAACGGCTTTGTCAAAGTCATTGACTGTACCAATTAAATTATCCATATTATTGTCATGAGCTGCCCAGTCAATATCACCACCCTCTACCATTAGCCAGAAACCATCCCTATCTTTACCAAGGACAGTTAGAGCTGCTTTGGTCATTTCCTCTAAGGTGGGATTTTCGTTGATTTCTCTAGCAATAAAGGAAGCATTGGTTTCACCAGGAGCCAAAGGACGAACAGTATCTGTATTAGCTGAGTTAGCAGTGGTAGGGTTCCCCGATTTATCAATTACTGGTATACATTCATTGGTAGAAGCAGTAATTATTTTCCCGGAAGCGCAACTAGAAGTAGTTCCAGTTTTCACCACCGAGCTATACAAACCAAACTGTCCTAACCCTGTGAGACTATAATCTCCCTTAGAAGAACTGACAGGTATATTACCATCTTGACCACGGGCCCCATACAGACCAAACAGTTTATCACCATTGTTTGGATTAGTATTTGCAGCAGTCTGTGCTAGGATTTCACTGGCATTGGGACCTCGTTCCAAAAAAGTATAACCATAGCGATTCTTGAGGTTAGGTTTGGTAAGGTGATTAACTGCACAAGCAACTGTGTCGGAGATTTCTGTTTTGCCACTTAAATTCTTATAAGTATCTCCAGTAATATAAGTATATTTACATACGTATCCAGTAGCTGTAGAATTGGATAAATCCAGAGGGTGTCCACCACCCAACAAAACATTGGGTTGAAAATCTAACAGTGTTTGTTGCAATATGCTATCCTGGTTGGTCTTTTTGGGGTCATAAGTACTGTCATATTTGTTGCGACGATTAACAAAGGAAGCTGCTGCTCCAGGAGTCGCATGGCTCACAGGTACTGAGGTTACTAAACCTGTGGACTTACCTTGCTGTTTAGCAATTTCCAGAATGGTGGTTAGTTTCTTCTCATAAATATCCACACCCATGGCGTTATTATAACTCTTTACGCCTGTATATAAGGTTGTAGCCGTGTTAGCGGAATCAGGATAGCTATATTTAATGTACTCCTTATTGTAACTACTAGGACGAGCAGGAGTCAGAGGGATCCAGGGAGTAGGTCCCCCTTGAGATATGTCGTATCCAACAACATTGCCAGGGTTTGTACTGTTGCCATCGGAGCGATTACCAGGATTAAGTGGGGAGGAATTAAATGAAAAGCCCTCAATTACCTGACTAGCTCCTGTGACTGGATTACTACCGTCCAGGGCAGAGTTTCCAGTAGATTTAGTTCCATTACCCCTCTGAATGGTAGTACCAAAAGTGGTTACTAGTCCATATCCGGTTAAAGTTTGCATACTTAAACCAGATCCTTTGCCTGCAGTATAAAAAGCCCCACCTCTAGCTACTGCAGCAGCACGGGTCATATTCCAACCCATGCCATCACCAATCATGAGAATGACGTTAATGCCATTACCAGTGGCTAAGACAGTTTGAGGATAACTAAAAGCCACTATAAAGACCGAGAAAATTAGGGAAAGACTGAAGGATATAAGTCTTCTGCACCTGTTTGATAATGATGGCATCCTGGTATCTCTTAAAACTAGTGAGTTGAGTATTTACTGATAAAAATTGGGTTCTAAGTGCGTAGCGGTAAATTCTGAAACAATGGGTGTTATGTTATCGTTAGTGAGCTGATAGGGCGTATCCGGTTTTTCGTTGAACCCACTTAAAGACATTAATATGAAGGCGATTAGACCAGATACAAAGCAGATCACAGGTTTGTAATACTTTCGTGGTAACAATGAAATCATGTTTCTCTGGAAAAGAATCACTCCTATTCTATATTCTGGAGGTTGAGTTCGGGTTAAGTTTTTGTTAAGATTTGAAGGGGGCAACTGTTAGATTGCTACAATCAGAAGTGGCGACCTACTCCTAATCATCTCATAGCTTCTTAGTACAGCTAATAAACCGGCTAGAAATGACAAGTCTTTATGAAAAAGATTTCTGCCAATGGGTTGAGCAGACTACCCATTGTCCCGTTAATGGTGATTTTGCAGCAATTGATGTTGAGCATTTAGTTGAGGAATTAAAGGATCTGGGTAACTCCATTAAGCACTCTTTAGAGAGTAACTTAACTATCTTGCTAGCCCATCTACTAAAGCTGATGGTTCAGTCTGATGCACCCCCTAGTATGAAGAACAATTGGTATAATTCCGTCAAAGAGTTGCAAAACTCCTACACAAGAATCCTTGAGAATTATTATTGAATTGTGGATTCCTTCACCAAAACTCCATTTAAGAATATATCTGCTAAACCTTCGGCCATTTGTTGCATTTCCTGGGGAGATGCATTTGGTTCAATTAGAGTGTGATCAGAAAAACCTGCGATCGCGAACATTCCTAAAAATACTTTAGCAACCAATTTAGCATCCATTTGGCGATAGATACCCCTATCCATGGCGGTTTGGAAAAATGCTTCTGCAACACTGGTCATTTTATCAATCACCTCAGTTTGGATGCGATTCTGCAAATCTGGATGAAACTGCACCTCCATGAAACAAACTCGCATCAAATCAACATTCTTTTGCATGTTCCACATTCTGCGACGCATAACCTGAGCTATGGCTTTATAACTACCCATTTCACTCA
Organism: Cylindrospermopsis raciborskii Cr2010; assembly: GCF_003367075.2. Classification (NCBI taxonomy): domain Bacteria; kingdom Bacillati; phylum Cyanobacteriota; class Cyanophyceae; order Nostocales; family Aphanizomenonaceae; genus Cylindrospermopsis; species Cylindrospermopsis raciborskii. The sequence goes on from NZ_CP065936.1 coordinate 814,358, forward strand.
ATTCTGTCAGTAGGTCCGTGAGAATTTCTACCCAACCATTGGTTGCTACCTCTACCAGAATTGCCTTTTTATTGGCAAAATGACGAAAGAGTGTACCCTCAGCAACTCCTGCAGCGTGGGCTAAATCACGGGTAGTAGTGCTATCAAATCCCCTGGAAGCAAATAAACGCAATGCTGCTATAACAATGCGGCTACGGGTTTGAGCTTCTGAAGGGGAGGAATAATGAAAAACTGGCATAGTAGTTATTCGGTGTGTGTTAGGGAACACGAATTTTATCTGCATTGTCTAACATGAAAGTTAGGAAGTACGGAAAGCTTAATAGAAGATTAATGCTTTGTTTGCTATCTGACCGGAATTTTAAAGAATTGTAAATTTAGTTGGATTTTTGCTATGACCCATTGGATTTTTACTTGTATGAGGCGTTTTCTGGTAATAACCCTAGCATTTTTCTTATTTTGTGGTAATTTTCCCATTCAAACAGCGATCGCCCTACAAGGTAATCAAAGTTCGATTAAGCCCTATTTAGACCGAGTTGTTAAGCAACTAACAGAGTTCACTTTAGATAATGGTTTAAAGTTTATTGTCTTGGAAAGACATCAAGCACCCGTGGTTTCTTTTCTGACTTATGCAAATGTTGGGGGGATAGATGAACCAGATGGACAAACAGGAGTAGCTCATTTTTTGGAACACTTAGCTTTTAAGGGAACTAAGCGTATTGGTACAACAAACTACAAAGAGGAGAAGCCCTTATTAGATAAATTAGAGCAATTAGATAGTCAAATTAGAGCTGCCAAGAGTGAAAATAGAACGGAAGAGCTAGAAAAGCTAAAAAAAGAGTTCAAAACCGTAGAAGCTCAAGCTGGGAAATTGGTGAAACAAAATGAAATGGGTCAAATAGTTGAACAAGCTGGAGGTGTGGGTTTAAATGCTAATACTTCTAGTGAAGCAACCCGTTACTTTTATAGTTTTCCCGCCAATAAATTGGAGCTGTGGATGTCTCTGGAATCAGAAAGATTTTTAGAACCGGTATTCCGAGAATTTTATAAAGAAAGGGATGTGATTTTAGAAGAAAGACGAATGCGGGTAGAAAATTCTCCCGTAGGGTTAATGGTTGAAAAATTCACCGATGTTGCTTTTAAAGTTCACCCTTACCGGAGACCTGTTATTGGTTATGATGAAGATATTCGTAACCTTTCTCCAGCTAATGTGAGGGAGTTTTTTAACAAGTATTATGTTCCCAGTAATTTAACCATTGCGGTGGTTGGTGATGTTAACCCTAATCAGGTTAAAAGATTGGCCAAAATTTATTTTGGTAGATATCCAGCTAAACCGAAAGCACAAGCTAAAATTAACCCCGAACCTAAACAAACCAGCACCAGAGAAATTACCGTAGAACTACCCTCACAACCTTGGTACTTGGAGGGCTATCATCGTCCTAGTATCACTGACCCCGATAACGCTGTTTACGATATTATCAGCAGTTTACTAAGTAATGGTAGGACTTCACGACTGTATAAATCTTTGATTGAAACCCAAAGAGTGGCTTTGGTGGCGGAAGGGATTAGTGGTTTTCCAGGAGACAAGTATCCTAATTTAATGTTATTTTATGCTCTGACAGCACCAGGTCATACAGTAGATAAATTGGCGATCGCCCTAGGTCAGGAAATTACCAAATTGCAAACCCAGCTCGTATCTGAGAAAGAATTAGAGCGAGTCAAAACACAAGCTAGAGCAGGTTTACTAAGGAGTTTAGATTCCAATATGGGTATGGCACAGCAACTATTGGAATATGAAGTGAAAACAGGTTCTTGGCGGAATTTATTCAAGCAATTGGATGACATTACAAAGGTTACCCCTGCGGATATTCAAAGAGTAGCACAATCAACCTTCACAGCGGAAAATCGCACAATTGGTAAATTACTTTCCCAAAAATCATAGGTAGAGAGGAAGAAAGCAGAACCATGGTCAGGAGTAAAAAATTGAAATTTTCACGTAATATTTTCCCCAAGTTGGGTAGAACTTGGCAATTATTTTTCGCGGTAGTAATTGCCTTAGTATTGACCTTGAATTTCTCAAGGGTAGCAACAGCAGCAGCGAAGCATTATACCGACTTACAATTCAATTCTTTACCGGGAATTAAACTGCCAAAGTATGAGCGATTCCAATTAAACAACGGTTTAGTCGTCTATTTAATGGAGGATCATGAATTACCCTTAGTTAGTGGAACAACTCTAATTAAGACTGGTAGTCGTTGGGAAGCAGGAGACAAAGTTGGTTTGGGTGACGTTGTAGGTTCACTAATGCGCATTGGAGGAACTAACAAACACTCCCCGGATGAACTAAATGAAATTTTGGAGCAAAGAGCAGCATCCGTAGAAACTGATATTAATGAAAGCACTGGAACTGCGAGTTTTGAAAGTTTAACTGAAGATTTAGAAACTGTGTTCGGGTTGTTTGCAGAAGTCTTACGAGAACCAGCTTTTGCTCCAGAAAAGTTGGAATTGATTAAAACTCAAATTAAGGGAAGTATTGCCCGTCGCAATGATGATTCTGACAATATTGCCAGTCGGGAGTTTCGCAAATTAATCTATGGTCAAAATAGTCCCTATGCACGCACTATAGAATATGCAACTCTGGATAAAATCCAGCGAGAAGATGTGATTAACTTCTATCGGAAATATTTCCATCCCAATAACATAATCCTGGGAATTGTGGGGGATTTTAACCCGAAAAAAATGCGCTCTCTGATTCAGACTAAACTGGGTGATTGGCAACCTAATCTCAACATTGCTAAAACTCAATTACCACCAGTGCAGCAAGCTAATTTAAGTGGGTTATTCTTTGTCAATCAACCACAACTGACACAGAGCAGCATTTTGATGGGACATTTGGGGGGAAAATTCAATAGTCCAGATTATGCAGCATTAGATGTGATGAATGGTGTGCTAAATGGGTTTGGAGGAAGACTATTTAATGAAGTGCGATCGCGCCAAGGTTTAGCCTACTCTGTATATGGTTTATGGAATCCCCGTTTTGATTATCCGGGTGTGTTTATTGCTGGTGGACAAACTCGTTCTGATGCTACCGTACAGTTTATAAAATCCATTCAATTAGAGATTGAGCGCATTCAAAAGCAACCAGTAACAGCGAAAGAATTAAGGTATGCTAAGGAGTCCACCCTAAATTCTTTTGTATTCAATTTTCAGGATCCAGGTCAAACCCTGTCACGGTTAATGCGTTATGAATATTATGGTTATCCTGCTGACTTTCTGTTTCGCTATCAAAAAGCGGTGACAAAAACCACAGCTGCAGATGTGCAAAGAGTGGCTCAGAAATATCTCAAACCAGAGAATTTAGTTACTTTAGTCGTAGGAAATCAAAGTGCCATTCAACCACCGTTAACCCAGTTAGCAAGTAAAATTACACCAATAGATATCACCATTCCCGGATCTCAAGACACAGGCTCAAAAATCAACTGAAAAGTAAATCTTCTCAGGAGATAGGAAACCAGTTCAAAGTTCTTACCTCACTCGTAAATCCCAGAGTTTCTAGCTTATAGAGTGGGGTAATTTAGAGACAATAAGCCTGAAGTTATGTCTATAAACTTGATATTGAAAGGTTGCAATTTTGAGAGATTATCTCAGAACATGAGAAAAAGAATTTAAAATTCTAAGTCAATTCTCCGTAACCCAAGATCTCACGAGGTGATGCAAAAATGGACATAAAAATCAGTGATCTATACCCTAATGGTGATGGCGACCTTTTGCAAGAAGTTACTCCTGGCGAAATGGTTAATATCCAAGGAGGTGTAAGACGAAGAAGGAGAAATTCCAATTCGGTTGAGAGTGGTGATATTTCCCAAATTTTAGGACGTGTCAACGACAACCTAGAAAGATGGAGAGTGGAGATTGATGACACACTAGATCAATTGAGAGATTCAGTCACCTTCTAACCTTTGAGTTAAGTTTTTACTAATTCTTATTATTCCTCCCTTGGTCAAGGGGGGATTTATTATATATTCAGGTAGCTGTTTTTAAAAACAGAAGGACATTAAATCATGACTAATGTCCAATCAACACAGTTCAAACCCTTGATTTTTTAAATTTTCTCCCATAAAAATAGGAGTATGGGTTGAGCAAACGTCAAACGCTCCCATCCCATATTCACCAATAAGAACAAGTATTCTAGGAGGAAATTATGGCAAGTATTAAACTGGATCAGTTACAAACTACTGGTTCTGAACTATTTCAAGATTCTGAAAGTTTTCTCAATGATATGAGTGATATCAACTCTATTTCTGTTCATGGAGGATTCGGATCCAATGTGAGTGACATGTCCATATTCACCAAATTAGCAGAAGCATTTGTCAATACCTACGGTATTGGTCATATTGCCTATTTGGCTAAGTCCTACAGCAGTGGAGTATAAAACTAAAACACTGTTGATTTAGGGAATGTTTATCACTAGCAATCAGTCTTTGAGGAGGAAATTATGGCAAGTATCAAATTGGGTCAATTGCAAACCACTGGTTCTGAACTATTTCAAGATTCCGAAAGTTTTCTCAATGAAATGAGCGATGTCAATTCTATCTCTGTTTATGGTGGTGGGTCTGATGTTAGTGACATGTACACTCTCACTAAATTAGGAGAAGCATTTGTAAATACCTACGGTATTGGTCATATCGCCTATTTAGCTAAGTCTTATAGTGATCATGATTATTATTGGTAAGAAAATTACCAGATCATTTCCTGGTCACTTCTGGTTCACTCATACTAAGTTAATAAAAAATCCTTGAGGAGGAAATTATGGCAAGTATCAAACTGGGTCAATTGCAAACCACCGGTTCTGAACTATTTCAAGATTCTGAAAGTTTTCTCAATGAAATGAGCGATGTCAATTCTATCTCTGTTTATGGTGGTGGATCTTATGATTTCAGTGATATGTCCATATTCACCAAATTAGCAGAAGCATTTGTCAATACCTATGGTATTGGTCATATTGCCTACTTAGCCAAGTCCTACAGCGACTACGACTACTAATACGCTGAAATAATTAGCCAGTTTGGCTCTCCTGGAATCAAAGGTAAATTATTAATACCACAGGAGAGCCAATAAAAAAGGCTCTAGAATACCCTTAATACCTATTAAGATCCATGGCTAAAATTATGATCAATGATCTGGAGCCTATTAACTCAGAAACATTCATTAATGATCTGAATAATCAAAATTCTCAAGCTATTTTTGGTGGTGAAGATCCTTATTTTGATGGACTGATAAATTTTGGCATCAAAACTCTTGAGTTTATGGTTGTTATCACAGCTATTAATGCCATTTCTTTTCTAGTATATTCCTTTCAAGAATAACATATCTCCTAAAAATTATGCCATTTGTTTTAAGTTCTGAAAACGTTTTTTCTTACCTGATTTCTCAAAGAATTTGCACTCAAGAAGAGCAATCAGCAAGCAAGATTGATCTCAAATCTGCTAAAAATTTTAATCTATTACTTACTTTACCCGATAACCGTCAATTATTGGTGAAACAAGAACGTATTAATCGAGAGGGTAAAACCAGCGGTGAGTTTATAGATGAATGGCAAGTTCATAATTTTTTTCAGACATTTTCAGCAGTAAATCATCTTCGTTCATCCCTATCAGAAGCAATACATTTTGATCAGGCAAATTCCATCCTTGTCTTCAACTATCTCAGAGAATATCGGGATATAGGTGAGTTTTATGCCCGAGAAAATTTATTTCCCATGACAATTGCTCGCTCCCTAGGGGAAATATTGGCATCAATTCATCAGTTGACTTTAGATCGTCCAGAATATGAAAATTTCTTTCAAAATTCTCAGATCACCAGAAAACATAAAAATTCTCACGTACATGAGGGAATCCCTAGAATTACACCGGAACTATTTGGTCAACTGACTGCAGATGATTTAAAATTCTTTTCCCTGTATCAACGTTATGACAATTTGGGGAAAGCAATTTCCCAATTGGGTCAATCCTATCATGCTTGTTGTTTGACCCATAATGACCTAAAACTCAATAATATTCTCCTGTCTTTAAATTGGGAATCTACAATAAGTCAATCATCCGGTAATATCCGGGGGGAAAAAATAATTCGCCTCATTGACTGGGAGCGTGGTAATTGGGGAGATCCAGCAAGTGATTTAGGTTCCATAATTGCCAGTTATTTACAAATTTGGCTATATAGTATGGTAACCAGTCGAACTATACCAATTGAAGAATCACTACGATTAGCAGCTATTCCTTTGCACTTGATACAACCTTCTATAGCAGAACTAGTAGGTGGTTATTTAACTACCTTTCCAGAGATTTTAGAGCGTCGACCTAATTTTTTGCAATTAGTTGTACAGTTTACTGGCTTTTCATTAATTACCTCCATTCAAGCTAAACTGCAACACGAAAAGACCTTTGGTAATTCTGGTATTGCTATTCTTCAGTTAGCCAAAACTCTCTTGTGTCGTCCCCAAACATCCCTCAGCACAATCTTTGGGGAGGATATTAGATTTGAGATCTAATTAAGGCGTCAAAAGGTCAGTCAAGGGGATTTTGTTGTTTTTATCTATAGGTGACAAAACTATGCAATTATTAAATTCTCGCAAATTTCAGCTGACACAACTCCCTGAGCAGTTGCAAGATTCTCTGCAGGATATGGTTAGTCACATTCAAATTGAGTCTTATTACTCTATTAAGCATACACGCTACAAGCATTCAATTCTACCAGATTCTGTAACTTCTCAGTTTGAAAGGCTACCTTTAGAGATACAGCAGCAACATTTAAAATTACAATTGCGTAACTTTATATATAACAACTATTATAACGTTAACATAAAGAATAAATCAAGTACAGATGAGAACATAGACAGCAGTAAATTGAACAAACAGCTTGAAAACAATAGTTTGTTTGGGGTAGATCTAGAATTTTATGATCGTCTACACAATGGGAACAAAGGTAAAGGTTACTGGAGTCATAATTGGGAGATTGTCAAGGAAGAGACAGATGGTACCTTAGCAGTCTATAAGAACGGCTTAACACTGCACATTGACCCCAATTTACATTTATCACCAACAACTCAAGGTCTCAGTGCTGGAAAGACTATATCCGTTAAAATGCCGAAGAATTTGGTACAAAACGGCTTTTATATGGCCGTAGCTAATGCGGGAACTCAAAACAATCAGGAGATTACCCGCATCTACTTTAATATAGCAGCTGAAGGAGCAGCAACAGTGATGGAAAGTGTAACGGAATATCTTAATGATCTTGACATTTCATTCTCTTTTAAAGCATTATATAATCCCGGTGATTATCAACGTTACGATTCAGCTGTTCTCTATTTTAATAAAAGTCAACATCAGATAGTCTGGCCTGTTTTGCAAAAAGTCTATGCAGAAAATGAATTATACTTTCAGCAACAGGTTCCCATGTTCACTAAAATACTAGCACCTGGGTTAGGCTGTGCGGAAGAACCAGAGCAAAAATTTGGCGACCAAGAGAGCTTCGGTACTCACCGCTGTCAAATTATTGCTAATGGATTAATTGAAGCCTGGCTAGCGGGTGATCATACTCCAGAGTACCGCATAAGTGCTATCTTTAAACAGTTTGCATTACAAAACATCCAGTTACAACATCCTTATCTCAATCCCCATTCTCAGGATATTTATACTCCCTTTTTTTAAAAAGGGTTTAATTTCAACTGTGAGGATTATTTCCTCACTATCCCAAAACATCACTACCAGTCTCATGTCCAATTTTATGGGGTGTTTAACACGAAACTTTAGTAACTGACAAAATAACTATTTAATGACTGATAGAGGTGATAAATGATTCCAGAGAATTTTGAACAAAAGCAAGAGTCAGAAAAGATAGATATAACATTCCAGCATATACAAATTCAGCAAATTATTCATGCCATTATTGCAGGCAAATATGCTTGGGCCTGTATTTTATTTATTTACTTTTCAGGAAGGGATCCCCTCCACTATATACCTCAAGAAATTTACACTAAGTTAGTGAGAGATAATTTTCCACCAGTATCAACTAATCGGGAGTTGACAACTGACAAAAAATTGAGTAGTTAGATTTACTGACCCAGTTTGGAAGATTTAGGTGTGAGGGCGATCGCAATTTTCCCTGCAAGCTGAACAAAAACGTCTATCTCAAGAACATCAACAGGAATATGAACAACGCCAAAGAAAACATGAAGAAGAGATGGACCAATTCCGTATATTTATGGAAGAAACCAGGAAGATGGTGGCTGAAACTAATAAAAATATGGGATCCATCACTAGCAGATGGGGTGAGTTTGTAGAAAACTTAGTTAGACCTGCTGCGGCGCGATTATTTAAGGAGCAGGGTATTAATGTACACTATACCTCTCTTCAGGTAAAAGCTCATGATTATAAAGGTTCCATAGAAATTGATATTTGGGCAGAAAATGATGGTGAAATTGTAGCCATTGAAGTTAAGTCTCACTTACCTCTGGTATCCCAAACTAGACACTAAATGGACAGGCGATCGCATGTCTATTTGGTAAACAGGATAAGTTATAATAGAAGAAATTTTTACCTAATATTATAGAATTATTAGCAATGAAACTATTACAATCGCAGATATTTTTGCTTTATTCAAAGAGAGTGAAAGACAAAGAGAAGCGGAACAAAAGCGTCTATCTCAAGAAATTGAACGGGAACGTGAAGAACGTCAACGGGAAAATGAGGCCCGTCAGCGAAAACATAAGGTTTATTTTTAATTCGTCCAGCAGGAGACTCGGTAGCTATTGACATGAAGGAGGATTTTCAAGCCAAGGTGTGGTAAGTCTATAAATAGATATGCGATCGCATTTATCGTGTCTATACTACTAGTTGGTAACGTAGGATAAGTTAGAATAGAAGAAGTTTTTACTGAAGGTTATAGACTTATGAGCAACGAAACAATTACGCTCGCAGATATTTTTGCCTTATTCAAAGAAAGCGAAAGGCAAAGAGAAGCTGAACAAGCTGAACAAAAACGTCTATCTCAAGAACGTCAACAGGAATATGAACAGCGTCAACGGGAATACGAGGAACGCCAAAGAAAACATGAAGAAGATATGGAGCAATTCCGTATATCTATGGAAGAAACAGCGATCGCCTTAATGTCTAGTGATTAGGACTTGGATAATATGTATAATAAACTGTATGATAGCGATTTAGAATTATGGATCGAACAAACAATTCAACAATTGCAAAATCGTGAGTTTGTATCTTTGGATGTTGAGCATTTAATTCAGGAGTTAGTAGATTTGGGTAAGTCCCAGAAGAATACACTTAAAAGTAATCTTAAGATATTATTAGCTCACTTACTCAAACTAAAAATTCAGCATGATGCACCTGATATGATGAAAACAAGTTGGTACGGTTCAGTTGTAGAACATCGTCAACGGGTACTGGATAATTTAGCAGATACTCCATCTCTAAAAGGTTTTCTCGTGGAAGCAGTGGAAAAAGCCTATCCTGATGGACGAAAATTGGCAATTAAGGAGAGCAAATTTGCTAAATTGGGAGTCCGTCTACCAGAAGAGAGTGAGTATCCCATAATTTGTCCTTTTCAAATAGAGGAAATTCTGGATGAGGACTTTTATGGAGACTAACCATTATAACCTAGTTGGGAATTTTACCTACAACTTCCCTAACCCGATATATTGGCCTCCCCTGAGACTCATGATAGGTACGCATTAGCATTTCCGCTAATAGTCCAAAACAAAATAACTGTACTCCGGTAACCAGCAATAATACCGCTAAAATTAGTAGGGGACGACTACCAATGTTGAGATAAAAAAACAACTTGAGAATGGTGAGATAAATACTTAGTCCCCCACCAATAATGATTGAACCTAAACCTAATAACCCAAAAACGTGCATTGGACTAGTAAGAAACTTTTTCATAAAAAGAATAGTTATTAAATCCATTAATACACGAAAAGTCCGATATATACCATATTTACTTTTACCAAAACGTCTTGCGTGATGACGTACGGGAATTTCTGCAATTCTTGCTCCTTCAATATATGCTAATGCAGGTAGAAACCTATGTAGCTCTCCATATAGATTCATATCTGCTACTAATTCTGCACGGTAGGCCTTGAGAGAACAACCATAGTCATGAACATAAACACCAGTAGCACGACGAATTAACCAGTTAGCAATTTTGGAGGGTATGAGGCGATTTATTGCTCCATCCTGGCGATTTTGCCGCCAACCAGTCACTAGGTCATAACCCTCATCTAGTTTAGCTAATAGTGCGGGAATATCCATGGGGTCATTTTGTAAATCCGCATCTAAGGTAACAATGGTTTCACCTGTGGCATAATTAAAACCAGCGGACATAGCAGCTGTTTGTCCATAATTCCGTCGCAAAATTATTACTTTTAGATCATTGCGCATTTGAGCCTGGGTCTTGAGAAACTCTGCTGAACCATCCTTAGATCCATCATCTACGCAAACAATTTCATAATTTAATCTATTTACTTGTAAAGCATGACAAATTCCCTCTAGCAATAATGGCAAACTTTCTAGTTCATCTTTAATCGGTAAAACTACTGAAATGTCAAGTGCTTTATATTGACTACTAGATAATTTTTCATTAGTGGCTGGCAGTGGATAATTAGTCATAAGTATTACTAAATGTAGAAATAAGTAGGGTTAGAATTAGTAGTGGTTAATGTAGTTAATATTTACCATTCTTGGGAAATGGGGATGTAACTTCTCACAACCCTACCAGATCCACGCAGTTGTTTATAGTATAACTGACTAATGCGATCGCCATCTGGTGATAATTGATCAATTCCGATTCCGTTGCGTCCCTGGTCTTTTCCCGAGCTGTGAATATAATATCCATTTCCTAAATATAAACCCACATGGGTGGCTTTTTGGTTAGTACCAAAAAATACTAAATCTCCTAGCTGTATCTCATTAATATCTATAGTTTGAGTAAATGCTTCTTGTTGATAAGCGTCCCTTGGTATCCACACACCAACGGATAGAAAAGCAGCCTGCACTAAACCGGAACAATCATAATTGGGCCCTACGGTTCCGCCCCATAGATAATAATTGGTTTGTCTCATGGCTTTTTGAGTAAATTCAATTACTTCTGGTACAAGTTTCTCGATTTCTAAGGCGGTAAAATTAGCTGGTTGATAGGGTTTTGTGGCAAGTTTTAATAAGCGCAAATCATTGGGATCAATCCATCCTCGGTACTGATCTTCACACAAATAAACTTCAACACAAGTATCTTGAATTTGTCCTTCCTGGGGAATTCTTAAATTCCTTCCCCTAGCAGCTTGGGTTGCTAATCGGACACATTCAGGAGAATCATAAATGTTTAGGTTGCTTATACATTGATATTCAATCATTTCCATAATGTTTTCTTGGGCAAGTTCATGGTCCATACAAAAAATTCCCAGTATTTTACGTGTCAGTTAATAAACTGTCACCATCCAGGTTGGTTACTCACTTTGTAGGGAATATTCTAAATTACATGCAAGGAGTGATACCTCTTTACTCAGGTTTGTTATTGACTTCGCTCTGCTCCGTGTAATGGAAATGTTTGAAGTTCTCCATACCAAGTCTGGAGTAAGTTGGTGAAACTTATACGGGGGAGTGCCTGAGTACCTTAAAGAAACTCAGGTGCTTTTTTTTGACTGCTTATGGCTAAAGCTATATACTTATACTACTGCAAAAGTTAACCTATTTGTTAATCTCTTTTTTGGGTAAGCGTGGATAAATGGAAGCAGAAGACTTAAAACGGCTTTATGGCACAGGCGAGAGGTACTTTGTATCTGCTGATCTGATTGGGGCTAGACTTATTGATGCCTATTTGCCGGGAATCAATTTGTGGGGGGCAAACTTGAGCCAAGCTAATTTGGCTAGGGCCAAACTTTGGGGGGCAAACTTGAGCCAAGCTAATTTGGCCAATGCGAACTTAACCAGAGCTAACTTGTGTGGGGTGAATCTTTCTCATGCCAATCTTAGAGGAGCTAAACTACACTACACCAAGTTCTATGGTGCTAACCTGAATGGTGCTATGTATGACATGAGCACTAGACTGCCTAGGGGGTTTGACCCACTCAGTCATGGTATGCGCAAAGTATGAGATGCTAGGAGTGGACGTAACTGGATTCGAACCAGTGACCTCTACGATGTCAACGTAGCGCTCTAACCAACTGAGCTATACGTCCTTAACTCCGATCTAACCATATCATACATGTTTGATTTGAATTTTCCGGCTCTAAAGAGACGTAGATTCATTAGGACCGTTTTTGCATAGAGGTCTGTTATGCCAAACGTTTTACAATAGCGATCCAATTGGCGCAGTCAAAAACGCCCTACTGACTCCATCTAGAACAAGTCTAGATATTGTCCATACCTTTTTGTATCTTACCACCTTGATCAGTAGATGTCAATACTTGACTGCGGATAAATCCGCCTCCTGGCTCCCTCTACCACTTCTAATAAACTCCTGAGCATTAAATAAGCAGAAGTACCTCCAGGATCTTGATGTCCAATACTACGCTCTCCTAAATAACTGGCTCTGCCTTTTTTTGCTATCATGGGTATGGTATCTCTTAGTCCCTGCTCTGCTGCATCCACGGCTATTTTCAAGGCTAAGATTGTCTCCTTGTCCTCTGCTACAGCTTTTTCAAAGGCTAACACAGCAGGATATATTACATCTACCATTGTTTTATCCCCTAGCTGAGCCTTACCTCTTTCTATTACTCCATCTAAACCAGCTTTCAAAAAAGCTAATATGTCCTTTGTACTTAGCTGGGTCTTCCCCATGGTGATGTCACTACCTCTTAAAAACCAGGTTCCGTATAACGGACCACTAGCACCTCCCACACTGGATATGAGGGTCATGCTCACTGTTTTCAAAATGCTGCCAATATCTTTTCCCTCAATGCTTGGTAGAATGCTACTGACTCTTTTGAAACCCCTGTCCATGTTAATTCCATGGTCTGCATCACCAATGGCAGCATCTAGTTCAGTTAATTCTTGCTTGTGATGTTCAATGACGGAACTAAACACTTGCAACCATTCAACAATTTGCACCTGAGTAACCATTTTAAACTCCCCAGCGTAAACTCGCAGTTTTAACTGGTGCATCCCATAGGTCTAACATTTCCTCATCTAGTTTGAGTAACGTAATAGAACAACCTTGCATCTCTAGGGATGTCATGTAAGGTCCAATCAGATTTCTCACAATTTCTAACCCCTCTTGCTCGCAAAGTTCTACTAGTTTACGGTAGACGAGATAAAGTTCCGAAATAGGAGTACCACCCATACTATTAACAAATGCTAGTAGGCGATCGCCTTTTTCCCAGGGTTTATTTAACAGTTCTACTTCTTTCCACTCCTCCTGCTTTTCATCCCATTCCCGCATTGTTCGACAATAATCCGTATCATCAAAGAGCGATCGCGCTAGAATTTCGGTAACCTCATCACCACGCATTAGGGGAACTCTCTCTCTTCCTGGTTCTCCATGAATGCCAATACCCAACTCTATTTGGTCATCTCCCAGGTCAAAGGTTGGTGTTCCCCTAGCTGGTACTGTACAAGAACTTAAGGCCACTCCTATGCTTCTTCCTAGAAGATTTACCTTTTTGCACAAATTGGCAACCTGAGGTAAATCGTAACCTTGCTCTGCTGCTGCTCCACAAATTTTTTCTGCTAGTACGGTTGTTCCCACTCCTCTTCTTCCTTGGGTGTAGGAACTATTTTTCACGGCCACGTCATCATCGATTATCATATTTAAGGTACGAATTCCTTGACTTCTAGCTAGTTCGGTGGCCATTTCAAAATTCATTATATCGCCGCTATAATTTTTTACAATATACAGGGTCCCTAAACCGCTATCAACCTTTTCTGCTGCTGCTAACATTTGATCGGGGGTTGGCGAGGTAAAAATTTCTCCCGGACAAGCAGCGTCTAACATTCCTTTGCCTACAAAACCCGTGTGCATTGGTTCATGTCCACTACCACCACCAGAAATAATTGCTACTTTACTTTTGTCAGGAGTTTCTGCACGATAAACAAAAGTAGGGTCAAAGTTTACTTTTATTAAACCACTGTGTGCCCTAGCCATGCCCATGAGACTTTCTTTGACAAAGTTTTCTGGTTGATTAATCAGCTTTTTCATAATTGATGTTATTAAGGATAAATATAAGGTTTAATTCTACGATTAATGTGGCCATTCAAACTGATGACTAGGCCCAAATTAATCTCTCAAGATGAAAATGAAAATTGGTATTCTGGGTTTAGGATTGATTGGTGGTTCTTTGGGTTTTGACTTACGCTCCCAAGGACATTATGTTTTGGGGGTTAGTCGTCGAGAACTAACCTGTCAAAAAGCTATGGAAATTGGCAGTGTAGACCAAGCTAGTGTTGATTTGAGTTTATTGGTAAGTTCAGAACTAATTTTTGTCTGTACTCCTATAGGATTAATTGTACCTCAGATAAAAGAGTTAATACCCTACCTACATAAGAATACTATTATTACTGATGTTGGTTCTGTGAAAGGACCCATTGTCCATTCTATTTCCCCCCTATGGGAGAATTTTATTGGTGGTCACCCCATGGCCGGAAATACTAGTGCGGGAATAGAAGCTGCTCAGTTTAACTTGTTTGTAAATTGTCCTTACGTAATTACTCCAGTTGCTAAAACAATCAAAAACAATTTAACACTTCTAGAAGAAATTGTGCGATCGCTTGGATCTAATGTTTACTACTGTTCACCGGAGCAACATGATCGAGCTGTGAGCTGGATATCTCATTTACCGGTGATGGTTAGTGCTGCTCTAATTGATGCTTGTTTAAATGAAACGGATTTAGAAATTTTAGAACTAGCTCAAAACCTTGCCAGTTCTGGTTTTCGGGATACCAGTCGGGTAGGTGGTGGCAATCCCGAACTGGGAGTAATGATGGCACAATATAATAGTCAAGCACTCGTTAATTCATTACATCAATATCGTGACCACCTGGATTCATTTATCAAATTGATCGAAGAGGAAAACTGGGAGGTTTTGGGGGAGAAACTCCTTTTCAATCAACATAACCGTCCCAGATTTCTGTAGGAAAATGCTAATGTGGAATTAGTGGAGATTGGATTCCACCGTTGCTACCTTTTAAAATAATGATGCTCAGGAAAGAAAACATGACATCAGAATCCAACAAACTGCGTTTTTACACCCAGGAAGAGGTACAGGAAATTTTAAACCTGGCGATCGCACGTCAGAGTAAAGATCTTAGTCAAGAGTTTTCCTATCAGCAGATTTTAGAGATTGCTAAGGAGCTACAAATTGAACCGGAAGCTGTTTTACACGCCAAAACTGAATGGTTGGCTCTACAAAGCGAAACACAGCAGCGAAAGGCTTTTAATACTTATCGTCAAAATAAATTGAAGAAACGTATAGGAAACTATATAATTATTAACACTTTTTTCGTGCTGACAAATTTAATTGGCAGTGCTGGTCTAACCTGGTCTCTATATATTTTGATGTTTTCGGGATTAGTTATCCTAGTTGAGGTTTGGAAGACCTTTCGTAATCAAGGTGAAGAATATGAAGCTGCTTTTCAAAAATGGAATCGTCAGCACCAAATCAAACAAACTGTAAATACGGTGATCAGTACAGTGATTAATAAGTGGTTTAAGTAGGGAGGATAGATTTAAAAACTATTTACAGGAACATTATAGAGCTTTAACAACTTGTTAACAGATAGACCTGATTTTTGGTTTATGATATTGTATAACTAGAAAGAAGTAAGTAGGGGGCACAATTGTTTGTAAGATAGATTCTGTTGATTTTTATGCTGTGAAATTTAATTTCAACGTCATGATATGTTGTTTAAATCCCGATTGTCAAAATCCTCAAAATCCCCATGGTAGCAAGTTTTGTCAAAGTTGTGACACTCCTTTAGTACCACTGTTAAGAAATCGTTTTCGTATTATTCGTGTGCTTTCAGATGAAGGAGGATTTGGCAGAACATATCTAGCAGAAGATACAGATAAATTAAATGATAATTGTGTGGTCAAACAATTAGCACCTAAGTTTCAGGGTACTTGGGCACAAAAAAAAGCAATGGAGTTATTCAGTCAAGAAGCAAAGAGACTGCAAGAATTAGGAGAGCATCCACAAATTCCCACCTTATTGGCTTATTTTGAGCAAGATAAATGTTTATATTTAGTACAGCAATTTATAGATGGCAATAACCTATTACAGGAGTTACAATTAAGAAAGCACTATAAAGACAGTGATATTCAATCTTTACTACTGGATTTATTGCCTATTCTTAAATTTCTTCATAGTCGGGGAATAATTCATCGAGATATCAAACCAGAGAATATTATCCGACGTAAAAGGGATGGAAGATTAATCTTAATTGACTTTGGTTCTGCCAAACAATTAACAGTTGCAGTTCAAAAAAAATATGGTACTTCTATTGGATCCCATGGTTATTCTGCTATAGAGCAAATTAGAGATGGCAAAGCCTATCCAGCTAGTGATTTATTTAGCTTGGGTGCTACTTGTTTTCATCTCTTAACTGGTCTATCTCCCTTTCAATTGTGGATAGAACATGGTTATAGTTGGGTCAAGAATTGGCAAGATTGCCTTAACAATTCTAGGAGTGCTGAGCTAATTATTATTTTAGATAAGCTATTACAACTAGATCTGAAAAATCGCTATCAATCTGCTGATGAAGTTATAAAAGACCTTAGTAAAAAGAATGTTTATGGTTCAAAAAAATCTGGCATATACCTTAAAAAGGGTAAACATGAAAAACATAAACATACTATTTTGCGAAATATATTTTTGATTTTGGTAACAATTTCGGTTGTGGGGGGATTGGGATATAGGAACTTAGGTCAAATGCAAACGGCAATTTTCTCTCAATTTAATCCTTTATTAATACCAAGTAATAAATCTTCTACCAGTCCCGAGTATGGGCAAATATCTGGGAGAACTTCCTCTATTAGAACTAACAAAGTTAGTTTACTCAAAACCATAACACAAGTAGATAAATCCCTAGCAGTGGTGGCTATTACTCCAGATGGTAATACTATTGTCAGTGCGGGTCACAAAGAAATTAAATTATGGAATAGCAAAACGGGCAAACAAATTATATCCCTACCAGGACATACACAAAATATCAACGCTCTTGCCATTAGTCCAGATGGAAATAACCTAGTGAGTGCGGGAGATGATAAAACGATTAAAGTTTGGAATTTACAAACAAAAAAACTTACTTTTAATCTAGTTGGTCATCAAGACTCAATTCAAGCACTAGCTATTAGTCAAGATAGCAAAATCCTAGTTAGTGCGGGAGATGATAAAACAATTAAAGTTTGGAGTCTATTAACAGGAAAGTTTTTAAAAACTCTCCTAGGCCATAATTATTGGGTTAGATCTTTAGCTCTTAGTCCCGATGGGTTCACTCTAGCAAGTGGAAGTTTTGATAAAACTATTAAAATATGGAATATTAATCAAACCAGTGGGCAAAAACCAACTACACTATTAGATACTACTTCCCAAACAGTCACATCTTTAGCTTTTAGTCCGGACACTAGTACACTTGTCAGTACCAGTCGCGATCGCCAAATTAAGTTTTGGGATATTAAGAATAAGGAGATAATTTTTGCCAGTAAAAAACAAAATGTTACATCTGTGATTTTCAGTCCCGATGGTAAAACCCTGATTAGCAAAGCCAAAAGTTGCCCAGATTGTTCTGAGAAAATTTCCTCTGTGATTAAATTATGGGATGTAAGCACAAAGGAAGAAATTTACGCTCTACCAGGAAACACCAAAATTGTTACATCCTTAGTTTTAAGTGCTGATGGTAAAACTTTAGTGGGTGGAACAGAAGATAATAAGATTAATATTTGGGAGATTTCTCCCTAATATGGCAAAAACCTCACAAATCATAAACTACATATTGCAATGAACAATTATCTTTATCAATACAACCAATTATATTCTGGAAAATTACTAAAAAGGTACAAGCGATTTTTTGTTGATGTGGAACTAGAATCTGGAGAAATGGTCACAGCGCACTGTGCCAATACCGGACCCATGACTGGAGTTTCTCAAATTGGCAGTGCTGTGCAGTTGTCCAAAACTGATAATCCCCAGCGCAAATTAGCCTATACATTGGAATTGATTCAAGTGGATAATGTGGATACTTCAGAACCAACATGGGTTGGTGTAAACACCAACTTACCCAATAACATAATTAAACTAGCTTTAGAAAAACAGCTCTTTCCACAACTAGGAGAGTATAAGCAAGCTAAAGGGGAGGTGGTTTATGGAAAAGAGAAAAGAAGCCGAGTGGACTTTTACCTAACAGGAAATGAGATGCCAATTTACTTAGAAATAAAAAACACTACTTGGAGTCAGGGTAGTTTAGCATTATTTCCTGACACAGAAACCACTAGGGGACAAAAGCATCTAAGAGAATTAATGGAGGTATTACCCAAAAATCGTGCGGTGATGTTGTACTTTATCAATCGAGGGGACTGTGTGGAATTTGCTCCTGGAGATAGTGCGGATCCACTTTATGGTCAGTTACTAAGACAAGCAATAAAAGTAGGTTTAGAAGTTTTGCCGTGTAGATTTGATGTTTCTCCTCAAGGAGTTCGTTATTTGGGTTTAGCTGAATTAAAAATTTGAGGAAGTGGGGGAAAGCTTCCCCCATAGCATCCACCGCTTCTAACCCAGGGACTGAGCAGTCTTGATCCTATCTAACTTGAGAATTAAAACCCCTAAAGGTGGTAAACACAAATCCAAAGAATAAGGACGATTATGTAAAGACCAGTCATCAGTCCATTTACCCCCTAAATTGCCCATATTACTACCACCATACTCACGTGCGTCACTATTAAATAGCTCTGTATAGAATCCCTTCTGTGGCACACCAATACGATAATGGGAATGGGGTTGGGGGGTAAAGTTGCAAACTACTACTACAAATTCATCGGAGTCCTTAGCTCGACGGACAAAAGAAACTACACTGTGACGATTATCACTACAGTCAATCCACTCAAAGCCCTCTCGTCCAAAGTCCTGACTATATAAAGCAGGTTCAGAACGGTAAACACTGTTAATTTCCCTAAAGAACCCTCTTAACTGCTCATGAGGTTCATGCTGTAATAAACCCCACTCCAAATCGGCCCACACATTCCACTCACTCCATTGACCAAACTCCATGCTCATAAACATGGTTTTCTTGCCAGGGTGTGCAAACATATAAGTAAATAAAGCCCGCACATTGGCCAGCTTTTGCCATCTATCACCGGGCATTTTACCGATAATATTGCTCTTACCATGGACAACTTCATCATGGGACAGTGCTAACATGAAGTTTTCACTGTGGTTGTACCACATGCTAAAAGTGACATTGTTTTGGTGGAATTGACGGAACCAGGGATCCATGCTAAAGTAATCCAACATGTCGTGCATCCAACCCATATTCCACTTCAGGTTAAAACCTAACCCTCCAGTGTATGTGGGCCAAGATACCATGGGCCAAGAGGTGGATTCCTCCGCAATGGATAGAACCCCTGGGAAGTAACTAAAAATGTTGTGATTTACTTGGCGGAGAAAATCAGCAGCTTCCAGGTTTTCCCGACCACCATATTCGTTAGCTACCCATTCTCCATCTTTACGACAGTAGTCAAGATAAAGCATGGAAGCAACAGCATCTACCCTAATACCATCAATGTGGTACTTATCAAACCAAAACAAGGCATTAGCAACCAGGAAATTTCTCACCTCGTTGCGGGAATAGTTGAATACCAAGGTTCCCCATTCCTTATGTTCACCTTTACGGGGATCAGCATGTTCATAAAGATGAGTACCATCAAAGAAGGCTAAACCATGACCATCCTTGGGGAAATGACCTGGTACCCAATCCACAAGCACACCAATGCTATTTAAGTGACATTGGTCAACAAAATACATAAAGTCCCCGGGGGTGCCAAATCGGGAAGTGGGAGCATAGTAACCAGTAACCTGATAACCCCAGGAACCATCAAATGGATGTTCAGCAATAGGTAATAACTCTATGTGGGTGTAACCCAAGTCCCTCACATAGGGAATCAGTTTAGCTGCTAACTCCCGGTAGGTAAGGAATCGCGCTCCTGGATTCAGTTCGGAAGCAATAACTACTGGTTCTTCTGTTCCATCTGGTAACTTAGCTGGTTTCGCACTGTCATCATGTAACCAAGAACCTAAATGCACTTCGTAAACGGAAATGGGTTGCCCAAGGGGATCGCTGTTTCTTCTTGTCTCCATCCATTGTTCATCACCCCAGGGATAAGCATTCAAATTAGTGACAATAGATGCAGTTTTCGGCCGTGGTTCCTGTTGAAAACCGTAGGGGTCAGATTTTTCGTAAATATGACCGTCAAAATTCTTGATTTCATATTTATAATGTTCCCCAGGACCCAATTCAGGAATAAATAGTTCCCATACTCCCGTGTGCCCCTTGCGCATTTGGTGTTTACGTCCATCCCAGTGGTTAAAATCCCCCAGTAGAGAAACATTGCGAGCACTGGGTGCCCACACGGCAAAATATACTCCCTTAATACCATCTATTTCGGTTAAGTGCGCTCCCAATTTCTCATAAATGCGATGGTGGTTACCCTCACCAAACAAATGTAAATCAAAATTTGTTAATCGGGGAGAACGAAAAGCATAGGGATCATAAATTACCCGCTCGTGTTCCCCTTCTTGAATTCTTAACTGGTAGTTATTAAGTTCTTCGATCTCAATGGTGCATTCAAAAAAATGGGGATGATGTACCCTTTCCATGGCGTATTCTTTACGCTCTTGGGGAACTACTACATAAACCGCGCTGGCGTTGGGTAGGTAAGCACGTACAGCCCAAATGTTTTTACCCTCTT
This sequence comes from Cylindrospermopsis raciborskii Cr2010, assembly GCF_003367075.2. NCBI lineage: Bacteria > Bacillati > Cyanobacteriota > Cyanophyceae > Nostocales > Aphanizomenonaceae > Cylindrospermopsis > Cylindrospermopsis raciborskii. The sequence continues at coordinate 835,316 of NZ_CP065936.1, forward strand.
GTTCTACAAGATGTGAACCTAGTACCTCGAACGGATCATGGTGTTGATTGGAAACTATGCGGTTAACCTGCTCAGGAGCAATGGTGCTGGTGGTCATGGAGCTACCTACATTCAATAAGGTGACTAACTAAATTCAGTTTTTTATAACTATATATATTCTTTACATTTATTTGCATTTTTGTCCTCATGGTTCCCGTAGATCAGGATGTATCTTATATTGTAAGTATGAAATAAACATGAATTCTGGCAGCAAAGAGGAGATTAAATATCTAAAAACGGGAAAATTTGCAGTAAAATTCTGCGCATCCTGAGCAAAAATACTGTGTGTCTCAACCTGGGACTTAGCTTTCTGGGCGGAATTGTTCTCAGCTGCTCCTCTAGTTCAGCATATTCCGATGCGGTTAATATCTTACCATCAATAGGCGATCGCCCGATGGTGATGATTTCTGTACGTAGTATTTCTTCCGGAATATCTTCTGTTAGTGGTGGGACTGCTATGGTTACTCCATGGTTAATTATTCCCACCATTACAGCTACAATCACTCCCAAAACTACAAACTGGAATTTTACGGGTAGACCTTTCATTTTCCGTCTTGTTGGTTTGTGTAAAGTCCCAGCGCCTACCCAAAGGGGTAGAGCGTGGGTTTGTTTATCGAACTAGCTACTGGGGGACACCCATGGGGTAGTCACAGCTTTATTGAACAAAATTAGGCGTTCCTAAAAAGTTCTAGGGAGTAGTAGTTGGGGTTGCTGTGGGTTCTGTAGTAGTAGCAGGGGTAGCAGTACCACTATCAGTGGGCTCAGCGGGTGTAGTAGTAGCAGCAGGTGTGGTTGTAGCATCACCAGAGGGTTCAGTACCACCTTCACAAGCGCCCAGCATAGTAGCCAGACTTAAAACGATAGCCAAACCAAAGATTTTTGTTTTCATAACTCCTCTTTCACCAATAAGTGCAATACAAGGGATTGCTCCTGTTGAATAAGATATCTCATTTGTTGCTTTTTGTGAAACAATTTGTACAGAATAAATTTCTTTCCAGTTTTTTTTTGTTATGGTCGTAGCTCAAGGGAGATAGGACATTGCCAATAGGTAATCCAGCAAGCATAATTGAACCATAATTTTTTTAGCATGCTACCTGTTCAGGACTAAATTTAGCATTCATCACCATTATGTCAGCATTACCCAAATCAGCTGTTTCCACAAAAAGCTCATGGTTTAGACCGGATTCCTCTCCTATTCCGTATGGGGAACGTTCTCCTGTGTCTTCCACCAAACCAGCACGCAGGAAAGACGAACCTAACTCTAAGTCTATGTTTCCTAATGCTCCAGTGCAAAAAGCCATATTGACTGGTCAAACTAGTAAACAGTTACCAATCTCTTCTAATAGTGAAAACTCGTGGATTATCCGCCTTAACAACATTCACCACTATTCCTCCATGACGGCATTTTTGTTTGTGGTGGTGATGTTGGCAATCTATGGTGGAACGGTGTATTGTCAACAAATTTGGAGTCATTCCTATCGCAAACTGGAAAGTTTACAACGCCAGGAACGACAGCTAACTGCAGCTAATGCTATCATTATTAGTAAAATGGCTCAGGAAGCAGAAGCAATGGGACTGGGACTATCTGCTCCAGGTAAGATGGTCTTTCTGCCCGCAGTATCAAATAATTCTCAACCACCATCGAGAGCTAAGATCCCCCCATCTCCAGGTAAACGCACCTCAATTCCACCGTTAGGATATTAAGCTTATTGACCATTGCCATGCAGAAGTTACCCAGCAAAAGCAAACCCACTAGGAGCAGATTCAGAAACTTACCCAATCTACGAGAAAATCTCCGACGGTATTTACAATTAACAGGGAGAAACAGATTTTCCCCACCATTCCCAGATAAAAATTCCCCTGGTACTCCAACTAGACTGGTCAATTTTCACTCCCGACTGTTGGTGGTTTGGGGAGTTCTATTTCTATCTGGGATGGGTCTAGTTGTAAATTTGTATCGTCTGCAAGTTGTGGATGGACCAAAACTTACCAAAAGGGCTAGAAACCAACAAGCAACAGTATTACTTCCTTTTATGCCCCGCCGTCCATTAGTGGATCGCAATAAAACTTTGTTGGCTATTGACCGTCCTGTTTATACACTCTATGTTCACCCTAAATTATTCAGTAAATCTAATCAGGCAATAGCGGAAAAAATAGCACCTTTTTTGAATAAAGATGTTACAAACCTAGTGAAGCTATTTAAAACTAGGAAAAGTGGTATTCTTTTAGCTGATAAGGTATCTGAAAATATTGCTGACCGATTAATATCATTTAGACTAGATGGTTTAGAATTTATTGAAAAATACTCTCGTTTCTACCCCGAAGAGGATTTAGTAGCAGATGTGGTGGGTTATGTAAATTTAGAAAGACATGGTCAAGCTGGGGTAGAATATAGTCAGGACAAACTGTTGGAGCGTTCCAGAGAAACCGTGCGTCTGACGCGAACTGGTGCAGGAGATATTATGCCAGATTATGCGCCAGATGAGTTTTTATATTCCGATGATTTTAAATTGCAGTTAACCATAGATAGTCGCTTGCAAAGAGCTGTTCGTAGCGCCCTGAAACAACAGGTGGAAAAGTTTCAGGCTAAACGCGGTGCTGTAATTGTTATGGATGCTAAAGACGGTTCCCTATTGTCTTTAGTGTCCCAACCCAGTTATAACCCTAATGAGTATTCTAAAGCTAATATTGCGTCTTTTAAAAATTGGACCGTGACTGATCTTTACGAGCCCGGATCTACTTTTAAACCCTTAATTGTAGCCGCTGCTTTAGAAAGTGGTGTCATCACTCCCGATGATAGATTTAATGATCCAGGTACTATCAAGGTTAGCGACCATGTCATCAAGAATGCAGTTATCAATAGTTTTAGACAAATTAACATTGCTGAAATTTTACAGACATCCAGCAATGTGGGTATGGTACAAATTGTCCAACGTCTCGAACCAAAAATCTACTACAGTTGGTTACAAAAACTAGGTATTGGTCAAAAAATGCATACAGATTTACCATTTAGCACCCGTGGTAGTCTGAAAAATCAAGATCGATTCTTATCATCTCCCCTAGAAATGGCAACCGCTTCTTTTGGACAGGGTTTCTCCCTCACACCCTTACAATTAGTACAGATGCACGGTGCCTTGGCTAATGGTGGTAAACTGGTCACACCTCATGTGGTTCAGGGATTAATAGATAGTGAGGGAAAAGTACATTTTTCTCCCGAAATACCAGTCCCTCGACAGATTTTTTCCCCTAGTACTACCCAAACAGTTGTAAACATGATGGAAACCGTGGTTACTCAGGGTAGTGGAAAGGCGTCACGCATTCAAGGCTATGCTGTAGCTGGTAAAACTGGTACAGCCCAAAAAGCTAGTCCCAATGGCGGATATATTCCCGGTGCCCGAATTACCAGCTTTGTGGGTATTTTCCCTGTTGAGGCTCCCCGTTATGTCATTTTGGCGGTTGTTGATGAACCAAAGGGAGGGCATGCCTATGGTGGCACTGTTGCTGCCCCTATAGTCAAGTCTGTCTTAGACGTACTTATACCAATAGAAGAAATACCACCAATAGACGGTGGAGAAAGCGGGCGGCGGGAATCGAACCCGCATTAATAGCTTGGAAGGCTATAGTTTTACCACTAAACTACGCCCGCAGGTTGGTTTGGAGTTTGTTTTTTCCAACTTTGGCAATAGTAACAGAGTCTGTGGGAAATTGCAAGTCCCTAGGGAGAATTTTTTGGAGAACTTGTTGGAGAATCCCTGGGAACGATGGTTACTCTCAGATATAAGTTACTCTTTTCTGGTTGGGAACCATTCTTGTCATAACCACCTACAAATTTCTCCTGCTGAAAAAGCTCCCGGAGTGGTGGCTCATAAACACTTTGATCTTTTTCAGATATGTTGGGGTCAATAATAAAAACTTGCTCTAACTTGCCGTGCTGATTAACTATTAGGCTAACCAGTATCGTTATCCGTTTTGATGGTTGTGTTTGAGCAGAAGAAAAAGTAATTGTTAGCTCCTTCGTACTACTACCTTGGTACTTGGGTAACACATCGGGGGGAATATCCCCTGCTATCAAATCTTGTTTTCTTAGCTCCTGTATCTCATCTCTGTTGAGGGGTTCAATAGTGAGAGTAAATAATTGAGGAAATAATTGAGGTTGGGAATTTTCCCCCACTGGAGTGGTTTCCGGGGTAGGATTTTCACTCAGTGATGGGGAAGAGATGGGTTTGGGCAACTTATCGGGTGCAATTTCCGGTAAGGGGTTTGATTTCTCCGATTCCACTTTAACTTCCTCTCGAGGAGAGTTCCAAGGAAGATCATTTGGTGGAGGACTTGATTTAGGTGGAAGTAGAAATTTTCCAGGTGTAGGTTTAGGTATTAATGGAGTATTGGGCTGATTTTGCCTGGGGGGGGTAACTGGGAATCTATTTAAATTGGAGTTAATAGGTTTAGCAACAACAACCTGTTCAGCCACTTTCTTAGTAGTGTTATAATTAGCTTGCTTTGGGGTAGATGGAGAAGGATTTGGTTTGGCTAGAGCAGGTTTAGACTTAGGAACTTGTTTTTGCGGCTCTACTGAAGCGGGAATATCCACCAGTTCCACCACCACATTGTCTTGACCAGACTGGGAGGGAGGAACCCAAAAACCGAATAGTTTGGAAGAGCTTAACCACCAAAAGAGTAAGACATGTAGAGAAATAGAACCCAAAAATGCTAGTGTCCACAAACCAGGGGAATCCATCACCCTTTGGCTTTTAGGTGAGAGATTCTTAACTGTTAGGGAGTCCAACAACTTTACCTCCTAATTGATAACTGTAGTTGTGCTTTTTTCATTTTCCGCTACGGGGGTGTCTGTTTTTACAGGTATCTCTCGATTTTTCGCCATCTCTCCATTTTTCAGTTACACTATTTACCTATCGCTCTTCATTTTAGTCTAAACTTCAGTAACTAGGGTGTAGGGTAGAGTTAATTTTATGAATCAAGGGCGCACTTACGATTATATTGACTTAATTGAGTTGCTGATAGGAACCATTTTTGAGAGCAAGGGGGATAGCCAAGTAATTTACCCCCTGTTGGAAAACAATCTCCATCTTTTAGATGCAACCTTTATTGACCAACTACAATCCTGGGGCGGTCATCAGGTAAATAAACAAGCAACTCCCGAGCAAAATGCTCAACTGGGAGCATCACTATACCTCCTGGCTCGGATTTTTTATCATTTTCCCGGAGGGGATCCGCTAATTAACCTCGCTATAGCCATCTGTGGATACGAATTTTGCGCCGCCATAGAACGCCAACTGGGACTCGAAAAAGAATTGGCTCAAGTTCTCAATCATCTAGGTGCTGCTTACCAAACCCAGGCCCAAATGGGTACGGACTCCCACTCTAACCTAGAAAAAGCGATCGCAGCTTATAATGAGGCTATTACCATCCGTCGTCAACCCGGGTTAGAAAGGGAATTGGCTCAAGTTCTGAATAATTTAGGTGCGGCTTATCAAATCCAAGCTCAAATGAGTAAGGAAGCTAATCTGGAAAGAGCAGTGACTGCTTATGCAGAAGCCATTTCAATTTTACGGGAATTGGATTTAGAAAGGGATTTAGCTCAAACTCTTTACAATTTAGGGAGCGCCTACCAAACCCAAGCTCAATTAGGTAAGGACTCGCAAGCGAATCTACAAAAGGCAATTCCACCCTATACAGAAGCGATCTCCATTCTACGGGAACTAGGTTTAGAAAGGGACTTGGCTAAAACCTTAACCAGTGTGGGTAGTGTTTATATTAGCCAGGGTAAACTAGAAAGAGCAATTACTCCTTTTAGAGAAGCTATTACCATGTTCCGCCAATTGGGACTGGAAAGAGACTTGGCCGAAACTCTCAATCAACTGGGAATTGCCTACCTAAACGAAGTAGAACGGGGTAAGGATCCAGATGCTAATCTACAAAGAGCAATTATTGTCTTTACTAAAGCTTTAACTATTCTCCGTCAACCAGGATTAGAACCAGATCTGGCTCAAACCCTTCACAATCTAGGAAAAGCTTACCAAACTCAAGCTGAACTGGGAACCGAGTCCCAGTCTAACTTAGAAATGGCGATCGCCCATTATCGAGAAGCTCTGGCAATTGCTACCCCGGAGCTTTCTCCAGCAGACTATTTAAAATTTGCCAGTCATTTAGGAGATCTGGGGTTTGAGCAGGGTTGGTGGGATATCGCTCTAGAGGGTTATGAACAGGGAATCAAAGCACTAGAGACAATCCAATTTTGGCGGGATAAATCTCCTGGGGAGATCCAACACTCCCATATTTACCAGTCAGCAGTGCGTGCTTGTATTGAGTTGCATCAATATGGAAAAGCAGTTGAATTAGTAGAGCGCAGTAAATCACGAAATTTAGTGGAGCTACTAGAGAATAAACATCTATATCCAAAAGGAAATATTCCCTCTCGTATTTATGGGGAATTAGATCGTCTTCGTCAAGCAATTCGCAATGAAGTAAGACTACTGGAAATCCAAGGAGAAAAAAGAAGCCATGGTCAACTCAATACGCTCATAGAAGAATTAGATCAATTTATTACTAGCCAGGTCAAACCCCTTGATCCCCATTTCTCCCTTACCCAGAGGGTGGAACCAATAACCATATCTAAAATACTCAAGCTGGTGGGAGCAGATCCGCGCCGGGTGATCCTGGAGTGGTACTTTACAGATGATGTTCTCTATACCTTTATCATCACTGCTAATCCAGATGTACCAATTTTTCCTCACAAAGTGGTTATATCGCCCAGTGTGATCCGCCAATTCAGCCAAAAATACTTAGATATCTACCGCGATCGCCACAATTTAGGTAACTGGAAACAGGCCTTACCGGAACTACTGGGCGAACTGAAGGAGATTTTGCAAGTTGAGACTTTATTAACTCAATTGTGGAAGTTATCCCCCCCATGTGAAGAACTGGTACTCATACCTTATGGTTGCTTACATATCTTCCCTCTACACGCTCTATTTCCCTGGGAGCGATTTCCCCTGGGATTTAGTTATTTCCCCAGTTGTCAGCTCCTCAGTTCCGTAGGAGTTACGGAGCGGGAAGAGGTAGTACAATCCCTGGCCATTCAAAATCCTACCCAAAACCTGCAATATGCCAGTTTTGAAGTAGAAACAATTATTACCCGACTGTTGATTGGCACGGAGGTGATAACTGAGAAAGAAGCCACCCGTGAAACTATTTTTAGTCGATCCATTCCAGAGAAAAATTACCTGCATTTTTCCTGCACTGGGTACTCTAATTTTCAAAAACCTCTACATTCTGCCATACTTTTGGCCAATTGTATTCTACCAGCTCCCCCCAAGGGTGGGGAATACCTCCCCTTACCAAATGGTGCAGCAGTGGATCTCTCCCAATGTTTGACCCTTGGTGATATTTGTGGATTGGATATGCGTCGATGCCATCTTGTTTCTCTTTCCGCTTATGAAATGGGGATCGGTGATATGGTTGATACCAAAAATGATGACTATATCAGTTTGCCCACGGGTTTTCTCTTAGCAGGAGCTTCTACCATAATTAGTAGTTTATGGGCTGTGAGTGATTATACTACTGCTTTGTTAATGATTCGTTTCTACCAATTCTATACGGACACAGAAAATCTTCTGACCTATGGTCGTCCTCGCTTAGCACTGTACCATGCCCAGCAATGGTTACGAGATGCTCCAGCGGGAAAGTTGTTAACCTGGGCGGCAAAGTTACCATTTTCCGGGACAAGGCTGACATTACTCGCTGATTTTGATACAATGCCAGAGTCTCAACGCCCTTTTCAAGAACCATACTACTGGGCCGCCTTTACCTGTGTTGGAATTTAGAGGAGAACCATGATCACAAGTCTTAGTCCAGAAGATATAATTTTAACTGCACTGGATATTTTTCTCAATAAAGATACGGGGGATTTCTCATCCTTGGCTGAACAAATTGAGAAATCTGGATATCCCAGTGAAAAGGAAATTGCCGCTTTACTAGATGAATGGTTGGAGAATAAACCTTCCCTGCGAAAGGAGTATAATAGGATATTTGTACAACTCAGAAATGAGCGGAAAACAGAAAGGCAATTTTTACCCAGATCACAAAGCACTTCCCCGGATGGGGAAGCTTTACATAAACAAAAAGTAAAAATGCTGCTCAGCAAAATGCGTGACGTTGTGCATGTATTAAATTGTGTGACTTGTAAAGGCTTAGTAAATGCCAAAGAAATAGATAGCTACTTTACACCAATTCAGACCAAAGATTCCATGGCTAATTCTCCGGATAAAATTGGCACTAAATATAAGTTTACATTTTTACAATGCACTAAGTGTTCTCAGCCTTTTATCACTCGCACGGAATATTCTGATAATCCCGAACATTACAATGATCCCACCTATGGTCAACCCAAAACCTTATATCCCACATCTGAGAAAACTATTAGTTCTGAAGTACCTACATACATAAGGACGGTATTGGAAGAGGCTATACGGTGCTATAATAATAAAGCATTTATTGCATCCGTGATTATGTGTGTTAAGACATTAGACTATGTATGTAAAGATTATAAAATTGAGGCAGGATCGCTTGAGAATAAACTCAAGAAAATGAAAGAACAAGAAATTATTGATCAGAATCTTTATGATTGGGCTGATAGGTTAAGAGTAACAGAAAATGATTTTGTGCATAAGAATATAACTTTTGGTGCAACAGATGCTCAATACATTATTAACTTTACATATACAGTTATTGATTATATTTTCACGTACAGGAAAAAATTTGAACAGTTTAAATACAAGAGCAAACCAGAAGGAAAAAATTAACGGTTAATTGTTTATTATCAAACTCTTTTCAGTAAGCCATAAATGAAGGTAAAATTAAGAGATATTTGGCATACACTCTCACGGAGATTATGGATTAATGTTACTGTCCCTCAGAATTGAGAATTTTGCCCTGATCGACCAACTGGAGTTAGATTTTGGTCCAGGATTGAATGTTTTAACTGGGGAAACTGGTGCAGGAAAGTCGATTATTCTGGATGCGATTGATGCAGTTTTGGGTGGAAGGGTTTCTAGTCGGGTAATTCGCACTGGAACTAATCGTGCTGTGGTAGAAGGAACTTTCAGTATTGCTCCGTTTTTGGCTACTTGGTTAACTGAACAGGAAATTGATTTGATTGATGATAATTCTCTGGTGATCAGTCGGGAAATTACTGCATCTGGAATTAATATCCGCAGTCGTTCACGGGTAAATGGTGTGTTAGTTAATCGCCAAATTATGACTAGTCTGCGCGATCGCCTGGTGGAAATTACTGCACAAGGACAAACTTTACAAGTGGGACAGTCTGCTCAAGTCAGAGATTGGTTGGATCTCTATGGTGGTGAGGATATAATTCAACACAAACAAAAGGTGAGTAGTGCTTACGCTGCATATCAAGAGGCACATAAAAGTTTAGAAAAACGACGTAGGTCAGAAAAGGAACGTTTGCAACAGTTAGACCTCCTAACTTATCAAATTCAAGAATTGACCACAGCAAATCTCCATGATCCACAAGAAATGGAACTATTGAACCAGGAAAGAGAAAGACTAAATCATCTGGTTGATTTGCAACAAATGAGTTATAAAATTCATCAGTCCTTATATCAAAATGATGCTGAAACTCCCACTGCTGTGGATTTATTAGGAGCTAGTGAGACCATATTAAACCACATTGTGGAGTTTGACCCTCAACTGCAACCCATTTTGGAGTTAGTTAGGGATGCGTTGGCAACAGTTATGGAAGTAGGAAGACAAATTAGTATGTATGGAGATGGATTAGAAGCTGATCCTCAAAGACTAGAAGAAGTAGAAGAAAGAGTAAGAGAGCTAAAACAAATCTGTCGTAAATATGGACCTAGTCTCTCAGAAGCAATAGAATATTATCAACGTATTCAAAATGAATTAGAGGAATTGAATAGTACGGAAGATTCCTTAGAAAGTTTGGAACAACAGGAGCAGGTTTGTCTACAACATCTTAATCAGGTCTGTCAACAGTTGACTCAATTACGCTTACAGAGTGCGATTAATTTAGAATCTCATTTGTTGGCTCAACTAAAACCACTGGCCATGGAAAAAGTAAAATTTCAAGTAGAAATTACCCCCATTCCACCCACCTCCACCGGTGCAGATAAAATCACCTTTATGTTCAGTCCCAATGCGGGGGAACCCATTCAACCACTGACAGAAATTGCTTCTGGTGGGGAAATGAGTCGATTTTTATTGGCTCTCAAAGCTTGTTTTAATCAGCATGATAGTGTAGAAACTATGATTTTTGATGAAATTGATGTGGGTGTTTCCGGGAGAGTTGCTCAAGTTATTGCCGAAAAATTACGTCAATTAAGCGAAGCTCAACAAGTATTATGTGTAACTCATCAACCCTTAGTCGCAGCTATGGCTGATCGACATTTCCGGGTTTATAAAGAGGTGATTGAAAAAAACGGTAATACGGAGGAGCGCACCGTAGTCAGAGTTACCTCTTTGGATAACTTAAATACTCGCAGGGATGAATTGGCCCAATTAGCTGGTGGTAAATCTGCTAATCAGGCGATCGCTTTTGCTGAATCTTTACTAATTCAAGCTGCTAAATTACGAGTACAGGACTAATGATGATGTTCGTGGTTTTTATCGTGAGCACACCCTTGCAAATCCTGTTGCATGAGACTTTCAGTCATTACCTGTAAGGACTCGTCCGTGGAGTTCAAACCAATCCAGGCGTGGATTTTTTCCACATCAAAACCTACCTCTCTTTGATTACCTACTTCTAATAAAGGACGGCGAATTAATAGAGGATCTTTCAGCATCATTAATAAAGCAGTTTCCCCATCAATGTTTTCTGGATTTACCTCTCCTGATCTTACACTGGGAGCTGTTTTATTAAACCATTCCACTACCGGGCGATCGCCGAAAAAGGATTTTAATCTTTCCTTCGTCCATGGTTCTGTTAATAAGCTATATGCTATTACCTGATGACCTGCTGCTGTTAGTAAAACCTTTTGTCTGATATTATTTTTACATCCAGGTTTTTCATAGAAAATCACTCTAGCCATAACAACTTTCTCCTCTTGATTCTGAGTTTACTTGATAACTATTACTCGGATCTACGCACTCACCTATCTAAAAATCACAAAGAATCACACGAGCTATATTTTCTAATAGTTGAGAATATTCCCACTATTGACTTTACCTGTGGTTTTACTTACTCATTATCCACTACTTATTTAATATGATAATCTCTGATTCATAATTCTGCTACAGTATTTACCAAAGATAATAGTAGCCAGATATCCACTGCTCATCACCCATTAACCTTGTGCAGAACTATATTTTTAAAAATTCTTGCTGGTATGGTTAACTATGTCAAATTCTCGTCTGTTTTGAGAATTGGTTTCTCCATAAATGTTAAAAGTAACAGTTGGTTCTGGTCCCACAGAATAGACCTGATGTATGGTTTGGGAAGTAAAACTAATTAAATCACCGGGAAATAAATCTAAAGATCCTACCTGTTGAATACGATCAGGATTTGCTGGATCAGGTTGCCAAAATGTGTTTTTTTCCTGACCTTGTAAAATAGCGACTATTCCCCAGGTTCCATGATTATGGATATTGGAGGTGATTCCTGGTGCAAAAGTGACAGTCTGTACTGTTAAAGGAAATCCCAACTCATCATATAGTAACAAAACTGATGTTCCGGTTGGAGAATGTGGTTTTAAAACTCGACTTTTTACCCAATAGGAATTAACTATTAGTCTTCTGACCAGCATTCTCAGGTGAGGAAGAAAATCAGACTCTTCTTCTACATCATTGAGAACATCTTCTACTTCCGTGAGAAACCGATAAAAACGATAATTTTCTCTTAATAAGTCCCATTCTCTTGCAGCTTTACATAGTTCATGCTTTCCACTCTCAGGGATGAACCAATCTTTTCCTTGCATAACCTAATACTTCCATAATACGTCCATCAAAAATTAAGTAGGGATGCACAATTATTTGTTCATCTTATATTTAATTCCACCTACTTACCCATCCTCCTCCAATGAAGGGTTTAAAATCTGCCAAAGAATATTAGCACCAAAATCTTCTTTATCATTTATGTTCTGTATCTCTTTGATTATTGCTTTAGCCTGGTCTAATTTTCCCAACTTGGCTGAAATCATTCCCAGAGCAGTATAAGCATTTAAAAAAATTCTAATTTGAGATTCATCCTTTCTTGCAAGTAAAACTGATCGAAGTTTTTCCCAGTTATCAGGTAATTGGTGAGTTTTTCTGATTCTAGCAATTATGGTGTTCGCTGTTTTTTCCGCTAGAGCATAATTATTTTGATAATAAAAATAACGATAAGCTGCTACCAAAACGTCCATATGGTTATTCTCCTTAGTTTCAGCTAGAGCTTGCTCCATATATTTAAGAGACTCTTCTGGATTTTCCCATGTTTTAGTAGCTAAGACTAATAGTTCTTTAACTTCAGCAGAAGCGTCAAACCAGGAAAACTGGTCACAATTGATATTCATATCTAATTACTTAATCTACTGGACTTGAAACTCAAAGGAAATAGGTAAGTAGAGATGCACAATTATTTGTGCATCTTATATTTAATTCCACCCACTCACTTAGTTACCTAATTACCTATTCCCTTTTATCAATTAGCAGCTCAAAAAGCATTCATGAGATAAACCAAGGTAAACAAAATAATCCAAATGATATCGACAAAGTGCCAATAAATTTCTGCCATTTCGATTCCCGTATGTTTAATAGCAGAATAATGATTACGTTTGAGAGAACGCCATAAAACACCCAAAATTAATAGCAATCCCACAAAAACATGCAATCCGTGAAAACCAGTCATTAAATAAAAACAATTGGCGAAAACATTGCTAGTTAACCCATACCCCAGATTCATGTATTCATAAATCTGTCCCACTAAAAATACAGCACCCATGATGGCCGTAATAAAATACCAAAATCGCATCCACCCCACACGATTTCTTTTAATTGCTGCATCACCTAGATGAATAACAAAACTGCTAGATACTAGAATTATGGTGTTAATGGTAGGGATAAGCAATTCCACATCTGTCCCCTCTGGAGGCCAAACTGGGGTAGTACCTTTAAAAAATAAATAGGTAGCAAAAAATCCACCAAACATTAAGGATTCAGAAACCAAGAAAGTTAATAATCCCCAAACCCGCAAATCCGGATGTTCGTGATGGTCACCTGAGAGATGTTTGTCAGTCGTAATTGCTGTCATGGTGTTTTTCTTTTTGAGGGGTTAATTTTTGCTAGACCTCATCTTGTTGATGTCCATAGTCATAAGGTCCATGGGTAACCACAGGTAAAACTTCCCAATTTTCAATAATCGGGGGAGAACTAGTAGTCCATTCTAGGGTTAAACTCTTCCAGGGATTATCACCTGCTGACTCACCATTGAACCAACTATTAATCGCATTATAAGCAAAGGGAATAACAGAAATAGCTAAAATGAATGCTCCCACCGTACAAATCTGGTTCAAACTAATAAATTGTGGGTCATACATAGCCACTCGTCTTGGCATCCCTTGTAATCCCAGTTCGTGCATTGGTAAAAATGTTAGGTTAGTACCAATAAAAGTCAGAATAAAGTGGATTTTACCCCAAGTTTCATTCATGATTTTACCGGTGATTTTGGGAAACCAATGATAGATACCAGAGTAAATGCCAAAAACAGAACCACCAAATAAAACATAGTGAAAATGGGCAACCACATAATAGGTATCATGAACGTGAACGTCAAAGGGAGCAGTTCCCATAGTTACGCCACTTAAACCACCCATAACAAACATTGATAATAAACCAATTGCAAACAACATTGCACTGGTAAATCGGATTTTACCACCCCAAAGAGTTGCCACCCAACCAAATATCTTTACCCCTGTAGGAACAGCAACTATTAGTGTGGAAATAGTGAAAAACATGCGCATCCAACCAGGAGTACCACTGGTAAACATGTGGTGAACCCACACAAATAAACCTACCACACAAATGGCAACACTAGAATAGGCGATCGCCTTATATCCAAAAATTGGTTTGCGCGCATGGGTAGGAATCACTTCTGACATAATGCCAAAAATTGGCAGAATCATTAAATAAACTGCTGGATGGGAATAAAACCAAAATAGATGTTGGTAAATAATCACGTTACCACCAGCATCAGGTTTGAAGAAGGAGGTACCGAAATTAATGTCAAATAGTAGCAAAACTAAGCCTGCTGCTAACACGGGAGTGGATAAAAGTGCCAGAATAGAAGTTGCTAAAATTGCCCAACAAAATAGGGGAACTTGATCCCATTTCATGCTAGGAACTTTCATCATCAAAATTGTGATGACAAAGTTAATTGAACCCAAAATTGAGGAAGTTCCTACTAAAACAATTGCTAAAATCCAGAGACTTTGAGCGATGGGGGCGGTAATTAAACTTAGGGGTGGATAGGCGGTCCAACCGGATTGAGAACCACCAAAAAAGAAACTGGCTAATAATAGCAAACCTGCGGGGGGATTTAACCAAAAAGCAATGGCGTTTAATTTAGGAAATGCCATATCTCTAGCACCCACCATTAAGGGTACTAAATAATTACCAAATCCCCCAATAGCGCTGGGAACAATCCAAAGAAATATCATGATTGTTCCGTGATTAGTCATGAAGGCGTTATACAGATTGGGGTCAATGAAATCAGCGTCGGGTGTGGCTAATTCTGTGCGGATGGCAACGGCCATTAACCCACCTATTAAATAGAAGAAAAAGGCGGTGACTAAATATTGAATACCGATGACTTTATGATCGGTATTAAAAGTAAAATAGTCTTTAAATTTCCAAGGTTCTTGATGTGAAGTGTGGGATACCAGAAGAGTTTTTTGTTGACTTTGATCTGGTGGATTTGTTGGTATTTCAGGAAAAAATTCGCTGGAAGTCATGAGAATTATAAGTTGTGAGTTTTGGTTATTTGGTGATGCTCTTAAATGAGGGAATGATTTGGGAATTTATTCCCATATTCTGAACATAGGGCGCTAGAAATTCCGTGGGAGATACATCACCAGGGTTAACAGCTAATATTTGGGGAGAATTTTGTTGTGCTACCTGATTTTCTGTTAACCAATGATTAAATTCCTCCTGACTGTGAACAATTACTTGGCTGCGCATGGAACCATGATAACCACCACATAATTCTGTGCAAACTATGGGATAGGTTCCTGGTTTTGTTGCTACAAATCTCAGTTCTGTTGGTACACCAGGAATCGCATCTTGCTTGAGACGAAATTGGGGAACCCAAAATGAGTGAATTACATCTGTCGCGGACAGGTTTAACTGTACGTCTGCACCTACAGGAATATGTAATTCTCCTGCATTTATGTCGGTTTCGGGATAGTTAAATAACCATGCAAATTGCATTCCTTGAACATTAACTACCAAATCTGCTGGTTTGTTTTGAGTTTCAGGACTTGCGCCAATCCCAATATTAGCAGCAGGTGTGTGAAGGGAATTACTGGAAGATTTACTTTCATTATCCATGGTAGCTGCTATTGCTGTACCTGAAACATGGGCAATATGATGGGGATGACTACCTGGTTCTAAACCTCCCATTTGATTATAGATATTGACGCTGTAAATACCTAAAGCAATTACAATTACTGTGGGTATGGCAGTCCAAAAAATCTCTAGGGCTAAATTGCCTTCTATGGGTATACCATCACTAGCATCTCCTGCACGACGACGATACACAAATAAGAAAATTACTATGGTTCCTTCAACTATTAAAAATAGAGCTACTGCAATGGTAAACATGACATTAAAAAAATTGTCTACCAAGGGCGCTTGGGCTGAAGCTTGTATGGGTAACAAATGATGATGTTGTCCTATCCATATACTAATAGGAGAAATTATCATTCCTACCAATAGTGTCCATAATGATACGGGAACTTTTTGCATAGGTTCTTTATTTGTGTGGTTGTGTTGTCAATTATCAGTTCCTATCTACAGTTTTACCTCACTCTATTGCCAAGTTGATAAAACTCCAGATTTTTTTCATATCCCCTGGTGACTGGAATTAAATATAAGATGAACCTAGGTTGGGTTGAAGTATGAAACCCAACACCCCCACCGGTTACGCCATCGTCAACCCATCCTACAAATCATTGTGCCTCCCCACTTAAATCTACAGAATAAATATGATAAATAACAAATTATTTCAGGAAGTGTTGTTAATTTTGAACTTTTCTTTTAACTCTTATCTCCACTCCTTGTATAATTTTGGTGTTCTGTTATTATTTAGTCCCTTGAAACATATCAATAAACATATCAATTTTGATAATTTGTCGGTTGATGACTTGTCTCTCTGGATGGCACAATCCCAAACTTCTATATCCCAAGGTCAAGTTCTTCAGCGTATACCTCTGTTGGCTAATATTAATCCTCTATTGTTTGCTGTTTATATTTATTCTAAACCTAATATTCATTATAGTCTGGGAGATTATACTACTCCTTTCCCTTTCATGAGTGTTATTAAACCTTTTAGTTTTTTATATCTCCTTGAACATGTGGGTGAGGACCAGGTTCTTCAATCTGTGGGTACATCCCCTTCATCAATGGCTTTTAATTCCTTAGAACAGCTAATTTCAGATAAGGGATACCCCCGCAACCCTATGATTAATAGTGGTGCCATTACTGTGGCTCATAAATTAAATAATATAAGTCAGGTAATTAATAGTAGTAATTATACAGGAAGTTTTCTGTCTCAACCTTTTGTTGAATGGTTAAATAAATTGGCAGATACCCAACTATACTTGGACGTGGCTATGTTGACTTCTGTCCGATCTACCCGTTCTCCTCTCAATTTGGCGATCGCACGGATTCTGTATGAAAATGGATATATTGACAATATTGAATCTGCTCTGGATATCTATGAGGAAATATGCTGTATTTCCGGAACGGTAGTAGATGTGGGGAAGTTGGGAAAATTATTGGCTCGGGAAAGTGGTTTAATCGCTCCTGAGCATCGTCTATTGGTCAATCACGTCATGTTAGGTTGTGGACTTTATGAGTCCTCCCCCTACTATGCTCAAAAAATTGGTTTACCTATGAAGTCAGGTATTAGTGGGGCACTTTTGGCAATAATACCTGATCACGGTGCGATCGCTATTTATAGTCCTGCTTTAGATTTAACTGGTAATTCTATAGCAGGACTAAGGTTTATTGAAACTTTATTTAGTAAATTGTGATGTTTCCATTAATGCAGGGGAAGAAACAGGAGGTTCCGGAGTTGGTTTTGGCGCTAATGCTTCCTGGGTGGTTTCAGGTGTAGTCTCAACTGATGGAGAAATAGGAGGTTCCGGAGTTGGTTTTGGCGCTACTGCTTCCTGGGTAGTTTCAGGTGTAGTCTCAACTGGTGGAGAAATAGGAGGTTCCGGAGTTGGTTTTGGCGCTACTGCTTCCTGGGTGATTTCAGGTGTAGTCTCAACTGGTGGAGAAACAGGAGGTTCCGGAGTTGGTTTTGGCGCTATCGCTTCCTGGGTAGTTTCAGGTGTAGTCTCAACTGGTGGAGAAACAGGAGGTTCCGGAGTTGGTTTTGGCGCTATCGCTTCCTGGGTAGTTTCAGGTGTAGTCTCAACTGATGGAGAAACAGGAGTCTCCACATAATTTTGGTCTACAATCCCTCTTACCTCTTGAGCAGTAACCTCTCCCCTCACGATTTTCGATAGAGTATCCTGACCACCGGGTTGATAATCAATCATTCTCACCGTGCTGTTAAATACGTTCTTAACAGGATTACCTTCATTGTCCAAAAATTCCAGTTCTAGCCAGTTTTTACCGGGTTTAAACCCTTTGAGGTAAATTGTCTGCCAATTGTCTAAAACAAAACTTTCACCATTAATAGTGCAACGAATTCGCCAATTACCTATATTACTACCTACATTACCTTCCTCACCTTCAAGATTTTCTTGTGCACCCGTATGTAAAGGGGCATTTCCAAGATAAAAATCTAACATTATTGGCTCCGCACCATAATTACCATTAGGACGACTGTAAGTAAGTAGAGGTAAATTAGGGTCAGGATTATTATCGCTGCTTTTTGTTAATACATGGAAAGTTGTTTGTGCATAAGCTCCCTCATTCTTAAAACTTTCGTGCCAGGGACGAGATGCAAAAACTCTGAGTGTATGTGTACCAGCAGATAAATCTTTAAGCACTAATGGAATATTTACATCGTAAACCGGTATGTAAGGTTGATTATCAAGAATAACGTGTAAATGTGGACCTAGCTGAAGTTGAGGATGCTTAAAGATTGGTAAATCCCTCACCTGGAAACGCACTGCTACAGAGTTCTCTTCTATAACCTGATCAAAGATGGGATTAATTATTGATACCTGTGGTTGATAAGGTTCTAAATTAGATTCTAGCTCTTGAATAACTTGTGGTGGGGATACCTCAGAGAACTGTCGTGGTGTTTGGGGAATTTCAACTGCTGGTTTTTCTGGTTCAATAACTACATCTTGCCCTCCTGCTTTATCAGTACAAGCACTAGTATAAAAGGCTATTATAAGAATAACAACCCATCTTGTTAGGGAAAAGCAAAATTGAAAAAGGCTTTTTTTCATTTGTATTAACTTATGGTTCATACCCTTACCTAAGGTTCTCCTCAAGAAAATCTATTGATCACATATTAAACGACAACAAGTCTCACTCACACATTTTCCCCTAAACTTAGGAAAAATAATCATTCTGTAGTTTGAGATAGATTGCTCTTCTCCAACCGAATTGCCATATTAAGTAACATTAGTTACCAGAAATTATGGTAATAGTTTACGTACAACTAAGGTCGGGAGAGCAGGGACAGGGTGGCCACAGGATCCTAAAAACTATTAGTTTTAAGAATTGTAATGGTTTGTAAATTAAATAAAAAAACTATTGACTTTTTAGCAAGAGACCCAAATATAAAAGGCAGATGTAACAACGAATCTGGCAATTTTAAATTATTGTTAAAATGTCTCCAACAAAGTACAAGTACAGACTCTATAATTCAACAGAAACGAAAAATCCACACGGTTCCAGAAAACAACTGGAAACGAAGAGTAAAATTAACTCTGTGGTGTCCATGATTCCTCATTCCCTATTGACAGAGGAGGTCGAATGACGATTAGTCCTCCGGAGCGAGAGGCGAAAAAAGCAAGAGTCATAGTTGATAATGACCCCGTGCCTACCTCATTTGAGAAATGGGCCCAACCTGGTCACTTCGACAGATCCTTGGCTAAAGGTCCAAAAACCACCACGTGGATTTGGGACCTCCACGCCCTCGCCCACGATTTCGATACGCACACAAGCGACTTAGAAGACATTTCCCGCAAAATCTTCTCCGCACACTTTGGCCATTTGGCCGTGGTGACAATATGGTTAAGCGGAATGATCTTCCATGGAGCTAAGTTCTCTAATTACGAAGCTTGGTTAGCAGATCCGCTAGGGGTAAAACCCAGCGCGCAAACTGTATGGCCAATTGTGGGACAAGACATTTTAAATGGTGATGTTGGTGGCGGTTTCCACGGCATTCAAATCACCTCTGGGTTATTTCAAGTGTGGCGTGGTTGGGGTATAACCAGCTCATTCCAACTTTATGTAACTGCTATTGGCGGTTTAGTGTTAGCAGGTTTATTCCTGTTTGCTGGTTGGTTCCACTACCACAAACGCGCTCCCAAACTGGAATGGTTCCAAAACGTGGAGTCAATGCTAAATCACCACTTAGCCGTATTATTAGGCTGTGGTTCCTTGGGATGGACAGGTCACATTATTCACGTTTCCGCACCAGTTAACAAACTGTTGGATTCCGGTGTGGCTATTAAGGATATTCCCTTGCCTCATGAGTTCATTTTGAACAAAGAACTGATTGCCCACCTGTATCCTAGCTTTGCTAGTGGGTTAACTCCTTTCTTCACCTTGAACTGGGGAGCCTACGCTGACATTTTGACCTTTAAAGGTGGATTGAATCCAGTAACAGGCGGGCTGTGGATGACTGATATTGCTCATCACCACCTGGCGATCGCAGTGTTATTCATCATCGCTGGTCACATGTACCGCACCAACTGGGGTATCGGTCACAGCATCAAAGATATCCTAGAAAACCACAAGGGTCCTTTCACAGGTGAAGGTCATAAAGGTCTCTACGAAAACCTGACCACCTCTTGGCATGCCCAACTGGCTACCAACCTGGCTTTCTTGGGTTCCTTGACAATCATCATCGCTCATCACATGTACGCGATGCCTCCCTATCCATATTTGGCAACCGACTACGCCACACAGTTGTGTATATTTACACACCACATGTGGATAGGTGGGTTCCTGATTGTAGGTGGTGCTGCTCACGCGGCAATCTTCATGGTGCGCGACTATGATCCAGTAGTGAACCAAAACAACGTGTTGGATCGTGTGATTCGTCACCGTGATGCTATCATATCTCACCTCAACTGGGTTTGTATATTCTTAGGCTTTCATAGCTTTGGTTTGTACATTCACAATGACACAATGAGTGCTCTGGGTCGTCCCCAGGACATGTTCTCAGACACAGCAATTCAATTGCAACCAGTGTTTGCTCAGTGGATACAAAATCAACACCACCTAGCACCCGGAACAACAGCACCCAATGCTCTAGAAGCAGTAAGCTACGTGTTTGGCGGTGGAGTGTTGGCAGTAGGTGGCAAAGTAGCAGCTGCAGCTATTCCTTTAGGCACAGCGGACTTTTTGATTCACCACATTCACGCTTTTACCATTCATGTAACAGTGCTAATCCTGCTCAAAGGTGTACTGTATGCTCGTAGTTCTCGTTTAATTCCAGATAAAGCCAATTTAGGCTTCCGCTTCCCTTGCGACGGTCCAGGTCGTGGTGGTACCTGCCAAGTTTCCGGTTGGGACCATGTATTCCTAGGACTGTTCTGGATGTATAACTCCCTATCTATTGTAATCTTCCACTTTAGCTGGAAAATGCAGTCGGATGTATGGGGTACTGTAGATGATGGGGTGGTTAGTCACATCACAGGTGATAACTTTGCCCAAGGTGCCATCACCATCAACGGTTGGTTACGGGATTTCCTGTGGGCACAAGCTACAGAAGTAATCAACTCCTACGGTAGTGAACTATCCGCTTACGGACTAATGTTTTTGGGCGCTCACTTCATTTGGGCATTCAGTTTAATGTTCCTGTTCAGTGGTCGCGGCTACTGGCAAGAATTAATTGAGTCCATAGTTTGGGCACATAATAAACTAAAAGTAGCTCCCACAATTCAACCCCGCGCTTTGAGCATCACTCAAGGTCGGGCCGTAGGTGTAGCTCACTACCTCCTGGGAGGAATTGCCACTACCTGGGCATTCTTCCACGCACACATCCTTTCGGTAGGTTAACAACTTCAGGCGATATTTTGGGTTTTGGAAATTACCAAAATCTAAGACCCAAAATGTCTCTGATACTAAGCAATGGCTAAAGGTCAAAGGTCAGAGGAATCATCAACCCTATGGCAACAAAATTTCCCAAATTTAGCCAGGATCTCGCACAGGACCCGACTACCCGTCGGATTTGGTATGCGATCGCCACAGGCAACGATTTTGAGAGCCATGACGGCATGACGGAAGAAAATCTTTACCAAAAGATTTTCGCTACCCATTTCGGTCACCTGGCAATCATCTTTCTGTGGGCATCCAGCCTCCTGTTCCACGTAGCCTGGCAAGGTAACTTTGAACAGTGGATCAAAGATCCCCTTAACGTCCGTCCCATCGCCCATGCGATTTGGGATCCTCATTTCGGCGCACCAGCAGTTGACGCTTTTACCCAAGCTGGCGCAAGCAATCCTGTCAACATTGCTTACTCAGGTGTTTATCACTGGTGGTACACCATTGGGATGCGGACAAACCAAGAACTATATACCGGTTCCCTAGGCTTGTTGCTCTTGGCCGCATTGTTCCTATTTACTGGTTGGTTGCACTTGCAACCCAAGTTCCGTCCTAGTCTCTCTTGGTTCAAGAGTGCTGAACCCCGTTTAAATCACCACCTAGCTGGTTTATTTGGTGTTAGCTCCCTAGCATGGACTGGTCACTTGGTTCACGTTGCCATTCCTGAGTCTCGCGGTATTCACGTGGGCTGGGATAACTTCTTGAGTGTGGCTCCCCACCCCGCAGGTTTGACCCCCTTCTTCACCGGTAACTGGGGTGTATATGCTCAGAACCCCGATACCGCAGGTCAGATCTTTGGCACCTCCACCGGCGCAGGAACAGCAATTTTGACCTTCTTAGGTGGTTTCCATCCTCAAACAGAATCTCTGTGGTTGACTGATATAGCTCATCACCATCTGGCGATCGCAGTTCTGTTTATTATTGCTGGTCACATGTACCGCACCAACTTTGGAATTGGTCACAGCATCAAAGAAATGCTGAATTCCAAATCAGGTTTAGTCCCCGGTAGCAAGAGTGAAGGTCAGTTCAACTTACCTCACCAAGGTTTGTACGACACCATCAACAACTCCTTACACTTCCAACTGTCTTTGGCCTTGGCAGCGTTAGGAACCGTCACTTCCTTGGTGGCGCAACACATGTACTCTCTGCCTTCCTACGCGTTCATCGCTAAGGACTACACCACCCAGGCAGCATTGTATACCCACCACCAGTACATAGCTGGTTTCTTGATGGTTGGTGCTTTTGCCCACGCTGCCATCTTCTGGGTTCGGGACTACGATCCAGAACAAAACAAAGGCAACGTACTAGACCGGATTCTTCAGCACAAAGAAGCGATTATCTCCCACCTCAGCTGGGTGTCCCTGTTCCTCGGTTTCCACACCTTGGGTCTGTACGTTCATAACGATGTAGTGGTTGCTTTCGGTACTCCTGAAAAGCAAATCCTCATCGAGCCAGTGTTTGCCCAATTTATTCAAGCTGCTCAAGGTAAAGCTTTATACGGGCTTAACGTATTGTTGTCTAACCCTGACAGTATTGCCTACACAGCTTACCCCAACGCTGGTAATGTTTGGTTACCTGGTTGGTTAGATGCCATTAACTCTGGTACTAACTCCCTGTTCTTAACCATTGGACCTGGCGACTTCTTGGTTCACCATGCCTTTGCTTTAGCTATTCACACCACCACCTTAGTACTGGTTAAAGGTGCTTTAGATGCTCGTGGTTCCAAGCTAATGCCTGACAAAAAGGATTTTGGTTACGCCTTCCCTTGCGACGGTCCTGGTCGGGGCGGTACTTGCGATA
The DNA here is from genome assembly GCF_003367075.2 of Cylindrospermopsis raciborskii Cr2010. Classification (NCBI taxonomy): domain Bacteria; kingdom Bacillati; phylum Cyanobacteriota; class Cyanophyceae; order Nostocales; family Aphanizomenonaceae; genus Cylindrospermopsis; species Cylindrospermopsis raciborskii. The sequence continues at coordinate 858,647 of NZ_CP065936.1, forward strand.
TTTCAGCTTGGGACGCTTTCTACCTAGCAATGTTCTGGATGTTAAACACCATTGGTTGGGTAACCTTCTATTGGCACTGGAAACACCTGGGTATTTGGCAGGGTAACGTTGCCCAATTCAACGAAAACTCAACCTATTTAATGGGATGGTTCCGCGATTACCTCTGGGCCAACTCTGCTCAGTTGATCAACGGCTACAATGCCTATGGTATGAATAACCTATCTGTTTGGGCTTGGATGTTCTTATTTGGACACCTAGTCTGGGCAACTGGTTTCATGTTCTTGATCTCCTGGAGAGGATATTGGCAAGAATTAATCGAAACCTTGGTTTGGGCTCACGAGCGCACTCCTTTAGCTAACCTAGTTCGCTGGAAGGATAAACCCGTTGCTCTCTCCATCGTTCAAGCTCGTGTGGTTGGTTTAGCTCACTTCACCGTTGGCTACATCCTTACCTATGCAGCATTCCTAATTGCTTCTACCGCTGGCAAATTTGGTTGATGCTCACGTAGTAGTTAATAGCCCCACCCTCCCCCAGGGTGGGACTAAAGCTTTAATTAGAGCTTTCAAAAGATTTATCTATAGTGGTAATTATGCTTTATCCTGTAATCTGGAAAAATGACTCAGTTATACTAATTGATCAAACTCGTCTACCCAATGAATACGCTGTGATTGAGGTTCATCGTAGTCAGGATATGGCTGAGGCAATTAGAACCATGATTGTTAGAGGCGCACCTGCTATTGGTGTGGCTGCTGCTTATGGTATGTATTTGGGCGCCAGGGAAATAAAAACAAATAATCGCCAGGAGTTTTTACATGAATTAGAAGGTGTGGCCCAGTTATTACGCTCTACTCGCCCCACTGCGGTCAATCTATTTTGGGCTATTGGCAGAATGATGCAAATTGCCTATGAAACCCTAGGAACTATAGAAGAAATTAAACAAAATCTGCTACAAACTGCTGAAAAAATTCGTACTGAAGATCTAGAAACTTGTCAACTTATAGGTGATAACGGGTTGAAAGTTTTACCGAAAACACCAGAAAAATTAATTATTCTGACTCATTGTAATGCAGGTGCTTTAGCAACCGCTGGTTATGGTACAGCATTGGGGGTGGTGCGTTCAGCTTGGAAAGAGGGGAGACTAACTAGGGTTTTTGCCGATGAAACTCGTCCTCGTTTACAAGGTGCAAAGCTCACCGCATGGGAATGTGTACAAGAAGGTATTCCCGTCACTGTCATTGCTGATAATATGGCAGCACACTGTATGAAGCAAGGTTTAATTGATGCCGTAGTTGTTGGTGCAGATAGAATAGCAGCCAATGGAGACACAGCGAATAAAATAGGTACTTATAATCTAGCCATTGTTGCTAAATCCCATAATGTTCCATTTTTTGTAGCTGCACCTGTTTCCACCATTGATTTCAGTCTAGATAGTGGGGATAAAATTCCCATAGAAGAGCGTCACCCATCCGAAATTTACCAGGTTGGTGATAGTATGCTCACACCTTCAGGCGTGGAATTTTATAATCCCGCTTTTGATGTCACCCCAGCTGAATTAATAACAGCTATCATTACTGAAAATGGTGCTTTTGCTCCCAATGAATTGCCCACTCCATGATTACCAGTCATAATAGTCATAACATAATATTCATAACCAGTCTCACATTATAACATGGGCAATATTTGGGAACTCGATTTTTACTCTCGTCCTATTCTGGACGCAAATCAAAAAAAAGTTTGGGAAGTCTTGATCTGTGAAAGTCCTACAGATGTTCTTACTAAAGTGGATTCCCTATTTCGCTACGCGCAATATTGCCCCAGTACCCAAGTCAATTCAGTCTGGTTACGCCAAGCATTACAAGAAGCTATTGAAAAAGCAGGTGTAGCACCCATAAAAATTCGTTTTTTCCGCCGACAGATGAATAATATGATTACTAAAGCTTGTCAAGATATGGGGATACCTGCCTTACCTAGTCGCAAAACTTTAGTTCTCAACCAATGGATACAACAAAGAATGGAGGAAGTTTATCCTCAAGAACCCGGATATGAACAGGTAACTAACTCTTCCGTACGATTGGAAAGACCCTTACCTCAAAGGTTACCGGATGCGCTAGAAGGTAAACAATGGACATTTGTTAGTCTAGGAGCCAGTGATATTACTGATATGCCAGAATGGGAAATTGCTTTTGGCGAGGCTTTTCCCTTAGAATTAGCTGGTTTATCCCCAGAAATCCCCATTCCGGGAATTTTGATTTTTTCTCCCAGAGCTTTACCCATTGCTGGATGGATGTCCGGTTTAGAGTTGGCATATTTACGATTGGATAGTAATCGTAATAATCAAGGGGATAGATTAGTTTTAGAGACAGGTGGTACGGAAAGTTGGATTTTAGCAAATTTGAGAACTCCCCAATTATTAGCAGAGGCTAAGGGGTTTGAAGAGGCTAAACAAAAAGCCGACGGTGTGCATTTTATTGGAGTACAGTCTGATCCTCAGTCCCAGTCTTTTGCTGGTTTTTGGTTATTAAAAGAAATCAATCTTTGAGCGAAACTTGTTGGCAATGTTTGCTGCAATGACACCAAACCTCTGTACAAAACCAGTTTTAATGAATCCCTATCTACTTAGATCGGGGAGAATTTAGATATCTCGCGTAGTGAATACTTCGCAATCGCATTTATATCCAGGGTGTTGGGTCTTGTTCATCTACCCAACCTAAAAGATCAGATTCCAAACTAGATGTTTGGAGAAATCCGATGGGAAATTGAGAACCAATATCCGTGGGAAATTGAGAGGGAAATTGAGAACCAATATCTGTGGGGAATTGGTTCCCAAGATCAAAGGGAAATAAATTTATAGGAAAGGGGAAAGGTGAGGGTGGAAGAGGTTGATTGGGTTGTGGAGGTTTAGTGCTATTTTCCGCTGTGCTAACAATAATTTCTCGCACTTGACTTTCTGTTAAATTGGGGTTGGCACTTAACATTAATGCGATCGCTCCAGCAACATGGGGAGTAGCCATAGAAGTACCAGTATAATTGGCATATTTATTGTTAGGAACTGTGGAGTAAATATCCTCACCGGGAGCGGTGACATATTTAATTTCTTGAGAACCAGAACGGTTGGAAAAATTAGTGGTTTTATTATTTATATCTACTGCGCCCACTGCAAGTCCTGAATTATACGCATAACGAGCAGGATAAGATGGTATAGAATTGCCCTCATTCCCAGCAGCCATAACTACGATTACATTCTTACTAGCAGCATATTCAAGGGCTGATTTTAAACCATCACTACCAGAACCTCCTCCTAAACTCATATTAATAATGCGAGCACCATTATCAGTAGCATAACGGATACCTTGGATGATACTGGTATAAGATCCCGAACCTTTTTCATCTAAAACCTTCACGGGCATAATTCGAGAATTATAGGCAATACCAGTTACACCAATAGCATTATTTTCACCTGCAATAGTCCCAGAAACATGAGTTCCATGACCATTATCGTCGAGAACATTATTGTTATTACTTTGAAAATTCCACCCTCTAATATCATCAATATAACCATTGCCATCATCATCTATACCATTTCCTGCAATTTCCTTGGGATTGAACCAAATATTATCATTTAAATCTTGGTGGTTATAGTCTACTCCAGTGTCTAAAACAGCAACAATAATTCCCTGACCTGTATAACCATTTTGCCAAGCTGTAGGAGCATTAATCATATCCGCACCCCAATTGTTTCCTCCTATTTGAGGTGCTTTAGGATAGGGACTTTGACCTACTGCCATACTTACTGCATTCCCCGCATTTATTAATCCATATCCATTATTAGTATTATAGTTGTTTGTGGTAACACTTTGTTGACTTTCTTCCTCTAATACTAGATAGCTATGGCCTGCTGAAATTACAGAGTTTTCTAAAGGAGTTTGTAATTGTGGAATTACCAACTTTTCATCTTGTATATTAAGTTGACTGTCACTAAAACTGGTTGCCGTAACATCTAATCTCATGGATTTTTTATCCTCAATAATTGGACCTTGCTAAATAAAATCAAAAGCCAGATAAATCAAAGTTTTGAAATTTATAAAAAGCAACTAAGTGCCAATTTTTAAAAAGTGGGTGTGATAAAAATTCCATGCTTTAACTAAGGTAAAACAACAAGATTTGAAGACAAAATATTGTCCTCTTATTGAAAAATTTAAATTATTAATCTTGGTTAAAGACTACCAAAGTTTTATGAAGACAAAAAGCCAGATAGGCTACTAATCAAGAAATTGTTAAGTTAATATGACACTGGCAATATTGTATTGATTATTGCTTTATGATATATTTTTATTATTCTTAATATGTATATGATTACATGAGCCAAGTAATTTGGATCGCTAGACATGCTAACAGACTTGACTTTGTCAACCCTGACTGGTTTCTGACAGCAGAAAGGCGTTATGATCCCCCTTTATCAGATGATGGTATAATTCAGGCACAGCAACTAGCAAAACGGTTAAAAGGCGAAAGAATAAAGCATATTTTTGCCTCTCCTTTTTTGCGGACCGTACAGACAGCCAATGCAGTAGCGGAAATCTTGGATTTAGATATCAAATTAGAGACAGGACTCAGCGAGTGGTTAAATCCAGAGTGGATGACAGAAGAACCAGAAAAACTGTCAACCTTGGAACTGGTCAAATTATTTCCTAGAATAGATAGGAGCTATACACCTCGGATTGCTGCAAAATACCCTGAAACCCATGAACAGGTGAGATATCGTTCAGGACAGACTGCCAGATGTTTAGCAGCGGAATTTTGGCCTCACGATATCTTATTAGTCGCACATGGAGCTTCTGTGTTAGGTGCTGCTATGGGATTTGTAGGAGATCTAGCCAAAACTGAAGTAAAGGCCAAATTATGCTCCCTGGTTAAATTAGTGCATCAGGAATCACAATGGTTTTTGGAACTCAAGGGAGATACTTCCCATTTGGAAGAAATACCAGGACTGCAACCAGAATACTCCAGCTTATGGCAACTACCACCGACAAAACCAGTTGCTTGAAAACCTACTTTGGCTTTCACACAGGGAATTCATTCCCTCCCCAACGGACAGTCTCCAGGTAGGGGTTAATTTAAACAATTATGGTTAATCCGCATCTATCATTATCTATTAGGGAAGCGATCGCTCCTCTGTTTAGTCTAAACTAGAATAACAGGTTGATGTGTGAAGGGAAACTTTCATGCACGGTTTTGAAGACCAACGAAGTTGGTGACAACCTCGTTAAGTTTAATGGCCCAACCTACAGTGGCCTGCGGTAAGACCAAGAGGATTGACTTTGTATATCCCTGTCATTTATGCTTGACAAGCCTAAAAGATTTACAAACTTTGTTAATTATTTTCTATAAACCCCTTGCATATTTATTTAACTAGTGTTATATTTAAAAATAAGGTGATCGGGCCGTTCCGCTAAGAATTCCAGATCACCTTACACCTCGTTCAGAGGTAATCAAATTATGGCACGGACTGCAAATTTTATCAGCAATGTTAATGACGCTATAATAGCTGAAACAGCAGAACAGGAAAAGCAACGAGCAGAACAGGAAAAACTACGAGCGGACAAATTGGCAGCCCTGGGTGTCAATTTGGATGAATGAAACCACAGTAAAATCACCCACCACAAGACCAGTCTGTTGAAAACCCACTTTGGACAGGGAATTCATTCCCTGTCTCCCCCACAGACAGTCTCCAGGCGTTGGTTAATTCAAACAATCCCGGTTAATTCCGTGTGCTTCCCAATCGCCCTTTTCATTGATCGATCGCATGGAGTAAATCGTTTGTTGGGTTTCGTCCTTCAACCCAACCTTGTATATTGAGAGAAGTGGTAGAATGGGGGTGGAGTGGATCCATTTTGGAATCAAATCTCACCTAGAGCAAACCTTAGCTGTTTAACAGCGATAACTACCAAACCAGATGATGAACATTCTCAGCGACCTACTTACCTTACCAGTGCAGTCTAAACCTTTCATATCACAGCAACGTCGGGGAATAGAAATCAAATCTCCTCGTGAGGTTGATATCATGCGACAATCAGCTAGGATTGTTGCTACTGTTCTCAAGGAAATTTCTGAATTGGTTGAACCGGGGATGACTACTGCGGATCTGGATGCACACGCAGAAAAACGTATTCGAGAAATGGGCGCAACTCCCAGTTTTAAGGGATATCATGGATTTCCAGCTTCTATATGTTCTAGTATCAACCACGAGGTGGTACATGGTATTCCCAGTCAGAAAAAAGTGATTCGCTCAGGAGATGTGCTAAAGGTTGATACGGGAGCATACTATCAAGGTTTCCATGGTGACTCTTGTATCACCATTGCTGTGGGCACTGTAAGTCCGGATGCAGCAAAATTAATTGAAGTGGCTGAAAAAGCTTTATATGCAGGTATAGAACAAGTGAAAGCTGATGCCCATTTAGCTGATATTGCTGGTGGGATTGAAGACTATGTTAAAACAACTGGATTTAATGTGGTAGAGCAGTTCACAGGTCATGGGGTGGGTAGAAACCTTCATGAAGAACCTGCAGTTTTTAATTATAGAACTCGTGAAATTCCTAATGTTAAATTACGTGCTGGTATGACTTTGGCTATTGAACCTATAATTAATGCTGGATCAAAAACTACTAAAATATTAAGTGATAGATGGACTGCTGTTACTGTTGATAATGCTCTATCTGCCCAATTTGAACATACTGTGTTGGTTACGGAAACGGGTTATGAAATTTTAACTGATAGATCATCACTTTAAACCAAACCCCCCACATAACTGATGACTGATTTAGCATTTACCCCCGCTTTGGAATTGGCTAGGTTAATTCGTAAGCGGGAGATATCTCCCCTAGAACTCACAGAGTTATATTTAGATAGAATTTCTCGTTTCAACCCTCAATTGGGTAGTTACTTCACGGTTATGGCGGAATCAGCCATAGCTGATAGTCGTTATAAAACAGAAATACTAGCTAATACCAGGGAAACTGCATTACCACCCTTTTTTGGCGTTCCCATTTCAATCAAAGATTTGAATGCGGTGGCGGGTGTTACCTGTACCTATGGCAATCCAACCTTGGTTAATAACATCCCCAATTATGATGATGGTGTGGTTACCAAAATCAAACAAGCGGGTTTTGTCATTCTGGGAAAAACAGCTACCTCGGAACTAGGGTCTTATCCCTATACTGAACCTCCAGGTTTTCCCCCAGCTAGAAATCCCTGGAATCTAGAATATACTCCTGGTGGTTCTAGTGGTGGTGCTGCATCCGCTGTTGCAGCTGGATTATGTGCGATCGCCCAAGGTTCTGATGGGGGTGGTTCTATTAGGGTACCTGCGGCTTGTTGCGGCCTGGTAGGGATTAAACCTGCTAGGGGAAGGGTAACTAATGCTCCTGGTACTAGTATCATAGCTACTAGTGGTCCCCTGGCCAGAACGGTAGCTGATGCAGCTGCTATGCTAGATGCAATTTCTGGATATTTCCCGGGGGATCCCTTTTGGTTAAATGATCCAGAACCTTGTTTCTTGGAGTCGAGAACAAAGGTGGGACTGAACATAGCCTTTAGTACAAGTATTCCCTCCGTAGGGGAAGCAGATGGGAACGGTCAACAGGGGGTATTAAAAGCGGTCAGATTATTGGAGGAGTTGGGACATAATGTAGTAGAGAAGTGTCCGGATATAAGTGGGTTAGTCCAACCATTTCAAGTTGTATGGCAAGCTGGAGTAGCTGCTGCTAGAATACCCCCACAGATCTTACAACCTCTCAATCAGTTTTTATTAGAGAGAACAGGTTCAGCAGGTGAGTATCTACGAGCGGTAACACAGATGCAAATCCTATCTCGGCAAATTGTGTCTTTCTTTGATCCCATAGATATATTAGTATTACCTGTGTACCTCCACTCACCCATAAAAATTGGTGAGTGGAGTCAGTTGAACCCTGATGACACCCTAGAAAGAATCATTAAATGGATTGCACCCTGTCCCATAGCAAACGCGACGGGGCTGCCTGCTATATCCATACCTATGGGATTTGATGCTAATGGTTTACCCTTGAGTGTGCAATTAATTGGCAAGCCCGCTGCTGAATCTACCTTGATTAGCATCGCATCACAATTAGAAATGGTTAATCCTTGGGTGCAATACTGCGAGTTGCCAAAGAGTAGCAAAAATTATTAAATGGGACAATTGAAATAGTAATCAATACTAAACTGAGGAACCGATTCCTCTACATAATATCTCATTATGGTCACCTGTAATAAAAGATTTTTCAGTGGTGTGTTAATTGACATTTTAATGTAAAATTACTTCCTCAAAAGAGAAGAGGTTTTTTAAATGACTCGTGTGATTATTGTGCGTCATGGACAAAGTACCTATAACACTGAAGGACGCATTCAGGGACGCACTAACACGTCCAGCTTAACCAAAAAAGGTTCCGAGGATGCTCTTAGGACTGGTCAAGTGCTTAGTAATATACCATTTGCGGCTATATATAGCAGTCCCCTCACCCGAGCTAAACAGACTGCGGAAATTATCCACAATCAGTTGACAGGTCATCCGGTTCCATCGGTGGAGACTACTGACTATTTACTGGAGGTGGACTTACCCTTGTGGGAGGGAATGTTATCTGGAGAGGTGAAGGAAAAGTTCTCCCTCGATTATAGTATCTGGAAAGAACGTCCCCAGGAATTGCTAATGACAATTAGTGACGCAAATGGTACAAGAGATCACTCACCTATATTATCTTTATATGAACAAGCACGACAATTTTGGCAGCATATCTTATCCCATCCCCGGGCAAGGACTATTCTTGTAGTTGCACATAATGGCATTAATCGTGCTCTAATTAGTACAGCATTGGGTATTCCCCCTAGTCGCTATCATTCTATACAACAGTCTAATTGTGGAATCAGTGTGCTTAATTTTAGCGGGGGACTGGGTGAACCGGTACAGTTGGAGTCCATGAATCAAACCCAACATCTGGGAGATATTTTGCCTAGTTTGCGCCCAAATCATCAAGGGTTTCGTTTACTATTGGTTCGTCATGGAGAAACTGAATGGAATCGTCAAGGGAAGTTCCAAGGACAAATTGATGTACCTTTGAATGACCATGGTAGGGTTCAAGCAACAAAAGCTAGAGAGTTTCTCAAAACCATATCTCTTGATTTTGCCTTTAGTAGCACTATGGCCCGCCCCCGAGAAACAGCAGAAATTATCCTTCAAGACCATCCCCACGTCAGTTTACAATTATTGGATGGTTTAAGGGAAATTAGCCATGGAAAATGGGAGGGTAAGTTTGAATCGGAAATAGATCAGGATTTCCCCGGTGAGTTGCACCGCTGGCGCACTATTCCCGCTCAGGTGCAAATGCCAGAAGGTGAAAATTTACAAGAGGTATATCAACGTAGTGTTGGGTCGTGGCAAGAAATATTACAAACTGCTCAAAGTCAAAACCTTGGTATGGGTCTAGTTGTGGCTCACGATGCAACAAATAAAACTTTACTTTGTCACATACTCGGTCTGTCCTTGGAAAATTTCTGGAATTTCCGTCAGGGGAATGGAGCAGTTAGTGTGATTGATTATCCTCAAGGTGCTGACAGTTCACCCGTTCTACAAGCTATGAATATTACCGGACATTTAAGTGGTGGAGTGTTAGATAAAACTGCAGCGGGCGCTCTCTAATCATCATTGGGGAATTGAAGCGGATATGATTGAATTGCTAAAAGAAGTGCGGGTGATTGATGCAGTTATGCAAACTGACCAAGTAGCCGATGTGTTGATTTTTGATGGTGAAATTAAGGCGATCGCCCGCCAAATTCCCAATCCCAGCCCTGAAACTGTTGTGAGAGATTGTCAAGGTCTATTATTGGGCAATGGTTTGGTGGATCTATACAGTCATTCTGGTGAACCTGGGTTTGAAGAAAGGGAAACTTTGAGTTCTTTATTAAGGTCGGCTCAAGTTGGTGGATTTACTAGAATAAACGTCCTACCTGATACATATCCAGTGATTGACCAACCATCTCTAGTGTTACAATTACAGCAAAAATATAGGAGTAAAAATTCCCCCAGACTACAAATTTGGGGGGGAATAACCCTGGATTTAGCGGGTAAGCAGTTAACCGAATTTGCTGATTTAGCCAATTGTGGTGTGGTGGGTTTTACGGATGATAAACCTTGGGAAAATTTGGGTATGGTTAGGAGGATATTAGAATATTTACAGCCATATAGTCAAATTGTGGCTTTTTCACCGTGCGATCGCTCTTTATGTTTAAATGGTAAAGTGAGAGAAGGTGTAGAGGGGTTGCGCATGGGATTACCAGGGATACCAGCGAGTGCGGAAACCAGTGCCATAGCGGGACTATTAGAATTAGTAGGGGAAATTGGAACTCCTGTACATATTATGCGGGTATCTACAAGCAGGAGTGTGGAATTAATTGCTAGGGCTAAATCTGATGGGTTACCCATAACTGCAAGTAGTACCTGGATGCATCTGTTATTGAGTAGCGAAGATATTTACAGTTATCATACTAGTCTACATTTAGAACCACCTTTGGGAAATGTTAGTGATATGAAAGCGTTGCGTGAGGGGGTGCGTCAAGGTATAATAGATGGTATAGCTATTGATCATGCTGCATTCACCTATGAAGAGAAGGTGCAGGCTTTTTCTGAATCTCTACCAGGAGCAATCGGTTTAGAACTGGCCTTAGCCTTATTGTGGCAAAACCTGGTAGAAACTGGGGAATTTACCGCCTTGGAATTATGGAAGAGTTTAAGTTATGGACCTGCAACTTGTTTAAAGCAGAAAATAAACCCTATTCAACCAGGAGAGAGGGCGGAATTAACACTGTTTAATCCTGACAAGACTTGGGAAGCAACCATAGATAATCTTTGTTCCTTGAGTAATAATACACCATGGTTAGGGGAGGAAATAAAAGGAAGAGTGATCCAGATCTGGTGTGACTAAAATAGAAGTATAGAAATTAAAGTATGATTTTTGATTTAAAGGTTCCTGGGGAATGGGATAGTGTTCTCTCGGACGAGTTCCGGAAACCTTATTGGAAGCAACTGGAAGAGTTTCTCGTTCAAGAAAGAAGTTCTCAAACCATTTACCCACCAGAGTCAGAAGTTTTTTCTGCTTTTGAATTAACACCTTACCAACAGGTAAATGTTTTATTATTAGGGCAAGATCCCTATCATCAAAGAAATCAAGCCCATGGTTTATGTTTTTCCGTCAAACCTGGTATTAAACCACCACCTTCTCTCAAAAACATTTATCGGGAACTTCAACAAGATATAGGATGTCCTATTGCCAATCATGGTTACCTAGCTAATTGGGCTAAGCAAGGTATCTTAATGCTAAATGCGGTGTTAACCGTAAGAGAGGGACAAGCCAATTCTCATAAAAATCAAGGTTGGGAACTTTTCACCGATGAGGTGATTAAAAAGGTTAATGAAAAAACAAAACCCGTCATCTTTGTTCTTTGGGGTGGATATGCGAGAAAAAAAGTCAAACTAATTGACACAAATCGACACTTAGTGATTGAATCAGCCCACCCTTCTCCTTTATCCGCCTATCATGGCTTTTTTGGTAGCAAACCCTTCTCAGCAATAAATTCAGCTTTAAAGATCTGGGATAAACCAGAAATTGACTGGGGATTATAGCTTTAACCAAAACCAACCACGGATCCCATCTGTTAGAATCACTTTATAACTACCTTATGAAAATATGAGCATAGCCACAGCTGTAAAAACAGAATACGAAGCCATCATAGGACTAGAAACCCATTGTCAACTTAGCACCAATACCAAAATTTTTTCCAGCAGCTCTACTGCTTTTGGTGCTGAACCCAACACCAATATTGACCCAGTCTGTATGGGTTTACCGGGTGTCTTACCAGTCCTCAATGCTAAAGTTCTAGAATATGCAGTTAAAGCAGGTTTAGCTTTAAACTGTCAAATTGCCAAGTATAGTAAATTTGACCGTAAACAGTATTTTTATCCTGATCTGCCAAAAAACTATCAAATTTCCCAATATGACCTACCCATAGCTGAACATGGTTGGCTAGAAATCGAAATGGTAGATGATCATGATAACCCCGTTCGTAAACGGATTGGTATTACTCGTCTACACATGGAAGAGGATGCAGGAAAGTTGGTGCATGCTGGCAGTGATCGATTAGCTGGTTCCAGTTATTCCCTAGTAGACTACAATCGTGCTGGTGTACCCTTAATAGAAATTGTTTCGGAACCCGATCTACGTTCCGGTCAAGAAGCAGCTGAATACGCCCAGGAATTACGTAGAATTATGCGATATTTGGGTGTGAGTGATGGGAATATGCAAGAAGGTTCCCTCCGCTGTGATGTGAATATTTCTGTTCGTCCAGTGGGGGAAAAGAAATTTGGCACTAAGGTGGAAATCAAAAATATGAACTCCTTTAGTGCTATCCAAAGAGCAATAGATTATGAGATTCAACGTCAAATTGCTGCTATAGAAGCAGGAGAGAGAATAATTCAAGAAACCCGTTTGTGGGAGGAAGGTTCCCAACGCACTAGCAGTATGCGAGTGAAAGAAGGTTCTAGTGATTATCGTTATTTCCCCGAACCGGATTTAGCACCTATTGAAGTTTCCCATAGCCAACTAGAAACCTGGAGATCTGAATTACCAGAATTACCCGCTCAAAAACGTCACCGTTATGAACATGAGTTGGGACTTTCAGCATACGATACCAGAGTCTTAACGGAGGATCTACCAGTCACAGAATATTTTGAAACTGCTATAAATGCTGGTGCTAACCCCAAATCAGCTGCTAATTGGATTACTCAAGATATAGCTGCCTACCTAAACAAACAAAAACTTACCATATCAGAAATTAAACTGACACCCCAGACCATAGCGGAGGTGATTAGTCGTATTGAGAAAGGTAAAATTAGTAATGCTCAAGCAAAAGAAAAATTGGCGGATTTACTTACAGGTATTTCTGTGGAGGAAGTCTTTGCTGGTCAGGAATTAATCACGGATCCAGCCGTGTTAGGTCCCATAGTGGATGAAATAATTGCTGCTAATCCACAACAGGTGGAGAAATACCGGGGTGGCAATATTAACCTCAAGGGTTTCTTTGTGGGACAAGTATTGAAAAAGACTAATAAACGAGCGGAACCCAAACTAACCAACGAACTAGTGGAAAGAAAACTCAACAACTCATAACCAACCGGAAAAAAAATGGAAAAATTTGAAAAAAAACTAAAAAGGGGTTTGACCCCTCACACTAATAGTGTTATAGTGTGATAAGTAGATGCACCCTGATGATTTGGAGAGCTATTTCATGGCTCTCTTTTTTCATTTCTGGTAATTTTTGGTGATTTTTTTAGGTTCCCTTCGCCTTATATATGTATAATGGTTGTGCTAAGAACTTGTGGAGTTTTGGGGCCTTCATTATGGCAGACTGGGATGAAATCACGGGTGGTATCACCGCAGCACGGGGATATAGAGCTGCAGGAATCGCAGCTGGGTTAAAACCTTCGGGACTACCTGATTTAGCTTTAATTCTATCAGACGTAGATGCAATTGCTGCTGGTGTATTCACCACAAGTCATGTAAGGGCCGCCTGTGTAGATTATTGTCGTCAAAGACTACAGACCAAGCATACAACCAGAGCTATACTGTGTAATGCAGGTCAAGCTAATGCTGCAACTGGTGACCAAGGTATCAAAGATACAATAGAAAGTGCAAACCTATTAGGGAAAGAACTAAATATAAACCCGGAGTCAATTTTGCTTGCTTCTACGGGGGTAATTGGTCAGAGAATTAAAATGGATGCTTTGGCAAATGGTATACCCAAACTGGTTGCCCAACTCTCGGAAACAGGTTCAGATGCAGCAGCTAAGGCTATTGTGACTACAGATTTAGTCACCAAATCCATTGCGTTGGAAACCACCATACATGACCGTCCAGTACGTATTGGTGGTATTGCCAAAGGTTCAGGGATGATTCACCCGCAAATGGCTACCATGCTGGCATTTATCACCTGTGATGCAGCGGTTTCCCCCACTCTATGGCAGCAAATGTTAACACGCGCTGCAGATAGAAGCTTCAATTCCATTACCGTAGATGGTGATACCAGCACTAATGATAGTTTAATTGCCTTAGCCAATGGAGAATCTCGCACACCCGCTATTACCGAAATAGGACCAGAATCCGAAAAACTAGAAGGGATGTTAACAGCTGTTTGTCAACACTTGGCAAAAGCGATCGCTCGTGATGGTGAAGGTGCAACTTGTTTAGTAGAGGTACAGGTTACAGGTGCAGCGGATGAAACCGCAGCGCGACAAATAGCTAAAACCATTGCTGGGTCATCCCTAGTCAAGGCGGCAATTTTTGGACGTGATCCCAATTGGGGACGTATTGCTGGTGCTGCTGGACGTGCGGGAGTGCCATTTGAACAAGATCACCTGAAAATTAAGATTGGTGACTTCCTGCTGATGGAAAATGGTCAACCCCTACCCTTTGATAAAGGTGCTGTCAATGCCTATTTAAAACAAGCAGCTTCAGGAACTTATCTCAAAGAAGATACGGTGTTAATTACTGTCAGTGTTGGTCATGGAAATGGTTTTGGTCAAGCTTGGGGTTGTGATTTGAGTTATGACTATGTAAAAATTAATGCCAAATATACAACTTAACAACTTAGATATAACACATAACTATGAGTGCGACTTCTCAGTTTCTAACCCTAACGGGGATAAATAAGGTAACTCCTTGGGAAGAACTAGGTCAGACTGTACAAGAACGGGTGCGATTGGCAATGGATCAAACCCACCCCAGTTGTATGGTTTATCCCCAAACCCAAGAAGAACTAAGTACGATTATAGCCACAGCAAATAGTAATAGATGGCGAGTTCTGACCTGTGGGGGGATGACGAAAATTAACTGGGGTGGTTTAACCAGTCCTGATATTATTGTCATTGTCAGCACAGAATATATAAATAAACTCATAGAACATGCGGTTGGTGATTTGACCATTACAGTAGAAGCGGGAATCAAATTCAGGGAAATCCAGGAGATTTTAGGCAAACGTGGGCAAACCTTGGGATTAGATCCTGCGTTTCCTGAACATGCGACTATTGGGGGTATAGTAGCGACTGGGGACACTGGTTCTCTACGTCAACGTTATGGAGGAGTGCGTGACCAACTTTTAGGCATAACTTTTGTCCGCGCTGATGGAAAAATTGCCAAAGCTGGGGGAAGGGTGGTGAAAAACGTTGCTGGTTATGATCTGATGAAATTGTTGACTGGTGCTTATGGTACTCTGGGGGTTATCAGTCAAGTTACCCTTAGGGTTTATCCTTTACCAGAAACTTCGGGAACAGTAATACTAACTGGTCAACCTGAACCTATTTCCCAGGTTGCCAAAATTCTTCAAAGTTCTCAATTAACACCAACCCAAGCTGATTTAATATCCCATGGATTAGTTTCCCAATTAGGTTTAGGAGACGGTATTGGTTTAATGGTTAGGTTTCAAAGTATTGAGAACAGCGTCCAGCAGCAGTTACAAAGATGTTCAAGTATGGGGGAAGAACTAGGTTTAACATCAACAGTCTATTTAGGTGATGAGACTAAGCAAGAAGCCAGTCTATGGCAACAATTACCAGAACTAATCTATAACTGCGGGCACAATTGGGAAATTACTGCCAAAATAGGAGTATTGCCAACTGCTGCTGTGAACATCATTAGTCAAATCCAGTATGGATTAATTCATCTCAATAGCGGGTTAGGTTTAGTCCGGTTAGAAGACGAAAATCCGGTTCTCACCTTGCGCAGTTTGTGTCAGGAGAATTTAGGGTTTTTAAGTATGTTATCCGCACCGGTAACAGTCAAAAAAAATATGGATGTTTGGGGTTATAATGCCAATAACATAGAAATTATGCGACGGATTAAACAACAATTTGATCCCAATTCCATATTAAATCCTGGTCGATTTATAGGTGGGATTTAAGTTTGGCGACTTAAATTTGGCAATTTAAATTTTGGTAATAATTAATCAAGCAGATTTTTAAAAAGTATAAATCAAAAATATCAAAAACTGTCAAAAACTAAAAGAGGAACAAAATCATGCAAATTGCCAGTGGTTCCAGCAATGATATGAAAAATCTACAGGGATTTGATTCCAACCATCCCCCCGACCCAAAATTAATTGATAGTTGTGTGCATTGTGGATTTTGTCTTTCCACATGTCCTAGTTATCGGGTGATAGGTAAAGAAATGGACTCACCCAGAGGTCGTATTTATTTAATGGATGCTATTAACGAAGGGGAAATTGCCCTAAATACTGCTACAGTTCAACACTTTGACTCTTGCTTAGGTTGTCTTGCCTGTGTTTCTACTTGTCCTTCTGGAGTACAGTATGATAAGTTGATTTCCGCGACTCGTCACCAGGTAGAAAGGAATTATCAGCGCAGTTTTGCTGATAAATTAATCCGACAATTAATCTTCTCCCTTTTTCCTAATCCAGATATTTTAAGAATATTGCTTTTTCCCCTATTTCTCTATCAGAAGTTGGGAATTTCCCAATTGTTACGCGCTACCAGACTAATCCAGAAAATCTCTCCTAGGTTAGCTGCGATGGAATCAATTTTACCGAAAATTACCATCCAGTCTTTTGGTAATAATTTACCAGATATCATTCCCGCTCAGGGTGCAAAACGCTATCGAGTAGGAATGATTTTAGGATGTGTACAACGTCTGTTTTTCTCCCCCGTTAATGAAGCAACAGTGCGGGTTTTAACTGCTAATGGTTGTGAGGTAATCATTCCCAAGTCCCAGGGTTGTTGTGCTGCGCTTCCTGAACACCAAGGACAAACAGAACAAGCAAAAGCTTTAGCAAGACAAATGATTGACAGTTTTGCAGATAGCAATGTGGATTTTATCATTATTAATGCTGCTGGTTGTGGTCATACCTTAAAGGAATATGGTCATATTTTAGCTGATGACCCAGAATACGCAGCAAAAGCTCAAATATTTGCAGCAAAGGTAAAAGATGCGCAGGAATTTTTAGTGTCGGTTGGGTTAACTGCTGAACTTTCATCCTTGAGCGACAAACCTTTAACTTTAGTTTATCAAGATGCTTGTCATTTATTGCACGGTCAAAAAATTAGTCTTCAACCTCGTCAACTTCTAAAACAAATTCCAGGGGTAAATTTAAAAGAACCTTTAGATGCTGCTTTGTGTTGTGGAAGCGCAGGAGTTTATAATCTCCTACAACCAGAAATTGCTCAGGAGCTGGGTGAGCAAAAAGCACAGAATTTATTAAATACAGGTGCTGATGTTATTGCTTCTCCTAACCCAGGATGTAGTTTACAAATCAGTAAATATTTGGGGGATAGAAAAGCATCTGTCATGCACCCTATGGAATTATTGGACTATTCTATTCGCAATCAAAAATTGCCACTGGAGCAGATTATTTCATAAAGAACTTGGATAAATATTTACCTACTTTGGGAAGTAGGGATTTCAGTACATTTGGTATAAAGAGCATAAGTAGGGAATTTTCTATCAATGAAACTGAATCATGGGAGAAAACATTGACGCTGATTACCAAGTTAGTGACTACCCAAACCAACCAGCTAATAACAGGTTCTATAAATTTATCCACAGATTTATTTCTTATCCTTACCAGTAGTTTTTTTAATTGACTGATAATTAGTAAACTCAATGTTCCCAAAACTAAAAATATTATTATCCAACCCAAGGTTGAGATTAATATTGATAACCACAATGACATTCCGGAGGAGATTTTCCAGGTTATGACAGCTGCGGGAAATATAGCAGATACAAACCAATACACTGAATTCAAATTACTTCTTAGACATTTGGTGACTTGTTCTGTTAGCCAATAATGGGAATTGACAATACCAGAAGCATCCCCATTGTTTATTAAGTCCTGGGATATTTTTTGGATAATATCACCGTCAAATAGTATGGTGCTTTGCATCATAATATTTAAATTATCAAAATGCTGATTTTCAGTTGATTGATAATAGGAATTAAAGGTAAACCCAGATTGAAATTTAATGGTTTTATTGCGGTTCTGACTGGTGAGTATTTTCCAAGTTTTTACCAGGAAGAAATATATTAAAACAGATAACTGGGGATGTTGATAAATATCCACACTCTTATCATAATTCTCATCCCTATCAACAAGGGAATCAAAAATGGAATAGTACCATAAATTCAATAACAGTCCCTTGGGTATATCTAAAGATATACCCTGCAATTTTAACTGTGCAATTTTTTCTAAAATAGTTCTATTTAAATAAAAACTATATGCTCCTTCCTCAGCTTTTACCTCTAAGCAACAATTATCTTGGCCATTATTTTGGGGAAATTGCCAGGGAAATAAGAAACCATAATTCAAACTATAATTCAGGTCTGGTTTCTGGTAATTTTCTTGGAATATATTCACGCATCACCCACCCAAACTACTAACATATCTAAGTTCAAGAAGCAATACCTTTGATAAAATTAATCAGGAAGTCTATTACCTCACGCCATTGTTTTTCTCCAGATACCACTCCATCATTATGAACCTTCATAATTAGATCTTTATCAGATTCCTTCAAACTGAATAAATCGCGGTGATAACGAGTAATAATATCTCCGTCTAATTGGATGATGGTTTGAGCATAGATGGTATCCACATTTTCACTTGTGACATCACCCCCATCCAGTGCTGCTTTCATTTCTGAAACCTTCCGCAAGGTCAATACAAACTTATCATCAGTCACTAGTTCGGCGATTTTCTGATAATTTTCCACCTGACTTTCCTGGTCAAAAGGTGAGGGTAAAACTATTTGGGATACTTTTGTACCATCGGAATTTAAGCGATTTTCATCTATATATTGCAGACGACTACGATATTCCTGCACCACCCGAGCTTTGGGTGATGGAGACTCTAATTCCTTGATTAAAAGCGTATAAATATATTCTCTTTCCAATTGCAAGAATATATTAATATAACGGTCTTCTAACTCGGACACAATGTTCTTACTGGCAAAATAATTGGGTTGACTTATGGCATAAATATTATAGTATGATTGCCAGGGGTTGAATTTGGAACCGCTAATACTACTTACAACTATTGTATTTACCTCTAAGCTTGTAATATCCCTAACTATTACGCCTACGGTATCAACAAATTTGCCCAGTAGGTCTTTAGCTCTCCCTGCTGTACCTTGATTTGGCTGAGATTCCAAAGAATTTGAGTCTTTTGCTAACATGGGGGTTGCTCTCCGCATTAAGTACCGTGGATAAATGCTAGGGAAGTTTTGCTAGTTGCGAACTTTGGCTATTTTGACTTTGTTTAACCATTGACATCAAAATCTCACCCAGTTTTTGCACGCTTTCTATGTTTTTTTGGATTATTTCCCGACCTTCCTGAACTTGGCTCAAATGAAATTCCCTCAGCTCTACATAGGGACCACTACCAATGAAGCTAGTACCTATTTCATTTCTAATGTCACCATCAACCAGGTTAATACGGGTTACCATTTTGTTCTCTGGTTTGGCACTAGAAGCGTTGTTGTTATATGATGACTCATCAATAACAGAAGTTTCAATTTGTAACTCAATTACATCTGCAAGGACTGTCTTAACAATATCCATGACACTACTCAAGTTCACAGCATTGCTCTTAAAATCTAAATTGTTAAGCTGGCTTTGGAACTTATTTACTTTTGCTGACTCGACCTTTTCAATTTGCACTGTTTGGATTTCTAGGTTGGCGGAGAGGTTGGTTTCAGACATACTTACTTTTAGGTACTATGTGAAAAAGTGTGGATAGGACTGTATGGGTTTCCATTAGCACTCCACTAGGGCATTATTAACTACTTGAGATTTTTTTTCCATTGTTTTTAAAAAAACTTAACAAGAGTAAATTTTACTATGCTATCAGCTCGCGAATTGATTATTGCTCCCTTGGTTTTTAGCCTGTCTATTCTCGCTGTGACTTCCAATCAGTACCTACGACTACAGGAATTGGTAACCGCTCCAGAAAATAGGTCAGGGGAGTCTGTGGAAAAAGATGACCAGAAAAATGCTTTACGTCTTAAATTGCTTGATAACATGCCCAGTTTTGGTTATAACAATATACTCTCTAAATGGGTGTATATCGAGTTTTTACAATACTTTGGGGATGACCAGCAAAGACAGAGGACTGGTTATGGTCTAAGTCCGGAGTTTTTAAAAATCGTTCTCAAACATGATCCAAGATTCCTTGATGCTTATTTAAGTCTTTCTGTTAGCACCTCTTTATATGCTGGGATGCCTAAAACTGCTGTTAATCTAATGACGACTAATTTACAATTGCTCTCCCCCAAATTACCGCCAAAGTCCTATTATGTGTGGAGTTATAAGGGTATTGATGAGTTATTATTTTTAGGTGATCATCAAGCAGCTCGTCAGTCTTTTATAAAAGCTGCTACTTGGGCGCGGGAATATGATGATCCAGAGGCGCAAAAAGTGGTTTTCTTCTCTGAAAAAACTGCTAATTTCCTTTTGAGGAATCCTGACAGTAAGTTTGCTCGTATTGCCACCTGGAGCATGGTTTTACAAAATAATATGGATGGTAAAACTCGACAAATTGCTATTGGCGAAATTGAAAATTTAGGTGGTAAGGTAGTTGTTAATAACTTGGGTTTACCCATTGTTATTTTTCCTGAAAGGGACTGACTTTTTCGGTTATGAATAGGAACGGATGATGTATTGGTATTGTGGTCAACTGATAAAATCAACAACACTGACATTAGATGTTGATGACCCAGGACTAATTTACGGAGCTACAGTTTTTACAACTATTAGGGTATATCAAAGCTGTATAAATCATAGACTAACTAGTTGGCATGCTCACTGCTTTCGTTTAAAATCTACTCTAGAGACATTTGACTGGAAAGAGCCTAATTGGCTATCTATACGTCAAGGTGCGGAAATACTTTCACAAAATTTCCCCGTCATCAGAATCACTGTTTTCCCCGATGGTCGAGAATGGATTACAGGTAGATTCCTCCCAGAAAACCTAGCTGAAAGACAAAATCATGGTATAATGGTCGCTGTTGGCGATGTTAGATGGAACCGTTCCCTACCCGAGCATAAAACTGGTAACTATCTGGCTCCTTGGTTGGCAAAAACTAATGCCCAAAGTCTCAAAGCCCAAGAAGTAATCTTAGTAGATAACCAGGGAAATTGGCTGGAAACTGCCACTGGTAACCTCTGGGGTTGGAAAGACCACTGCTGGTGGACACCACCTCTCACAGAGGGAATTCTCCCGGGAATCGAGCGATCGCTCATTATCGGGCACTTACAAAAAAATCAAATTCCCGTCAAGCAAGAACCATGGACAGGAAACCTGGTCAAAAACCTAGAGGCGATCGCCTATAGCAACAGCGTGGTAGAGATAGTTCCCATATATATGGTGCAGGATTGTCAAGAGAGGTTAGAATATAATCCTAGACATTCATGCTTTTGGGAGATCAAAAGATTATTTCTATCATGACAGGAGTGAAGTTTTGGTATATCTTAAAATAAGTTAACATAATTCTCATAAAATCTCTCTTATTTTAGAGAACTTAGACTAACGCCCAAAACTAGGAGGATATACCTCAGTGAACAAGAGATGGAGAAATGCGGGGCTGTACGCGCTGTTATTTATAGTAGTAATAGCCTTAGGGACAGCGTTTTTTGACAATCAACCGCCACAGGTAGAAACGTGGAGGTATAGTGAATTTATCCAACAGGTGGAACAGGGGCGGGTAGAAAGAGTTAGCCTCAGTTCAGATCGGACCACAGCGGTGGTGACACCAAAATATGATCCGAATAAAAAGCGGGTCATCCTGGTCAACGACCCAGATTTAATCAACACCCTAAGCAATAAAGGTGTAGATATTGCCGTACTACCTCAAACAGACGACGGATTTTGGTTTAGAGCACTCAGTAGCCTATTTTTCCCTGTATTGCTATTAGTAGGTTTATTTTTCCTACTACGTCGGGCCCAGAGTGGTCCTGGTAGTCAAGCGATGAACTTTGGGAAATCTAAAGCCAGAGTGCAAATGGAACCCCAAACCCAAGTTACCTTTGGGGATGTGGCGGGTATTGACCAAGCCAAACTGGAATTAAATGAAGTTGTAGACTTTTTAAAAAATGCTGATCGCTTTACTGCTATTGGCGCGAAAATTCCTAAAGGTGTATTATTAGTAGGACCACCAGGGACAGGTAAAACCCTATTAGCACGAGCAGTAGCAGGGGAAGCGGGTGTACCCTTCTTCAGTATTTCCGGATCAGAATTTGTGGAAATGTTCGTGGGTGTGGGTGCATCTAGAGTGCGAGACCTGTTTGAACAGGCAAAATCCAATGCTCCCTGTATAGTCTTCATTGATGAAATTGATGCGGTAGGTCGTCAAAGAGGAGCAGGTTTAGGGGGAGGTAACGATGAAAGAGAACAAACCCTCAACCAATTACTAACGGAAATGGATGGTTTTGAAGGTAATACAGGAATTATCATTATTGCTGCCACTAACCGTCCAGACGTTCTTGATTCAGCTCTATTGCGTCCTGGTCGATTTGATCGTCAAGTAGTAGTAGACCGTCCTGACTATGGTGGAAGGAGTGAAATCCTCAGAGTTCATGCTAGAGGTAAAACCCTATCAAAAGATGTAGACCTAGATAGAATTGCCCGTCGCACTCCCGGATTCACCGGTGCGGACCTATCCAACCTGTTGAACGAAGCAGCAATTTTAGCAGCACGTCGCAACTTGACCGAAATTTCCATGGATGAAATTAACGATGCTATTGATCGGGTATTAGCAGGTCCAGAAAAGAAAGACCGGGTAATGAGCGAAAAACGCAAAACCTTGGTAGCATATCATGAAGCTGGTCATGCTTTAGTTGGTGCATTAATGCCTGATTATGACCCCGTACAAAAAATTAGCATTATCCCCCGTGGTCGTGCAGGTGGTTTAACCTGGTTTACTCCCAGTGAAGACCGGATGGATACAGGCTTGTATAGCCGCGCATATCTAGAAAATCAAATGGCCGTTGCGTTGGGTGGTCGTTTAGCAGAAGAAATTATTTTTGGTGAAGAAGAAGTAACCACTGGTGCTTCCAACGACCTGCAACAGGTAGCTAGAGTAGCTAGACAAATGATTACTCGTTTTGGTATGAGCGATCGCTTGGGTCCTGTAGCTTTAGGTCGTCAGCAAGGTAATATGTTTCTAGGTAGAGACATCATGTCCGAACGGGATTTCTCGGAGGAGACTGCCGCTGCAATTGACGAAGAAGTTCGCAAACTTGTTGATACGGCATACTCCCGAGCCAAGGAAGTACTACTAAATAACCGTCAGATTTTAGACCAAATTGCTCAAATGCTGATTGATAAAGAAACGGTGGATGCTGACGAATTGCAGGATATCCTATCTAATAATGATGTAAAAACGGCAGCCTTTGCCTAAACTAGCAAATCACCGATCTTAATTAGGTCGGTGACACTAGATTTAATTGAGTAATAATTTCCCAGGGGTCTGCTACAAAAACAATAGTACCATCGGAGTCAATGGTAACTCCTGCAAGACCAGTGGGTTTGGGTAAAATTCCCGGGAATTGTTTAACAAAGATTTCCCTTTCACCCAACACCTGGTCAACCTGGAGAGCGACTACAATATCACTACTACCGGGGTGAAGAATAACTACAGAAGTGTTTTGACCATTGTCCGTTGAGGGAGTATTAAAAATTTGACGATGAAATCCTAATACTTCAGAGAGAGTGCGTAAAGGCAAAATCCGTTCTCCCCAGCGGATAAATGGTTTACCTTTAGCATCCCTGGCCAGGTCTTTCACCAATATATCCATGGTTTCCATCACATATTCCTGATGGAAAGCAATTGTGTAGTTATGGAAAACACAACATATAGCTCCACAAGCAGTCAGACCACTTAAACTAATAGGTAACTTGATAGTCAAAGTTCTAGAGGAATCAGTGCTAATAGTGCCATAAACTTGGTGAAGAATGGGTAGCAAATTTTGGATTAGCCTATGGTAGTTAATTCCCAGAGTATTATTAGCTACAGATATAAAAGTTATAGATAGGAGATTATATTTACCCTTAACAGAAACCTGGATAGTGATTTTTCCTGCAGGTGATTTGCCAGAAGCAATGCGAACTGAAGGAGTTTTAGTTTCCTGGGACATAGCATGATGGAGTATATAAATCAGACAATCAGTCAGGTGGGGTAAAATTAGCTTATCCACAAGAGTTTCTTGTCCTTGTATAACCAAGTCTACCTTTTTGCCATACTTCACTCCATCAATAGTCACCTGATTACGTAATCGTTCACTAGCTCGAGCAAAAGGGATCCGTTGTATGCTGACACAACTATCTCGTAATTTTTCCGTGACTTGATCACACTGCTCACTTAAAGTTTGAATTTCCTCTTGAACAAAATCAATATCTACTGCGGACTCCACCATGGTGGAAGTACATTCTATAATTTCTTGGTGCAGGGAATAAAAAGGACTAGATGGGTCATTTAACTCTTGTATTCTGATACCGATCTGAGAAAGCTGTTGAATTTGAGAGAGCAGATGGTCTAAAGATTGGCACAGGTACTGGTGATTATGTGCTAGGACATGGTGACTGGTCAGCAAGTCCCCCACCAAACTTGCCATTTGATTTAAATGATCAAAAGAAATATTGACACCCTCCTTACCCGCAAGAGACGAGGGCTCTGGTATTTTGGCAACTTGGTATTTTCTCTCTGTGGGAGTAGGACCAGCTCCCTTTTCCCTGACTATTTGTGATGAGACTTGTTTAGATCCTGCCAATAAGCTATCTTCCAACTCCTTAATCAAATCTTCCAAATTCTCATCTACAGGTTTTTTTTCAGGTTTGTTTCCCGTATCTTCCCAAAAACTATTAGCATCATGCATACTTTTTGTTTTTACCTAGGTTTAAATAATGGTATTTAGGGGGAGTTAAGAGTTGCTTTCTCAATTGAGGAGTCTATATCAGCTATTATAGGAGTAATATCTTCCAGAGATTGCCTAGCTTGTTGTGCAAGTTTCGTGCTATTGATAACTCGTTGTTTACTCCCTTCCATAGTGAGTAGGATATGGTTAGTCTCCTTATCAATGTTTCCAAACATGTCTTGAATCTGCTTAATAGATTTAGCTGTCTTATCTGCTAGTTGGGATATTTCATTGGCCATAATTGCCAGTCCTCTTCCTCCTACGCCAGATTTTGTTGCTTCAATACTGACATTTAATGTTAACAAATTAGTACGAGAGGCTAATTGGGATGCTAAGGTAGCCAAGGAATTAATTTCTTGACAAGACTCGACCAAGTATTTTAGTTGAGGTTCGGTTTTTGTTAGGGTTTCTCCAACTACCAAAATTTCCGCCACCATGTTTTCCAGAGCTTCACTAACTTGACTATTAATGTCATTAACGCGATGAACCGAGGTTTGAGCTGCTTTACCTATTTTCCTGACTTCCTCTAGGGATTGGGTCATAGTTACTACGGAGTTAAGAGTGACTGCTAACTCTTTGGCTTGGCCGGAGTTTTGTTCCTGAAAAGCACGTCGAACAGATTGATGTGCCAGACCACCCATGGAAGCAGCAGTGATTCCACCTATAATTCCAGCACCTAGCGGTACTCCCCAATTGGCATTTCTCATCCATTCACGTTGGGATACCCATGAGCTGGTTCCAAAGCCAACTACAGCAGCTGTTAGGGCTGAGGTAAAACCTACTACTAGTGCGGTAGACCACTGCTGTTTTTTTAAAACAGCATTTAAGGAAGAATTTTGTCGAACGGGAACATTCTCTGGTAATGGATCTTGGGTACTTACGGATTTATCTTCTAGTAACCTTTGGTTATGGTTACCAGCTAATTCATCATGGGTATCTATGTTTTCATCCATTTCTACCGGTTCCCAAGATGAAATACTTTTTAAATCATCAAATTCATCGAAATTAACCAGGAATTCAATTTTGTCCATATCGTTATAACTATACTTTTTATCTGATTCCAAAAGGTGTGATGGATCATTTTCTTCTATATCGGAAAACAGTTGTTCCACACTACTGGGATCTCCAATGAAAGCACCATCAGAACCACTCTTTAAAGCAGAGCTGTCAGTGACTAGCTCCTGTTCAATCACTTGCAATTTTTGACGAGCTGAACCTAGTATTTCTTGATTATTTGTTAAACCCAGTACCCGATCATATTCCGCTTTGGCAACCTTAAATTTTCCTAGAGCATAGTATATATTACCCCGCAACAGGTGGGAATTAGGGTCTTCTCCTAAAATGCTGACTACTTGGTCTATTAGAGTAGCAGCACTTTGATAATCACCTCTTATGTAAGCTGTTAATGCCTGCTGATATTTGGAATTTGGCTCATCTGTACTTATCATTTCTCCTCCTGATTAAATTTGACCATACTTGCCCATTTATCGCTTTGCAGAATTATTTTTTGATTAATCAGTTTTACGGACTTGTTATTTTCACTATCTAGCCATTCCCCGTGAACAAAAGGAACTGTGTCATCTGGTACATCGGTTGGAGCTACTACAGATTCCATATCTAACCAAAACGTAGCACATATTTGGTCTACTGCTAAACCAATTATGGTGTCTTCATACTCAGTCGTAATAACTGATACTTGTGATCTACGTTCTAGATTTAAAGGTATCATTTCTCCCATAAACTTTCCTAAGTCTACTACCCAAATTAACCGACTTCGCCAATTGACTACTCCTAAAACCAATGGGGAGGTGTTAGGAATGGGTATGATTTGATTGGGAGTAACTTCTATTACCTCTTTGATGCTAATTAAGGGTAGGGCAAATTCCTCGGGTGAGGACAAATAAAACCTCAGATACAACTCGTCTTTTAAAGACGGGGATTGATTGAGACCTTTAGTATCAGTATTTTCTGGTAATTTGGCGTGTCGGTTTTGGCGAGTGATCATATTTTCGGGAGTTTTCCAAGTGGGTTGTGGCCCATTCTAACTTTCTTTTTCTGTTGGAGTTAGAAACGGTTGTCGAATAACTATGGAAGCATTTTCTACTATTGCTATGCTACCACCAGGAAAAGGATCACTTTGAGAACGGTTGGGGGCGTTAATTAAATCCGTGATTTTTTCAATATGATCAAAATTGGGGGTTTGTGGTAACGCTTCCTGCAATATTTGACGGATCACCCGGCATTGGAGAGCTAAGGGCTGTTGTTTTAATAAATGACGATTCAGACGTAAATCACCATTTTCACACTTTGTTAAGGCTTGTAACCGCAACTGGTGAGCTACTTGTTCTAGATACTCTACTTCTGCTCGTAACAACTCTGCTGTATGAGATAAATGGGATTCCACCTGGGGGTTGAAGTTTGCTGCAAGATAGGGGAGTAACTGCTGACGAATACGATTTCGGGGGTACTGTAAATTTTGTGGAATGGTAAATCCCAACTAGTTGCTAGATTTTTTAATAGCCTAATTAAATGGCTACATATATTATGCTTGCACGCATTTAATCAAAGCCGCAATATATAAAACTCAGATTGGTAAATTAATTACCCGATGTCAAAGCAAAAATAATTAATCACTGGAGGCTGAAAAATTATCACAAAAATATAGTATTCCTATTTAATTTGTAGAGTTACTCATGTATGATGATAACTGCAATTTTTAATTGAGGATATTAATAATGAGTCAACCGACTTACAAATTATTATTTATGTCCACAGGTGTTGGTGCTTTGGGTTCAGGGTTAGGTGGTGGAATAGAAGTCACCCTCCCCAATATTGTCAAAGCAATGCAGCAAAGAGGACACACAATAGATATTGTCGCACCAGCAGGTTCTCGCAGTGGTTCGTTACCTTTGATAGAAATACCCGGAAATACACAAAATGCCGCCCAAGATCAAAAGTATGATGCAGAAATAGGGATTCCGACAAATTCAGTTTTAGCAAATATGTGGAGTTATGCTTATCAAGTACAGGGAAATTATGATTTAATTTTGAATTTTAGCTATGATTGGTTGCCATTATATTTAACGCAATTTTTTCATCGTCCAGTTGCCCATTTAATTAGTATGAGTTCTTTACTGGATGCGATGGATGATATGATTGCCAAGGTAGCAACTCAGTTTCCCCATGCTATTGGTGTTCACTCAAAAACACAAGCTGCAACTTTTCCTTGCCCTGATGAATGTGTTTGTTTATTTAATGGATTAGACTTGTCTTTGTATCAGTTTTGTGATCAACCTGGTAATAGCTTAGGTTGGGTAGGCCGCATAGCACCAGAAAAAGGTTTAGAAGATGCGGTAGCAGCAGCAAATACTTTAGGAATGCCTCTAAAAATCTTTGGTTTGATGCAAAATGAGGAATATTGGCAGCAAGTTCGTCAAGCGTATCCCGATGCACAGATAGATTACCAAGGATTTGTCTCTACAAACGAATTACAAGCGGGACTGAGGGAATGTCAAGCTATGTTAGCTACTCCCCACTGGATAGACGCTTTCCCCACTGTAGGTTTAGAATCTTTAGCTTGTGGAGTACCGGTGATTGCTTATAGTCGGGGCGGTTTAGTGGAAATAGTGGAAGATGGCAAAACTGGGTTTTTGGTTGAGCCAGATAGTGTACAAGGTTTAATAGATGCTGTTAAACGGGTACACACTATTGATCGTCAAAATTGTCGCCAGCAAGCAGAGAGTTTATATTCTTTGGCAGCAATGGGCGCTCGTGTAGAACAATGGTTTGAGAAGATTTTAAACAGATAAGAAAAAATCAATAGTTTGCTTATTCCTTATCTGTTTTTACTGAACATGATATGACAGCAAAATATTCAAAATCTTTTGGGGTAAGCATCTTGCTTACCTCCAATTATTTTATGATACTTGGCGTAAACGTTGAGCTTCTGCACCAAAATTCGGATTTTCAATTACATGATTGGGTTGACTCCATTGAGAGTTTTTTAGTGTAATTAAGGAAAAGCAATCACACAAAATATCGCCACACCAATTAACTATTTCTTGGTGAAAACATTGTAAGCCAGCCTCTTGGGAGTATTGCTCAAATAGTTTAGCAGTCATGCTTTCTGCTCGCCAATGAATGTTTTCTACCTCTAGCTTTCCAGTAGCGGGATTGAGATAATTGCCCAAGTTAGAATGATGGATAAATCCTACACCATTGGGTTTAAGTTTCAGGGCTATCTGTTGTAAATAGGATTTAATGACATCTTTTTCCACATGGACTAAGGAATCAAAACTAAAAATGAAATCAATAGATTCATCTTCAATCATGGTTAATGATTTTCCATCATTGACATGATATGTAATGTGAGAACAATCTGCAAAGCGTTCTTGACAAGCGGCAATACACTTTTCAGTTAAATCTACGATAATTAAATCTTGACAATAATCCTTTAGGTATTGTGTCCAACGTCCAAAACCAGGAGCTATTTCTAATATTGTTGTTCCTGTTTTTGTCTCAGGAATAAAGGTTTTAATTCGCGGATGTATAGTTCCAAAAAAACAGTTATCTGTTCCACCCCATGGACTCGACCATTCATTACCCTGTTGGGTCCAATCGTAATTAGACCATGTATTTAAGTTTTCCTGAACACTAGGCATTTTGATCTCCTATCAATGAAAATATGTTAAAAATACAAAGGTACAGCACTTAGGCTAGAGTGTGTACTTAGAATCATACAGCAGTTTAGGTCAATTTCCGATACAATTGTGAAATTGATGTGCTTTTAGGCATAATATCAAATATTACGCATGATTTAGCTAAATTATTGTATTCAGCAGGTAGAAAAATATGATCACACCACCTATTCCATCTTTTTTAAATAGCTTTTGGGAAGATGCTTTTAGTTTAAAGCAACATCTTCAGGGATTTTTAAGTTTGGATGAGCAAACATTAGAAAGTAAATTAGCTGCTGGTCAAAAAGAAATGGCTGAGTTAGGCCATAAAGATTTTGACTGGGAAAAAGCTACAGCTTTCTATCAGTATCAGGTGAAAAATGAGTATCTTTTTGAGCTTGGAGCTTGGCATTTAAACAGTCATGATTATATTGGTAATACTTTACTATTAATTGCCAAATATGCCCAAGGTAGGGTATTAGATTTTGGTGGGGGAATTGGTACTCATGCTATTGGTGCTGCACGTTCGCCAAATGTTAAAGAGGTGTTTTATTTTGATATTAATCCGATTAATTGCGAGTTTTTCGAATATCGAGCTAAACAATTAGGGTTAGACAAAAAAATAGTTTTGTGTCAAGAAATGCCTAGTTCAGAAATGTTTGATACTATTGTTTGTTTTGATGTTTTAGAGCATTTACCAGATCCTATTCAGCAATTACTTACGTTTCATCAGTCTTTAGATGATGCAGGAAAAATCATTATGAATTGGTATTTCTTTAAAGGTTTTAATCAAGAATATCCTTTTCACCATGATGAACCAGAATTGCTAGATAGGTTTTTTCAGACATTACAAACTAAATTTGTAGAAGTTTTTCATCCTTATTTAATTACTGCTCGTTGTTATCGCAAATGGATTTAATTTCATGGAAAATTTCTAATATTCCCTGATCTGCATCTAATGTTGCTTGTACCCCCACAGGTAAAGCTGCATTAGGGCTATCATGACCAAAGGGTAAATCGGAAACAATGGGAATATTGAGATCAGATAAGCGATCGCCCAAAACCTCCTCTATACTCAAACTGGGTATATTCGGAGGTGCATCACTGTACCACCACCCCAACCATTACCCTTTAAAGGTGCGATCGCTCGACCTGCTAAAATATCAAGTAACCGTTTCATTGACCATTCTGGCTCATCTTTGAGGGGGAGCATCAGCATTTTCTGGTAATTTGCCATGTAGGTTCTGGCGAGGGTCTGTTACAAAGTCCGGTTTGCTGACCATATTTTCGGGAGTTTTCCAAGTGGGTTGTAGCCCATTCTAACTTTCTTTTTCTCTTGGAGTTAGAATGGGTTGTTGAATAACTATGGAAGCATTTTCTACTATTGCTATGCTACCACCAGGAAAAGGATCACTTTGAGAACGATTGGGGGCGTTAATTAAATCTGTGATTTTTTCAATATGATCAAAATTGGGGGTTTGTGGTAACGCTTCATGCAATATTTGACGGATCACCCGGCGTTGGAGAGCTAAGGGCTGTTGTTTCAATAAATGACGATTCAGATGTAAATCACCATTTTCACACTTTGTTAAGGCTTGTAACCTCAACTGGTGAGCTATTTGTTCTAGATACTCTACTTCTGCTCGCAACAACTCTGCTGTATGAGATAAATGGGATTCCACCTGGGGGTTGAAGTTTGCTGCAAGATAGGGGAGTAACTGCTGACGAATACGATTTCGGGGGTACTGTAAATTTTGATTTGTGCTATCCACCCAAACTGGTAGGTCAAAGTCTTGGCAAAATTTTCCAGTTTGTTCCCGGGTAATCTCTAACAGGGGACGAACTAACATCGTCTTCTTCCCTAAAGATCTTTGCCAATTTAAGGACTGTAAACCATCAGCACCACTCCCCCGAATCAGATTATATATTAAGGTCTCCGCTCGATCACTACTGGTGTGTCCCGTAACGATGTATTTATAACCATAATCTTCAGCAATTTCCCTAAATACTCCATATCGCCAATTCCTAGCATCAGCTTCGCTATTTACCGGATCAGTGGCAATTTGTAAGTGGAATGGTAAATCCCAACTAGTTGCTAGATTTTTTACATGATCCGCGTTCGCTTGGGAATCTTCTCGCCAACGATGATCACAATGGGCGATCGCCAGTTTCCACTTCCATTTAACTTGTAAGTCCACCAACAACTTAATTAAACACAGTGAGTCCTGTCCACCGGATAGGGCAACCAATAAATGTTCATGGGGTGCAAATAAATGACGATTCCGGATTGTGCGATGTATTTTAGCGTGTAAAGAAGTCCATGCCATGTATTAACTAGATTGGGTTATCCTTGGGATTGACTAGTTTTAATAGTTTCTGTTTAATTTGGGCATCGAAAACTTCCCACTTAATCTTAGCGTATGCGGAATTCTCATTACCACCAGACAGGAATCCCATGGGAATCTCAAACCCACCAGCGCCAGTGCGTCCACCGCCAAAAAATCTTCCCGTACTATCTTGTCCAAAAGCTTCTTTAATAAACTCATCCGGATCTAAGGTCAACTTTGTAGTTCTCAAGGATCCAATCACCACTTCCAACTCATCGTCCTCATCATGTACTATTCCATATACCATGGCAGTATGCACATTTTCTTCTGTCACCAAAAAATCCGCCGCTTGAGGTATGGCATCCCGGTCATCATACCGCAAATAACCAACACCAGCTATAGAAAAGTTATTCTGGACAATGCGATTTTTCAGAGAACGCTCAATAACATCCATTACACGCTTAGAGCGATTAGCTTGTAGAATGGCATTAAGTAGTTGAGCATCATAGAACTTGCTCAGGTATGCAGCAGCCATAAAATCTTCTTCCTGGGCTTGCATTAACCGGTTAGTATCAGATCTTAACCCATGCATCAATGCTGTAGCACATTTCACATGCTGTCCCATACTGCTATCCAGGGTGAGTAGACCTGACTGTAAATACTGGGTAAAAATAGTTGCTGTTGCTCGCACGTATGGACGAACATCAGTAAACTCGGCCTTGAGTTCCCCCTGTAAACTATGATGATCTACCAGGGTAATCAAAGGGATTCCAGCTTGCTGAAGGGCAGACGTTAAAGCAGAAGTAGTTCCTTGATTATCAATCAAGACAAAACCCTGATAAGAAACCAAATCTTTGGTTTTAATGCTTTGTGCTGTACAGCGTTGAGCAGGTAAGGCAGTGAGTTTAACTAAAGCGATATTTTCCTGATGGCTGAGAGTGCCCGCATAAATAATTTCACACTTGATGTCATACTGTTGAGCAATCAGTTGATATGCCCAAGCACTAGAGAGAGCATCCGGGTCAGGAAAGTCTTGGAGGATGACCAAATGGCGCTCGTGTCGGTGGGCGAGAAGAGTTTTTTGTAATTCTTCTGACTTTTGAGCGCCCAGGGAACGGGAAGCATTAGCAATGTTCCCATCACCATTAGATGGTAGCGCCTGAGTTCGATG
The DNA here is from genome assembly GCF_003367075.2 of Cylindrospermopsis raciborskii Cr2010. Taxonomy (NCBI): domain Bacteria; kingdom Bacillati; phylum Cyanobacteriota; class Cyanophyceae; order Nostocales; family Aphanizomenonaceae; genus Cylindrospermopsis; species Cylindrospermopsis raciborskii. The sequence goes on from NZ_CP065936.1 coordinate 891,849, forward strand.
CAATGGAGGAATGTCAACCGTAGTCTCTATTTCTATATCCTCCCCCTTTGGCTCTGTGGTCAGCGTGAAAGTCTCAATTTGAGAAACACTAGAATTCAACATGGTGCGGACAGTTCTAATTGTTATGGAATTATATATCTATATGATCTGTTTAATCCTTTTCACCCAAACATCCCCATTCCCAGTTAATTGGTTAAAGTCCTATAACATATTTTTGCCACTCCTGATGAAGTCCACTTTTCAGATGTTTCGTTACCTCAAAGTAGAGACTACTATGAGGTTGGCGCGGCGGATACCGTAATGGCATCCGGGCTTCTTGGGGGGTGCGACAGCCTTTTTTGACGTTGCAACGTACACAAGCAGTAACAATATTCTCCCAAGTGTCACCTCCACCACGAGATCGGGGTATTACATGGTCCAATGTCAGATCATCACCGGTACAGCCACAGTATTGACAAGTGTGACTATCACGGTGAAAAATGTTTCGACGTGTAAGTGGGATTTCTTTGTATGGAACGCGGACATAATGACGCAACCGAATTACGGTTGGCAGTGGAAAATCGGAACAGAGGAATTTGCCATTGTGTTCCACATGTTCTGCTTTGCCTTTAATCAACAAAACGATGGCACGTCGCCAAGTGGTAATGTTGAGCGGTTCGTAGGAGGCGTTTAGGACTAAAACCTTCCCCATTGATTTTAGCTCAAGGTATTAGTTTTGAACATTCTAACACAAATATACCTTTTTAGACAGATGAGACAGCCCAAAGGTTAAAAATGGTAGTTAAATAGGGGTGAGAATTTTACATCTCCCCACTTTCAAAACAGGGAGATTACATGAAAATGCTTATTGTGCAAGATACTTACGCTTGGTTTTCACAACGTGCCTGGGTAGAAATTGATTTAGGAGCCTTGTCTAATAATGTGAAGCAGTTAGTAGGGTTTTTATCCCCAGGAAGCCAATTGATGGCTGTAGTCAAGGCGGATGCCTACGGACACGGTGCTGTTACTGTAGCTACAACTGTTTTAGCTGCGGGGGCCACCTGGCTAGGAGTAGCTACAGTTACCGAGGGTATTCAATTGCGGGAGGCTGGAATTAGGGCCCCAATCCTGATTTTGGGTGCTACCCATACACCAGAACAAATTCATGCTATCACCTCTTGGCAACTGGAACCTACTTTATGTAGTCCAGGACAAGCTTTAATATTTTCTGATTTATTAAATTCTATTGACTATAATTATGAATTGCCAGTTCATATTAAGTTAGATACAGGAATGTCAAGACTAGGTGCTGACTGGCAACAAGCGGGTCAATTTGCTCAGTTGGTGCAAGGACTGCCTCGGTTACATATTGCTAGTGTTTATTCTCACTTTGCTACAGCGGATAGTCCTGATACCACAATTATGGAACAACAGCATGCAAGATTCCAACAGGCGATCGCTCAAATTAGGGCAATGGGCATAAAAATACCAAGTTTACACCTAGCCAATTCTGCTGCTACCCTAGGGAACAAAGAATTACACTATGACATGGTGCGTGCGGGACTAGCCATTTATGGACTTTATCCAGCTGCTCACCAGAGAAATCATTTGCAACTGCGTCCCGCACTACAGGTAAAAGCGAGAATCACACATATAAAAACAATTAGTGAAGGAACAGGGGTAAGTTATGGGCATAAATTTATTGCTCCTAGAGAAATGCGAATTGGAGTAGTTGGTATTGGTTATGCTGATGGAGTGCCCAGAAGTCTTTCTAACCAAATGGATGTATTGGTGCAGGGTCAAAGAGTTAAGCAGATTGGTATGATTACTATGGATCAACTGATGATAGATATTAGTTCCCTGGTGGAAGTAGAGGAAGGGGAAATAGTCACCCTATTAGGGGAACAGGGAGAAGAGAACATCACAGCGGATGATTGGGCAAATCAATTGAACACTATTTCCTGGGAAATCATTTGTGGGTTCAAACATCGTCTACCCCGTGTGGCTATAGGGATTGATGGAGAAATTTGATCAAAAAGAAAAAAAATAGCAGATCCCTCTTGCCAAGGAAAAGTTGCTATGATAGTATTAGATACTAATGCGGATGTGGCGGAATTGGCAGACGCGCTAGATTTAGGTTCTAGTTCCGACAGGAGTGAAGGTTCAAGTCCTTTCATCCGCATTATATAAACCCGTTTACAAGCTACTGAGTGCTTATGAGGTAATAGAAACATAACGGTTTAGTAGTTTTATGGATAATATACAACGTCCATCAATTCTCAAAGTCGGTGAAACCTATACCTTTCGGAAATACTTTGATTTAAAATTTGCCCCTGGTGACATTTTAAGAGAATTAGGTGCAAATTTAATTAAGAGTAGGATTGACCTACCAACGAGTAAGAATGAGATTACTAGATTGGAGGATTTAAAACAGAGATTAGAAGAAGCAATTCAAATAGTCAATCTCACTAGCGAAGCAGCTAGAAGAGAGGTTTTAATAGCCCCGATTTTATTAGAAATTGCCCACATTACCCGATCCAGCATTAATATAGAATACCCTATAGAAATCAACCAATTTTTGCGGGGAGATTTAGATTACTACCTAAAATCTGAACACCAAATATTGGTTGTGGAAGCCAAACAAGCGGATTTAACTAGAGGTTTTACCCAACTTGCTGTGGAGCTAATTGCTCTAAATGAATGGATATGGAGGACTGAACCTATATTGTACGGAGCAGTAACCACAGGAGAAATTTGGCAATTTGGCAGTTTTCAACCTGAGAGCAAACTGGTTACCCAAGATCTAATGCTATATCGCGTCCCTATGGATTTGGAAATACTCATGAAAGTATTAGTGGGCATCTTAACATAGCCAAAGGCTGTGGGTTTACAGCCTTTTTCTACCCATGTTTAAATAATAGGTCAAAGGCTACTTTCTTTAGGTTTTACAGTGGAATTCACATGAAGTTCTTTTAACTGCTTAATCTCTACCGTTGCAGGTGCATCAGTCAATAAACAGCGAGCTTGTTGGGTTTTAGGAAAAGCGATCACATCACGAATGGACTCTTCCTGAGCTAGTAACATAACTAGTCTATCCACCCCATAAGCGATTCCACCATGGGGAGGTGTGCCATACTCAAAAGCTTCTAAAAGAAAACCAAATTTGTTTCGTGCTTCCTCTGAACTAAGCCCAATAGTCTCAAATACTCGCGCTTGTACTTCTCGTTGATAAATCCTTAAACTTCCTCCACCTACTTCAAATCCATTCAACACTAAATCATAGGCTTGAGCGCGAGCAGTCTTCAAATCATGTAAATCATCCGGGTGAGGAGCGGTAAATGGATGATGTAAAGCTTCTAATCTTTTTTCGTTAGCATTCCATTCAAACATAGGAAATTCCGTAATCCAGAGGAAGTTGATCTTCCCAGGGGGAATTAAGTTAAACTCCCTAGCAATAAACTGACGCAATCTATCTAAAGTCTTATTAACAACAGAAGCATCAGCAGCAGCAAAAAGTAACAAGTGTCCCTCTTTTGCAGCAGTTCTAGTTAAAATTTCTTGTTTTTGTGCTGCCGTTAAATTGTCCTTAATTGCACCAATAGTGTCAATTTCCCCATTGTCCCTAACCCGAATATATGCTAAACCTTTTGCACCAGCTTCTGCTGCTTCCCGAAAAATGTCTCCACCGGGTTTAATCCGTACGTTGGAGATGGCATCATTCCCATGGGGAATAGGTAAGATTTTCACCATACCCCCCCCAGCAACCACATCCCTGAACACCTTGAAACCACAATCTTGGACTACGTCAGAAACATCTACTAGTTCCAAACCATAGCGGGTATCTGGTTTGTCCGTACCATACTTATTCATGGCATCCTGATATCTTAACCGGGGGAAGGGATGGGGTAAGTCAATATCTTGAACGGTTTTGAAAATGTGACAAACTAATTTTTCGTTCAGCTGGATAATTTCCTCTTCTGACATGAAACTCATTTCCATATCCAGTTGGGTAAACTCCGGTTGTCGATCTGCACGCAAATCCTCATCCCGAAAACAGCGAGCAATTTGATAGTACCTATCCATCCCCGACACCATTAATATTTGTTTGAACAACTGCGGGGATTGGGGTAGGGCAAACCATTGACCTTCATTAACCCGACTAGGAAGGATATAGTCCCGAGCACCTTCAGGAGTAGAACGGGTCAAAACAGGAGTTTCTATTTCTATAAAACCCTCCTGGTCTTCTAAATAACGACGCATGGCTTTGACCACTTGATGGCGCAGTTGTATGTTCTTAGCCATCCTTTCCCGTCGTAAGTCCAAATAACGATATTTTAACCGCACGTCCTCCCTCACATTCTCCGTCTCCCCACTGGAAACCTGAAAAGGTAAATTCTTACTAACGGAATTGAGTAGTTCTATATGATCTGCGTATACTTCTACTTCACCCGTGAGCAAACGGGGATTCAGGGATTCAGCTGGACGCTCCGTCACTCTACCAGTGATTTTGAGGACGTATTCGTTGCGTATGCTATTGGCTATTTGATAAGATTCTGGAGTGCGCTGTGGATCGCTTACAACTTGCACAATACCAGAGCGATCGCGCAGGTCTAGGAAAATTACACCTCCATGATCGCGGTGACGGTCTACCCAACCATATAATATTACATTTTCTCCAATATGATGTTTTCGAGGTTCTCCGCAATAGTGAGTTCGCATAGTAAGTTCTTTTTTCGGTCTGAATAAATAAATGTCAAGATTTGCCCATTGTAGATTATAGGCAAAAAGCAGGCAAAGATTTGAGAATATAGATAGTTTGACCTATGAAGATCTTACTCCACCAGTTCACCACTTAAACTAAAAGCGCGAACCTCCTGAATTTGTACCCTGACCATTTTTCCTCTCAGTTGATTGATATCCCCCTGAAAGAAGGCCAGACGGTTTCCCCTGGTTCTACCCATGACCTGGGATTGATCCTTGGGATTTTGATCTTCTACCAATACTTCCTCCATTCTCCCTAGGTAACGCTGCGATCGCTGTGCTGCTTTCACATTAACTAAGTGATTCAATCTTTGCAGGCGATCGCTCTTGATTTCTTCACTCAACTGATTATCCCACAGTGCTGCTGGAGTACCGGGACGGGGTGAGTAAGCAGCAGTATTTAAATGGTCAAATCCAATGTCATCAACCAATTGTAGAGTATTTTCAAACTGTATTTCTGTTTCTCCGGGAAATCCCACAATAGCATCTGCGCTGATAGAAGCATCTGGCATATAGCTACGAATTGTGTTAATGATCCGCCGATATTTCTCTTGAGTATAACCTCGGGACATGGCCTTCAATATTTCATTATCCCCGGACTGGAAGGGAATATGAAAGTGTTCACAAATTTTGGGTAGCTCTGCACATGCTTTGATCAGCCTTTCTGTAAAGTAGCGAGGATGACTAGTAGCGAATCTAATTCTTTCAATACCCGGCACATCGTGGACATAATAGAGTAAATCGGTAAAGGTGTGCAGATGGCGACCTTCAGCGGTTGAACCGGGTAAATCTCTGCCATAAGCATCAATATTTTGACCCAAAAGAGTGATTTCCCGATAACCCTGTTGACCCAGAATTTCCATTTCTCCACGAATAGCTTCAGGGGTACGAGACTGTTCCACACCCCGGACATTAGGGACTACACAATAGGTACAACGTTCATTACAACCGTAAATTACGTTCACCCAAGCAGTTACCCGACTATCACGACGGGGCTGGGTAATATCCTCTAATATGTGTACCTCTTCTGTAGCTACTACTTGATTACCCGCAAAAACCGAATCCAATAAATCCTTCAAGCGGTTAGCATATTGGGGACCCATAACCAAATCTAATTCTGGCACTCGTCGCAACAAAGCCTGGCCTTCTTGTTGTGCCACACAGCCAGCAACAACCAGAGTCAAATCCGGTTCTTGGTGTTTACGTTTAGCCTGTCTACCCAAATAAGAGTAAACCTTTTGTTCTGCATTGTCCCGAATAGTGCAAGTATTGTAGACAATCAGATTAGCATTCTGAGGATTTTCTGACCATTCAAAGCCCATATCTTCCAGTATACCAGCCATGCGCTCTGAGTCAGCTTTATTCATTTGGCAACCGAATGTGGTAATGTGATAACGACGAGGTAAACCATTCATAGTAAATTACGCTTAATCAATATTACTTACTTTGCTTACTTTATAGTAGCGAGGAATTAGCAATTAACCTAATATAACCTTTTCCTAATTATTTAGAATGAGCTATTAGTCTGTAAATCAATCTTCCTCTATCATATATATGATAAATTAGTCAATATATCCTAGGGTAGATATTAACTATATCTTAGGATAGATGAGACAGGGGGGAAAACGTTATATCTTCTACATGAGATATAACTAAGGTCTATTCGTAGGGAATACTCTAGTCAGAGCTGGGTTGTTTTAACAATTGCAGTTAATCAATTATCAAATTTCTCAGTTGCATTCCCCCTTGCTTGCAAAAAACATTAATGACTTCAAAATACCTCTAAAAGGTCTCTACCTACATAGAAACTAATTAGGGGTATTTTTATCGATTCTGAATCAGGATTGGTTAATACAAAAATCATCACTTATCATCACTCAATCATATATAGCTGTAGCCATCAAGATTAGGACATAAACTAGTCAACTATAAGAGTTCCCATAATTAAACTGTACTACTAATATTTGATATTCCCCTATTTGCTAAAGAGCGATCGCTTGTAGGTAGGTACAATTATTTATAGGATAGGTTGGGGGTGTTGGGTTTCATACTTCAACCCAACCTACATTTTCTTATATTTAATTCCACTCACTAGTATTTGATATTCGCGATCGCTTGTAGGTAGGTACAATTATTTATAGGATAGGTTGGGGGTGTTGGGTTTCATACTTCAACCCAACCTACATTTTCTTATATTTAATTCCACTCACTAGTATTTGATATTCGCGATCGCTTGTAGGGAGGCACAATTATTTGTAGGATGGGTTGGGGATGTTGGGTTTCATACTTCAACCCAACCTACATTTTCTTATATTTAATTCCACTCACTAGTATTTGATATTCGCGATCGCTTGTAGGGAGGCACAATTATTTGTAGGATGGGTTGGGGATGTTGGGTTTCATACTTCAACCCAACCTACATTGTCTTATATTTAATTCCACTCACTAGTATTTGATATTCGCGATCGCTTGTAGGGAGGTACAATTATTTGTAGTATGGGTTATCCATGCGGGTGTTGGGTTTCATACTTCAACCCAACCTACATTGTCTTATATTTAATTCCACTCACTAGTATTTGATATTCGCGATCGCTTGTAGGGAGGTACAATTATTTGTAGTATGGGTTATCCATGCGGGTGTTGGGTTTCATACTTCAACCCAACCTACATTGTATTATATTTAATTCCACTCACTAGTATTTGATATTCGCGATTGATATTCTATCACAGCAGAATTTTTCCCATCTTTGGTAATTACACCGGAAGTCCATAAAATAGCGATCGCAATTAATTTCAAGCGAGGAATCTAGGCGCCCATTTTTTTCCCATGGTGGGGGTTGACTATTGACCTTTGGACGTGATACCCTGATAATGAAAATCTGTCCACTTTTTTTGCAAATGCTCACACTCCATTATACTCAACTTTCATAGTACCACATTTTTACCCCTTCGACCACAGAAAAACTTATCTCAACCCCCTATAAACATAATTTTTTCTTATTATTTACCCCTATATATACATATATAAATAATTTGACCAGGCAATCCCGTGGGTTTTTTGGGTTTTCTCAACCCCAACCGAGGAAAATCTATATAGAAGATAAATCCTTTTGCTATTATAGCTTTAGTCAGAACGGTGGGTAAAAGTGAGAGTAGGCGTTTTGACTCATTTTCGGGCTATAAAGCCAAAACAGTTAAGTAGGTTATAAAGCGAATTGCATGAAAAGTAAACAGAAAAAAGCCAATCAAATACTAACAGGTGTTGTTACACTCACCATAGTCTTTTCGCCCAGTTCCGTCCTGGCAAACCCACCGCGAAATCCAGGCAAAATCGTCAACTGTGAAATTCTCATTGTAGGTGGTGGACTTTCAGGAATTGCCACAGCTTACGAAAGTTTACTAGCAGGGAACACAGTTTGTTTAACCGAAATAACTGACTGGTTAGGGGGACAAATTTCCGCCCAGGGTACATCAGCGCTAGATGAAAGACCAACCCAACGGATCAAAAGATTTTACTCTCGCGGATATTTAGAATTAAGAGACCGAATTGCAAAAAAATATGGGACAATTAACCCCGGTGACTGTTGGGTAAGCGACTCTTGTTTTCTCCCCGGGGATGGTCATCGGATTCTTTACCAAATGTTGCAAGACGCACAAAACAAAGGAAGAGGAAAATTACACTTTTTTCCCAATACCGTGGTTAAAGATCTAGAGATTTCTCAAAATGGTAAGATCATTAACAGTGCGATCGCAATTCAACATCAACCAGCGAAAAATGCACCACCTCTGAACACCTTCCCCCTATCTGAGACCATAGAGGATTCTTACAGTTATAAAAACTCATCCCGCTTGGATAAAACCATCATTCGTTTTGTTGCCAAAACATCACCAAAAACCAAACAATGGTATATTATAGATACTACTGAAACTGGGGAAATTATTGCTCTAGCAGATGTACCCTATCGTCTGGGAGTAGATCCCATTTCCTATCTGGAACCTTCATCTTCCAGTACCACAGGGGATCCCTATTGTACCCAAGGTTTTACCTATACCTTTGCCATGGAGGCCACAAAAGAGCCACAAAACCAAACCATGCCAGCATTTTATCCCCAATATGCTCCCTATTTTAGCTATGAACTACCCAGACTGGCCAACTTTGATTTAGTTTTCACCTATCGTCGTATTTGGAGTCCCCAAACAGGTCCATGGAGTAGATTTGGGGGAATTAATTTTACCACTCCCACTCCTGGAGATATATCCATGCAGAACTGGACTTGGGGTAATGACTACCGTCCAGGAACAGCCCAGGATAATTTAATTTATACTCGCCAACAGTTACAATCCACAGGTCAATTGAATCCAGGTGGATGGATGGGAGGAATGAGAACGGAAACTCTCCGCAAAGGAGAAGAAAACGCCCTTGCCTATTATTACTGGCTAGTAGCGGGAAATACGGATAGTTTACTGGGTGAAAACATCAAACAACCCCAACCAAATCACATTTTATTAACTGGTTTGAACTCACCCATGGGAACTGAACATGGGTTATCAAAATATCCTTATATGAGGGAGGGAAGAAGAATTATTGGTCGTCCTAGTTGGGGACAACCCCAAGGGTTTAGTATTTGGGAAGTGGATATTTCTCGTCGCAATTATAATGATGAATATTACCGCAAAACCCTGTCACCAGCTATGTATCGTCAGTTGAAAGCAACCCTTGCAGGATTAGAAGCAACTTCTGTAATTACAGGTAAACTACCATCAGATAGGATAGTAAATCGTAGTCGCTCCACAATTTTTCCAGATGCAGTAGGTATCGGACATTATGCTATAGATTTTCATCCTTGTATGGATAAAAGTCCACCAGAAGCACCAAGTAATATAGAACGTCCTGGAGAAAGAAGGGGTGCTGGTTATGCTTATCCTTTTCAAATTGCACTGCGAGCAATGATCCCCCAAAAAATTGATAATTTAATAGTTGGGGGTAAAAGCATTGCTACTAGTCACATCGCTGCTGCTGCTTATCGAGTCCATTCTTTTGAATGGTCTTCCGGTGCTGCTGCTGGGACTGTAGCGAGTTTTGCACTGAGGAAAAATATATTTCCCTATGAGTTGGTTGATAATTTACCGAGATTCGAACCTAAGTTACAGATGCTCAGGAAAATTCTTGACCAGAACGGAAATCCAACTGCTTTTCCTGATACTTCCATTTTTAATCAAAGTTGGGAAGATTGGAGATAGGAGGGATTTTCCGGGTTTAATCACCATGAATTAATTGTTGAAATCTGGGGTCATGGTTGATGTCATCAAAGTCTATATCACCTGCAGCGTCTTCCCTATAACTAGGTTTGTTTTTTATAGCTTGTTGCAAATTGATCAAGGCTAATTCTACATTCTTTTGTAGTGCATAACAAGCTGCTTTGTTATATAAGGCGCTACCGTAGTCTGGGTTGATTTCTAGGGCTTTATTAAAGTTAGTAATTGCTTCCTCGTCTTTTCCTAATCTGACTAATGTATAACCTCTTTTATCCCAAATTTTAAAGGAACTGGGTTGGATTTCTAGTGCTTTATCAAAGGAAAATATGGCCTCTTCGTAATTTTCTAATTCCACCAGGGATAAACCACGATTCAACCAAGCAACACTCTCTTCCGGTTTGATTTCTGTGGCTTTATTAAAACAATTGAAAGCTTCTTGATGTTTACCTAGTTTACCACAGGTAATACCAATGTCAAACCATGCTTGGTAGTGTGCTGGGTTAATTCTAATTACCTGATTGTATGCTCCAATTGCTTCTTTATGTCTTTTGAGTTTATTGAGGATAAAACCACGTTTTAACCAATGTTCTCCCTGGTTGGGTTGAATATTGGTGATTTTTTCATAAATTGACAAAGCATCTTCATAACGGTTTTGTGAAAGCAGCTCTTCTGCTTCTTGAATCCGATGATCAAAATTATCAGGATTATCAACATTGATATTAATATCAGTAATATTATTAACATCAATAGTATTGGTGTCAGTCCCCGGTGGTGATAGCTGTTGTTCCTTTACGGGAGTTTGGGGAGTCATTTGTGATAATTCTTTTAAGGTTTCATACTGGCGATTTTCCGCATCTAGTTGCAATTTTTCTAGTTTATCAACAAATTGAGCCTCTAACTTTTCTAGTTTTGCTAGTCGTGCTATCAAGGTTGTTTTTTGATGATCAAGATCATTTTTCATGTGTGATTTCATAACTGATAGTTCAGAGGTAAACTCTGATATGAACTGGTCAACGGAATGTTGGGAGGTTTGAAAGAATTTGCGCTGACGTTGTTCAGTAGAGTTGTGTAAATCCCCAATTTGCTTCTGGAACTCTAAGCCCAAAGCTTTTAGATTTTCTAATATATTAGTTTTTTGTTCCTCTACATCATTGTGAAGGTTAAAAAGCATCTGTTCAACCTCATCAACAGATTTTTGCCAATTATCAATTATTTCTCCTTGGCGACTTTCAGTGGTGTTCTTTAGCTGTAGCAAGTAGTGAGAAAATTCGGACTGTGATTTTGCCAAATCGTTGCAAATATCGTCTTTTTGTTTTTGAGCATCAGTTTGTAAATCCGATAATTGTAATTTACTGGCTTGATTTATATCTGATAAACTAGATGTAAAGACATCCATCTTCTGCTGAGCATTGGTTTGTAACTGGGACAAATTACCAATAAAGCTATTTATTTGTTCTTGAGCATTGGTTTGTAACTGGGACAAATTACCAGTAAAGCTATTTATTTGTTCTTGAGCATTGGTTTGTAACTGGGACAAATTACCAGTAAAGCTATTTATTTGTTCTTGAGCATTGGTTTGTAACTGGGACAAATTACCAGTAAATTCCGACGCATTTTTGGTGATAGCTTCCACAACCTGGGTTTTGTTTTCTAGAGTTTCCAGTGCCAAAATCTCAAACTGCTCAACTAACTGAGAACGACAATTACTAATATCACTAGCAGCAGTATCTCGATGATTTTCTATAGATAATTTTATTTCCGAAAACTGGGCAAATAGCTCCGATTCTAGTTTTTTAATATTTTCAATAGTTACCCTTTGCTGTTGCGCAGCAAGAGTCACTTGCTCCAATTGAGTATTCAGCTTAAATTCTAAGCTACTAATATTCTCCTGCGCAGCTGTTACTTCCCTTTCCAACGCAGTTAAAAATTCCTGCTTCGACTTGGGCAAATCAGATAAAAGTACGGATAATTTCCCTCCCTCACCCTCAATAGTCGTTTTCAGGTGATTCACCTTTTGTTCCAACTCTAAGGCTAAATCTTGTGAATACTCAATCAAACCAGTTGTCTTTTGATTAGCAGCAATTAGCTCCGTCTGCAAGTTTTCTATACTCCCAATTTGTCTCATTGCTCGTCCAACAATATCCCTAATTATGGCCTTTCTTAAAACCCATAGAGTGGCTATTAAACCCACCGCAAACAAACTGAGCAATGTCAACCAAATACTCAAATACGACTGTAGTTGCTTCTGAATCTTAGTTTCTGTCCTAAGTCTACTTAGTTCTTCCCTTTCCGCACTTGACAGTACCTGAGCATTTGCAGACAATTCAAACCCTCCAATAGTCAAACTGTTATATATCAATAAAGATGACAATAGAACTAGGCTTTTTAATGTTAGTCCGGAAAAAGTGGAGTTTTTGCTGTTCATGATTTCCCTATCTATAATTATTCCTCTCCAGTGGACGGCCAAAATCCTCAGCTCAACCTGTTTCCCAACATTGAATTACACTGGAGAGTTGAAGTGTTTTTTTCAACCGTAGGTTTTTGATTTATGAAAACAAGACCATCTCCCGTTTATGCAATGGCCTCAGCTCCCACTGTCACCCCTGACCAGGGAACTCAAGTAGTTCGCAAACCCTATCCCAATTATAAGGTCATTGTGTTAAATGATGATTTTAATACATTTGAGCATGTGGCTAAATCTTTAATGAAGTATATTCCGGGAATGACCACTGAACAAGCTTGGGAGCTAACTAACCAGGTACACTATGAGGGACAAGCTATTGTTTGGGTAGGACCTCAAGAACAAGCGGAATTATACCACCAACAGCTGCGTCGCGCTGGATTGACTATGGCCCCCCTGGAAGCAGCTTAGCTAATATGAGTAAACTAACAGATGGTAGACTTGTTTGGAATCATTCTACCCATATTCCCGGACTTATTCCTATTTTAGAACGTTTATGTCAACAACATGGCATTACTACTGTAACGCCAGCAGTAATTGGCAGAGTTAAAGGACACGCTCCTAAAATGCAGTTGCGTGTCTCCGTACCAATTCGCGGTGGTTATAAGGTAATTGCACGCCAGGGTAAAACCGTACAGGAAGTGTTTGTGGTTACTAGTTTACCACAGGAAGAATTGGAAAATGCGATCGCGATCGCTATGAAAACTGCATGAGCATTAAGCATCACGAGAGGAGTTCCCAGCACTCCTCTTTTGATCCTTATGATAGCTTTCAATCAATTTCAACTTTATGGACGGCGAACTTATATAGTGGTAGACTCAGGATGCAAGAGAAAGTTAAAAAATATGCCAAGGCCGTAGTAATTCTTAGAGTCATTGTTAAACCTTCCCATTCTGAGCTTATGAGAATTTTTTCACAGGTGAAGGCAATACAATAAACTAACCAGTAGGTAAAGCTCATTCTTAAGAGAACTGCTTCGGTTTCCTCAGTTTCATCTGTTTGCTGTTGACTGTTCCTAAGCAACCATAACCCCATAATACAAGCTATAAAGGAAAGGGCAATGACAAATTGGTGGCAAAAGACATTTGCTAGACACATTTACCTTTGTTCCTATTTCAATCATATTCATACCCGCATTAGTCTAAGGTCATATTCCTGGGGATGACACAAAATAGTAACAAACTGAAATATTCTCCACTATCATTCAAGCGGGTATTCCCGGTCCAAGATTTGCTCAGGTATATAAGGACACTTTTCCGGTAGGTCTAGGTAGTCTAGTGGAGTCTCCCTCACGACTAAATCCTTGCCAGATTCATACCCATCAGCAATTAACTCCAATAAGTAAGGTTTAAGACTAGGGTTTTGACTGAGCAGTTTTTGTACCATGCGTCTTTGTTCGCGAATAGTTGCCCTCCAACTTTTACTGCGTTTTTCAGCTTGGTATTCCCACTTGAGCAAATGACCGATTAAAATGGCTAGGCGATTTTCTAACTCCCGACGTTCTTGCTTCCCCAATGACTCAATTTCCTCTACTAGGTTAGTAATATCCAATTGTCGAAAATCGCCTTGTTTAAGTAACCTGGACTGTTTTAGGGTCCACCCGTAAAAGTCGGTTTCATAGAGATTGAATCCCATCCTACCCTCCACAGATCTTTAGGATCTAATTATCCATCCTATCCTATTGTTAAATCAACATTCTTGTTGACACAAGCCAATACTTACCCAAGAACTAGAACCATCTTGCCAATATTCTTTTTTCCAAATTGGTGCCTGATGTTTAAGGGTATCTATCGCGTACTGACAAGCAGAAAAGGCTTCACCTCGGTGGGGAGATCCTACCGCTACTAGGACGCTAATTTCTCCCACTCTCAATTTGCCAATGCGATGATGAATCACTACCCTATTCACATTAGACCATTGATGACGAATATGGGTAGCAATTTGGTAAAACACCTGCAAAGCCATAGGTTCGTAGGCTTGATACTCTAATGCTACTACGGGCTTACCATCGGTTTGATTACGAACAACACCACTCATCAATACAACCGCACCATTGCTCAGGTCTTGAGCAGCAGTATATATTTCTTCTGGTAATAGGGGAGCTAGGGTAATGGCAAAACTGTCTTCCGCTCTGGGTTTAGTCGGTAAATTAACTAAGATTTTCGGGGGGTTCATGTTTTTTAAATGTCTTTTAAACTGCTATACCTAGGGAATTCTAACCTCTTTTCTTCCGATCATTGAAAAAATTGTCCAAATATGGTAGGGTGCGTTACGATTTTATTGCGTTTCAGGATCTTGGCTGAGGTATTGTTATTAACTCCGATTTTTCTTCCTCAAGGGGGATTAATAATACACTTAAAAATACTACTAATTATATAAGTATTATACAAGTGTAAGTGGGTCGGTGAAATTAAATATAAGATTAACGTAGGTTGGGTTGAAGTATGAAACCCAACACCACGGGTCTCGTGACTCGACCCATCCTACAAATAATTGCGCCTCCCTACTTAGTTAGTAAAAAGATATGAACAGTTGGGAGTGGATTTTTTGTGATTGCTGGAGATGATAAAAATCGAATAATCATGAATGATGAAATCATAAAAGTTTTGTTAATTAATGATGCTGAGGATGATTATATTTTAACTCGCAGCTGGTTTAGACAATTCCAGCTGATTACCTGCGACTTAGAATGGGTGAATAGTTATCAATTGGCGAAGGAATCCATAGCCCAATACCAACATGATATTTATCTAGTGGACTATTATTTAGAGAGTAATAATGGCTTAAAACTATTGCGGGAGGCTACAGAAAATGGTTGGAACTTTCCATTTATTCTGTTAGCACGTAAAGAGGATATAAAATCAGATATGGAGGTGATAAAAATTGGAGCGGTCGATTATCTGGAAAAAAGTCAATTAACAGCCCCCTTGTTAGAAAAATCCATCCGTTATGCGATTGAAAAAAAACAAAGAGATGAGAAAATTCACCAACAAGAGATCTTGCTGGATGGGTCTAATGATGCGATTTTTGTAACTGATTTAGATCATCAGCACATTTTATTTTGGAATAAAGCAGCAGAACGTATATATGGTTGGTCTGCGGAAATAGCAATGACAAAACAAATTCATCACTTATTTTCAGCAGAAAAGTTACCTCAACTTTCCCGGGTGCTTAAAGTGCTAACCAGCTATGGCAATTGGGAAGGGGAACTGACACAAATTAATAAGTCCGAGCAAGAAGTAATTGTTGCGAGTCGCTGGACATTAGTAATGACCTTCAACCGTAAACATCAATCTATTTTAGTGGTTAATACTGATATTACCCAAAAAAAGCAATTGGAGCAGAAATTCCTACGGGTTCAAAGACTAGAAAGTATCGGTACTTTGGCTAGTGGTGTGGTCCACGATCTAAATAATGTTCTCACCCCAATTTTGATGACAGCACAAATCTTAGAAACTCAAGTGAAAGATGAAAAACCTCGTCAACTGATTCCTATATTAATTGCTAGTGCTAAACGCGGCGCAAATTTGGTTAAACAAGTGTTATCCTTTGCCAGAGGTATGGAAGGGGAGCGGACTATTTTACAAATAAAACACTTACTCATAGAAGTTCAGAATATTATTAAAGAAACATTCCCTAAAACTATTATTTTAACCACTGAAATTCCTCAAAGTCTATGGACTGTCTGTGGTGATGCTACTCAATTACATCAGGTTTTAATGAATTTATGTATCAATGCCCGGGATGCTATGCCCAATGGTGGTACTTTAAGTATTAAGTCTGAAAATATATTGATTGATGAACATTATACCCAAACACATACTGATTTTAAACCAGGTGCTTATGTGTTGATTAGTATCAGAGATACGGGCATGGGTATTAAACCAACCCTCATTGATCGGATATTTGAACCTTTCTTCACCACTAAGGATGTTGGTCAGGGTACGGGTTTAGGACTTTCTACGGTTTTGGGGATTGTTAAAGCTCATGGTGGTTTTATTAATGTTTACAGTCGAGAAAACAAGGGTAGTGAGTTTCAAGTTTATTTACCAGCTCAAGATACAAGTGAAATTATGGAGACCACAGAAATATCCCCTCCTCGTGGTCACGGAGAAACCATTTTGGTGGTTGATGATGAACCAGCTATTTGTGAAATAACAAAAGCATCACTAGAGAATTATAACTATCGGGTAATGACCGCCCATGACGGTATTGAAGCGATCGCCTTATATGTGGAACATCGAGATCAGATATCTCTGATTCTAACTGATATAGTTATGCCATCCATGGATGGATTGACCAGTATTCGAACTCTCAAGAAAATTAATCCCCATTTAAAAATTATTGCTTTTAGTGGGTTAGCACCTAGTGATAAAATTAATGCAGCTTATAGTATAGGCGTAACAGCATTTTTATGTAAACCTTTTACTGCTACTCAGTTATTGCAAACCATTAGTGCGGTAAATGGAGTAAATAATTTTGCCATCAATTAATTGCTGATTAACTCCACTGCGTCTCTACCATCAAAATCTTGCAGGTAAACCTTAACAATTTCTTCCTTGGTAGTTGGTAATTTTTTACCGATAAAATCAGGATGAATAGGTAATTCTCGGTGACCTCGGTCTACTAGAACTGCTAAACGAATTAGTTCCGGTCTACCATATTCATTAACAGCATTCAGAGCTGCGCGAATGGTTCTACCTTTAAAAATCACATCATCCACCAAAATCACAGTTTTACCCGTCAAATCAAAAGGTATGTGAGTTTTAGCTGGGGTTCTTGGTCCAATTTTGTCTAGGTCGTCACGATAGAATGTGATATCCAATGCTCCCACGGAGACGCTGATACCTTCTAAATTTTCGACTTGACGTGCCAATAACTTAGCTAGACATACTCCTCTGGTGTAGATACCTAAAAAAACTAACTGTGATAAATCCCGAGTCTTTTCTACAATTTGAGAAGCCAGACGAATTGAAGTACGACGTAATTCTTCCGATGAGAGAATTTCAACTACCTTAGTAGACATGATAGTCAATATAATAAGTTGTGATAATTTTATATGCTAAAATTGTCAACCCTAACCAAAGTAAAAAGGAATATCGAGTTAATTGTAAAGCTCGATAAATGGAAGTAGAAGTAATGGGATAAATAGGATCCCCTAAAAGTGGCTTATACTTAGCTACTCCTTTATACCAGTTTAATCCTCCCATCTGGACGCCCAAAATGGCAGCATAGGCGCACTCACTCCAACCAGAATTGGGGCTAGGGTCTTGAATGGCATCCCGCCTACAAAGACGCCAAACACTTAGGGGTTTAAGTGACAAAATAGCCAACGTAATGACTGTTAAACGACAGGGAACCCAGGTCAAACAATCCTCTAGCTTAGCACTAAACCAACCGATATAGGTATAGGGAGGTTCTCGATAACCAACCATAGAATCTAAAGTGCTACTGGCTTTATAACCTAGGGCCAAAGGAATAGGACCAACAGCGGGAATCAATATACCGATGATAGCATAAAATAGAGGGGCCATAACCCCATCAGTGGCATTTTCCGTCACAGTTTCTAAAACTGCTCGCAGGATTTCTGATTCCGAGAGATCTGCTGTATCTCTACCCACGTATTGACTGAGAATCTCTCGAGCTTGTGATAATTTGCCATCATTTAAAGGTTTGATAACATCCAAAGCAGCTTTGGTTAAACTGTGAAGGGCAAAACAACTGGCCAGCAAAATACTGGCAACAGTAATACCTAACCAGGGGTGTAACCAGTGAGCAATATGAACAATCAGCCACCCAGATACAGCAGCAGCACCAATTGTAGTCAAGGCCAAACCAATACCAGCTAGACGCTGTGATAGGGGCCCATAGAAGTGTTGCCAGGAAAATTGAGTCCAACCAGAAATAAACCAACCCATTACCCTAACAGGGTGAGGCCAACCCCAGGGATCACCAATGATGTAATCTAAGAAAGCAGCCATTATTAATATGATGTAGCTCATATCCAAATTCCAACTAAACCACAAAACTTGCTTCTTCCCCAACAGCAGCTTGTCTGCTTCTAGCATCATAATAGAGGTCAGCCAAGGTAATGCTATATAGAGCTTCTCGTAACTTTTGGTTGAGTCTTTGCCACAAAGTAAATGTCACCCAATCTTCAGCTTGTGTGGATGGTGAAACTTTCACAGCCAAATCAGCGATATTTTCCCCCACCGCTTCTAAAATCTCCCCTATGGAAATTTGTTGAGGGTGTCTTGCTAATTTATAGCCACCAATACTCCCACGTAGGGAGTGAACTAAACCAGCATGACGCATTTCTATCAATAGCTTTTCTAAATAAGCAGCAGGAATTTCTTGCCGCGAGGCGATCGCCTTCACGGAAGCAGGCCCATATTTTGGTTGTAAACTCAAATCCAGCAACGCCTTTACACTATAGTGTCCCCTGGTAGTTAATTTCATCTTTATAGTTAACCCGCTCAACAAACTTTCTCCCCCATCTTCCTCCAACCTAGGAAATATTGACAGGGGTTTAAAAAACTTAATGAATTCGATCCTGAAAATCAGTGTACAAATCAACTTATCCACCTAAAGGTAGGAGGAGGGAGAAAATTTTCTTCAAAAAAACCCCTTGACAAAATAGATGATTGTGCAACAATTTCTATTATAATTTCCATATAGTTTAACTGTAAACTAAGAGCAGGTTTGGGGAACCAATTTAGGGGCTTCCCATTGGCTCGGGTATCAGTTAAAATCAAATCGAATCAACCACTTCAGTTATCCAATTCCAGCCAAAGTTGATGCCTAAGCAAAAGAAAATTGATCCTCTTGTTGGTGAAGAACTGCTCCAAAGGGTTAAGGAGCTAGGGAGCGAAACCAGGGAAGAGAAAGCTAAACAGTGTGGCTACTATACCATTACCAAGAATGGCATAGAGCGGGTGAATATAATGAAGTTCTTGAACGCCTTAATTGAGGCCGAGGGTATTCAGTTAGATGGCGCACCCGGTGCCAACGGTCGTGGTGGAAGGAGTGCCAGCTATAGAGTTAGCGTCCAGTCGAACAACAATTTACTCATAGGTTCAGCTTACACAAAACAGATGAATCTAAAACCCGGCGATGAATTTGTCATCACCTTAGGTAAAAAGCATATTCGACTGCGACAAGTAGAGCCAGAAGAAAGAGAAGATGATGATCAGCTGGAAGAAGTAACAGCCTAATTATCGAAAATTTCCGAATCCCCGTCTTTTTAAAGCGGGGAGTTTTCATTACTTCAGCAGTCTTTAGATAAATAAGGCTCTACTACTTTGCGAGTAGTTGCTAAATTACAGGTTAAAGCAATTTCCTTTTGTTCTAACAAACCCACAATACAATCAGGATTATGCCTGTCTAATACCGGTAATTGCTGCAGTCCTCTGAGTGCCATACGGTCTAAAGCCTCAGACAAAGGTTCATCTTGCCAAGCATAAAGGATATCGGTGGTACAAATATCGAGAATGGTTTGACCAAAAAAATCGGGTTTTAGTTGGTCAGAGGGAGTTTGGTAGTTTTCCCAGCGAGAAAGGGTGCGATTAATATCATCCAAAGAGACAATACCCACCAATTTTTCATTAGCATCAATCACTAGGGCGCTAGGAACATGATCGTGGATCATTTCCAAAGCTGCTTCTAGCACGCTAAGATTGGCAGGGATTTTTTTGGGGTGGAAATGGATGGCCTCAGCAACAGAAATGGTTTGAATCACTTCCAATTTGTGATCTTTTAATTCCGCAAGACCAATTTGTTGTAGGTTCACATTGGAACTAACAGTAGGTTTAATCAATTCCATGAGCCATATACTTAAACCCACTGCTGCCATTAAAGGCAAAACAATACGGTAGTCACGGGTCAGTTCAAATAACATTAATATAGCAGTTAAAGGAGCTCGAACACTGGCAGCCAAAACAGCAGCCATACCAACCATGGCATAAGCGGGGGGTGCAGCCATATACTCAGCTACACTTGGGAATATCAAGGACAGGAACTTTCCGTATGCAGAACCCAGGGATGCGCCTAAAAACATTGCTGGGGCAAAAAGTCCCCCTACAAAACCACTGGCCGAACTAATTGCCGTTGCTAATAGTTTTAACAACATTAAAGCCAGCAAGAGATACAAAGAAAATTCCCGGTCTTGTAAAATAGCTTCCACGGTTCCATAACCAATACCCAAAATTTGGGGATACTTTAAAGCTACCAAACCAACCAGAAAACCACCGATAACTGGTTGTATAGGTTTGGGAATCTTACCTAAAAATGCCAGACCCTTAAATTTGCCATTAAACAAGTTTTGGGCCATGCTAATAGATTGTTTATAAGTAAGAGCTACCACACTAGCTCCCAAACCTAAACCCAGATATAGGGGTAACTCCAAAAGACTACGAACCTCGTATGCAGGTAAAGTAAAAGCCGGTTGACCGCCCAAACCAATTTGGGCGATTAAGGCTGCCACCACTGCTGCTAGTAAAACTATACTAACTGCCGAAGTAGCAAAAGAGGTAGCGCCCAAAACCACTTCCAAGGCAAAAAACACCCCAGCAATGGGAGCATTAAACCCAGCGGCTAAACCAGCAGCAGCGCCTGCTCCTATTAACAGTCTTTGTCGTTCTTGAGAAACTTGTAAGACATCTGAGAATAAAACCCCAAAATTTGCCCCAATTTCCACACTCGGACCCTCTGGACCTAGGGAAGCACCACTACCCAAAGAAACACCAGCAGCTATCATTTTGGTAACGGGACGAAGTTTTTGCTTAACTTCCTTCCCTTGGGAAACAGCAATTAAAGACAAAAGCCCAGGACCAAAATCCTGAGTGCGCCAACGCATTAAACCAACAACTATGCCACCCAAGGTAGGAACACAAGCTAAAGTCCAAGCTCCCCACCTTCCTATGGATGCCATTAGGTTTTCTAACATTAAGTCGTGAACAAATTCAATTAGATAGTGAAAGGTTACTACACCCATACCTGTACCACTACCGATAAGTATAGCTAGAAATAATACCACCGTTTCCTGGGATGGCTCGAAACGGCGAATCAGATTAGTTAAGAAAGTGGAAATATGAGGAAAGGTAGTCGGTTGAAATACCTTATGCATTTGTGTGGGGGGCAATAAGCTCATGGAAAACCAGTAAATATAACGAAAAATTTAATTTTTATCTGTTAGTCTTTATTGTGAGGCATAATTTACCTAGTAAACAACTATTGGAAGAGAAACTGTGACTAAATTCCCAGTTGTCTATTCCATTGACTGGGCAAATTCCATAAATGAACATAAACATTTCTGATAGTAATCATCTAAGCTGCCCGATTTGCCGGGGGAGTAACACAAGAAAATCCTTTGGGACGTACATGGGACTTTTCACCTGTCCGTTCTGTCACGAAAGGCTAGTAGTTTGCAAAAGTGGTCACTATGTGCGTGACCCCTTTAGCTGGCGGAAAATTGTTTTGGGTTCGGCATTGCGCCGTCAAAGTCAACCCTTATCGAGATTGGTACGCGACTTGTTTTCCCTCAGGCGATACTTGCTCCTAGTGGGAGTGGGAATTAGCGTGATATTGACGACAATGGTAATCACTGAACAAAACACTAGTTATAAACAGTACCCTAATCAATTACGTCACCTTTGATAGATGGGATTGGGAATTTAGTATTTTTTTGGCTTACCATATCCAGTGGTGAGAGCGAACTAGCAGAAGTAGGGAAATGTAACTTCCCCAGACCAGAATGGGCAAAAATTGCCGGTCTTGTTTTTGTGCTAGGATTGCGGCTAAAATCATGGTTATGGCCGCAGTTCCCAGGACTACCTGTAGTTCAGTTGTTCCAGGAATTGTTAACCCCAGATAAATACTAGCTCCAGAGGCCACCAGAGACAAAATGGCAAAACTGATCACCCAAATCCGAGGGTAGGAAAAAAATGAAGTCCAGTCTTCAATTGTTGTCAAGTAGAATCCCAAGGCCAATGCCAAACTGGGATACACAGGAAATAAGTACCAAGTCAGTTTAAATTTGACTAAGGATATCATCAGTAAATAGACTCCACCCCAGACCATAGTCAATTTTGCCCAGCTAAAATTGCGGTTTTCCCAAGTAGCTCTAATGGTTTGCGGTAAAAACACCAGCCACGGCCAAGTCCATTTTATCAACTCCACACAATAGTACCAGGGAGGTTGGGTTTGATTTCCCCAGTCCCCTGACCAGTGGTTGTGTTCTACTAGTTGACAAATGTACCAGGTTAGGGAGGGTAATAAACCAATAAAAATTCCTAGCCATAAATAGGAACTAATCAGGATTCTTGGTGTGTCCCAAAATAGAAACACCATTACCATTATAAAGGTTAATAATATTGCTAATAGTCCCTTAGTCAGGCAAATCATTCCCAAACAGATTCCTATACCCAAACAGTAGCGCAAATCTCGGCGCGATCTCAAAACGGACAAAATTAGAACCATTAACATGGTGGTAAATATACCATCTGATATAGCTAACCTGCCATAGCAAACCACTGGTAAAATAGTAAGATAAATAAATGAACTATAAATAGCAATAGCCCGAATCCGAAAAGTCTCTCTAGCAATACAGTACAATAGGGGTACGGAAAAGGAGGTAAGAATAGCTGCTGGAAGACGGGTTGTCCATTCGTTGTTACCTCCCAGAAAATACGCCAGAGCTACTAACCAGTGGATAAGATGAGGTGTAAGCACACTGTCAGAAGTAGAGTAGCCTATAGTACCTATTTGAGAAATTTTACTGGCTACTACAGAAACGGAAATTTCCTGACTGGTAAGTGGTGCTTCACCAAGATCAATAATAAATAGTAATATTGCTGCTAGGACTAGTATGGTTAGAAATATCCTATCAGTCCGGTTATTAACTGCACCATACTGTTGTTGTGGCCAAATCCAAATATAACTTCCTTCTTGCATATTCCATAGTAATAATTTTACTGATAATTTTGCTGACTGATCGGATCTCCATTTGCTCTGTGTCACCCTGTATTAATTGTTTGTGCTGACAAGTAATAACTAGATCTAAAAATAGCGCAGTTTTCAGCAGAAAATAATAATTTTTTGAACAAAACTTTTCTTAGTTATTTTTTAAACAATTTAACATTTTTTGCGTCAATTAAATGTTATAAGTGACACAAAACCAACTTGACCAGTCTGTTATAAGGAGTTTACCAATGAACCTACCTGTTGTTTTGGATATAGCCCTAGGATTAGTTTTCACCTACCTAATTTTAAGTTTGTTAGCCTCGGAGATTCAAGAGCTAATTGCTACTGTTTTGCAATGGCGAGCGGTACATCTGAAAAAATCTATTGAGATATTCTTAGCAGGGGATGTAAAGAATTCAGATACTAAGGATGTACTGGACCTGGTGAATAGGATTTATAATAATCCTATCATTAGGAGCATTAACCAGGAAACAAAGGGATTTTTATCAACCTTACCCAGAAAAATGACCTGGAAGGTAGCTGACATAGTTCGTTCAGTCAAAAATTTGGTTTCTAGATCATCACCGGAAAACAAAATTTTTGCCAATCAAAATAGTGGACCTTCCTATATCTCTAGTGACAGTTTTGTTTCTGGTTTATTAGAGGAGTTAAAAGTGCCTAAAATCATTCATGCTCTTGCAGAAGTGAGGTTAGAAAATTTTAAAATTCAACATTTGCGAGAAATTAAACTAATTTTAACCAGGTCTTTAAGACAAATAGCAGCTAGTGAGTTATCAACTAATGTTACTCATGATATTAATGATGATTTTGTGAATCTAGACTCTGAATATAGGCAAATTGTGGATGACTTTAAAAATCAAAGATTTGATGTAGATACTAGTGTGAATCGGATGCAGGATAGTTTAAGCAAATATATCAACAATTTTCAAGCTAATATTGAAAATAATCATCCAGCGTTAATGGAAACACACAAGCGGTTGCAAACTTTACAAAATCATATTTTTCCTAGTCTTGAGAAAGCAATTACTGTTGCGGGTCTCAAGCCCAGTATTAGTGAAATTATCCAATTAATGGAAACTGGTAAAGCTGGATATAATGAAATTCAAAGTAGTTTACAACAGAGAGATAGTGAAAAATATGCCACCATTAGAGATTTGATTGATAGCTTACCACCGGGAATGAAGCATAACATTGCGACCATGGCCAAGCGAGCCCAGTATAAAGCCAAAACTACAGAGGAGGGGATACGGGTATTAAGACAAGAAATAGAAAATTCTTTTGATAGTTCCATGCAAAGAGCTGGAGGTGTTTATAAACGTAATGCCAAAGGGGTGGCAATTTTAATTGGTATTGTTATAGCTTTTGGTGCTAACGCGGATACATTTTACATTATTGATCGGTTATCGAAGGATACAGCGTTGAGGGAAGCAATTGTTTATAAAGCTCAACAGACCATAGATCAGCAAGTGCTGGATCCTAACTTGAAAAATATTGACACCAATCAGATATTAGAGGATATTAGTTTACCCATTGGTTGGAGTGAAAAAAACTTAGCTGAGCAACTGGGGACTAATCCGATCAAAATTAATGGTGTCTCGGTTGTAAGTTCTAATATGATAATGGGTTGGCTAGTCAGTGGTTTTGCCATTGCTATGGGTGCGCCTTTTTGGTTTGACTTACTAGGTAAAGTTATGAATGTGAGAAATACGGGTAAAGGGAACAAGGGAACGGGGAATTAGGGAGTAGTTTTTAAAAACTGAAGATGATTTGTAAATTCCAATTTTCACCTTGACGAATAATCTCTATTTGACGAATAAATTCTCGGAGGTAAAAACGCCTTTCTACCTCCGATAAGTCCATCCAGAACTGTGGAATGGAGACAGCTTGTGCAACGGAGGACAAATTCACGGGAGGGAGAATAGCCAACTGAGACTCCAGTTGAGAAATTTCTGTCTGGAGTTTATAACGCCTTAATTTTGCTGTTTCTTGATCTAGCACTCCCGTTTCTATTAAGACGGGTAACTGGTCAAGAATTTCTTGTTGACTTACAATTTGAGCAGTTAACTTTTTTTTCATATTATCTAATTGGGTAAAATTTACTTGGGCAACAGCTGTAGGTAAATTTTGACAAATAGTTTCAATGGTTCTGGTTAGAACCTGTTGATAAGAAATAGAATGACATTTAGGATTTTGGGGACACTTGGTGTTTCGCAAATATAGGTACTCTTGTGATTGGAAAGAGTGTGTAACCCGGTTAATATTCATTTTTTGTTGGCATTGATTACATAGGACTAGTCCAGCTAAGGAATAGGGCGCACTAGCTGTACGGGATGATAAACGACTATTACTGCGTAAAATTCTGTCAACTTGGGCTGATTCTTCCTTAGATATTATACCAGGATGGGTGTTAGGGATAGTTTCTCCATTTTGATAAATAGTGTCACCACGATAAACAGGATTGGTTAACCACCGTCTACCAGTGGTAACGGAGATTTTTTTACCGTATTTTTTGGCTAGGTAACGAACTGCACCCCGTACAGAAGCATAGAGTAAAAAGTGATCAATAAATTCTTTGACTACGGGAGATGTACTGCGATCAATAATGTACTTTCCCTTACTGACCCGATAGCCATAGGGAATCTTACCAGGTGGTCGCAAGGCTTCCAGACGATTTTTGGCGTGTCCACGACGAATACGACGACTACGCTGTTGGCTTTGAATTTCCTGGGCTAAATCCAGCATAGTCAGGGGTACCTCAACATTTTCCGATATATATGGTTGTTCTATAGCAATAATTATTACTCCCATAGTTTCTAGTTGATTCAGGCGATCGCCCACTTGTTGTAGAGTATCTCCCAGTTCTTCTAAACGTCTAATGAGAAGATAGGTAGGGGAATGGCAGTCCCAGATTAACTGTTGTAATTGAGACCTTCCTCCCAGGTCATGATAAATCTTATCTACCTCCCAACCCCAAATAGAGTCATCGGGTGCAGTTTCTAAAAGTGGATCTGTATAAGCATAGGCAATGATTTTCATGGGAAGTTATAGAAATTATAGATTTCTACTTGATTTTACTTTAACCTTCCCAGAAAAAGTGCATAGTTTAAAAACTATGAATACAATTATTTCCATCTATTATAGATATGAATCATAAGTTAGGAACAATGATAATCATCGGGTTAAAAATATAAATTTTTTCTTATATATCCAATCCAATATTTGTGTGGAATTTGCTGTTGACTAGTGATCTATTTTTTTTAAAAACCTGTAGACTAAATTTCATTGGTTGAGAGCAAACACTTGATCCCATCCAAGATAACTAATTGTTCAGGGGGGTATAGGGGTCAAGCAAGGACTAGAAACCAGATATTAACAACAAGAGATAAAGAGATAAACTGATGTCCGGATTATGGAGTCAAACTTCCCGACGCAAATTTCTTACCACAGCAGGAATTGCCACGGGTGCAGTATTAATTAAAGGATGTTTAGGAAACCCACCAGAAAAGGGTGCGGGGTCCAGCTCCCAAAGTCAACAAGTAGAAGCAGCAAATTTAACACCAGAGATCACACCAGAAACCCCAAAAATTAAATTAGGATATATTCCCATTGTAGAAGCTGCACCACTAATTATCGCCCAGGAATTAGGGTTCTTTAAAAGATGGGGAATGACCGAAGTTGAACTTGCCAAACAAGCATCTTGGGGTTCCATGCGAGACAACACGGAAATTGGGTCTGCAGGAGGAGGTGTAGACGGTGGCCAATATCAAATGCCCATGCCACACTTAATCACTGAGGGGCTAATTACAAAGGGAAACGTAAAAATACCCATGTATCTACTAGCCCAATTGAACACGCAAGGTAATGGTATTGCAATTGCTAATAAGCATGCAGGCAAGCAAGTTCATCTTGACTTATCTAAGGGGGGAAAGGCAGTTTTTGACAAATTAAAATCAACCCCATCACCTTTTACAGCGGCATTTACTTTTGGGAAAGTTAACCAGGAATTTTGGTTGCGCTACTGGTTAGCAGCGGGAGGGGTAAATCCTGACACTGATGTGAAATTGATTCCAGTACCTACTGCTCAAACGGTAGCCAATATGAGAACTGGAACTGTGGATGCTTTCAGTACAGGAGATCCTTGGCCTTATAGAATCGTCAAAGACAAAATAGGTTTTATCTCCGCGCTTACTGCCCAAATATGGAAAAATCATCCTGAAGAATACCTTGCAATCAGAGGAGAGTGGGTAGATGCTAACCCAAAAGCCACAAAGGCGATTTTAAAAGCAGTTATGGAGGCCCAGCAGTGGTTAGATAAGTTTGAAAACAGAGAAACTGCTGCCAACATTTTAGCCCCTCTCAAATACTTTAACCTATCACCCTCCTTCCTCACAGACCCCTTCCAGGGTAACTATGATATGGGAGATGGTCAACAAGTTAAAGATAAATCAATGGCGGTATTATATTGGAAGGATGAAAGAGGTAGTGTTTCCTATCCATATAAGAGTCATGACCTGTGGTTTTTAACTGAAAGTATTCGTTGGGGATTCCTACCAGCAGACTATCTAGAAAAATCAGAGGATCTGATCAACAGAGTTAACAAAGAAAATATATGGCGAGAAGCTGCTAAGGAATTGGGCATACCTGATACTGATATTCCTACTAGTACGTCCCGTGGGTTAGAAAAGTTCTTTGATGGTATTACATTTGATCCATCAGATCCTCGTGGGTACTTAAAGAGCTTGAAAATCAAAAAGGTAAATATTTGATTGCTTTGATCACTAGCTAAAATCTATAAACTACAAAAGGATACAAAGATGACAACAGTAACCGCCAAACGTCGTAGCAATAATAAGGCGTTGCATAATAGAGGTATGAATTGAGGTAATCTACTGTGCATTGTCCAAACTGCGGGTCTTCCAAAATCAGAAAGAATGGCAAACGTCGAGGTAAACAAAATCACATTTGTGTTGATTGTGGTCGTCAATTTATCGATGTCTATAGTCCACCTAAAGGCTATTCAGAAGAAGTTAAACAAAGTTGCCTGCGCTCTTATGTTAACGGTATGGGATTTAGAGCAATTGAACGCGATAAAGGCGTTCATCATACAACTATTATTTACTGGCTAAAACAAATTGGTTCCATACTTCCAGATGCTCCACCAGTTGAGGAAACACCCTTGGTAGGTGAGCTTGATGAGTTGGAGACCTTTGTGGGATCAAAAAAAAACAAAATATGGTTGTGGACAGCAGTAAATCACTTCCGTAAAAATATCCTGGCTTGGGTTGTGGGAGACCACAGCTCACAAGCATTTCAACCTTTGTGGGACATCGTTAAACTCTGGCAATGCTTTTTTTATGTTACTGATGGGTGGAGGGTTTATCCGAGTTTTATTCAGCCAGAGGATCATATTGTGAGCAAAACATATATGACTAGGGTAGAGGGTGAAAATACACGTTTACGTCACTACTTAGCGCGACTACATAGAAAAACGCTATGCTATTCAAAATCTGTAGATATGCTTAGGTATTCAATTAAATTATTACTTCACTATTTAAAGTATGAAGTAATACCCGCGTTTAGTTGATTCATCCCGCAAATATGCAACGCCCAATAATAATAGTTCCGAGAATCTTATACTGGCATTTATCAATAAAAAAATGCCAGAAATTATACCTCCGTTTATTGCCATAGTTGCCTTTTTGGTTGTTTGGCAGGTATTTTCCTTAGTAGGTGGTACGTTACCCGGACCAATTCAAGTAGTACAAGACACTTGGCAATTGATTATTTACCCATTTTATGATCGAGGTGGGATTGACAAAGGTCTATTCTGGCAAGTTTTTGCCAGTTTACAAAGGGTGGCTATTAGTTACACATTAGCTGCTGTGGTAGGGATAGGTTTAGGAATTTTAATTGGTGTAAATACCACCATGTCCAAGGCCTTAGATCCCCTATTTCAATTGCTAAGAACCGTACCACCCTTAGCTTGGGTACCTATTTCTTTAGCTGCGTTAAGACAGAATGAACCAGCGGCATTGTTCGTAATTTTTATCACCTCTCTTTGGCCGATTCTCATTAATACTGCTGTTGGTGTCAAAGAAATACCCGTGGATTATAATAATGTGGCTAAGGTCTTACAACTTTCCCAAAAAGAGTATTTCTTCAACGTCTTGATTCCTGCAGCGTTACCCTACATTTTCACCGGGTTAAGAATTTCCATTGGGTTAGCATGGTTGGCGATTATCGCAGCAGAAATTGTCATGTCCGGTATTGTTGGTATTGGGTTCTTTATTTGGGATGCTTATCAAGCTAACAAGGTGAGTGAAGTAATCTTAGCCCTGGTTTACATTGGGGTTGTGGGTTTACTGCTGGATAAATTCATGGCTTGGTTACAAACAAGAATTTTACCAGAACAAAAATAGTTACTGCCTTTTTCTTACCCATTATTATCTACCATTCACAACCTAAACCTATGTCTGTATTTGTTGCTGTTGATCAAATTGACAAAGTCTTTGAACTAAGTAATGGCGGTCAATATATTGCCCTCAAAGGTATTGACCTACAAATTAAAAAGGGTGAATTTATTTCTCTCATTGGCCACTCCGGTTGTGGTAAATCCACCCTCCTCAATATGATTGCTGGACTGGATTTACCCACAGAGGGTTTAGTCACCCTAGAAGGACAGAGAATCAAAAAACCCGGTCCAGATAGAATGGTAGTATTTCAAAACTACTCTCTATTACCATGGCGAACTGTGAGAGAAAATATTGCCCTAGCAGTAGATTCCGTCCTAAGTGGAATGCCAGCGGGAGAACGTAAATCTGTAGTTGAAAGACATATAGATATGGTAGGTTTACGTCCCCATGCAGACAAACAACCATCCATGTTATCAGGTGGACAAAAACAAAGAGTAGCGATCGCCCGGGCCTTAGCAATCCGTCCTAAATTATTACTACTAGACGAACCTTTTGGCGCATTAGATGCACTGACCAGGGGAAATTTGCAAGAACAATTAATGCAAATTTGTGAAGAGAATCAGGTAACTGCGGTAATGGTGACCCATGACGTGGATGAAGCTGTGTTATTATCAGATAGAATCGTCATGTTAACCAACGGACCAGAGTCCAAAATTGGGGATATTTTAGAAGTAGATATTCCACGTCCTCGCAAACGGATGGAAGTAGTAGAGCATCCCAGTTACTACACCTTGCGTAGCGAGATGATTTACTTTCTCAACCAACAAAAAAGGATCAAGAAACTGCGGGCCAGAAAAACTCCCAATATTGCCCGCCATGGCTTAGAAAAAGTTAATTTGGAAGTTGGTTTTTTGCCAATTACAGCCTGCGCACCCTTGGCAATAGCCCAAGAAAAGGGTTTGTTTGCCAAACATGGTTTAGACGAAGTTCATTTGGTCAGAGAAAGTAATTGGCGAGGTATTGTTGACGGTATTAATGGCGGTTATTTAGATGCTGCTCAAATGCCATCAGGTATGCCCATGTGGTTATCTTTGGGGGGTAATAAAAGTCAGCCCCTACCAATTGTCACCTCCTTAACCATGACCCGTAATGGTAATGCCATTACCCTAGCCAAAAGATTTTATGAACAGGGGATATATACTCTATCTGATTTCAAATCATATCTGTTACAAACCCGAGATCAGATGCACCGCATGGGGGTAGTACATCCAGCATCAATGCACAATTTACTGTTGCGTTATTGGTTAGCAGCAGGGGGAATTGATCCAGATGTGGATGTAGAGATGAAAAATATTCCCCCTGCACAAATGGTGGTGGATTTGAAGGCTAAAACTATTGATGGTTATTGTGTAGGGGAACCTTGGAATTATCGAGCTGCTGTGGAAGGTTCAGGTTTTACCATAGCCACAGATTTAGAAGTTTGGCTGGGACATCCCGGTAAGGTATTAGGTGTGAGAGAGGATTGGGCTAATGCTTATCCTAATAGCCATATTGCCTTAACCAAAGCCTTGTTGGAAGGGTGTAAATATTGTGCAGATCCTAATAATGCACAAGAGGTGAGAGCAATATTAGCCAGTCGGGAATATGTGAACACTGATATGGATTTTATTCAGGTGGAAGATCCCAGTGGTAACACCTGCGATTTAGACCATCCCATGCGTGAGTATGCCCACCATCAATTTTATGGTAACTCAGCAATTAATCGTCCTAGTAGGACTGAACAAACTTGGATTATGACCCAGCTGGCCAGATGGGGTGAAACTCCTTTTCCTCGCAACTGGGTAGAAATTGTGGAAAGGGTTTGTCGCGTGGGTGTATTTAGTACCGCCGCTAGGGAATTGGGTTTGGATATCAGTTATACTCGTCAACCCATTCAGTTATTTGATGGCAAACCTTTTAACGCTGATGATCCTTTTGCATATCTTAGCGCTTTAGAAATTAAACGAGATTTTTCTGTCGCAGAAGTTGTTCTTGACATCAACAGAAAAATTGTAGCCTAGACAGTTGTTCAACAATTTACCCCGGGAAAAATCAGATGACATCCTCTACTCAAGTCCGTAACCATCAATCCTTCCTCACAATTGAAAATGTCACTAAAATTTACCCGACTAAAAAAGGACCTTTTACTGTTTTAGATGGGATAAATTTAGAGGTACAAAAGGGTGAGTTTATTTGTGTGATTGGCCACTCCGGGTGTGGTAAATCCACCCTATTAAATATGGTGTCTGGTTTTAACACTCCTACCACGGGTCAGGTATTATTAGAAGGACAACCCATAGTTAAACCTGGTCCGGACCGGATGGTGGTATTCCAAAACTACGCCCTTCTACCTTGGCGAACCGCATTTGAGAATATTTATTTGGCTGTAAATGCGGTTTACCCAACTAAACCAGAAGCGGAAAAACGAGCCATTGTCCGGGAGCATTTAGTCATGGTGGGACTGTCTGATGCTATGGAGAAAAAACCCCCTCAAATGTCTGGAGGGATGAGACAGCGTGTTTCTATTGCTCGTGCCCTAGCTATTCGTCCCAAGGTTTTAATTTTAGATGAACCGTTTGGCGCTTTGGACGCTATCACCAAGGAAGAATTGCAGGAGGAGTTATTAAAAATCTGGAATGAAAACCGTTGTACTGTGTTAATGATTACTCATGACATTGATGAGGCTTTATTTTTGGCTGATAAATTGGTCATGATGACTAATGGACCCCATGCCAAAATTGGGGAGGTGATGGAAATTCCTTTTGCACGACCACGTGAGCGGACTCTGATTATGGAAGATCCTCAATATTATCAATTGCGTAACTATGCTTTAGACTTCTTGTTTAATCGCTTTGCTCATGATGATGTTGGTTAGGATGACAATAGGCGAATCACATTCGCCTAATTGTACCCAACTAGGGATTCTCCTCAGCTATAGGTTAATACCTATGCAATTCATAAGAATATATATTCAGTAAATTGTTTGCGTTGGTAAATTTTGGCTACCTAAGAAGAGTATGCTGATAGAGCAACCTAAGCATCGCTTAAACGCCATCTAAAACCAATTAACAAACATGGAAATAACTAATACTATTAACACGCGCAACTTACGGAGCGATATTTTTGGTGGTGTCACTGCGGCCATTGTCTCTTTACCACTGGCTTTAGCATTCGGTGTTGCTTCCGGTGCAGGTCCAGTTGCTGGTCTTTATGGTGCAGTTTGTGTGGGTTTTTTTGCTGCTTTATTTGGTGGAACACCCACATTAATTTCCGAGCCCACTGGTCCCATGACTGTTGTAATTACTGGCATTATAAGTTCTTTAACAGCTATGGATCCAGAAAATGGCATGGCTATGGCTTTTACCGTAGTTATGTTAGCGGGGATATTTCAAATCATATTTGGTATCTTCAAGCTGGGCAAATATATCACCCTCATGCCCTATAGTGTAATCTCTGGGTTCATGTCGGGTATTGGTGTGATTTTAATTATTTTGCAAATCGCACCGTTTTTAGGGCAACCTAACCCAAAAGGGGGAGTTTTAGGAATAGTTCAAAATTTACCTCAGCTCCTAGAAAAGATTAATCCCATTGCCCTCATTTTGGGTGTAATGACTGTGGCAATTATTTATTTGACACCATCAAAGGTCAAACGCATTGTGCCACCCCAATTAATTGCCCTAGTTTTAGGAACTATAGTTTCACTGGTCTTTTTTAGTAATGCGGATATCCCACGTATCGGTGTGATTGAAACTGGATTGCCAAAACTGCAAATGCCAACTTTTACCCCCACTAGTGTAACGATTATGTTGGTTGATGGGGTTATGTTGGGAATGTTGGGATGTATTGATACCCTATTAACCGCAGTAATAGCTGATAGCTTAACTCGTACGGAACATAAATCTGACAAAGAGCTGATTGGACAGGGTATTGCCAATTTAGTTTCTGGTTTGTGTGGAGGTTTGCCCGGTGCTGGAGCGACCATGGGAACGGTAGTAAATATCCAAACCGGAGCACAGACGGCAATATCTGGAATCACCCGCGCTCTAATTTTGTTGGTAGTGGTTTTAGGTGCTGCCGGTGTTACTCAAAGTATTCCTATGGCTGTCTTAGCGGGAATTGCGCTGAAAGTGGGGATTGATATCCTAGATTGGAGTTTTTTAAAGCGATCTCACAAAGTTTCCTTCAAGGGTTCCATCATTATGTATGGTGTGTTACTCTTGACTGTTTTTGTAGATCTGATTGTAGCTGTGGGGATAGGTGTATTTGTTGCTAACATCCTCACAATTGAGCGTTTGTCCAGCATGAGTTCTGAGAAAGTTAAGGCCATCAGTGACGCTGATGATGATATTGATTTAAACGAAGAAGAGAAAAGATTGCTCGACCAAGCTGGGGGTCGAATTTTGTTATTCTACTTAAGTGGTGCCATGATATTTGGCGTTTCCAAGGCCATCTCTCGTGAGCATAATGCCATTCAAGACTGTGATGTGATTATTTTTGACCTCAGCGATGTTCCTATGATGGGTGTCACTGCTTCTTTAACTATCGAAAGTGCAATTCGGGAAGCAGTTGAAAAAGACCGACAAATTATTCTAGTTGGCATCACTGGTAAGGTTAAAAAGCGACTGGAAAATTTGGGAGTTCTAAGTTTATTACCCCCCCACCATTTGGTGACAGAGCGCAAACAAGCTCTAGAACAAGCTATGACTTTAGTTAAAAGGTGATAATCAAAGATTGATAGGGGGAATGAAGCAAATGTTATATTTGATCGTTCCCCGTTCTTTTACCCAAACCCTGAACAATGCGCTTGACCTTTTCTGAGGAAATAAAATCTTTGCTACAGCGTCTAGCACACCAACCTCTAACCTTGGGTGACGTGCTGGAAACAACCTCTCAACGCGGATTCATTCTAGTCATTGCTTTATTGGTTTTACCATTCTTGTTCCCTATGCCACCCGGACTCACGGGTCCTCTTGGCTCCGCTTGTTTGCTCTTATCATTGCAAATGCTTTTGGGCAGGCGATCGCCCTGGTTACCAAAAAAAATTGCCAATTATCAGTTTCCCCGGGTTTTTGCCCAAACTATTCTTCACAACCTAGGTAGGGTCACCAGGTTGTTAGAAAAAATTGCCCGTCCTCGCTTGACAAAATTGGCAAATCATGATATTACCTGGAGGTGTAACGGTCTTTGCATTTCCTGGTTGGCTATTTTACTTATTTCTCCTGTACCTTTGACTAATCCCATACCCACCATTGGCATTTTACTGTTTGCTGCGGCTAGTATGGAGTCAGATGGACTACTTGTATGTATTTGCTATGTATTAACACTATTAATCACCCTAATTTTCTACCTCATTGTCTATGGAGTTTTACAGCTCCCTGGTTTGATTACATAAAGATTACTGGCACTATTGACATTTATGGGGGGTGTCTTATAATCCTAGTTAAGGTAGGTTCCAATCAATATTTAACGAGTATGAAAATAAATCCCCCAGCCAATAACGAACAGTTAATAACTGAGGGTAACAATGTAATTAAGGTGCATTTACTAGTTTGATTATTCCTACGGGATAACATGGAATCCGGAAAATTTATTTGATTTCTGTTTAATTTCCATGTTTTTAAAAAAACCCCCAGTTTTGGCCGGGGGGATTGATCAATTAAGGTTTCAATGTTTTCAAGGGCCAATCTGTAAAATCGGGAAGGTAATTCCTACCTTCCATGTTTTACAAGGGCTCCCAAAACTCTGGATTTGGGACTAAATAAAAAAGCTAGGACAAATGCTGTGCAAACGACTAATACAATAGCTGGTCCAGAGGGTAAATTATAGAAGTAACTCAGATAAATTCCTACAATACTAGAAATTATGGCGATCGCAGCTCCTAGGATCATAACTTGATGTAGTCTGTTAACTAATAGGTACGCTGTAGCACCAGGGGTAATCAACATTGATAGGACTAAAATCACTCCCACTGCTTTCATACTAGCAACAATGGTTAGGGAAATGAGCAACATCAAACTAATGTTGAGTTGATTAACTGGTAGACCAGCAACCTGGGCTCCTATGGGATCAAAGGTATAGAATAGTAGTTCTTTGTAGAGTAAAAAAACGATAATTAAGGCCACAGCAGCAAGGATGGCCGTATCCCTAACCTCATTGGGGGTAACACCTAGAATATTGCCAAAAAGAAAGTGATTGAGGTCGATTTTATTAGCTTTTTGAATCCCTGTAATGAGTGTGACACCAAGAGCAAAAAAACCAGAAAATACGATCCCCATAGCTGCATCCTCCTTAATAGGAGACCGGTTTTTAATCACTGCTATAGCTACCGTGCTTACCATAGCAGCAATAAAAGCTCCCACAAATATATTCGCACCTATTATAAAGGCGATCGCCAGTCCTGGTAAAACGGAATGACTAATAGCATCGCCTAGTAGTGCCAGACGTTGTACCATTAAATAAGTACCAACCACAGCACATAACAAACCAATTAACACTGCAACTATTAGTGAGCGTTGCATAAATCCATACTGCAACGGCTCCATTATTTCGCTTAACATAAATAATATTAAAAATGAAAATTATATTGTAAAGTAAGCACGTTGTAGATTAGTTTCTGTAAGTACATGCAGACGAGGTCCACTAGCTATAAGTTGACAGTTAAGTAGAATTAAATCGTCAAAATGGTTAATTGACTGACCCAGATCGTGATTGACCACCAGGACAATTTTTCCTCGATCTGTGAGTTCTTGAAAAATGTTAAAAAGGACACCTTGAGTTTTGTGATCTATGCCGACGAAGGGTTCATCAAAACAAAAAATTTCAGGTTCTTGAGTTAGAGCGCGGGCCAGGAATACCCTTTGTTGTTGTCCTCCGGAAAGCTCTCCTATAGGTCGGTCAGTATATTTTAACATTTCTACCCGTTCCAATGCTGTCATTGCTATTTGCCGACTCATACTAGAAAAACTACGTAACCAACCGGTTTTTTTCACTCTTCCCGTCATGACCACATCCCAGACCGTAGCGGGGTAGTTCCAGTCAATTTGGCTTCTTTGGGGGACATAGGCAACTTTTTCTAGTTGGTCTACTAATGGCCTACCGTCATACAGTACACTACCCATACTCATGGGGACTAATCCTAGAATTGCTTTGATCAACGTACTCTTACCAGCACCATTAGGTCCAAAAATTCCTGTTAATCTTCCTGCTTTAATAGTACAGGTTATATCCTGTAAAGCGTCTTGTCTATGGTATTGTACTCCTAAATGGGAAATATGAATATCCCTAAACTCTCTATTTATGGGCATCCTTTGAGGTGTTTTTAGTAATAGACCAAATTTTGGGGAGGTGTTTTGCATAGTAGGATTGATAATTCTTGAGATCCTACTTTGAGCTTACTATGAAGAAGGCTAAAAATATGAGACAAATATGAAAAATAAAAACATTCGGATATGGATAGTAATATTTTTACCATTATATTTACTAGGATGTAGTGTTTCTCAGGTGGAAACCTCGAAGAATGGCAGTCGTGGGAAACTAAGCAAAATAAGAGTTGTAGCAACAAGTACAATAATTACGGACTTAGTGGCACAAATAGGAGGTGAGGAGATTAGTTTAACTGGAATACTTCAACCTGGAACAGATCCCCATGTATATGAACCAGTACCAGGAGATGGCAAGGTCTTAGAGACAGCGGATTTAATTGTATATAATGGGTATAATTTAGAGCCAGGAATTATTAAGTTAATGAATTCTACGGGTGTAATGGCTAGAAAACTGGCAGTGGGGGAAGTAGTCAAACCCTTAAAATTAAAAACCCATCGGGGGGAAATAGTTCCCGATCCCCATGTGTGGGGGAGTGCTAAAAACACCATAACCATGGTAAATGCTATTAGAGATACTTTAGTGGAGTTGTCGGATAAGGACAGGGAAAAATTTACACGAAATGCTGCCCAACTAACTAAGGAACTGGAAAAGTTGGATAATTGGATCAAACAGGAAATTGAAACTATTCCACCGCCCAACCGCAAAATAGTTACCTCCCATGATGCTTTTCAGTATTATGCTGATGCTTACGGTATGGAGGTTATAGGGACTTTGATTGGAATTAGTACAGAAGAAAAACCCAGTGCTAAAACGGTAAAGGAATTGGTGGATGCTATTATTAGAGCGGATATTCCTACTATATTTACCGAAACTACGATTAATCCAGACTTGATGAAAACAGTAGCTCAAGAAGCGGGGGTAAAAATGGCAACAAATCAACTTTATTCCGACTCTTTGGGTGCAAGGGGAAGTGATGCGGATACTTATATCAAAATGATGACAGTTAATACCAAAACTATTGTGATCGGTCTAACCGAAACGGTAAAATAAAGAACATGATTGACAAAAGTCCGAGAATCTAATATTATTGTTTGCGGATTTCCCATGTTATAATTCTGGTGATGCTTTAATTGGTAAGGCGTTAACAAAAAAATTTTTTTGCTCTGTACCGGATAAATCCAAAAACGGTTGAATGATTAACTAAAATCACACCGCGTCAAATACAGTACCAAATACAAATTATCAAAAAAGGTTTTGTTATATGTAGGCTCTTCTAAGGAGATGACGGCAGATATTTTGCAGTGTAAGTGGGTGAGTGGAATTAAATATAAGATCAACGTAGGTTAGGTTGAAGTATGAAACCCAACACCCGCATGGGTCTCGTTCCTCCCTACTTAACTAGGAATGGAGCAGTGATTTATGAGTTTTCTTTAAAGGAGACCAACATAAAGCATTACCAATTCATTGGCTTTTTTGTATTGAAGAGAATGGAATTTACCATTTTGACTATGGATGATAGTAATATCAACTTAGATTAGGATAGGTTTTATTCTTCCTGGTGACCAAGGTTAAACGTTTGAATTTTTTTAAGTGTGGAGTGAAGGAAAAATTTCTGTGGACGCAAAATTATCTCCCAACCAAGGATTGAGTATTTCCGGGATCGGGTTAGCATCGGTTTTAGCAGCAGCTATGACTTGTGCCACCCTAGTTGTAGATGGTCTAGGAAATAGGGCTTTTTGGCAATCCAACTCTTTAACCATGCCATTTTTACTGAGTGCTTTGGGTAGTGCAGTAGCTGGTTTATGGTTTGTGCCACTGTTGCAAGCGTTAAAAACTGGGCAAATTATTCGAGAAGATGGACCCAAGGCCCATTTAAAGAAGGCGGGTACTCCCACCATGGGTGGTGTATTTTTCATACCCGTGGCCCTGCTAGTAGCTTGTGTGCTTTCCAATTTTGCTAAAGATGTATTGGCTGTTTCCGCTTTAACACTTGCTTACGGAACCATAGGTTGGATAGACGATTGGCAAATCCTGCTGAGGAAATCCAACAAGGGTATATCCCCCAAAACAAAATTGATTTTACAAATTGTTTTTGCCATTGGTTTTTGTGTGTGGATGATTTTAAGGGGAGACTTTAGTATAACAAATATAGTTTTGCCCTGGGTGGGTTTTTCTTTACCTTTAGGATTCATGTTTTGGCCCTTAGCTACCTTTGTGCTAGTCGCGGAAAGCAATGCTACTAATTTGACTGA
The DNA here is from genome assembly GCF_003367075.2 of Cylindrospermopsis raciborskii Cr2010. NCBI lineage: Bacteria > Bacillati > Cyanobacteriota > Cyanophyceae > Nostocales > Aphanizomenonaceae > Cylindrospermopsis > Cylindrospermopsis raciborskii. The sequence continues at coordinate 931,313 of NZ_CP065936.1, forward strand.
TGGAGTTGATGGGTTAGCTGGGGGAACAGTGGCGATCGCCATTTTGGGTTTAGGAGCGTTGATTGCTCCCACCGCACCCAGTTTAATGATCTTCTGTGCAGCGGTGAGTGGTAGTTGTCTGGGATTTTTAGCTCATAATCGCAATCCCGCTCGAGTTTTCATGGGTGACACTGGTTCCCTCGCTTTAGGCGGTGCTTTAGGTGCAGTGGCCCTTTTAACTAATAATTTGGTAGGACTGTTTATTTTAAGTGGAATATTTTTTGTAGAAACTCTATCTGTAATGGCACAGGTGAGTTACTACAAAGCAACTAAGGGACCGGATGGCAAGGGCAAGCGATTATTCAAGATGGCTCCTTTACACCATCATCTGGAATTATCTGGTTGGTCTGAATTGCAGGTGGTGGGCGTGTTTTATATGATTGGTGCGGTTTTGGCCAGTATGTGTCTAGCCTTAATCAAGTGATTTTTCTAACACCTGCCTAAACATTCAAAATGCCACCCATTTCCTAGGGTGGTTTTTTTGGTAAGCAAACGGATTGATATGGAATAATAAATATAAGTATGGACACAATAGAGGACAATGTGATGGTGGAAGAAACAAACCAAAAACCCGTAGCTAAAAAAGAAAAACCCCCAGCAGTGGAAGATAAGCCATTTGAGGAGTTTATGCAAGAACACTACTTACCTGCTTTACAAAAAGCGATCGCCCAGGAAGGTATTTCTGACGTAAAATTGACCTTTGCCAAGCAGAAATATGCCATTGTTGGTTTTGATTCTTCCCAGGAGTGTTGGCAAATCATTGGTTCTTGGCAAAACGGGTCTAAACAGTTTAATGTTTACTTTCCCGACCAAGACATTCAAGGTAAAAAGGGGTTTTCCTGTCATGAAGGGAAAAAACCCAGCACGCTGGAGTCCTTCTTAATAGACGAGCGTAAGATCACCCTTGACTTGCTGGTATCCCGTCTAGTTTACCGTCTCAACGGTCAAAAATGGCTAGGTAGGAACTAGTTCCCACTCTAATTATAATTATAGAGACGTTGCAGTTGAATACCCAACGTCTCTAAACTATTAAGAACTAAACTGTGAGAGATTGGGGATCGGTTTCAATCAACTTTGCCAAATCCTGGAGGAAAGCAGCTGCATGGGCACCGTAAATAATTCGGTGGTCACAGGTAATATTCACCTTCATTTGTTGTCTGAGAGCAAATGAACCATCTCCAGTAGCTACAACTTGGGAACGCCCAGCTCCAACTGCTAAAATGGCACCTTGTCCCGGTGGCAAAATCGCATCAAAGGTATCCACACCGAACATACCCAAATTAGAGATAGTAAATGTACCCGTGCTGTACTCCTCGGGTTGCAGTTGTTTAGCTCTAGCTCTATCTACTAAAGATTTCCAGTTCCGCGACAGGGAGTAAATATCTATTTGATCCGCATTCTGTAAAACCGGGGTAATTAAACCACCATCATCCATGGCCACAGCTACAGAAACATTAATCTGGGGGTGATGGACAATTCCTTGTTCTGAATAACTGGCATTAAGTAAAGGATGTTTTTGTAAGGTAACTGCTACAGCTTTAGCTAAAAGGGCTGTCATGGTTACGCCCTTGGATTTGATTTGCTTGTACAGCTTATCTAGACCATCAGTGGTAATGGTATAGCCAACATGAAATGTAGGTACAGATAGGCTGGACATCATGTTACGTACCACGGCATTCTGTAAAGTAGTTAATGGTACTACTTGACCAGAATTAACCACGGATGGTACTGATTTTGTTGGTATAGCTGGTGGGGTAGATGGAATAGTAGGAATGGTACTGATAACAGGGCTAGTGGGTTGTTTGCCCACAGCAGCTTCTATGTCTCCCGCAATGATTCGACCATAAGGACCACTACCTTGGAGATTATTTAAATCAACCTTGAGTTCCTTAGCCAGCTTACGAGCGCGAGGAGAAACCACTAACCTACCCTGTTGATGATTTGACCCGTTTTGGGAAACTGTTATAGGTACTGGAACCACAGAGGCACTTACCGGTGCTACTGGGGAAGTGGGTGTCACCGCACTAGCTCCACCTCCAAGAATCTTAGCACTGGTAATTTCTTCTTGGGTTTCGGCCACATAAGCGATCGCTGCGCCAACGGGAGCAGTTTCACCAGCTTGAACGAGAATATGGGCTAGAAATCCTTCATAAAAAGACTCTACATCCATATCAGCCTTATCTGACTCAACAACCACCACTGTTTCACCTTTTTCCACTTTATCTCCTGGTGATTTGACCCAAGAGACTATTTTTCCTTCCGTCATGGTGGAACTTAGGGCTGGCATAAATACTTCATGAATGCTCATAATGGTGGCTTTAGAATCAATTTGGTAATTTTTTGAGTGGAATTTAACGTATGTTCCCAAATCAAATTGTAGCTCACCAAGGGAATTTTTCGCCAAACATTTAGGTCAGGGTGGAACTTAACTGGGACTTAACGGGAACTTAAACTTGGTGTGAAATATCCATATAGTAAATTGTATGGTGCAATGGGTGGTTCAATAATGGGAGATCCTAATTGACTTATAGTCGTGTTGGGCCACCCACTCTGATACAAGTTACTGTCTTCCGCTTTCTCACACACACAACCATGTTAGCAAGACTCAAGTTTTTTTTAATTTTTGCCCTAGGTACTTTCATTAGTACTGCTGGACTTTATTGGATTCAGCATCAACCTTCTATAAGGTTGACCCTATCCGCCCATGGACAGCCACAAATAATCCCTAAGCAAATAAATCCCGATGAAGCACGAATAAACTTGGAACGTTCTGATTACCACATAATTCCTTTAGAAACAGTAAATTCTCTTTTGATAGGAAGTGACCCTGCTACTATAGCTTTAAATATGATTGATGAAGGTAAAGAGTCTCATAAAAAAATACAAGTGCAGGTAGTGTATCCCCAACCTAATCAGGCCTTGGTTACAATTATCAAACCCTCACCAGCTAAAAATAGCGTGGTCAACACCACTAAATATCGTGTTGAAATGAGTCGCTTTGGGCGATCGCTGTTAGTAAATTCACCACAAGTATGGGAGGTGATCTGGGCTGGATCCCAAAGAGATTGTTTTTCTCAGGATCTAACCCAGGATGATCTTAGTCAGGACTGTGATTAGACTTCACCACGAATCTCTTCAATCACACCATCACGAAGAACGATTTCAACCTGCATTTTACTAATCAGATTATCACCAGTTTTCACCTGGAAAAAACTTTCCATTTGAAACTGATTGACCTCCTGCTCCAAATCCAAATACTGTACTTGCTGAAGGTTTTGCAATAATTGGTTCTTCTGTTCCAACAACTCGCTTTTCTTCTGGTTAATTTGTAGTTGAACATTGTCGATTTGTTGTAGAGTTTGGGGACCGGGGGGTTGCAGACTCTGTTTTTGAATAACACTAATTGTTCTTTGTCCTTCCATGTCAAGTTGTTGCAACTGCTGATCTGTTTGGTTGATCTGTTCTTGCAATTGTTGTTGTACTTCCTCTTTCCATAGTGGAGTTACAATCACCTTCACGTTAACAACACGTTTGAGCATTAATTCCAGATTCGATAGTTCCATAAAGATTATAGGTTTACCCTAACTAGTTTGTAATTGTTTTTAATTAGACCTACTTGACAAACATGCTGTCAATAGTATCACCATACTTTTGTGCCACAACATGACGACGAATTTTCATGGTTTGGGTCATCATGCCATTTTCCATGGAAAAGGGTTCCGGGATTAGCTTAAAGGGCCCAATGCGGTCATCAACCCTATAACCTGGACGATTTTGCACCTCCCTATTTAATTCCTTCCGATATAAATCCTGAATTATTTTGTTCTCTAAGTCAATTTTTTGACCGATTTTTTGATCTTCATTTTCCGTGGAATCATCCTGAGTAGGTAAATTGATATTCTCAACTTCCGCCCATTTTTCCAAAGCATCCAGGTTAGGAACTATTAAAGCACCAAGACTGCGCTGATCTTGTCCTACCAGCATAATTTGGTCAATATAGGGCGATCGCAAGCAAGCATCTTCTATAGGTTGGGGTTCAATATTTTCACCATTGCTTAATACAATAGTATCCTTAGCTCTACCAGTTAGCACCAAGTCATTTTCAGGTGTTACCCAACCTAAATCACCGCTATTAAACCAACCATCATTGTCAATAACCTGTCTTGTAGCTTCCAAATTCTGATAATAGCCCTCCATCACCTGGGGACCTTTAAGTAGAACTAAGCCAATTTTCCCTGGAGATAGAGGGTCTTTTGTTTCTTGGTGAACTATCTTCACCTGAGTTCCTGCTATTGGTTGTCCCGAGGATCCGCGTAAATTTCTCCAGATACGACGAGCATTAGTGACCGGTGAAGTTTCCGTCAATCCATAACCCTGTAAAATCTCCACCCCGATAATTTCAAAGAAGTTGTCTATATGTCTAGGCAGTGCCCCACCTCCACTAATCACCTGCTTGATTTTTCCTCCTGTAGCTTCTCGCACTTTAGCATAAACTAACTTTTCTCCCAATATTTGTAATGGTGATAAGACTAATTGCTTAATTTTTGCTGCCCATCTTATCCATTCTGAAGCACCAATATGCTCTAAACTTAATCCCTGGGCAACACGTCGAGCGAAAATATATTCTTGACCCATTTTCAGCAAGAATTGAATTAGTTTTTGTTTTTTCACTGGTTGGCTACGGAACTGCTTTTGCACCCCTTCATAAATTGACTCCCACAGTCTGGGCACGGCAATCATAAAGTTAGGTCTAAACCTTTTTAGGTCTTCTTTAATCATTCTCAAATTTGTATATATTTGTGTACAACCTTGAGAAAGTAAAAAATATTCGCCACTGCGCTCATAACTGTGCCAGGTTGGTAAAATGCTTAAAGCCACATCACCAGGTTGGGGTTGAACTATAGTTCCCAGGGTTTGAACCTGATGTAATAAGTTGTTATGGGAAAGCATAACACCCTTGGGTTTACCCGTAGTTCCGGAAGTGTAAATCAAGGTTGCTAAAACATGACCAGCAATTGTGACAGGAGTCAAAGTATGATCATTAGCCAGATTTAACAGCTGAGTAAAATTCATCACCGAATAGGTTTCTATAATAGGCAAGGTATTCCACTCAGGCATATCCGTTTCATCAGAAAGTAAAATGACCAGCTTAATTGGTAGCTCAGCCAAATCAGGTTCTAGCTTATTTAACGTTTTAACATCTTCAACTACCACAACCGTACTACCACTGTGGGAGATAATGTATAGTAATTCATTCTTTTCAGCTTGGGAGCTACGAACTGCATTCACTGCTCCAGCAGTCATAATACCTTGGTCTGCAATAAACCAACGGGGACTATTATCTGCTATGAGAGCAATGCGTGGGGGGTGGGGATCATCATCATTTTTGTTTACCCCCAAGACCTGTAAACCTATGGCAAAACGCTGGATTTGATCCCACAATTGGGAGTAGGTGATTTTGACCTCTGGTTTGCTATGGGGGTTATATAGAGCAGTGATATCGCGAAAATGTTGAGCTGCTAATGGCCATATTTCTGGTAAGGAATGGATACCAGAATAACTAGTCAAATCTTGTATTGCCTTTTTTTCTCGATCTGTAAAGGTAGATAAAAAAGGAGGCTGAAGTTGCATAATTGACAAATGGTATACAGAAATAGTTTATGATGGCATATTATATAATAGTGGGGTAGTGGTTTTTGGGTGGAAATCTAAACTAATGAAGGAGGTGATTAATAATAGTTATAATTGGGGGGCTATTAGCCAGTATTGTTAGTGCTGTTATTTGCTTGATTTTACCCAAATTTTTATCTTTGTTCTCATCTGGAAAAAATAATCATCTTGAGAGGGATAGAAACCACAGTGGAATCACGAGTTTTCCTTATTGTACAGTTTATAAATTAACAGGTAGTCAATGGTGCAAGTTTAGTCCCCAGTTTTGTGAGCGATGTTCTTCTTACCGGGAACATGAGAAACTGAAAAATTCATGGAAGTAGTGACACAAAAACTCGTAAATCCTTCAATTAGGGACATTCCAACCTACATAGCTCAAATCATTTAATTTACTTATAGGTCATAAAAGAAATTTAAAACTAAATGGTTGGTCTAATCTTAGAATTATGGTTGATGATTAAATAATGTCTAAATTTTAGGCAAATCGAGGCAATAAAGACCAAATTAAGGGGGAATCATCTATGAGTCTAATGGATGTCGTCACTTTTACGTTATTCAACGCAGTTGCTTGCATGGTTTTGCCTAAACTGATCTCAATTGTGTTTCCCATTCATAAGAACAGAATAGAGAGCAAACCAAAACCCCCAAATCCCATACTGCAAGGGAAGCAGTACAAGAGATGGCTTTTCCTACTCCAACAGTAGTTTTTAAAAACTGTGGCTTAAAACCCTATTTAGGGGATAGATTTTTACGATTTTCCCTTCGCCATCTAGCTCTGACTAAGCGAATCTCATTATAGGTATAACTATCACCCAAATAATCTCGAATGGGGGTTAAATTAATGTCACCCAAAACATCTATGACCTGCCAAATTTTCTTTTGTCTATCCAAAGGTATTAACAAATTCAAATCAACAGGTTGTTTTTTTTCTATCAGGTCTGACAGATGACGAATAATGGTGGCAGTTTTCATATTCCGTTTTTGGGCAATTTGTTCAATAGTGAATCCTTGCTGGTGCAATTCCAAGGTAGTTGATTCTGTATTAGTTATTAGATCATCATCACTCTTTTTTGGTGGTTGCCAACTTTGTTCTTGAATATAGGATTGAATAACTGCCAAAAACCTTTCTCCATATTGGTTGACCTTATAACTAACCACCCCAGAAATTTGTCCTAACTCTTCTAGAGTTCTGGGTTTGATTTGGGCCATTAGTCGTAAGGTCGAATCTTGAAAAATAATATAGGGAGCTAAACCCAGTTCGTCAGCAATTTGTTTTCGTAGCTGTCTGAGTTCATTCATCAGAGCTTCTATATCTAAAGCCTTAGTATTAACAGCGACCAAATCAGCCTTTTGATATACGGGAGCAGCAATTGAAACTTGTCGTTGTTTTCGCATCACCTCCCAACTTAAAGCATTTAATTTTAACACCGAATAGCCATCATTAGTTTGTTCCAATAACCCTTGGTGCAACAAAGATCTGCATAACATTTTCCATTCATCTGCTGTTTTATCTTTCCCGATACCATAGGTAGAAAGTTGATCATGTTTATGCAAAGAAATTTTTTGATTTTTCGTCCCTCTTAACACATCAATAATATAATTCATACCATATTTTTCCTGACATCGTGCTACACAAGATAAAAACTTCATTGCTTCCACAGTCCAATCTTGCAAGGGTTTGGGATAACGGCAATTATCACAATTAGCACAACTACCAGGAAATCTTTCCCCAAAATACCCCAATTGAATTGTGCGTCTACAGTCCGTTCCTTCAGCATAATCTATCACTTGTCTTAACTGCTGTTTAGCAATCAGCTGTTCTTGGGGATCGGTTTTCTTACCTATACTCCATTCAATGGTTTTCACATCACCAAAACTAAAAAATAAGGTGCATCGAGAGGGTTCCCCGTCTCTTCCAGCGCGACCTGACTCCTGATAATAACTTTCTAAATTTCTGGGCAAGTCACAGTGAATGACAAACCGTACATCAGGTTTATTAATACCCATGCCAAAGGCAATAGTTGCCACCATAATTCGCACATCATCACGGATAAATCGAGTTTGGTTTTTGGCTCTTTCGTGATCAACTAAACCTGCATGATAGGGTAAAGCAGCAATTTGACTATTCTGTAGTTTTAAGGTTAGTTCATCTACGTTCTTACGGGTTAGACAGTAAATAATTCCCGAACCCTCATTTTCTTTAATAATTTCTAATATTTCCCCATAGGAATTTCTATTTTTAGGCCGCACTTCATAGTACAGGTTCTGTCGGTTAAAACTAGCAATGTGAACCGCTGGTTGTTTCAATCCCAACTGTTGGATGATATCAGCTCTCACTCTATCGGTAGCAGTTGCGGTTAGAGCTATGGTGGGAACATGAGAAAATCGCTTCCTCAACAAGATTAATTGTCTATATTCTGGACGAAAATCATGACCCCACTCAGAAACACAATGGGCTTCATCAATAACAAAGTTAGCCAGGCCAAATTTTTCTTTAACCACATCTAAAATGGGCAAAAATCTCTCGCTCACTAATCTTTCTGGAGCTACATATAATAATTTCACCTTACCATTCATGATCGCTTCTTCCCGAGAGCGAACTTGATAAGTAGTGAGACTGCTATTAATAAGAGTGGCAGAAATATTATTATTTCTTAGTGCTTCCACCTGATCTTGCATTAATGCTATCAGGGGAGATACTACAACTGTTAAACCTGGTTTCAAAAGAGCTGGTAATTGGAAACATAGGGATTTTCCACCTCCCGTGGGCATAACTACCATTAAATCACGGTTTTCTAGTGCATCTTCTATAATTTGTCTTTGTCCGGGACGAAATTGGTCATAACCAAAGTATTTTTTTAATTCTTTTTCTAAATCGGGATACTGCATCATGGTCAGTAACTAGGGGTAGATCAATCTAATCTTTAGCAATGACAATATCAGAAGTTAATTCAACTCTATGGATAATTTCTAAGGTCACCTCCGTACTTACCTTTCCTATGGTCACCTGTTTAATCACTTATATTATCCCGAGCGCAGGACTAACTGTGAAGACTACCATCTGGCATAATCGCACCGGTTAAAAAAGTTTCACTCATGTCCGTAGCACTTAAATTTGCCATGGACAAGTTCACTTCACACATGTTGGCTTCACTTAAATCCGCACCGGTTAGATCCGCTCCTTGTAGGTCAGCTTTCCACATCCGCACACCGCCCATTTTTGCGCCATTCAATTTGGCGCTTTGTAAGTTGGCAGCTGTGATTGATGCTTGATGTAAATCAGCATCACACAAATTGGCATCTACTAGTAATGCTCCACTAAGATCGGACTCATTTAAATGAGCATTGATTAGTATAGCCTGTGTCAAATCAGCTCCGCACAAAATTACTTCCGATAAATGGGCATTTTCTAGTTTTGCACCTCGCAGATTGGCTTGGCTTAAATTCGCTCCACTCAGGGAAATTCCCGTCATATCGGACCAACTTAGATCTGCTCTAGCAAAGTCAATACCACCTAAATTAACCCCCCTGAGATTGACTGCTCGCAAGCAAATACCATTGAAGTTTCTTTCTCCCCTAGCGTATCTATTTAGTAGTTCTTTCACTTCCATGGTTATACCTCCACTTTATTCCGTATTCCCTATACTTTGATAAACCAACGTTGTCGATACATGAAAAATGCTAGACCGTACCACAATGATAGGGTAGCAAGTGCAAATAAAAATGAGCCGTTGGTATTACCTACCCAGGAAGCAAACAGATTGCGGTAAATCCAATTGTATACGCTTATGGCATTATCTCCTTCACCAATTTTCAATTTTACGGTGACTTTAATGAGAAAAACTGATGCAACAAACAGGGCGATCGCATTTAGTCCAATAATTTCAAATCCTTTACTCCAACGTTTAATTTTTCTCACCTCTATTAGATCGTAACACGCTGCCAAAAAAACTAACCCCCAACCAGTACTAAACAAAACGTAGGAACTTGTCCAGAGTTTTTTATTAATGGGAAATAGACCATCCCAAATCATACCCACGACTAAACTACATAGTCCCCACAGGACTAAATCCATACTAGTATGGGAGTTAATGGTGCTTTTTCTTATCCATTGTCCGGCAAAATACCCAAAGAGAACATTGACTATTGCGGGAATGGTACTAAACAACCCTTCTGGATCACCCCTGAAGTTAAACCCATCTCCTGCATATAAATGGGGTTTAGCAATAATTAATCTATCAATAAACGCCCCGAAATTTCCCTCTTGGGTGAGCATACCCGCACCATAATCAGGAACAGGAATATACATCATGGTCAACCAATAAAATATCAGCAGTATTCCTGCCAATGCCCATTGAGTTTTTTCTGGTAATTTTAAAACTATTAAAGAAGCAAACAAGTAGGCTAAACCAATTCTTTGCAATACCCCCATCACTCGTAAACTTTGTAAATCAAAACTGCCAACGCCTTGATTCCAAAAACCGTTTAGTAGCAGTCCTAAAGTAAATAGTATTACTGCACGACGGCACAAATTGAAATAAACCAAATTATCTAACTTACTCTCCAAACTATATTTAGATAGGGAGAAGCTCATAGCCACCCCAACAATAAATAAAAAAAAGGGAAAAACCAAGTCCGTTGGCGTACAACCGTTCCATGGTGCATGGGAAAGAAAAGGATAGACGTCTGGTACAACACCTGCCATATTAGCAATAATCATCATTGCAATTGTCAAGCCACGAAAAACATCTAAAGAGATTAGACGCATAGAGATTATATTATTTTGGGGTTGGCTGCTGTTCGACCTACCAAGATTGTTAAGGTCTGGGTAGGTTTGGGTAGACATTAATGAGCGGTTAGAAACCGGGAAGATTATGAAGATTATATTGTAGAATTTTAATCAGTCTAGTTAACTTTTAAATATGTCCATCAAAATCGGGGATTCTGCACCAGAATTTAGTCTAACTTCTCAAAATGGCTCTACCATCAGCTTGAGAGATTTTCGCGGCAAAAAGGTGGTCGTCCTCTATTTTTACCCTAAGGACGACACCCCCGGTTGCACTGCGGAATCTTGCGCCTTCCGAGACCAATATGAAGTATTTAAAACTGCTGGCGCGGAGGTCATCGGTATCAGTGGTGACTCTAGGGAGTCTCACCAAAGATTCGCAACCAAATACAATTTGCCTTTTACCCTATTGAGCGATCCAGGCGATCAAGTTAGAAAACAATACGGAGCAACCACTGCTTTTGGTTTCATACCTGGTCGGGTAACCTATATCATCGATCAAAATGGCATTGTGCAATATGTGTTTGACTCTATGCTAAACTTTAACGGTCACGTTCAAGAAAGCCTGAAAAAACTCCAACAGCTTTCTTCCATATAACAATAATATTGATTGGTGATGGGTGAATTATTTACCCTATCACCAGTCTCCACAATTCTCCCTAGTGCACTACTTTAGACTTTTCAGAAGTGCTAGCGGTTTTACCGTTGGTGTGTCCATTTCCGTTACGGGGTTGAATTACCCCATATCCACCATGATTACGTTCATAGATCACATTGATTTCTCCACTCTCCGCATTGCGGAACATGTAAAAATCATGTCCCACCAACTGTAACTGTTCCTGCGCCTGGGCCAGAGTCATAGGTGGCATAGAAAAATACTTGGTTCTTACTACCTCACCAGGTAGTTCAGGAGTTCGACCAGCTATTAAATCGGTCACTGGTTCAGGAACTAATGCTTCATTTGTGGGTATGGGCTGGGTTTTATGCTCTTGCCTTCTCTCTTTATACTTACGCAACTGACGTGCTATTTTATCCGCTACCAAATCTATACTCGCATATAGACTCTCACTGCTCTCTTCCGCTCTAATCACACTACCATTAGCGTAAATTGTTACTTCTGCTGCTTGCTTGGTACTAATTCTAGGATTGCGAGCAACACTTAGGTGTATATCTACCTGATTTGTGATGTTTTGAAAGTGACTAACTGCTTTTTCAATTTTTTGATGTACATACTCACGTATTGCATCGGTGATTTCAATATTTTTGCCGTGGATGACAAGGTTCATGTAAACTCTCCCGCTAAACTTGTTTATTTTCTTAAATCGTGGAGATCTAAAATTACGCTCCCACATATTAAGAGACGCTGATTGCCGATTATTCCTCCCAACATCTTTGAGGTTATATATTCTATATGTTTAGGTTAACACCTTTTCTGTAAGAAAGTTACTTCGTTGACTTTACTTTAAAATACTTTGCATTACTTGACATTTTTTTGTCCTGACTGCTGGTAAATAGAGCGATCGCCCTGTAAAGGTCTATATAGTCTATTTATTTAGTTCTTTATTTAGTCATGAGTGATAATTCGCCAATCTACCCACATCGTTGTTTATTGTATAATAGGGGGTTAACACCATACCTTGATGTTCTTGTATGGCAAAGACAGTTACTCCAGGAGCGGATTGAGAATAGTGATTTAGAGGATGTAATTATTCTGGTAGAACACCCTCCAGTCTACACCTTGGGACAGGGTGCAGATCCTAACTTTCTCAAATTTGATCTTGACAAAAGTGAGTATAACGTGCATCGAGTAGAAAGAGGTGGGGAAGTGACCTACCACTGTCCAGGACAACTGGTAGGGTATCCGATTTTAAACTTGCGTCGTTATAGTCAAGACCTACATTGGTACTTGCGCCAACTGGAGCAGGTATTAATTGATGTTTTAGCCAGTTATGGTTTAGTAGGGGAAAGGATCTCCGGTTTAACGGGTGTTTGGGTAGAAGGAAAAAAAGTTGCTGCTATAGGGATTAAAGTCAGTCGTTGGGTAACTATGCACGGGTTTGCTTTAAATGTTTGTCCTGACATGACAGGTTTTGAAAAGATTGTACCTTGTGGGATTAAAGATAAAAAGGTTGCCAGTTTAGCTGAGTGGATTCCCGATATTGACTGTTTAGCAGTACGTCCCCGGGTAGCTGAGTGTTTTGCCAAGGTTTTTGGGGTAAAATTGCAGGATGTGATTTCCATACTTCCTGGTGGGAAAAAATATCTCTGTTCTTAGGATTTTAGTTTGATAAACAAGAATGACCGCCCTAAAAGGGCGGTGGAGATTCTATATCTATTTTAAACCACCCTGCAAATCAACCAATGTTTCAGATAACTTAGTCAAACGACTCTCTAAATAGAGTTTACGTCCCAGGAGATGGCGTAACTTTTGGTAGCGTGCTATAGCTATGCTAATACTAGGAACTTCTTCTACAGAACAAGGACGTGACCAAAGTTGACCATTAGCATCCACACCACAAAGACGATAGTCTGTGCGAGATGATTGGTTGACTGTCACTTCTGACTGAGAAATCTTCTGTACATAGTCCAAAATAGCTTCAATTTCCCCATGACGCAGGGTTGCAGTTCCTTCCATTGGTTGGGTATTGGATTCTAGCCAACCATTAATCACCTGACCTTCTAAGTAAATATCTTGAATTTGCTGGAGAATTATTTCTAACTCACCCTGCCAAGCTACCACGGTTTGTTGTATCTCTTGCAAAAGACCGATTGTAAACCCAGGATTGGCACTGTGTCTATGATTACTAAAACTAGGGGTTTTGAATTTAGGTAAGTCCGGAGTTTTGCTGTCAATATCTTGGGTAGGGAAGGTTGGGACTGAAGATGATATGTGCTCTTGAAGTTGGGAGTTGATTTTTTTATTGCTGTTTATATCAACAGTTTCTTGACCGGTGTTGTTTAACTGGGTAGTATCGCTACCCAAGCTAACCCTAAAGGAGAAAGGTCGTTTTTTAGCTGGGGATTTTGCTGATAGTGACTCAGGATTACGGATCCCTAAATCATGTAAAGTTGCCTCAATCCGTTTCAAGCCTGGTTTCATCTTTCTTCTCTCCTGGAGACCGCCGATTTAGCTTCGGGAGGAAAGGAGGGACGATGTCTAAGCAACATAGCTATAGTCATCCTTCTTGTAAATAACTCGACACGTGTACCATAATACCACATTTCCAACCCTTCAACCATAAGAAAACTTATCTTGCTTGCCACCAAATATAATTTTTTCCTATTGTTTATCAATTTACAATAGACATCTCCGGAAATAGCCAAAGCGTTACCAATACTACTTTTTAAGGTGAGACACCCCAATACAAAAGTAGCTGACTGGTATGCTAAAATAAGCGTTAGAGATGCCTCTTGTTGGGAATTAACCAAAAGATAACACCTATGTGAGATAATTTATTTTTAGCCAAGTCCAAATCTTGATAACTAAAATAAGTAGGTTCCCATTCGGAAACGAACAAGTCCACAAATAGTCATGATTACCTGTTCATACTTACTTGAATTTAATCGAAATCTTTCTTGTGCCACTCTGAATATTTTCACTACACGAATTAAATGTTCAACAAAAATTCGTTCGGAAGCTAACTCTTTATTTTTTTCTTTTTGTTCAGACGTTAATTCTTGGTTTTTAGGTTTTTTTGTCGGAGTTTTCATTAACTCCTCTCCTTGATAAGCTTTATCACCACTAAATTTTTGTTTTTTATCAAATATATTTCTGGTTTCACGGAATAAATTTACATCACTTTTTGGACCAGGTTTACCCGCTACTACATCAACAATATCTTTACCATTTGGTAAAACGATTAGTTGACTTTTTCTAGTATGACAGGCTTTTTTACCTGAATAATATTTTTTTTGTTCTTGGTACTCTCCAGGTCTGTCTATAGGCTGTTCATAGCTATCCACTATTAACTCAAATTCTGTTAATATTTCTTTAACGACTTCGTAATCACTGGAGTTTTTTTTTACCTGTTCTAGCAAACTTGGTGGCAATAATTCTCCTATTATTGGCAACCAATAGTTAAAGATATCATTTGCAGTTGTTTCACTTACTCCAAATTGAATACCTAGTAGCTGAAATGTTGTTAACTGCCGTAAATATGTTAATGTTAAGATTATTTGCTCCGACGGTGATAATTTGGGTTTGCGCCCTCCACCGCCTTGAATAATTCGGGTTTTTTTTGATTCAACCAATTGTTGTTTCTGATGATGCAGTTTTATGGCTTTTTCCAAAAGTTGCTGTAACTGCTCATACTTCAGACCCAATAAACGGTGTGATTCGTGAGGATTATTCTGGATATATTCAGATATGTTGCTCATAATAAGTTGCCAAAAATACCATTTCATATTATTTTATCACACTTTGATTCTTTTTCGGAGATGTCTAATAGACATCGGTTGGGTTTTCTTTGTAACAACATGCAATCAAATATATAATGGCAAATATGGGAAAAATTATCCTAGTTACTGGTCCAGCACGTTCAGGAAAAAGCGAATGGGCAGAAAATTTAGCCATCGAGTCAGGGAAAAAGGTAGTTTATATAGCCACTGCTAATGAGAATCCCCATGATCTGGAATGGCAACAACGCATTGAAAAACATCAGCAACGTCGTCCAAAAACTTGGGTAACTATGTGTGTTTCCAGGGAACTGACAGGGAGTTTGAAGAATCAAACAGCTGACACCTGTATTTTAATTGATTCTCTGGGTACCTGGGTGGCCAATTGTTTAGAGCAGGATGATCTCAGTTGGGAAAAAACTCTGGAGGAATTTTTGGCAGACCTACCTTTGGTAGATGGGGATTTGCTATTTGTAGCAGAAGAAACCGGTTGGGGTGTGGTCCCAGCTTACCCCACAGGGCGTAAATTTCGGGATCGGTTGGGTGGGTTGGTACGTCAGTTGGGGAGAATTTCTCACACGGTCTACCTGGTGACTGGAGGTTATGTTTTGAATTTGAGTATTTTGGGTGTTGCTCTACCACAGGTGAAATCTTAAGAAGGAATTCAACATTGACAAGTTCAATTACGGAATTAGTGATTAAAATAGGGATTATGGCAAACAAACAAGAAGTCAAAAAATACCTGGCCCACTGGTTTCAATTAGGTAAAAAGGTTATAGTTGGTCAAAACCATCACAGCTTCTTACCAAGTACCGTTTTAAAAGGCGATCGCTATAGTCAAGAGTTTGAAAACTGTTGGCAAGAAATTCTATCCTTAGAAACCCGCGATTGTTATTTAGAGGGAACCCAAGAAACCATAGCCCAATTGTTAACACCTAGCTGGGAAATCTTACCCTGTGGACGCTGTGCAATGCCAGTCCCCATTAAGACCATAGGACTGCCATCAAACTCCTGTCCCTGTTACTACATGCTCACCTGGCCTAATAGTGATTTACCAGCACCTAGATGTCCAGTTAACTCCCAAGAACATTTAACATCTATCCGCGATCGCCTGTTGTATAGCTGAATGATAAATTGTTTTTTAATGGTTTTTTTTCAATAGTCATCAATAGTTAAAGTAGAGTGAAAACCGGTGACACAGTCAGAAACTACCACTGCCAAAAGTTTTCCTCAGCTGCTAGCTGGGCTCGGCCTAATTTCTTTATCTTTGGTCATCAGCACTTGGATTGGTTCTAGAGCAATTCTAGATTTTAAAAAAGCTAACGATGTGTTAATTGTGACTGGTTCAGCCAAGCGCCCAATTCGCTCTGATTATATTGTTTTAAGATTAGCCCTAGTTAGTCAAAAACCAACCATAGAGGAAGCATTTAAAGATCTCAAAAATCAAACTGTAAGAGTCCAAGCATATCTCAAAGAAAACGGTGTTCCCGATGCAGCAATTACCAGCAGTCCTGTGGAAACGATGATAATTCCGGAAATTGCTGAAAATGGTAGAGAAACAGGTCGGATCCTAGCCCATAAGTTAACTCAAAACCTACAAATCCGCTCTCAGGATGTGGACAAATACAGTCAATTATCTCAAAAGTCTACAGAGTTAATTAACGAGGGAATTAATCTCACCGTACAACCACCAGAATACCTCTATACACAATTAAGTAAATTACGAGTAGAAATGGTAGCCGAAGCTACCAAAGATGCCCAGGCTAGGGCCAAAGCCATTGCTGACAGTGCTGGTGGTCAGGTAGGTTCCGTGAGGAGTGCGCAGACAGGAGTATTTCAAATTACTGCCCGTAACTCTACGGATGTGAGTGATTCGGGAATTTATGATACATCCTCCATTGACAAAGACATCACAGCTGTGGTGTCTATTACCTTCAGCATGAAATAGGAGAAGATGAGAATATAAGGAGTTACTCTACCGTCACAGATTTAGCCAAATTCCTAGGTTGGTCTACATCTAAACCCCTACGCGCTGCAATGTGATAGGCTAACAATTGCAGGGGAATGACCGTCAAGATAGGTGATAAAATCTCCTCCACATTAGCAACAGGTATTAAATCATTAAATATTTCTGCTGCTTCTCCATCATTGACAGAGGTTATCCCTATGAGTCGGGAATCCCTTGCTTTTGCTTCTTGCGCATTGGAAATCACCTTTTCATATACACTACCACCCATGGCGATCGCCACTACGGGAACTTTAGCATCCAACAGAGCAATTGGTCCATGTTTCATTTCTCCTGCGGGATATCCTTCAGCATGGATATAGCTAATCTCTTTTAACTTTAAAGCTCCTTCCAAAGCAATAGGAAAATTAATACCTCGTCCCAGGAAAATAAAATCCCGGGTTTCCGAAAAATCATGCACCAGTTGTTCAATATATTTTTCCTGGGTTTCTAAAATGGTTTCAATTTCTATAGGTAATTGACGTAAACCGGTAATAATATCCTGTATCCTTTGTAAACCAATAGTCTGACGACGATAAGCCAAATCCAAGGCCAAACCATAAAAAGCCATTAACTGGGCAATAAACGTCTTAGTCGCTGCTACACCAATTTCAATCCCTCCATGGGTATTAATCAAACTACCCACCATTTGTCCCAAGCTGCTTTCTGGACGGTTGGTAATCCCCAATAGTCGAGCTTCATATCCCCCTGATTTACCCAGTCTCCGTTCCCTTTCCATCGCCAAAGCTGCTAGGGTATCAGCAGTTTCTCCCGATTGGGTAACACCAATGGTTAGGGTATTAGCCATTAATGGTGATGGTGCATACCGAAATTCTGAAGCATATTGCACTTGAGTAGGAATTTCTGCCAACTGCTCTAATAGGTATTTGCCAACCAATGCTGCGTGCCAACTTGTTCCACAAGCGACTATTTGAATTTGTGCCAGATCCGTGTACAATTCTTCTGGTAGTCCTAAGTTTACCGGTGTGTGGGAGTGATTAGGAAAATAGGTCTCTAAGCAAGTTCTGACTACCCCTGGTTGCTCATATATTTCTTTGAGCATAAAATGCTTGAAACCCTGTTTCTCCACCATGATTGGATTCCAATCCAGGGTACGAGGGTGTTTCTTTAATCTATTTCCGGCAAAATTATAAACCTCAACCCCTAAAGGAGTTAACCGAGCAATTTCTCCATTCTCTAGAGTCAATACCGCACGGGTATAGGGAACTATTGCTGGGGTGTCGGAAGCACAGAAAAACTCCCCTTGTCCAAAACCTATAACTAAAGGCGCCTGTTGACGAATCACTATCAACTCATCGGGAAAATCCGCACAAATAGCAGCGATCGCAAAAGCTCCCTCTAATTTACCCACTGCTGCTAACACTGCATCTAAAAATGCTGAACTGGAGTTATGATTAGAGTTATTAGGAGATAAAACATGCTTTAAACATTCCGCAAACAGATGGGGAATTACCTCCGTATCCGTGTCCGAACGAAATTCATGACCTAAAGTCTTTAAATATTCTCGCAGTTCGCGGTAGTTTTCTATAATACCATTTTGCACCACGGCAATGCGTAGAGCAGTATCTTGATGGGGGTGGGCATTATATTCTTCAGGTTTACCATGGGTTGCCCAGCGGGTATGACCTATACCTAGTTGAGCTGGGTTTTCTATTTGTTCTAGCTTGGAGCGTAAATTTACTAGTTTACCCTTGGCTCGCACGCAATTAATACTACCTTCCCCAACTGTGGCAATTCCAGCTGAATCATAGCCTCTATACTCTAGTTTTTCCAGTCCAGATAGTAGGATTTCCGTTGCTGTTTGAGTGCCTATATAACCAACGATTCCACACATTTTTTATACTACTCCAGTTATATTAGTTATATTAATGCAATTGCGGTAATTATGAAAAACTTAATAACAAACCATAATACACTAATCTATCTAACTTTGACACTGAGGACAAAAGTGACTAGAACGCCCACTCAGTTTAGTCCTTTGGATCATGCTACCACAAACCTTGCAGGGATCTCCCGCTCGGTTGTATACCCAAGCTTCACCACCATAATTGCCATTTACACCTTTGACATTCAAAAAGTTACTAAAAGTGGTGCCACCAGCAGCTATACTAGCTGATAGAACCTCAATTATGGCCATTCTTAAACTCCTTATCTGGTTTTCATCTATGTTTGTGCAGATAGTAGTTGGTAAAATACCACTTTTAAATAAGGCTTCATCAGCATAAATATTTCCTAAACCTGCTACTATAGACTGATCCAATAGGGCGGTTTTAATGGGACGACGAACCTTTGCCAGTTTAGTAGCCAAATATTCAGGTGTGAACTCTACAGCAAAGGGGTCAATTGCCAGTTTGCCTAAACCTGTTATGATTTTCTCCCTCACTACCCCACTTGGAATATACCACATTTTACCAAAAGTACGTTGGTCTACAAACCGTAGTTCTTGCTCCTTACCAAAAAACAATCTTACCCTGGTGTGTTTATGTAATGGTTCCTCTCGATTTAACCATAACAATTGTCCAGTCATGCGCAAATGTACACCCAACCAAGCAGAAGAAGAAAGCTCGGCCAGTAGATATTTCCCGCAACGGATCCAGGATTCAATGGTGCTACCTTTAAGATCTCCAATAAACTGGTCAGCAGCAAAGGGATAAGCGACAGTCCTTGCAAGCAAAACTTCTCCACTAGTAATCGGTTGATGGAGAGTTAATTGATTTAAACCCCTGCGGACTGTTTCAACTTCCGGCAATTCAGGCATAAGTGGGTGGGTGCTTTTTGTAAGCTCAAATAATTCAGTTCCTTGAGATTAACAAATTTGACCTTCCCCCAAACAAGTAAGTTTAGCACTGCTTAATTACTTATTTAGAGGATTACCAAGAGAATAATCAATAAATTCCTGGAGGCGTGGTCAATACACCTGGAGCTGAATAAAGTTTGATGAGTAGTGCTTATACCTACAGCCAGTGGTCTTATTTACTGGGTGGTTGTACTTCCAATAACTCACTCAGAGCGAAATTATTGGTATTCACACCACTGTAATTGACATTAGGAAAACGCACAATCACAGGATATTTAATGCCACTTTTATCTACGGAAGCAACAGTACCTACTTCTTGAAACCAGTAGGACTCGGGACGAAGGACACGAACTTTAGAACCGCGTTGAACCATGATATGTTCCCTTTAAATGATCACTTGAAAGCAAATAGGGTTATTTCCTTTCAGTTTAGAACTTTTTGTTCTATGGTCAAGAATCTGAATGAAATCTTAATAGCACTCAGTTAGCAAATCCCCAGGCAATATAGGGTAACTGACTTGCCACCGCTGTTACCTGGACCGCATTAGCTACTAACTGTCCACAAGCATCCCAGGTTCCCGACACAAAGGCAGTTTTTGTTCCCTGACCCATGAATACGGGTAGGGTTAAATCGTGAATTTGTACTTGCAAATTTTCCACATCTATGGTAAGCAATGCCTGAGGATCAGCAGTAACTAGTTCTTGTAGTTGTCTAACTATGGCAGATTCAGCAGTGACGCAGGGTATACCCATAGCTACACAGTTACCAAAAAAGATTTCAGCAAAGCTTTCACCAATAATCCCCCTAATACCCCATTTAGCCAATGCTTGGGGGGCGTGTTCCCTGGATGAACCACAGCCAAAATTACGGTTGACTATTAATACTTTCGCCCCTTGATATTGGGGAAGATCAAAGGGATGTTGACCATTTAAGGCTTTTCGATCATCTATGAATGCTCCCTCCCCTAAACCGTCAAAGGTGATGGCTTTTAGGTAGCGGGCAGGTATAATCCTATCTGTGTCAATATCGTCTCCCACTAAAGGTAGGGCGCGATCGCTGATTTTGTTAATTTGATTTAGCATGTTTATGATCATTAATTAACTTTAATTACATTTCTGTTAAAAGTTCGCGCACATCAGCAACTTCACCCTTAATAGCAGCCGTTGCTACCATAGCAGGACTCATGAGCAGGGTGCGACCAGAAGCGGAACCCTGTCTACCCTTAAAGTTACGATTAGAGGAGGAGGCGCTAATTTGTCTTCCTTGTAATTTGTCAGGGTTCATAGCCAAACACATGGAACATCCTGGTTCGCGCCATTCAAAACCTGCTTGAATAAAGATTTGATCTAGACCCTCAGCTTCAGCTTGTTTTTTCACCCTTTCCGATCCAGGAACCACGAAGGCTTTCATACCCGGTGCAACTTGACGACCTTGGGCAATTTTAGCTGCTTCCCTCAAATCGCTGATGCGTCCATTAGTGCAACTACCAATAAAACAAACGTCTATTTTTGTTCCTTGAATGGGTTGACCAGGGTAAAGATCCATATAACGGTAGGCTTCCTCCGCTACAAACCTATCTTCTTCTGGTAGGTCTTGGGCGGCGGGTACTTTTTCATCTACCCCAATTCCCTGACCAGGTGTAATTCCCCAGGTGACTGTGGGTGGAATATCTTCCGCATTAAATACTACCACATCATCATATTCCGCATCCACATCACTCCGTAGAGATTGCCACCACTCCAGGGCTTCTTCCCAGGTTGCTCCTTGGGGAGCAAAGTCTCTATTTTTTAAATACTCATAAGTAATTTCATCGGGATTTACATATCCACACCTGGCACCGCCCTCAATAGCCATATTACAAACGGTCATTCTTTCTTCCATGTTCATTTGGGCAAAGGTGGTTCCCGCATATTCGTAGGCGTAGCCCACACCACCTTTTACTCCCAGGGTGCGAATAATATGTAATATCACATCCTTGGCATAAACTCCTGGGAGAAGATTCCCATTCACCTCGATTTTCCGCACCTTGAGTTTTGATAACGCTAAAGTTTGAGAAGCCAAAACATCACGCACCTGACTTGTGCCAATTCCAAAAGCGATCCCTCCAAAGGCACCATGACTAGATGTATGACTATCTCCACAGGCAATAGTCATACCTGGTTGTGTCAATCCTAATTCTGGTGCAATCACATGGACTATACCCTGATTTCCCGAACCGATATTATAAAAAGTGATGTCATTTTCTTGACAATTTTTTTCCAAGGCCCGGATCATTTCTTCTGCCATATTGTCCACAAAAGGACGTACTTGGTTATCCGTAGGGACAATATGATCTACCGTAGCCACAGTTCGGTGTGGGAACAATACCTTGAGACCCCTTTCCTTGAGCATAGCAAAGGCTTGGGGACTGGTAACCTCATGGATAAGATGGAGTCCGATAAACAGTTGGGTGAGTCCTGATGGAAGTGTGCCCACGGTGTGAATTTCCCAAACTTTGTCAAATAGAGTTCCCTTGCTCATACACTCAATGCTATATTTACTACTTAAAAGGAGTCTAACCGACTATCATATCAGATATATCAGAAAACTGGAATTTTAAAAACTGTTCACAGCAGCACGTAAATTACCTTTATGTGCTGCTAGTAGCTGTTGAGCCTCCTCCCTATCCAAATCTTTCCAGTGCATCAGCAAAGCCAGTTTTACCCACTTACCACTTCTTTCTAGTAAAGTCTCAGCTGCTTCCCTATTTAGGTCAGTCAAATCTCCTAATATCCTTAAAGCGCGGTCATGTAGTTTTTGATTAGTAACAGCGACATCTACCATGCGATTACCATAGACCTTGCCCAATTTGACCATCACACCGGTAGAAAGTATATTCAAAGCCAACTTGGTAGCCGTACCAGCTTTTAAGCGGGTTGAACCAGCCAAAATTTCTGGTCCAGTTAATAGGCGAATATCCACATCTGCTTCAACCGGAACCTGTTGTACAGGAACACAGGCAATAAAAATTGTTAAAGCACCCCGTTGACGTGCGCCATGTAATGCACCATGAACATAGGGGGTAGTTCCTCCAGCAGTGATACCTACCACCACATCGAGGCAATTTACCTCATGTTGAATGATAGCATTTTCCCCATCCTCTGCCAAATCTTCCAAACCTTCGGAACTGCGTAACAAAGCACCCGCACCACCAGCAATAATCCCCTGTACCAAATCCGGAGATGTACAGAAAGTGGGTGGACACTCGGCCGCATCTAATACCCCTAATCTCCCACTTGTACCCGCACCAATATAAAACAAACGTCCCCCTTGATGTAGCCTTGGGGCTATTTGTTCAATAGCTGCTGCCAACTCCATCTTAGCACCAGCTATAGCAGATAAAGCTTTTTGATCTTCGCTGTTGAATAACTCTACCAGTTCCAGAGCATTAAGTTGGTCTAGGTTTAAACTATGAGGATTTATCTGTTCTGTTAAAAGATGTCCGCGCTCTTGTAAGTTAGTCATTTATTACCCAATCACGTACTATTATATATTTCCTATATATATCTCGGAATTGGTAATTTTCAAAACCTCCTAGAAACAGAAAAATTGGCGAATTGTGATTGAACATACAGAACTGAACTATAGATAACAGTTTGATAATTTACAGTGGATTAAGAAAATGCTAGGGATTCCTCTGGTTAAAGCTTTATCCTTCAAAAAACATTAGAAAAACATTAGCTAAATTACTCACTTACACTGATGAGCATGACAAGAATAAGATCAAAACGCCTCCGGCGTAAGCGGGGCTCTGCCCTTCGACTGAGTTTTCCATGGCTATCAGCAGGAAACCTGGCTCCTATTGGGCGTGCTTGTATAACTGTCGCTATGCTAATTGTAATTAGCTGGGGCTATGCAGCTGTTGCAGCTGACCCACCTAAGCTAGAAGACATTGCTAAACAGTCCGCTGATCTCAAAGTTGGCATTGACACCATGTGGGTGATGTTTGCCGGGATGCTAGTATTTTTTATGAATGCTGGTTTTGGTATGTTAGAAACGGGGTTATGTCGTCAGAAAAACGCCGTTAATGTACTGGCAAAAAACCTAATTGTATTTGCCCTTTCTACAGTAGCTTTCTGGGCCATTGGATTTGGCCTGATGTTCAGTGATGGTAACCCCTTCATAGGTTTTGGTGGTTTATTTTTACAGGGAGCTGATAATAGCCCAGCCATGGGGGATGCATATAAGGGAATTTTCAGTTCCCTCAACTGGACTGGTGTTCCCTTAGGGGCCAAGTTCTTCTTCCAACTAGTGTTTGCAGGTACAGCGGCCACAATCGTATCCGGAGCAGTAGCAGAAAGAGTCAAATTTCTCAGCTTTCTCATCTTTAGTTTACTCTTGGTTGGCTTGGCCTATCCCATTACAGGTCACTGGATCTGGGGCGGAGGATGGCTATACAAGCTGGGTTTCTGGGACTTTGCTGGCTCTACTGTGGTTCACTCCGTTGGAGGTTGGGCCGCTCTAGCGGGAGCCTTCTTGTTAGGGCCCAGAATTGGTCGCTACAATCCGGATGGTTCTGCTAATGCCATGCCCGGTCACAATATGAGTATTGCTACCCTTGGTTGTTTGATACTCTGGCTAGGTTGGTTTGGTTTCAACCCTGGATCTACTATGAGTGTATCAGATGGAACCGCTATTGCCCACATTGCCTTAACTACCAATACAGCTGGTGCCTTTGGTGGTATAGCAGCAACCATTGCAGCTTGGGCATTTCTAGGTAAGCCTGACTTATCTATGATTATTAATGGCATTCTGGCCGGACTGGTGGGAGTTACTGCTTCTTGTGCCTATATTAGTGTTCCCTCATCAGCTATTGTGGGTGCTATTGCTGGTGTTCTTGTAGTACAGGCGGTACCCTTCTTTGACAAACTAAAAATTGATGACCCGGTGGGAGCAGTTTCCGTACACCTATGTTGTGGTGTGTGGGGTACCTTAGCAGTGGGATTATTTGCCGAGGGAAATGTTTACTATCAGGGTGGTCCTACAGGGCTATTCTTTGGTGGTGGTATTGGACAACTGTGGACTCAATTTGTGGGTGTGCTAACCATAGGTTTGTTTACAGTTCTGATATCTGGCATTTTCTTCCTCGCACTCAAATATACTATGGGTATTCGAGTCAAAGAATCAGAGGAACTGGAAGGTCTGGATGTGGGTGAACACGGTATGGAAGCCTATTCCGGATTTGTGAAGGAAGCATCCTCTCCTGATTTGATTGGTTTTGGCAATCGCTAGTCAAGGAACACCTTCTGGGGGGTGGTTGGGAATGGGATTTCACAAGCAGCAGCAATCAAAGATAAAGCAACTATGGGGGCAGTTGCTGCACGCAAAATGCGATCGCCTAGGGATACTGGCTGAAATTTAGCTAGGATGGCAGTGGCAATTTCTGTTTCTGTCCATCCACCCTCTGGACCTATGGCAACTACAATTTCTTTAATACTTTTAAGCGGAAGATTAATTATATTGATTAAATGGGGATAGCTACCCCTGGCTTGGCATATATAACATTGAGAGTTAATATATTCACTTAGAGCAGCATTAAAAACCACGGGTTCCAATATGGTGGGAACAAAAGCGCGTTCTGATTGCTCCGCAGCTTCAGCAGCTATACGTCGCCACCGTTCTAGTCTTTGAGGACTGGGATTTAATAAAGTGCGATCGCTCAAAACAGGTAAAATAGAGGATACGCCCAGTTCTGTGGAGTAGCGAACCACGTCATCAAAAGCATTGCCTTTGGGTAAGGCCAGCATGAGGGTTATAGATAGGGGTAACTCTGTTTTTGGTGTCAGGGGTTGTAAAATCTGTGCCGTATCTGCTGTTAATCTGGTCAACCACCATTTACCCATGCCATCCATAGAAATAAATTCATCCCCATCTTGTAGTCTTAATACTCGTAACAAGTAATGTTTTTGTTGAGGGGTTAAGAGAACTTGGTTTTGTTGTAGTTGGGATGCTTGAATGGTGAGACGTTGCAGTTGGGCCATAGTTTACAATTAAACAACTGGGATCTAAAATCAGCAATTTACTACACTTTCAATTAGTTGCCATTTACGGTTATGTTCAACTTCTTGACGAACCTGGTCAAAGACTTGTCGGCAATGATTATCCAACTTTAATGGCAGTTCTTCACTCTTCACCACAAGATTTATCCATGTTTCATTTTCCGTTTTGGATTTATCAACTAACACTTCTATAGCTACTAACTTAGAAAATGCCACCTTACCAGGGATCTCACTAGCCATAATATAGTCATGGGAGTAAAATTGAACCGAGAATCCGCAATCCTGCAGTAGTTGGATTATTAGCGAGTGTAAATATTCAGCTTTGACAGCTATGAGAAAGGAAGAGGTATAACGAGCCATATTAGGTTTAAGTTTTTTGTAAAAGTAGATTCACAAGGTTGTTGATGGAGTTAAAAACAGGGGGGAACCCGAGCTTGAAAGGATTCCCCATCACCCACTATTCTGGTATGTCGATCAAAACATGATCATTTTCCACACGCAGGGGAAACACGGGTAAATTTTTTTGTTGAGAGACCATTCCCATTAACTTCCCAACTGCGGGAGGCCAAGGACACCAGGTTTTGACCTCCCCAGTAGCTAGGTCAAAAGCACTACGGTGAAATGAGCAAACAATTGTACCATTTTCAATTTTTGCCGATTTCATTGGTACTTTAAGGTGGGGACAGCTATTTTCTACAGCATAATACTGGTTATCATGGTTCAACACCAATATATTTCTTTTTCCTACCTTTACCACTTCTCGACCTCCCGGTAGCAGGTCACTTGTTGCCAGAATTTTTTGCCACGCCATTGTTTTCTCCCCTAGTGTTAAGATTCAGTTTAAAGGTCACAGTGTAAATCATTGGCTTTTTGGGTGAACCTACGATTTTCCCTATAGTCCACCCTACAATCTATCACGCTAGGAACATCTTGCACTAAGGCCTCTTTCAGGACGGGAATCAAATCAGTGGCTGAATCAACACGGTAACCCTTTAATCCCATGCTTTCTGCTAGTTTGACAAAGTCGGGATTGCCAAAATGCACAAAAGCTGCTTTACCCTTACCAAATTGATTTTCCTGTTTCCATTCGATTAGTCCATAGCCACCATCATTAAAAATTAGTGTGACAAACGGTGTGCCAACTCGCAATGCTGTTTCCAACTCTTGACAATTCATCATAAAACCGCCATCGCCGGTTACAGCCACAATTTTGCGGTTGGGATATACCAGCTTAGCCGCTAAAGCGCCGGGGATGGCAATTCCCATGGCCGCAAAACCATTGGATATAATACAAGTATTGGGACTATGACAATGGTAATGTCTAGCCATCCACATTTTGTGAGCCCCTACATCAGAAATAACAATGTCCTCTGGTCCCATGACCTGACGTAGATCATAAATTAATTTTTGTGGTTTAATAGGGAAACCATCATCCTGAGCATACTGTTCATAATCAGCTCGAATATTGCCCCTTAAACTAATAGCGTAAGGTTCCGGTTTACCATGTCTGTCAGCAATTTTTAAAATCTCATTTAGGGAATCAGAAATATCACCTATTACTTCTACCTGGGGAATATAACTACTATCAATTTCCGCTGCATCAGCTGCAATGTGAACAATGGGAATATTGCATTCCATATTCCATTTTTTGGGAGAGAATTCAATTAAATCATAACCAATGGCTATGACCAAATCGGCGTGATCAAAACCGCAGGCAATAAAGTCTCTTTGTTGGAGTCCTACAGACCATAGGGCTAAAGGATGGGTGTAGGGGATGACACCTTTACCCATAAAAGTATTAACCACGGGAATATTCATTTGGGTGGCAAATTGGGTCACAGCATCACTAGCTTGGGCGCGAATTGCCCCATTCCCTACTAAAATTATAGGGTTAATTGCCTGGGAAATCACCGCTGCTGCTGCACGAATACTGGCAAAAGCTGCGTAGGTTTTCTCTAGATTATCCTTTTGTAAGGGTTTACCTTCCGCTGGCATGGCCGCAATATTTTCCGGTAAATCGATGTGAACTGCTCCGGGTTTTTCTGTTTGCGATCGCTTGAAGGCTTTTCTGACTATTTCCGGTGTGATACTGGGTCTAACTATCTGTTTATTCCACTTAGTAACTGGAGCAAACATAGCCACTAAATCTAAATATTGGTGAGACTCAATGTGCATTCTATCTGTTCCCACCTGTCCGGTAATTGCCACTAATGGTGCGCCATCCAAGTTAGCATCCGCCACACCGGTCATGAGATTAGTAGCTCCAGGTCCTAGGGTAGAAAGACAGACCCCTGCTTTACCGGTTAATCTTCCATAAACGTCTGCCATGAATGCTGCGCCTTGTTCATGACGGGTGGTAATAAATTGAATAGAGGAGTTTTTGATAGCTTCTAAAACGTGAAGATTTTCTTCACCAGGTAAGCCAAAAACATACTCTACACCTTCATTTTCTAAACACTTTACTAATAGTTCTGCTGTATTCATTGATTTTCCTTGAATTATATCACTACCAACCATTAACTACTTAACCCAAACAGTCTTAATATTCACAAATTCGTGCATACCTTGAATACTTAATTCTCGACCATATCCAGAACGTTTAATTCCTCCAAATGGCAATCGGGGGTCTGATTTAACCATGCCATTAATAAATACAGCTCCTGCTTCGATTTCTGTAATTAGCCGCTCCTGTTCTTGGAGATTATTTGTCCAAGCACTTGCACCTAATCCGAATGGTGTGTCATTAGCCAGTTTAATGGCTGCGTCTAGATCTGGAACTCGAAATAATAAGGCTACTGGACCAAAAAATTCTTCTTGAGCAATGGGATGATCTAGGGGAATATCTACAATAATAGTGGGTGGATAAAAGTTACCATGACCCTCTTTTATGGGATAACCACCTATAAGAATTTTACCTCCACTGGCTATGGCAATTTGCACTTGATTATCCAGGTCTGCCAAAATTTTGCTAGTTGCTAATGGTCCAATATCTGTGTCATCTGCTAAAGGATCTCCAATTTTCAAAGTTGCAAATTTTGCCAATAGCATTTCCTCAAATCTATCAGCTATAGCTTCAGCCACAATTAACCGTTTCGCCGCTATACATGACTGACCATTATTGATCAATCTTGCTGTAACTGCGGTACTAACAGCTAATTCTAAATCCGCACTTTCTAACACTATGAATGGATCGCTTCCCCCTAATTCTAAAACAGTTTTTTTAATATGTTTACCAGATGCAACTGCTAAGGACACACCCGCTGGTTCACTTCCCGTTAAGGTGGCAGCCTTAATGCGATTATCTCCCATTAAATCTGCTACTTGTGTGGCTGGAATTAATAAGGTTTGAAATACCCCTTGAGGAAAACCAGCACGATTAATAATCTCTTCTATAGATAGGGCGCATTGGGGAACATTAGATGCGTGTTTAAGTAATCCCACATTCCCCGCCATCAGCGCAGGTGCGGCAAACCGAAAAACTTGCCAAAAGGGAAAATTCCAGGGCATTACGGCTAGAATAACCCCCAATGGTTGATATTTTACCAGACTGCGACTGGCATCGGTGCTAATACTCACGTCGGCCAAGAAGTTGGGTCCATGTTCGGCATAGTAGCGACAGACTAAAGCACATTTTTCCACCTCAGCGATCGCAGATTTTAGAGTTTTACCCATTTCTAAGGTGATTAATTTCCCCAGATCGGTTTTTTCTCTTTCCAGAATATTGGCAGTTTCCAATAACCAGTGCGATCGCTCTACAAAGTTTGTATGACGGTAATGTTGAAAAGTCTGACTTGCTAAATGCAGTTTAGCTTCAATTTCCTCATCTTTCAGAGGTAAAAAGACCTTGAGAGTTTCCCCAGTGGTAGGATTAATGGTAGCAATAGCCACTTCCTGACCTCCCATAAAAAATTGCCTTAGGTTTTTTCTTAGTCTGACTTGACTCTATCACATAATCTAATATGGCAATTGAAAACTAGGAAACATTAATTAAAAATTTAAGTCTAGGTTTAAAAGAGAAATGGTAGATCACAATTAGGAACTACCATACATAAAACCTGATGGTTTGTTTAATATTAGAAGAATTTGCTTTTTGTCACTTCAAGTAATCTACGGGGTTCTTGGCAGTCCATCCCAAATCCTCACTAGCACGAACTTCAAAGTGTAAATGTGGTTCCCTGGAACTGGGTTCTCCCGTAGCGCCTACAGTTCCCAACACTTGATTAATCTTAACTTGTTCACCCAACTTTACTTTAATAGATTCTAACTGGGCATAACGGGTTTGCATTCCACCTTGATGGTTAATAATAACTAAGTTACCATAGCTACCTTGCTCCTTAGCAAAGACCACTACACCACTAGCAGTAGCGCGGACAGGAGTGCCCACTTCCGCTAATAAATCAATCCCACTGTGGAAAAAAACTTGATTAGTAATAGGATGAATTTGCCAACCATAGGAAAAAGACACACCTGTAGAATTAGATATGGGCGATCCCATAGTGGTGACAGACCCAGCAGACCTAGATGCGGGTTTGACCTTGGATGAAGAGGGAACAAATACCACCGTAGGATTTTGTTGACAACCGTTCAGTTCAAATAGTGTATCTGGGCGAACCCTATACTTTTTAGCTATTTGTTGCCAACCCTGACCATTTGATACCTGCACCACCATGCCATCAAAAGGGGGAATTTGTAATTGAGTTCCTGGTGTAACCTGACCATTACTGATTAACGGATTCATCTGTAAGATAGTAGCTGGCATTAGCTTATATCTCTCCGCTATAGTAACCAAGTTTTCACCTGGACTAACTTGATGTTTTTTAATGCGAGATAAAGCAGAAGTTGAACAATTTTCTACAGCACTGACACTTGGCAGGTTTAGGTTTGAGGGTATTAATGCCAAACTAGTGGTCAAGCCAAAAAGAAAAATTGAAGGACAGCGAAAATTCATGTCAAGTCCAAAAATTGCTGACTAGACCATTGTAATGGAGAACTGGGTAATGGGACTATCCATTACCCATAAAGGTTATAGTTGTTGGGACTTTTTATCCACAACTAAACTGGTTTGACTGCTAGCCAATTTTCCAGCTTGTAAAATTGGTGTGTGAGCAACAGAAGTGTTGACTAAGGTAAATAAGGGATTAGACAAAATACCAGAGATAGTTGTAGCAATTAGGGTGACTATCAATCCCACTTGTAAAGGTCTAAATCCTGGTAGATCCCACCGCACGGTCGGATAATTCTTGACCACATCAGACATTTCTTGAGGTTCTTTCACCACCATCATTTTCACTACCCGAATGTAGTAATAAATGGAAATTACACTGGTGACTAATCCTAACAACACTAACCAATATAGACCCGCTTGCCAACCTGCCCAAAATAGGTAAATCTTCCCGAAAAACCCAGCCAGGGGAGGAATCCCACCCAGA
The DNA here is from genome assembly GCF_003367075.2 of Cylindrospermopsis raciborskii Cr2010. Classification (NCBI taxonomy): domain Bacteria; kingdom Bacillati; phylum Cyanobacteriota; class Cyanophyceae; order Nostocales; family Aphanizomenonaceae; genus Cylindrospermopsis; species Cylindrospermopsis raciborskii. The sequence goes on from NZ_CP065936.1 coordinate 962,493, forward strand.
GATAATAGGGAAACACTTAAACCCAGGGTGAGTAAGGGGTCTTTTTGATATAAACCAGAGTACTCCGTAATCTGATCTGTACCTGTTCTCAAAGAGAAAAGAATAATACAGGTAAATCCGCACAGATTCATGAACAGATAAACCAGTAAGTAAAATAACATGCTGGAGTAACCCGCATCCGTACCGGCAATTAAGCCAATCATCACAAAACCAGCTTGAGCAATGGAGGAATAAGCCAACATTCGTTTCATGCTGGTTTGAGCGAGGGCCACAACGTTACCCAAGATCATACTCAGCACGGCCAAAGCAGTAAACACAAATCTCCACTCTTGTTCTACTAAGGGGAACACTACCGTTAATAAACGGATGGACAAAGCTAAACCTGCTGCTTTGGAACCAACGGATAAAAAAGCTATGACCGGGGTGGGGGCACCCTCATAAACATCTGGTGTCCATTGGTGGAAGGGTGCAGCAGATATTTTAAACCCAACTCCAGCAATGATGAACACTAGAGCAATTACTAAACCTAGGGACTGACCTCCATGAGCTGTAGCAATACCACTGGCGATCGCATTTAATTCAGTTTCGCCTCCTGATAATCCATACAGAAGGGACATGCCATATAAAAATACAGCCGTGGTAGAGGCACCAATAAGCAGATATTTGAGAGCAGCTTCATTAGAGCGTGGGTCACGCTTAGTATAACCTGTTAGCAAATAGGAAGAGATACTCAAAGTTTCCAAAGAGATGAAAATCATCACTAATTCACTAGCACCAGAGAGGAACATACCTCCCATAGTGGCAGTCAATAGAATAGCGATGAATTCTGACAAAGCCGTACCACTTTGCTCCACATAGCTAATTGACATGAGGATGGTGACAGCAGCAGACAGAGCAATGATTCCGCGAAATATAATACTGAGGTCATCAGCATTAAACCCACCGGTAAAACCGATAGGATGGGGGGAGTCCCATTGTAACCATAGGGAAAGAATGGCTCCCAGTAACCCAGCAACAGCTAGGTAAGCAATCCAGCGATAGGAAGCGCGCCCCAAAATCAAATCCACGATCAAAACCCCCAAGAGGGTGATGATCACAATCCCCTCTGGTAAAATCGTTCCCGCGTTTAACTGGGATGCAATATTAGCAAAATCCATGATATGTATAGGTTTTGGTGATTAGAGATTAAGGCCAACTACTCCAATTCTATATATAGTTCATGACCGAATTTGCATTAATCTCTATGTTTTTAACTCTGGTGACTAGAAATTATAGAATTATGGACAGCATGAACCGGGTAAAAGGCAAAATCAAACTGGAGTGGGAATTTCCCAACTTTATTGGCCAAGCATACCATCTATAAGTTAAAGATGAATAATAGATGTAGACGGCATCCCAGATTGCTCTTGCCGTTTATACTCATATTTATGGGGTTTATGGGATCTTTACCCGTTTCCTATAGTTTGTGGCAAAATAAAATCAGTGCCAAAATTATCTCAACTTGACTGTTTAGCTTCAAAGCTATTCTTTGAAATTTCCATGTCAACCCTTGTTATTGTTGAATCTCCAACCAAAGCCCGTACTATTCGGAACTACCTGCCAAAAGACTACCAGGTAGAAGCTTCTATGGGTCATGTCCGTGACTTACCTCAGTCTGCTAGTGAAATCCCTGCTACTGTTAAGGGGGAAAAATGGGCTCGGTTTGGGGTAAATATAGAAGCAGATTTTGAACCAGTATATGTTGTTCTTAAAGATAAAAAGAAAGTCGTCAGTCAACTAAAGGAAGCTTTAAAAACTGCCAATGAGTTGATTTTAGCAACTGACGAAGACCGGGAAGGTGAAAGTATAAGCTGGCATTTATATCAGTTACTTAAACCTAAAGTGCCTACCAAACGCATGGTATTTCACGAAATTACCCAGGAAGCAATTAAAAAGGCTTTAGCCAACTGCAGAACTATTGATGATCAATTAGTCCGCGCTCAGGAAACTAGACGTATCTTAGACCGTCTGGTGGGATATACTCTCTCTCCTCTGCTATGGAAGAAAATTTCCTGGGGACTTTCTGCGGGTAGAGTTCAATCTGTAGCAGTGCGCCTACTAGTAAATAAAGAACGTCAACGTCGAGCTTTTCGTGAAGGTACTTATTGGGATTTAAAAGCTAGTCTGTTACAAGCAAAAAGCCCTTTCACCTCGGTGTTAATCACCTTAGAAGGAACAAAAGTAGCCACGGGTAGTGATTTTGATCCCGCTACAGGACAAATCGCTGCAGGACGTAATGTGGTCCTACTAAATGAGGAGCAGGCTTTAGCACTCCAGGAACGTTTGGAAGGCAAAACTTGGACTGTGACGGATATAGAAGAACGTCCCGTGATCCGAAAACCCGCTCCACCATTTACTACCTCCACTTTGCAGCAGGAGTCTAACCGAAAACTACGTTTATCCGCTAGGGATACAATGCGGATCGCCCAAAATCTCTATGAGCAAGGATATATCACCTACATGCGGACAGATTCTGTACATCTGTCAGAACAGGCGATCGCCGCAGCTAGAGCTTGTGTAACCCAGAAGTATGGTCAGGAATATCTCAGTCCTCAGCCTAGACAATATACCACCAAGTCTAAAGGTGCCCAAGAAGCTCATGAGGCAATTCGCCCTGCTGGTAGCACATTTCGCACTCCCCAGGAAACTGGTTTAAGTGGACGAGAATTTGCGGTTTACGATTTAATTTGGAAGCGTACTATTGCTTCCCAAATGGCTGACTCTCGCCAAATCCAGATTGCTGTTCACCTAAAAGTAGAAGAGGCTGGATTCCGCTCTTCTGGTAAACGTATAGATTTTCCTGGCTATCTTCGTGCTTATGTAGAAGGATCGGACGACCCGGAAGCTGCACTGGAAGATCAAGAAGTGATATTACCTCCTTTAAAAGTAGGTGATCATCCCCAATGTACAGAATTAGAAGCAGTGGGACATGAAACCCAACCTCCAGCTAGATATACAGAAGCAACTTTGGTGAAAACTCTAGAAAGTGAAGGGATTGGTCGTCCCAGCACCTACGCCAGTATTATTGGCACCATTGTTGATAAAGGTTATGCTCAACTGGTAAGTAATGCGCTAATTCCTACTTTTACTGCCTTTGCTGTTACCAGTTTATTAGAACAACATTTCCCGGAGATTGTGGATCCCAGTTTTACCTCGAAAATGGAGCAAACTCTGGATGAAATTGCCACTGGTGAAGCTGAATGGCTACCCTATCTGCGGAAATTCTATTTAGGGGAGAAAGGTTTACAGGCCCTAGTGCAAGAACAAGAAGATCAAATTGACCCTAGCAAAGCCAAAACCGTAGAATTAGAAAACCTTAACGCCAAGGTTCGCATTGGCAAGTTTGGTCCATTTATTGAGGTAGAAAATGAAGGAGGGATAGTAACAGCGTCTATTCCTAAAGACATTACACCAGCGGATTTAGACCCTGAGCAGGTGGATATGCTACTGCGACAAAAAACCGTGGGACCAGATCAGTTGGGAACACACCCAGATACAGGTGAACCCATTTACCTGAAAATTGGCACCTATGGACCCTATATCCAATTAGGAGATAAAACCGACGAAAATCCCAAACCAAAACAAGCTTCCCTTCCTAAAGGTGTTACCCAAGAAAACCTCACTTTGGATATGGCTGTGGGTTTATTGTCATTGCCTCGACACTTAGGAGAGCATCCAGAAACGGGAGCAAAAATTCAAGCTAGTTTAGGCAAGTTTGGACCTTATGTAGTTCATGATCAGGGGAAAGATGGTAAAGATTACCGCTCACTAAAGGTGGGTGATGATGTGTTGACAATTTCTCTAGAACGCGCATTGGAATTATTAGCAGAACCCAAAAAAGCCAGAAGTTCAAGAAATAGTAAATCCAAGACTGCTCTACGAGAATTAGGTTTACATCCGGAAGATGATGCACCTGTGAATATTTATAACGGTGAATACGGTTATTATATTAATCACGGTAAAACCAACGTCGGTCTACCGGAAGGTCAAACAGTAGAAAGTGTTACTCTCAGCCAAGCTCTAGAATTGTTAAAAGCTAAAACCTCTAGTAAGTCCAGGAGTAAAACTACTAGCACAACCAAGAAATCAACTACTGCGAAAACCAAGTCAACCACCACAAAATCCACCAGTAGGAGCCAAAAGAAAGGCTAGATCTTGACAACTAAGGTAAAAACATAGTATGTTAAGGAAAGTTTCCATTTCCCAACTGTTATCATAAATCACAAATGGGGATGGGGAAGTATCTCAGGAGTGTTCAGTTAAATGGACTATATAGAAAAGGTACTGGAAAAGCTTAAAGAATTAGCCCGGAAGTTGGTAGAAGCACTACTAGGTCCGGAAGTGGAACCCGAGGGGGAACTCATCCCTATTCCAGTGCACGAACGCCCACGAGGTCGTTAATGACCGGAATACATGGCTCTAACTTTTATGCCAGTGTTTTAGTGCTGCATGGACCCAATCTTAATCTCCTAGGACAGCGAGAACCGGGTGTTTACGGTTCTCAGAGCCTAGAAGAGATAAACTCCCTCCTCGCAGCAGAAGCTGTAAGATTGGGTGTGAAGGTTACTCCCTTCCAGTCTAATCACGAAGGAGTGCTAATAGATAATATCCATGCTGCCACAAAACAGCACCAAGGCATAGTAATTAATGCGGGTGCCTACACCCATACTAGTGTGGCTATTAGAGATGCGATCGCCGGTGTTAATTTACCTGCGGTGGAGGTTCATCTAAGTAATATTTATCGCCGAGAGGATTTTCGTCATCATTCCTACATAGCTCCAGTGGTGATTGGACAAATTAGTGGATTTGGCGTTCAGAGTTATATATTAGGTTTACAAGCACTGGTGCATTATCTCAGAAAGAATGAGATTTAATCATATCATGCGTTATTCTCTAAGGAGTCGAGTTAGGGGTATTTTTTTGGGGATGCTGCTAGGCGAAACTTTAACTAATCAGGAATCGGTCAGTTTGGGGGAAATTGCAGTTTCAGGTAGTCAGAGTTTGATTAAGTGGGGTAGATTGGAAATAGAGGAATGGTGGGAGAATTACCAAAACACCACAAGTACAGCGGGAATAATTGTCATAGCTGCACTACCCCTAGCCATTTTTTACCATGAAGATCCAGACAAGTTCAAAGAAAATCTACAGCAATTCCTCAAACTTGGCAATGCGGATCCAGAAGAAAGAGATAACGCTTTAGCTTGGGGATATGTCCTAATCAAATGTCTAACAGAAACATTAAACACTGTTACTCTGATTCCTGAAACAATTGATTTTTTAGGAAATACAACCTCTCCTCTCCCAGAAAGCTTATTAAAACTAAATAACTTGTTAAAGCAACAAGCAGGAATAGTACGAATGGGGGCGGAGTTTAACTTGCAGGAAAATATCAGTCACAATATGGCCCTTTCCCTTTATTGCTTTTTGAGTAGTGTGGAAGATTTCAAATTAAGCCTTTTGCGAAGTAATAAACAAGCTCAAATTTTCAACTGCTATTGTAGTGTGCTCACAGGGGTGATGTCGGGAGCATACAACAGCGTACAGGGAATTCCAGTGAACTGGAAAATTTTACTATCCCTAAAACCGGGAATGGACAATCTTTCTCAAATAGAAGAACTAACAGACAACCTGGTAAGATTGTGGTCAGGTGCATATAACGTCAATATACAACTTGCTCCTCATTCCATATTTGCCGCACCACATCTAATTCGAGCAAGGTGATTCTTGTCAAATCAAAACCAGGTTATCCCTATGAACAACGGTTTCTATACCCCCGTAACCTAAAATATCTTCAATATCCTGGGAATGACAACCGCGAATTTTTTCCAACTCTTGACTGTTATAGTTAACCAATCCCCTGGCAATCTCATTACCTTGAAGATCACATAATTGCACCGCGTCTTGACTGTCAAATTCCCCCTCTACCATTTTAATTCCTGCTGGTAATAAGGATTTTCCACCGCGAGAAATGGCTATAACTGCTCCCTCATCCAAGTATAACTTTCCTACTGGAACTAAACCATAAGCTATCCACCTTTTTCTAGCGGAAGTTGGTTCTGGTTGAGGTGCAAAGTGAGTTCCTATTTGCTCTCCCGCGATAATTTTTTCTATGTCATGGGGAAAACGTCCTTGGGTAATTACCGTGCGCACCCCCCCCACCATAGCAATCCGAGCAGCAGATATTTTTGTCATCATCCCCCCTGTGCCCCATGGTGAACCCTGTCCCCCTGCTTGAATCTTCAGATCCTCCAGTTCTCTGGTGTTACTAATTAGGCTAATCGGTTGAGCATTGCGTACTTTCCTTGGATCAGCTGAATATAACCGATCAACATCTGTTAGCAAAAATAGCCAGTCTGCTTCTACTAAACTGGCAACCAAAGCTGAAAGAGTGTCGTTATCGCCAAATTTTAATTCCTCTACTGCTACCGTGTCATTTTCATTGACTATGGGAATTACTCCTAGTCCTAATAACTCTTGAAATGTATTATAGGCATTTAAATATCGGCTACGTTCTACTAAATCCGCCCGGGTTAATAATACTTGGGCTATGGGTTGTTCTAAGGTGGTAAATAGGTCATCATAAATACGCATGAGACGACCCTGTCCTACCGCAGCTACAGCTTGTTTTAAGGCCATGGCTTTAGGTCTTTCTGTTAGTCCGAGTCGGGCACAACCTACACCCACAGCACCCGAAGAAACTAAAATCACCTTGTGCCCTTGCTGTCTTAAACGACAGAGGGTTTCTGTGAGGGTAGCAATGGTGGAAAGGGCTAATTTCCCAGTTTCCGCTTGAGTGAGGCTAGAAGTGCCTATTTTAACTACTATTGTCTCCGTCATCTGTGATCAGCAAAAAGTTGCACAACGTCTTTCCCTCTATGGTGAAGGAAGACGTTGCACGATTTTATATTTACTTATGATTATTTAGGGCTTTATTTTTTTGCCCCATGTTATTGATAATTATCCTCCCCGATTTTTTTCCTGATCTAAAATTCCTTAATTATTTCTTTAGATTTAGTTTTGTTTCGCTTTATCAATTTTTGTGAACTTTTGTGTGCTTAGGTCTAATAGAAGCTCCCAGAATCTCCGAGATCCAAACTTCTACATTGCGAATAGAATAACCACGCAAAACAGTACCCTCATGAACCATAGGTTCCACCAGGATAGTAAACATTCCCAAACGGTTACCAGCAACTACATCAGTAAACAGGCGATCGCCTACCATAGCAACCTGATTAGCAGACAAGTTCATTTCTCGTAGTGCTGCTCTAATTTTACGTCGTGAAGGTTTGGCCGCGCCTAGGTAGTAAGGTAAATTTAAAGACTTAGCAATAGAGCTAATGCGGGGTTGACTCAAATTATTACTAACCAACCATAATGCTGCATATTGTCTTATTTCCATGACCCACCGTTCTAATTCTGGGGAGACAGAGTTAGCAGTTATAGGTACTAGAGTATCATCAACATCTAAAATGAGTCCTTTGAGTCCATATTGTTGAATGATATCCGGTGTCAGATTTAAAATCGGACCGTGTAAGATCAAATCTGGTTGTAAGATTTCACTCCAAATCATGGCTTCCTCAAATGAGTGGACTAGGAAAATATAGCTCGAGCTTAGATATGCTAAAGCCTAACTGGGGAAGCCTCAAATGGGCTGATTTTAGTTTTCCCCAGTTAGACTATTCGACTGTATCAAACAGATATTCTTCTAAAAGGGGCTGAACCTGATTGAACTCCTCTGGGGAAAGCAGCTGGGGTTTACCACTCTGAGTTTTTCTAGCAAAAAATAGGAGTGGATCAATAGGTGTATAGATTTCGTACTCTTGGTCTTCGTAATAAAAATTGGTCAGCAGTTGTAATTGCTCTGGTTCCGTCTCTTGTTCTTCCTCACCCTCAACTTCTAGGGTCAAGATCTCAGATTCTTCCACTGGTGGTAGCTCACCAGTTACAGTCAAAGCGTAAGCAGTGTTTTTTAAAGTTAAATTCTGCTCAGATAAGACAGCCTGAGCAGTGCTGAAAATCCGATCAATTGTTTGATCATCGTCTACTAAAGTTGCTTCTTCTTCGTCTCCATAACCCTCCCAGGCAAAAATTTGTATAGGAGAGTCCACAGGTAAAAGCAAAATATACTCTTGACCTTCTATCTCAAAGGAATTCTCTATATAACATTCGAGCGATCGCCCTTTTTCATCTGTTAAAGTAATCAAATCAGCATCAGTACGGTCATTTTCTTCGGAAAAGTCAGAGGAATACATAGTTACACAATCTAAATTTATCAATACTCAAATGCACCAGAATCATTCAACTATATGACAAGCCAAAAAGCCGAATACAGTATTGAGTAATAGTCTTGAGGATATCACCTTTAAAGGTACTAGAACAAGAAAAAATCACCCAGAGGTTATAGTTCACTTTGGTTTGGTAGATTTTGCGGAGTTCTTAACCTTCTATCGTCTAACCACTGCTGTAAAATTATGGATGCTGCTTTGCGGTCCACTAAACCTTTATTATAGGATGGTGAGCGATTTTCCGCTAGGAGCATTTGCTCAGCTTGAAAAGAGGTTAATCGCTCATCCACATGCTCCAGGGGTAACCCTAGAGCTTTAGCTAGTCTATTAGCAAACTTCTGTATTCGACGGGCTTGCTCTCCCATAGAACCATCCCCGGAGTAGGGTATACCAACAACTAAAATTTGCACTCGTCGCTTTTCTACCAGTCCCCGTATTTCCTGTAGATCTTCTACAAAGGACTTGCGTTGGATTGTAGTTATACCTGTGGCAATTAGTCCGGTACCATCGCAACCAGCAACGCCCACACGTTTACTACCCACATCCAACCCCAGAGCGGATATGAAAGATTTTGACTGGAATTCAACCACTACTCTAATTATTCTCCTGTGGTGATTCTGATGGCTCAATTGTAAGAGCGACCATTTCTGACTTACCCATGGTTACTTCAGGAACAGGTGGGGATTTAGGAATCCAGGACATACCACCGGGAATAGGTTTACGTGCAGGTTGTAGTCCCTGAAGCACCTCCGTCCACTGAATACCTTCCAAGGAGACAAATTTAGACTCCCGGATTTTATGCCACACGGAGCGAGACATAATTAGGGTGTGTTCAATCCGCTGGGCACCAATATTCTCCAGGTATTGTTCCCTTTCGGGTTGATAATCGGATGACGCTAATTTTAGATTCTGTTGGGGAAAATCTTGAGTAATACGAGCCAATTGAGATAACAATTCTGGATATAACCAGGTGTAAGCTGGATGAACTGTTAAGGTAGCTACATGAGGACTAGTTCCTTGTCTGTCTAATTGCAATTCAAAGTAACCAATTGCCGCCTTACGCTGAGGTTCAAATACATAGGCACTCACTACCTCTGTCTCCTCTACCCATTGTTTAATAGCATTACCAATTATATCGAATAAACTAGTTTTAAAATCATGCGTGTGGCGATCAAATACCTGTCTTACCAAAGGCGGCATGGATGCCGTATCTAACTGGTACAATAGGGGCGCATCCGCATTACTAACCGGTAGGAGATTAGGTAAATCCGGCTCAGCCTGTGCTAATTCTTGTAATAGATCTGGTTTAATTTCCCAATAGGTGGTTTCCGCTAAACGCTGAAATCCATTTTGACGATAAAGTGCCAAAGCACTGACATCATTAATGTTTACTTCTAATATCCACGTACGAGCTTCTAAAATTGATTCAAAGCAGTGGCGTAGTAGTTGGGAGCCTATGCCCAATTTATCAGCGCAGGTATCTAACATGACTTGGTCAACACGCCAAGTGCTGCGGGTGCGATTGAAAGGGGAAACTTGAATTGCGCCTAGCAACTTACGACCGCGCTCCGCTACAAATTGACGGAAACGATGTTGCCATGGGTTGGGGAAGCAGTTTAAAAATTTCAGCACTCCAAACCAGTGACCTAGCCACTGCATGCCAAAAATACCATACTTGGTAGGGACTTCTCTAGGACGTCTCAACTGTTCAAGAGCGTCTAGATCCCTATATTGTACGGGACGAATTATCAGTTCCAGATTTGGAGGAAGTAGTGAGTTCATTTCGATTTAAAAGGATTATATCCAGATCTAAGAAGCTGGTTTCACGCTACCAATATGAAAAACATTGCCGAACGCTCACCAACTATAGCACTTTTTTGTGGAATTTTTGTTCGTTTTTTATGCCAAACCAGAGATTTGGGCAACTTTCTCCTAAAAATGGTTGGCTAAAATGCTTGACGAGAGGCCATTTTTTCAAAGCAGGCTTGGGTTTGATGAAGTAATTGCTGGCGGCTATCTTGCTGAATTTGTTTTAGAGTAGGAACCAAATTGCGAGCTTGTAGGGTCATGTGTAGCTGTAAATGGGCTACGTATTCACTAATGTCCTGGCTTTCATTTTCCACAGCAGTTCTTGTTAATACTTTTGATTCCATGACCACTTTTTTCTCCTTGGGCGCTAAATTTTAATACATAATCAAAACCTATCACATTGTTTTACTTAGCTTATTGATTTGCAATCAACCTTAACATTTGAGGTTATCTAGGTAGATCCCAGAATCATCCCTAAGAGGATCAAGAAACCTATGCCCACATTTTGACTGAACATTTTTCCATATTCCCGGTTAGGTAGCTTAGGATCCCTTAATCGTAGCACTTGCCAAAACCAACCAAGACTAGCAATCAATAAGCTGATCCAAAAAAATATATTTAATTTTAAAGAAATAGCCTCCGCCATTAACAGTATAATAGTACCGAGGAAAAAAATACCCACAGCGTTAGGAGTCTGATCACCAAAAAATAGGGCGCTAGATTTAACGCCAATGCGCTCATCGTCCAGGCGATCGCTCATGGCATAGATGGTATCAAATCCCAAAGTCCAAAGGACTGTGGCCCCCCACAAAAACCAGGTGGGTAGAGAAATATTGCCTGTGACTGCACTCCAACTAATCAAAACGGCAAAACCCCAGGCCAAAGAAAGAATTAGTTGGGGTATGGGAAATACTCGTTTAGCGCCGGGATATAGTAATATTACTGGTAAAGCGCTCACGGATAACCAAAAGCTCAAGGGATTAAGATAGAAGGCGAGAATAGCTGCACAAACCAGGGCAACAATTCCCACCACTACACCAACTTTCACCGAAAGAGCTCGGGAAGCTAAAGGGCGATCGCGCGTTCTGTTAACCTGGGTATCAATGTCCCTATCCCATAAATCATTGACCACACAACCAGCAGCACTGGTAGCTAAACTACCTAATATAATTACTATTACTAGGATTGTGGGTGGTTTGCCATCAGCTGCCAAAAACAGGGCCCATAAAGCGGGAATCATCAAAATTAGCCTACCCCCTGGTTTATGCCACCGTAAGAGGCGCATAATGATAAACCATAATGGTTTTTGATTGCCTTCTGGTGTGGTTTGCATGTTTACTAGATTTGCACTTTGAGTCTACATCTATAGAATATCCTTTTTGGAAGACTTGGCGGATCCGGAAACCTAGCTTTTTTGTCCATCTAAATTAAGAGAGAACACACTCATAATGGTGAATATAGTTCCTGCTAACTGGAATGTTGTACCAGTTCCATCGGTGAAGCCAAATCCAATTATTGCCTCTATTGATATTGGCACTAATTCTTTGCATATAGTCGTAGTACGTATTGAACCAACCTTACCAACTTTTACAGTAATTGCTAAGGAAAAGGAAACTGTCAGACTGGGCGATCGCAATTTAGAAACTGGGGATTTAAAACCGGAAGTTATGAAAAAGGCGATCGCCTGTTTAGGTCGTTTTCAAGAACTGGCGAAGAGTTTTGAAACTGATAGTATTATTGCTGTAGCTACCAGTGCAGTTAGAGAAGCACCCAACGGTAGAATTTTTTTACATCAAATAGAGACTGAGTTAGGTTTAGATGTAGACTTAATTTCTGGACAGGAGGAAGCGCGACGGATTTACTTAGGTGTGTTGTCGGGGATGGAGTTTAATCAACAACCACATATTATCATTGATATTGGAGGAGGTTCTACGGAATTAATTTTAGGTGATTCTCAAGAACCTCGCAGTTTAACCAGTACCAAAATCGGCGCAGTGCGACTAACTGGGGAATTAATTACAACCGATCCTATTGTTAATACAGAATTTCAATACTTACAGGCTTATGCTAAAGGAATGTTAGAGCGTTCTGTAGAAGATATACTTTCTAAACTGCAACCAGGTGAGATTCCTAAGCTGGTGGGAACTTCCGGGACGATTGAAACCATAGCCACCATTCATGCTAAGGAGAAAATGGGAATTGTACCTTCTACTCTTAACGGTTATTGTTTTAGTCTCCACGATTTACAAACCTGGGTAACCCGTTTAAAAAGAATGAGCAATGTAGAGCGATCGGCAATTTCGGGAATGCCCGATAGAAGGTCAGAAGTAATACTGGCTGGAGCAGTAATATTACAGGAAGCAATGACATTGTTGGGATTAGAAACCATCACAGTTTGTGAACGTTCCTTGAGAGAAGGTGTAATAGTTGACTGGATGCTCACCCATGGATTTATTGCGGATCGACTACAATATCAAAGTTCTATTCGGGAGAGAAATGTTTTAAAGCTGGCTCAAAAGTACCATATTAACTTAGAGTGTAGTCAACGGGTAGCGGAATTCGCTTTGACTTTATTTAGTCAAACTCAAGGCAAATTACACAATTGGGGTGAAGATACCAGAGAATTATTATGGGCTGGGGCGGTTTTACATAATTGTGGTCACCATATTAGCCATTCAGCACATCATAAACATTCCTATTATTTAATTAGGAATGGGGAGTTATTAGGTTACAATGAGACAGAAATAGAAATTATTGCCAACTTGGCCCGTTATCATCGCAAATCACCACCCAAGAAAAAGCATGAAAACTTCCAAAATCTAACCCATAAAGGACATCGACAAATGGTATCCCAACTGAGTGCCATTTTGCGGGTAGCTGTGGCTTTAGACAGGAGACAAATTGGAGCAGTTCGTGGGATTAAGTGTGAATATTTGCCTACCATTAGGCAATTAGAGATGGTTGTTTCTCCCAGTAGGTATGATGATGATTGTGATCTAGAAATGTGGAGTTTAGACTTGAAAAAGCAAGTGTTTGAGCAAGAATTTGGGGTTAAGCTAGTGGCCCATTTAGCTCGATTTAATAGGTAGGCAAGCATCCGGTGATATAGAATGCCAGACAATTGTACAATTAACGGATTATCAAAGTCCTTATAAAGAAAAATGTCCCCAGGAAGCTGATGCTATTGCTAAAAAAATTCTTGAACGATATAATGATATCGGTAAGTCTAAACTAGCAGAGTATGTGATTCACAAAAAAGTTATATTGGATATTTTTGAAAAGAATTTAAAAAAAGACGATGATGGCAAATATAAATTAGAAAAAGACATCCACGAAATTGTTTTTCCCCTCAGAAGTACATCCGAAGATGTCGCATTTGAAAGACAAAACCTATGGATTATTGACGAAAAATTAACCTATCATCAATACCTGGCTTCTGATCAACCTCTGGATACCCTTGAGGATTTAGAAATTGATAGCACCGAAAGACCTGATTTGCTAATTTTTAATAACCCAATAGCTTTTGTTGAAGGAGAAGAACAACCTTATTCATCAGTTGTCATAGTTGAATTTAAACGCCCTATGCGCGGGAGGTATAAAGATAATGAAAACCCAATTACTCAAGTCTACGACTATATTAGAAAAATTAAGTCGGGTAGTTTTGTTGACAGAGAAGGTAGATTGGTTAATTTACCTGAGCACATTCCTTTTTATGCCTATATTATTTGTGATTTAACTCCAAAAATTAAAGGCTTTGCAGAAGATGCTACCTATTATCCAACACCAGATTTACAAGGTTACTTTGGTTATAATCCCAGGCTTAATACTTATGTCGAAATTCTGTCTTTTACTAAACTCATTAACGATGCCAAAAGGCGAAATAATGTCTTGTTTAAAAAACTGAATTTATGATTATTTAATGTTAAATATCTTTGGGAGTTGAAAGATCGGAAGGTCGTCGGTTTAATTTGCGCGGAGGTTATAATGGTAAACAAATTATTGACCGCGAAAAACAATAATTTGTCAACGGGGACAATAATTTGGCAATACGGACATTAATTTGTCAACGCGGTCAAATAATTTGGCAAGCGACAGCACAAAAAGCCAGCAGTCAGGATTGAACTGACGACCTTCCGATTACAAGTCGGATGCACTACCGCTGTGCTATGCTGGCAAAGGGCTAGGATGTAATTAATGCCCACTGATACCTAATCATAGCACAGAACCAAAATTTGTCCAGTGGTTTTTTCTAAAAATCTGGCAAAAAAGTCCCAAAAATTTTTCCCCCAGTGCTATAGTATAAATGTGGCATACAAAATCCTGTAATTTCAGGTAACAATAGTTAGTAGAGTTTCAACTTGAAAACCTAGTACTGTTGAAATATCTGAAAAACTTAAAAAACACTTAATAATACAAATCATCAGCATGGTAGCATTGACTGGAAGAGACTTACTAGGTTTAGGAGACCTAAGTTCTACAGAACTACTAGAACTCCTTTCCATGGCAACATTACTCAAATCACAAAAACTAACACTACATTCCAACAAGGTTTTGGGTTTGTTATTCTCCAAGGCCTCCACTCGCACTAGAGTAAGTTTTACAGTGGCTATGTACCAATTAGGAGGTCAGGTAATTGACCTGCATCCAAATGTCACCCAGGTGAGTCGAGGTGAACCTGTGCAAGATACCGCTAGGGTATTAGACCGTTATTTAGATGTCTTAGCAATTAGAACCTTTGCCCAACAAGAATTGGTCACCTTTGCTCACTACGCTAAAATACCAGTAATTAATGCTCTAACAGATCTAGAACACCCCTGTCAGATCTTAGCAGATTTATTGACTATTCGAGAAGTATTCAGTGATTTAATAGGATTAACCCTTACCTATGTAGGGGATGGTAATAACGTAGCTAATTCCCTAATGTTGGGTTGTGCCTTAGCTGGCATGAATGTAAGGATAGCTTTCCCACAAGGATACGCCCCCAATCAAGATATTGTAGAAAAAGCCCGGGCTATTGCTGGTGATAAAACTGAAGTAATGCTTACCCATGATCCAGTCATAGGAGCTAAAAATGCCCACATCCTTTACACTGATGTTTGGGCAAGTATGGGTCAGGAATCAGAAGCTGATAATCGTCTACCAATCTTCCAACCCTATCAAATTTCCCAGGATTTACTCAGTCTAGCAGATCCCCAAGCCATAGTTTTACACTGTCTACCCGCCCACCGTGGGGAAGAAATTACCGATGAGGTAATAGAGGGTTCCCAATCAAAAGTTTGGGATCAGGCTGAAAATAGATTGCATGCTCAAAAAGCTTTACTGGCTAGTATTTTGGGCGCTAACTGAATTTTTTTCGCTCAACTTTCGGCTCTAAGAACCGTAAAATCCAAATTCTCATGGGCCCAAGTTGATTGACAACAGAGTTTTTTTAAATTACAATGGATAAATGGGTTTCCCTGTATCCAATCCTACCGCCAGAATATTAATTTATTGTTAAGAAATACCCAATAGAGTCTTGTTAAGGGAAACTTTTTGTAGTACAAATGTTCTAAGGACATTTGTTGTTGCTTTCCCCAAAAATATGGAAAAACTGACGGAAGCCCAAAACGAACTATACGAATGGTTGGTAGAATATATTCGGGTTAATCAACATTCACCGTCTATTCGTCAAATGATGCAGGGAGTAAATTTGAAGTCTCCTGCACCGGTTCAAAGCAGGTTGGAACACTTGCGGAACAAGGGATACATTGGCTGGGATGAGGGTAAGGCACGAACCATTAGAATATTGCATTCTAGTAAGTACGGCGTGCCCATTTTAGGAACCATTGCAGCAGGGGGCTTGATTGAACCTTTTGCTGATGCGGTAGAGTGTGAGTACTTAGATTTAGCCAATCTGCCTATTCCTCCTCAAAGTTATGCTTTGCGGGTAGCTGGTGATAGTATGATTGAGGATTTAATTGCTGATGGTGATGTGGTATTCCTGCGTCCTGTGGCTGAACCCAATCTGATGAAAAATGGCACCATTGTTGCTGCTAGGGTGGAGGGATATGGTACAACCTTAAAACGGTTTTATCTTGAGGGAGATATGGTCACTCTTAAACCAGCTAATTCCAACTATCAACCTATTCAAGTCCCCGCTATTCATGTGGAAATACAAGGTTCTTTAGTCGGTGTCTGGCGAAACTACAATTATGGCTTTAGCCAAAATGCTTAGGAGCTGCTACGGGTCTAGTCCTAATTAGTTTGAATAAAAAATGTACTTTATAGCGTCTTCCATTGCTTCAAGTTCTAAACTACCGGTATCAGCACCATATACCTTTTCCCTTAAATTACCCTTTGTCAGGGAAAATAGCGGTGACTACCATGTCAATCCATTTTTACCCGGTTGTCCTAGAATACCTTTACACGTCGAATTACGAGGATACCAAAAACAGGCTATTACTAGCTGGTTTGCTAATAATGGTCGGGGAACATTGAAAATGGCTACCGGTAGTGGAAAAACAATTACCGCATTGGCGATCGCCTATGAATTATATAAACAGATAGGCTTACAAGTCTTGTTAGTGGTTTGTCCCCATCGTCACTTGGTTACCCAGTGGGGTAGGGAATGTGAGAAATTTAACTTAAAGCCCATTTTAGCTTACGAAAATATACGAAATTGGCATAGTCAAATGTCGGTAGAGTTATATAACTTGGGTTCTGGTTATCAAAAGTTTCTGACTGTTATCACCACTAACTTGACCTTAATTGGGGAAGGTTTCCAATCACAACTGAAATATTTTCCGTTGAAAACCTTAATCATTGGGGATGAAGCACATAATTTGGGTGCGCCCAGGTTAGAAGAAAGTTTACCTCGTAGTGTGGGATTAAGACTAGCTCTATCAGCTACACCAGAAAGATATTTTGATGAGGAAGGTACGGAGTCCTTATTGGAATATTTTGGACCGGTTTTACAACCGGAGTTTAGCTTAAAAGATGCCATTGACCAGGGAGCATTGGTGCATTATTTATACTATCCAGTTTTCGTGGAATTAACGGAGTTGGAGAGTATGAATTATTTAAGATTAACCAAAAAAATAGGGCGTTGTTTACAAAATCGGGAGATACGGGAGACCTTTAGTTTTGAAGATATGGAGGGTATTAAATCTCTACTGATAAAACGAGCTAGATTAATTAGCAGCGCGGAAAATAAACTAGTGGCATTAAAACATTTAATGTTAAATCGTCTAAACACGAGCCATACATTATTTTATTGTAGTGATGGTTCCCAAGAGGGGGGGAACCATTCTTACCAACTGGAAGAGGTAACCAAAATTTTAGGAGTGGAACTAGGGTATAAAATCAGCACCTACACTGCGCGAACATCATTACCAGAGCGAGAAGTGTTAAGAAAACAATTTGAAAGTGGGGACTTGCAGGGTTTAGTAGCTATTCGTTGTTTAGATGAGGGTGTAGATATACCAGCAATTAGAACCGCAGTGATTTTATCCAGTTCTAGCAATCCCCGTCAATTTATTCAGCGTCGCGGTAGGGTGTTACGTCCCCATCCCGGTAAAGAAAGGGCGACAATTTTTGATATGATAGTGTCACCTCCAGACTTAGATCGAGAAGCAATGGAAGTAGAAAGGAACTTGCTGAGAAAAGAATTGAAAAGGTTTGTAGAATTTTCTAATTTAGCGGATAACGCAGGTGAAGCTAGAATGAAGCTACTCAACCTGCAAAAGCGCTATAGTTTGCTGGATATTTAGATTATGGCAAATTGATGGAGAACTTTTCTGTAATTCGTTGCATTGCTACTTCCACATTTTCTCGACTATTAAATGCGGAAATGCGGAAGTAACCTTCACCAGCAGCACCAAAACCCGAACCGGGAGTTCCTACAACATTTACAGTCTGTAGTAGTTTGTCAAAAAACTCCCAACTAGTTAAACCAGCTGGTGTCTTCACCCATACATAGGGAGCATTTACTCCACCATAAACTTTTAGACCTGCACTAGTTAATTGTTGACGAATGATTTGAGCATTTTCCAAATAGAAACTTACTAAGGCCTTGATTTGAGCTTGTCCTTCCTCAGAGTAAACAGCTTCTGCACCCTTTTGGACAATATAAGAAACCCCATTAAATTTGGTAGACTGACGACGGTTCCATAATTTCCACAATTCTATATTGGAACCATCTGCAGCTTTAGCAGTTAGGATTTTGGGAACAACGGTTAAAGCGCAACGGGTACCAGTGAACCCAGCATTTTTAGAGAAAGAACGAAATTCTATGGCACATTCCCTAGCACCTTCAATTTCATAAATAGAATGGGGAAGATCAGGATCGGTAATAAATGCTTCATAAGCAGCATCAAAGAAAATTATCGATCCCTGGGATCTAGCATAGTTTACCCAGTCTTTTAAATGTTCCTTGGTAGCTGTTGCACCGGTAGGATTATTAGGAAAACATAAATAAATTAGATCTACCTTTTGTTGAGGTATTTCCGCTGTGAAGTTATTTTCCGCAGTCACAGGTAAATACACCAAACCACCATACTCTCCCTTGTCGTTAGCTTCTCCAGTATTGCCAGCCATCACATTAGTATCGACGTAAACGGGATATACAGGGTCAGTAACAGCAATAATGTTATTTCTGCCAAAAATATCTAAAATATTACCCGTATCGCATTTAGAACCGTCAGAAATAAAGATTTCATCTGCTTCTATAGCAGCTCCCCTTGCTTGAAAATCATGAACAGCTATTTTTTCCCGTAACCAAATATAACCCTGTTCCGGTCCATAACCCTTAAAAGTAGTGCGATCGCCCAGATCATGAACAGCTTGAATCATAGCATGACGACAAGCATCTGGCAGTGGTTCAGTAACATCACCAATACCCAGACGAATAATTTGGGCATCAGGGTTAGCTTGGGCAAAAGCATTGACCCTTCTAGCAATTTCTGGAAACAGATAACCAGCTTTTAGTTTTAGGTAGTTGTCGTTAATAGTAGCCATAGTTAATTTACAAGTATAATTTACAAGTGGTTTTTACGAATAACGGTTTGATAGCATCATACCATGAACTCGGGACTAAAGTCTCTCCTAGCTAGCTTCCTTGATCAATTGGTTCAATTCTGTCTGCATCTGGTTCCTAACCAGTTCATAACATTCATTGACATAACTCACGTCATTAACAGCATCTTTTCCATATCTTTTAAATATAATTGGTGGACAAACTCTAGTATGTATTTTAGCAGGTAAAGGAATATTTGGCAGTGGACCCAGGGCTAAACCCCAGGGTAAACCCAAATACAAAGGAAAAACTATAGGGTCAACATCAAATAACCATGGCATTCCCCACTGATGAAACCGTGCCATGATTTGATATAAATCAGTTAATACAATCAAGGTGTCGTGGGATCCCCAGGAAATAGCTGGAACAATGGGGACATTCTCTCGCAGTGCTAACTTAATAAAACCCCGTCTTTGGGCAAAATAGATTTTATCTCGCATCCGATGTGGACGGAATACATCCTCTGCGCCACCAGGATAAACTAAAACACTTGCACCTGCACGAAATGCTGCATAAGCCATTTTAGGATGGGCTCGGATTGCACCTCCCTTCATAGCTATTTCAGCTGCTGGCGGAAAAACCTCCCATACTTTTGGATGCATTAAACCGTAAATCAGCCTTTCAGTACCAAATCGACGTAACCAGTCATACATCATCATAGACGTATCCGGGGATGCCAACCCCCCATTGTGAGAACCAACAACCAAAATTTTTCCTTGTGGAATATTTTCCCAACCACTGGTTTCTACCCGGAAATAGCAATTATATAAAATTGCTAATAATGGCATCATCTTGGCAATAAATTGGGGATCTCTATGTGTGAGAGACCACCCCGCCCTTTCAGTTTTCACATCCTGCATTTTCAACATTGATTTCATTTAATTATATGGTTTTAGATGGTTTCCAAGTTCCATGAAAACTATGGGGAATTACGGAAGGTAATGCAAGTTGACAAACTGGTTCTTCGTTCATTCGATGACTCTCGAATATGCAAATTGTACTACTGTGGTTATTACCATCATAAACCACTGTTAATACCCAACCCCTGTCAGAATTCGTTCTATCTTCAACATAAATAGGTTCTGACGGATAGCGGTTTAAACCCAGGTTAGCTTCGGTTAAACTACCATTCTCATGGTCAAATTTGGCGATGCTATTTAATATCTCCCCTTGTGTCTCCGTCCCTTTTTTAAAAATGGACATGTATGTAGCGGGTGAAAATTTGCCAACATTTTTGCTGGGGACACTAGGAAATTCACAGGTTCTATTTAATAAGGTGACTAGTTGTTTAACTCGACCGTTTTGGGGGTTAAGTTCTACTCTGGTAAAGGTAGTTTTGGCGGTTGTTTTTACTTTTCCGGTTGCTACTTCTCGTAAATATTCATTAGTCTGGAAATCAGCATATTTGGCAAAGTCAATAATTACTATACCTCTATTATCTACATAGCCATTACTAAAATGCCACTGAAACCAGGATTCGGTTTCTCCTCGACTAACTAAAGATAAATTTTCTCTATCAATAACAATAATCTGGGTTCCTATATGTGGTTGCCAAGTCAAAGCCTGACTGTAACTGCTAGTTCCTAACAATACGGACCAGATATTTAACTGTACAGGTGGGGCAAAAAATACTAAATATTTTCCTGCTAAAACAAAATCATGAATTAGGCTAAATTGGGTTAAATCAAACTGGGAATGTTGAATGATTCTACCAGTGAAATCACTTTTATAAACACTTAGGATGCCACTCCCTGGGGAACCCATACCAATAGTGCCAATATTTACCCCAAAGTTAAATATTTCTCCCGTTTGATAGTCAACTTTGGGATGAGCAGAATAAGCTTTTCCCTGGGTTAACCCCCCCAAACTAGTTAAACCCTTGGTTTCTAAGTTCTCTAAATCTAAAGCATGGGGATGATCACCCTCCCAAAGGGCTAAAAGTTGATCTGGTAATGCCAAAACTGAAGTATTAGCAGCATTTTTAACGAGTCTTTGCCACTTATGCCAAATCATACCCGGTGCTGTCATACCATAATTACCGTAAAGAAACTTATTTGCTTGAGTTTCTTCTTCATACCCCCTGGTCTGTACATAACGATAAACTGCTTTAGCACCATCATCACAGAAGTGAACTGCTAAAATGGCTCCATCCCCATCAAACCAGTGTCCCACAGACATATTTCCCCGTTGTAATCTCCCTGGACCGTTGCGGTATAATGTACCCCGCAAACCCTGGGGAATTTTACCTGTAATTATGGGTAATTGAGAGAGGGGAAATTCTTCTGCTGGTTGCGATATGGCATGGGCCCAAGTTTTTTTATCTAATTTTTTGTTTTTGATCATTTACATCTTTGATATATTTCTTATTTACAGTCATATTGACCAATACCTTAGCCAAAAAAGAGTATTAAAAGTAGGGGCGATGTAGTAGAGTTATAGTCTTACAAAGCAAAAACTCAAAAACCACACACAGCCCATGTTCGAGATTATAACACTATTACAGTGCCTGCTACCAGAAATAAAAATGACGACAATACGTCAGTTGAGTCGGATCCTCATGGCGATAACCCAACCTACACAAGCTGGTTTCAATGAAGATCCCTTAGGAGTTCGCCTTTATTAGGTTCTAGAATAAAGTTGTTAAGGTTATTTTTTCAAAACCTCCACCATGGCTAAACACTTTAACACTGCTGGACCATGTAAAGCCAACATCCACTATATGCTTTCCCCCACCGCTCGCTTACCGGAGTTAAAAGCGCTAATTGATGGAGAAAACTACTTTATCATTCATGCACCGCGACAAGTAGGCAAAACCACCGCTATGATAGCCCTAGCCCAAGAATTGACTGATAGTGGGGAATATATCGCCGTGATGCTTTCTTTAGAAGTAGGGGCACCATTCTCCAGGGATCCGGGTATGGCTGAACGTGCAATTTTGGATGAATGGCAAGAATCCGCTTGTGTATACCTACCAACTAATCTCCACCCACCCCGTTGGCCACCATCTCAACCAGGGCGGCAAATTGGAGCCGCATTAGCTAGTTGGGCTAAGGTTGCTACTCGTCCCCTAGTGGTTTTCCTGGATGAAATTGATGCTTTAGCAGATGAAACATTGATTTCTGTTCTCAGACAATTACGCTCAGGTTACAATCGTCGTCCCCATAGCTTTCCCCATTCGGTAGGGTTAATTGGCATGCGGGATGTGCGGGACTATAAGGTTAAATCCGGTGGAAGTGAACGACTTAATACGTCAAGTCCTTTCAATATCAAGGCTGAGTCTTTAACCCTAAATAATTTTACTTTATCAGAAGTAGAAGAACTTTACTTACAACATACACAAGCTACGGGACAGGTGTTTACCCCGGAAGCCATTCAACAGGCATTTTATTTAACCGATGGACAACCGTGGTTAGTCAACGCCCTAGCTCGTCAAGCTACCCAGGTTTTGGTGAAAGATATTACCCAACCCATTACTGCTGAAGTCATTAACCGAGCCAAAGAAATTCTGATTCAGCGCCAGGATACCCATTTAGACAGCTTAGCAGAGCGATTACGGGAAGATAGAGTCAAAACCATTATTGAACCAATTTTAGCGGGTGAAGATTTACCTGATGTACCCCAGGATGATATTCGTTATGTCCTGGATTTAGGACTGTGTCGAGACCGAGGACAGGGTTTGGAAATTGCCAATCCAATTTATCGGGAAGTTCTACCCTTGGTGTTAAGTTACACAACCAGGGCTTCCATTGGAGTTATTGAACCTCGTTGGTTAAATGAACAGGGGGAGCTATTACCCGATGAATTATTGGAAGCATTTCTGGAATTTTGGCGACAACATGGGGAACCACTGCTCAAAAGTGCGCCCTACCATGAGATTGCTCCCCATTTGGTATTAATGGCATTTTTACATCGAGTAGTAAACGGTGGTGGTACGTTAGAGCGGGAATATGCCATTGGTTCTGGAAGAATGGATATTTGTTTACGCTATGGCAAGGTAGTGATGGGCATAGAGTTAAAGGTGCGGAGGGAAAAGTTGGATCCCCTAACCAAGGGTTTGACCCAACTGGATAAATACCTGGATGGGTTAGGATTGGATAGAGGGTGGTTAGTGATTTTTGATCGCCGTGCGGGATTACCACCCATGGGAGAGAGAATTAGTACGGAGGAGGTCATTAGTCCGGGGGGACGAACCATTACCGTCATTCGTAGTTAGTCGCGAAGCACTGGGTACGCGAGATCGCCATTATTGTTTAAATCATTAATGTTGGGTTTCATACTTCAACCCAACCTACGTTCATCTTATATTTAATTCCACCCACCTACTTAGGTTCTAGAATAAAGTTGTTAAGGTTATTTTTTCAAAACCTCCACCATGGCTAAACACTTTAACACTGCTGGACAGGGCGGCAAATTGGAGCCGCATTAGCTAGTTGGGCTAAGGTTGCTACTCGTCCCCTAGTGGTTTTCCTGGATGAAATTGATGCTTTAGCAGATGAAACATTGATTTCTGTTCTCAGACAATTACGCTCAGGTTACAATCGTCGTCCCCATAGCTTTCCCCATTCGGTAGGGTTAATTGGCATGCGGGATGTGCGGGACTATAAGGTTAAATCCGGTGGAAGTGAACGACTTAATACGTCAAGTCCTTTCAATATCAAGGCTGAGTCTTTAACCCTAAATAATTTTACTTTATCAGAAGTAGAAGAACTTTACTTACAACATACACAAGCTACGGGACAGGTGTTTACCCCGGAAGCCATTCAACAGGCATTTTATTTAACCGATGGACAACCGTGGTTAGTCAACGCCCTAGCTCGTCAAGCTACCCAGGTTTTGGTGAAAGACATTACCCAACCCATTACTGCTGAAGTCATTAACCGAACCAAAGAAATCCTGATTCAGCGCCAGGATACCCATTTAGATAGTTTGGCAGAGCGCTTACGGGAAGATCGGGTCAAAGCCATTATTCAACCCATGTTAGCTGGATCCGATCTACCCGATACCCCGGAGGATGATCGCCGTTTCTTGCTGGATTTAGGCTTGGTAAAGCGCAGTCCCTTGGGTGGACTAACCATTGCCAATCCCATTTACCAGGAAGTGATTCCTCGTGTTTTGTCCCAGGGTAGTCAGGATAGTCTACCCCAAATTCAACCCACTTGGTAGGATTCTTCCCACTCCCCATGTACACTATAAGTGGTTCTATTGACATATCCTATGACCCATTCTCAAGATCTTATTACCTTAGCTCGTTGGATGGCAGCGGATTTCAGCAATCAAGCTCAGGCTTTTGAAAATCCGCCTCTATATGCCCATATTCGTGTCTGTATGCGTCCCCTAGCTTATTCTCTCCTATCTGGAGTCAGTCTTTTTGTTGAACAAGCTTATGATTATGATCTCAAAGATCCCTATCGTGTTCGAGTATTAAAGTTATTGGTTGAAGAAGGGCACATTATCATTGAAAACTATACGGTCAAAGACGAGAAGGATCTTTATGGGTCATCTCGGGATTTGGGTAAATTACAAAATTTAACTGCCGATCGCCTGGAAAAACTATGTGGTTGTAATATGCGGGTGGAGTGGACTGGTAGTTGCTTTACCGGTACTGTGGAACCCGGTAAGAATTGTCTAGTATTTCGCAAGGGACAAAAAACCTATTTAGATAGTAAATTTGAGATAGACGACCAAAAATTCCTCAGCTGGGATAGGGGAAGAGATTTAGAAACCGATCAACATGTTTGGGGTTCCCTCGCTGGGCCATTTCACTTTGTCCGTTGGGGAAATTTCGCCGATGAGGTACAATTACCCCAGTATTATTAAGGTAGGTATATCTAGTCCGTGAAGATATTTGTATATCATACTCCAGAATTAACCCCCACAGGGGAAATACCAGAATGTGCGATCGCCGTCGATGTTCTACGCGCCACTAGCACTATAGCTACAGTGTTGGCTGCTGGTGGCGAAGCGGTACAAGTTTTTTCTGACCTCAACGAACTAACAGAGGTTAGCGAACAATGGCCTGCGCAAAAGCGATTACGGGCTGGAGAACGAGGTGGTGGTAAGGTAGCTGGGTTTGAATTAGGTAATTCCCCTCTGGATTGCACACCAGAACTAGTGGAAGGGAGACGTTTATTTATTAGTACCACCAATGGCACCCGTGCCCTAAAACGAATAGAAGATGCCCCAATTGTTTTAGCAGCAGCCCTAATCAATCGCTCTGCAGTAGTCAATTTTTTATTAGAGAAACAACCCCAAAGCGTCTGGATAGTTGGTTCGGGGTGGGAGGGGAGTTTCTCCCTGGAAGATACTGTTTGTGCAGGTGCGATCGCCCATAGTATTTGGCAGAAAACCGGTTTAGAGTTGGATCAAATTGCCGGTAATGATGAAGTTACGAGTGCGATCGCTCTTTATGAACAATGGGAAGATAATTTAATAGGATTATTTCATCAAGCCAGTCATGGTAAAAGATTATTACGTCTAGAATGTGCAGAGGACTTAAAATATTGTGCTCAGACGGACATTTTAAACGTTTTACCCCTACAGAAACAGCCAGGTGTTTTAACAAGTCACAATGCTCACTGAGTTGTGGTGATTGGTACTCCTAGCCAACCTAGAAAGTTGTTTTTTTGACTGGTACTAGGATTTTCCACTGGACGTAATTGATATTTGTTGGGACGTGGTTTGCCCAAGGTCACCTTGTAGTTCCGCAATTCATCCTGGTGAAAAACCGTTATTTCAATGGTGTCCTTGGGTTGATAGTCTTGTAACCGATGACCTAGTTGATTTATACCTACCTTAATCCCATCAATGGCTAACAGTTCATCACCCACATCTAATCCTGCTGTACTAGCAGGGGAGTGAGCTTCCACAAACTTAATAGTTTCCTGTCCATTTTCCGGTTCCACCCTAATTCCCAGATAAGGTGCGGACTCGGATTGCTCGACTAATGCCAACCCAAAAGGTTCTAAATACTTGAGGAATGGTAAATGCTCTAGACCATCTATATATTGTTTAAAGAAGTCAGATAAATCTATTTGGGCTACCTGTTCAATGACTTCTTTTAAATCTTGGGTAGTATAACCAGTTTTCTGTGTACCAAATTTCCGCCACATTTCCACCATCACATCATTTAAAGAAACTGTATTTTGATGGCGATCGCGAATGAGCAAATCTAATAACAAGGCGACCATTTCCCCTTTTAAATAGTAAGAAATTTGAGAATTTCGACTATTAGGAGAGGGACGATATAACTTAATCCAAGCATCAAAACTAGATTCACTCAGGGGTTGGACATAACGCCCTGGAGTTGTGAGGTATCGGGTAATTTGCTGACTCAAATGATGGAAATAAGACCTGGCGTCATAAATTCCTGCTTGAAAAGGAATTAGTAAATCATAGTAACTGGTAATTCCTTCGCAAAACCATAAAGAAGGTGTATAGTTCTCCTGGTCATAATCAAAACTCTGTAACTCCCGGGGACGAATTCTTTTCACATTCCACAGATGAAAGAATTCATGGGCTAACAATTGCATGAATCTTTCATATTTTTCCTTAGACCTAAATCCTAGCCGATCATAAATTAAGGAACAGGAATTTTTATGCTCTAGACCTCCATAAAGATCATGGCTTAAGTGGAGGATAAATACATATCTTTCATAAGGTAACCCCCCGAATATTTGTGCCTCACGGGTGATAATTTTTTGTAAATCATCTAGTACCTGTTTGATTTGATAATTTCCCTTCCCCCAAATTGCTAATTCATGAGGTTTATTCCCTACTTGGAAGTGATGTAAATGATGATTACCGATTTCAAAAGGACTATCAATCAGAGCATCGAAATTATCTGCTAAAAATGTATTAGCCTCTTGGTTAACTAGTGGTAAGGCGGTAGTTACTTGCCATTGTGGATTAGGTGTGACCACAGTAATGTAAATTGGCTTTTGTTCCCAACCAGGGATTCTAAAAAACATCCCTGCACCGTTAAAATAACCATGGGTAGCATCCAGGTGATTTGTACGTACTGACAGTTCGTGGGCAAAAATACGATAGCGTACAACGACCTGATTAGCTTTACCTTTTTCTACTTGCCAGTGATTTTTGCTAACCTTCTTCCACCTTAAAGGTTTAGAACCAGCAAATGCGGTAAAATCCTGTAGGTTTTTAGCATATTCTCGCACCAAGTATGACCCTGGTGTCCATACGGGCATTTTCAAATCAACGACTATTCCGGGGTAGTTGTCAATGTGCAGAGTCACCTCAAATAGGTGATTTTCTGGTTTAGGCATTGATACCCAATAGTGAGTTGATGTGTTAGTTTGTTGCAGTAGATCCCTAGATGATAATTTTTGTTCTGTCCCGTTCATGGCCTGATTATAGGAGTAGTTGCGGTAGTCGGAAGTCCCTGATGGGGTGAAAACTGTTATGGTATCACAGTTATATCCGCTCAACCACTTAAACTACCAGAAATTTGCAGAAAATTCATCAATTCTTAGCACTTCATGGCTTTTACCAGCAACTGGGGAATTTGCTGAGGATATTGGGCAACAGGTATTTGGGCATTACTAAAGGTGCTTAACTTAGTAGAAACACTGCCAAAATCAGGATCACGTTTGACCACAGTGGCAAAGTTGCCTGATTGGTGCCAGGATTTAGAAGGTGGTGCATGTCTACCAGCAATATAAGCAACAACTGGCTTATCAATAGCTGTGGATATGTATTTGGCAGCTACCTCCTCACTTTCACCTCCCGGTTGACCAACTAAAACTATTGCTTCCGTATTTTCATCCTCATCTAGAATTTGTAACCATTGAGAAAAGGAAGAACCTACAATTGCATCACTACCAATACTCACGCTAATAGACTGACCCAAACCAGCTTTAGTTAGTTCCCAAGCTACCTCGTAGGTAAGGGTACTGCTGCGACTGACAATACCTACATTGCCAGGAGTATAAAATTCACTAGGCTGAGTACCCAGGAGAATCTTCCCTGGCACAATAATCCCCGGACTATTAGGCCCCACAATTAGGATTTCGTGGTTTTCTGTTTTCCTCAGCAATGTCACCATATCCAGAGGTGGCACCCCCGGGGAGATAATAATGATCTGGGAAATGTTAGCAGCGATCGCCTCTAGTGCAGCATCTAACACTTGATAGGGATGTACACTAATAATTGTTGTATCAATTGTCCCGAAACTTGATACCACCTCTTCCACTAAATCAAAAACTGGCAAATTGTGTGCCATTATGCCACCATGACCGGGATCAACGCCAGCGACCAAATTAGTGCCATAGTATGATTTCATTTGGTCAATATGGGTTGTGGATATCAACTCCGAAAAACCTTGAATTAAAACTTTACTATCTGGCTTTAAGTTCATAAACTCCTTATTAAACTTAGAAAATTTCTTTAAAGAAAGTTAGTACAGCTATTTTCTATACACTTGTGATTTGGTTAAACTTACTGCTTCCTTAACAGCTACATCCAAATTTTCAACCAAGATGAAATTTTCGCTTTGAACTTGTAGGATGGACAGTAATGACTTCCTGGCCACTTGAAAATCATTACCAGCTAGGCGCATGACTATTTTGGGTAAGCGCTGGGGGAGGGTTTTCTGAGGAGTATTTAAAAAGCATCTAAGTTCTTCCAATTGTAATGCCATAAAATCAGTCATCACTCTTGGTACTTCCGAGAGTTCAGGAATAGTACCCAGCAAATTAATGAGAATCACCTGAATATTGCGATCAGCAGCCAAAACCCTTAGTCCAGTTTCCATGCGTTGACTAAATTTTGTCGGTTCTGTGTGGTTCAACCAAGAATGTCGTAAATTTAAGGAGACAGCAGGTTTACCTCCTGCAGCTACCACTGCATCCCAAGTGGTTAAAGCGGAACCAGTACCGTTGGCTAATATGCCAATTTCCCCTTGGTTATTCCTACCCAGCATATCAACCAACATGCCATTTATTCTTTTGCTCCCGGGATCCCGTGCTATTTTACTTGCTATGTCAGCTATGTCTGGATGACGATTAATAGCCCTTTCATTAACTCTAATTTTGCCATTAAGTGTCATTACTTGACAAGACGAACTTACGCCAAGAGGATTAATTTCCACTAAATCTAAGTCTTTGTGCAAAAACAAATGATACATTTTTGTCACAATGTCGCTGACGGACTGCATTAGTCCGCCCCTCAAACCCATGAGATATGCTAGTCTTCTGGCATAAAATGGGGAAAACTCTTGTTCCACAACCACGTATTGCATGTTCTCTCCGGGAGACTGCCAATCTATGTATCTACAGCCTAAAAGTACAGGACGACTAATAACTGTATCTAAAACTACTGCTAGGTAGAATTCTTCTTGAGCATTATACTTGCTCTCCGCTAATAAAACTTTTGGTAGTTCTCCACCAATGGGCAAGCTAAATATACTTTGAGCAGCTGCAATGGCATCAATGGTCGTTTCTACAATTTTGACTCCGCCAACCTGTGAGCGATCGTTGGCATACACCTGGGATTTCAGCACAATTGGGTAGGGGATTTTTAACTTTTTTAAATCTGTGGGGTGGTCAATTCTTTGAGATGGTAATACGGGAATTCCTATCTTGTTAAACCACTCCTTAACTTGATACTCGAGTAAGTCCATTATATATACCTTTTTGCGTTAAAAATTAATTTTATTTGATTAACGGATATAGATGTTTTTCCGAGTTCTACCATTCTAGGAGAAATACTACAAAGGTTTCAACTACTGGGTAAGAGTAAAATTATTTACCACGTATTCGATTAGCTGTTCTAAGCTTTCCTCGACAGAAAGTTGAGAAGTTTCTACCCGTAAATCTGGCGCTTTGGGTGGTTCGTAGGGGGCGCTGATTCCCGTAAAGGACTCAATTTCTCCACAGCGTGCTTTTGCATAGAGTCCCTTGGGGTCACGTTGTTCACAAATTTCCAGTGGAGTTGCAATATATACTTCATGAAATAGATCTCCGGACAGAATCCGGATTTGCTCCCGGTCTTTCCTGTAAGGTGAAATGAAAGCAGTAATGACTAGACAACCTGACTCCGCAAAGAGTTTGGCCACCTGGCCAACGCGACGCATGTTTTCTGCGCGATCAGCAGCAGAAAATCCTAGGTCAGCACATAATCCATGACGCATATTGTCACCATCAAGGACAAAAGTATACCAGCCCTTTTGGAACAAAATCCGCTCTAATTCGAAAGCTAGAGTTGTTTTACCTGATCCTGATAGTCCAGTAAACCATAGAATCCCATTTCGGTGACCATTCTTTAAACAACGATCAAATGGGGACACAAGATGTTCTGTATGTTGAATATTCGTTGATTTCATAATCCATGATAAATATGAGTGAAACAGAACTGCTTAATAGCTTTTTCCATAACCGTTATGATAGGATTGATGGGCAAAAGTGACGGGTGAGTAGGCGTTTTGGGGCTATATCTGGCTCCGCGAGCTCATTTTATTCCATTTTTGCACCTGTTTTATGGAGAACTAATTTTAAAGAAATGTAAACTAACCGCGATCATAGCTTGACTTACTCAACAAAGTTTGATAAATTATTTGTGTACCATGTAAGTAACTGTAACGTAACACATATAACATAATAAAGTCAACAATGATGTACTGAGCTTTGACGGTCTACATAATCTCAGTTCGTACAAACCAGACCCGCCTACCCAAGGTAGCTACAAGGGTCGAATGGTGAGGATTTCTCTGTCTCAATTTCAGGGTTTCAAACGCCAACTCATTCCCCAAATATAGAACCCCAGGCATTGCTGAATTATGGGATGATTTACCCAAATTTTCAACCATTTTTTAATGGTTTCGGACACTATTTTATCCCGCAAATATGCAACGCCAATTTTTGCGTTCAAAAAAAAATATATGCTAAGCTTTTCCATTGTTATTCCTACCTATAATCGTCATGAAAAATTAAAAAATTGTTTGGACTCCCTAGCTGGTCTGCACTACCCAAATCATCAATTTGAAGTTATTATTGTTGACGACGGAAGTTACAACTCTTTAGATAGTTTTGTTCAAACCTATCAAGCTCAACTAAATCTTACCCTAATTTGTCAACAAAACTCAGGACCTGCTAAAGCTAGGAATACGGGTGCTAATGTAGCAAAAGGTCAATACTTAGCATTTACTGATGATGACTGTACTCCCGATCCTAATTGGCTCTATACCCTAGAAAACGCCTTCTCTCAGTTCCCGATTGCCCTTTTAGGGGGAAAAACAATCAACGGCTTGCCAAAAAATTCTTATTCTACAGCTAGTCAATTACTTATTGATTATATTTATGAGTATTACAATATAGATTCTGCGCAACCTAAATTTTTCGCTTCTAATAATTTTGCTGTTGCTAGGGACTTATTTAACCAACTGGGTCAATTTGATATTACTTTTCCTTCAGCAGCTGGAGAAGACAGGGAATTTTGCGATCGCTGGCTATTTCATGGATATTCTTTACATTATGTTCCTCAGGCAATGGTCTACCATTTCCATGATCTAAATTTACCGAAATTTTGGCGACAACATTTTAATTATGGCTGTGGTGCATTTTATTATCATCAAATTCGGTCTCAGCGTAATCAAGTATCCATAAAGGTTGAGCCATTGCACTTTTACTGGCGGTTATTACTTTATCCATTCGGGAAAAAATATCATTACCTGTCCAAAATATTTCTTTCTGGTTTATTATTTATCTCACAATTAGCTAACATTTGCGGGTTTTTTAAAACCAAATTGGAAAATATTTAGTTTACCATCACTAAAAAAAATTTTATGAAAATAGAGCGAAGAGAATTTTTACAAAGCGTAGGGTTGGCATTAGAATTTTTTACTAAAAACGATTTTCTGTCGGTGAATTCATGAAAATTTTGCTAATTACTGATTATGCCACACCAACAGGGGGGGCAGAAATATTGACCATCGCACTAAGAGATGGATTGCGATCGCGCGGTCACGATGCCCGTCTACTTGCTAGTTCTGCTCGTCCTCTGAATGCCCAAAGCCAAGCAGATTACCATTGTTTTGGCACAACATCTAGTTTTCGTACCTTATTGCAAACAGCTAACTTTTGGGCTTTTAGGAAGTTAAAACAAATCCTGGCTGAATTTCAGCCTGATGTGGTTCACGTAACACTATTTTTAACTCAACTTTCACCGTTAATACTACCTTTACTCCAAAATATCCCCAGTCTTTACTATGCAGTTTGGTATCGGTCTATTTGTCCCACTGGTACTAAAATCCTACCTAATGGAACAGCTTGCCAAGTAAAAATGGGTATGGCTTGTTATCAGAATCATTGCTTACCTTTATGGGATTGGTTGCCATTAATGCTTCAAATGAAATTGTGGCAACGTTGGTGTAATGCCTTCGACTTATTTATAGCCCCTAGTCAAGCTGTAAAAGAACATTTAATGAAGGCAGGAATTAAATCCGTTGAGATAGTTTGGCATGGCACACCAATTCAACCCCAACGTCCCCCCCTGAGATCACCACCAACAGTAGCATTTGCCGGACGACTAGTCAAAGAAAAGGGTGCAGAGGTATTGTTAAAAGCTTTTGCTTTGGTAGTGCATCAAATACCAGAAGCAAAGTTATTGCTGGTGGGAGATGGATCTGAAAGAGAAGCTTTAAAACAAAAAATCAATGACTTAAATATTACCGCTAATGTTTTTATGCCTGGATTAGTGTCACGACTGGAAACAGAGAAATTATTCTCTACCGCGTGGGTACAGGTAGTTCCATCTCTGTGGCCGGAACCCTTTGGTACAGTTGTGATTGAAGCTATGATGCGTGGAACCGCAGTAGTAGTCAGTGCATCTGGTGGTCTGCCTGAGATTGTTAAAAATAATGATACTGGCTTAGTAGTACCATCTAAAAACTATAAAGCATTAGCTGCTGCGTTGTTGCAGATACTACACAATCGGGAATGGGCAGAACGGATGGGTAAAAGAGCAAGAGAAGTCGCTAAAACTCAGTATAGTCATGATATTTACGTAGATAGATTTTTAGAAAAATACCAAAAGATATGTTGTATGCGATACTGAAATTTTCTATATATATAAATATAAAAACATGAATTTGTTCACAGAGCTATCAATTTCGGTGATCATTCCTGTTCACAATGGTGGTGACAGTTTCCGCCAGTGTTTGTCAAGTATTAGCATATCCCAAATTCGTCCCAGAGAAGTTATTGTAGTGGCTGATGGCGATGCAGATAATTCTTGGCAAGTAGCAACAGACTGGGGTGCTAAAGTTATGAGAGTCAAGGAAAAGAGTGGACCTGCACAAGCGAGAAATTTAGGGGCAAATGCAGCTCAAGGAGATATCCTGTTTTTTGTGGATGCTGATGTAGCCATAGCTCCAGACACAATCAATCGGGTCAAATTTACCTTTGAAGAAGATGTAAATCTAGCAGCATTGATTGGTTCCTATGATGATGCTCCAGGAGCAAGTAATTTTCTTTCTCAATACAAAAACCTTTTTCACCACTATACCCATCAAAATGCCAATGAGGATGCTTTCACTTTTTGGGGAGCTTGCGGTGCGATTCGCCGTGATGTCTTTTTGGCTATAGGTGGTTTTGATGAAGGTTATCGTCGTCCTTGTGTGGAAGATATTGAGTTAGGTTATCGTTTAAAAGCAGCAGGGTACAAAATTAAACTAGTTAAGTCATTGCAAGTAAAACACTTGAAACGGTGGGAAATTATATCTTTAATTAAAGCGGATGTGTGCGATCGCGCTTTACCCTGGACTCAATTGATACTCCGCCAGGGGAAAATGCCTTCCGATCTGAATCTTGGTTGGTCAAGTCGGCTAAGTGTAGTTCTAGTTTACTTGTTTCTATTGAGTTTAGTTGCTTGTTGGTGGCAGTGGGAACTATTTATTTTTGCTGCCGTTATATGTATAGTACTAGTAAGTGTTAATGCGGCAGCTTACCGCTTTTTCGTTGAAAAGCGAGGTGTTTTATTTACGTTTGGCGTGTTATTTTGGCATTGGTTGTACTATTTTTACAGTGGTTTAGCCTTTGTAGTGGGTATATTTTTGTTAAAATTCTCCAAAAATACTGGATGGAAAACTTGAATTGTCACGGGACAAAAGCTGTTCGTCATCTAAATTTCTCATATAGTCTACACCTGTAAACGATTACAGCCACTAAAAAGTGCAGTTTAAATGCACGACAGCTTACTCAACAAATTTATAAAAGTTACGGAGAAGAATTTGTTTTGCTACAAGCTAATCAAAAGAAGGTGTTAATTATCGGTGCTGGACCTGCTGGATTAACAACAGCTTACCATCTGGTTCATCAGGGGGTTTATCCAATTATACTGGAACAAACTAATAAAGTTGGGGGTATTTCCCGTACGGAAACATATAAGGGATATCACATTGATATTGGCGGTCATAGGTTCTACACTAAAGTTGAAGAAATTCAGCAAATTTGGGTAGAGATATTGGGTAACAACTTTCAAAAAGTTGATAGACTATCGCGCATTTACTACAATGGCAAATTCTTTAACTATCCCTTAGAAGTAACTGACGCTTTATCAAACCTAGGATTCATTAAAAGTTTCCTAGTATTACTTAGTTACTTACAAGCTAAAATCAAACCTGATCCGGTAGAAGAAAATTTTGAACAGTGGGTGTGTAACCGCTTTGGTAAAAGGTTATATGAAACTTTTTTTAAAAGTTATACTGAAAAAGTTTGGGGTATTCCCTGTACAAAAATTAGAGCAGATTGGGCGGCACAAAGGATTCAAGGAATGTCATTAACAACAACAATTATTAATAGTTTGAAAAAAACACAACAAATTAAATCCTTAATTAAGGAATTTTACTATCCAGAATTAGGACCGGGGATGATGTGGGAAAAATGCCAAGAAATAATCTCCAATAAAGGGGGAACGACTTATTTTTCTACGGTAGTACATCAGGTTTACCACCGAGATCATCGGATTAAAAAAATTACTGTACAACAGGAAAATAAAACTTTTGATTTAGAAGCTGACCAGTTTGTTTCTAGTATGCCACTAACTGGTTTAATATTAGCGTTAGATCCACCAGCACCAAAAGCAGTTTTGCAAGCAGCAGGCAATTTGAAGTATCGAGATTTTTTGATTGTGGCTTTAATAATTAATGAGGTTGATTTATTTCCTGATAACTGGATTTATGTTCATAGTCCAGCGTTTTGTGTAGGAAGGATACAAAATTTCAAAAATTGGAGTCTGGCGATGGTTCCAGATAGAAGTAAAACCTGTGTAGGGATGGAATATTTTTGTAATCAAGGCGATCAACTTTGGTCAATGTCAGATAGTGAATTAATTGATTTTGCCAGTAGAGAAATTGTAGGTTTATCTCTATTACAAAATATAAATAAAATCGAAGATGGGACGGTAATTAGACAATTAAAAGCCTATCCTGTTTACGATGAGGAATATAGACACAATTTACAGGTCATTCAAGACTATTTAAAAACTTTTAATAATCTCCAAAGTATTGGACGTAATGGGATGCACCGTTATAATAATCAAGACCATTCCATGTTAACAGGACTATTAGCCGCGAAAAATATTTTAGGAGAGAATCACGACTTATGGGATGTGAACACAGAACGTTCCTATTATGAGGATATGAAGAGTTCACAAAAAACTAGACCCTGGACTAATCTCAACTCCTGATTGAACACAGCCTTAACCTGGTGCGTCAGTTATGTGATATTATTACTGCTCTGTTTGGTAGGTAACCTAGTATATGAAGTATGAAAAAATCAGTATCACGTTTCGTCTGAGCTGGGAACTTTTTGTTCGTAATATGGTGGCTCGCCACCGCAATAGTCAATTGGGCTATCTATGGTTGATTTTGTCGCCTCTGGTATTAGCTGGTACATGGATTTTCTTGAAACGTAGCGGGAATTTCCACATTCCAGAGACCAATATTCCCTACGGGCCCTATGTAGTCACAGGGGTGTTTCTCTGGCAGGGGTTTTCCCGACAACTTAATAGCTCCCTATCCCATCTTTCTGCCTTTCGGCACCTATTTAGTAAATATCACTTCCCATGGGAGGCAATCGTCCTGGCGGGTTGGGCTGAAGCCGTCGTTGAGTTTGCCCTCAGCATGGGTGTTCTCTTGGTGGTGCTGAGGCTGATTGGTTTTGGCACCCTCTCGACCATCCTATTCTCGCTACCTCTGATGGCAAGCCTACTGTTGTTAGGTGGTGGGGTGGGCCTACTACTAGCCCCCATCGGATTACTTTATGAGGATATTGGACAAGG
The DNA here is from genome assembly GCF_003367075.2 of Cylindrospermopsis raciborskii Cr2010. Taxonomy (NCBI): domain Bacteria; kingdom Bacillati; phylum Cyanobacteriota; class Cyanophyceae; order Nostocales; family Aphanizomenonaceae; genus Cylindrospermopsis; species Cylindrospermopsis raciborskii. Next base: position 998,970 of record NZ_CP065936.1, read on the forward strand.
CACCAATTTATGCCTGCAACTGATGTTTTTCCTAATTCCCATTGTTTATCCCATGCCCACGGAGGGAATAGGCAAGCTAGTGGTGGAGTGGAACCCTGTGGCTGTGTTACTGGTTGCTGCCCGCGAGACTCTTTTGATAGGCCGGGTTTCCATGTCCTTCCAGACCATCCTGGCCAGTTTGATATCTACGGGGGTGGCCATTCTGGCTTTAGTCTTTTTGAGGCTGGCCCGTCCCCATCTCGCCGTGAGGGCTGGCTGATGGGTGAGCGCAGTATACTAGAGATTAAGGGCGTTAGCCAGCGGTTTTCCCGCAGCATGCGCCATGCTTTGCGGTATGGGGTCTATGACATCTTCCAGCAACTCATGCCATCCCAGGGTGATCGGGCCGGACAGCTAAGACCTGGGGAGTTTTGGGCCCTACGTGATGTTAGTTTTTCCCTCAAGGCCGGGGAGTCATTGGGGATTTTAGGCAATAACGGCGCTGGCAAAAGCACCCTACTGAAGTTAATTGCTGGAATTTATCGGCCCACAGTCGGACACGTTCGAGTGAGGGGACGCATTGGTGCGATCATCGAGTTGGGCTCAGCTTTTGCCCCCAATCTATCGGGTCGGGAAAATATCCGTCTCCAGGCCCTGCTCCATGGCTACAGCCCAGGGTTATTACGTCGTCAAATGGAGGATATCCTGGCTTTTGCCGATCTAGGCGACTTTATTGATAGCCCGGTTCAGCACTACAGCACCGGCATGCGGGCTCGGCTGGGGTTTGCGGTAGCGGTGCACGGTAACCCCGACCTCTTACTGGTGGATGAGGTACTGGCCGTAGGCGATTTGTCCTTCCAAAATAAGTGCCTGCGACTGGTAGAAAGGTTTCGCCAACAGGGCGGGGCTGTAGTGTTCGTTGGCCATAATCCTTATCAAATGCAGGCGGCTTGTGAGCGTGGCATTATCCTCAACCAGGGTTGCATTCACTTCGATGGTTCGATTGTAAATGCCATCGATCTGGTGCTAGATGGCGCTGAATCAGCTTCACACCAAGACCCTACTTTGTCTACTGCGGGTCAGTTCCCAATCCAGGCGGCTAGTGATGCCAGCGCTTGCCTCCTCTTTGAGGTAGAAAGTACGGCCATTGCCTATCAACCACCGATCCCTAAGGCAAGGCACGGATCAGCTACAATAGATTTCACCTTGGTTGTCCACCGATCCCCAATCAGGCTGAACGGGCTAGCTGCCATTTTCCCTCAGCAGGGTTCCCATGCGATCGCAGTATCTATCAGCGATGCGGTGGTTTTATCCCCGGGTTTACAAAAACTGACGATGGCAATCCCATCTTTGCCCCTGATACCTGGCAGTTACCTGGTAAAACTCTGTTTGATCGATGAAAGTACTTCCTTTTCGCTATGGAACCAGGGTTGGTCAGATAGGCCGCTAGATTTCCACATCCCTGGAGAAGGATGTTCCCACGGAAATATCGCAAAGTCCCTGTCCTCAAAGATTTTTCTTGCCAGCCAGATTGATGTAGAAACCTCCTTACCGGGTGACAAGCGGGTTGAAGATGAGATGTGGCAATAATTTGAGAAAATAAGGGTGTAAAAAAATAGGGGCAAGGAAGCCCCAAAACAACAAAAGGAGCAGTCAGTGAATCGTTTATTTGCAGACCTGGAATTACAAAAACAGTTCTTGTCTACTGGATATATCCAGGCCCCCATACTCTCTAACCTGGAAGTAAACTACCTACTAGGTGAAATTAATAAGCTATGCCCCCATGATAGCTTTAATCCCCACCTGGACAAAAAGTACTATATTACCTACCATTGCACGTCCCTTGATAAAAACTTGGATTATAGAAAGAAGGCTTTCGATCTGATAAAAGATATCTTTGAGCCCTATTTAAAGGGTTTCATGCCCGATTTTGAAATCCTGTCCTGTAACTTTTTTATCAAGCCTCCCTACACAGGGATGTTGAGAATTCACCAGAACTGGCCAGTTCTAGATTTAGATGATACCAGCGTTACACTGTGGTGCCCTTTACAGGATGTGGATGCCCATAACGGTACCCTGCATCTCGTTCCTGGTAGCCATAAAATTCTTCCCCATGTAGAAAGTATAGAAGCGGCCGTTGGTTTCCCCTACTTCAAAGACTTCGAAAACGCCCTGGTAGAAAAGTATCTTCAGCCTATGATATTGAAGGCTGGGGAAGGTCTGATCTTTGATGAGTCCTTAATTCATTGGACGCCAGCCAATAACTCGAGTAGGCCCCGCATCGCTGTCCAGATTACGGCTTTCCCAAAGAACAAGACTCCCGTTCTATACCTACGTGACAAGCAGCATCCAGAACGATTTGAGAAATTCGAAATCTCTCCAGAATTCTATCTGACGGAGGAGCTAAACGAGCATGCTGTGCGCCAACATCCGCGCAGGAGTCTGGGATTTGTAGAGAACAAAAATCGCTCCATATCCGAAGCAGAGTTCATTCAATTACTCAAACAAGGGAATGAGATTCGTCATCAGATCTACGCCAGAAAACAACTTTTTAACTCCGAGGAAATTCCATGCGAAATATAATCTCGAATCAGAGTCAAAACTCCCATCTGATTGAGAAGGGCTATGTTCAGCATCAGCTTTTATCAGCATCGGAAATTCAGTATTTATTGGGTGAGGTTCGTAAGCTTTATCCCGAAAGTATGTTTCTACCCAAAGCAGATGAATCTTCTGATCCTGACATTACGACGAGCTATCTGGCTAGTGATATAGCCCTGCGGGAACAGGTATCTCAAATTATCCGGGAAACCCTGTCCCCCCACCTAGACACCCTGCTGGAGAATTACCGTATTCTTGCCTGTGGATTATTTGTTAAGGCCCCAAAGGGTGGATGGTTTGATCTGCATTATCACCCAACTGCTGTTGAAGATCTAAAACACTGGGTTATTGATATCTGGTGTCCTTTACAGGAAACCGATTTTTCCAACGGTACATTTTGTGCTGTTCCCGGAAGTCATAAAATCTTTCCCAGGATTATTGACTGCTCTCCCCAAGATCCTCCTTTTTACCAAGGCTATGCTGAGGAGATTCGTCATCAGTATTCGGTGGCGATACCGGCAAAAGCCGGAGAAGCTATTCTGTTTGAAGACAGTTTGCTCCACTGGTCTCCACAAAATTTGACAGATTCACCCCGCTATGCGATTCACTGTACCTGTATTCCCAGGGAAGCAACAGCCGTTTATATTTATCTTAATCCAGGGGATTCTAAATTTGAAATCTATGAAGTCACCGATCAGTTTTTTATTGAACGCACACCTTCAACCGAGCATGATAACCTGAAACTGCTGGCAATTTTGCCTAATAAAAATCCTTCCTACACCTTTGAGGAGTTTAAAGAGAGAATGGAAAATTGTAATACAATTAGGAAATCGATGTTTTGTTGAATTTCAAACCTAGCTAACCTTACCCATAAATTTGATTAGGTATAAACTAATACTTTCGGGAAATAGATATGCGTCAAGTTATTCGAGACAAGGACCTAAACCACCTGCTCCTCAAGAGAGGGTATATTCAGCAACCACTGCTACTAGACTCGGAAGTTAGTTATTTGCTAGAGGAGACTCAGAAAGCCTATCCTGAAAGTAGGTTTTCTCCCGATAAAGCCAATATTTCCCAGTCCTATGTCGCCAACAGTTACACAGATCAATCGGAGGAAGTCCGTGCGATTGGTCCTAAGATTATACAGAATATTTTATCGCCCCATATCGAGGATCTACTGGATGACTACCGGATTCTCTACTGCGGGCTATTCGTTAAAGCTCCAAGGGGTGGCTGGCTGGATATTCATTATCATCCAACCGTAGTGGAGGATTTAAAGCACTGGATCATCGATATCTGGTGTCCATTGCTGGATACAGACCTATCTAATGGCACCCTCTGTGTTGTTCCGGAGAGCCATAAAATCTTCCCAGAGGTTATTGACTATCCTTCCGAGACGGCTCTTTTTTGTCGAGACTATAAGCGAAATATTCGTGAAAAGTATTCCATTGCCCTGCCATCAAAAGCTGGGCATGGGGTGATTTTTGAAGATAGTTTACTCCATTGGTCACCCCAGAATTTGACAAATTCTGCCCGTTACGCGGTTCATTGCACCTGTATTCCTAGAGAAGCAATTGCTGTTCATATTCATTTTGACTCCAGGTCTCCTCAACAGTTTGAAATCTATGAAGGGACAGATAAATTTTTTGAAGAAGAATTTGGTAGACCCGTACCACGACCTGGGGATCTAAAGCTACTTAAAATTATTCCTAATCAGAATCGTCCCTACGGGTTTGAAGAGTTTCAAGAGCGCATGGGGAATGCAGCCCAACTGCGCCAAGAACTTTATCCAGATAGTTACTATGTTTCTCCGGTAGAATTTGCTAACCTGCTTCAGAAAGAGCAGGAAATGTACCGGGAAGTTCACTATCCTATCCCGATCTCTGAGGAATTAGCTGCAGAGCCTATCCTCATGGATGCGGCTACGCGGTTATTAAATGGTCCACCGCAGGAGGTACAACCCCAAACAGCCAAGATACCACCCTTACTGAGCCGCATCACTGCCACTGTCAAGCGGTTACTTAGGGCGCAGTCTCGGTCAACGCGGAACATTTCCCAGCCGTCCGAGGTGGTTCGGGATGTACGTTCCCCTGTTAACCAACATACCGTTGCCGATGTTAAACGCTACTACGAAAAATGGACCCGTAGCTATATCGAAGGTTTTGGAGAGGTTTTTCAGGGATCAAGACCCACCTCTACGGACGAATTGCTTGAGTATTTGATTCAATCCGCCAGGTTAGAAGATGGGATTAGGGTCTTAGACGCGGGTTGTGGAGTGTGTGGACCAGCCATTAGATTTGCTGAACAGTTTAACTTAAATATTGAAGCCCTCACCCTTGCCCAGGTGCAGGTTGAGGAATCTCAAAAACGCATTAAAGCTAAGGGATTGGAACACCAGATTAATGTCAGGCAGGGCGATTTTCATCACCTGGCTCAGTTGTATCCGGCTAACAGTTTTGACCGAGTCCTATTTCTGGAATCCTTATGCCATGCTGAAGATTATCGTCGAGCTTTAGAACAGGCTAAAAAGGTCCTTAAACCGGGTGGCTTTCTCTATATCAAGGATTTTTACGCCGTTGATCACCGTTCTTGCCCTGAGTTACTGGAGTTACATGCTAAAGATCTACGGGAGTTAAACCGAATCTACTGCCTGGTAATGCCAGATCTTCCAGGTATGGTAGATATAATCAGCGAGTTAGGATTTGACATCTATTACATGCGTAAGCCTATGTATGCCTATTCTCCGGCGGCATGGAAAAACTTTATGCGGCATACCAATACCTTTTGGGTTAGAGAGTCAGGAAAGGCGATCGAAGACATTGAATTTCTGGCCTATAAGCCCTTGAATTGATTATTCGTGTTGCTTCCAGGAGTTAGCTTAAATCCCTGGTGTCAGATTTTAAAGAGATAGAGAGTGCAGCCGTTTCACCACTAAAGGCTTTGCCTTTTTAAAGAAAAGAATTAGCTACGTTAGTGGATTTTGTCAACCGGTTAGTATCTCCTTCCTTAGACAATGGGAATCACAAGAAAATCGCCGGCACGGAAGCCACTTGGCTTTAGACAGGAAGTGCCAACCGCGAATTTATTCGCCTTGATATTTAACCGTGATGCGGATCTTCAATATTCCAGTGTTGTCTTCATGTTGTTTCGTGGCTGCTATTGACAAGTAAATCATATCTCAACTATACTTTTGAAATCAACAAACATTGAGGGTCGAACAATGTACGGATGCCAACAAGTTCTTATCAAGTCCGATAAATCAATAACAGCGATATTGGAGTACGTCTGCACAGAAGCTAAAAAGCTGACAAATTGTGGCGTTTACTATTCTAGGCAGATGTACTTTATTGAAAATAAGATTGGTGCTATTGTTTTTGGATGGAATAAAGGACAAAAAGATAGTATTGATTTAGGGTCTAAAAACAATCAGAAGTTTGTGCAAATTCCCACAGCAAGATTAAAAGACCGTATTGCTCAATTATGTAAACAATACGGAATAGATTTTATTGAAACAGAAGAATCATACACTTCTCAATCATCGTTTTTTGATTGCGACAATATACCTAAATTCGGTGAAAAACCCGAAGGGTGGGAAGCAAGCGGGAAACGAGTTAGTCGTGGAGTATATCAAACTTCTGATGGGTTCAAAATTAATGCGGACTGTAATGGTGCTGCTAATATTTTGAAAAAAGTAGCGGTGATGCTAGGAATTGATCTTAGCGGAATCAGTAGAGGCTGTTTAAGCCAGCCTCAGAAAGTTCGTTTATGGACTCTTCAGAAATCTCCGTGTCTTTAGACCGGAGAAGCTTAATGATTTTTATAACCTGACCCTCAAAAACCAAAGTATTGGATAGATGCCCATGTATAAATACTTGAAGATTAACCAATGGTGGGGCAACAAGATCAGTCCCCTAATGGCCTATGCCTTTCTGGGTGTATCTCATGATTCGACTCAACCGTCTGCCCTCTCCCTGACGGTGCAGTTACTGCTGTTTTTGCTGGCCTGTTTTGGCATTGCTGGTTTCGGTCATCTCTTTCTTGATGCCTTTGATCAGCGGGAGGATCGCCTGAACGGTAAGTCCAATGGCTGGCTGAGCCTAGGTAAGGTCAAGGCTAGCCTGGTACTTTCTTTACTGTTTATAACGGCCTGGCTGCCACTCTACTTTCTCCCCCATTGGGCCACGGTACGGTGGCTGGTGGCCGGAGAGTTTATCCTATTTATAATCTATGCCGTGCCACCTTTGCGGTTTAAGGAACGGGGCATGCCAGGCATTATTGTTGATGGCCTCTATGGCTATGTAATGCCTGCCCTTGTAGCTTGGACGATATTTGCTCCTGAACCTCAAGGATTATCAGCTTTTACCTATCCGGTATGCCTGCTGCTCTGGCTGCTTCCCAAGGGTATACGCCATATACTGCGTCATCAGTACTATGATTTTGATGGCGATTGTGGGGCCGGAGTTAGCACCTTTGCCGTGCGCCATGGTCGCACCGCCACCCTAAAGGTGATTCAAAACTATCTGCTGCCCATTGAGCTGCCGGCTATGGTGCTGGCGCTGACGGTGCTTTCCTGGCCAATGATTTTACCTATGATTGGCTTCATGGCCTTTTCCGGTTGGGAATGGAGAGTGCTGCGTCAACAGTGGCTGCAGCCCGTACCCCCGCCCCGTCTCTGGAAACCGATTGAATGGTCAGAATGGCTGGGTATGCGGTTCCTGTCTACCTTCACCGAACTCCTGCTACCCCTGCTTTCTCTATGGGTTATGTTACTGCGCCATCCATCCCTATGGCCCCTGTCATTGGTTTACCTCCTGATTGCCGGTTGGCCCTTAAAGCTCTGGTGGGGTGAAGTGAGTCCCCTGGTATTGAAACGATTCGATGGAGCCCAGCGATGACTTCCCAGGTCTTACTTCACCCCGTTATCAAGGTTCCGGCAGATGTCCTGGAGCGGTTTCGAGGTAAGGCATCGCTTCTAGCGACCGATCCTGTATACGCCCCCTATAGGGCTGAATACCTAAACTAAGGAGACGATATGACCCGACGCATCATTGTTAGTCTACCGGAGTGGAGTCTGGGAGGCGCTCACATCTGTGCTGCCAACTTGGTTCGGGGTCTACGGGCCAGAGGAGAAGATGCCCGTCTGTTGTTAACCGAGGAACACACCCCCCTGGTCAATCATCCCCGCTATATTCCACCGCTACCTGCTGATTTACCCATTGAACTGATTCGCCTTACCTCCCATGACCATTGGAGCGATGCCTGGATGGCGATTGAAAGGTTCCTGGAGGAACAGGCTCCCTGCATCTATGTTCCCGTTGTTGATTTTCGTTCTACTTGCATTACAGCCCGCCTCTCCTCCCGGGTCGTGGTTGTGGCAACCATGATGACGGACTATCGATTAGAGTACGAACATGTGGAGCGATTGGTTCGCCACTGGGATGCGGTAGTGGCTGTGAACTCAGCCATTCAGCGGCGGGCGGCCCTCTGGGTGCCCTGGCTGGCGGCTAACCTGGTCACGATTCCCATCTGTGTACCCATGCCCGGTGATGTACCCATCCGCTCAGCCCAGGGCAAACTCCGGTTGGTATACCATGGTAGGTTATGCCAGTACCAAAAGCGCAGCCTCGACTTCATCGATCTGCTTGAGCAACTTGAAGTCCGTAGTGTAAATTTTTGTCTTACCCTAATCGGCGATGGTGAGTGCCGTCCAGCCCTTGAAAAGGCAGCGACCCGGTTTATCTCCGATGGACGCTTGGTACTATCAGGTACCCTTCCCTACGAGCAAACCCTGGAGGCCCTCAGGCATCAGGACGTTTATATCCTGCCTTCAGAATTTGAAGGCACTCCCAATGCCCTGCTAGAGGCAATGGCCTATGGTTGTGTACCCGTGGTTTCCGACATCGAAACCCTAACGGATATCGTAGCCGAGGGTAAGACAGGATTTCGCTGTGCGATCGGAGATATGCAGGCCTTTGCTGCGGCTGTGGCTCGACTAGCCGCTGACCCGGTGGAACGAGTCGCCATGGCTGAGCGGGCCGCGACCAGTGTACGTCAGCTTGGCTACGACCTGGAAACCATGATTGATCGGTGGCAAGCCCTATTTGATCGCCTGGAGACCCGTACCAGACATGCCCGATATCGTCCCCGTGGCTTTATGACTGCCCCCCCCGCTACCTTTGGTGGAGTTTCAATCCTGCCAGGTGAGTACAGTTCCTTCGCACGACTGGTGAATCAGGTTCCCCTCTGGCCTGAACCCCGGACCGCCACTCGGGTAAGCCAGCACCACCGCCCCCATATCGCGCCCCTCAGTGAGCATCGCATCATTCTAGCCACCACAAAAGGTCGCATTAGTGGTGTTGATGTTTTTGCGATAAACCTAGTTCAGGCACTTCTGTCTCGCGGTCTAAAGGCGGAGATTTTAGTTACCCGTCCCGATGAAAAGGTTCCAGATCCAATGCCCTTTCCAGATCATATACCCGTACGTACCCTTGCTGTTGAACCAGGGAGCAGTTGGCAAAAACGATGGGCGCTGCTACGCCGTACCCTCATAGAACATAGTCCCTGCATCTACATTCCCAACTATGACTGGTACCATTCTGGCATCTGCGGTACTCTACCAGCAACTGTAAAGGTGATTGGTATTGCCCACAGCGATGACCCCGCTCACTATGCCCACTGTTTGAAGCTCGGGTCTACCTGGAACGGGATAGTAGCTGTTAGTAAGGTAGTTGCCAATCATATTAGGGATCTGGCCCCTGAGTTGGCAGACAGATTATACACTATTCCCTATGGTGTGGGTCTGCCTTCCTCTCCCATAAGTACCGTGCGATCACCCCATGCGCCCCTGCGATTACTCTATGCTGGTCGGTTAATCCGTTATCAGAAGCGGGTGTTTGACCTACTGTGTATCCTTGATGCTTTAGCAACCCGTAATGTGTCTGTGGAACTCACTGTTGTGGGCAGTGGTCCGGAGGAGCGGGAATTTCTCCAGTCCTCGGCCCAGTCCCTAGTCAGTGGCAGGATGCGCTTCATGGGGGGTATGGCGAACCACCACGTGCAAACGCTGATGGTACAGGCAGATATTTTTCTGTTACCATCGGCCTTTGAGGGGTTGCCTGTGAGCCTTTTGGAGGCTATGGCCCACGGTACTATACCCGTGGTAACCCACTCTCGTAGTGGGGTAGATGAGGTCATACGCCACGGTGAAAATGGTTTTTTAGTAGCCGTGGGTGATATAGATGCCTTTGCTAACTACATTACCCATCTGTCCGAAAACCCTCAACAGATGGCGCAGATGGCACAGGCAGCCCGCCAGACTATTGAAACCGGGGGATTTACCATTCATGCCATGACGGAGTCTTATCTGCACCTAATGGAGCAGATAGTGTCACAGCCCTTCTCCCGTCCAGTCACAGGCATACTTCCCCCAGAGGATATACGAGGCTGGCGTTCGTGGCTACCACCGGAGCTTCCTAGTCCAACTGTTGCTGTTCAAAGTCTGAGAAAACGGGTCGAACTAATATTAAAGGGGCTAGGATCCTATTTCTAGGGCTTTAAGGAAAATTACCTGCTAATACAGTTCATTAACCATAGCTAATTTCCATTACCATGGCCATATCAAAACGTCGCACCTTCAAAGATTCGGTTCTTCAGGCAGCCTTCCGAACCCAGGGCTATGTGGTAGTAAATTTGGATGAATCGGAGAAAATGAATCGCTTAGCTGAGGCTTATCGAAGTCTCTATCCATACAATCAGGAAGGTTGTGTATTTTCCTGTCATGATACGGATTGCAATCGCCGGTTCAAGGCACAAAACTTCGTGCGTCAAGTGATTGGGGAAAAAGCATCGGTTTTTTTGGATAATTACAAATTTGTCAATAGTTCCTTTGTTGCCAAATACCCTGGTGAAAATGGTGCAATCCCCCCACATACTGACTTCACCCTTGTAGACGATAGGTACTACTCTGCCGTGTCCATCTGGGTCCCTTTGACGGAAACCACTGCTGCTGCAGGACGCTTGCATGTATTACCAGGATCCCATCGTTATACACCCCTATGTGGGTCAAATCTTTTCAGAAAGTATACAGACATCAAACTCTCCAGCATGACAGAGATTGAGCTGGAGATTGGACAGGCTGTCTGTTACGACCCGCGAACCATTCACGCCTCCCCTGCCAACACATCATCGAGTCCCCGGATTGCCGGAAATTGTGTGCTGATCCCAGAGGAAGCTGACCTCTGGCATGTAACTTGTCAAGATCAGGACATTCTGATCTATGCCGTTGACGATGGCTTCTACAGTGGCCTAGGCCTCACAATTACTCACAAGCTATTGAGCAATTACAGAGTCATTCATGCGGAACACTTTGAAAGATTCGTCCTTTAAGTTACCTTAAAGTCTTTCTGACAAATGACAATGTAGCTTAAAGAAGTACACCAAACTATACTTTGTATTATTTGGGCATGAATTGAATAGGTAATAAAGGTAGGAATCAATAGAGTTAAGCAAAGCAAGATTAATACTAAGAGGTTAAATCTATTTGGTCTTTTAAAATTTAGCTCGATTATTGCTAATAACAGGAAAACTAACATCACATTATCATAAATTAGATGATAGGTCCATAGTCGACCTATTCCAGAAGCAATAGCAAAGAGAAAGAGCAAAGAGCAATCCTTAAATAAATAAAATAACCACACAGTAACAACAGTAGCAACTATAGCTAATAAAATTGTTGCTAAGAGTGGGTTAATTCCAAACTTGAGCAGAACATTGATTCCCGAATATCCTCTATCAACATAATATTGGGAAACCTTAACAACTTTCTCAATCATATAAATAGGAGAAACTTTTACAATTAATCCTATTATTGAACTAGAAACCACAATATATAAACAGCAAGCTATGACCGCATTAATTCTTTTCTTGATGATGGGAATAAAAAAGTAAAGGGCAGAAATATTTGGTTTGAGTAAAGCCAACCCTAAAATTAACCCAGCTGATATGTTAGCATTGCCCTGCAATAGCCAAAACATTAGTACTAATAAAGCATTGATAATAATGCCATATTGTCCAATACCCAGAGTAGTGGTATGAGTACCAAGTGACAAACAAGTAACTATTGTAAACCAGGCTTTTAATTTTCCATAGGGTTTGCCGATTTGATAAGCAAAAATGGCTAAAATAACTAGAGAGATGGCATTTAAAAGAACATGATACCACAGGGTTAATTCAAAAGGAATGGGTGGGAAAAATATGAAACCTGAGAAAAAAGCCCAAGCTGGATATCCCCCAGATGTTACAGCACCCAGTTGAGGATCTATCAAAGGTGAACCGTTGGTAATATCATAGGGATATAAACCATAATAAATATACCTTTGTTCTTTCCAACGAGTATATAAATCTGTAGATTGTGCATTTATTATCAATTTATAAAAACCTATGATAAGGTAAAGAAAACAGAGTATGCTTAAAGCTGCGGATAGGCCAAAGATAATTTTTGAGGGGGTAAGCTTTTTAAAAAACAGTAGTTTATTCATTCTCTTGCTTAAAACTGACTTCATGAGTAAAGATTATTATAGCCAACTTACTTAAAGCTGCTGCGCCTTTTTCCAGTAGCATTTCCAGTCTATCCAGTGCCATCGCACCCTTTGGGTAAGCTAAATATACTTTGAGCAGCTGCAATGGCATCAATAGTCGTTTCTGCAATTTTGACTCCGCCAACTTGTGAGCGGTCTTTGGCATACACCTGGGATTTCAGCACAATTGGGTAGGGGATTTTTAACCTTTTTAAATCTGTGGGGTGGTCAATTCTTTGAGATGGTAATACGGGAATTCCTATCTTGTTAAACCACTCCTTAACTTGATACTCGAGTAAGTCCATTATATATACCTTTTTGCGTTAAAAATTAATTTTATTTGATTAACGGAATAGATGTTTTTCCGAGTTCTACCATTCTAGGAGAAATACTACAAAGGTTTCAACTACTGGATAACAGTAAAATTATTTACTACGTATTCGATTAGCTGTTCTAAGCTTTCCGGTCAACCTACTCGAGGGTGCCTTCTCCGCTCTCCGCAAGAAAGGGAAAGTTTTTAAAAACCCCTCTCCCAGGGGTATTTCGGTCCAGGTAATAGTTTATTCGAGTGTAGTAATATCAATACCCTTAGCTTTTAATTGTGCTAGTAAGGTTTGATACTTTTGTTGTTCCTGCTCTTTAAGAAATCTTTCTTGTTCTTTAAGCAGTTTTTCCCGTTCTGCACGCTGAGTTTCCTGTTCTTTAAGCAGTTTTTCCCGTTCTGCACGCTGAGTTTCCTGTTCTTTAAGCATTTTTTCCCGTTCTGCACGTTGATTTGCTTGTTCTCGAAGAAATTTTTCCTGTTCTGCATAATTGCTCAACTCTACAGGACTAAGAAACCTACCACCGTCTGGATAATAGATGACTAATTCATCTCCCGTCATATCAAACCGTACATCCAATCTTGGACTAGTCCAAACACTAAAATCCTTAATCTCTTTAAATAAATTATTTTCTCTAATAGATACTTCTAGACTAATCCTATCTGGGTCATACACATAATACTCTTCTACTCCATGTTTCAGATAAAACAGCTTTTTTTTGTCCATTTCATCTTGAGTATTCCCGGGAGATAAAATTTCAAAAACCACCTGGGGAGGAATATTATCCTCCTCCCACTGTCGATAAGACCCCCGGTGTGCCTTGGGTCTCCCAAACACCACCATGGTATCGGGAGCTAGTTTAATTTTGTTGCTCCCCTCTATTGGATACCAAAATAAGTCCCCAGCTACAAACACATGTGGATTAGACTTAAATAGTATTTCCAGATTCTCTTTGATTTTGACAATCCATGTGAATTGTTTAGTGTTATCCGCCATGGGTTCACCATCACTTTCTGGGTAGACAATTTCAGGGACGATTGTCTCTCCAAGCTGATTTTTATTAGATTTTATCACCCCTAGTTGAGTTTTTGGTGGAACTTGCCTCACCATATCTATACCTCCCATTGACTTTGGTACTGACTCAATCGGTTTAACTTACTATAACATGGCTTCTGTAGAAATGTGTTTCGTACCCCCACTTAAAATTAATTGAGTTGATTAAATCTAATATCTTTACTCATGCTTGAGAGCGATCGCCTCCTGAATTATGCCAAAAAAACCATCTATCTAAATATCACGCTTGACTTACTCAACAAAGTTAGATAAATTAGGGTTATAATCATGTGCTGAGCCTTGATTGTCTTCATGATCCCAGTTCGTATAAACCAGACTCGCCCACCTAATGATTCAAATTCAACTCAACCTACCCGAGGGTGCCTTCTCTGCTCTCCGCAGCACCCCAGAGGAGTTCGCTCAAGAATTGCTTATCGCTGGCGTAGTTAAGTGGTATGAAATTGGCATGATCTCCCAATCCAAAGCTGTCGAAATTGCTGGCATCAGTCGTCAGTCTTTTTTACAGGCCCTTGAGCGATTTGGAGTTTCCCCATTTCAGACTACCTTAGAAGAACTCACGGAGGAAATTAACCGTGGTTAAGCGTTGGGTAGTCAATGCCTCCCCGATTATCAGCCTAGTCAAAATTAATCGCATACATTATTTACTCAGTGAACTGTGTTTAGAAAAGCTGATACAAGTTGGTTTACGCATTAGTCCGACTATCCTTGCTCATGCGATCGCTCTGGCAAAAGAGTAGTAATAAGCTGTCGTGCAGCTAGAACGTATAAAATGAGCGGTAAAATTTAACTTGCAGTTTGGACCCCGAGTGTGAGAACCTGCTGCATTTTGACAATGGGGATCTCCACATTGACATTTTCTTGTTGTAGCCAAAGTTTTAAAGCTGCTGCACCTTGTTGCACCAGCATTTCCAATCCATCCAGTGCGATCGCACCCTGTGCTTGTGCTAATTGTAAAAATCGGGTTGGTTTGGGAGTGTAGATTAGGTCATACGCGATCGCATGGCTAGGTAATTTATGTAGTTGGTCTTGAGTCACAGGTGATTCATCTGTGTTTGGGTACATACCAATGGGTGTAGTATTGACTAATAAGTTACTTTGAGGGATAAGCTGTGGTAATTGCTCCCAAGTATGGGTCTTTAGTTTATTAGTAAATTCATGAGCCAAGGGAGAATCTATCCAACTTTGCTCAAGTTGTTTTAATTTTTCCATATTCCTACCTACTAGGTGAATTTCTGCCATTCCCAGTTGAATACAACCAGCAACCACTGCTCTTGCTGCACCACCGTTGCCTATAACTACCGCTTTCTTTTCATGCCAGTTTTGATTGTATGTAGTTTGTAGTGGTGCTATAAATCCTGCCACATCCGTATTTGTTCCTATCCACCTCTCCCCTACACGAATTACCGTATTAACTGCACCTATAGCTTGAGCAACAGGAGATATTTCATGTAATAAAGGTATAATTGCCTGTTTATGGGGAATTGTGACATTAAAACCAACCACACCAATGGAAGCAAAACCAGCGATCGCCTGTTGTAAATTATCCGGTGCAATGGGAAAAGGCAAATACACGTAGTCTAATCCTAAGTGGTGCAAAGCTGAATTGTGCATCAAGGGTGATAGGGAATGCTCCACAGGATAGCCAATCACTCCCATAATTTTAGTTTTTCCAGTAATTCTTGGACAATGATCATATTCTTGGTCATTCATACAATTAGGACGCTGACATTTTTAAAAACTTGAGGTAATTATACTAGTTTAGAAGACAAGTAGGAAAAATACAAAGTAAGATCCCCCTAGGTTCTGATGGAACCTGGGGGGATTTTAACTAAGAACTAGGAAGAACTAGGAATTGCTGCCTAAACTAACTTTCACCACTTTGCTTTTTTCTTCTACCAATTTGGGTAAGGTCAGATGCAAAATACCATCTTTGTAATCAGCAGTAACATTGGTGTTTTGAACAGGTACGGGAAGGGAAATCACTCGGTGGAACTGACCATAATAAAACTCTGTCTTGGTTTTGTTTTTTCCCTCAACAGTAGTTTGAGACTTCCTTTCTCCGGTAATAGAAACTGAATCCTCTGTAACTTGAATATCCAGGTCTTTAGCTTCCATGCCAGGAATCTCTAGCTTGAGAACAATTGTGTCCTCAGTTTCAGTCATTTCTGCTGCTGGAACCCTAGCCACAGTATTTAAATCCTTTAAGCTAGTAGGTACAAAATCACCCAACAATTGGTTCAAATTACGTTCTAGGGTTTCTATTTCTTTCCAAGGACTGTAACGAATTAGTGCCATAACCGATTCCTCTGTCAATTTATTAGTAGTTTGTTTAGTGATTGCAAGAGTTTTATCAACCCTTTGACTATTATGTTATTCCTAGTTAAAAAAGATGTAAATTCGGCTCTCTCACTTATTTAATGATGATTACCGTACTTATAGTTTCCTAATATAAACGTATTCAAGCAAAAATGATTTTTGATACTCAACGGGATCACTATCAACTAGTATATGTTGGATAGCCAGCATTTATTATTGCTCTTCAAAACCCTCATATTAGTGCTTATACAAAAAAACATTGATATTTCCAATGAATTTCCGATCGCAAAAACCATATTCGTGACAATTGAGTTAGAATTATTAAAGGTTTGTTACAGAGCTGGCAAAAGACCCCCATTTCTGATATGCAAGCCCTATCTAGTTCTCAAATATAAAAACTCAAAAACTCACAAAGGCTCTCTATGACGCTCCCAATTCGTAACGTCGCCATTATCGCCCACGTTGACCACGGCAAAACTACCCTGGTTGATGCTCTCCTGAAACAGTCCGGCATTTTCCGCGAAGGCGAAGACGTTCCGGATTGTGTCATGGACTCCAATGATCTAGAGAGAGAGCGAGGCATTACTATTCTTTCCAAGAACACTGCGGTTAAGTATAAAGATACCCTAATCAATATTGTGGATACTCCCGGTCACGCTGACTTTGGTGGAGAGGTGGAACGGGTTCTGGGCATGGTTGATGGCTGTATACTAATTGTTGATGCCAATGAAGGACCAATGCCTCAAACCAGGTTTGTGTTGAAAAAGGCTTTGGAAAAGGGCTTACGTCCCATTGTGGTAATTAACAAAATCGACCGCGCTAAGGCTGATCCCCATGTGGCTGTTGATAAGGTTTTAGACCTGTTCCTGGAATTGGGTGCAGATGATGATCAGTGTGATTTTCCCTATCTATTCGCATCGGGAATGGCTGGTTATGCTAAAGAAACCCTGGAAGCAGAATCCGTAGACATGAAACCCTTGTTTGAGGCAATCTTACGCCACGTTCCCGCACCGGTGGGTGACCCCCTCAAACCACTCCAACTACAAGTTACCACCCTGGACTATTCGGAATATCTGGGACGGATTGTAATTGGTAGAATCCATAATGGTACTATTCGCGCTGGACAACAGGCAGCTTTAGTAACAGAAACTGGCAATATTGTCAAGTCCAAAATTTCTAAACTGATGGGATTTGAAGGCTTAAAGCGAGTAGAACTAGAAGAAGCTTCTGCTGGCTATATTGTGGCAGTAGCTGGTTTCGCAGATGCTTATATTGGAGAAACTATTACAGACCCCAATGAACCCCAGGCATTACCACTCATTAAAGTGGATGAACCAACCTTACAGATGACCTTCTGGGTAAATGATTCACCCTTTGCTGGACAGGAAGGTAAACTGGTCACATCTCGTCAAGTGCGCGATCGCCTGTTCCGCGAACTAGAAACCAACGTAGCTTTAAGGGTGGAAGAAACCGATTCACCTGATAAGTTCCACGTATCTGGTCGAGGTGAACTGCACTTGGGGATCTTGATTGAAACCATGCGTCGGGAAGGATATGAGTTCCAGGTTTCCCAACCTCAAGTAATCTACCGAGAAGTTAACGGTCAACCTTGTGAACCCTACGAACTGTTAGTATTAGACGTTCCCGCTGATGCTGTTGGTAGCTGTATAGAACGTTTGGGTCAACGTCGAGGAGAAATGCAAGATATGCAACCAAGAGCAGGCGATCGCACCCAATTAGAATTTGTGATTCCTGCTCGTGGTTTAATTGGGTTCCGGGGGGAATTTATGCGCATGACCCGTGGTGAAGGTATTATGAACCACAGTTTCCTGGACTATCGCCCCCTTTCTGGAGAAATTGAAGCCCGCAACAAAGGTGTGTTAATTGCCTTTGAAGAAGGTGTTTCCACATTTTACGCCATGAAAAACGCGGAAGACCGTGGTGTATTCTTTATTCATCCTGGAACCAAAGTCTACAAGGGTATGATTGTAGGTGAGCATAATCGTCCTCAAGACTTAGAACTGAATGTTTGTAAAACTAAGCAGTTAACTAACCACCGGGCATCGGGTGGGGACGAACTTGTGCAGTTACAAACACCAGTAGAAATGAGTTTAGAAAGGGCGTTAGAGTACATTGCTTCAGATGAGCTAGTAGAAGTAACACCCCAGTCCATACGTTTACGTAAGATGGTGAAGAAGCTGGCAAAACAAAGGTAAAATAATTGTGCCTCCCTACCTAAATCTGTAAAATACGGGCAAAGAAGTCAGGAATGGGGAGGACAATTAGTAATAATAAAGCTATTGCCATCAACCCTAAAAAATCTCTTTTGTTGTCTAATTCTGTAATATCATTGAGAGCTGGTTCATCAACTAGAGGAATAAACAATAACATAATTGCCCAGAATAAAAACTCTTGTCTAATAAAAGAAAGAATCAACAGAAGAAACCGAGCAAGTTGCCCGATTAACATGGCAGTTCTCTGACCAAACATGGCATGAACAATATGACCACCATCCAATTGACCCACGGGCATTAAATTTAAGGCTGTGACTATTAGACCTAAAAGTCCCGCTACGGCTACAGGATGCAAATCTAGGGCTGAGTTAGCTGTTAATTGACCACCCAATACCAATTTAGATAGTAGGGCTAATAATATTGAATAACGAGGATTCAATGCGTCAGGATTTAAAATTCCTGCCTGTTGACTAATAGTCACGATTTCTGAATTGGCTAAACCCCACAATAGTAAGGGTAAAGTTGCCAAAAAACCAGCCAATGGACCTGCTATACCCACGTCAAATAGAGCTTTTCGGTTGGGGATGGGACTTTTAATTTGAATAAATGCTCCAAATGTCCCCAAGAAAAAAGGTACGGGAATAAAATAGGGGAGGGTGGAATTGATTCTATACAATTTAGCAGTAAAATAGTGCCCCAGTTCATGAATACCCAAAATTGTCATTAACCCCAAAGCATAGGGTAAACCATAAATCATCAAAGACCAGTCAGCTTGTAATCTTCCTGCTTGAATTCCGGCAATTTGTACACCTATCCCAGTGGTGGTCACTAGGGTGAGTATTAATAGTGTTAATGCTGTGAACCCTTGGCGTAAATTGTCTTTTTCTCTCTCTTGTCTATTGCCCTGTTTGTTGGGAATTAGAACAAAGAATGGTTTGCCATCTGCTCCTTCTTGAAAAATGACCAAAAAGCGATCCGCAAATTCTCTTTCAATATTGGTCTTAATCTGCTGATAGGTTTCCTGGGGATTGCCTCGTAAATGTCCACGACATATTACTGCTTGAGGTCTATACTCAATACTATGAATATAATATAAGGACCAAGGAAAACAATTTCTCAGATTTGTCTCTTCTCCTATTTCAATTGGTCTCACTGGTGACTGCTGTGGTTCGCTATTACTTATTGATGTTGATTCCCTATTCTCAGTTTCTCTATTTCTTTGTCCCCTGTTTCCAGAAATAAACAAAATCCAACATAAGAACACACTTAAAAATACACACGCAACAATGAATACTAATGGCGGTGATTGGGTTGAACCATAGATAATTGTCCAAAGTTCCCAAATAATTGCTGGGGCCATTAATATCAACCATAATAACCAGACAGGAACGCGGGTTATATGGGAAAGGACGTTTCTCACTATAACATAGATAAACAGTCCTAATAACACTAGAAACCAAGATGTCATATTTTTTCAGATTTTTTCAGAGTTTGGGAGGTTCAGGATTTATCAGAAATATTGGACCCCAAATGATCTATATTTGAAATTGATTAATGAACACGATTAATCCAGTATAATTGCTCTTAATTATTTTTCGAATCGTTATCAACTTATGTCCTTAGCACCTCCAACATCTAGTAATACAATAAAACCTCCACAAATTATACTATCTCAAGATCCGGAGGAGGAAGCAACAGTATCACCAGATACAAAATTTACCAATTCCCAAAAGTCAACCAAAATTTTAGCCTTTCCCCCAAATCGGGAAACTTTGGGTGGAACCTCCTATTTGATTGTCAGGAATGGGGGTAATATCCTCATTGATTGTCCCGCTTGGGAACAAATAGCTGGGAATCAGACCTACCTGCAAAAGGGTGCGGTACGTTGGTTGTTTATTAGTCATCGCGGTGCTATGGGTAAGGTTGCCCAAATTCAACAAGCTCTTGACTGTGAAATTCTCATCCAAGAGCAGGAAGCCTATTTATTACCAGGTTTAACTCTCACCACTTTTAGTCAAGAACTGTCTGTTGATCACACCACACAATTAATCTGGACTCCAGGTCATTCCCCAGGATCCTCTTGTCTATACTATCGCGAATTTGGAGGAATTTTATTTTCCGGAAGACATTTAGTCCCTAATCCCCAAGCTCAACTAGCACCATTTCGCACTGCAACAACTTTCCATTGGCCTAGACAACTCAAAAGTCTTGCTAAACTATGCGATCGCTTTTCTCCTGATACATTACAATACATCTGTCCAGGTGCTCATATTGGCTTTCTCCGGGGAAGATCTATTCTGGACCAAGGATATGAGCTATTGATGAATGGATACCTTAATGCGCATCAAATATAGCTTATACTCTATAATCGATGGTTAATAATAGATTACTAATTATTGTATCAGTTGTAGGTGTGACCTTATCGGGATTAGCCACACTTATGATCAGTCATTGGGAAAAATCCAATCAGCAATTACGGTTCCAGCGACAAACTGAAAATCTAACCACAGCCTTACAACGTAGTTTAAATCGCTACATTGATATTATAGGATTTTTAGGAGACTATTACACCACAGATTATATACAAAAAGACAAAAAGCCAATTGATCGTTCATCCTTCAATAAATTTACCCATCGTTCAATCCAAATCTATTCTGGGATACAAGCTTTAGAATGGGCGCCTCTGATTTCCCACCAAGAGCGTTTTTCCTATGAAAAACAAATACAACTTGAAGGATACACAAATTTTCGCATTAGGGAATTAAACCAGCAAAATCAACTGGTAGTGGCTCAAAAACGTCCCTATTATTTTCCCGTAACTTATGTAGCGCCCTTCCAAGGTAATGAGTCTGCTTTCGGGTATGATCTTAATTCCCATCCTACTCGTAAAATAGCTATTAGTCAAGCTATTAAAACCAAACAGATAACCACTACTGGGAGAATTCGTTTGGTACAAGAAAGACGGGATCAATTTGGATTTTTAGTTTTTTTACCAGTGGATGATCCACAGTCTAAAGAGAAGATGACATTGCCAATTAGGGGAGTTTTAATAGGTGTGTTTCGGTTGTCAGACGTAGTTGAAGAGTCCCTGAAAAACTTGCGATATAGCATTAACTTTATCATCCAAGATCAGGATGCAAAGTCAGGAGAAAAATTTCTGGGTCAGTATGACGCCACCCGTAAAACAGTTGTCAACCAATCCATACCAGTCACCAGAAATATCTATCACTATTTTTTATGTTCCGATCCTCAAGTGTGTCAGAAAACTCTCAAAATGGGGCAACGAAAATGGAGGATTGAATTTTATCCATCACCAGATTATCCTGTAGAACAACCCTACACCACTTTTGCCACTCTTATTATAGGATGTTTAATAACCAGTAGCCTGGTATTTTTCTTATATATTTTAAATCGAGATTTAGAAAAAACTATAACTTTAAGTGAATTGAGATTTCGTTTTTTTTCCATGGCTTCCCATGAATTAAGAACTCCCTTGAGCACCATTTTATTATCTAGTGAAAGCCTGCAAATTAACTATGATCACCTGACAGAAACACAAAAACAATTTAATATTCAGCGTATTAACCTAACTGCTCGACAAATGAGCAGGCACATTAATGATTTATTACTTTTAAACAGATCCGAATTTCAAGAGTTAGAATTTCAACCTGAGATATTTAATTTAAAAGATTTTTGTCAGAAAATCATAGCAGAAATCCAGTTAACTACCGATCACCCTATTGAGTTAGAATTTTCTCCTAAATTAACCCAAGTATTCTTAGATAAAAAATTGCTTCGTTCTATTCTAATTAATCTTCTAGATAATGCCATTAAATATTCCCCAAGTGCAATTCCAGTCCAACTGAGAATTACCCGAGAGGAAAAAAAAATTATTTGGCAAATTCAAGACTCTGGTATTGGCATTTCTCCCGATGATAAACCTCATATCTATAACCCATTTTATCGAGGTAGTAATGTGGGAGAAATTGGGGGTACTGGATTGGGTCTAGCTATTGTCAGAGCTTGTATACAAAGACATAAGGGTGAATGGAAAATTGAAAGTGAACTAGGTCAAGGAACAGTGGTTATAGTGAAATTACCAATTTTTGAGTAGATCACTTATTGATGACATAATTGATCATACTTTCGCCATCCACCATAAATAGTAATTTCTTTTTGTCCTGCTACTAAAAAAGGCTCTGCTAACACTCCTAAAACTACTTTTTTATCATCCAACTCAATTTTACCCACACACAACCCTGGTGGTTCTTGTATTAAAATATCAGCAATTCCCCCTAAAGGAACTTGCCAAATCTCCACACTAATAGATTTACCTCCTTCCACATCACGAAGCATTCCCGGATATTGATCCTTAATTGACCATAGACGATAGCAGGGTGCTGTGAAAGATTCTCGGTCAAAAACCGCACCCACGTTCAGCAAATTATTATTTAATTTTAGTCCCCTCATTAGAGTACCATTTACAGCAAATTCAATCATATTACTTACCACTCCAGTGTATCAGACGCTTTTCTAGTCCTAAAAATAGCATGTTCAGCAGGTAGCCTAAACTCCCTGTAATTAAAATTGATGCGTACATGTCCCGAACATTTAAAATCTGTTGAGCATCAATAATGCGCTTTCCTAATCCTTGTTGACTACCAATAAACATCTCAGAAACAATCACAATCACAAGAGCAATACTAATTCCACTGCGCAGACCAATAAAAGTTTGTGGTAAACTCTCCAACAATAATACATCCTTGAAAATTTGCCAACGATTTGCTCCCATAACCCTAGCAGCTAAAATTCGAGATTGTTTGGCATGAATTACTCCGTAAGCACTATTGAAAACAATTAATAAAAAAGCACTAAATCCAGCAATTACCACCTTAGAAAAATCACTAATGCCAAAAAAGAGAATAAACAAGGGAATCAATGCACTAGCAGGTGTAGACCTAAAAAACTCAATTAAAAACTCCACACTACGATAGATTTTTTCAGAGCTTCCCAATCCCACACCTAGGGGAATGCCAAATAAGGTAGCTAGGAAAAAGGCACTAAATGTTCGTAAAACTGTGGTAGCTAAATCAGAGAACATGGAACCACCAAACAATCCCTCAATCAAGGTTTGGACTGTTGCTAAAGGAGTTGGTAGCAAAACAGGATTAACAAATCCCGATACAGCAATAAACCACCACAATCCAAAAAACAATAGAACACCAGTTAAAGGTAAACAACGGTTCAGGATTAAATCCAGGTTTAAAACTTGGTTTGAATTTTTGTTCTTGATGGAAAATGGGAAATTCATTTTTGCATTTCCTGACGAAAAATATCTAAACAATAACGACTGACTTCTACAAATTTATGAGAAGTTAGAGTTTCAGGTGTGCGAGGTCGAGGAGCATCAAAGGTCACCATTTCAACTACCCGGGTTGGACGTTTACTTAGTAATAAAATCTTATCAGCCAAAAAGATAGCCTCTTCTAGGTTATGTACAACCATCAACATAGGAATGGTGGTGGCCATAAAAATCTCTTGCAATTTATCCCGTACAAATAACGTAGTTTCAAAGTCTAAAGCTGAAAAGGGTTCATCTAAAAATAGCACCTCCGGTTGAGCAACTAACGCTCTGAGAATTGAAACTAACTGCTGCTGTCCACCAGAAAAACTATAGGGATATCGTTTTAGATCTAAGCAAATATTGAAAGTCTCAATTAAATGCTCTACAGAATGACGACACTCCCGTTCAGAAATACCTTTAACACGAAGTGGATAGGCAATATTATCGTAAGCACTCATCCAGGGAAAAAGAGAGTCTCGGTAATTTTGAAATACATAGCCAATCCGAGTCCGCTGAATGGGTTTACCATGGATTTTGATTTCACCTTGATCCACCGGAATTAAACCACTCATCATATTGATTAAAGTAGATTTACCACACCCATTAGGACCAAAAATCGAGACTAATTGATGATTGGCTAGGTTGAGATCAAAGTTTTTGTATACAGGTTGCCCAGCAAAGGACTTACACAACCCTTTGACCGTGATAAATTCTTCCGATTTTGCTGTCTTTGTCTGTAGAAGTGAATCCATGATTATCTTCAATTATTGCTGAATAATGGCTTTAGCCAGAATGGGTTGATGGCGTGAATCCTTACGAATTTTTATATAACAGATTACTCACATCTACTTTTTTGGAAAAGACTTTTTTATCAGTCATAAAATCGAAGAATTTTTGGAAGTAGTTAATATCCTCAGCGGTAAATTCATCATACATGGTGTAGGTAATTAGTGGCACTTTTTGTACTAAGTCCCCAGAGATGGCTGTATATCCAACTAAGTATTGTCGCACTGCATCCGGTTGGTTTTTAATATCCGCAATAGCTCGACGATAAGCTTGTATATAAGATTGGGTAGACTTGGGATAGGTTTGCAAAAATTGAGTGCTTAAAACCGCCGCACCACCAAACCAGGGTGCTTTAGGATCTCCTAGGATATATTTCGACACCACACCATTTTCTAAAATTCTGGTGATACCTTTCATATCCCCAACCGTACCTGTAGGTTCTAAAGTATAAGCAGCATCTATTTGTCCTGATTCAATTGCTGCTACGTGTTGGCGTATCTCTAACTGTTGGATTTCTGGTTTTTCAACCCCTGCTGCGGCTAAAATAGCTTGAGCAATGGCTAGATTTTGCGCTCCCGGTCCTGTGGCAAACTTTTTATTTTTTAAATCGGCAACAGATTTAATAGGGCTGTTTTTACCAACCACAACTTGATCTAGTTTATAATCCACATTACTGGGATTAGCTGCAATAATTTTAAACAGACCCGGTGAAGTAATTTCAGACAGGCCCAATACACCACTGGCCACTCCATTACCCGTACCCTGTAATCTACTAGCAATTAAAGCCTCAGCTACTTGATTGGGAGAAGCAAATTGAGCTACTTCCACGTTGAGACCCGCTTCTTTAAAGTAGCCTTTTTTATCCGCTACAAATAAGGGTAACCCAGAAGCTACAGGCCAAAACCCAATGGTGATTTTACCAGGATTCTCACTAGTATCCGGGGTGGATTTGGAATTCCCTTGGGTACAACCATGGGTCGCAAGTGCTAAGGTAGCACCACCACCCAGATAAAGTAAGTGTCTTCTGCGCATTGCTTTTGATTTCTATGATGTGTTGATGAAGTCAATATTACAAGGTTAGGGTAAATATTTAGGGGAGATTTGGTGGAGAAATCGGGGAAAATGTCATCTTTTGGTAACAACATGGTTATTCCGTATTATTATTTATTCTAAACGTTTAGCACTCCTCCAAGATTTCCCATAAGCCAAAGGTGAGATAAAGGATACTTTTGGTTGAGTTGAATTAGTTCCGGTGTTAACTCAAGGCGACGAATATTTGTTTGACCATGCTAGAATCATAAGCAGTCAGTTTATTTTAATTCTAGATGACCAATCAGTTTTATACGATAAAAGACAAGACCAAATAAATAAAGTTACAAGCGCAATTAATTTGTCAACTTGTATAGATTAATAATATATACTACACACACAATATTGTGGTATGATCGAAAGGTGAAACCTGGGGGAATATTATGAACAGAGAACTAGAAGCTCAAGAGTCAAAAATTCAGGATGTACAAGCACCAATTACTGCTGCATCACCGGAAGTAAAACAGATAATAGAAAAAGTGTGTAGATTAGAAAAATCGCGACTGGCCAGAAAAAGCAAGGGTGCAGTTAATGAAGACATTTTAGCAATAATTAAAGAAGCGGTAAAATAAGTAGTGTAGCAATGAAACTAACTTCGATTAAATTTTGTAATTTTCGTTCCTTTTATGGACAAACACCAGAAATTGCCATAGCAGGTGGAGAGTTTCAGAATACCACCATAATTCATGGTAATAATGGTGCGGGAAAAACCAGTTTATTAAATGGATTTACCTGGGTGCTATATGAAAAATTTACAGCTGCTTTCGCGGTGACAGAGCAGCTGGTTAATAAACGTGCGATTTCAGAAGTAGGAGAGGATCAAGCTGTAGAATGTTGGGTAGAAGTAGGTTGGGAACATGAAGGAGTTCGCTACCGGGCAAAACGTAACTGTCGGGTTTATAAAAATCCCACTAGTATTGATGCTACCAAAACTAAATTAACAATTCAAATTGTGGGGGATGATGGCAAGTGGTATTTTCCCATTGAACAACCGGAGGAAATAATCAATAATATATTGCCTGTAAGTTTACATCAATACTTCTTTTTTGATGGAGAAAGAATAGAAGAAATTGTCCGCTCTGATAAAAAAGCTGAAATTGCTGAAGCCACGGAAATATTTTTAGGTGTTAAGGTAATTGATCTGGCGACAAAACATTTAAAGGAGGCTAAAAAAACTTTAGATAGTGAATTGGCAGCTATTGGAGATGCGGAAACTAAACAATTATTAAAACAGCAAAGTAAACTAGAAAAAGAAATTAGTAAAATTTCCCAAAGACAAACGGAAATAGCTGAAGATTTAGAAAGTCAACAAGTTTTTAAAAAAGATATCAGCGCCAGATTGGTAGAATTAAGTTCAGTTAGGGATTTACAAGAAAGAAGGGAAAGGCTAGAAAATCAAAAACGCAATAATTATGATGAATTAAAAAAAACTAAAGAGGGTTTGAAAAAAGCTATTTCCAAACAGGCATACACATTATTATTAAGTGAGACAACAGTTAAATTCAGACAGATTATTGTTGCTTTTAAACAGCGCGGGCAATTAAAATCTGGTATTTCCAGAGAATTTGTCAGCGAACTGATGAAAAGTGGTAGGTGTATTTGTGGCGCAGAATTAAAAGAAGGAGGGAATGGACATTTTCACGTTAAATCACTGTTGAGAAAAACCGGATCTTCTTCCGTGGAAGAAACTGCAATTAGAATGGGAGCGCAAATAGATGATCTGGAAAAACAAGCTCAATTATTTTTAGAGATGATCAATCGAGAACAACAAAGAATCTATCAGTTAAAGACATCACTTTCTGACATAGAGATGAATTTAGATAGCATTGAGGAGATTTTGCGGAAAGACCCAAATGAAGACATTAGCGGTTTACAAAAGAGATTGGATGAAATAGAAGCAAGAATTGACGATTTAAATCGGGAGCAAGGAGCAAACCAAAAAGAAATTTCTCACCTCAATACAGAAATTGATATTGTAGTCAAACAAATTGCCAAGCAAAAACAAAATGAAGGAAGACAGATTTTGGCACAGCGTCGAATTATTGCTACCCAAGATGCTATTGACATATTAACTGAAGTGAAAAATAGACAAGAAAAGCAATTTAGATTGCAATTAGAAAAAAGAGTGCAAGAAATATTCTCAGAAATTTCCGTTACACCATATATTCCCAAAATTAGCGAAAAATATGAACTGACCTTAGTAGAGAATACAACCGGAATAGAAGCTGCTGTTGCAGCATCTACCGGGGAAAATCAAATTCTGAGTTTATCATTTATCGCCAGTATTATTGATAAAGTAAGGGAATGGAGTGAAAAGAAAAAAATCATGATGGTTCCCGATAGTAGTACCTTCCCCATAGTAATGGACTCACCCTTTGGCAGTTTAGATGCTAACTCTCGTCGTCATATTGCACAAACCATTCCCAAGTTGGCAAATCAGTTAGTAGTGCTGGTGACTAAGACCCAATGGAGAGAGGAAGTTGAGTCCGAGATTATGGAGCGAATTGGTAAGGAATATGTGTTGACCTATTATTCTTCTAAAACCAACTGTGAAGAGGACTTTTTGCAAATAGGTAGGGAGAAGTATTACCTAACTCGTCAAAGTTCTAATGGTTTCGAGTACAGTGAAATTGTAGAAGTAGAAAGGAGTTAATTTTTTTCTGGTTATGGCTGAAACTAGTAGAATTAGAATTGCTGGGGATAAAGCCGATTTTGTCAAGGCTTTGGTTGCTAATGATGGGGCCCAGGGTCCCTTTCAGACCTTTGCTGATGTGATTGCTTTTGCTGCTGCTTTAGGTATTAAATATCAGAAGCGTATTCCATTTGAAGAAATCTCTAAAAGGGATCCTTCTCCCATCAGATTAGAGGTTTTTGCAACATCAGGATATGATGTGTTGATCAAATTACTGGCAATTGTAGAAACGGAGAACATTCAACTTTTATCACCTAATAATGACGAAGAAGAAAAACAACGTAATCAAATTTTTGAAGAATATGCTAATGGAGGGTTAGAGATTTTAGAGACTCAAATCAGAGGATCCGTCGATTATACGGAGAGAATTCTATTGTTTTTACAGCGTGAACATCAAACAATTGATGGGGAAGATGGAGAATTTGATCTCTCTAGATTTTTATCCTAGTCTCCCCCATTTGTAATCTAAGTGGGTGATTGGAATTAAATATAAGATGAACGTAGAACGTAGGTTGGGTTGAAGTATGAAACCCAACACCCCCATGGGTTACCCTACCGCTAACCCATCCTACAAATAATTACGCCTCCCTACTTATATGGATGGAAGTCCTACCTCTTGAGCACTAACCCAGTTCCCATCAAAGTCAATAGCACGATCTTCCGTGGTTCTAGCACTTGCTATTGCTTTGCGTAGTTCTGCAATTTCCATCTGGTCTTTGATTTCTCCCAATAGATAAATTAATAATTTTACTGCCAATTCTT
Source organism: Cylindrospermopsis raciborskii Cr2010 (assembly GCF_003367075.2). Taxonomy (NCBI): domain Bacteria; kingdom Bacillati; phylum Cyanobacteriota; class Cyanophyceae; order Nostocales; family Aphanizomenonaceae; genus Cylindrospermopsis; species Cylindrospermopsis raciborskii. Next base: position 1,027,742 of record NZ_CP065936.1, read on the forward strand.
TTTTAGACACTTGAACCCGCTTTTTATTCGGATCATATAAAACTCCATACCATAGAGAATTAGGAAACTCCATTTGACTAAAACCACCCTGAAGATCAAATTTTTGCAACTTTTTAAAAATGTTTTCTAATAAGAGACCATTTTTAAAAACTAAAATTCCTAAAGCTTCTGCTAAGGCAACTTGTGCCACAGGACGAAATAAAATATTGCCCTCACCACCAACTTTTTCAAAACTGAATCGCCGTAAAACAGTTGTATCTTCATGATCTAAAATCTTATAACTAGGGAGGGTGGCTAAATGGTCAAATAGCTGTTCAAATTCCCTAATTCCTTCTGCTAACTCGTCAGGGTCTGGACGCATGGGAATCAATCCCTTAATTTGGGGTTGCCAATGGGGAAATTTGTATCCTAAATATTTAGTTGACATATCTTGTAAGGCTTGTAATGTGGTCAATACGGTGGAATTAGCTGCTACTGTGGCGCTGTTCCAGTTAATCCGAGGTTTCCGATTCTCTCTGTGCGCTAACAGGGGATGACTTACTGCTATTTTTCTGGCTACAATTGCAAAACCATTATCTTCATTTAATTGGATCAGTTGACCTTTAGTCAAGGGGGTAGCCATTAAATTCACATGCACAAAAATTGATCTGACTCTCTGTTTGGCTTCTGAGTAGGTTTCTCCACTATTGACTGCACAAATAAATTCAATTCCAATTTTTTCCTGGGGTAATTGTTTGAGATAGTCAATATTAATCCTATATTGGTCTACCAACTCTGACAGATCTATATAACTATCAGTGGGGATTTTATCTCGGTTATATTTTGTTATTCTTCCATTTTCTAACAGTTCTAATAAACCCTGAACTCCCATTAATCTATGTTGACCGTCTAAAGCATAGATATTTACATCTTTTTCTGCTACATTCAATAAACCAATATGACCATTTGCATCTAAAGGGGTAAAATCAGTAGTTGCTTTTTTGGCGCGTCCCTCCCCACCCCATAATTCTGATTTTGCATCATTCGCCCAGGGTTGATTGATTACAACTAGTACTGGTGGAAACTTATGATTTCTATGTATAGTTAGATATTGTAATAATGAAGCTTGACGTGACCAATCTAAAGAACGCTGTTGAATCTGCTCAATACTATCCGCGTCAATTTCAATGTTGTCTGTAACCGGATTATATTTATTTTGCAATATCGGTAGAGTAGAAGCGAACTCAACCTTTTTTGCAAACCATTCCAAAGTAACTGAGCCTAGATAAGCGGTAACATCACCCATTTTCGTTTGTTGAACTATAATTTGAGATGGAAGTTGAGGGGGTTGACCTACTGGGTACTGAGGAAAAATGCTACGGTTATCTTGAGGTATTTTTGCCATGAAGTTAATTTTTTAAAAACTTAATTGGAGATTAGGTTGTCTATTTTGCCAAAATATTACATACTAGTACGAAACTATAGTTGTCAATACTTTCTAGAAATTTCCCTTGTAAAGGTCTGATTTACATTCCCGACCTTGAATTCCCACAGAATTCATCGGTGAATTGATAAGATCATCAGCAATTGTTTTCCCAATTATCCCTCCTAATTACAACAATTATCCCCAATTACAACCATGGTGACATCAGAAAGTAAAACCCCGCCGAATCGAACTGTAGCTGAGCTGGTGGAGAATATTCTAGTTCTTACGAAAGAAATTCAGCAATTATACTGTTTGGACGACATACCCTGGGTGGTTGGTTATTCTGGAGGAAAAGACAGTACGGCAATCTTACAACTGATTTGGAATGCTATTTCTGATTTACCACCAGAAAAAAGAACTAAGACCATTCACGTCATTACCACAGACACAGGCGTAGAGAATCCTTATGTTTCCGCTTGGGTACGTGCTTCTCATGAAAATATCAAAAAAGCTGCCCAAGAACAGCAAGTTCCCATGCAAGCTCACCTTTTACAACCAGAAACAAAGGAGACATATTGGGTGGGTCTAATTGGTAAGGGATATCCTGCTCCCCGTCAAAAATTTCGCTGGTGTACTGAACGCCTAAAAATCAGCCCATCTAACCGTTTTATTCGTGATATGGTTAGGGAAAGTGGAGAAACAATCCTGGTTCTGGGTATTCGCAAGACCGAAAGTAAAAATCGTGCTGCTACCATGAAAAAAATGGAGGCTAAAAGACTGCGCGATCGCCTGAGTCCCAATGGCAATTTACCCAATTCCCTGGTTTACAGTCCCATAGAAGATTGGCGGACTGATGAAGTTTGGCTATATTTGATGCAGTGGGATAATCCTTGGGGGCACAGTAATAAGGATCTATTTGTGATGTATAGGCAATCAACGGAAGACAATGAATGCCCATTGGTTGTTGACACATCTACTCCTAGTTGTGGCAGTTCTCGTTTTGGTTGTTGGGTTTGTACCCTAGTTGATCGTGATGTATCCCTGAGTGCAATGATTCAAAATGATCAAGAAAAAGAGTGGATGCAACCAATAGTTGAGTTTAGGAAGGAATTAGATATTGAAAATGACAGAGAAAAAAGGGATTTTCGTCGCATTTGGGGGGAAGTTCAATTATTTGAACGGAACAGAAATGGGGAAATGTCGGTTGAACCCATACCTGGGCCATATACAAAATATTGGCGAGAATACTGGTTAAGAAAATTATTAACAGCACAAAAAGAAATGAGAGAGAATGCACCAGAAAACATGGCCAATATCACCCTAATCTCAATGGAAGAACTGAGTGAAATTCGCCGTATCTGGCTGGAAGAAAAACACGAATTTGACGACAGTTTACCCCAAATATATGAACAAGTGACAGGAGAAAAATTTAAAGATTCTCGACCTGGCGCAGATTATAGTCTATTAGGTGGGGATGAGTGGGAGGTGTTAGAACAAATCTGTGCGGGTAACTCTATGGAATTAGAGCTGATGGCAAAGTTACTAGACACGGAAAGACAATTCAAGAAAAAAACCCGCCGAGTAGGGATTTTTGAAACTTTAGAAAAGTGCTTTGAAACTAGTTCCCGTTCCCAACAAGAGGCTATTGATTATGCTCATTTTAAAAGAGATCTACGTCTAGCAGCTAGTGAAGGCAATGTAGCAACAATTCGTCAGGCATTTAAACAATTAGATATACCACGGGTGCAAGAGCAAAATAACACTGAGTATAACACTGAAAATAAGACCGAAGATAAAAAACCCCTAGAGCAACCACTGAGTTTTGCGAGCATGAAATATAGAAAGTATGAATATAAGCAAGAAGAATAGATTCTTAGATTATTAGTTTGCCATCTTGATTTTTGAACTGCTGGAATTATGATTTTTTTAGAACTTGTACTGCAAAACTTTGGTCCTTATGCTGGTAAGCAAGTGATTAATTTGGATACCAGAATCGATCAGAATAACATTCGTCCAATTATTCTTTTGGGGGGGATGAACGGAGGAGGAAAAACCACCCTGATGGATGCTATTCGCTTGGCATTATATGGAGCAAGGGCCCAATGTTCCACCAGGGGAAATTTAAGTTATGGTGACTTTCTCACCCAGTGTGTGAATAACAAAGCTGACCCGATTAATAAAACCAGAATCGAGTTGGTTTTTGAACACATTGAAGATGATAAACCCGTGAGGTATCGGGTAGTGAGAACTTGGGAAAAAAACCCCAAGGATGGTAAAGATTCCCTGGGAATTTTGGGGGATGACGAAACCTGGCCCCAGTCTTTAGCCAATATCTGGGACGAATACATAGAAAATATATTGCCCTTGGGTATTTCTAATTTATTTTTATTTGATGGTGAGCAGGTCAAGGAACTAGCAGAACAGGAAGTTCCTCCTCCCATAGTGGTGGATGCAATTAATGGACTCTTGGGATTGGAGTTAGTAGATAAATTGTCCTTAGATTTGGAAATATTAGTCAATCGCAAAAAAAAGGAAAATGCTGATGATCAGGATTTGGCTAAGTTGGAAGAATTGGAAACCCGTTTGCATAAACAAATGGAGCAAAAAAATTCTCAAAAATCTCAGTTGCAAGACCTAGAGGAGCAGGTAAAAAATTTAAAAGTTAAATATGAGGAAGCCCTAAATAAGTATATATCAGAAGGTGGCAAAATTGCCGGGGAACGCAGTCAACTGGATAGGGAGAGGGAAACTCAGGTTGGCAAGGTGGAAAATCTACGGAAAACTTTATGCGAATTGGCTGAGGGTGTGTTACCTTTACAGTTAATTAGTAATTTATTATCTCAAGTCCAGATCCAGGGTGAAAAAGAGTTAAGACTTCAACAAATACAGTTACAAAATCAAGTGGCTAGAGATATTTTAATTACTAGAGATAAAAGATTGGTTTCCTTCCTCCATCAATTGAATCTAAAACTGGAAACAATCACCAGTATTGAAAATTTCCTGCTTCAGGATATTGATAGTTTATATATGGATTTATCTACTAAATTGTATGATAATAAAACAGTTAAAGCCAATGTGAAAGCCAATAATGCCAATAATTATGAAGGGTCTTTCTTACATGCAGACGAAGAAACTTTAAGTTCTTTAGATCGTCTGATCTATGGCTTGCCAACAGTCCAAAATAACGCCAAAAACCACCTGCTCGAACTGCGCAATTGTCTAGAATTAATTGTCAGCCTAGATAGGCAAATTCAAGCTGCTGCTCCACCAGAAGCATACATCAAACTACAAAAAATCCGAGAACTGGCTGAAAAAGAATGGAGTCGAGCAAATACCAATTTGGAAATACTCAATCGTCAGTTCATCAATTTAACTACCACCATTGATAAAACCAAACGAGAGTTGAATAGTTATACCGACAAAAATCTTAAATATCAAAGTAATCAACATTTGATTGCTTCAGTCCATAGAGTACAAGAAAATTTAAAGTTGTTTAAAGAAAAACTAACTTTAAGGAAATTAAATAAATTAGAAGAAGAAGTAAAAAACTGTTTTTTGTATTTACTACATAAATCATATTTGGTCTATAGAGTGGGAATTGATGCTAAAAGTTTCCAACTCTCATTGTATGATCTCCACGGTAAATTAGTCCCTAAACATAGACTATCCGCAGGAGAAAAACAACTCTTGGCGATCGCCTTTTTATGGGGTTTAGCAAAAGTGTCTGGAAAACAACTACCGGTGGCAATTGACACCCCCCTAGGAAGACTAGATTCATCCCATAGAAATAACCTACTGGAAAGATATTTCCCCACAGCAAGCCATCAAGTAATTTTACTATCCACAGATACAGAAATAGCCAGGAAAGAAATAGCAATACTCAGAGAACATCAGGCGATCGCACGAGAATATATTTTAGAGTATGATTCAGGAAAAAGAGAAACAACCATCAAAGAGGGATATTTTTGGTAATTAGGTAAGAGAGTTAATATCATACCAGGTATGAAAATGGAATCACCCATAGAAAGAATTAAACTATCGCAGACGGCCAAGGATCAACTGTTGAAATTAAAACGTGTCACCCGTATAGAACAATGGAATATACTATGTCGGTGGGCGTTTTGTCGTTCTCTAGCTGAAACCAGTCCCCCATCACCCATACCCATACCCCAAGACAGTAATGTAGAGCTGACGTGGAAAGTATTTGGGGGAGAAATAGCAGATATTTTGCTGTTAGCACTAAAACAACGGTGTAATAACGACGGTTTAGGAACAGACTCAGAAACCCTAATCACCCAATTTCGCTTGCACCTACATAGAGGTATAGGATATTTAGCAGGGGATCCAAATATTAAGAGTATTGAAGATTTCATAGATCTGACTAGCAAGAATGTGAAAAGCTAGTAATAATCTAGTTGATCAACCATAGCACCAGAGATGATTCAAGAAATCCAAGCACTAAAACAGGCATTTTATAGTCGCAAGATGGGGAGTTTGCTGTTGCTCGGTTTTGCTTCCGGGTTACCACTGTTTCTCACCACTCGCACCCTGCAACTATGGATGAAAGATGCTGATGTAGAGGTTGCCAAAATCACATTATTTAGCCTAGTCAGTCTACCATACTCCTTAAAATTTATTTGGTCTCCCCTAATTGATAGATTTTCTCCATCCTTTTTAGGGGGGAGGAGAGGTTGGTTGTTCCTTACTCAATTGGGGTTAGTGCTAGCAATAGTAATCATGGCATTACAGCAACCAACCCAAAACACCCAAGTGCTAATCACCCTAGCCATTATATCATTTATTATTGCCTTTTTTAGTGCCACCCAAGATATTGCTGGGGATGCCTATAGAACGGAAATTTTAAAGCCCCTAGAATTGGAAACAGGAGCATCTGTATGGGTTTTAGGTTATCGGGTAGCTCTATTTATTGCCTTTTCTTTAGCAGCATGGTTAGCAGGATTTCTGTCATGGAATATGGTATACCTACTCATGGCAGGATTTATGACCGTGGGACTCATTACCACTCTTTTGGCTCCACCAGAAACCCAAGAGAAAAACAACTCACCCAAGACCAACAATAGGTTTTTAAAAACTAAGGATATTATATTTCTCCTGCTGATTATCACCATAACTGCTGCTTTAGTGGGGGGTGTAATTTCCCAGGTAATCCCCCTGCAAGTCTTTTATTGGATATTAGGTGGACTACTAATAACTTGGGTTCTGGCCTCAATTATCTTGCCCAAACCCCAACTAAATGAACACTCCCAAGACCTGACACCACACACCCTACAAGAAGCAGTCATCTTACCACTACAAATCTTCCTAGAAAAATATGGCATTAGTAAAGCACTAATTATCCTCATCTTCATTATACTCTATAAACTGGGTGATTCCCTCGTAGGAATCACAGCCAACCTATTTGCCAAAGAAATTAACTTTAATAACCAGGAACTAGCAACAGTTTACATTATTGGACTAATAGCCACCACCACAGGGGTCATCCTCGGTGGAATAATAATGTCTAAAATTGGCATCAACCGCGCCCTTTGGATATTTGGCATCCTCCAACTACTCAGCAACCTAGGTTATTATACACTAGCTATTGTTGGCAAAGACTACCCTCTCCTGGCGATCGCTATTATGATCGAAAACAGCAGTGCTGGACTAGTCACCGTAGCTACAGTGGCTTACCTAATGAGCTTATGTAGTCATAACTTTACCACCACACAATTTGCTCTATTTTCTAGCCTTATGGCATTAAGTCGAGACATACTTTCAGCACCTGCAGGGGACTGGGCAAAAGCTACTGGTTGGCCAAATTTCTTTCTGTTATCTATATTAGCAGCTTTACCTGGATTAATACTGTTACCTATAGCCGCCCCTTGGAATAATAAATCGTTAACAGTAAACAGACCAGGACTTGAAAAGGAGGATTTATGGAACCACAAGCAGTAATTATTCTTGGTACAATCGTATTAATAATTACAGGGTTGTTATTGGGTTATGTAGTTTCACAATTAGTTTTAGGATATTTGGGGTTTAGCCTTCTTACCCTGCTAGGAACAGTCAGCCTGGTGTTGATTTTTGGTGCCCTCTACTACGTAATATTTTGGCAATTGCGACGACAGTTACAACCAGCAAATTTCGGTTCTGTCAAACAAGTAGATGAGGAAATAACAGGAAGTTACCTGAAAAACAGACTCATTACCAGACTATCTGGTGATGTAGCTGCTGCGGAAAGATTAATTGAACAGGCCCAACAAAACTATCCAGGAATGCCAGAAAATTGGTACTGTGAAAAAGTCCTTGATGATTTAGATCGGGATCAACATTAAAACCACTCAGATTATTACAGATCATGTCTATTTTTCGTCAGTACATCGCTCCCTTGCTCGTTGTTTTAGTATTTTTAGTTGCCTTGGCTGCTGTCAGTGCGAGGATTTTTCTACCCGCCGATATGGCTGCACCCGCTCCAGTTGGCACAATCGTTCATCATTTATCAGTTTACACCCTAAGTTACAATTTTAACATTTGACTTTGGAATTTCCTTTGCCGGACTATTCTCTTCGTCGAGGTTCTATCCTAGACAAGGCCCTCTTGGTCAAGTTTATCCAGCGTACTTACCAAGAAATTTTTCCCTCCCGAGACTTTTCCCACCTGTCCCGTACTGTGGAGAACTATCTTTCCAATGATACGCCTTTGTGGTGGGTATATAAAAATCAGCAGCCGTCTCCAATAGCTTGTTTGTGGGCTGGTAATGCCATAGATCAGGTAACAGGTAGTCGTCATACCCACATATTTCTACTTTACGTAGAACCTACCCACCGTAGACAGGGTATTGCCAAAACCCTCATGCAACACGTGGAAAACTGGGCTAAACAGAAGGGAGACCCACAAATTGGACTCCAGGTGTTCACCACTAATACCCCTGCTCTAGAGCTTTATAAACAGCTAGGTTATCAAACCCAATCCCTCTGGATGATAAAATCACTTGAGGGCTGATTTTTAACTAACTGATAAAGATATTATGTATGACAAAGAGAATGTTAGTCTGCTCGATGATGAAGTAGATCTACAAAGTCCACTAGATAATATAGAACCAATTACCTCGGAATCGGAAATAGTGAAACCCGATCCTGATGTCATGCTAGAACTCTTGCAAGCATCCGATTCTAAACAAAGAATGTTGGCTGCCCGTGCTTTTTGTGATATTTCCGATCCACGATCCATCCCCTACCTAATTAAACTATTATCTGATTATTGTCCTTTAGTTCGAGTTAGTGCGGCATACGCCCTAGGTCGTAATACTGCTATGGAAGCGGTTGACCCCCTAATTAATCAGCTAAATCTTGATTTAAATGGTTATGTGAGAAAGGGTGTAGTTTGGGCACTAGGTAATTGCCATGATCATCGTTGTTTAAACCCCCTCACGGATGCTTTAAAAACAGATATTCCCGCAGTGCGTTTATGGGCAGCCAGTGCCTTAGCGCAAATGGCAAATATAGGTTATGAGGCTATAATTCGTGCTATACCACCTTTAATAGAAGCCTTAGTTCAAGACCCTACTCCAGGAGTGCGCAGTAACTGCGCCTGGGCCATTGGTCAACTCTGTAAAGAGTTACCTTCTAATATTATTTACGCTACAGCTATAGACGCCTTAATTCAAGCCTTTGCTGAAGACCAGGATTTAGGAGTTAAAGAAGATGCCAAAGCTTCACTATTAGGAGTGGGAGATCCTCGTGGGTTACAACTCATTGAAACCCTAGAACAGGAAGGTTGGTTTTAGAGATTCCCCACCCTGAGGTGGGGATGAATCCAGAACTATTGGGCAATTACAGGGGTATTTACGGAAACATGTTGTATTTCTTTTTCCGCAGTTAAGGTGGGGACTGAGTCCCGCAATCTTTGAGTTAATTGTACTGTGGTTGCATCATAAATTTGGGTGAGCAACTTAGGGTAAAAACCAATACCAATAATGGGGACTAACAAACAGGCAATAATGAATACTTCCCTTGGTTCAGCATCAATTAATGCTTGGTGAGAAACTAACTCGTCGTTTTCTTGACCATAGAATATTTCCCGCAGCATTGACAGCAAATAAATGGGCGTTAAAATCACACCGACTGCCATCAATAATACTACAATCACCTTAAAAGTGGGGTTATAAGCATCGCTAGTAGCAAAGCCCACAAACACCATTAATTCCGCTACAAAGCCACTCATTCCCGGTAAAGCTAAAGAAGCCATAGAACAGGTGGTAAACATAGCGAAAATTTTCTTCATCCGCTTACCAACCCCACCCATTTCATCCAGCATCAGGGTGTGAGTCCGGTCATAAGTAGCACCCACTAAGAAAAACAAACTCGCACCGATTAAACCATGGGAGACCATTTGTAAAACCGCACCACTTAAACCCAGATCAGTAAACGAGGCAATACCTATAGTGACAAAACCCATGTGGGATATGGAAGAATAGGCGATTTTCCGTTTCAGGTTGCGCTGAGCAAAAGAGGTTAAAGCCGCATAAATGATGTTTACCACACCCAAAATGACTAATACGGGAGCAAAATAGGCATGGGCATCAGGTAACATTTGGGCATTCATGCGAATTAGAGCATACCCGCCCATTTTGAGCAAAATACCTGCCAACAACATGTGTACTGGTGCGGTAGCTTCTCCGTGAGCATCTGGTAACCAGGTATGGAGGGGAATGATAGGCAATTTAACCGCATAGGCAATTAAAAAGCCGGCATATAGTAGCAGTTGTAAGTTGAGAGCATAGTCTTTTAAGGCTAGGGATGACATATCAAAAGTAATATTATCACCATAGAACGCCATAGTTAGAGATCCCAGCAGAATAAACAGGGAAGCACCAGCAGTATACAAAATAAACTTAGTTGCTGCGTAATGGCGTTTTTTACCACCCCAGATAGCCAGTAAAAGGTAGACAGGAATCAATTCCAACTCCCACACCAGGAAAAACAACAACATGTCCTGAACTGCAAATACGGCAATTTGGCCACCGTACATAGCTAAAAGTAAAAAGTAAAATAGCCTTGGTTTAAAGGTTACAGGCCATGCAGCTAAAGCAGCTAAAGTTGTAATAAAACCCGTCAAAATAATTAGAGGCATGGATAAGCCATCCACACCCACAGACCACCTCAAATCTATTTGTGGGATCCAGGAATAACTTTCTACCAATTGAAGGTCGGGATTGGAGAAATCATAACCAGTGTAGAAAGCAGCGACAATCAAGGCAAAATCAATCAGACCCACAATTAAGGCAAACCAACGGACTGTTTTACCCTCCTTATCGGGGATGATAGGAATGAGTAGTGACGCAGCTATTGGAAAAAGAATAATCGTCGTCAACCAGGGAAAATTAGGCATATTCATGACAATTTATCTGTAATTAACATGAAGTTGGTACGGGAGCCCCTAATTAGTGACCTTATCCACTCCACGACATTTATATTTTCAGCTTTTAATTCTCTAATAAATGCTCAAAATTATCTTAAAGTTGCCTTAATGGACAATTGGAAACATTTAAAGAGAACAAAAGAAGTGAGGAATTTAGACCAACACCCACATTATTATCATCCATTCCCCCATAAGGACAGGATTTGGATAACAAAGATATAAGATTTTCCTCACTTTTTCCTAATTAAGCCGTAAAATACTTAGCTGTCGGATGATAAGCAATAATTGCAGTTGTAGACTGTTCAGGATACAACTGTTCACTTTCATCCATATACATACCCATCCTATTAGCATCTAATAATTGTAGCTGCTTGTGTTGATCGGAAATGTTGGGACAAGCTGGGTAGCCAAAACTATATCGAGAACCCTGGTAACGTTGAGCTAAAATATCCCGAATATTATCCGGTTCAACATCGCCAAATCCCAGCTCCTGGCGTATTTTAGCGTGAATCCATTCCGCTAATGCCTCAGCAACCTGTACTGCTATCCCGTGAAAGTAGAGATAGTCAGTGTATTTATTCTCAGCAAATAAATTTTGGGCAAACTTTGTTGCTACCTCTCCCACAGTTACCGCTTGCATGGGGAATACATCAATCAATCCTGACTCTTTGGGAGCAAAGAAATCAGCAATACAATATCTTCTCCCGGAGCGTTGGCGAGGAAATTCAAAAGTTGTGGTAATTACAGGATTTTTACTATTAATGTGGGTAGTTTCGTAAATCAATAAACTATTACCTACTGCTTGACAGGGGAAATATCCATAAATTACCTGGGGATGCAATAATTTCTCCTGGATTACACGTTGCTTCCAGTTTTCTAAAAGGGGGTAGACCGTATCAATTAAAAACTCCTGGTGTTCCGCTTGAGACTTTTCTTTGGGTTTGCGAAATTGCCATTGTCCCACTATCAAAGCCTGTAAATCTAAATAGTACAATACTTCCTCTAGAGGAATATCCTGGGGTTGTAAAAATCTACTTCCCCAAAAAGGTGGTTGAGGACGTTCAATATTGGCATTCACGGCTTCAGAACTTCGGGTATCTACTTCCGTGGGTTGCTGTTTTACTTCCTCCTTAATCCGCTCTTGGGGATTAATCTCTGGAAGATCTCCCTTAACCTCATCCAAAAACCCTTGTAAATCATCCCATTTACCCGCTGCTTTTGCTGGCATTAATTTATCCATAAAATTCAAGTCATCAAAAGCATCTTTACCATAGATCACCTTGCCGTGATAAGTGTTTTGACAATCCTGGTTGACAAACTTAGGAGTTAATGCTGCACCTCCCAAAATTACAGGAACCGTAATGCCTTTTTCATTAAAAACCTCTAAATTCTCCTTCATAAATGCGGTGGATTTAACTAATAAACCACTCATGGCAATACAATCAGGTTGGTGCTTTTCATAAGCCTGAATGATATTTTCCACCGGTTGCTTAATCCCCAAATTAATCACCTTATAACCATTATTGGATAAGATGATATCTACCAGATTTTTACCAATATCATGAACATCGCCCTTAACCGTGGCAATCACAAAAATCCCTTTCCCATTACTACCAGCTCCCGACTTTTCCATATATGGTTCCAAATAGGCCACCGCTGCTTTCATGGTTTCTGCTGATTGCAAAACAAAGGGTAGCTGCATTTGGCCAGCACCAAATAATTCACCTACAACCTTCATCCCATCCAACAAGAAAGTGTTGATAATATCTAAGGGGGGATACTGCTCCAAGGCCTTGGCTAATTGCGCCTCCAAACCTATTCTCTCACCATCAATAATATGTAGTTTCAACCGCTCTTCAATGGGCAAACTTTCATCAATTCCCCGATTCTGTTTAGCCTTAACTCCCGCAAATAATCTCGTTAACTCAGCTAAGGGATCATATACACATACATCCCCATTAAACCTGCGCTGATCATATATTAGTTGTTTACACACTTCCTGATGTTGTGGGTCAATTTTCGCCAAGGGCAAAATTTTGCTTGCACTAACAATAGCTGCATCCATCCCAGCTTCCATTGCCTCATGTAAAAACATAGAGTTTAATACAATCCGCGCTGCTGGATTTAAACCAAAGGATATATTAGACACACCCAAAATTACATGACACTCGGGCAATTCTTCCCTGATCCGGCGAATAGACTCTATGGTCGCACTGCCATTTTTCCGATCCTCTTCTATGCCAGTAGAAATCGGTAAAGCTAAAGTGTCAAAAAATATTTCTGATGCAGGTATGCCATACTCAACCGCTTGACGATAAGCGCGCTGGGCAATTTCAAACTTCTTCTGTGCTGTTCTGGCCATTCCCTCCTCATCAATAGTACCAATCACCACACCAGCACCATACTTTTTCCCTAATTCCAACACCTTTAAAAAACGTGGTTCTCCATCTTCATAGTTAGTGGAGTTGAGTAAACACTTACCCCCAGCCACTTTTAAACCCGCTTCCATTTTTTCCCATTCGGTGGAATCCAGCATTAGGGGGAGAGTTACATTATTCACAACCCGGGAAACTAACTCGTGCATATCATGCACCCCGTCTCTCCCCACATAATCAACATTCACATCTAAAATGTGAGCCCCCTCCTTAACTTGACTGCGAGCTATGGAAACTAAACCATCCCAGTCCTCAGCATTGAGCAAATCGCGGCATTTTTTGGAACCACTAGCATTGAGACGCTCACCAACTATTAAAAACGAATTATCCTGTGTGTAATTTTGTGTGGAATAAATTGATGCAGCAGCAGGTTCCAAACTTGGCTGTCTCACCTTTGGTTTTAAATCCTTAGCAATTTCCGCCAATTGTTGAATGTGATCTGGTCGTGTCCCACAGCAACCCCCAATCACTTGGACACCAAGATCTTCAACAAAATGCATCAACGCCATGCGCAGTTCTAAGGGAGTCAGTTTATAGTGAGCTTGACCACCTATATTTTCCGGTAACCCCGCATTGGGAATGCAAGATACAACAAAAGGTGAATGTTCTGATAAATACTTAATGTGTGGTTTCATTAAGTCCGGACCAGTGGCACAGTTTAAACCTAGAATATCAATGGAATATGGTGCTAAAATGGTTAAAACGGCGGCAATTTCTGTGCCAACCAGCATGGTGCCCATACTTTCCATGGTGACGGAAACCATAACCGGTCTTCTTTCACCTTTTTGGCTGAAAACTTCCTCTATGCCATTTAATGCAGCTTTAATCTGTAATACATCTTGGCAAGTTTCTACAATAAATAGGTCTACCCCACCATCAAATAGAGCTGTTACCTGTTCAGCAAAAGCTGATTTCATGGTGTCAAAGTCTATGTGTCCTAAAGTTGGCAGCTTGGTGGTTGGACCTATGGAACCAGCAACAAATCTGGGTTTTTCTGGAGTGGAAAACTCCGCAGCTACACGTTTAGCCAGCTCGGCGGCGGTCTTACTTAGATAATAAGCTTGATCCGCTAAGTCATACTCTGCTAAAACTATGGAGGTGCCACCAAAGGTATCAGTTTCAATTACATCTGCGCCAGCTAGTAAAAAGTCCCGGTGAACTTTGGCCACCGCCTCTGGTTTGGTGTGTATTAGGTATTCATTACACCCCTCGTATTCGGGACCTCCAAAATCCTCAGCGGTTAGGTTCTGAATTTGTAGGTTTGTCCCCATTGCACCATCAAACACTATAACTGGATGTTCAGGACTATGTAAACGTTCAAGAAAGGAATGGGTCATATTTTTAAACGCAGCTCAAGATTTATAGGTTAACTTTTAGTAACATTTTAGTAACATTGGCTAGGAATATGAAGTGGAAATATTTTAGTTCACTTGTTAGTTCATTTGTGCAAAGGTTAATTTGCCACGAACTGATAGTTAGAGGAGCAAAGCATTGGACAACAAGAGTGGGCATTATTTTTTTGATGTTGACAACCCTTATTATAGTAATTTCTACCGGTCTAGCAAGGGAACAGTATGGACAGAACGCCTTGACTAGTTCTGAAACATCTCAAGCAGTAGTTGTGAATCCATACCCAAAACAATTATTACAGGCACAAGCAAAAACAAAACAACCGAAATCAATACAAATACAAAATTTTTCTCAGTCACTTATCGAAAGAATTAAACAAAAAAAGGTTGTGAAAAAATACGTCACAACTAATAGCTTTAGTAAGTACCAACCTAAGTTAACAGCAGCACAAGTACATCCTAGTAACTATGGGGAAAGATTCAGTCGGGATACCAAGGGTATGGCAGTTAGTAACCAACCAATTATTGTTTTACATGAAACAACATATTCTGCTAGGAGTGCAATCAATTACTTTCAGAACCATAATGTGGATGAAGATATTCAAGCTAGTTATCATGCCATCATTGCCCGGGATGGAACCGTAATTTATTTAGTCCCACCCGATAAAAGAGCATTTGGCGCTGGCAATTCAGTTTTTAAAAATACAGATGGCACAATAGAGACAGTTCAAACTAATCCTAAATTAGCTCCTTCCGTTAATAATTTTGCCTATCATGTTTCTTTAGAAACACCTCCTGACGGTTGGGGAAAAAGAGATATTAGAGAACATAGTGGTTATACACAGGAGCAATACAATTCCCTAGCTTGGTTGATTGCCCAAAGCCAAGTTCCCGACGAAAGAATCACTACTCATCGAGCTGTAGATGTGGCTAATGGTAAAGTTGACCCTTTGAGCTTTGATTTTGACAGATTCTTTAAAAAATTGCATTCTTTTCGAAAACTTCACAGTATTGCCCAATCACACTCCTAAATCTTTATGGGTAAACCCTTTCCTGCGATCGCCTGTATAGGTCTTCACAACGTGTCCATCTCCGATTAGGTGATATTTATAGGTTACCAACCCTTCTAAACCCACAGGTCCCCGAGGTGGCATTTGCTGGGTACTAATTCCCACTTCTGCACCAAAACCATAACGAAAACCATCAGCAAATCTAGTGGAACAATTGTGATATACTCCTGCTGCATTGACTAATGCTTGAAAGGTATTAGCTGCTATCAAGTCTTCCGTAACGATCGCCTCGGTGTGCCGTGAACCATATTCACTGATGTGAGCGATAGCCTCTTCTAAAGAATCAACTATTTTAATGGACAAAATCAAATCACTATATTCTGTTTGCCAATCTTTTTCCGTAGCCAATTCAATTTTTGGTAATATATCCAAGGTTCGGTTATCTCCCCTTAGTTCTACATTTTCAGATTCTAAAGCTGATGCAACTTGGGGCAAAAATTCCTGGGCAATACTACTGTGTATTAGTAAGGTTTCAATAGCATTACATGCAGCTGTATATTGGGTTTTGGCATCTACAGTAATATCAATTGCCTTATGAATATCTGCTGCTTTATCCACATACAGATGACAAATTCCATCCGCGTGACCCAATACTGGAATTCGAGTATTTTCTTGCACAAATCTCACAAAAGAATTTGAACCCCTAGGAATGATTAAATCCACATATTTATCTAAATTTAAAAGTTCTAATATTTCTTCTCGGGTGGTTAATAATTGCACCACATCTTGGTTAACATCAGTCTTAGATAAACCTTGTTTAATCGCACTCACTATAGCTTCACAAGAACCTATTGCTTCTTTCCCTCCTTTAAGAATCACCCCATTCCCCGATTTAATTGCCAGGGAAACAATTTGAATAGCAGCTTCTGGTCTAGCTTCAAAAATAACCCCCAGCACACCCAAGGGACAGGTTATACGCTTGAGAATTAATCCCCTGTCAATTTCTCGATGGATTTGAACTTGACCCACTGGATCCTTTAGTTTGACTAGATCTCTTACACCAGCGATCGCTTCTTGTAGTTTATTAGAATCTAAATACAATCGTTTATATAATGATTTACTGATACCCTGAGACATTGCAGTTTGACAGTCAGCTATATTTGCCTGAAGTATTTCTTCTTGAGCAGACTCTAAAGCTAAAGCAATTGTATCAAGAGCATAATCTTTCTGGTTACTGTTTAATAGGGACAAATTAAGAGCAGCTAAGCGGGTTTTTTGGGCAATCTCTTTTAGGGTAGAGGTATGTTGCAAACTAATTTCTAAACTCATAATCACAAAAACCAACTGGTGGTAGTAACTAATAATTTTGGGAGGAGATACATATTGTATACATTTGGGACATGCTTCCAACAACGGATATACAAAAACCTGAGGAGGACGGTTCAATGGTGACATACTCCACACACTCCCTTACAGGTGAGAGTGGGCTTCTCAACGACTCTTCTTCAAGCCAGCATTCTCGGCTTTGTTTGAAAGTATGGTGATGAACTGTCCCCCCATCGTTAATACTTTTAGCCAATCTTGTTTTAGCAAGTCCTTTTATATTTAATTTTTCAACAGCTACTACGTCATACTTTTTGAGTAGATTATTAGCTGTTTTGAATTGGAAATCTTTTCTAGTATCAACAACTTTCTTGTGTAGAATACCCAGTTTTTTAATCGCTTTTTTACGGCGATTAGAACCTCTCTTCCGACGAGAGACACGACGTTGCGCAGATTTTAACTTGCGTTCAGCTTGGCGTAGAAACTTAGGTGCGGCAATTCTTTCATCTTCATGGATGTGACCAGTTAGTACAAGAGTAAGATGGTACTTTTTGCAACTCTTTTTTATCATCAAGCAGTTGGTGGTAATGTAATTGAATTACCACCCATGTAAGAGAGAACTAGTAACTAAGATTGACGTACCATTAGGGTGATTTGCAGTTGGAAAATCAGACCGATTTAACAAAAACAGAACCAGCTTCGATTTTAGCCAAATAGGTTCTCAAAGGTTTTTCAGCTGGACCGTTATTTACCTTACCTTTATCACTAAATCTTGCTCCATGACAAGGACAAGCAAATTGATTACTTTTCCATTCCACGGTACAACCTTGATGAGTACAGTTAGGTCTAACTGCTATTAAGTTCTTTGGTTTTTTAGATGTTCCCACCACTAAAACCGCTCCTATAGGGGAATTCTCAACTAGTAGTTGGCCATTTTTATCCAATTGGGCAACACTTCCGATTTTCTGCCAGTCTTTAGCCGCTTTGTTTGGTGCTGGTGATGCTAAGGTATCATCATCTGATGTCAAAGCGGCAAATGCTATAGGTAAAGAACTAGCTAATAAACTTAAACCCACCCACTGGAAAAACTCGCGTCTTTTCATAAATCATCTCCTATGTAATAAATGCCGATAATCAATGCAAAATTTGCACAACAGCCGAGAATTTCTGAGAATTCCGTAACTGAGTATACGAATCCTTCCCGAAATTTGCCCTAGGTTATCAATATCGAAATTGTTACAACCCCTACCAGAGAACTACGATCAGTTGTTTTTCGGTGGGTAGTTGGCACGATTTAAGAACACGGATCCATAATCAACCACATCCTGTTCCCCAAAAACCTATGACAGAAACAGGTAGCGAAAAGCTCAATAAGTTCGAGAAATTAAAAGCTGAAAAGGACGGACTACTAGTCAAACAAGAAATCAGCGAATTTGCTCGTCAGGGTTGGGAAGCCATGGAAGAAAACGACCTCAACCACCGCCTAAAATGGTTGGGTGTGTTTTTTCGTCCAGTGACTCCCGGTAAGTTTATGATGCGAATGCGGATACCTAATGGTATTCTCACTAGCACTCAAATGTGTGTTTTAGCTAAAGTGATACGGCGTTACGATAGGGAAGGTAGCGCGGACATCACTACTAGACAAAATATACAACTTCGTGGCATAGATTTTTCAGATATTCCTGATATCTTTAACAAATTTCACAAAGTTGGGCTGACCAGTATTCAGTCTGGTATGGATAATGTACGTAATATTACTGGTGATCCCCTGGCGGGTTTAGATGCCAACGAGTTGTATGACACCAGAGAATTGGTACAGCAAATACAGGACCTGCTAACTAATGGGGGGGAAGGTAATCCAGAGTTTACCAATCTTCCTCGTAAGTTTAATATTGCAGTGACTGGAGGAAAAGATAATTCCATTCATGCAGAAATCAACGATTTGGCATTTGTACCAGCATTTAAAGAAGGATTTGGTTTTAACGTTTTAGTTGGTGGATTTTTCTCGGGTAAACGCTGTGAAGCTGCTATTCCCTTAAATGTTTGGGTAAAACCAGAAGAAGTAGTTAGCCTATCTAAAGCCATAGTAGAGATATTTCGAGATCACGGGTTACGTTTGAACCGGCAAAAAGCTCGATTAATGTGGTTAATTGATGAATGGGGGTTAGAAAAATTCCGGGACGAAGTGGAAAAACAATGGGGAAAAAGCTTGCAAACCGCAGCGCTCAAAGATGAAATAGATTGGGAAAAACGAGATCACATTGGCGTTTACCCCCAAAAACAACTGGGGTTAAATTATGTGGGATTAAACATTCCCGTGGGGAGACTAAGTGCGGATGACATGTTTGAACTGGCCAGACTAGCAGAAGTTTATGGTAGTGGAGAAATAAGGTTTACGGTTGAGCAGAATGCCATCATTCCCAATATTCACGATTCCGCATTAAACACACTTCTGACCGAACCCATATTGAAAAAATTCAGTGTCAGTCCTGGTTTATTAATGCGATCGGTTGTCTCCTGCACAGGGGCCCAGTTTTGTAATTTTGCCCTCATAGAAACTAAGAAACGAGCCATAGCCATGACAGAGGCTTTGGAAGAGGAATTAATCCTATCAAAGCCCGTACGTATTCACTGGACTGGGTGTCCAAACTCCTGTGGACAACCTCAAGTGGCGGATATTGGACTAATGGGAACCAAAGTGCGAAAAAATGGGCAAACATTGGAAGGTGTTGACATCTACATGGGTGGAAAAGTTGGTAAGGATGCTAGGTTAGGAACCTGTATTCAGAAAAGTGTTGCTTGTGAAGACCTGCAACCGATATTAAAAGATATCCTGCTAAAACAGTTTGGGGCAAAAGTGCGCGAACAAACATCAGCTCAAATCAGACCACAGTCACAAGTAGCAAAGAATTAAAGAGAGTTAAAATGAGCAATATTTCCCGCAGAAAATTTCTGATCACATCTAGTGTAACAGCAGCGACAGCAATAGTAGCACATGGTTGTTCATCTGACAACTCCGGGTCAGGAACAAACTCGTCAACCCAAATTAGTAATACAGCTAAAGTAGAAACCACTAAGGCCAAATTGGGATTTATCGCTCTAACGGATTCAGCTCCCCTAATTATTGGTAAGGAAAAGGGTTTTTTTGCCAAATATGGCATGACAGATGTGGAGGTTAGCAAGCAAAAATCTTGGCCAGTGACTCGTGACAACCTGAAAATTGGTTCATCAGGGGGTGGCATTGACGGTGCACACATTCTCAGTCCCATGCCATACTTGATAACCATTAATGATAAAATACCAATGTACATATTGGCGAGGCTAAATACTAATGGTCAGGCCATTTCTGTGGCTGAAAAATTCAAACAGATAAAACTTGGCTTAGACAACAAAGTCCTTAAGGAAGCAGCAAATCAAGCAAAATCTGCACAAAAACCCATCAAACTTGCCATTACCTTCCCTGGGGGTACCCACGATTTATGGATGCGATATTGGTTAGCTGCTGGTGGGATTAATCCTGACCAAGATGTCATATTAGAACCAGTTCCACCACCACAAATGGTAGCTAATATGAAAGTGGGTACGGTGGATGCTTTTTGTGTGGGTGAACCGTGGAATGCGCAATTGGTCAGTCAAAAATTGGGTTACTCAGCTTTAGTAACCGGAGAATTGTGGAAGGATCATCCAGAAAAAGCCTTCACCATGAGGAAAGATTGGGTTGATCAAAATCCCAATGCAGCACAAGCATTATTAATGGGCGTTTTGGAAGCACAACAATGGTGTGAAAAAGATGAAAATAAAGCAGAAATGTGTGAAATATGTGCTGATAGAAAATACTTTAATGTTGCAGTTGGTGATATTTTAGAACGGTCTAAGGGAAATATTGACTATGGAGACGGTCGCAAGGTAGAAAATTTTCCCTATCGAATGAAATTCTGGGCTGATAATGCTTCCTACCCCTATAAGAGCCATGATATTTGGTTTTTGACCGAGGATATTCGTTGGGGTTATTTACCCCGGGATACGGATGTTAAAACCATTGTTGATCAGGTAAATCGAGAAGATTTGTGGAAAAAAGCGGCCACAGCTTTAGGAGTTCCTGCAGCGGAAATTCCTACTAGTTCATCGCGAGGGGTAGAAACATTTTTTGATGGGGTGAAGTTTGACCCAGAAAAACCAGAAGAATATTTAAACAGTTTACCCATTAAAAAGGTCTAGTCCGCGAGCAATTCTGATATGGGGTGGGGGAGTTATGGGAGACACAAAATCACAAGACCAATTTCCACAATAAGGAGCAAGAAGAAGATGGCCGTGGGGGTAACAAATCAGAAAATTAGCACTAAACGACAAAAAGCAATTAAAACAATTAACAAATTTTTAGTGCATAAGGTATTACCACCACTATGTGGACTAGTTATATTTTTGATGTTGTGGCAATTACTCTGTTCCATTCCCGGATTTCAATTACCAGGTCCTTTAGAAACTTTTGTTGAAACCTGGGATCCCTTTATCATTAAGCCATTTTTTGACAATGGTGATAGCGATAAGGGCTTGGGTTGGCAGATTTTGACCAGTCTAGGGAGAGTGGGCTTGGGGTTTTCTCTAGCTACCATTGTGGGTGTTTTTCTGGGCATATTAATTGGTGCCAATAGGTTTTTATATAATGCGGTAGACCCTATTTTCCAGGTACTAAGAACTATCCCACCCCTAGCTTGGTTACCTATTTCCTTAGCAGCTTTTCAACAAGCCAATCCTTCGGCGATCTTTGTGATTTTTATCACTTCAATTTGGCCAATTTTAATCAATACAACCGTGGGAGTACAAAATATTCCCCAAGACTATGTCAATGTGGCTCGTGTTTTACGGTTACGTCAGGCCAAATATTTTTTAAAAATAGTTTTCCCAGCCACGGTTCCCTATATTTTTACCGGACTGAGAATTGGTATTGGGTTATCTTGGTTGGCTATTGTAGCTGCAGAAATGTTGGTAGGTGGTGTGGGTATAGGTTCATTTATTTGGGATGCCTATAATACTACCACGGATACCAATTTGAGCGAAATTATTATTGCCCTAATCTATGTGGGAATAGTGGGACTGATGTTAGATAGAACAGTGGCTTTTATAGCTGAGAAGATTGTACAAAAAGAACAAAAATAACTTTTACCATAATCACCAGGAGACCATGAATACCTTTGTAGAAATTGACCATGTAGATAAAATATTTAACCTCCCTTATGGTGGTAAATATATTGCTTTGAAAAATATTGAGTTAAAGGTTAGTCAAGGAGAATTTATTTCTCTCATCGGTCATTCTGGCTGTGGTAAATCCACTCTATTGAATATTATTGCTGGTCTAGATCAAGCCACTATTGGTGGAGTGACCTTAGAAGGTCGAGAAGTGAGAGAACCTGGTCCAGATAGAATGGTAATTTTTCAAAATTACTCCTTACTTCCCTGGTTAACAGTTGAGGGAAATATTGCTTTAGCAGTAGATGAGGTCCATCAGGATCTATCTCTAGGAGAACGCCAGAAAATCATTGCAGAACATATTGACTTAGTAGGGTTACGTCGTGCTGCTAAAAAACTTCCCGGTCAATTATCTGGGGGGATGAAACAACGAGTGGCCATTGCTCGTGCTTTAGCTACCAGACCAAAATTGTTATTGTTGGATGAACCTTTTGGTGCTTTGGATGCTCTAACCAGGGGTAATTTGCAAGAGCAATTAATGAAAATTTGTAATGAATATAAAATTACCTGTGTGATGGTAACACATGACGTAGATGAAGCACTATTATTAAGTGACCGAATTGTGATGTTAACCAATGGACCAGAAGCACACATTGGACAAATTTTAGAAGTACCCATTCCCCGTCCCCGACAAAGATTAGAGGTAGTTGAACATCCCAGTTATTACAATCTGCGGAATCAAATGATCTACTTCCTCAACCAACAGAAACTGGCAAAACAGCGTCAAAAACAAACCATATCACCAGTTCTGATTTCCACCAATCAACCAGAAAAAGTTCACTTACAAATCGGTTATCTTCCTATCACCCAAGCTGCACCTTTAATCATTGCCCAAGAAAAAGGTTTTTTTGCAGAATGTGGTTTACAAGTGAACCTAATACCTGAAAAAAATTGGCAAGATATTGCCCAAAGTGTAGCTAGTGGTAAGCTGGATGCTGCTCAAATGGTTGCTGGTATGCCATTAGCCATGACTCTAGGTGCTATGGGAAAAACACCGACTCCCATGGTAACAGCAATGACTCTATCTCGCAACGGTAGTGCTATTACTTTAAGCCAAGAACTACGGGCAAATGGTGTAAGGAATGCTGCAGATCTAGAAAAAACAGTCAACACTGATCTTGACAAAACTTACACTTTGGGAGTTGTTCATCCAGCATCAATGCAAAATTTGTTATTGCGTTATTGGTTAGCAGCAAGTGGTATTGAACCAGATAAGGATGTCAAATTAATAGTAATTCCACCGGATGAAATGGTTGATTTTATCCAGGAAAGAAAAGTAGATGGTTATTGTGTTAGTGAACCCTGGAATACCTGTGCTGTTGAGCAAAATCTGGGGTTTATTATGTTGCCCACTTCAGATATTTGGCAGGGACATGTAGATAAAATACTAGGAGTCACAGAAGATTGGTCTCAACAATATCCTCAAACACATTTAGCCTTAGTTAAATCGCTCCTAGCAGCTTGTGAATATTGTGATGATATTCGTAATGAGTCAGAAATTGTCAGTCTAATTTCTCAACCTCAATATATAGGTGATCATCATGTAAATTTACGCTCTGAATTATTAGAAAGTTATCAAAGTAACTATCATCGACATTCCCAAACTTCCCATCAGTTTTATCTGCACCAAGCCAACTATCCCAACCGTCATGAAATGCTCTGGATCCTTACCCAATTAGCTCGGTGGGGTTTTATTGCTTTCCCTAAAAACTGGGTAGAAATAATTGACCGAGTTTGTCGTCCAGATATTTTTGGTGTAGCTGCAAGAGAAGTGGGCATTTTGGATATTGGTAGGGAAGAATCCATTCAGTTATTTGATGGTAAAACATTTAATCCCTCTCAACCCCTAGAATATCTCACAGGTTTAGCCATTAAATCTCGGGTGCGAGTTGAAGAAGCTCTGGTTTAAATAGGGAGGCACAATTATTTATAGGTACCCGTGCGGGCGTTGGGTTTCATACTTCAACCCAACCTACGTTCATCTTATATTTAACTCCACCCACCCACTTAAGACTGAATTAACTAAATTAAAATTAAAGGATGAAAGTCATGACCACATTGAATCTCCCCAAAAATACTCAGCTTCAAGCTTTAGGTAATCCACAGTCTCACCAAAAATCACGGGATTTCCTATTCATTGACGGTGTAAACAAAATTTACCCCACCTCCGAGGGACCATATACTGTTTTAGACAACATTAGTCTCAAAGTCCAAGAGGGAGAATTTATTTGTTTCATTGGACATTCGGGTTGTGGTAAATCCACACTGTTAAATATGATTTCTGGATTCAATCAACCTACCAATGGTGTGGTCTGGTTGCAAGGTCAACCTATTACTGAACCAGGACCAGACCGGATGATGGTTTTTCAAAACTATTGTCTACTTCCCTGGCTAAGTGTTTTTGAAAATGTTTATCTTGCTGTTGATTCTGTATTTCCTAATAAAACCCAGGCTGAAAAACGGTTTATAGTTAGAGAACATTTAGGTATGGTAGGACTCACGGAAGCTGCTCAAAAGAAACCCCATCAAATATCAGGAGGTATGAAACAAAGGGTGGCTATTGCTCGTGCTTTGGCTATTCGTCCTCAGGTTCTGATTTTGGATGAACCTTTTGGCGCTTTGGATGCAATTACTAAGGAAGAATTACAAGAGGAACTACTGCAAATTTGGTCCGATCATCAAGTTACTGTGTTAATGATTACTCATGATATTGACGAAGCTCTTTTTCTAGCTGATAAATTGGTCATGATGACAAATGGACCTGCTGCTAATATTGGTGAAATATTAGATATTCCTTTTTCTCGTCCCCGTCAGCGTCGTCAGATTATGGAAAGTACAGAATATTATCATTTGAGGAACTACGCTCTGGATTTTCTTTATCGTCGTTGTGCTCATATTGAAGAGTAGTTTATCCACCAATATGACCGAATTTATCAAAACACTTTGTCCCTATTGTGGTGTGGGTTGTGGACTAGAAGTCTCTTCCCCTACCCAACATCCAAGTTTCACTACGGATAATACGGGTGATCAAGAAACTGTTAATTGGCGTGTTCGTGGAGATAAATCTCATCCCTCTAGTCAAGGAATGGTATGTGTTAAAGGTGCAACTGTTGCAGAAGCAATATATAAAAATAGATTGCAATATCCCATGTTTCGAGAATCTTTAACACAAGATTTTCGCTTGATTTCCTGGGAGGAGTCCTTCACTATCATTACAAATCATATTCAACAAACTTTAGTTACTCACGGTCCAGAATCTATCTGTATGTATGGTTCTGGACAGTTTCAAACTGAAGATTATTACATTGCCCAAAAATTACTTAAAGGTTGTTTAGGAACTAATAACTTCGATGCTAATTCCCGTCTTTGTATGTCTAGTGCGGTATCTGGATATCTCCAAAGTTTTGGTGCTGATGGACCTCCTTGCTGTTATGACGATTTGGAATTAACTGACTGCGTTTTTTTAATAGGTACTAATACTGCAGAATGCCACCCCATTATTTTTAACCGGTTATCTAAATATCATAAGAAAAATCCTCACGTGAAAATGGTGGTGGTTGACCCCCGTTCCACCTCCACTGCTAAAACAGCTGATTTACATTTAGCCATTGTTCCAGGTACTGATATTGATTTGTTGAATGGTATTGCCCATCTATTGGTGAAATGGAATTCTTGGGATGTAAATTTTGTGGATAATTATACTAGCAATTTTGCAGATTATATCCAAGTCATTAATTATTATTCTCCGGATCTTGTTACCAGTCGATGTGGTATTTCTTTGGCAGATTTAGAAACCGCTGCTAAATATTGGGGTCAAGCCCAATCTGTGCTTTCTTTATGGTCAATGGGGGTGAACCAATCTTCTGAAGGGACTGCTAAGGTAAGGAGTATTATTGATTTACATCTCCTCACAGGACAGGTGGGAAAACCAGGTGCAGGTCCTTTTTCTTTAACGGGTCAACCTAATGCTATGGGTGGTAGGGAAGCGGGTGGTTTAGCACATTTATTACCCGGATACAGATTAATTAAAAATCCACAACATCGGTTAGAAGTGGAGGAATTTTGGGGTTTAAAACCAGGTACAATTTCACCTATTCCTGGGTTAAATGTGTGGGAAATGATTATGGCTTTAGAGTCTGGTAATGTGCAGCTATTATGGATAGCAGCAACTAATCCAGCTGTAAGTATGCCAGATTTAGAAAGAACTAAAAAAGCATTGTTACAATCCCCTTTTACTATTTATCAGGATGCCTATTATCCCACGGAAACTGCTAACTATGCTCATCTTTTATTACCCGCTGCTCAATGGGGTGAAAAAACTGGGGTGATGACTAATTCGGAACGTCGAATTACCCTATCTTCTGCTTTTAAAAATCCTCCACAATTGGCTAAGTCTGATTGGGAAATCTTCGCTGAAGTTGGTAGGAGGTTGGGTTTTTCACATCAGTTTAATTTTCAGGATTCTAGTGAGGTTTATCGGGAATTTGTCCAATTAACTCGTCATCGTCCCTGTGATATGTCGGGTTTAAGTTATGAGTTTCTAACTGCTAATGGTCCAACTCATTGGCCTTTTTCTCAAGATAATTATCAGGAAGTTAAACGATTATATACAGATTTACGTTTTTATACTCATGATGGCAAGGCTCAGTTTGCAGCATGTTTTTCTCGGGGTTTAGCTGAACCTCCAGACCCTGAATATCCCTTTATTCTCACTTCAGGAAGATTATATGGCCATTGGCATACCCAAACACGCACAGGTAGAATTGATAAGATTTGTCAAATGCACCCTGAGCCTTTTTTGGAAATTCATCCCCGTGATGCGCTCAAGCTACAGCTTGCTGATCATCAGTTGGTGATGGTTCGTTCCCGTCGTGGTGCAGCGGAATTTCCTGCTAAAATCACTTTGACTATCTCCCCTGGTACTGTTTTTGTCCCTATGCATTGGGGTAAACTATGGTCAGAAAATTCTGAAGCTAATGCCCTTACTCATTCTTCGTCTTGTCCAGATTCTTTTCAGCCAGAATTGAAAGCCTGTGCTGTACAGTTAATTCCCATAATTCCCATTCAATCTTAGAGAAAGTGCTATCCAGTGGTAAAATACTGGGTGATTTGTTGACTTGATGGGGTATCGTAAATCCAATGAAAAGGTTTTTTAGGCAACTTAAAACTTTCACCAGTGATGATAATTTCATGCACTTGATTGAAAATATTGTGGTGATAGTTTCTAAGGTTCTTTCTATTTTAATGGTGGTGGTAATCCTTGTGGCCATTGCGGACTTAACAGTTTTTCTGCTTAAAGAGTTATTTGATGCTCCCTATGGCAAGTTTAATACTATTTTGTTTAAGATATTTGGTTTGTTTTTAAATATTCTCATTGCTTTAGAAATTTTAGAAAATATTACGGCCTACCTACAAAAGCATGTTTTTCAAGTAGAATTAGTGATTATTACTTCTTTAATTGCTGTTGCTAGAAAAATCATTATCTTAGACTTGGAAAAAGTGACAGGAATTGATATCATTGGGTTGGGGATTGCTATACTAGCTCTATCTATTAGCTATCTAATTATCCAAAGTCGTCGTAAAAGTTAGTTGAATAACAAGACCTTACCAACTTTTTCGCTCCCTTTACCCCAGAATCTAGTAGGACCCTAATTTGCTGTTATGTCTACCGAGTTTTTTCACTTTGAAGCTGATTTTCTAGCCACCCTTCGTTGTATACCCATGGTAGTCCGTTATAAGCTGGATACATGTGGAATTAAACTAAAATTGGCTCATTGGCATCAGATTAGTCTCTCAGAACGTGATAATCTAGTTACATTACCCTGCTTCACACCAGGGGAAATAGAAAACTACCAAAACTATTTAAGGGAATTAGTTTTTAAATACACAGGAACCTATCCCTCTTTGCTTCCCACAGATCCCCATCCCCCATGGCTAGATTCTACCACTCTACCTAAACAACTTATTGAAAAATTAGAGACCATAGGTGCTACGATCACCCTGGAGCAGTGGCAAGATTTAACTCCGTTACAAAGGTTTGTACTGGTCAAGTTAAGTCTACCCAGTCATGAAAATAAAAATTTTCCTAGAGCAATGGCGGAATTTCATTTGGATCCGCCCACAGGTTCGCTGATAACTAAATGAATAAGCCAACAACCTTCTCATCAACCGCTAAGTAAATGATAGGCAAAAACCCAAGACAGAATGCATTTTTGAGACTGGTGTCTAGTGAGGCGGTTTCTAGTCCAGAATCCCGCTACCCACTGCTTTCCCATCAGGAAATGGTCATGGGACGTGACCCCGGTTGTCAGGTTGTCTTGGACGCTATAACCTATAGAATGGTCTCCCGTCGTCATGCGGTTGTTCGTCCCCTCTCTCCAGAAAGTAAGTTCACCTGGACTCTTTGTGATTTAAACAGCGCTAATGGCACTTTTCTCAATGGACAACTACTGCGGGGACCTCAAGAGCTACAACATGGCGATCGCATTTCTTTGGGTTATGATGGTCCTCAATTTGTCTTTGAATGTGAAACCATACCTGTTTCTAGAAATGTGCCAGTTAACCCAGCTACAGTTATAGTACCAGGAAAGACAACTCAACAACAATCAAAGCATGATGGAGTTAGTTTCACCCAGTTATTTCCTATAATTTCCACAGGTAAGGACTTAACCCGCAAAGCATATCTTATACCAGGAATACTAACAGTTATTTTTGTCGTGTTAATGTTTGCTACTGTAGGTTATCCCCAAGCTAATCAAGTAATTGTCGGTTCTTATATTGGATCAGCCGCTTATTATTTCGTTTATCAACTTTGTGGCAAACAAAAACCATGGTGGATACTTATGGCCATGGCGCTCAGTACCATGTTGATTTTAGTCAGTCCACTATTAGATTTATTTATATTTGTTTTTCGAGAAATTCTCCCTGGTAGTATATCACCCTCCGGTAGTGACACATTCACAGAATTATTGATCAGAATGTTTTTCGGAGCTGGGTTAATGGAGGAACTACTCAAGGCCCTACCGGTAATAGGCGCCTATTTTTTAGGCAAATCCCTACCATCCCCCTGGAGGGAAAGGATTGGGGTTGGGGAACCACTAGATGGCATTCTCCTGGGGACTGCATCAGCAGTAGGGTTTACTTTATTAGAAACCCTTGGCCAATATGTTCCAGTAATCACCCAAAACATTAGCCAGCAGTCGGGAGTAGGTACTGGTCAACTGATCGGTTTACAGTTACTTATCCCCCGGATTTTGGGTTCCGTAGCTGGACACATGGCCTATAGTGGATATTTGGGCTATTTCATCGGTTTGGCCACCCTCAAACCCCGCATGAGTTGGCAAATCCTGGGTGTTGGTTATTTCACCGCCTCCGCTCTCCACGCTCTCTGGAATGCTACCGGTTCCATTAATGCCCTACTATTAGTAATTGTAGGTGTTTTGTCCTATGCTTTTTTGATGGCTGCTATCCTCAAAGCTCGAGCATTATCACCTACGCGATCGCATAATTTTGCCACCCGGTTTCTGGATCCCAAATAAATACTACTCCCCATTTTCTGCTGCTTGGGTAGAAACTGCTTTTAAGGCATAGTCAGCCACTACTAAACAAATCTTTGCCCGTTCTATCTCTGATAATTCAGTCCAATTGCGATTTGATAAGTTGTGGTCTGATTTCTCCTGTGAATCACTTCTCATGGAGTAAGCAATAGGACGTGCCAAAACTAATAGGTCTTCCATATCCCAATTAGGTAACAAAGATTGAACACAACCCACAATCTTCTCACTGGTAGAATGTTCCATATCATAGAAAGTTTTCTTTGCTGCTTCCATAATCTGATCAAGCCAGTGGGAGGGAACAAACGTACCAAAAATATCATTTAGGGTAGTGCGTGGTCTTTCATCACGGTCAGCTTTAGAGTTATAAACCTGAGTCCAGATCTGGTCAAGAGAATTATAGAAATTTTCCCCTTGCTGGTCGAGACTTTCCATCAACAGTGGGTCACAGTGGAGTGGTGCTGCTAGTTTTTGAAAATAATCATCTGCTTGATCAGTTGCGAGATTCCAAGGATAAGTTTCATCTTCCGGTTCTAATATTGCTGTCAACAATTCCCAATCCACGGAGGGAAGGAAAGGTTTCCGATTATCTAAATCACCTGTATTATCAGTCATATTGGGCCTCAAACTTCATCCGCATAATTGGTATTACAGGGAGCTACAGTTAGCAGCTAGGAATTTCCGTAAAAACAACAAAAACAATCTCCCCTAATCATCAAAAATCAGAAACTCCCATGTTTCCCCCTTCGCACTGCCAAACTTTAACTTCATTCCCGATGTTAACACCACCTCCTCCCGTAAAACCCGTTGCCAACCATAATCATTTAAATACCAAGTTGTTCCGTAGGTAGAGCAATCTTGTAAATAGTAAGTAACAACTGGTTGAGAACCATCCAGTACGGTTCTACAAAGTATTTCTGCATGGTGCTTAGAAACATAACCTTGAGGAATCACAAGATCATTATCCTTAGTGCGACCAATGCGAGTCACATCAGAACGCATAGAGCAACTTTGACCCTGGGGGGAAAGTGAGCGCAAAACAGCACTAGACTGGGGAACATTTATTCCAGTACTTAGATCTGGCAATTCTGTAATTCCCTCATCAACACTTTTAATCAACTGACCTGAAAAATCTGGGTGTAGATAGAGAACCGGTAAAGTCCATGCTGGCTGATTAAACTTGTAAATAGCTAATAACTTTTGTCTAGCCACTGCTACAGCTGCATCAATCGCTTCACCCATGCGCAATGCCTGAGTAAAACCCTGAATAAAACTACGACTTTCCTCATCAGCAATTTGGTCACGCATGGCTAAAACTGCGGGCACACCATGACAAATTAAAACTTCTGCCAAACTACTAGTAGGTATTGCTTTATCACGAACTGCCGGTTGGGCACCCCAACAGGCATTGAATACTGCTAGTTTAACTTTACTACGAGCTAACACTTGACCCAGTTCTATGCCATTAAGGGACTGTTCCTCTGTCAAATACAACAACCCGCCATCAGGATTGGGCAAACCATGTCCTGCATAAAAAATCACATTATATGCCTTAGTTTCCAGTTCTTGTATCAACTGCTTTGGTGTGGGTTGTAATAGCTTTTTGACCAAACAGTTTGATATGTAATACCCACCAAGAGAACTGGATTCTAGGAGGATTTTCTCCAGAATGGTAGCCTCTTTTTCCAATTCCAAATTGCCATTGTACCCCAAAACCAACAACACGTTTAAAGAGGAATCTGCTGATAAATTTGCTATTGGTTCAACCTGATTGATAGTCCGACTAAACAAAACCTCTTGGTTGAGGGAAACTGCTGAATGACCCGCTTCCGGTTGCATAATTTCCCATGGTAAACCAATCAAATCAGGTTCACGAACTTCCAATTGCAACCGCAATCTCTTATTGCTCCCCATAGCTAGACCACGACTGCGCTCTAGACTGCTCAGAATTTCTCCATCAAATAGCCAACGCCATAAACTGATCCCTAAAGATTGCATTAACCGATTACTATAGGAACCAGTGGTTTGTCCCATCCCAGACCCAACCAATCCCTTCCCCAGGTGATGGGTGTCTACAAAACCACCAAACATTTGCTGCCATTCTATCCAAATTTCAGCAAGTTGAGGTGGAAAAACACAGTCACGCAAAACGTAACCGCTGGGATAGGGAGCTTTCACTACCCAAACGGCAAAGTTATTCGGTCCACTATTAACTAAACGGGCGATAGATACACTCAGGCAAGACATCGATTTGTTTAATCTCAACGCAACTAGTTATAGATTTCTGCCATTAGAACCTTTCCCCTATACCAAAGTTGATGCGGCTATCACCTCCATCACTTATACCATAGTCAATGCGAATAGGACCCAGTGGTGACTGAATACGCAATCCCAAGCCATAACCATAACCGCTCCCATTCTTATTGAGGATTTCAGCTGCTCTGGTAGCACTGCCCAGATCAGTACCACAATCAAAAAATAGAGACCCACCAACCACCGAGAATATGGGGAAACGATATTCTGCTGACGCTTGGACATAAGTACGTCCCGCTGCTAACTTACCCTCATCGTAACCCCTCACGGAATTACTTCCCCCCAGGCTAAAGGCTTCATAAGGTGGTAAATCACCTAATATTGTACCCCCTTGCAGGTTAAAAGCAAGGGTTTCTGGATTTTTAGATCCCAGAAGTTTTATGGGTACGTATTGACTGTAGTTGGCCTTTACCCTAGACATTAGTATACTACCTTGCCCTATAGGTACAGATTGATCCAGTCCTACACGCAGGTAAGAACCCTTGGTTGGTTGCACTGCATTGTTCCGGCGATCGCTTTGGGCGCTGAGTTGTAATAAGAACAAATCATCTTCACCGGTGGGGGACTGGGTGAGAGGAATGGTTGGGCTGAGTCGATTGCCACTGTCATCAAAAATTGCCCCTTGGGGTCTAATATTACCATTGCCATCGCGACTAGAAATCCTTTGATATTGCAACCCTAGGGAGGCAAACCATTCTGGATTCTCGTATAAATTGGTAGAAAGGGGACGACCAAAAGAAACTCCGCCGCCCAAGCGGGCAATGCGGGGGGTTGCCTGACTATTTACATCAGTAGTATTATCAAGGTTAAAGGTTTTTATGTTGCTGTCTTTACCTTCAAACACCAAAGAAATGGAACGACGGCGGAAAACATTGGTTGTGTAGGAAGTACGATAGGGATCGCCGTCAATCCAAGGATCGCTAAATCGCAAGTCAAATAAGAGTTCTCGTTGTCCAATTTGCAGTTCCGATCCCAGCTTTTGGTTTCTACCTGATAGATTTTGTTCTTGGTAGCTAATGGTACCAAATAATCCACTGGCAGAACTAATACCTCCGCCTACGGCAATGGAACCACTATTGCGCTCAGTCACATTTACTACAACAACAACTTTACTAGGGTCTGTTCCCGGGTTAAGGGAGACATTAATATCATCAAATAAACCGAGTCCAAAAACCCTTTGTAGGTCTTTTTGGACGATATTGCGGTTGAACACTTGACCGGGTTTTAATTGCATTTCCCGCTTGATAATATAGTCTTTTGTTCTTCCCCGAATGGGTCGACCTTTCTCGTCCACATCTTGGCCTTCCTTATTACGAAAAGCAACCTGGACATTTTCTACTATTCCCTCAGCTACTTGTAAGGTGATCACTCCTGTTTCAGAAACTTTGGGAGCTGCTATTAAGTTGGCCAGTACGTAACCTTTGTCTTGATACTCTTTGGTTAATTGCGCGATCCCAGCTCGCAAATCACGTAGGTTAATTACTTTACCATATTGCTGACTAAAGATTTTATCCACGGTATCAGCAGGTATAACAGAAGCCACTCCAGCGCCGGGATTGGCATCTAATTCTACTTTGCTAAGTACGGGATTAAGACTAACTACAAAAGTTATTCTAACACCTGATGGCGTATCTTCTGGAACTGCTTGTACATTAGTAAAAAACCCAATGGCAAAGATTCCGTTAATATCCTCTTGTAATTGTGACCGGGTTGTAGGTTGTCCAGCTTTAGTACGAATAACCTGATAAACTTGGGTTTCTATTTCCGATGGGAGTTGTCCAACCGCTGACTTGACCACCACTTCTGAAATTAATACTCTAGGTTCTGCTGTTTCTGTTGGTTGTTCTGTATTATTAGGATTAGTTGGTTGACCATCAGGTTGATTATTATCTACTGCATTCCCATTGCTATTAGGATCTACTGGTGCTGTTTGGCCAATGAAAGTCTCACCTTTAACACTATATAGATTGCTAGATAATAACTGGCTTGCTTTAGTATTGACTCCATCTAGTAACTGTTGAGATTGACTAGGCGTTTGTCCACTAGCACTCAAGGAACTTTCCAAGCTGGCAGCTATAGCTACCGTTACCAAAAGCACAGGAGATAAATGTTTTTTACTCATCTTTTAACCACCACACACAATTTAATTTAGTCATTACTAGCTCTTGTTAAGTTCTGGGTTAACCTAAGGTATAACTTTTAGCAGTCTGGTCAAAACTTCTTGGTAGGCATCTTCCACCTTACCCAAGTCTCGACGAAATCTGTCTTTATCTAGGACGCGATGAATAGGATCTACTTCTGACATATCCCATAAACGACAGGTATCAGGACTAATTTCGTCCGCTAACAACAGTTTATGTTGCTGGTCTAAACCAAATTCGAGTTTGAAGTCCACTAAAGTGATACTACACTGTTGCCATAAATCCTGGAGAAAAGTGTTGATTTGTAATGCTAGATGGATAATTTGCCCTACTTGTTCCTCCGTGGCTAATTTCAGCAACGAAAGGCGCTCCCTGGTCAGCATGGGATCCCCTAGTTTGTCGTCCTTATAGTAAAATTCCACTAGAGGTCTTTCCAATACTGTGCCTAACTCTATTCCCGTCTGTTGACAAAGACTCCCAGCTGCAATATTTCTCACTACTACTTCCAAGGGCAAAATTTTCAAGGCTTTTACCCTCATTTTTCCAGCACCTGGACTGTCAATAAAATGGTTTTCTATACCCTCCTGTGCCATGCGGAGAAACAATTTACTGGAAATGGTGCAGTTTATACTGCCTTTCCCCTGGATACTACCTCGTTTTTTCGCATTAAATGCGGTTGCATCGTCTTTAAATTCAGCCAATAAAACCTGTGGGTCTTCTGTGGTGTAGATGATTTTGGCTTTACCTTCGTATAGCTTGTTATTAGTGTTAACAGACATGGTGGTAGATTATTTTCCCAGAGCTATGTTTTTGAGCTTAACTATTTTATGATCTGATTTGGTTATACGCCAAATTAACTAAACTAATTAGCCAATCTAACCAATAACTAAAAAAATTTGTCATAATCCTAGTTTAACGTTTAGCATTTTCTTACCAAAAAAATACGCATAAGAGCCTTTGTCCGTCATTTTGTTTGAGAAAGCATGGGATTAATTAAGTATATGGAGAAAAAAATAGTGGACAAAAAAGATGACTTCCTCTATCCCCGTGGTCGCTACTATGGTCATGTACAACCTGAAAATCTGGTTTTTAATGCCAATCTCCAGGAGTTTGCTCAGAGAGTTAGTTATATTTGTAACTTAGAAACCGGTGGTAAACTTCCCCCTGAGGATGCTTATGAACAAATCAAGTCTCTATGGAAACAATTAAAACGCTCTAAGAAACAACTCAGAATAGGTAAAAGTTTCCCACCGGAAAGTGAATCTGATGCTTAATTTAATGTTCTCTGATAGTACTCTTGTAGTTGTCTTACAGCAGCAGACCAACCCATTTGCTCTGCCTTCTTACGGGCATTACTACGCATAGCGGCAATCTCCTGTTTTTCTCTTAACAACTTAATTGTGAGGTCAATAGCTTGTTGAATAGGGGCATTGGGGTCAAAAAGATAACCATCGACACCGTCAGTGACGATGTCGGGAATCCCCCCAGAACGAGCAGCGATTACTGGACAACCTGCAGCCATGGCTTCTAATAATACTAATCCCAGGGTTTCCGTACGGGAGGGAAAAACAAACACATCGGCACTAGCAAAGGCTGAGGCCAATTGTTGACCTTTGAGGTAACCCACAAAATGGGTATTAGTGTGGGCAAAGTGATTTTGTAAATTTTGTCGATGGGGTCCATCCCCCACCAGGGCTAAACGTCCATGGGGAATGGCTTCTAAAATGGGTTTAATTTGTTCGATCTCTTTCTCTGCTGAAAGGCGACCTACATACAATAGCAGAGTACTGTTTGGATGACCTTGGGATAGGTAGGAGCGCATTTCCTGACTGGCTAAATCAGGATGGAAGAGTTCTGTATCTACCCCCGGTTGCCACAAATCCAGCCTTTCTATTCCATGGGCCGCCAACTCCTCAATCATAGCTGTGGAGGTGCACAGATTTAAAGCTGCTTGATTGTGAGTAATCTTGAGTAACTCCCACAGTAGCCCTTCTAGTACGCTTAGTCCATAATGTTGTAAATACTGAGGCAGATGTGTATGATAGGAGGCTACCAAAGGGATTTTGTGCAATTTACTGTGCAAAATACCTGATAGCCCTAAAACTGCTGGATTTACCACATGAATTAGATCGGGAGCAAACTGTTGTAATACATGACCAATAGCAGGACGAGGCAGTGCTAATTTTAACTCTGGATAAAGGGGTAAGGGAAAACCACTAACTCCATACACTTTTGCTCCTTTATATTCTTTAATACCTCCTTCCGGACAAAACACCATAACCTGATGTCCATCTCGTTGCAGATGGTCAACTGTGTGAGATAGACGGGTGACAATGCCATCAACCTTGGGTAAAAAAGTTTCGGTGAATAGGGCAATTTTCATAAAATAGGTGGGGGATACTGTCAGTATTCTCAACATTTATATCTTAATATCATGTATTATAGAATTTTCGGACTCTACCCCCAACCTTGTCCATCCTAGCTTTGTTTTTTTGTGCCTAGTGGCAAGGTGTCAGTTATTTCCTGTGCCAAGAGACCTTGGGCAAAATTTGTTTGTTATCAACTCGCCCTTTATATTTAACAGCAAAGTTTAACAAAGAATCCAGTAGGGAATCTGATAGATAGTGGGGTTGTAAGCCCAAGTCTAATAATTTGGTGTTTTTGGCATTGAAGTAATGTTCTTCCTTCTCAATTCTGGGATTGTCAATGTGATCAATTTCTACGTTTAGTCCCATGGCATAACTGGCTTTTTTCACCATTAAGGCCAAATCACCAACGCTAAACAATTCTGTGAATTGGTTAAACACACGAAATTCCCCAGGTTGGGCGGGATTGACAATGGCCAATTCAATACATCGCACTGTGTCGCGAATGTCTAAAAAGCCCCGAGTTTGTCCACCTTTACCATAAACCGTCAGGGGATGACCCACAGCAGCTTGAATACAAAAGCGATTCAGTGCTGTGCCAAATACCCCATCATAATCAAGGCGGTTAATTAACAGCTCATCTAATCCGGTTTCCTCGGTAATCACACCGTAGACAATGCCCTGATTTAGGTCCGTTGCACGCAAACCCCAAATTCGGCAAGCAAAGTGAATGTTGTGACTGTCATGAACCTTACTTAAATGATACATGGAACCGGGTTGCTTGGGATAGGGTAAGGTGTCTTTACGCCCATTATGTTCAATGGTAATATAGCCTTCCTCAATATCAATATTGGGTGTTCCATATTCACCCATGGTTCCTAATTTCACTAGATGGCAATCGGGAAAGTCTTCTCTCATGATATAGAGCAGATTCAATGTGCCAACTACGTTGTTGACCTGGGTGAGCACAGCATGTTCACGGTCAATCATGGAAAATGGTGCTGAACGCTGTTCACCAAAATGTACTATTGCTTCTGGCTCAAATTCATGCAACGCCTTGTGCAAAAAACCATAGTCGGTAATATCGCCAATAAACAAGTCGATGGATTTACCCGTCAAATCTTGCCACCGCTGGAGACGCTGTTGAATTGGTGCAATTGGGGTTAGAGTCTCAACACCAAGCGTATTATCCCAGTGCCGACGCACCAAACTGTCTAAAATTCCAACTTCATGACCTCTATTAGAAAGGTACAGAGCTGTTGCCCAACCGCAATATCCATCGCCACCAATAACCAGGACTTTCATCTTTACCAGTTTTTACTCGCTGATAGCTAAATCTATCAGATTTTTGTATCCTGCGCTATGAATTCCCCACCCCATTAATTTCCCCAAAATGAACATTGTTAAGAAATGTAACAAAATAGGCGTTAAACTGGTTTGATGGCTTGACAAGAAAAAAAATAAGAGATAAGGTAGTTTACATACCCGGGTAGGACAGTTGAATAGTAATATGCACACAAAGCAGGAAACAAAACAAAAAGTAACGTTGCACTTATCGCCCGAATTACACAGAAAGCTCAAGATTCGCTCAGTTATGGACTCAGAAACGATGTCAGGGTTAGCAGAGCGAGCAATCAGTTTCTATCTAGCTCATTCAGAGGTGATAGCTGAACTGGAAGAGTCAATTTACGGAGGAACCCACAGAGTTTATCCCTGTCCCAGTTGTCTAAGTTCACTAGTTTTAAAGGATGGGGAATTAATAGCCTTGGGTCGCCAACCGGGAATTATTGGACAAGATGACCTGTGTATTGAAAGTCAAACCCATCCCAGGACTGAGGAAGAATTAGTACCTTGCTAGTTAAAAATTATGAATGGATGAGTGGAAACTTTTAACCCTTTCCGTTGTTGTTCTGATAACTATAACTGTAGTGTTTCTATAAGGTCTCAAGTAGGTCGATAGATATGAAAGAAGAGCTAAACATACTTATTCAAGCTCAATACCCTTTAATCTACCTTGTGACCTCCGAGGAAGAACGGGCAGAGCAGGCAATTTATACGATGGCCCAGTCGTTAAAATCCCAACGTCGGGTTTACGTATGGACTGTAACCCATGGTATTGTGGAATACGGACAGGCTAGGAGTACAAACCAGCACAACACCGTGTCACCAGAGGCGGCTATTGAGTGGGCAATTAGACAGAAAGAACCTGGTATATTTATTTTTAAAGATTTACATCCTTTTATTGATGCTCCGGCAACAACTAGATCCCTGCGGGATGCGATCGCCAGTTTTAAAGGTATGCAAAAGAACATTATTTTAATGTCTCCGATGCAACAAGTACCGATAGAGTTGGAGAAAGAGGTTGTTGTTATTGACTTCCAACTGCCAGACATGACCGAGTTAAGTAAAGTTCTCACTGCCCACCAGGAGCAGAATAGGGGGCGGCGTTTAACAACCGAAGCTAGGGAGAAACTACTGAGAGCGGCCTTAGGACTGACCAAGGACGAAGCCGAGAAAGTATATCGAAAGGCCCAGGTAACGAGTGGGAGGCTGACGGAAGATGAAGTTGATATAGTTTTATCAGAAAAGAAACAGCTAATTCGCCGTAATGGCATTTTAGAATACATTGAAGAAGATGAAACTATCGAAGCGGTAGGTGGGTTAGAGGAATTAAAGAAGTGGCTAAAACAGAGGTCCAACGCCTTTACAGAGAGGGCGAGGGAGTATGGATTACCACAACCGAAAGGGATGTTAATTTTAGGAGTTCCTGGCTGCGGGAAGTCACTGATAGCCAAAACCACCTCCAGGTTATGGGGATTGCCAATTTTAAGATTGGACATGGGGAGGGTTTATGATGGCTCCATGGTGGGTCGAAGCGAGGCGAACTTGCGTAATGCTTTAAAAACAGCAGAATCTATTTCCCCAACTATTTTATTCATAGACGAACTGGATAAATCCTTTGCAGGTAGTACGGGGTCTAGCGATTCTGATGGAGGGACATCAAGTAGAATTTTTGGTTCCTTCTTGACCTGGATGCAGGAGAAAAAATCTCCAGTATTTGTTATGGCAACAGCTAACCGAGTAGAAAGGTTGCCAGGAGAGTTTTTAAGAAAAGGTCGCTTTGATGAAATTTTCTTTGTGGACTTACCCACACCGGAAGAACGTCAGGATATCTTTAGGATTCACCTAACCAAAAGAAGAGAGGAAATTGCTAGATTTGACCTAGAGCAACTAGCCAAGATGTCCGATGGTTTTTCCGGTGCTGAAATAGAGCAGGCAATAATTGCAGCCATGTATGAGGCCTTTGCTCAGGATCGGGAGTTCACCCAATTAGATATTATTGCTGCATTGAAGTCTACATTGCCGTTGTCAAGAACGATGCAAGAACAGGTCACAGCCTTAAGGGACTGGGCCAGACAGCGTGCTAGACCAGCAGCATCCTCCGTAGCTGAGTATCAGCGATTGGAGTTTTAAAAGCTTTCCTCTGTAAACCAGAGGGGAAAGGTTAGTCCACGGGCTAACGGGTTACGAGTTAAGCCGCTTCCCAATTAATCCCAGATTAATGCGGCTTTGGTGAAAAAGAAACCGTTGTCGTTT
Source organism: Cylindrospermopsis raciborskii Cr2010 (assembly GCF_003367075.2). Lineage (NCBI taxonomy): Bacteria > Bacillati > Cyanobacteriota > Cyanophyceae > Nostocales > Aphanizomenonaceae > Cylindrospermopsis > Cylindrospermopsis raciborskii. Next base: position 1,067,901 of record NZ_CP065936.1, read on the forward strand.
TTCTCATCAATCTTCTTATTGGAGGAAACCCAAATGTCTCATTTTAGCACTCTGCGTACTAAGATTACTGATGCCGAAATTCTCAAAGCTTCCCTAAGCGACCTAGGTATTACTGTAAAAACTGAGGCTGATGTACGTGGTTATAATGGTCAGCGTGTACGTTCGGACATTGTTGCGGTATTAGAAGGCGAGTACGATTTAGGTTGGTCTCGTAATAGCGATGGTTCTTTCGACCTCATTGCTGATTTATGGGGCGTTGCTAAGAAGCACAACCAGACTGAGCTGATTAACTCTATTAACCAAAAATACGCGGTTAACAAAACCCTAGCCGAAGTAAAACAGCGTGGTTTGCAGAATGCTAATGTTAAGTTAGTGTTGCAATAATTAATTATCTGCGCGTTCCCAAAGCATAAACGGGTTAACCACAAACTGGTTAGCCCGCTTTCTTACCACTTTTGTGAGTTAATTGAGTTAAATATGGCTGGTAGAAAAATTCTGCAAGAGAATCAATCCTACACCTTTAGGTCTTATTTTGAAATGTGCTATGAAGCTGATGAGATTCTAGCCGAATTAGGATATAACCTGTTAAGGAGACATATTAACTTACCTAAAAGTAATCGTTGTTTAGAAAGACTACAAGAGTTAAAACAAAGGATTGAGGAATATTTAACCTTAGCAAGTTTAAGTAGTGAAACAGCACGGCGAGAAGTTTTAGTAGCTCCTACATTGTTAGAAGTGGCCCGTTATTGTCAGTGTCAGGTCAGAATTGAATACCCACTATTCGTGAATAACTGGTTAAAAGGCAATTTAGATTATTTTCTCAAGGGAAATCTTGGTTTACTCGTGGTTGAGGCTAAAAATGACGATTTGACCAGAGGTTTTACCCAGTTGGCGGTGGAATTAATTGCCATTTCTCAGGTGGAACCAGGCGATGTTTTTTATGGTTGTGTAACCATTGGTGATGCTTGGCGTTTTGGTCGGTTAGAGAAAATGCAGCAACAAATTTTCCAGGATATCTCGTTGTATCGTATTCCAGATGATTTAGAGAGTTTAATGGGGGTCTTGCTGGGAATTGTAGAGTCAAGACCCGTGCTGAACTAGGTAACTAGGTAATCTCTTTCAAGCATCTAATTGCTTCTAATAAACCCCTAGCCTTATTTAAAGTTTCCTCATATTCTTTCTCTGGTTGGGAGTCCGCAACTAGTCCTGCACCCGCTTGAACGCTAACAGTCCCATCCTTTAGTACCATAGTTCTAATAGATATAGCAGTATTTAATTGTCCTTCAAAGTCATAATAGCCATATACTCCTGAATAGACTCCCCTGCGAGTTGGTTCTAACTGGTTAATGATTTGCATAGCCCGAATTTTTGGTGCTCCACTAACTGTCCCTGCGGGGAAACAGGCTTTTAATAAATCCCAAGCGGTTTTATCTTCCGCCAATTTACCTACCACATTACTAACTATGTGCATCACATGGGAATAACGTTCAACAATCATTAGTTCATCCACCTTAACCGTGCCATTTTGGCAAACCCTTCCTAAATCATTACGTCCCAGATCCACCAACATAATGTGTTCAGCAACTTCCTTGGGATCTGCTAATAAATCCGCTGCTAATTCCCCATCCTCCTTGGTGGTTTTACCCCTGGGTCTTGTTCCAGCAAGTGGTCTCACCGTGGCGATTATCCCCCCTTCCTCATCATCTCTGTCTGCTTTGACCATCACCTCTGGACTAGAACCAATGATCTGCCAATCGTCAAAGTTAAAAAATGCCATGTAAGGTGAAGGGTTAATTTGACGTAGGGAACGATATAACTCAAAGGGATTCCCCCGATATTCTGTCCCTAATCTTTGGGAAATTACTACTTGGAAGATATCCCCAGCTCTAATATGCTCCTTTGCTTTTTCCACACTGGCACAAAATTGCTCCCGGGTAAAATTGCTGCTGTACTCTTTAATATCCACCTTGGGTCTATTCTGTGGTGATTTCCAGGTTAATTGGGTGTTTTCCTTCGTTAAGGGTAAAGATAATTTCTCTACCATTTGTTTAATACAATTGCATGCTTTTTGGTAACTCTCTTCCACACCTTCCCTGACATCAGCGTAGGCGATCGCCCAAATTTTGCGTTTTACCTGGTCAAATATTAACAAATGGTCTACTTGCATCCACAGTCCATCAGGAATATAGCGATCATCCTGACTATGTATAGGTACTGTTGGTTCAATCCAATTAATAAGTTCATAACCCCAAAACCCGAATAAACCGCCAATTCCCGAAGGCAACTCCGGTAATTTCACTGGATGATAGGGTGCCAAACAGTCAGCCAAAACCCTAAAGGGGTCGCCCTGAAAAACCTGTCGTCTTCCATCTCGATAGATTTGAGTAGTTTGGTTTCCCCTTGCTTCCAAAATCCAAAGAGGGTCACAACCCAATAAACTATAACGTCCCACCTTTTCCCCACCTTCCACCGACTCCAGCAAAAAGCTATAGGGTTGACCTGCACAAACCTTGTACCAAGCGGAAACAGGGGTATCCAGATCAGCAACCCATTCCTGATAAACCGGGACAAAATTACCCTGTTGAGCTAATTCTATAAATTGCTGAAAATCGGGGAAAATCATAGGTTAAAGTTTTATATACTTATAAATTCAAATGGGTAACTAGTAAAGACTGTTACATTACCAATTACCCATTATCAACTAGCGCCAACAGATCCTAGGCGTCGTGGGTAGCTTTACCACTAAACTTAAGTGCTGCAGCACTGGGGTTCTCACCAATTCTGCGGGGTACATGGCGTACCATTTCCCGACCCTTATTTACCTTTTCTGGGAACACACCATCTGCGGGGTGAATCAGAGTAGTTTCCCCACTGGGAAGAATCCGGTAAACCTTGTAGTCGGTTATTTTGAACTTGCGGAGTTGGGCACCCAAAGCAATGCCATACTCTTTGCGGGCAATATAAAGCAAGTTCTCGCCTGTGCGCATAGTTGCTGCACCACCGGTGGGCATTTCAAAAACTTGCTCTTTGGGACTTGTCCAGGTAATAGCGTACTTTTCCTCTACTTCTGCTTTTTTAAGTAGTCCGCCAGTACTACCGCCAAATAGGGGGGTTTGTCCAGTTAGAGTTGCCATAGGATTAGGGTTTTCTCTCAACGTTTTTAGGGCATACTAGCACCCTAACTTATCCTATATTACGATTATTTCACACACTGTAACACTTTCTCAAATCTGAGGGGAGGAAAATTTGCAAATCTTTGTGATTGCCGTCATCCAGTAGCTGGGCAAAAAGAACTACCTGGGTGATGATATCCCAGTATTAACCTTGGACTGCTTTTTTTCTATCTTCCCCCGCACAATGGGAATAGTAAAGTGAAATTGGCTTCCCTTATCTTTACCCTCCGACTCAGCCCAAATTCTTCCCCCCCAAGCATTAACTATTTGACGACAAATCGCTAAACCCAATCCCGTTCCTCCAGTAGTTCGCCTTAAAGCTCCCTCCTCTTGATAAAACCGGTCAAATACTATTTCCAACGCATCCGGATCAATGCCTCGACCTGTATCACCTACAGTAACCAACACTTGGTCACTACGATTCTGTTTGGCTTTAATTGTAATCTTTCCCGAGGGGGAAGTGAATTTATAGGCATTATCTATCAATTTGGCTAATACTTCCACTAACCAGTCTCCATCCGCTTTCACCAGGGGTAAATTTATGGGAATCTCACTACTCACCTGGGGTGATTTTTCTTTGTTAGATCTTATACGCATGCGACTTAATGCTAAATCCACACACTCCTTGAGAATTAAAGACTCCGTATGCCATTCCACATTCCCACTTTCCAAATTAGAAAGGGTCAGGAAGTCTTGCACTAGTTTACGCATTCTCTCTGAGTCTGCAAGAGCTGTATTTAACATCACTTGCCGTAAGTCGGCGGGCATATCTGGCTCGGTGGCCAAACTTTCTAAACACACTTGAATCGTAGAAAGGGGAGTTCGCAACTCATGCCCAGTAATAGCAATTAGATTGCTGCGAGTTCGGTCTAAAGCCTCTAGTTGTTTATTTAGCTCTTCTAAGTTAGTAAATGATTCGGCTTGAATTAAAGCTGAACCCACTTGAGTTGCGATCGCCTTGACTAAATCCAGCTCTCCTGGTTGCCAATCGTAGGTAGGAAAATAACAATAGTGTAGTTCCACAATACCCAGCAATCTCCCCTGAAATAATACAGGTTCCATCAACCAAGAACGAATATTAAATTTGTCTGCTATGGAGGACAAGTAAGGAGAATCTTTAACTCGTGGATCCGTTGTCGCATCACCCACACATACTCCTTCCTGTTTATCCACAATTTCTTGAAATAGAGAGTGACGTTGTAAATCCCAGGTTTGTCCTAAAACCGATGATAAACCCTGATCCAAAAATTCATGTTCAATATTTGCCCTCACATCACCAGACTGAGCACGATAAATCAAACAACGACCCGCTGCTAAATGATCTCCCAATTCCTGCGCAGCAACTTGCAAAATTTGTTTTGGATCCAGGGAGCGCCTAATAGCCATACTAATAGAATTAACCAGTCTTTCCTTCCTAGCTTGAACAGTAAGAGAGCGGTAGGCCTTATGTAACTTATACTGACTGGCCTGTAAATAAGTTACTAATCGTCGGACAAAAGGATCCGTATCAATTTCCCTTCCCCCTATCTTCTTTCTCTGACTGGACTTTGTGAATTCTTTAATATTAAACCGTTTACGTACATCAACCACCTTGTCCTTCAAATCAGGACGATAGGCCACAATTCTGCTTAATAATAAATCCGCCGCTTTAATACTAACAGTCCTATCAGCTGTCCAAATACCCTCAAATCTTCTTGAGGTATCCATATCCAGGACAGAACTCGTCTCTGGTACTTGGTGACTTTTAACAACCGATTTAACACTTTCTCGACACACTAAACAGGTAGCATAATTATCTGCAATCACAACCAAATGCCACTCTTTACTTAGAGCATCCTCTGGTGCAAAAGCAACCTTTTCATAAGATCCTGAACTACTAGTAAACCCAGTTTCTAGTGCAGACAATACATATACTTGACTACTACGCTCAGCAAGACGCTCATAGCGATGAGCTTCCTGACGATAAAACCGTTCCCGCTGGAAACTGGCAATAATTAGTGGTTCACCCAAGGTAGTCCCCAAAATCTGGTCTTCCATCGCATGGGAAAGTGCGGTTAGTGAAGCCTTAAAATATAACTGGGGACGTAGGTGAGATAGTGACTGTAGCAAATCACTCAGCACGGAAGTCGAGATGCTCATGAATATTCTTAAACGTCCAATTTAGACCATGAGAAAGCACTTCCCCAGATCCTAATCCAAAAACTGATCAAGTAAGTTTGGTAACTGTTAAATCTTGACAAAACTCAAAAAATTCCCCTCCTCAATCCTAATTAATCAATAACTTAATCAATATTTAAAATAGACTTACTCTCGAGACAATGGTATCTTAACTTTCTACCAATAAGTTGTATTGGGAATACTAACTTAATTTTTCTTTACCCAAATTCCCAATATGGTAACACTCAAAGGTTTTGCTGTTCTTCCTGCTGATACGTTTGCTGCTGGTCCAAAATCCGGTGCTGCTGTCACCAATCCCACCAATGGACGTACTACGCCTTTTTCTGGTCAACCTGTACAAGGCTTTAGCGGGGTGCAATTTGCTCCTAACACCAGTGGGTCCCGATTTTGGTTTTTAGCGGACAATGGTTTTGGTGCTAAAAACAACAGTGCGGACTTCCTCCTGCGCATCTACCAACTAGACCCTAATTTTACTGGGGTTGAAAATGGTAATGCTAAGGTTGGGGTAGAGAACTTCATTCAACTTTCAGATCCTAACCGCCTGATTCCCTTTTCCATTGTGAATCAAAACACTCCTGAACGACAACTCACAGGAGCGGATTTTGACGTAGAATCCTTTGTTATTGATGCTAAAGGGGATATTTGGATAGGTGATGAGTTTGGTACTTACCTGCTACACTTTGACAGCAATGGAGTTTTATTGGATGCGCCCATTAGTACCCCCAATCTGGTCAAACTAAACACTCTCAACGGTCAAAAACCCATTGTTATTGGTCATAGAGGTGCTAGTGGTGAATTACCAGAACATACCATTGAAGCATATAGACTGGCAATTTTAAGAGGTGCTGACTTCATTGAACCAGATTTAGTCTCTACCAAAGATGGGGTCTTAATTGCTCGTCACGAACCCAATTTGATTAATACTACTGATGTAGCCAATCGTCCTGAATTTGCCAGTCGCAAGAAAAAGGTTGTGGTGGATGGAGTAGAAGAAGAAGGCTTCTTTGCTTCTGACTTTACCTTAGCGGAAATTAAAACTCTTAGAGCAGTTATGCCTCAGGGTTACCGTGACCAGGTGTTTAATGGGTTACTGGAAATCCCTACCCTGGGCGACATTATTGATTTAGTCAAGGAAGTAGAAGCACAAACGGGCAAGAAAATTGGTATTTACCCAGAAACTAAACATCCCACCTACCACGACAATCTGGGTTTATCTTTAGAAGAAAAACTAATTGACACCCTTAAAAGCAAGAGCTTTACTGATCCGGCACGCATTTTCATTCAATCATTTGAAGTTAGTAATCTTCAGGATTTGAATAATAACATCATGCCAGCAAGAGGTGTTAATATTCCCCTAGTGCAGCTAATTGATGCATATGATGTAGCTGATGATGGCACACTTATATACAAAGATGCTTACGCTCGTCCCTACGATTTTACTGTCAAGGGAGACACTCGTACCTATGGTGATCTCCTGACTCCAGCAGGTTTAGCGGAAATTGCCAAATACGCGGATGGCATTGGACCGTGGAAGCGCCAGATTATTTCTGTTAAAACCGTAGATAAGAACAATGATGGCAAACCAGACGATCTCAACAATGATGGGGTCATCAATGACAGTGACAAGGTAACCTTGCCACCTACCAGTGTGGTTAGCGATGCTCACAAAGTGGGACTGTTAGTTCATCCTTACACCTTCCGCAATGAAAGTCGCTTTTTGGCATCGGACTACAATAACAATCCGGAATTGGAATATCGTCAATTTATCAGTTTGGGTGTAGATGGTTACTTTACCGACTTCCCAGGAACAGGAGATTTGGTGAGAGACCAAATTACCACCAACCAAGTAAGATCCCCCCAAAATCCCACTGTTCTGTCCAAACCTAACTTTGATACTCTCAATGGTCAAAAACCTATTGTCATTGGTCACCGAGGTAGTAGCGGAGAGCGTCCAGAACATACCCTAGCTAGTTATAAATTGGCGATCGCCCAGGGTGCAGATTTCATTGAACCAGACTTGGTTGTCACCAAAGATAATGTTTTAATTGCCCGTCATGAACCGATGTTGGCGGTTGTGAACCTCAACACTGATGGTACAATTAAACTTGTGGGTGGTAAACCAGAAATCAATCTCACAGATACCAGCACAGACGTTCATCTACGTGATAAATTCCAAGATCGCCTCAAAGTCAAAAACTTAGATGGTCGCAACGTGGGTGGGTGGTTCGCAGAAGACTTTACCCTAGCAGAAATCAAAGAACTAAATGCTATTGAGCGTCTTCCTTCTCTCCGTAGTACCGCCTTTGATCAAGATGGGTTGAAGGTTCCCACTCTCAAAGAGGTAATTGACCTGGTGAAACAGGTAGAATTGGAAACTGGACGCAAGATTGGTATTTACCCAGAAACCAAACATCCTACATTCTTCCAGCAGCAAGGTTTTAACACCAGTCAATTATTGGTAAATACCCTCAAAACCCTGAACTTTACTGATGCTAGTCGTGTCTTCATTCAATCCTTTGAAGTTAGTAACCTCAAGGAATTGAAAAACACAATTATGCCTGGTGCGAGTGTTGATATCCCATTAGTGCAATTATTTGGTGGATCCGGTAGACCCTACGATTTTGTGGTCAATGGAGACAGTCGTACCTATAATGACCTTTCTACACCTACTGGGTTAAAAGAAATTGCTCAGTATGCAAAAGGCATAGGACCAAACAAACAGCGCATAGTTCCTATGACCACCGTAGACAATAATAAAGATGGTCAACCGGATGATTTAAATGGAGATGGTCAAATCAGTGATGCAGACCGCACCCTGGGCGCACCAACAACTCTCATTCAGGATGCCCACCAAGCGGGACTACTAGTTCATCTTTACACCCTAAGAAATGATGGGTTTTTCCTTTCTGCCGACTATAAGGGAGATCCGGGAGCAGAAGTACGTAAATTTGTGGATTTAGGCGTAGATGGTTTCTTTACTGATTTCCCCAAAACAGGAACATCCGTAATAGTTAACAACTATCTAGCGGGAACAGGTTACGCCAACCCCAACAATAACTTGAACTCACCCTATTTTGCCGACTCCCCAGTTTACTTCAATCCCAATCAACCTTACTATGGTGATTTAGTTACTGCTAATCTCAACCGCTCCCAGGGATTTGAAGGTATGGCTTTTAGTCCAGACCGTCAAACGGTCTATCCCATGTTGGAAGGTACGGTGGTAGGAGATCCTGCTGGTTCCGTCAGAATCTACAAATTTGATGTAGCAACAGAAACTTACACCGGTTTAGTAGGACGTTATCAACTAGCCAGTCCTAGCAATGCTATTGGCGATTTCACACCTATAAATGACAAAGAGTTCTTGGTAATTGAAAGGGACAATAATCAGGGCACTGGCGCAGCGTTTAAAAAGATATTCAAGGTGGATTTTAGTCAGGTCAATGCTCAAGGTTTTGTTCCCAAGGAAGAAGTAGCAAACTTACTGGATATCCAAGACCCCAATGATCTCAATAGTGATGGTAATAAAACCTATAACATGCCATTTCAAACCATTGAAGATGTGGTGGTATGGGATAATAAAACCATTATTGTGGCTAATGATAACAATTATCCTTTCTCCATTGGTCGTCCCCCCCTCATTGACAATAATGAAATCGTTGTGCTAGAGTTGGACAAGCCTCTCGCCCTGGATGCTCGTCTAGGTCTAGCTGCGACCATCGCTGAAAGCTCTCAATTGGTTTTTGGCACTCCCGGTGTTGATAATGTGTCTGTTACACAAGGAACCGATGGCATTAATGATATAATTTTCACTGGTGCTGGAGACGATAAAGTGGATACCCTGGGTGTCACCAACCCCTACGCAGGCAATAATACAGTACACTCAGGTAGCGGAAAAGATATTATAGACGTAAATAATGGCGATCGCATTTTTGGTGGTAGTGGGAATGATGAAATCTTCGCCACGGATGCCAAAGACTATCGCATTTCCGGTGGTGCTGGTAATGATGTATTTTATCTGGGTACTAATGGTCGCGCTTTAGGTGGCGATGGAGAGGATAAATTCTTTGTTACCGAGGGTGGAGGGAATTTAATTTCCGGTGGTGCTGGTGCAGACCAATTCTGGATCACTACCGGTGATATCCCTAGTGTTGACAACAAAAACGTTGCCAATACCATTGTGGACTTCCAGATAAGTACTGACGTTTTAGGTATTAGTGGTCAAGGAAGCAACTTTGGTTTTAATAATCTGACCCTAACCAATAGCGACATTATCATCAATGGGAATAAAGTAGCCACCTTAACCGGAATAAATACTAGCACACTCACTGCCAGTAACTTTGCTTTTGCCTAGGTTTTGGTTAGTTTAACTGAATAAGGGCTTACTCTAGGGTAAGCCTTTACTTGGTTTTAAATAGTTTCTAATCTTTGAAAAACATCTAACTATAACCTATAACTAAGCTAACTAAGCATCTTCCGAACTCTCAATTTTTTTGCCAGGGGAAGACTCATACAGCGCATCCAAATGCTGACGTGCATCCTCTATATTAATAGAACGCATTACTAAAAGTGGTTCCTTAATTAAATTACCCGAATCATCCAATAACTCCGGATGGGGTATGGACTTGGTTCCATAATAACCAAAACCACTTTGATTACCCCCCATTTTGGGAGGATAAGAACGGTCAAAACTGAACATAATCAGGTTTCTAATTAAATTACTGACAGCAATAAATGCTAAAGCCGTAAAAGCTACAATGTACAGTAGGTGTAACATCAACTTATCCTCCACTAAGATAACAAATTTTAAAGTTTTATATTGTATGTATTGAGCCAGAACGCCATAGACTATAGCTGAAACTGATTGCTGGATAGGCATTCTGGCTTACCTTCGCCCGGGTAGCTACGGCTATAATTCCTTAAACTTTTCTCACCTGTAATTGGCAAAAGTAAGAAAAGTAAAATAGTCTATGTGCTGATATTTTCAAAGGCATTAGCACTAACGTAGCATGGGACACATTATTTTTTTATGAAAACAATGTTAAGATTCTAAACCTGAAATTTTGGTGTTATTTTATTTGACGATAGCGCATCCCTACCCTCCAGCACTCACCTAAAAGTTGATGCCAAGGGGCTAAAGTTGCCATATCTAGTCCCACCTGTTTACCAGTAGCATTAAATAGCATTTTGGATGTATTTACCTCCAGTTGTGCTTGTTTAACTCGGTCAAGTAAATCGGACTGTTCCTCTTCAGTCATAAATGAGATTTTCTCATTTTCCAACAATTGCTGGGAGCGGGCAAACCAATATTCAAAATCCTCTAAAAGTGGTTCTAGGAGTGATTGTAGCAGTTGGGAGGCCGAAAGGTTAGATTCTGGCATATATGAAAAGTATATTTCTAAAGGTCATTCTTATATTAACTCTATTCATAAAACTTTACAATTTGTAAATTTTCTCAAAGAAAAAATAGAACAAGAGAGCTTCCCCCCAGCGGATATTTTGGTAAATTAGGAGAATCAACAGTTACGCCCAATAAGTGGGTGGGTGGAATTAAATATAAGACGAACGTAGGTTGGGTTGAAGCATGAAACCCAACGCCCGCATGGGTTAGGCTTAACCCATCCTACAAGTAATTGTGCCTCCCTACTTAGCTGTAAAGTATCTATTAAGATATTTCTTATCAAAACTAGTTCTGTCAACATTAATTTAAAAGCTACCAACAGCCGATGTCGTCAAATCAAGAAGCTCAAAATTTAGAAAAACCAGCGGAAAAAATTTATTTACCCAAGACTAGCGAATCAGAGATCTTAAAAAAAATTCGCCATACTGCTTCCCATATCATGGCCATGGCAGTACAAAAGCTGTTTCCTAGGGCGCAAGTGACCATAGGTCCCTGGATTGAGAATGGTTTTTACTATGACTTTGATAACCCAGAACCCTTTAGCGATAAAGATTTAAAAGCCATTCAAAAGGAAATGGTGAAGATTATTAACCGTAAATTACCTGTGATACGGGAAGAAGTCAGTCGAGAGGAAGCCAAAAAACGGATTGAAAAAATTCAGGAGCCATATAAATTAGAGATTTTGGCGGATATTAAACAAGAGCCAATCACTATTTATCACTTAGGAGATGAATGGTGGGATTTATGTGCAGGTCCCCATCTGGAAAACACTAAGGATATCAATCCCAAAGCTATTGAACTAGAAAGCGTTGCAGGTGCTTACTGGCGTGGTGATGAAACTAAAGCCCAATTGCAGCGTATTTATGCCACCGCATGGCAAACCCCCGAACAGCTAGGAGAATATAAACGTCGCAAAGAAGAAGCTTTAAGACGTGACCATCGTAAAATTGGTAAAGAATTGGGTTTATTTATTTTCTCTGACCCTGTAGGTCCAGGGTTACCCTTATGGACCCCCAAAGGTACCTTATTGAGAAGCATCTTAGAAGATTTCCTGAAAAAAGAACAGTTAAAAAGGGGTTATTTACCAGTGGTTACCCCCCATATTGCCAGGGTAGATTTATTTAAAACATCGGGACACTGGCAAAAATACAAAGAAGATATGTTTCCCATGATGGCGGAAAATGAAGAATCAAAAGCCCTAGATCAGGGTTTTGTCCTCAAGCCCATGAACTGCCCATTTCATATTCAAATATATAAAAGTGAACTGCGTTCTTACCGAGAATTACCCATGCGATTGGCAGAATTTGGCACAGTTTACCGTTATGAGCAGTCCGGTGAGTTAGGAGGTTTAACCCGAGTGCGAGGTTTTACCGTGGACGATTCCCATTTATTTGTCACACCAGAGCAATTAGATGAAGAGTTTTTAAACGTTGTGGATTTAATCTTGACCGTATTTAGAATGTTACAACTGAAAAATTTTAAAGCGAGATTGAGTTTTAGAGATCCGACCAGTGATAAATACATTGGTGGGGACGAAGTTTGGGATAAAGCAGAGGGAGCAATTCGTCGTGCGGTGCAGCAGTTGGGAATGGATCACTTTGAGGGTATAGGGGAAGCAGCTTTTTATGGTCCAAAACTGGACTTTATCTTCAGCGATGTTTTAGAAAGAGAATGGCAATTGGGAACAGTACAGGTGGACTACAATCTACCGGAAAGGTTTGACCTAGAATATGTAGCAGAGGATGGGTCACGAAAACGCCCAGTTATGATTCACCGAGCTCCCTTTGGTTCCCTAGAAAGACTGATTGGCATTTTAATTGAGGAATATGCAGGGGATTTTCCTCTCTGGTTAGCACCAATACAAATTCGACTCCTACCAGTTGGTGAACAACAAATTGAGTTCACCAAAGAAGTAGCTGGGAAAATGACAGAGCTGGGAATTAGAGCCCAAGCAGACCTAAGTGGCGATCGCCTGGCCAAATTAATCCGCAATGGGGAGAAAGATAAAATACCCGTGATGGCGGTAGTAGGTGCTAAAGAGGTGGAAAGTAATTCTTTGAGTATTCGCACCCGTGCATCTGGTGAACTGGGGGTAATACCCGTCGAAAAAGTTGTGGAGAAAATGCAGGATTCCATAATCAACTATAGCAACTTTTAGGACGGGGGTTGTAAAGGTTCTACTACCTGAGATTTGCCAAGGCGTAAATACTGGGAGAACTTTGGGAGATAACAGTATAAGATTGACGAATATGGGCATTGACAGCCACGGTTTTAGCATCATACATTTGCATAAATACCTTGGGATATAAACCAATGCCAATAATTAATACCAGGAAACAACCTGCTATAAACACTTCCCTAGGTTTGGCATCACTGTAAATTGACTGATTAGGTAAAAGACAATCAGTACCAAAACAGGCGGTTCCTTCGTCTTCCTGATTCTCCACTCCCGCACTAGTGATATCGCATGTCAAAGCTGCATCTTTACCATAAAATACCTGACGTAACATGGAAAGCAGATAAATCGGTGTAAGAATAACACCCACAGCTGCGAGGAAAACTGTCACTGTACAGAAAGTGGATGTATAAACATCACTAGTGGTTACACCCACAAATACGGAAAGCTCTCCCACAAAACCACTCATTCCCGGTAAAGCTAGAGAAGCCATCGCACCCATGGTAAACAATGCAAATACTACGGGCATAGCTTGACCAACACCGCCCATATCCTTCATTACCATGGTATGAGTACGATCATAAGTAACACCAGCTAAAAAGAAGAGAACGGAGGCAATTAATCCATGGGATAGCATTTGTAGCATTGCTCCATTCATACCCAAATCGGTAAAGGAAGCCAAACCGAGGAGGACAAAACCCATGTGAGAAATGGATGAGAAAGCCAAACGTCGTTTCATATTCGTTTGGGCAAAGGAGTTTAATGCACCATAGATAATATTCACCACGCCCAGGACTGCTATTACTGGTGCAAAATAAATGTGAGCATCCGGTAATAATTCCATGTTAAGGCGAATTAATCCATAACCACCCATTTTGAGCAGCACTCCTGCCAAAATCATTGACACAGGAGAAGATGCTTCACCATGTGCATCTGGTAACCAGGTATGTAGGGGGAAAATTGCTAACTTGACTCCAAAAGCAATAAACAGTCCTGCATACAGCAGTAATTGTAGGGTAAGAGGGTAGTTTTTGGTAGCTAGGTCGCTAACATCAAAACTGAGATTATCTCCACCGTATAAACCCATGGCCAGAGCAGCTATGAGGATAAATATGGAAGCAGCTGCGGTGTATATGATAAACTTTGTAGCAGCGTAACGTCTTCTTTGACCACCCCAAATAGAAACTAATAGATATACGGGAATTAGTTCCACTTCCCACATGATGAAGAATAACAACAAGTCCTTAGCAACAAATACTCCTATTTGTGCTGCATATAACACCAACATCAAGGAGTAAAATAGGCGTGGTCTACGGTCTACTTGCCAAGCAGAAAACATAGAAAGGGTGGTCACAAACCCCGCCAACAGTACCAAAGGTGCAGAAATACCATCTACTGCTACTGCCCATTTGAGTCCCAGTATGGGCATCCAATTATAACTCTCTACTAGTTGAAAACCTGTATTAAGTGAATTGTAGTGTGTCCAGAAGGCATAACAAATTAATGCAAAATCAGTAATAGCTACACCTAACGCATACCAGCGAACCGTTTTACCGTCCTTATCTGGTATTAGGGGTATCAAGCAAGCTGCTAGTAGGGGGAAGACGATAATCGTCGTCAACCAAGGAAAATTATCCACCATCATGTCAATAGGGAAAAATACTCATTTGTTTGATGATGACATTGTACAAAATTTTGTAACAATGTTTTAACTATTTCCAATAATTTTTTGCGATACCTATCCATAGAAAAATATTACTATCTACTAATCTTATAAGAAAGTTTTAATCTGTTAAACCTAATTGTTGTTCCATTTTTGGTCTTAACCACTTACCAAATTTAGCATAAAGAGCCGGAATTACGAGTAGAGTTAAAGCGGTAGAGGTAAATAAACCACCTAAAACTACAATGGTTAAAGGTTGTAAAATTTCACTACCCGCACCCGATGCGATCGCAAGGGGAAACATCCCTAAAAAAGAAAATAAAGCAATCATTAAAGTTAAAGATACGGGAATTGGCATTGATCCTTTTTATCGAATTAATAGCGATCGCTCATAAACATCAAGCAATTTTAAAATTCGAAAATCAATTACAACGGGGAAGTATTTTTATATTAGAGATGTCCATGTTGAACTTTGATGGTGGATTTATATGCTCTTAACAACTTTCGCTGTTTGGTAAATCCATGTCCCGAGATCTGGTTCAAAAGTGACTCTTGAAGTCGAAAAAAATATGCTACCATACCACCATAATGGGAGAATAGTAGTCCCGACTCGTTGGGTAATAGTTCAAAGTTTTCCGTTGTGTCTCCATGTCCATAATTTCTCATGTTATTGTTAAAGTCCCAGCTACCACTGCCAACCTAGGCCCTGGTTTTGACTGTATTGGTGCGGCACTGCAATTGTACAATGAATTTAAGTTTACCTTAGGTGATTCCAAGTTGTGTATTAAGGTTCACGGTAAGGAAGCAGAAAAGGTTCAAACTGATAGCAGTAATTTAATTTATCAAGCATTTGTTAAGCTGTATGAGCGTATAAATAAAACACCCCCAGGCGTGGAAATTGAGATTAATTTAGGTATTCCCCTAGCCAGGGGTTTAGGTAGTTCGGCCACGGCCATAGTGGGGGGACTAGTGGGGGGTAACATTCTAGCTGATTCACCCCTATCCCCAGAGGAAGTAATCAAATTAGCCATTGAAATGGAGGGTCACCCGGATAACGTTGTTCCTGCCTTTTTGGGGGGATGTCAGCTAGCAGCTACTAGCAGCAGAGGTTGGGAAATTTGTCCAGTGCATTGGCATCCTGAGATTATACCAGTAGTAGCCATCCCCGATTTTGAATTATCAACATCCCAAGCCCGCAAAGTTTTGCCGATAGAAATTAGTCGTGACGATGCAATTTTTAATACTTCCCATTTTGGTTTGTTGTTGCAGGCCCTAGCTAGCAATCAGAAAGAATGGTTACAAGCTGCCTTAAAAGACAAATTGCATCAACCCTACCGTCAATCTCTAATTCCCGGTTATGATGATGTGGAAAGTGCTGTGATAGAAGCTGGTGCTTATGGTATGGTAATTAGTGGAGCAGGTCCAACCTTATTAGCTCTAACAGACAGCGCGCACTCCCCTAAAGTAGTTCAAGCCATGACCCATGCTTGGGCAAAAGTGGGGATAACATGCACAGTGTTACCCCTTCCTATTGATATTAATGGCATAAGCTTTGACTTCTCCCCGCTCTCCCCCACACAAAGACAAAAAAGATGATCTTACCTATCAATACCATTATGAGTTAGGATGATAAGTTAGCATTTCTTTGATGAAATATCGCTATTAAATTGTTGAAATTTTATGGACAAAAGTCCACCAGATAGCAGTAGTATCCTCTCCTAAGTTGGCGAGATTGTCTCCCGCTGTAGGGGGGGACATAAGGAGGTGAATCGTGCTAACACAAGATGTTCGCAACGCTTTGGATGTTGCTGACCTAAATAAACTCAAATATGATTTGAATAGTCTGCAACCTGTAGACGTAGGAGAGTATATTTCAGAATTGCCAGAACAACAAAGGGCGATCGCTTTTAGGTTGTTGAATAAAAATCAGGCCATTGATGTTTTTGAGTACTTACCTACGGATGTGCAGGAGGAATTGATTAATTCCTTACATGATGTTCAGGTGGTACATCTGGTAGAAGAAATGAGTCCTGATGAGAGGGCGTATTTATTTGATGAATTACCTGCAGGGGTGGTTAAAAGACTATTACAACAACTTAGTCCAGAACAAAGACAAGCAACTGCGACAATTCTGGGATATCCCGAAGGTACTGCAGGTAGGGTAATGACCACAGAGTATGTGCGTTTGCGTCAAGGGTTAACAGTGGGGGAAGCATTAAGTAAAATTCGTCTTCAAGATGAGGATAAGGAAACTATTTACTATGCTTATGTGACTGATGACAACCGTAAGTTAGTGAGCGTGGTTTCCTTGCGTCAATTGTTATTTACCTTTCCAGAAGTTTTCATCAGGGATATTGCTAGTTCTCAGGTAGTAAAAGTAACTACTGAAACTTCCCAAGAAGAAGTGGCGCGGATCATGCAGCGTTATGATTTAATAGCCATACCTGTGGTAGATCGGGAGGATAGATTAGTAGGAATTATTACTATTGATGATGTGGTTGATATTTTACAAGAGGAGGCCACGGAGGATATTCAAAAATTGGCAGCGGTAAGTGGCGATGAAGAGGCTTTATCCCCACCCCATTTGACCATTCGCAAACGCTTACCCTGGTTATTAGGTATCATGGCATTGTATATTGGTGCAGCTAGTGCGATCGCTCCCTTTCAGCGGGTAATTGCAGCGGTTCCGGTTTTAGCGGTGATTATGCCCATATTTTCTAATACTGGGGGGACTGTGGGTATTCAGGCTTTAACTGTGACCATTCGGGGTTTAGGTGTAGGGGAGGTGACCACAAAGGATGCTGGGAAAATTTTGCGGAAGGAACTAATAGCGGGTTTGGGAACCGCTTTAGCCTTAGGTTCAACCATGATTCTACTTTCTTTGATTTGGGCAAAACCCGATGAAAAGTGGGTAGCTTTAATTGCTGGTGTGGTAATGGCCACCAACACCATGGTTGCTGTGAGTTTGGGGACTTTATTACCTATGGGATTACAAAGGCTAAAATTAGATCCAGCTTTAATGAGTGGTCCACTGGTGACAACTATGTTGGATACTATTGGTTTTTTAACCTTCTTGAGCATGATTTCCCTTGCTTTGAAAGTATTTAATTTAAGCTATTAGGCAGTATCATTTTCAGTTTAACATGTCAACGCCCGCAAGTAATTGGAATCGTCATCATATTCTTTCTCTAGCTGATTTTACTGTAAATGAATATAATGCTGTTTTACAAACAGCAGCTTCATTTAAAGAAGTGTTATCACGGCGAACTAAAAAAGTCCCAACTTTACAAGGACAAGTGGTAGCCAATCTCTTTTTTGAACCTTCCACCCGCACCAGAAGTAGTTTTGAAATAGCTGCTAAAAGGCTAAGTGCAGATACTCTAAATTTCTCTAGTTCTAGTTCCTCTATGACCAAGGGAGAAACAATTTTAGATACGGCTAAAACCTATTTAGCCATGGGTACAGATATTATGGTAATTCGCCATAAAGAAGCAGGAGTACCACAGGCGATCGCCCGGGAAATGGATCGTTTAGGTGTAAAAGTTAGTGTATTAAATGCTGGTGATGGACAACATGAACATCCCTCCCAAGGACTATTAGATTTATTCACCATTTGTAGTTTAATTGATCCAGAACAACCCAAAATTGCATCTTTAGCAGGTAAAAAGATTGCTATTGTAGGTGACATTTTACACTCACGGGTTGCCCGGTCTAATATTTGGAGTTTGACCACCAGTGGTGCCCAAGTACATCTAGCAGCACCACCCACCTTATTACCCAAATACTTTAGTGAATATGTAGGATCACGGGAAAATTCCCAGAATTTATTCATCCATTGGCAATTAGATCCAGCTTTAGAGGATGCTGACTTTGTCATGACTTTGAGGTTGCAAAAAGAGAGGATGACTGGTAACCTGTTGCCCAGTTTAAGAGAGTATCATCAACTATTTGGCATTACCAGGCAAAGATTAAAAGCTTGTAAATCTCAAGTAAAAGTACTACATCCAGGTCCAGTGAATAGGGGTGTGGAAATCAGTTCAGATTTAATGGACGATCCAAAATTCAGCCTAATTCAAGATCAGGTGACCAGTGGTGTAGCTGTGCGCATGGCACTATTGTATTTTATCGGTGGTGCGAAAGGGTAGAAATAGTAGTACCCCAAATACAAAAATGGTAAGATAGAAAAGGCCAAATCCAAACACAACGACAATGCGTATCTCTTTCAATTGGTTACGGGAACTTGTAGAAATTAAACTAACTCCGGAAGAACTAGCTCATACCCTAACAATGGCGGGGTTTGAGGTAGAGGGTATAGAGGATCGTCGCACTTGGGCGAATGGAGTTGTCGTAGGAAAAGTTCTAAAACGGGAACAGCATCCAAACGCGGATAAATTAAGTGTTTGCACAGTAGATATAGGCGGCGAGGAAACACTTAATATTGTTTGTGGTGCATCAAATGTGTGTGCTGATATTTATGTACCGGTTGCGACCAAGGGGACTTATTTACCCAATATTGATTTAAAAATCAAACCGACCAAGCTCAGAGGTGTACCCTCCAATGGGATGATTTGTTCATTAAAAGAATTGGGTTTACCCACAGAGATAGACGGGATTCATATTTTTAGAGAAGAGGGTTTAACCCTGGGTAGGGAGGTAGGTCCCCTTCTAGGTTTGGACGATGTGATTTTAGATGTCACAGCTACCGCTAATCGTGCAGATGCTTTATCCATGGTAGGGATTGCCAGGGAAGTTGCAGCATTAACGGGTGGAAAGCTATCCCTTCCTCAACTAACAGGAGTAGAAATTACCCCCAGCACAGCACAAAAAATCCGGGTGAAAATTTCTGAACAGCACGCTTGTCCTCTATATATTGGTACCCTAATAGAAAATGTGAAAATTGCCCCTTCTCCTGAATGGTTGCAAAGGCGTTTAATTGCTGCGGGTGTACGTCCAATTAACAACATAGTAGATATTACAAACTATGTATTATTAGAAAGAGGACAGCCTCTACACGCCTTTGATAAACAAAGATTAGAGCAGGTAGGTCAGGGAACAGATGTAACTATTGGGGTGAGATTTGCTCAAGGTGGAGAAACTCTCCAAACCCTAGATGGACAAACCCGGAACCTATCTACTCAGAACTTATTAATTACTGCTAACAATCAACCTGTAGCTCTAGCAGGAGTTATGGGTGGTGAAGAAACAGAAATTCATCCAGGTACAACCAGTTTATTTTTAGAAGCTGCACTGTTCAACTCAGTGGCTATTCGTCGTTCTTCTCGCAGTGTAGGTTTAAGAAGTGAAGCATCGGGAAGATACGAAAGAGGAGTTAATTGGGCAGAATTAGCAACAGCTTCTGATCGAGCTTTATCTCTGATGCAGGAGTTAGCAGATGCTAAAGTTGTTCATCAAGAAATTGCTGATTACCGTCCTGATAATGCTCTAAAGAATCATCCTATTATTTTGCGACTAGAGAGAATTAATCAAGTGTTAGGTCCCATTGATTTGGGCGTAGAAACGGGAGAGTTAAAAGCAGCAGATGTGGAAAAGATTCTCACAGCTTTAGGATGTGAACTAACTGATAATCAGGATGGTAGTTGGCAAGTAAAAGTGCCATCCTATCGCTATTCCGATTTAGAAAGGGAAATTGATTTAATTGAGGAAATTGCCCGACTTTACGGTTATGATAACTTTGTTGATACTCTACCCGAAAAAACTGAACCAGGTTATTTACCCTTAGACCAGGAACTAGTGCGAAAATTACGCAGTTATTTAAGAGCAGAGGGTTTAACAGAGTTAATGCACTACTCCTTGGTCAAACCCGGTGAAGACAGGCAAATTCTTTTAAATAATCCTTTATTTGCCGAATATTCAGCCCTGAGAACCGATTTAATTTCTGGTTTAATTGATGCTTTTGAATATAATCTACAGCAAGGAAATGGGGCGTTAAATGGTTTTGAAATTGGCACCATTTTCTCCAGAGAAGAAGAAGGACTAGAAGAATCTCAAGTCATTGCAGGAATTATAGGAGGTGATACCACCGTCGGTAGATGGTTCAATGGGGGAAAAGAAAATCCCATGACCTGGTTCGCAGCAAAAGGTATTTTAGAAAACGTCTTTCAACAACTGGGACTGGAGGTAGAATTTCAACCGGAAAATCGAGATAGACGTTTACATCCCGGAAGGACAGCTTCCTTATGGTTAGGAGGAGCTAGACTGGGAACCTTTGGACAAGTTCATCCCCAACTCAGACGAGAAAAGAGTTTACCAGATGCAGTTTATGTCTTCCAATTAGATTTGGATACCTTACTCAGTACCCTGGATAATGATGAACTATTGACTCCTAAATTTAAACCCTATTCTACCTACCCCGCAAGCGATCGCGATTTGGCGTTTTTCGCGTCTGTAAAAGTTACGGTTGGGGAGATTGAAAAAGTAATTACTAAAGCTGGTAAGGGGTTGCTAGAGTCTGTAGAGGTTTTTGACGAATACAGAGGTGAAAATGTCCCCATAGGACAAAGAAGTTTAGCTTTTCGGTTAGTTTATCGTGCGGTTGACCACACTTTAACTGATAATGAGGTTGAACCAGTACACCATAAAATTCGAGAATCCCTAGTAGAAAAATTCGGTGTTACTTTAAGGAGTTAAATCCCTAGGGAGCAGGTTAAGCTTCACAACTACAAATACCAGAGGAAAAAGATCATGGCAAAATATATTATGTGGGGTAGTTATTGCGAAGAGGTTTTAACTAAACGGGAACCCTATCGTCAAGCACACCTAGAGGGACTGGCAAAACAAAAGGATGCGGGAATACTAATTACCATAGGTCCCACCAAGGATATTACTAAGGTCTTTGGTATTTATGAAGCTGAGAGCGAAAATGCTGTGAGTCAACTCATAGAAGCTGACCCTTATTGGAAAAATGGTATTTGGACAGAGTATATAGTTAAAGAGTGGATTCAAGCTTTTTAAACCAAATATTCAAAAACTTTATCGTTTGAGTGCTCTTTTAAAATTGCGCCTAAAGGAGGAGTTGGTCAGGTAAAACACTGGCCACAGAAGACTAAATTTTAGGCGATTGAAAAATCCTTGACTGAAATGTGTTCTTTCAAAACCTAACCAGAATCGCCAAGCGAAAACCAAATAAATAGAGCCAAGTCCAATAATCATTAGTTTCATCTTTTTACATCCCTGACAGCTCTGTACTGGTAATATGGATTCTATGAATCCATATTACCACCTGTTTGAGCCATTGTCAAGAGTAAAAGGACAAAAATTTTAAGAAATTTGCTACGAGAACACAAAGAATCCCAGTCCAACTGGATCCTCAGCAAGATAATCATTGTATAATGGTCTGGTGTATAGCCGAGGCGAGCCATGATACCCACCTAGTAGATACTTGCTGAGGAGGATGTCAATCATACAATTTTGAGGAGCACATAAGTAAATTTGCTGAACTTTTATAAGATGTCTCTTGTGGAAGTTCCTCAAAGGTCAAAATTAATAGGAGACTAGAAGAGCCATATTTTATAACGAATCTATATGCAATTCAGCTAGTATACAGGAGGATTTATGCGTGCAGTGCTAATGGCAGGTGGTTCAGGGACAAGACTACGTCCTCTAACCTGTGATCTACCCAAACCAATGGTTCCCATCTTGAACAGACCAATTGCCGAACATATTATTCATCTTCTTCGAGAAAATGAAATTACGGAAATAATCGCCACATTACACTACTTACCAGACGTAATTCGGGAATATTTTCAAGACGGTAGTGATTTTGGGGTGCAAATTACCTATGCAATTGAAGAAGAACAAGCTCTAGGTACAGCGGGTTGTGTTAAGAACGTAGCTGAACTATTAGACGAAACATTTTTAGTAATAAGCGGTGATAGCATTACAGATTTTGATTTAAAAGCAGCCATTGAGTTTCATAAGCAAAAAAACTCCAAAGCCACTTTAATATTAACCCGTGTTCCCAACCCAATTGAATTTGGAGTGGTAATTACAGATGAGGAAGGTCACATCAGAAGATTTTTAGAAAAACCTTCCACAGGGGAAGTTTTTTCCGACACGGTTAATACGGGCATTTATGTTTTAGAACCAGAAGTTTTAGAATACCTACCAGAAAATACGGAATCTGATTTTTCAAAAGACCTATTTCCCTTGCTATTAGAGAAGAATGAACCCATTTATGGTTATATTGACCGAGGCTACTGGTGTGATGTAGGTCACTTAGACGCCTACAGAGAGGCACAATATGATGCTTTAAGGAGGAAAGTGAAATTAGAGATTGCCTATATGGAAGTTTCTCCCTCCCTATGGATAGGTCAAAATACTTATATTGACCCCACAGCAAAAATTGAGAGTCCCACTATTATTGGTAATAATTGCCGAATTGGGGCCAGGGTAAAAATTGAAGATGGTACAATAATTGGTGACAACGTGACCATTGGTGCGGATGCGAATTTAAAACGTCCCATAGTCTGGAATGGAGCGATTATTGGGGAAGAAGCAGAACTATCTGCTTGTGTCATTTCCCGTGGTACTAGGGTAGACCGTCGTGCCCATGTAATGGAAGCTGCTATTGTGGGTTCCTTGTCCACGGTAGGAGAAGAGGCACAAATTAATCCAGGGATTCGGGTTTGGCCGAGTAAAAAGATTGAATCTGGTGCTGTTTTAAACATTAATTTAATATGGGGAAACACCGCTCAACGAAACTTATTTGGTCAGCGAGGGGTACAAGGTTTAGCAAACATTGATATTAGTCCAGAATTTGCTGTGAAACTGGGTGTAGCTTATGGTTCCACCTTAAAACCGGGTTCCATAGTCAGCGTTTCCCGTGATCAGCGCACCGTCTCGCGTATGGTCACCCGTTCTCTGATTGCTGGATTAATGTCTGTAGGGGTAGATATTCAAAATCTTGACTCCACTGCAATTCCCATTGCCAGAACCGTAATTCCCAAAATGGCTTTAGTTGGTGGGATTCATGTGCGAGTGCACCCAGACCGTCCCGATTATATCCTGATTGAGTTTATGGATGGTAAAGGAATTAATATTACTAAAGCTCAGGAAAAGAAAATTGAAGGAGCTTATTTTAAAGAGGACATGCGAAGGGCACAAAGTCATGAAATTGGAGATGTGTCCTATCCTAGTCAGGTCATAGATTATTATTGTACAGCTTTTGAAAATCTTTTAAATGTAGAAACTTTACGTAATAGTCGAGCCAAGATTGTTATCGACTATGTTTATGCTATTTCCGGTGCTGTCCTACCCCAACTGCTGGATAAATTTGGTGCGGATGCAGTAGTTTTAAATGCCAGTGTAAATAAAACATCAATGACCATAACAACCAAAGAGGGGCTATTAACTCAATTAGGTCATGTAGTAGAAGCGGTGAAAGCGAACTTTGGTGTACAGGTGTCTGCAAATGGGGAACAACTAATTTTAGTGGATGAGTCTGGTTATCCCGTGCGTGGAGAAATGCTGACAGCATTAATGGTAGAAATGATGTTAACAGCTAATCCTCGAAGTTCCGTAGTTGTACCAGTACATGCTTCGAGTGCAGTGGAACAGGTAGCACGTCGTCATGACGGTAGAGTAATTCGCACCAAAGCCAACCCCACAGCTTTAATGGAAGCTTGTCAAAAAAATTCCCATGTGGTATTAGGCGGTAGTGGCGAAACCGGTTTTATTTTCCCCCAATTACATCCTGGATTTGATTCCATGTTTTGCATCGCCAAATTGATTGAAATGTTAACAATTCAAGAGCGTTCCTTGACTGCTGTGCGGGGAGAGTTACCGCGAGTGATTCACAAGAATTATACCATTCGTTGTCCTTGGATTGCCAAAGGAGCTTTAATGCGTTATCTAGTGGAAACCCATCCCGCACACAACCTAGAATTGATTGATGGAGTAAAAATTTGTCAATCTTATGATGACAGTTGGGTACTAGTATTACCAGATGCTAGTGAACCCTTAGTGCATTTATTTGTTAACAGTAGTGATAAGGAGTGGGCAGACGAAAATATGAGGATTTATCGTTATCGCGTACAAACTTTTGTGGAACGTCAACAGGAACACTACGCAGAAGTTTAACCTAGGTTATAGTTTTTTTGTCAAAAACCTGGAATAAGTTTAAAATATAAGACAGTAGATAGTTTCTTTTTCCTATGAGCAAAACCTTAACTGAATCTATCCGCCAAAGGATTCTGGGTGGTGGGGAAAGATTTTGGCATCATCAAGACTTATCCGACTATCCCTTAGCCACCGTGGCTAAAACCCTTACTCAACTGGTGAAAGAAGGCATCCTGCAACGGGTCAGTAAAGGTCATTATTACCATCCCCGCCCTACTCGATTCGGTATAAGTCAGCCTATCCCTGGTAAAATTCCTCCCCGACTAGCCCAAACGCCCGTATATCCCGCCGGAGTCAATGCTGCTAATTTACTAGGATTTACCACCCAGAACGCCCTCAACGGGACTTTTGCAACCACCGCCAATAGCCTACCTAGGGTTTGGTTAGGAGAACGGGCAAAACTTTATACCCGTCGTCCTAGCACTTGGGGAAATCTATCAACTAAGGAAGCAGCTCTGCTGGACTTTTTACGTTACCGGGGAAAATGGAGCGATTTGTCTCCTGCTCAGACGCACCAACAATTGCTCAAACATTTTCAATCTCCAGAAATGTTCGAGCGATTGGTAGCGATCGCCCATACCGAACCACCGCGAGTGAGAGCAATGTTGGGGGCACTAGGACAGGAATTAGGGTACTCGGTTGAGTTATTGCAACGGTTAAGGGGATTGTTGAATCCTTACTCTAGATTTGATTTTGGGAAATTAAGTACTTTGCGTTATGCTCGGGAATGGCAATCTAAATGAGATTAAACCAACATCCTGACTTTCAAGATGCGCTTGTCGCAGCTAGTGTTTATTTTGCCGCACACGGACTTACTCCCCAGTTAATCGAAAAGGATTACTATGTGACCGAGGCTTTACGGAGGATTGCTTGTGGTTGGGAAACTTCAGTTATTTTCAAAGGAGGAACGAGTTTATCCAAAGGTTGGCAATTAATCAATCGGTTTTCGGAAGATATCGATCTATTTCTGAATAAACAAGCTTTCACACCACCCTTGGGAGCCAATCGCGTCGATAAGGAATTGATGGAGATTGAAGCTGCGGTAGCTCTGAACCCCGGTTTAACTCTGGTGAAGGATTTAGGAAATCGCAAACGCGGTGCGAGTCGGAATAGTTACTTTGACTATCGATCAAGATTTCCAGAAACCGAGACTATCTCTATCATCGCTCCCAGAATTTTACTGGAGATGGGAACGCGCAGCGGAGACTATCCCATTCAGCGAGTGGAACTTACTTCTTATGTGGTGAAATTTCTGCAGACCGTGGGGGAGAATTTAGGAACTGAGGATGAAAGTAGCTTTTCGATGCTTCTACTAGATTTTCGGCGGACTGCAATCGAAAAGTTGTTTGCAATCCACAGTCGTGTCGGACAGTACATCCAAACTAAAGAAGGCTTGGGAAAATACACTCGCCATTACTACGACCTCTACTGCTTATTGCAACAAGTCGAAGTTCGTACTATGTTAGAAAATGATGAGTATCAGCAACTTAAGTTTGATTGCGATCGCATTAGTCGCGAGAGTTTTGGTGATAGCTACACACCACCACCAGGATTGAGTTTTAGGGATAGTTTGGCTCTATTTCCTGATGCGGAGTTGAAGTCTTACTTGAGTTGGGAATATACAATTCAATGTCGTCCGTTATGTTATGGTAGTTTTCCCACTTGGGAGGAGATTTTAGACTGCTTTGAATCTGTTCGCCCGTTGCTATAATTCTGATTTTGCAATCAGAGAAAACAGCTTATCAAACTATTATCATCAAAATAGGTAAAACCCGAAGTAGCACTCTCTCGAATGAACTTTTGTCCGTCATAATAACTGAGATTATGTTACATCTAGAGCAACTATTCACTGAATTTAGTCAGATTAACACAATTCATCAATCTAAAGTATTGTCACATTCAACAAAAATTTAATATAAGATAAGCAATAGGATTAAATAAACAGTCAATCTTGCCAATATTAATTTATGGCAGATTGGATGATTTTTGAATGGATTATGATGGGGGAAAAAATATTGAATTTAATAATTTGAACTAATTTGAGTTTAGTTGATTGTCACTCTAAGACCTTGTAGTATTTGATAAAATGGTGATAATTATGTCTTCTAGTCTTGATGCCAATAGTACCAATAATATTTATGAAACTTACGATAAACACGAGAGCAAGTTTTTAACCCCCTTTGAACGTAAAACACTGTTAAAAAATTTGCAAACCAATTCCCACCCAGAGTATCGCCGCAGAATTGAAATTATCTTATTAGCTGATATGGGAAAATCCCAATCTCAGATCTGTGAGATTATCGACTGTTCCCAGGAAATGGCCAGATATTGGATGGGTATAGCAGAAGCAGGAATGGCACACAAATGGAAAGAGCGAAAGATAGGGAGACCAAAAACCGTTAATAATCAGTACTTAGAAAGATTGAAAGACCTAGTTAATCATAGTCCTCGGGAATATGGCTATGCTTTTAGCAATTGGACCGCTCAATGGTTGAGTAAACATCTAGCTAAGGAATTGGGTATTACCATTAGCGATCGCCATATTAATCGGTTACTCAAGCAAATGGGACTTTCCACTAGAGCTAAAAACCCCTGTGCCATAAAAGATCCAGCAAATCAGGATAAAAGTATTTCAATTTGTGATTTACCATCCAACTTAGAACCTAGTTTTAATTGGTCATTTAGTCTACTTCCAAATCATCAATGATCTCCGGCGAATAATCACTGATAAGAACGTAGGTTGGGTTGAGGAACGAAACCCAACGCCCCCATGAGCATCCTACAAATAATTGTGCCTCCCTACTTATAGGAGTTTAGGAAATGATTTCAGCCCTTTCTCAAGAACATATATCTGCCCAAATTAGTCATATTTTAGGTAAATCCCTGGATCAAAAGGATTTAGAAAATTGTTTGCAAAAATTGGAAATCATTGAACCTATTGTGGGGAAACAATTTTGGCAATCTGAAACCGCCCGCCCAGGAATTTATTTAGTATTATCAGGTCGAGCGAGAATATTAGATAGTAGGAACAATTTAGTTAGCACTTTAACATTGGGAGCATGCTTTGGGGAGTTGACATTATTTCCCGAATATGATTTTGCCAATTATGTTGTTAGAGCTTCCGTAGATTTAAAGATTGGTTATCTTCCCCAGGAAGTAATTAATCAATTGCCTAGTGTTCTAGAGCGTCTGCTACTCCAAGCCAAGAATTGGGATAGCTTTTTAAAAACACACCTAGAAACACCAATCTCTACCACAAGTCAGAATATCATTCAATTTCCTCCAGAGAGGAAACCAGTTAAACCAGCTAAACCAGAACGGAAAAAATCACAAAAATACTTCCCTACTCCCACAGTTACAGTTAGTAATTGGTGGCATAAAATTAGTAAACGATACCCATATTTTGAACAACAAAGTGCTTCCGACTGTGGCGCAGCTTGTTTAGTAATGATTAGCCGTTATTGGGGGAAAAATTTCAGTATTAATCGTCTGCGAGAACTGGCTAATGTTAACCGTTCTGGTGCATCAATGAAAAGTTTAACCAGTGCTGCTGAAAGTATTGGTTTTGCCACCCGTCCAGTAAAAGCCAGTTTAGATAAATTTGCTCAGCAACCATTACCCGCGATCGCCCATTGGGAGGGAAAACATTATATAGTAGTCTATGAGATTAGCAAAAAACAGGTAATTGTAGGAGATCCCGCTATTGGACAACGAACTTTAACAGTTGAGGAATTTAAAGCTGGGTGGACTGGTTATGCACTATTATTAGAACCTACAAAATCTTTTCAAGAGAGCATAGAAGCTAACAGCCCATTTTGGCAGTTATTTGAGTTAGTGAAACCTCACTTTCAGATACTTGTAGAAGTTTTGGTGGCTTCGATTTTAATTCAGATCTTTGGTTTGGTAACACCCCTATTTACCCAACTTTTGTTGGATCGGGTTATAGTTCAGGGTAGCACAATAACCCTAAATACAGTTGGGTTTGGTTTACTAATTTTCGGATTATTTAGAGTAGTGATTAATGGACTTAGACAATATTTATTAGACCACACAGCTAATAAAATTAGCGTAGCATTATTGGTGGGATTTATCAAACATACATTTTTACTACCCTTGTCTTTTTTTGAGTCTCGTTATGTGGGTGACATTGTTTCTCGCGTACAAGAAAACCAAAAAATTCAGCGATTCCTCACGGGGGAAGCCCTATCTATTATTCTAGATTTACTAACGGTATTTATTTATGTAGGCTTGATGTTTTGGTATAGTCCACCTCTAGCATTGTTTGTTTTAGCAATTGTCCCACCATTTGTTTTTCTAGCATTATTTGCCACACCTTTTTTGAGACGTATTAGTCGAGAAGTATTTGGAGCATTAGCCAAAGAGAATAGCTATTTAATTCAGGCTTTAAGTGGCATTTCTTCAATTCGTTCCTTAGCTATAGAACAAACTGTAAGATGGCGCTGGGAAGAATTACTACATAATTTGACCAAGAAAAACTTTGCCGTTCAAATTATTAGTAATAAGTTACAAATAATTAGTGCCACCATTCAATCTTTAGCAACAACAGGCTTACTCTGGTTTGGCGCTTGGTTAGTAATTCACAATCAGTTGACTATTGGTCAACTAGTAGCCTTTAATATGTTATTAGGCAACATTATCCAGCCTTTTCAAAGGTTAATCGTGTTGTGGAATCAACTTCAAGAAGTTATAGTTTCTACCGAGCGCATTAATGATGTATTAGAAGCAGAAGTAGAAGAAGATTTAGTCATCCAACCTCGGCAAAGTCTATCAAAACTAAGGGGAGAAATTTGCTTTGAAAATGTCACCTTTCGTTATCACAAAGACAGCGATATTAACATTTTAGAAAACATCAACTTTCACATTAAACCTGAACAAACCGTAGCAGTAGTAGGAAGAAGTGGATCTGGTAAGACAACTCTATCCAAACTAATTTTAGGATTATATCCTGCGACAGATGGTAGAATTTTAATAGACAATCAAGATGTGACAAGTATTGCTCTCAAATCCTTACGGTCTCAAATAGGGGTTGTGGACCAGGACACATTTTTATTTGGTGGTACAATTAGAGAAAACATCAGTATTGCCCATCCAGAATCCACCTTAGAAGAAATCATTACCGTGGCACAATTAGCAGGTGCAGATGAATTTATTAAATTTATGCCCATGGGTTACGAAACTCAAATTGGTGAGGGAGGAGGTATGTTATCGGGGGGACAAAGACAACGATTAGCTATAGCTAGAGCATTATTAGGAAATCCGCGCCTTTTAATATTAGATGAAGCCACCAGTCATCTAGATGCAGAATCTGAAAGAATTATTCAAAAAAACTTGCAGAAAATTCTCAAAGGACGCACTAGTTTAATAATTGCCCATCGTCTATCTACCGTACGTCATGCTGACTTAATTTTAGTATTAGATCGGGGAATTTTAGTCGAGCAAGGTACTCACGAAGAATTGATTGCTAAACGTGGAAATTATTACTATCTTAATCAACAACAGTTATCCGTAGTTAGTTAGTGAACTTGAGGTAAGGGAAATTTATGCCACAATCAACCTATAATTCATCTTCGGCAATTTTGATATCAGAACAACCGCCAATTGCCGAAATTATTACTCAAGAAAATCCCAACCAGATAGAAACTTCAGTTAAAGACTGGTTTTATGGCACGGAAGAATTATTAGATGCTTTACCCAAAGTGTGGACCAGATCAATGCTGTATTTACTAGTTACTTTTACAGCAGTTGCTTTACCATGGATTATGTTCTCTCAAATTGACGAAACGGGGAGTGCTAGTGGTAGAATGGAACCAAAAGGTGCAACTCATAAGTTAGATAGTTCAGTCATGGGTAGTGTGGTTGCAGTTAATGTAAAAGAAGGTACCAGGGTTCAAGCTGGACAACCTTTGATGGAAATTGACTCTCAATTACTGCGCACACAATTACAAGAAGCTCAAGCAAAATTAGAGGGTTTAGTCAATCGTCAAACTCAAATAGAACTGTTATATAATCAGGTGTTGCTGGCTATTAATATTCAGAAACAACAAAATCAATCCCAATCCCTAGAAAAACTTGCCCAATTAAATCAAGCAAGGGAAAATCTCGATGCTAAACAGAGTGCGTATCAATTGCAAAAATTGGAAAGACTTACTCAAGTAGAACAAGTAAAACAGAATATCCAGTCTACCCAAATTGCTTATGGATTAGCTGAAAACCGTTTACGTCGAGATTCCCTAGAAGTTGCTCGCTATAACCAACTGTTAGAAGAAGGGATAATTCCTCAAACCCGATTTGTGGAGATAGAAAAAACAGCAGAAGATAGTCAAAGATTACGACAGGAAGCTAGTTCTAACCTGCAAAGGGCTAGTTTACAACTACGGGAAGAATTAAGCCGATACAACTCGGTTATGAATCAATTAAGGTCAGAAATTCAACAAGCCAAACTCCGGTTACAAGAACAGGAAAGTAGTTACCAAAGTATTATTCAAGCAGGTAAATTAACAGTGTTAAAAAATCAAGAGCAACTCAAAGATTTACAAACACAAATTAGTGGCATAAAATCGGAGATTAGCCAAACTAAAAGTCAAATCAAGTCCCTGCAATTACAATTACAACAACGAACATTGCGATCGCCTGTGGATGGTATAGTCTTCGAGCTACCGATTAAAAAGCCAGGTGCTGTTGTTCAGGTAGGACAAATGGTAGCTCAAATTGCTCCCAAAGATGCCAATTTAATTTTGAAAGCGGAAATACCAAGTCAACAAAGTGGTTTTATTAAAGTAGGAATGCCAGTAAAAATTAAATTTGATGCCTATCCATTCCAGGAGTATGGGGTAACTCAGGGAAGGGTTTTATGGATTTCACCTGATGCAAAGGTTTCACCAAATAGACCCACTTCTGTGGAAACATACCAATTAGAAATTGCCTTAGAAAAACCCTATATCAAATCTGGGGATAAGCCCATTCCCCTAATACCAGGTCAAACAGCTACCGCAGAACTTATTGTCCGTCAACGTCGAGTTATGGATCTGATATTAGATCCATTTAAAAGATTACAGAAAAATGGTTTGGATTTATAAGATTAGAGGAGGAAAAAATCATGTTAGAAAAAATCAATGTTGGTGATCAAGATATTCTGTATCACCTAAAAATATCTTGTCAAATGCCCAACATATTAGATGCGATCGCCAGTAGGAAAATAGTGACACAGACAGCGATGAAAGAAGATATTCAGATAACCACAGCGGAACTACAGCAAGCAGCGGACAATCTGAGATTAGCCAATAACCTAGTCAAAGCAGAAGACACCTGGGCCTGGTTAAAGAAACACTATTTATCCCTAGATAACTTTGAAGAAATTGCCTACACCAACCTACTATCTGCCAAATTGGCTAATCATTTATTTGCAGACCAAGTGGAATCATTTTTTTATGCTCATCAACTGGAATACATTGCAGCAGCAATTTATGAAGTCATATTAGATGATGAAGATTTAGCCCTAGAAATATTTTATGCCCTGCAGGAAGGGGAAATTAGCTTTCATGAAGTAGCTCGTCAATATATTCAAAATCCAGAACTCCGTAGAGCAGGGGGATATCAAGGTATGCGTGAGCGAAAAGATTTCAGACCAGAAATTGCTGCGGCCATTTTTGCTGCTAATCCTCCACAAATCCTCAAACCCATCACCACACCTCAAGGAGTGCGTATCATCATGGTAGAAGAGATTATTCAACCCCAGTTGAATGAACAGATACGTCTGAGAATTATAGGAGATTTATTTACAAATTGGTTGAGACAACAAATAAGTACCCTAGAAATCGAAGTTAATTTAGGAGCTAAATACAATCTACCTCTGTCTCCACTTATCATCACTCAGACTAGTTAAAATGTACTAACATATCCACAGAGTTTCAACCTTCCCATGCGGGGATGGAGAACGTAGGTTGGGTTGAAGTATGAAACCCAACACCCAGATGGGTCTCGTTACTCGACCCATCCTACAAATAATTGTGTCTCCCTACTTAACACCAAAGTTTCAACCTCCCCATCCGGGGATGGAGAAGTTGAGAAACCAACAAACTCAAGTTTAAGAAAGAGCAAAAACCGCATCATTGAAATCATTGTTGGAATATTGGGTAGCGGTAGCGGGTAAATCCTCAAATCCATAGACTCCATTACCATAGGAACGGAGATGGGGAGATTTATCGGGATTAGCTGACCCAAAGCTAAAATAGGCTACAGGTTCCTGTACGAATCTAGGTGCATTATTGAACTCATTATCTACTTCCGTAGCAACAAGGTCTCGCACATGTTTAGGTGCATTGGCAAACCGGTTTACGTCTCCGTTTTCAGCAGCGACGAAATCTTCTACTCCCTGTTGTAAATTGGGGAAGTAAGTTCCACAGTTAGCAATCACAAAAGGAGCATAAAACTTATTACCTTGAAGTGACACACCAGACCCTAATTGTGTAGCGGTGCTGGGAATATCGCTATTACCTGCTTGTACTATGAAGTCCTTGACTCTAGCAGTGGTGAGAGCATAAAACGCATAATCGCTATCTCCCGGTTTTAAGACCCCTTTCTCAGTATTAATTTCTCCTTGAGCATTCAAGACCTCGTATAGTCCAAATAAGTGGTTAAAATTGGACTTTGTTCCATTTTGGACACCGGTAACTTCATTAGACATGGATAGTCTATTTGTGTCTAAAGACAGATTTCCTCCCCCATTGGTGCTGAAAACCAAACCCGTGGATATATTCACGTTGGGTGCGTAATCAATAATAGGGGTGAGGGTGCGATCGTCATTGGTAATTGTTCCTGTGACTACACTGGTGGTGTCAATGTTGTAACCAGTGCCAGGAGCCAAAGTTAACTCCACTGTTTCATCCCCTTCTACTGTGGTGTCAGCTATGGGGTCAATAGTAACTGTAGCGGTGGATGACCCAGCAGCAAAAGTGACAGTCTTTGTGGTTCCTGCACTGATAATCCCTGTGTAATCCGTGTCTAGGGTAGCTGTTCCCCCAATGGTGTAGTTTACAGCTAGAGTGTTAGTGATGGAACCAGTGCGGGTGAAGGTGTAGATTAGGTTATTATTTCCATCTTCTGTAACGGTGGTAGGGGAGACAGCTAGGTTGACCTGGGTGACTTGGGTATCATCATTGATAATAACACCACTGGCAATATAGTTCAAAGAACTTATTCCTCCACTATAATCCACGCTGTAGTCCCAAGCTGTTCCTTGAACATTACCAGTAATTATCACTTTGACCTGGTCTCCAGCTTTTAATTTGACTGAATTCAGGTCTAAAGATCCCTCTCCAGAGACAAATCCATTAGTTTGGTTTTGCAACACATTATTGACAAGTATCTCCGCTTTATCTGGAATAGCGTACATATTATAGTTCAGCTTAAAGATACCATCTCCTGATGAAATATTGTAAAACTTCTCGGTTACCCCATAACCACCTGAAGCTGACTCTCGGATATTAGTTCCGACAGAGGATGTACCCAAAACTGCTCCTATGGGGTTGGAGAGGGTAACTGTAAACCCTTCATCCGGTTCAAATGTGGTGTCTCCTGACACGTTCACTGTGATGATTTGACTGGTTTCACCTGCTGCAAAACTGACCATACCACTTGGTAGTGTTCCACCAAAATCCGTAACATCTGCTTGGTTAGTGCTAGACCCTGTTACTGCCCAATTAGCACTGCTACTGCCAGTAGTATCTCCACTGCGGGTAACAGTAAAAGTAAAGGCTTTTGTACCTAAGTTCCCTTCCGTTTGAATGGCATTGGTAGGGGCGATCGCCAGTCCAGGAGCAACAACAACATCATCGTTTTGGATAGTTCCTACAGCAGTAGCAGTGGTAATGGTAGCATTGGTCGGGTTGGAGAGGGTAACTGTAAACCCTTCATCTGGTTCAACAGTGGTGTCTCCTAACACATCTACTATGATAGTTTTACTAGTTTCACCTGCTGTAAAATTCACTGTACCAGTTGGCAGGGTTCCACCAAAATCCGTGACATCTGCTGGGTTAGTGCCAGACCCGGTTACTGCCCAATTAGCACTGCTACTGCCAGTAGTATCTCCACTGCGGGTAACAGTAAAAGTAAAGGCTTTTGTGCCTATATTTCCTTCCGTTTGAATGGCATTGGTAGGGGCGATCGCCAGTCCAGGAGCAACAACAACATCATCGTTTTGGATAGTTCCTACAGCAGTAGCAGTGGTAATGGTAGCATTGGTCGGGTTGGAGAGGGTAACTGTAAACCCTTCATCCGGTTCAACAGTGGTGTCTCCTAACACATCTACTATGATAGTTTTACTAGTTTCACCTGCTGTAAAATTCACTGTACCAGTTGGCAGGGTTCCACCAAAATCCGTGACATCTGCTTGGTTAGTGCCAAATCCAGTAACTGCCCAATTAGCACTGCTGCTACTAGTGGTATCTCCACTGCGGGTAACAGTAAAGGGAAAAGCTTTTGTACCTGAGTTCCCTTCCGTTTGAGTGGCGCCGGTAGATGCGATCGCCAGTCCAGGAGCAACAACAACATCATCGTTTTGGATAGTTCCTACAGCAGTTGCAGTGGTAATAGTTGCCCCACCAGTGGCATTAGAGAGGGTAACCGTAAAGACATCCACGCTGGGGAAATCACCATCCACTTCAGGGGTAGTGTCTCCTTGCACATTCACTGTGATCACTTTACTAGTTTCATTTCCTACAAAGTTAACTCTTCCCGAGGGAAAAACACCTCCCACAAAGTCATCCCCAATAGCGGATTCCATCCCATCTATAACAGCTGTAAGTACGGGACTTTGTACTGTATAATCAACACTGACTGGAGTTAAGATATAGCCACTCCGGTTGACAATAAATGTGAATGCCTTGCTACCACTATCTCCCTCAGGTTGGTTAGCATTTTCAGGAGCGATCGCCAATGTGGGAACATCATCTTCTAACTTAGTGATAAAGACATCAAAAGATCCACTATTATTTTGTCCATCCAGGTTGCTATCAGTTATCCCACCTAAATAGATCGAGCCATCTTTTCCCGTGGTTAGGGTGGTTGGATAATTACTACCAGTCAACAAGGGGGGACTTTTCCAGATTTGATCACCGTTCGTACTGTACTTGGTGATAAAGCTCTCAGATGCTTGAAATCCAAGGTAAGAATTAGGGTCAAGCTGGATATCTGGAGAAACCCCCAGATAAATGGAGTTATCATTCCCAATGCTTAAAGATCCTAGATCATCTCCACTAGTACCTATTAGCTTTGTCCAAACTTTACTTCCATCTGAACTGTACTTGCTAATAAATACATCTGATAAACCGCTATTAGGTTGCCCATCTAAATTTCCACCGCTCGTACCACTAACATAGATAAATCCGCTACTATCTGTAGCTAACCCCGATGGTGTTTCATCTTCAATTGTTCCTAATACCCTCGTCCAAATCCGGTTGCCATTTGGATCATATTTACTGACAAATACATCTGTCGCTCCATTGTAGTTTTCTCCATCCAATTTCCACTCAGTATAACCTGTGACATAAATTGATTGGTCACTGCCGACAGTTAAAGCAATAGCCTCTTCATTACCACTAAGTGTTCCTAGTAACTTTGTCCAAATCTTAGTACCACTTGAGTCATATTTACTAACAAAAGCATCGGAAAGTAACTGACCACCTACACTAGTTTGGGTTGGGTCAATAGTGCTTCCTGAGATATATATGGAACTATCACTGCCAGCAACCACTGCATAGGCAATATTTAGACTACCAGTATTTATATCTACCAACTGGGTCCAAACTTCATTGCCATCTGGATCATATTTTCTAATAAACGCTCCCAAACCGGTGCTATTCTGACCACCAAGGTTCCCTCCTGTAACCCCAGCTACATAGATAAATCCATCACCAGATATGGTTACTGCATCAGCAATGTCACCTGCAACAGTACCAAATTGTTTTTTCCAAACATTTGTGCCATTGTCGTCGTATTTGGCAATAAAAGCGTCTTGAAGTCCCCTATTGCTTCCATCCAGATTGCCCTCCGTGAAACCAACTATGTAGAGGGATCCGTCAGTTCCCACAGTTAAGTCCACACCAAAATCAATACCGCTGGTTCCTAATAAACGTGTCCAAGCTACTACGGGCAAGATTGAACCATTCTTTTCTAC
Source organism: Cylindrospermopsis raciborskii Cr2010 (assembly GCF_003367075.2). Taxonomy (NCBI): domain Bacteria; kingdom Bacillati; phylum Cyanobacteriota; class Cyanophyceae; order Nostocales; family Aphanizomenonaceae; genus Cylindrospermopsis; species Cylindrospermopsis raciborskii. The sequence goes on from NZ_CP065936.1 coordinate 1,104,819, forward strand.
TTCTACTGTTTTGCCATCAATGGTTACTGATGCTAGATCTTCTTCTGCTTTTAACCGACTAATCTCATCCTTATTTAATCCTTCACCCTGCACCAATGCAGCAAAAATCGCCCCTTCATCTCCGGGACTATCCACTGTATTAATATAAGCATCTACATAATGCCCTATTTCTTCTATAAGCACCTTGCTAACTAAACCTAAAGTGCCCTTCTCTATTAACTTGCTAGACAGATAAATCCTATTCTCACTTGACGAGTAGGCACCATTACCATCGCCTAGAATACCGCCATCTACAATCTCCATTTGCGGTAACTGACTAAAATCCCCTTTTTGCCACTGTAACCTCAGTATTTGGGCATTTTCTCTGTTATATTCCGTACCAAACGCCGTATCCAACACTTGCCAAAAGTCACCTGACAAAGAAAAAACCCACAGCTGGTGCAATGCACTATTTAAGCCCTGATTAGTTATTTTCGCCACGACCAAAAACCTCACACAATTGTTTTTAAAAATAGAGCTGTTGGGAAATAAAAGCATATTTCCGGATGACAGAACTTCCCCCATCCCGATTGAATTTATGCTGCATCTAAATAGAAGTTCCATAGCCCTGCACTGACCAACATCAATTGATCATCAAAATCGGTCACACGATTCCTATATACAGAATGTACACAGTTATATCTCTTAATTCCAGAGTGAGCGTGCTCACACACAACTCGCTGACGACTGAGTTCTCGATTCTCCTCCTTTTGCTGCTGTGTTAACTCCTTACCTTTCGGTTTCTTGTGTGGTAAATGGACATTGACAAATTCTTTCTCCAACCCATGAAAACCCAAATCTCCCTCTATTGCTACTTCATCAGGAATGTATTGCACTATCTCTGATTCATGGAGTAGCCGTTTGTCATGCACTTTACCTGCTCTGGTTTTCGTCAGAATAATCACTCGTTTCTCCCTTGTGCTGACTGTAATCTGCTTGCATGTATGCCGCTTTTTCTTGCCAGAGTAATACTCTTTTTGGCGTTCTCGGTTTTGAGGACGCTGGACTGGACGCTCCGTACCATCCACAATCACCTCCTTCACATCTGGAAACCTTTTGGTGAATTCCTGCTCCTGAGTTTGCGTGCTGGCAAAACTTGCTTTTCTCCTAAAGTGGTTTCTAGCACAGACAGTAGTCGATGTACCCAATCATGAGCACAGGAGCGGTCAAAGTTGAACAACACACTCAGCAAGTCAAACGTCGGATAACATTTGCAGTACAGCAGGATATAAAATAGTTTTTCCTCTATACTTCTGAGTGTAGGCTTGCGTCCGCCCCCGGGCGCACGTTTGCGGTTTGCTAAGGAGTTGAACACGGTGCGTTCATAGGTATCAGCAAACTGAGATAACAGCTCGTTGAATGCTTGGCGGTTAAGTCCAGTCATTGCTCGTAGCAGTCGCTCTTGATTCAGGACGCGGTCTAACTTCAACATTAATGTCACCCTACTTGTCTGCTTGATTATTATCCCTTATTTTCCAACAACTCTAATATTTGGTTAACAGTAGCAATCCTAACAGGGATTATAACATATCTATCTCAAATAAAACAATGAGCATGTTACAAAATGTTACAAATCCCATATCCTCCGTTTGGGTTGCATCAGTTTGAAATCAGTGATTTTTTATCACGCAGCATTACATGTAATTAATAGAGCTGTTGGGTTTCGTTCCTCAACCCAACCTACATTCCAAATTTAGAATTGCTGACTAAATGGCATTTCCAGTCCACCGATTGTACTATAATTCCTATATCCTTACCAAAACCCAACTGGATGTATAAACAAAAGTTACGCCATGGCTTACAGTGAGTTCACCACCCTAGATAAGGTAATAAAAACCTTTAGCTTGCAGGTAGAAGAAGACCAAAATTTGTTTTGTGAGGTCAAACCTCTCCAACCTTCAGATTATCTTCAGCAGACCCTACAGGAGTATTTGCCCTTAGCAACTGCCATTAATACAGAAAAAGCCCGTTCCGAATTTCTCATCGCCCCAGTGTTAGCAGAGCTACGCCGTCAAACTAAACACCAAATCAGTCTGTTTTCCGGTACTGAGTTTAATGTAGATCCGGAAAGGGGTTTGGTGGGATTTTGCGATTATTTAATTAGCCATTCTAAGGAACAGTATTTTATCACAGTGCCAGTCATCGCTGTGGTAGAAGCAAAAAATGAAAATATTAAAGGGGGATTGGGACAGTGTATTGCCGAAATGGTCGCAGCCCAGTTGTTTAATTCCCAAGGAGGGACTCCCTTGACTTATATTTATGGGGTCGTTTCTACGGGGACGGTTTGGAAGTTCTTGCGTCTGGAAAACGCGACTGTTTTTATTGATTCCCTAGAGTACTATATTAACCAAATTGATAGAATATTAGGCATTATGATGTTACCGCTGTGTAAAGCTTACTAAAATACCCAATTAAGACCTTTTGTACGAATAACCGAGCAGATGGGCCTTCTATCAAAATTTTGCCAGATTATTATTCATGGTACCAAATCCCCTACAATAAATATCACTGATACAGAAATTCAGGAGAGTTAAGCCATGCCAATGGCAGTTGGCGTTATCGAAACTTTAGGTTTTCCCGCAGTTTTAGCCGCAGCAGATGCTATGGTTAAGTCTGCTGCTGTCACAATCGTATACTATGGCATTGCAGAAAGTGGAAGGTTGTTGGTTGCTGTTAGAGGACAGGTAGCAGAGGTGAAAACCGCTGTTGCAGCTGGAATAGCTTCCGAAGAAACCGTTTATGGTGGTCAGGTGATTACTCATTACATAGTCCCCAACCCACCGGAAAATGTGGAGACAATTCTACCCATCCATTTCACTTCTAAGTCCGAACCTTTTCGCATTTTTTAACTTGTACCGGTAATTTTATTTATACAGGAGATTAGTAATGTCCCTACAGGCCGTTGGATCTTTAGAAACAAAGGGTTTTCCCGCAGTTTTAGCAGCAGCAGATGCTATGGTTAAAGCTGGAAGGGTAACTTTGGTCGGTTATATCCGAGTTGGTAGCGCCCGCTTTACAATCAATATTCGTGGTGATGTTTCTGAGGTGAAAACTGCCATGGCCGCTGGTGTGGAAGCAGCACAAAATGTCTATGGTGGTACTCTGGAATCCTGGGTAATTATCCCCCGTCCCCATGAAAACGTGGAAGCTGTCTTACCTATTGCTTACACAGATCAAGTCCAGCAATATCGAGACTCGGTGGAAAACCCCATTGTCCGCTCCTCCAGTGGTAGATAGTTTTTGGTAACTATCTCAACCTATCTTTTTGGAATACAAACGGCTTTTGTTAATGCCGACTTAAATGGTGCAGCAAATATTTTAGGCGATTTTACTATGGAACTAAGTGCAGCAAATATAGCAGAATATTGGCGGAAACGACTCGCTGCTGAGTCTCCTGAAAACAGTGATGACGCTAGAAATAGTATTATGCTTTGGCTTTTGGGGTCGGACTTAACCAGATTTGCAGGGTTCACACCCAAAGAATTGGAGATTGCTCAAAAGGCTATGGAATATCGCTGGCGAGTTCTACGACAGCGATATTTAGGTGTGGGAAGGGAACAGGCCTATCGTAATTTGATGGTTCGCTTGGCAAGTGTTACCACAATTAGAAATAAAATTCAAACCTGGGTCTCTTTAAGTCGCGATCGCCAGCGTAGTGTGATAGATGTACTGCAAGAGGTAATTCAGGAAATGCTGCAAAGTGATTCTTATATGCAGCAGCAAATGAGTCTAATTGCCGACGCAACTGGGGATAAAAGGTTACGAGACATGTTATTATTTGCCAGCTTAGAAGAATACTGTTTACGACCTGTGCGTAATCAACCTTTATTGACACATCGGTTTGTCAATTATTTACGCCGCATTCAGCGAGGGGGATTGACTCAAATTCCAGGTAAGGACGTGATTAGACTGGTTTCTGACGAAATATTAACAGAAGATACGGAAAGCAACTTAAATCTTTTAGATGACGAAGCGATCGCCCAGTATCAGGAGGCGCAAAAGGTAGAGGAGCAACAATTGTTACGTCAGGAAGTGCAAGAGAAATTTGAGGAATACCTATTAGAGAAGCTGGGAGAAACAGCGGTGGAGTGGTTGAGGTTATATTTAGAGGGTAAGAGTCAAGAGGAGATTGCTAAAAAGCTGAATCAGCCAATTAAGGAGTTATACAGATTAAGGGAGAAAATTAGTTACCATGCTGTTAAAGTTTTTGCCATCAAGGATAAACCGGAGTTGGTAGAGAATTGGTTATCAACGTCTTTAAAGGAAGATGGTTTAGGTTTAACGCCAAAACAATGGGAGCAGCTGAGGGAGAAGATAAGTCCCCTAGGTAGGGAGATTCTTGATAGAAGGAAAGGGGGGGATTCTCTAGCGGGAATAGGGGAGAAATTAGAGTTGAAGACCCATAAAGTGATAGGTGAGTGGACAAAAGTTTATTTAGTAGCTCAGAATTTAAGGGCCCAAAATTAATTTGATGACCTAGGTTGGGTTGAGAAAACCCAAAAAATCAACGGGGATCTCAATAACAAATCTGACCCAAAAACTATTTGAATCCATATCTACTCATATCCAACTTGATGAGGTAGGTTGGGTTGAGGAGCGAAACCCAACAAACCAACAGGTAGCTCAATAACAAATCTAACCCACGAACCATTTGAATCCATATCTACTCATGCCCAATATGACCACCAAAAACATGCCTTTCTTCCGCTCCCCACATAACATCATAAAATCCCGCTTGAACATAACGATGAAAACTTGAATACTGCCAATCTTTTGGTGCATTTACCAATCCATGACGAACCGGATTATAGTGAATATACTCGACATGATTAATAAAATCTCGATCATCCCGAATTTGATGCTCCCAAAAGCGACGTTGCCAAATTGGCTTTTCACCTTTTTGCTCCTGAGATAAAGTCATTGTTCCCTGACAAGAAACCTGACATTTACGACTAAAATAACTTTTAATTAATCGCCAACGAGTCGAAAAATCCCCATCATTTTCAGGTAATGTCCAAAGACAATGAAGATGCTCAGGCAAAATAACGATCGCATCAATTTTAAATTGGTAGTTTTTCATCACATATCGAAACGCTTCCCTTAGTAAATCTATATTTTCCGATTTACCTAAAATGGGACGACGACAATAAGTAACAAGAGTGAAAAAATAGGTCGCCCCTGGTGTCTTTGCTCGACGATATTCCATATTATAATTAATGAAACAGAAAAGGATAACCCAACAAACCAACAGAGAGAAAAACAGATACCCTTAAAACATTATATAATCCCGTAGGTTGGGTTGAGGAACGAAACCCAACAAACCCCACTGTTAATTATAGTCCATGTGAACTCCTTGTATTATAGGGTGAGCGGTTTGATTTTACTTCCAGCGATCGCCTGTTTTTAAAAATATTTACCGTAGGTTGGGTTGAGGAACGAAACCCAACAAACCCCACTGTTAATTATAGTCCATGTGAACTCCTTGTATTATAGGGTGGGCGGTTTGATTTTACTTCCAGCGATCGCCTGTTTTTAAAAACATTTACCGTAGGTTGGATTGAGAAAACCCAACAAACCCCACTGTTAATTATAGTCCATGTGAACTCCTTGTATTATAGGGTGGGCGGTTTGATTTTACTTCCAGCGATCGCCTGTTTTTAAAAACATTTACCGTAGGTTGGATTGAGAAAACCCAACAAACCCCACTGTTAATTATAGTTTATGTGAACTCCTTGTCTTATAGGGTGAGCGGTTTGATTTTACTTCCAGCGATCGCCTGTTTTTAAAAACATTTACCGTAGGTTGGATTAAGAAAACCCAACAAACCAACAGAGAGAAAAACAGATACCCTTAAAACATCATATAATCCCGTAGGTTGGGTTGAGGAACGAAACCCAACAAACCCCACTGTTAATCATAGTCTATGTGAACTCCTTGTATTATAGGGTGGGCGGTTTGATTTTACTTCCAGCGATCGCCTGTTTTTAAAAACATTTACCGTAGGTTGGATTGAGAAAACCCAACAAACCCCACTGTTAATTATAGTCCATGTGAACTCCTTGTATTATAGGGTGGGCGGTTTGATTTTACTTCCAGCGATCGCCTGTTTTTAAAAACATTTACCGTAGGTTGGGTTGAGGAACGAAACCCAACAAACCAACAGATACCCTTAAAACATTATATAATCCCGTAGGTTAGATTGAGAAAACCCAACAAACCTCACCGTTAATTATAGTCTATGTGAACTCCTTGTCTTATAGGGTGGGCGGTTTGATTTTACTTCCAGCGATCGCCTGTTTTTAAAAACATTTACCGTAGGTTGGATTGAGAAAACCCAACAAACCCCACTGTTAATTATAGTTTATGTGAACTCCTTGTCTTATAGGGTGAGCGGTTTGATTTTACTTCCAGCGATCGCCTGTTTTTAAAAACATTTACCGTAGGTTGGATTAAGAAAACCCAACAAACCAACAGAGAGAAAAACAGATACCCTTAAAACATCATATAATCCCGTAGGTTGGGTTGAGGAACGAAACCCAACAAACCCCACTGTTAATCATAGTCTATGTGAACTCCTTGTCTTATAGGGTGATCGGTTTGATTTTACTTCCAGCGATCGCCTGTTTTTAAAAACATTTACCGTAGGTTGGATTGAGAAAACCCAACAAACCCCACTGTTAATTATAGTTTATGTGAACTCCTTGTCTTATAGGGTGATCGGTTTGATTTTACTTCCAGCGATCGCCTGTTTTTAAAAACATTTACCGTAGGTTGGATTGAGAAAACCCAACAAACCCCACTGTTAATTATAGTTTATGTGAACTCCTTGTATTATAGGGTGGGCGGTTTGATTTTACTTCCAGCGATCGCCTGTTTTTAAAAACATTTACCGTAGGTTGGGTTGAGAAAACCTAACAAACCCCACTGTTAATTATAGTCCATGTGAACTCCTTGTCTTATAGGGTGGGCGGTTTGATTTTACTTCCAGCGATCGCCTGTTTTTAAAAACATTTACCGTAGGTTGGGTTGAGGAACGAAACCCAACAAACCAACAGATACCCTTAAAACATTATATAATCCCATAGGTTAGATTGAGAAAACCCAACAAACCTCACCGTTAATTATAGTCTATGTGAACTCCTTGTCTTATAGGGTGATCGGTTTGATTTTACTTCCAGCGATCGCCTTTAAAAACATTTACCGTAGGTTGGATTGAGAAAACCCAACAAACCCCACTGTTAATTATAGTTTATGTGAACTCCTTGTATTATAGGGTGGGCGGTTTGATTTTACTTCCAGCGATCGCCTGTTTTAAAAACATTTACCGTAGGTTGGGTTGAGGAACGAAACCCAACAAACCCCACTGTTAATTATAGTCCATGTGAACTCCTTGTATTATAGGGTGGGCGGTTTGATTTTACTTCCAGCGATCGCCTGTTTTTAAAAATATTTACCGTAGGTTGGATTAAGAAAACCCAACAAACCAACAGAGAGAAAAACAGATACCCTTAAAACATTATATAATCCCGTAGGTTGGGTTGAGGAACGAAACCCAACAAACCCCACTGTTAATTATAGTTTATGTGAACTCCTTGTATTATAGGGTGGGCGGTTTGATTTTACTTCCAGCGATCGCCTGTTTTTAAAAACATTTACCGTAGGTTGGATTGAGAAAACCCAACAAACCCCACTGTTAATTATAGTTTATGTGAACTCCTTGTCTTATAGGGTGAGCGGTTTGATTTTACTTCCAGCGATCGCCTGTTTTTAAAAACATTTACCGTAGGTTGGATTGAGAAAACCCAACCTACGGGACTATATAATTATTCAAGGTTATACAGCAGATTCTTTTGTTATGATGTACTTCATGAAAGTGGAAAGTGCTGTATGTGTGTATCTCCCTGTTGGTTTGTTGGGTTTCGTTCCTCAACCCAACCTACGAGACTATATCAAAGGAATTTATGTTAAAAGAAGTCAATATTGGCACTTTGATAAAAAGCGATCGCACTTTTCATGGGGGTTGTCCCATGATTGCGGGAACTGGTGTTACCGTATGAAGAATAGTAATCTAGTATAAATTAGGTCGCTCCTGGTGTTTTTGCTCGACGATATTCCATATTATAATTGGTGGAATACAGGAGTATGTTTGGATCAATCCGTTGAAAAAGAATTTTGGTGTCAGACAGGGAATTCATTCCCTGTCTCACCATTGAGAGCGAAATGCGATCGCCTACCTCTAATTCATAGATAAACCGGTCAATTAATCAGAATCTGTCTTACCAGAATACTCATGACCTCCCCTGGGTTACTAGTCGGTATCGGATCACTCCAATCAGTTGCATGGGCATAACCAAGCACATGTAGATAGTGAATCGTACTAATAACTGTCTTTTTCGATCCAATTAACAGGTGCTTTAATGGTTCCCTGCGATCGCTTTCTGGAACTACCGTAGGGCCAACTACTCTAGTTTCGTTGACATTGCCAATAAAATTCTTAGTCTGTGTCATAATTTGATTACCTCTGAGAAAGGGGTGTAAGGTGATCTGGAATTCTTGGCCGAACCGCCCGATCACCTTACTTTTAAGTATAAAACTAATTGAACAGATATGCAAGGGGTTTATAGAAAATAATTAACAAAATTTGTAAATCTTTTCGACTTGTCAAGCATAAATGAAAAGTATAGGAATTTCTGACTCACCCCCTGGTATCCCTTCCCTAGTTTTTTGTAGGTTCGGTTGATGAAGGAAACCCAAGCCAGGTTACATTTATATATTTACTATGTTGGTATAGACGTGGTTAAATATAACCCCAAGGATTTTTAGGAAATCCCCTGTTCTGGAAGTAGCAATTAAGTTGGCTGAAAAGACTAATGATCTGGTTATTGGTTTATGTATATGGTATGAGTTACCAATTAGGAATCTAAGAACCTAATTGCTTGAATCAGGGTGTGACCGTTCAATTGAGATTAAGGATAGTTTATCTATGAATTTAATCGACAATAACGTGCTATTCACCCAGGTCGTTGATAGAGAATCTGTTAGTATCAATGGTGGTGGTCTCTTGGAAATAGTTAATTTGCCTAATGACGTGCTAAATTACTTCCAGAATTTACCATCACAGTTAGAAAATTGGATTCTCGGATATCTTTAAGTAAAGGTAATTGAATTTGGGTTTCAGGTATTGGTGTTTGCGAGAACGCCTACCTGAGACTCAATTTTACCTATAAACTCTTTCCTAAGCGTTCTAGCTAAGTGGGTGGAATTAAATATAAGATGAACGTAGGTTGGGTTGAAGTATGAAACCCAACACCCGCATGGGTTACGCTACCGCTAACCCATCCTACAAATAATTGTGCCTCCCTACTTAAAGCTATAAATTAGATTGCCAACCTCAAGTTTTTAAAAATAAGGTCCCCAATTTCTTCATGGAAGTTGGGGATTTTTTGTGAGGAAGGGGGGATGTATTTTTGAGAAGTTGTTTTTCCTCAAGTTGGTAATTAGGTTGGTTGGAAATATCAATGATCTGGCTATTGGTTTCTGGATATTGTATTAACAAGCAAGCAGTTGAGGGACTTACAAAGAAGCAATCAACTTCTAGCTTAAAACAAATCTAATCACAAGATCAAGGAGTATTGTATCATGCAAGTAATCGAAAAGAACTCATTATTCGCTCAAGTTTCTGGTGAACAGTCTGCTGTTGTTAGTGGTGGTGCTGTTGGAGAGTTTTATGATGCCGCTGCATACGCCATAGTAGCAGCTTTTCTTGGTGTTGATCCTGATCTTATTAAGTTCCAAGCAGTTAACATCTTGTTTGGTCCTCTGGTGTAAGATATCTAATAAGTCATATCAATCACATAATGTGTCATTCTTTCTCAAGTAAACATATTTATTGTTGACTGGGATACACACATTAGACCTCTCCGAAATTGAAGCTCAAATCCCCCATAAACTGGTGGAAATAGAGTTTTAGGAGAGGTCTATTCATTGAATTATGGAGAAATAAATTACATGGCACAAAATAATTTATTTACTGAAATATCAGAAGAAGAATCTGCAACTATTAAAGGTGGTGGATTCCTTGAAGCTGCTGCATATCTCATAGTAATGCAATCACTATTTCCTTTTATTGCGTATAGTCCAGAGGTAATAAATACAGCGCTTTTATTTCTTACTGGTGTGCTATCGTTCCCTCAAAATAATAATACAAACCCAAGCAACCTCTCAAAAGATAATTAGAGATAATTAGAGATAATTAGAAAATTGGAAGGATAGGTCTTTCCCACATTAAGATTTAAAGCTGATTCAATATCAAAAAACAATGGGATTAGACCCCACAAACATGATATACATTCAATAACTATGAAATACCCCCATATTTCCCAACACAGTGAAGAAGACTGTGGCGCTGCTTGCTTAGCGGCGATCGCCAAATATTATGGCAAAAATTTCACTATCACTCGCATCCGAGAATCCGTGGGTACAAGCCAATTCGGTACCACCTTATTAGGTCTACAAAGAGGAGCTAAAACCTTGGGTTTTAAAGCTTCAACAGTCAGAACTTCACCAGAAATTCTCAAAAGATTAAACGAAGCACCCCTACCAGCAATCATTCATTGGCACGGAAATCACTGGGTGGTTTTTTATGGTAAAAAGGGTGAAAAGTATATAATCTCTGACCCAGGAGCAGGGGTACGTTACCTCTGTGAAGAAGACTTTATAGAGGGTTGGAATGATTGGTTAATGCTATTGCTAGAACCCAGTCCAGAAGAGTTTTTAAAAACAGAAGAAGATAAAATAGGTGGCTTTTGGCGTTTCTTTAAACAGGTGTGGAGTTTTCGGGGAATTCTCGCCCAAGCTCTACCGCTCAATTTATTATTAGGACTGCTATCTCTAGCTTCCCCCTTTTTATTACAAATTCTTACTGATGATGTGCTAGTACGGGGTGATACTAAATTACTCACAACTATGGTTATTGCTGTGGTTGTGATGAATCTTATTTCCAGTAGTCTATCTTGGGTGCAATCTAATTTAATCGCCCATTTTGCCCAACGTCTCCAATTGGGACTGGTGATGGAATTTGGTAGACAAATTTTGCACTTACCCCTGTCTTATTACGAAGCTCGTCGCAGTGGGGAAATTACTAGTCGTCTCCAAGATATTAAGCAAATCAATCAGTTGGTTACTCAAGTAGTTGTCAGTTTACCTAGCAAATTTTTTATTGCTCTGATTTCTCTTGGTCTGATGGCTTTTTATAGCTGGAAGTTAACTTTGGTGGCTATGGTAATTGCTGGGGTTATGACTATTACTCCTTTGGTGTTTCAACCTAAATTACAGCAAAAAACCCGGGAACTACTGGTTAAAGATGCGGAAACTCAGGGTGTATTGGTGGAAACTTTTAAGGGTGCTCTAACTCTCAAAACTACTACTGCTGGTAATCAATTCCTAGAAGAGTTCCAAGTTCGATTTGGCAAGTTGGCTAATTTAACTTTGGACACTATGCAAATTGGTATTATTAATAATACCTTTTCTGGCTTTATCTCCTCTATTGGTAGTATTATCCTCCTCTGGTTTGGTGGTCATTTAGTGATTAATCCCAGTGAAAATCTCAGTATTGGTCAATTACTGGCTTTTAATTCGATGAATGCTAATTTCCTGGGTCTCATAACTACTGTTATCAGTTTTGTCCAGGAATTTACCCGCGCTAAAACAGCAGTGCAAAGACTGACGGAAGTGATAGATACCACTCCAGAAAGTGACTATGATGGTAAAAAGCCTTTTGCTAAAATCGCTGATGATGCTAAAATCACTTGCACTAATATCAACTTTCATTATGCTGGGAGACTTGACTTATTAGAAGACTTTTCTTTAACTATTCCCGGTGGTCAAGTCGTGGCTTTAATCGGTAAGTCAGGATGTGGTAAAAGTACCTTGGCTAAATTAATCGCTGGGTTATATACCATCCAATCTGGAAATATTCGCATTGGACTCTATAACCAACAAGATTTGTCTTTAGAATCTTTACGTCAACAGGTGATTCTAGTTCCCCAGGAACCCCATTTCTGGAGTCGTTCTATTGTGGAAAACTTTCGGTTGGGCGCACCTCACGTTAGTTTTGAGCAGATTGTCCGAGCTTGTGAAATTGCTGGTGCTGATGAATTTGTCAGTAAATTACCCGCAAAATATCAAACTATATTGGGTGAATTTGGTGCTAATATTTCCGGTGGTCAAAGACAACGATTAGCTATAGCTAGGGCTATTGTTACAGATCCACCAATTCTAATTTTGGATGAGTCTACCGGGGGACTAGACCCGGTCAGTGAAGCACAGGTTTTAGATCAGTTATTTGAACATCGTCAAGGAAAAACTACTATTTTAATCACCCATCGTCCCCAGGTAATCAATCGTGCTGATTGGGTCATTATGTTGGATGGAGGAAAACTCCAATCCCAAGGATCTTTAGAAGAATTGAAATTCAGACGAGGGGAACACCAAGACTTTATTCTGCTTTAACTTAATCCCTACCCAATTACCCTTCACCCCATCTACCCAGTATGTTTTATACTCATCGACCTAAACTCATATCTTCTGTGGATAATCCCCAGTTCCTCCCTCCTGTTAGTCGTTGGACTTCTTTAGCAGGAATATTCCTAATTGGTACTGTTACTAGTGCTATTGCTCTTGCTTCTTGGGTGAAATATAACGTCACGGTAAAAGTGGATGCTGTGGTTCGTCCTATAGGGGAAGTTCGTGTAGTTCAACCGGAAGTAGAGGGAACTATTAAAAGTATTTTGGTCAAACCAAATCAAACGGTGAAAATAGGTGATGTAATTGCCTATTTAAATACGGATGATTTGCTTATCAAAAAAAGTCAGTTACAAGGTAATATCCAACAGGGTAATTTACAAATATCGCAAGTTTATGCCCAAATTCGTATTTTAGATCGGCAAATTTTGGCTGAAACTCAAGTTGCTCAAAATGCTATTACTTCCGCAAGGGTGGATTTGTTACGTAATCAAAGGGAATATCAAGAACAGCAGGTTAGCACCCAGGGTGAATTTTTAGCCGCTCAAGCTAATTGGCAAAAGGCTAAAGCTTCTTTAGATAAAGCTCGAGCAGATCTGAGTTTTGCCAAAATGGATAAGGAACGCTATCAGGAACTCTCCCAAATTGGAGCTGTGGGTAGACGGGAATTGGAGCAAAAAGCTTTGACTGTTCAGCAAACACAGTCAATCCTGGATACTGAAAGGAAATCTCTGGAAATGGCTAAAATTAAGGTTCAGTCAGCTCAAGTTGCTATTAATCCAACCCCAGCAGCAGTGATGATAGCACAGGAACGTATCGCTCAAGAAACTGCTAGGGGTGTGTCTAATATTGCTAGTCTCAATAAGGAAAAACAAGCTTTAATTGAGCGTCGAGTTCAATTAGAAACTCAGATTAAACAATCTATTAAGGAATTAGAGCAGGTAGAAAATCAGATGCGTAAAAGTATGATTTTAGCTACGAGTAATGGTATTATTCTCAAACTCAATTTACGCAATCCGGGACAGGTGATCCGTCCCAGTGAATCTATAGCGGAAATTGTACCTGATAGTTCGGATCTGTTAATTAGAGCTTTAATTCCTACTGAGGAAATTCAAAAGGTCAATATAGGTCAACAAGTTCAGTTACGGGTTGGTGCTTGTCCCTATCCTGATTATGGAACACTCCAGGGAGTGGTTCAAACTATTTCTCCTGATGTGATTACCAATCAATCTAATAATCAAGGAACGACTAATAGGATGGGGAATGGTTATTTTGAAGCTACGGTTAAACCAGCAAGTTTACAATTTGGTCATGGTCGACATCAATGTTATCTCCAATCGGGAATGGAGGTGAAAGCTGATATTATTTCTAAACAGGAAACTGCTCTGGAATTTATGTTCAGGAAAGCAAGGTTAATTACTGATTTGTAATTTTTGTCAGGTAGGTAATGGACAATAGACTAGAAAAATGGGTGTAGCTCATGGGTCTCAAAAAGGTCAAACTAGCATTAAATTGGTTGTTCTATAAACAATCTATAAAGTTATATGGGGAATCGGAAAAAATTCGAGATGATCTGTTGCAGGAGTCTTTTACTATCCGTCGCGGTTTGGAAGCATTGAAAATTCAACATTGTGATTTATTAAATAACCAAGTAATAGGTTATCCATCCCCAGGTTTTTATCCTATAAATTCTCAATTACTAACTGATTATTTGCCATATAATGAATCACTAGACCAATCAACTAACCAATCATTCAATACTTCAATTTCTGAACATATCAACAGGGTAGAAAACTTTCATCACTCCCTGGTTGAGTTAAGCGATCGCCTGTTTCCAATTTATATTGAAGAGAGTCTACCTTTATCCATTCAGTGTTTGGTAGATTCTTGTTTTCTTGCTCATCCTCACATATCAGTTGATTTTGACATGCCTAGTTCTTGGAGGAAGGAGTCAGCACAATTTAGTCTGCTGACTTTAAGAACTCTTCAGGAATTAATGTCTATAACTGTACCAACTTTTTCCGATCCTCTGTCAATTTATATAAATTTGAAAGACCGGAAAAATATTCGGGAATTAACTCTGGAAATTATTTATCCCGATATTTCTACTTTGTTATTTTATTCTGGGTTACCGGAATTAAAATATCTCAGTAGTAGCTGGGAATTTTTAATTTCTGGTAAATGTTTTTATCATATAGTCAATTACAAAGGTAACTACAAAATAGCCTGGTTTTTTTGCTGGTGAATTGAGGTAAATCCAGATAAATTAACAGAATCAAAATTCAGATCTTAGCTTTCTGACTAGCAGAATAGGTTCTAAATCTTTCTCCACAGTTCAGGAATTTTTCCCATGAGGGGTCAAATACCTCATCCCCAACTAAACAGAATCCATACAATTTATTAGGTAAAGGTTCACCATTTCTTAATGTTGAGAATGCAACATCAAATGCAACATTTATCACCTAATCAGTTAACTGACTCATCCACTAATAAACTGCTGAAGATCTTAGTTATTGATGACCACGAATCGGTTCTCAACGGGACGATTTACATTTTGCAAAAAAACTATCCCAGTGCTGAATTTATAACTGCAACGGATGTGCAAACAACTGTGGAACAGGTAACTAATAGACAACCAGATCTCATAGTTATGGATCTTTCCATACCTGAGAAACAGGGAATGACTGCTCGCACTGATAATGGTATTCAACTACTAAAGACCTTGATGAAACAACATCCCCATCTGAATATTGTTGTTCAAAGTGCCCACAGCAAAACCCTAGTGCGAATTCGGTTAGATATTGAGAGTCATCAAGGAGGTTTTACCATTGCTAATAAAAGTGTTTCTATTCAGGATATGTTGACCAGGGTTGATTGGGCATTACAAGGACTAACTCATACTAAGGATATTAAGGGAATTAACTCGGGAACGGAGGTAAAACCAGAGTGGTTAAAAGTTTTATATTTAGCTTTTGAACGGGGATTACAAGATAAAGCCATTGCTCAAGAAATGTGTGTGTCTGAACGAATGGTACGTCATTATTGGAATAAGTTACAAGATGCTCTCAATGTCTATCCAGAAGTCGGTAAAAATATTCGTATTCAAACGGAGAAACAAGCTAGGGAGGAAGGACTGATTGATTAGTCGATAACAGGAAGTGGGGAAGAAAAAACCGACTATGATCAAGGGCTAAAATTATGCAGTCTAAACCTTGGAAAAAGATTAGGGCATTTTTACCAATCAATCATTTATCAAACTATATATCTAACATTTACCAAAAACAGATTCTCAGTTATTTGGCAATTTTTAATTTACTGAGTATTACTTATCTAATAGTAAATTGGCATTATTTAAACTCTCCTGTTTTGGCAGTTTATATTATTATTGCCAATCTTCTGGAATTGATAATACTACAGCACAAAGATAAAAACCTAAAATCAGAAGTTAAATCCAGACAAACAATCATTGAGATTATTTTTGAAACCATCCATAATGGTCCCCTACAAACCCTAGATAGAATTTTAAGAATACTCAATCAAGTCAATCAGCAAGAATTCTCCCCACATACATTAATGAAAACCACAATTCCAGAATTAACCACAGAACTGGAAAAATTAAACCAAGAACTCAGAGGAATCTATGAATTTTGGCACCGAGAAACTATCTCTCCACACGCTAACCTCTACCTAGATAAAAATCTAGTCATTAATTTAGAAGCTCCCCTACCAGAAATCCTCTATCAGGTCTATACCCATACCCTAGAACGAAATTTCTCCTGTTTTCAAACTATCAAATTAAAAGTCCGCAGTTTTGACCCACTGGATGAAACTGGGTTAACCCTGGAACATAAACGGGGAATTTGTCGTTTCTTGGAAGAATCACTATGTAATGTGGGTAAATATGCAAATGGAGTAACCTGTCTTCAAGTTACTGGTCTCTCATCTATGGGTTGGTACACACTTAGTATTGTCGATGATGGTTTAGGTGTGAACTCATGTAAAGAAGGAGAGGGGACAAAGCAGTTCAAATATTTAGCTCAACAAATTCAAGGTAAATTTCAGAGAATTCCCCAACATCCCCAAGGAACTATTTGTGAATTATCCTGGCCCACAAGTTCTGTGGTTGGGAGTCATCAAACTTAGCTATATTGAGAATATAATAGCTGAGTGTAGAACTTTGACTCAAAGGAAGGCTAAAAAACACTGTGCAGATCACATTTTTAGGGACAAGTTCTGGTGTACCCACAAGATCACGTAATGTTTCCAGTGTCGCGCTGAGACTACCTCAACGCGCAGAACTCTGGTTATTTGACTGTGGTGAAGGTACACAACATCAAATTTTGCGCAGTGACCTGAAAATTAGTCAACTGTCACGCATTTTTATCACCCATCTCCATGGTGACCACATTTTTGGCTTGATGGGACTTTTAGCTAGTTGTGGTTTAGCTGGTAATGTGGAACGGGTTGATATCTATGGACCTGCTGGATTAAATGAGTACCTGCAAGGTGCTTCACGTTATTCCCACACCCATTTTTCCTATCCTATCAAAGTCCATACTGTTCAACCTGGTGTGATTTACGAAGATGAGGAATTTACTGTCACTTGTGGAATGCTCCATCACCGCATTACTGCTTTTGGTTATCGTGTAATGGAAAAAAACAGATATGGGCGGTTTGATGTGGAACAAGCCAAAGCCCTACAAATACCTTCTGGACCAATTTATGGAAAACTTAAACGGGGGGAAACTGTCAAATTGGAAGATGGTCGAATCATTAATGGTAAGGAATTATGTGGTCCAACGGAAATTGGACGTAAGTTTGCCTATTGTACAGATACTGTTTATTGTGATGGTGCGGTTAAATTAGCTGAGGATGCGGATGTATTAATTCATGAAGCTACTTTTGCCCATCAAGATGCGGAAATGGCTTTCCAAAGACTACATTCTACCAGTACAATGGCAGCACAAACAGCTTATGTGGCTGGAGTAAATCAACTGATTATGACCCATTTTAGTCCCAGATATACTCCGGGAAATGACATTGAGTTGAAAGATTTACTTAAAGAAGCTCGTGCAATTTTTCCTAATACCATCATGGCTCATGATTTTATGGTTTATGACATACCCAGAAGAAGGGAAAAGGGATCTGGGGATCCTGATTAAGCTTCTGGCTTTTAATCCCTCTTAAGGGTTATTTTTAGCGTAAACTAAAAGAGTTTTGAATTCTTCAACTAGGTGAATTTTTCCTTGTGCTGTAAAGGATTTGATGATTTCCTCCGCTTTACTATAACCGACGGATTTGGTGTAGAAGAGAATTTTTCCATTAGGATTCATTTTTCTGAGGAATAAATCCACCATGGATTCATCATTGTGATGAATAAAGGGAGCATCTTCAGGAAGATAAAATTCACCAATATGAAAGAGTGCTACCACATCTAACATGGGTAGGGAACGGTCATTAAGAGTGTAGATATCTGTGCACAGTACCTTATAGAATTTAGCCAAATGGCGGTTTTTACGACACATTTCTACGTATGCTTCATGTTCGGGAATTGAAGCAGTAATGCCAATAATTTCATTAGGTTTTGCTAACTTTTGATTTTCTAATCCCAGTATATGATGAGATCCCGTACCAAAATGAAAAATTGTTTGATCCTGAATATCATCCTTTTGTAGATACTCAATTAGTTCCAGATCACATGGACACAAATGAGGTTGCAACCCCCAGGAAGATTTGATGCGATAGAAGTCATTGCCAACCCAATGTGGTAAAACAGGTTGGGTTAAACTTAGGGAGTAGTATAACTGTGCCAGTTGTCGGTTTTTAAAAACAAGATCACGAACTGTTTTTCTTACGGAAGCAACCATCTGTTAAACCTCACTATTTTTTGAACGCAAGAATGAAGTGCTTCTACCAAAAGTCTCTAAGACCTGGTAGAAGCTCAATTACTCAGGAGCAAGTGTAGATATCACCGATGATCTGGTTAGCTGATTTCGTATTTTATTTATCCTAATGCTGCTTAGCTTAACATAGGAAAAATGCTCAAGCATGAAGATTTTGTGAATTTAGTATTATAAGTTGTTAAATGTTTTCCTCAGACCTTGGGCTATTTGTTCCAAAATTCGACTGGGTAAAAAGTGGCGATCGCCTAAAACAATTGGCAATCCGCGATCGCCACTCTCACAAATACGCTGATGAATGGGAATTTGTCCCAGTAAAGGTGCTTCTAGTTCTTCTGACAAGAGTTTACCACCGTCTTTCCCAAAGATGTATTGGGGAGCTTGGAAACTGTCTACATTTTCATTTAGTAAATAGCTCATGTTCTCAATAATCCCCAAAACAGGCACACCTACCTGACGAAACATGTATACACTCCGTCGCACATCCGCGATCGCCACTTGTTGGGGAGTTGTTACCAGAATCACTCCACAAATGGGACTTTCTTGAACGATTGTAATCTGGGCGTCACCTACATCCCGTAGATAATCCAAATTACTTAAGATTTAAGATCAGTTAAATATTTAAAGAAGTAAACATGAATTACTGTTTCAATCCCCACTGTGATCAACCCGCAAACCCAGAAGGTGTTAATTGTTGCCTAAATTGTGGTGCCAATCTACTTCTAAAAGAGCGCTATCGCTCAATTAAACTCATTGGACAAGGAGGATTTGGTAGAACCTTTTTAGCAGTGGATGAGGATAAACCTTCAAAACCATTTTGCGTAATTAAACAATTCTATACTCAATCATCAGGCAAGGACACACTCCAAAAAGCAATACAATTGTTCAATCAGGAGGCTATTCGCTTAGATGAACTAGGTACCCATCCTCAAATCCCAGAACTGTTGGCTTATTGCACTCAGGAGGATCGACAATATTTAGTTCAGGAATTTATTAACGGGTTGAATTTAGCACAGGAACTGGTGCAAAATGGTGCATTTACAGAAGACAAAATTCGACAATTACTCATTGATTTATTACCGGTTTTGCAATTTTGCCATCACCACCAGGTAATTCATCGAGATATTAAACCGGAAAATATTATTCGTCGCACTAGTGATAACAAACTAGTTATAGTTGATTTTGGAGCAGCAAAATCAACCACAGAAGAAACCAGAAATCGTACAGGAACGAGCATTGGCACTCCTGAATATGTGGCACCAGAACAAATGCGCGGAAAAGCAATATTTGCCAGCGACATTTATGGACTGGGCGTGACCTGTATTAACCTGTTAACCAGGCGATCGCCTTTTGACTGTTATTATAGTCATGAAGCTACATGGATATGGAGAAAGTTTTTAAAAACCCCCATAACTGATGATTTAGGGCAAATAATAGATAAAATGATAGCCATCATTCCCAGTCAACGCTATCAAACCGTTACAGATGTAATAGAAGATTTAAAATTACAGTCTATTTCAACACCCAGCTCTATTTCTATCAAAAATACTGTCAATATTCCCACCACTATAATTAGTCCACCAAAACCACCCACATCCAATCAACCCCATATTCCAGATGTCATAGATCAAGAACTAGCAGAAATAAAATCTAAGTTCCTAGATAATGGTTAATAATCAACATGGGAAAAATCCTATAAAAAAGGGCGGGTTTTTCACCGCCCACAAAACTTTAGAAATGCTCAAAATCAAAGTCAACTTCCCAAGAATTACTTCTTAGCTTCAGCAATAGGAACCCACTCAGTATGGAAAGTTCCTTCTATATCAACCCGTTTGTAAGTATGAGCGCCAAAATAATCCCGTTGAGCTTGGGTTAAGTTTTGAGGTAATCTCTCCCGACGGTAGCTATCAAAATAATCCAGAGAAGCACTAAAAGCAGGAACAGGAATACCCGTCTTAGCAGCTGTGACAATAATTTCCCGCCATGCAGACTGTCTATCCAGAATTGTTTGCTTAAATTCAGGTGCTAACAACAAGTTAGGTAATGCGGGATTTTCGTCAAATGCTTTCTTAATCTTATTCAAGAAACCAGCACGAATAATACAACCACCTTTCCAAATTCGAGCCATTTCACCCAAATTCAGACCCCAATTATAGGTCTTAGAAGCAGTGGAAATTAATGCCATACCCTGAGCATAAGAACAAATTTTAGAACAATAAAGTGCATCCCGCACCATGTTCACAAAGGTTCTCGTGTCTTTAAATTGAGTGGGAACAGGACCTGTTAATTGTTTAGATGCAGCAATTCTCTCCTCCCTAATAGAGGAAATAATTCGAGAATTCACCGCAGCAGTAATTGTAGGAATAGCAACCCCTAACTCTAAAGCAGTTTGCACGGTCCAACGACCAGTACCTTTTTGCCCTGCAGCATCAACAATTAAATCTACTAAGGGTTGTTTAGTCCCAGGATCAACGTAGGGGAAAATATTGGCTGTAATCTCAATCAAAAATGAGTTCAGCTCGTCTGTTTGATTCCACTCTGTAAATACCTGATGCAGTTGGGTAGCATCTAGTCCACCAACGTTCTTGAGTAAATCATAAGCCTCTGCAATTAACTGCATGTCGCCATACTCAATCCCATTATGAACCATTTTCACGTAGTGACCAGAACCACCGGGCCCAATATAAGTCACACAGGGACCATCATCAACTTGTGCAGCGATTCTGTTAAAAATTGGTGAGAGATACTCATAAGAACTTTTTGTACCACCTGGCATGAGTGAGGGACCATTCAATGCTCCCTCTTCACCACCACTTACACCCATACCAATGTAGCGTAAACCAGTGGGTTCTAATTCTTGGGTACGTCTTTCCGTATCTTCAAACCAAGAGTTACCACCATCAATAATGATGTCTCCTTCTTGAAGTAATGGTTTCAGCTGTTGAATAACTGCATCAACAGGTTTGCCAGCTTGTACCATTACTAAGATTTTACGAGGACGTTCCAGTGAAGCAACAAATTCTTCTAGGGTAAAGGCTGCCTTAACGTTTCTGCCACCAGCTCGGTTTGACATAAACGCATCTGTTTTTTCTCTAGATCTGTTGTAAACTGCAATTGGAAAGCCATTACGCTCGACATTGAGGGCAATATTTTCGCCCATAACGGCTAATCCAATTACGCCAAAGCTTTGTAGTGTCATAGTTGTTTTTGGGTTTGGCTAACTCTTGCAGATGCTTTCATCTTTAAGGGTAATCCGAGATTTTCGGTTCACTTCTAAAGAAGACATTAAGAGTTGATGTGTAAGACAATAAACCATAACTACTAAACTCTAGAATCTGATTTTGATTTGTATTTTCCCGAACAGATAAAACTTATAGGACAGGAGTTGCAAAATATGCTTGTTTATATTCTATCGTTGGTAGTGGCAATTGCCAGTTTAACTATTTACGCCAGTGCTTTCTTTTTCCCGGAAATTCACCGCAAAAACGATTTTATTTGGAGCGGGGTTGGTTTGTTTTATGCTTTGGTATTATGGGTTTTTGCATCCCGCATTACCGGGGGTCTATTACTGGGTCATGTAGCTAGTGTGTCACTTTTGTTATGGTTTGGTGGGCAAACTCTTTCTTTGCGTGGTCAACTTGTCTCCAAGGGAAAGCCAACGTCAGTTCCCACTGCACAACCGGAGATTAAGGGGATTCAGCAACCAGTATCTAAGATATCTTTACTGGAAAAGCTGCAACAGCTACCATCATTAATTATTAGGCCGTTTAATGGTCTTATAGTCAAGGTTCAGCAAGTGGTTTTTAAAAACCCCTCTGTAAATACTAAAATATCCCCGTCACCCACTCCTGAACCACCCACTCCTGAACCACCCGCTCCTGAACCACCCGCTCCTGAATCACCCACTTCCGAACCACCCGCTCCTGAATCACCCACTTCCGAACCACCCGCTCCTGAACCACCCGCTCCCGAATCATCTAATCCCCAATCCTAGACGATTGGAAGCATAGCTTTAGCCAGTATTCTCCAGATCCTTTCTCTCTTGAGTAGTGTTAATCACTTTTAGAATTTTGTCAATGGTTTCAAACAAACGGCACAATCTCTAATAAGTTTGTTAGATATTTGTTAAGAAAAGTTACGTAATTCTTAACAAAAGGGAATAATTCTTATGGTTGTTTCACCAGCAAAGAATAAACAACATCATGTTGTTATCATTGGAGGAGGATTTGGGGGACTTTATGCGGCAAAAACCCTCGCTAATACCAACGTAAATGTCACTCTTATTGATAAACGAAACTTTCATCTATTTCAGCCACTTTTATATCAAGTTGCTACGGGCACATTATCACCCGCTGACATTTCCGCACCACTCCGTTCTGTTTTTAGAAACATCAAAAATACTCAAGTGCTGCTAGGAGAAGTCACCGATATTGATCCCAAAGGACAAAAAGTTTTTCTGGGTGGAGAAGTAGTACAATACGATACACTAGTCCTAGCCACCGGTGCTAATCACTCTTATTTTGGTAAAGACCATTGGAAAGATTTGGCTCCAGGTCTAAAAACCGTAGAGGATGCTATAGAAATGCGTCGGCGGATATTTTCTGCTTTTGAAGCAGCAGAAAAGGAATCTGACCCAGCAAAACGCCGCGCTCTATTGACCTTTGTCATCGTAGGTGGTGGTCCTACAGGAGTAGAATTAGCAGGTGCGATCGCAGAATTGGCTTACCAAACCATGAAGGATGAGTTTCGTAGTATTAATACATCAGAAACCAAAATATTACTACTACAAGGGGGCGATCGCCTGTTACCACATATTGCACCGGAGTTATCAGAAGAGGCAAAACTCTCCTTACAAAAGTTGGGTGTAGAGATTCAAACTCAAACCAGAGTAACAAACCTAGAAAATGATATTGTTACCTTCAAAACTGGGGAACGGATTCAGCAGATTGCTTCCAAAACCATATTATGGGCCGCTGGTGTTCAAGGTTCACCCATAGGCAAAATCCTAGCAGAAAGAGCGGATATTGAGCGAGATTTTTCTGGTAGGGTAATTGTAGAACCCAATCTGACCATTCCAGGGTTTAAAAACATTTTTGTGATTGGGGATTTAGCCAGCTTCTCCCATCAAAATGGCAAACCTTTACCCGGTGTCGCACCAGTGGCCAAACAGCAAGGCGAATATGTGGGTACTCTAATTTTACTGAGATTACAAGGTCAAACTTTGCCAGAATTTAATTACAATGATGTGGGCAGTTTGGCCATGATTGGGCAAAATTTAGCTGTAGTAGATTTAGGTTTTATCAAACTGAAAGGTTTTATTGCTTGGGTATTTTGGCTAGTAGTTCATATCTACTTCCTAATTGAGTTTGACACTAAATTAGTAGTGGTTTTCCAGTGGGCATGGAATTATATTACTCGTAATCGTCGCTCTCGATTAATTACAGGTAAAGCAGCTTTTTTAGAGACACAAACTATCAACAACAATAATCCCTATCAAGCAGCAGAAACTGCACAGCATACAGTTAAAGTATAGGTTTTTTGTAGTTGTTGAATTATATTTAGCCAGAACGCTTATCCAGCAATCACTTTTACCCATGAAACCTGTCTATAGCGTTCTGGCTCACTCCCCCGGGTGACTTTACAAGTAAGTGCTAAATTTGATGCTTTCTGGATCACCCCAATCATTTGTGGTTGGACTTGGGAACTCATAGTCCCTATAATCACTGGGATAGTCCTTTAATTGTATCCCATATTCTTGTGGGTCGTCCAGTTCTAAATCCTTACACCAGCATCCGCTGAAACTAGTTTTTAAAAACTGATATTCTCCAATAAGTTCGGTGATCTCCTCTTTTAGGTCAACTGACATAGTTTTTACCCCCTTAATTAATGTCAAATGTCACTTTTTGAGTTGGTAAACACCATACTATGGAGTTATAAGGGAATTATAAGGAAAAATAAGTAGCACAGTTAAGAAATATTGCCAAAATGAGTCCCAATATTGTTTCACTTACCAACTAGCTCTTTGACGAATTGCTAGAAGGTTACACTGTAGGTCATTGGCGAGGCGATTTTCAATGATCCCTATTGGCATGGTTAGCTTTGGCCAAACTCGAATTGTGTAGCACAAATCGGTTCCCTCTCCAGTTCCCAATTTATAAGGTTTTAAGCTCCAAAAACCAGAAAAACCTTTGAAGTCACCCTCTACCATTGCAAATTTGATTAATTTAGGAAAAATCTCTTCCAAGTCTAGCACCACACGGGCACAAAACTTAAAGTTCAGCAAGCACTGAGACCCTATCTGTTCTAAACGTATACCACCATCAGGATGTTCTATCAAAGAACTTTTGGTCAAGTTAGGTATAAACTCCACCAGGGATTCATAGTCGGTGAGGATTTTCCATACCTTTTGTACTGGTTGGTGGATTTGCACTCGAGCGGTAATTTGTCTTTGTCTGTCGGATAGTTTTTCTACCTGGATGCTAACCCCATCTGAATTTTGCTCCAGAGCATTCTTATCCTTTGACCGGATGATATTTGGAGAACCAAGTTGGTTTTGTGTCGTCACTTTTGAGAATTTGAATGATTTACCGGGTAAAACTAAGATAGGCAATCTTAAGACTGTCATCCACTATTCTTTCCTAATATTAACAGCATCAGGTATAATTTCCGTTCTTCCAAAGCCTAGTTGGTTATTTTTTTTGTTCAAAGTGCTTTACTCCAAAAGCCTACACTAATTACAGTGTAGGCTCGCAATACTACTTAATAGCTACCTTACCACCAGCTTCAGTAATCTTCTTACTAATGTCTTCGGCGGCTTCCTTGTTGACACCCTCTTTAACCGCTTTAGGAGTAGACTCTACTAACTCCTTAGCTTCTTTTAAGCCTAAACCAGTGATTTCACGCACAATCTTCAGAACCGCAATCTTCTTATCAGCAGGTACTTCTTGCAGAATTACATCGAATTCAGTCTGCTCCTCGACTACTTCTGCTGCTGCTGCTCCACCAGGTGCAGCTATGACTGCCATGCCACCAACGGGCGCAGCAGCACTTACACCAAACGCTTCTTCAATCTGCTTAACCAGTTCCGCAGCTTCTAACAGGGTCAAGGATTTTAACTGTTCTAAAATTTGATCGGTTGCAGTAGACATTGATATAACTCCTAAGAAATTGTCGTTTTTGTTGATTAGTGGAAATAAGAAAGGTAAAGCTAAACGCTCCTATTCAGGTGTGGTTGCGCCTTCCTTATCTTTGTCAGCAATAGCTTGAATACCACGAGCCAAAGAACTGGGAACCTCCTTGATACCCACAGCAACTTTTGTGGCCAATGCGTTGATAGCTCCCGCAATTTGTGCCATCAGCTGTTCCTTGGATGGCAAATCTCCCAAGGCTTTGACATCCTCATCCTTGAGCAAGCGCCCTTCCATCACTCCGCCACGCAGTTCGGTCTTCTTAGTGGCTTTTTGAAATTCTTGGTAGGCTTTAATTGCTGAAGAGAAATCTTCCTTAACTAGCAAGAAAGCAGAAGAACCCTTGAGCAACTCTGACATCGGTTGCCATTTTTCTTCCTCCTGAATGGCCAGTCCCATAAAGGTATTTTTAGTCACCTTACAGACCGTACCACTAGGACGTAAACGCCTTCTCAAGTCGGTGATTTCGCCAACCGTTAGACCTTGATAATCAATTACCAGTGCCAAAGTTGACTGACTTAGAGTCCCCTTTAAGTCCGCTACTATCTCTTTTTTGTTTTCTAACGTTCTACCCATACTTGTGTCACCTCCTAGGGTAAATGCTCAGTCGTGAGTAATTTAGTTATGGCCATGTTGACTTACCGAAAACAACAAACCCCAGCGATCTTCGCCGGGGTTTCATAGTAGTATTTTTAATGCTGTAGTTCCCACGTCTGTTTAGCAGATGTGGAATTACTTCAGTCAGTTAAAATTACAACCTCGGCAGGATATTAAGCTATACGCACCTGCTGTCTCCGGCTTAATTATGCAAATTATGCAACGTCAGTTGTTTTGAAATCTCTCAGGGCATTAATATCAATTTTAATTGATGGACCCATGGTAGAAGAGATGTAGAATGTTCGCCAATACCGACCTTTTGCTCCTGAAGGACGATTACGGTCAATGGTCTCTTGCAATGCTTTGAGGTTGACCAGCAGGTCTTCCGAAGAAAAGGAGGCTTTACCAAACATAACATGAACAATGCCAGTTCGGTCAGCACGAAATTCTAGTTTACCAGCTTTAAATTCACTAATCGCACTTGCTATGTCAAATGTTACTGTACCACCTTTAGGAGATGGCATCAACCCACGAGGACCCAATAATTTCCCTAGCTTTGCTACCTGTGGCATCACATCAGGAGTAGCAATTAGCTTATCAAAGTCCATCATGCCCTTCTGAATTTCATCAATTAGTTCTTCAGAACCAGCTATGTCCGCCCCTGCATTGGTGGCTTCTGTGACTTTCTCACCTCTAGCAATAACTGCTACCCGCACTATCTGACCTGTACCCTTGGGTAACACCACAGTGGTTCGCAGTTGTTGATCCGTGTACTTAGGGTCAATTCCCAGGCGAATATGCGCTTCAGCAGCTTCGGCAAATTTTGCCGTAGCAGTCTCTTTCAATAGAGCTAACGCTTCTAAGGGAGTGTAATCCCGCTCTTCTACTTTTGCTTGCAACGCCTGTAATCGGCGTGATACTTTCTTTACCATGTTTTCCTCCTGGGGTTGTTTCGAAGTTCCTCACCTCTCCCCCAATATGATTTGAGATTGGGAATTTTAATCCTTAATGGTCACACCCATGTTTTTGGCTGTTCCCTCCACAATGTTCATCGCTGCTTCAATGTCGTTGGCATTGAGGTCAGGAAGTTTGGTTTGGGCAATTTCTTTTAACTGGGTTCTAGTAATGCTACCAACCTTTTTCTTGTTTGGTTGGTCCGAACCTCTCTCAATTTTTGCCGCCTTACGAATTAAAACCGATGCTGGGGGTGTTTTGAGTACAAAGGTAAAACTCCGATCCTCAAATACGGAAATTTCTACCGGAATTACCATACCAGCTTGGTCAGCTGTTTTGGCATTGTACTCCTTACAAAACATCATGATATTAACACCATGTTGACCAAGTGCAGGACCAACCGGTGGTGCTGGGTTGGCTTTCCCAGCATTTAAGGCCAATTTAATGACCGCCACTAATTTCTTCGCCATTTGGATTTAGCTCTGTTTTTGTACCTGATTAAATTCCAGTTCTACTGGTGTATCTCGTCCGAAAATCGAGAGTAGAGCTTTTAGTTTACTCCTTTCTGGCGACACTTCAATCACCTCACCCTCAAAATCCTTGAATGGACCAGAAAGTACCATGATCTTATCACCCGTAGCCATGTCAATTTTAACTACTGGCTCCTGTTCTGTGGTTTGCTTGAATATACGCTCTACTTCTGAGTTGCTTAGAGGAACCGGTTTGACGTGACCGCGACTTCTCCCGCTACCATGCTTCTGCTCTGCTCCTACAAAATTAATCACATGGCTAGTATTTTTTACTATTTGCCAAGTGTCATCACTCATCGTCATCCGCACTAAAACATATCCGGGAAAAACTTTCTCTTCTGTTTGTTGACGGGTGCCGTCTTTACGGATTTTGACTGCTGGAGTGTGGGGTATTTCTACCTGAATAATTTTGTCAGCCACATCAAAAGTTTGAATACGCTGTTCTAAAGTCGTTTTTACACGTTTTTCGCAACCAGAGGCTACTTGTACCGCATACCAACGTGCTTCATTTACTGTTGTTTCCAGGGTATCTTCTGACTGGAAAGCATCCCTTGGTTCATCTGTTGCATAACTCATCAGAACACCTGTTTTGCTGCCCAAGCAAAAAGTCCATCAACTAGATATATTAAAGATGCGGATAGGGTTACCATTAATAAAACGGCTGCTGATTCACTCACCAGCTGTTTACGACTGGGCCAAACTACTTTCTCAAGTTCTTCTTTTGTTCCCTGGAAAAAGTTGTTGAAGCTAAACCCACCACCACTTTCTGGCATTTCTGCCTCGTTTTTTTTAGTCACGGTCTTTATACCCCCGTTTCTTAGGTTGCTTTATCGAATTCACACCCTAGTTTAGCACGCCAGTCCTAAATTGAGGAGTTAACTCGGTGCGGTTGGCGACATTGTATCACCTAGGATTTTCACACCCTAGCCGCTCTCTGGTAATTTACACCTATGCCATAGAGATAACGACAAATTCTATCCCAAGTCTTGCTAAAAAGTCAAGGCCTCAAAAATGCGAAACCCAAGCTAGCTCATGTTAACCTATTTATCATGACTTTCAGCGCGCCCTGGAGGACTTGAACCCCCGACATTAGGTTTTGGAGACCTACGTTCTACCAACTGAACTAAGAGCGCACGACTTTTGTGTTATTTACACCATGTTAATCTTATTTTTCTTTCTAGTCAAGGGGTAAGCTAAATTTATCAAATTTAGCTTCTTATTCCCATATTATCACTCTATCACAAAGCACGGTCAAAGCGTTGTTTAATTCTGGTAGCTTTACCAGATAGTTGACGAAGATAATATAATTTAGCTCGTCTAACTTTACCGCGACGCATAATTTTGATATTGTCAATCCGTGGTGAGTGCAGTAAAAATACTCGCTCCACCCCTACGCCCTGAAATACCCGACGTACGGTAATAGTCTCGTTAATCCCCCCATTCCGTTTGCCAATGACTACCCCTTCGTAGGGTTGCACACGATATTTATCGCCTTCTTTGATTTTTACTCCCACCCGCACTGTGTCACCTACATAGATTTGAGGTAGGTCGGACTTTAACTGTTCCGCTTCAATGGAGCGGATAATTTCTTGAGCGTTCATAGTTCAGTTGTTTTATAGAAAAAACCACAATTAACAATAATAAACCTATAGGTGTCCCCTAGTCTAGATCTTTGAGCTAATTTGTTCAGCCATTTCTTTATTTCTGGCTATAGATGATTTTAGCCACTTATCTTTTTTCCAACCACCTCCTAT
This sequence comes from Cylindrospermopsis raciborskii Cr2010, assembly GCF_003367075.2. Taxonomy (NCBI): domain Bacteria; kingdom Bacillati; phylum Cyanobacteriota; class Cyanophyceae; order Nostocales; family Aphanizomenonaceae; genus Cylindrospermopsis; species Cylindrospermopsis raciborskii. The sequence continues at coordinate 1,134,302 of NZ_CP065936.1, forward strand.
TAAATCATGTAAAAGGGTGTAAAAACATGGGATAATAAATAGGGTCAATAAGGTGGCTACAGACAAACCAGAAAACACCACTACGCCCAGGGGTTGGAGAAATTCAGATCCTTCGCCAATGCCTAATGCTAGGGGAAACATGCCTAAAACCGTGGTAATTGTTGTCATTAGAATTGGGCGTAGACGCTGGGGTGCTGCTTTTAAAATAGCGGTGCGACGGTCTATTCTTTCCCTTTCCCTGATTTGATTAGCCAATTCTACCATAATAATGGCATTATTTACCACGATTCCTACCAATAAAACCGCACCCACAATTACGGTTGCACCAACAGCAGTTTTGGTAATATAAAGACCAAAAACACCTCCAGCTAGGGCTAGAGGTATGGTAAATAAAATGACTAATGGATCTACAAGGGAATTATATTGTACAGCCATGACAATAAATACTAAGAATATGGCCAGACCACCTAAGACTTGTAGTGATTGTTGAATTTGGCGATTAGACTCTGCTGTTGCACTGGGTAAGACGCTCACGGTTGGGGGGAACTCTACAGTATTTAAAACCTGATCAATCTGTTCTAAGGCTTGATTTAAACTAGCTCCTTCGGTTAAATTACCTGCAATTAAAAATACTTGACGCTGGTTAATCCGTTGTATTTCTCCCGGTGCTTTACTAGTAATGATCGTCGCTATATCACTTAGTCTAACTTGTTGATTACCTTGTGTGAATAAAGGTAGTCTTGCCAACTGGGAAGTAGTGTTTAGCGCATCCTCATTTAATTCCACTCGCACATCCACTAATCGATTATCTCGTTGTATTTGGGTGGGGACACTACCTGTAATAGCTGTTTGAATTGTTTCTCCAATTTCTTTAGTGTTTAACCCCACATTTGTCACTCGCTCCCAGTTGGGTAGAATTTGGATTTCCGGTTGTTTAGCATCTCCATCGGGACGAAATCTCAGGGCGGTCACTTTTTCTTCTAGGATTGCTAATAACTGACGACCTTTTTTTTCTAGGATATCCCCATCGGTTCCTTGGAGGATAATATCCACATCCGCACCACGAGCGGGTGAGTTACTAAGCAATAAACCCCTTACTTGTCCTCTGGTTAAACGCAGTCGAATATCAACCAAGTTTAGTTCGGTAAATTTTTTACTAACCCGCTCAATATAGCTTTCTATATCTGAACCTGGTTTTAGGGTAATTGTACTGGAACTGCGTAGGGGATTGGCTGTGCTATTACTACCAAAGAGAAATCCACCAACAGTGGAAAACACATATTTAGTTTCCGGTTGTTTACCGACAATTTCATCAACCAACCCCATGACTTTTTGATTGGTTTTGAGGGGAGTACCGGGGGGAAATTGGGCAAACAGATTGACCTGTCCGGTATTAATTTGGGGGAGAATTTCTTGTTTTAGCTGGGGTGCTATCCAATAGCTACCACCACCTAATAAGAGAGTAGCCATAATAATTGTTAATAACCGCCAACGTAAAATTCCGGTTAAAAATTTGCCGTATAATCTAGTAGCAGCTGCGAATTGTTGATTAAACTGTTGAAATAACCAAAAATTGGTTAGGGAAATGGGAACTGGCCAACCTAATAATCGAGATGTTAACATGGGTACAACAGTAACAGCTATTAAAATGGAAGCTGCTACAGCAAAGCTAATGGTGAGAATTAGTTCGTTAAATATTAAGGAAATAAAACCACCAATTAACAAAAATGGTAAGACTGCTACCAGGTTGGTACTTGTGGAAGCTATCAATGCTGATTCTACTTCTCGACTGCTAAGTTCAGCTTGTTCAATAATTGTGTTTGCTGATAGGTTAACTAGGCGATTTTGCCTTTTATTGTGAGTAATACCTGTGGTGATATTTTCTAACATAACAATAGAATTGTCTACCACAATTCCCACTCCCAATGCTAAACCACCCAAGCTAAAAATATTTATTGATAAACCAAATAACCCCATGAAAATAATAGCTGCTAGTGTAGCTAGGGGAATAGAAATAACAATTATCAAGGTTTGTCGTAAGGACCCAAGAAATAAAAGAACGGCAAAACCTGCTAATCCTGCACCTATTAAACCAGAGGTGGTAACATTAGCTAGGGAGTTTCTGATAAATATTGATTCATCTAAGGTGGGTGTTAATGTTGATTCTTCGGGTATTTTACCAGCTTGTTTGAGTTGGGTTATTTTCTCTTTGATTCCATCAACAACATTGACAGTATTAGCATCGGGTTGTTTTTGAATACTAACTTTTACCGCTTCTTCACCATTGAGCAAAACATAAACTCTCTGTTTTGCTGCACCATCAGTAACTTGGGCAAAATCTCTCAGGTAAACCCGATTTTTACTGGGGGAATTAGGCGTGGATACTTCTAAGGAAAGATCATTAATCTCCTGGGCATTTTTAAATCTCCCCACTGTGCGAGTTAAGGGTTCGGAATTACTTCCTAAAATTCTCCCCCCAGAAATATCTTGATTGCGATTTCTCAGTTCGTTTAATACATCTGTTAAACCTACTCCTAGGGCTTGTAAACGATCTAAATCAATATTTACCCTTACCTCTTCTTCCACTCCCCCAGATACGTCTACCAGTGCGACTCCTGGTACTAAACCCAATTCACGCCCTAATTCTTCTTCGGCAAAAACTCGTAAATCTACTCCTTTAAGGGTGGGTGAGGTGAGAGCAAATTCATATATGGGTAGTTGGGAAGGGTCAAACTTAAATAACCGGGGTTCTTCTATGGTCTCGGGTAATCTATTTCTGGTGCGGTTAAAAGTTGCTGTAGCATCATTGAGAGCTTGATCAATATTTCCTCCCGGTTGAAAATATAGGTCTAAACTCACTTGTCCTTCTCGAGTACGGGAGACAACTTGAATTACTCCTTCTGTCGCGGAAAAGGCTTCCTCTAAGTTTTTGGTGATTTCATCCACTGCTACTTCTGGTGAAATCCCCGGTGCTTCTATTCTGACTCCAATCCGAGGATAGGTAATAGATGGTAATAGGTCTACGGGTAATCGTAGAGTGAAAAATACACCCATGACAATCACTGCTAGGGTTAGCATTAAAGTGCCAATATGTTGGCGAATAGATAGGGCACTTATACTAAAACTTTTGTGGATATTTGACATTTGTTTAAGGGGTTATTCCTGTTGATTTTAAGTCTTTAGTTTGGTAATTCTGACAGTGCTGATAATTTAACCCTTTGACCATCCTGAAGGGGTTTACTGCTCCGAACTACATAACTGTCTCCCGGTTGTATTCCAGAGATAATTTCTATTTTGCCATCAGCTTCTTTACCCAACACAACTGGTTGTTCTTTAACTTTTACTCTCTTTTCGTTCCGTTCAATAACAAAAATGGTGCTGTTATTATTCGGTGATGATGTTTCCTGGTCTTGATTATTAATTGCTGTTTTGAACACCACTACCCTTGATGATTCTTGTCTGGAAAAATTGACTCTGGCCAACATTCCACTACGAATTTTTCCCTGGCTATTGGGAATGACTATCTCTACGGGCACTACTCTAGCTGTGCTATCTGCTACTGGTGAAATTCTTTCTATTCTACCTATGATTTTTTCATCGGGAAAAGCATCTAAATTTACTTCTACCCTCTGACCTATTTCCACTTTCCCCAGTTCTAATTCTGAGACTTTCACCACTACTTTGATCTGACTTAAATCGGCAATTTTTATAGCTTCGTTCCCTGATTGTAAAAGGTTCCCTGGTTCTGTGATTTTTTCTGTTACTACGCCTGTAATCGGAGAAATTAAATCAGTATACGAAAGACGCTCTCTCGCTGCTTTAACTACTGCTCTCTGGGCTAAGACTCTATTTTGCGCCGCTGCTACTGCTTTGTTTTCTGTTCTTTGCTTTTCTATGGTTGATTTCAAAATCTGTTGATATGTCTTAACTTTTGTCACAGCCTGCTGGGCAGCTTGTTGGGAAATCGCCCCTTCTTGTAATAGTTTCTGCTGTCTGTCTGAGTCAGATTTCGCTTGCATCAGTTCTAATCTAACTTTTTCTACCTCCGCTTCTATATTTCCTACCTGGATCCTGGCTCGCTCTACTTCTGATTCACGATTTCCTAACTCCGCTTCCTGTTGCTCTAATCCCGTCTTCAACAAAATATCATCTAGTCTACCAACCCTCTGTCCCTTGCTTACCCTATCCCCAATCTCTAAATCTAAACCAATTAGTCTCCCCTCTACTTGCGATCGCACGGATATTATTTTCCTAGGAACTGTACTACCTGTATAAATTAACTCCTGATTTAGGGAGTCCGTTCGGGCGATCGCCACATCTACGGATATTGGTTTAGCACTTCTTTTTCCGGATGAATTTTGAGATTGAGCTTCTGCTGATTCTTTAACCGTGGAAACACAGCCAGTTGCCAAAATTCCCAGAAACAAAACAGACACCAGTAATATCTTGTCTCTATGATGGCTGATTTGGCTCAGCCATGACCCAGATGGTATGATACTTAATACCTTTACTGTTATTCGTGACTCATTTGGGACTAAAACCATAAGTTTACTTTTTTAGGTCACTATAAATGCTATTACATATTAATTATTACTGACATTTCCGGGAATTGTGAAATTATGGTAAAAATTGGCATAAGAATGTTCATTAATAACCATCACCAAAAAAATTTTTCCTGTATATTAAGAATAGTAAAGATATCGTAAGTTTTTTCCCGATTTGAGGTAAGCAAAAAATGACAATTTTGGTAAAAACTACTCAAATTGCTGATGAGCAAGAGATTGCCGATTTTTTCCGCGACTCTGCAGGTACATGGCGTTCTGAAAGACGCTACTATACCCTACCAGAAGGAAAAACCCAAGAACTAGTCAGTATGATTACCATTGATTTTCTACCCAAAGGGGATGAGGAATTGCTGACATTGGCCCAACTACATAATTTACCAAACCTAGATAGTTTGAGCTGTGGAGCAAAGGTCAGTTGGCAAAGTGTGGATTTGGAAAACCTAGAAAAAAAAGTGCACGGTCAAACCATATTTGGTGCTTTGGGCAAAATCTTATATCGAGACAAGGGGTTTGCCACAACCAAACCAGTAACCGCTGATTATATTATTTCCCAAGCTCATACCCTATGCTTACGAACAGAATACAACCGCGCAGTTTTTGAAGAAGAAATAAAACTAATCGGTGATAAGTACCGCACAAGACAAACCATCATCTCTCGTGATGGAAAACCTCTTACAATAGGGCAGTACTTAGAGAAACGAGTTTAGTCCCATTGTTACTAAGCGCTATAATTAGAGTTATAGCTAGATTCATGTATTTGAGGAAATCAAAAAAAACTTTTCCAAACTACCCCAAAAATTAATTTCTATGTCATGATAAAGAAGAGACTTAATTCGGCGATTAGTATTTTGTTGTTAGTATTGACAGGCTTTTTTTACTTGTGGTATTTACAGACTCCTCTCCGAAATCTAAATCTCTACAAACTAATGATTTTGGAGATATAATTCATGTCGGTTTATGTAGGAAATCTTTCTTACGAAGTTACACAGGATGCCTTGACAGCTGTGTTTGCGGAATATGGATCGGTTAAACGGGTTCAAATCCCCACTGATCGGGAAACGGGTCGGGTTCGTGGTTTTGCTTTCGTGGAGATGAATTCAGAAGCAGAAGAAACTGCGGCGATCGAAGCACTTGATGGTGCAGAATGGATGGGTCGTGATTTAAAAGTGAATAAGGCTAAACCTAAGGAAGATCGTGGTGGTAGTGGTGGACGAGGAGGTGGTTATGGTGGTGGGCGTAACCGCTACTAATTCCCAACTGTAGCAGTAATTTGTGATAATACCAGCTCATGCTCTTGCAGTGTGAGCTTTTTTCTCAACTACCACAATCAAATATCCCAATGAACTACCAAATAGCACGTAAACTATTAATAGATCAAACAGAAACTGCTCGGGATACCGTCTTAAACCGTCTCCAAAAGGGCAAATTGCCCATACCGGGTCAAATTACATCTATTTTGTTAGCATTAAAACTTGTATTTGAATCCTTAAAGGATGTCAATACTATAGATAAAGAACTAGCCTGGTCACTGCATAAACTAGGCAGTAAGTGTTTAGAAATATTGACAATGGAGCTAAAATCTGACACTGAATGGCCCCCACTGTTAAAAGAGGACTTGCAAAGAATTACCCTAGCAGTTGAAAGTATATTTTCCGGTACATGGGAAACCAAAAAATGAGGTCAATGGGGGACAATAGCTACCTTAATTGCCAGACGTGCTTTCATATCGTTAAGCGCCTGTTCTAAATCTTCTAGGGGAGCTTGGTTACTAATTAATAACTCAAAAGCAATTCTCCGACTTTCTATAAGAGAGAGAGCATCCCTAACATATTTAGGAGTATTGTGAAAAACACCTTTTACAGTTAATTCATCATAATGAAGCTGTTCGGTATTGATATTAATGCTAGTGTCTTTAGGACAACCACCAAATAAATTAACGGTTCCACCGGGACGGGAACAGGAAATAGCAGTTTCCCACACACTGGGAACACCAGTAGCTTCTATGACTACATCTGCTCCCCATCCATCCGTGAGTTCCCTCACCTTAGTGGGAATATCCGTGACCTGATGATAATTAAAAATCCGGGATGCTCCCAATTGTTGACCAATGTGTAGACGGTGATTATTGCCACCCCAGAGAAATACCTGGGCTTGCAATTCCCGGGCCAAAACCCCTACAAACATCAATCCAATAGCTCCATCACCCAAAACAACCACTCGGTCATGGGGTTTAATATGGGAGCGAGCTAATCCATGAAGCACACAGGCCAAAGGTTCAGTCATGGAAACTAGGGCCAAGGGTAATCCTGCAGGGACTCCCAGCATATTGTGTTGAACAATGGGGGCGGGTATTTTTAAATACTGGGCAAAAGTACCATTGTTCCAGGTAAGATTTGGACAAAGGGAGTATTCTTGTCGTTGACAAAAGAAACACTTCATGCAGGGGGCGGAGTTATTGGCCACCACCAGCTCTCCTACATGCCAATTATCCACACCAGATCCAATAGCGACAATGGTACCCACGACTTCATGTCCGAATAATGTGGGAGGTGTCAACATTCGCGCATGACCGCCACGTCGCCACACTTTTAGATCTGTACCACAAGTGGTGGCAGTCTCCACTTTAATTACCACTTCTCCCAATGCGGGGGTTGGGTCTGGTATCTCCTCTAATCTTATGTCTTCCTTTCCGTAAAGTAAAGCTGCTAACAAGTTTTCTCACTCCATCTATCTAAATAAATAACATAAATAACTAAGTAGGGAGGCACAATTATTTGTAGGATGCCCATGGGGGCGTTGGGTTTCATACTTCAACCCAACCTACGTTCATCTTATATTTAATTCCACCTTCCCAAGGTAATCACCGCGTTTTGTCCTCCAAACCCAAAACTACAGCATAGAACATGTTCTACCCGACTTTTTTTTGCTGCTGTGACCAAGTTTAAGTTCATTTCTCTGTGCTTTAGTCCCACATTGGGGGGTAATATTTGATTTTTGATGGCCATTAGGGAAAAAGCTACACCCAATGACCCTGATGCTCCTAAGGTGTGACCAGTGGCACCCTTGGTGGAACTAATCGCTACCTGGGGGGGAAATAACTCTTGTATGATTTTACCCTCTATTTGATCATTGATCTTGGTGGCCGTACCGTGGGCATGAATATAGTCTATATCTACCTCGGTCAAATTACTACGTTCTAAACATTGCTTGATGGCTAACATCCCACTTTTAGCTTGTGGTTCTGGTTTGTTACCATGAAAAGCATCTGCTGTCAAGCCAAAACCTAGGATTTCTCCGTAAATATTTTCTGGGGTTAACTGACGCTGTTCTATTGACTCTTGAGATTCCAAGACAAACACTGCTCCCCCTTCGCCTAAAACTAAACCCTCTCGATTAATATCAAAGGGGTAAGCACCCGTCTTAGCCAAAGCTCCCATTTGCTGAAATCCACAAATAGTCAACGGTGTAATTGGAGACTCAATAGCACCGGCGATCGCCTGATGACATTGACCACTTTGAATCAATATTACAGCTTGAGCGATCGCCCAAATACCGGTAGAGCAGGCTGCCATTGGGGCTAAAACAGTTCCCAGACAGGAAATTTGTCTAGCAACTGTGATAGCATTCATCACTGGCAAACTATCCAACCAATGTTCCAGATTTGACCATGGCGGAGTGTCATTCATTTGTTGTGCCAACTTTTCCCAAGATGCTTGGTAACTGCGACTAGAACCGATAACCACCGCACAATCAGGTAAAGGGGGGGACAATTTAGCATCCTTGAGGGCCTGATCTACAACTTGGGGGGTCAAAATATTCAAAGATAGTGGTTGGTGATGGATTAAACCCAAGGGAACAGGTGCCAATTCTGGGAAGAGCTGGTGTAATTGAATGCCACTTTTACCCAAGAGTAGATTCTGCCAGCTTTCTTGCAAACTCATACCCAGAGAGGAAACTAAACCAATACCGGTAACAAAAACCCTAAGCAATTTGAGATATTAATAACTACTGTGGAAGTTTTAAATTTGCCAATCCCTTTGTAACCTCAGCCTGGTCAATTCTATCGCCTTGCTGAATTTGATTAACCACCTCAATACCATCAGTGACATAACCGAAAACTGCATAGGCACCATCTAAAAATCCTAAATCAGCCAAAGCAAAGTAAAATTGAGATGAAGCAGAATTAGGAGTTTGAGATCTAGCCATAGCTATGGCACCCAGTTTATGGGTCAAAACAGGTTTTTCGGAAATTGTTTTGCCATAGACTGGCTCTTTTTGGCCTCGGGGCTTAATTTCCAGGGGGATGAGACGTTCAATGTTCAGTTGGGGATCCATATACCCACCAGTTCCCAATCTAGCTTGGGGAAAGTTGGGATCTTTGCTTTGAGGATCACCACCTTGGGCCACAAAGGGTTGGGGGTCACGCACAACGCGATGAAACATTAGTCCATTGTAAACACCCTTTTGAACCAGGTCTAGGAAATTCCCAGCAGTAATAGGAGCGTTATCACCATCCACTTCAATAGTAATAGGTGAACCCTTAACCGTCATTACCACAGTGGCCTTACCCACCAAACGAGGTAAATTTGTATAGTTTGGGGAAGCACTAGAAGCTATTTGACTGGGGGAACAACCCGTAAATAAGACACTGCTAAGGATGAGTGCTAACCACAGAAACTTGAAAGATTTAAATTGGGGGATTTGAAAGTGCATTGACACTAACTCAACTATATATAAGGTATGAGTATAGGACGAATAATTAGAGTCCTTCCAAGGGAACGCCCAGAAAACGAGCCAATTGGGCCCCTTGAGTTTCCAACTCTGATAAGGATAGGGGTTGACCAACACGAGTCAAGGGAATATCCCTTCTCGCCTTGACCTTGAGATAAAGTGCTCGTTGAGGATTGAGACCTTCTTTAATAGAAATGCGAACAGACTGTATATCTCGTATAGAGCTTTCAATGGCAATTTGGCGGTCTTTGCCAGGAAACCCCCAACGAAAGATTTTGAACTTACCAGTTTCCTGATTAAATTCATTATAACCACCACCTACATCCCACAAAATTACTAGCCATAAATATAAGGCTAAAAGCATACCCGCTATTCCATATATTCCCATCACTAGTCCTTGAGGGACAAATATTAGCTCAGTTGCATCAGTGACAATCAGTAGATTAACTTTTAAATAGCTAGAAATGCTGGCTAATGAAAAGCCGGATGCTCCTAAAGTAACAATAGTTGCCCAGGAGTAATTACTCAATCGTCGGGAACCGAGAACGTTTTGATGTAGGGAAATTTCACCTTTGTCAGTCACTGTTGATGATGTCATTTGAAATACTTAAAGCTAGTTGCTCACGTAGGTGCTCAGTTTCCAGAACTCACCAACAAAACATCTTAACACAACGACTGACAATAATTATGTATGTCCCACCTATTGCTCCAATATCAAAAACAAAATTTTCAACCCAAAATTTTCCATAATGTGATAAGTTAAGAATCATTAAGTTGTCATCACCTAAATAACCAGGTAGTGGCAACAGTCCTGGCATAATTTATGAGAAACACCCAAATTGAATGGTTCAATCTCATAATTTCTACCGTATACTGGTAGAGTCAAGACTCTAAAAAAACGTTTAATTCACCATGCTGAGGAAATAACCCTTCCCACAGCATCCTTAAAAACGTAGCAATTTTAGTAAACAAGAGGATTTTTCCATGACCATCGCAGTTGGACGCGCCCCCTCTAGAGGGTGGTTTGACGTACTAGACGACTGGTTAAAACGCGATCGCTTTGTATTTGTAGGTTGGTCAGGAGTATTACTGTTTCCTTGTGCCTTCCTAGCATTAGGCGGTTGGTTAACCGGTACTACTTTTGTTACATCTTGGTACACCCATGGTTTAGCCTCCTCCTACTTAGAAGGAGCTAACTTCTTGACAGTAGCAGTATCCACCCCTGCAGACAGTATGGGACACTCCCTATTATTCCTGTGGGGTCCAGAAGCTCAGGGTGATTTTACCCGCTGGTGTCAACTAGGTGGTTTGTGGCCCTTTGTTGCTTTACATGGTGCCTTTGGATTAATTGGCTTCATGTTGCGTCAATTTGAAATTGCTAGACTAGTAGGTATTCGTCCTTATAACGCCCTGGCATTTTCCGGTCCGATTGCCGTATTTGTCAGCGTTTTCTTGATGTACCCATTGGGACAATCCAGCTGGTTCTTTGCACCCAGTTTTGGCGTAGCAGCCATATTCCGGTTCTTATTATTCCTCCAAGGTTTCCACAACTGGACCTTAAATCCCTTCCACATGATGGGTGTAGCAGGAATTTTAGGTGGAGCTTTACTATGTGCTATCCATGGTGCAACAGTAGAAAACACCCTATTTGAAGATGGCGAAGGTTCCAACACCTTCCCCGCATTCAATCCTACCCAATCGGAAGAAACCTACTCCATGGTGACAGCAAACCGTTTCTGGTCACAGATTTTCGGGATTGCTTTTTCCAACAAGCGCTGGTTACACTTCTTCATGTTGTTTGTACCCGTTACCGGATTGTGGATGAGTGCTGTAGGGATTGTAGGTTTAGCATTAAACCTGCGAGCTTATGACTTCGTATCCCAAGAACTACGGGCAGCAGAAGATCCAGAGTTTGAAACATTCTATACCAAGAACATTTTATTAAACGAGGGTATCCGAGCTTGGATGGCGCCTCAAGACCAACCCCACGAACAGTTCGTATTCCCAGAGGAGGTACTACCACGTGGTAACGCTCTCTAATAGATCCGTTGTAGGTGCTGGCCGTGACCAAGAAAGCAGCGGTTTTGCTTGGTGGTCAGGTAATGCACGTTTAATCAACCTTTCCGGTAAACTACTTGGTGCCCATGTGGCCCATGCTGGTTTGATTGTATTCTGGGCCGGAGCAATGACCTTATTTGAGGTTGCTCACTTTGTCCCAGAAAAGCCCATGTATGAACAAGGGCTAATTCTGTTACCTCACCTAGCTACCCTGGGTTGGGGTGTGACCACCGGTGGTGAAGTTATAGATACCTTCCCCTACTTTGTAGCTGGGGTATTGCACCTAATTTCTTCTGCTGTTTTGGGTTTTGGCGGTATTTACCACGCTGTACGCGGTCCTGAAACCTTAGAGGAGTATTCCTCCTTCTTTGGTTATGACTGGAAAGACAAGAACAAAATGACCAACATCATTGGTTTCCACCTGATCATCCTCGGATGTGGAGCGTTGTTGTTGGTACTGAAAGCCATGTTCTTTGGTGGAGTCTATGATACTTGGGCTCCCGGTGGTGGAGATGTACGCATAATTACTAACCCTACCCTTAATCCAGCGGTGATCTTTGGTTATTTAATCAAAGCTCCCTTTGGTGGTGAAGGTTGGATTATCAGCGTAGATAACATGGAAGACATCATCGGTGGTCATATCTGGATTGCCTTTATTTGTATTTCTGGTGGTATTTGGCACATTTTAACCAAACCTTTTGCCTGGGCACGTCGTGCTTTTATTTGGTCTGGTGAAGCTTACCTGTCTTACAGTTTAGGTGCTTTATCCATGATGGGCTTTATTGCTTCTGTTATGGTTTGGTATAACAACACTGCGTACCCCAGTGAGTTCTTCGGTCCTACAGGTCCTGAAGCTTCTCAAGCACAAGCTTTAACATTTCTAATTCGTGACCAACGGTTAGGTGCTAACGTAGGTTCTGCTCAAGGTCCTACAGGTTTAGGTAAGTACCTGATGCGTTCTCCCACTGGTGAAATCATCTTCGGTGGTGAAACCATGCGTTTCTGGGATTTCCGTGGTCCTTGGTTAGAACCCCTTCGTGGTCCCAATGGTCTTGACCTAGAGAAGATCAAGAATGATATTCAGCCTTGGCAAGCTCGTCGTGCTGCTGAATACATGACCCATGCTCCCTTGGGTTCTTTGAACTCTGTAGGTGGCGTAGCTACTGAAATCAACTCTTTTAACTATGTATCTCCTCGTGCATGGTTGGCTACTTCTCACTTTGTGTTAGGTTTCTTCTTCCTCATTGGTCACCTGTGGCACGCAGGACGCGCTCGTGCAGCTGCTGGTGGTTTTGAGAAAGGACTGGACCGTGAAAACGAACCAGCATACTACATGAATGATCTTGACTAGAATTTCCTAGTTTTGTATTTGAAGTGTCAGCTGAAGTGTTAGCCCTTGTTGAAAAACAGGGGCTTTTATAATTTATGGGTCTACCCACCCACTTAAGTCTTAGCAAGTTACTACTGAGTTAAATCTTAAACTTTCCACAGTTTTCAAAAAATGAGCTGCTACTTCATCTATCTGTTCTGCCGTATTAAATCTACCAATACCAAATCGCACTGAAGCATGGGCTAATTCTTCCGGGTATCCTAAAGCGGTAAGAACATAAGAAGGTGCAACATGATGGGAAGAACAAGCAGAACCGGAAGAGACAGCTACTACTGGTTGGAGTCCTAAGGACAGTGCTGCTCCATCAATACCTTCCACACTAATATTCAAATTTCCTGCTAGTCTTTTGCTGGGGTGTCCATTCAGGTGAATTCCCCCCACTTTAGATATCTGTTTCCATAGTCTTTCTCTAAGGGTTTCCAGGCGAAAATTCTCTGTTTCCTGTTCTTCCAGGGCAATTTCTATAGCCTTGCCAAAACCCACTATTTGGGGTGTATAGAGGGTTCCTGAACGCATCCCCCTTTCATGACCTCCACCGTGCTGTTGGGGTGCTAGTTTTACCCTAGGATTCTTTCTGCGGAAATATAAAGCTCCAATTCCCTTGGGACCATAAACCTTATGAGCGGTTAAAGACATTAAATCAATATTCAATGCTTCCACATCTAAGGAAATCTTGCCAATGGCTTGTGCAGCATCAGTATGAAATATCACTCCCTGTTGGTGACAAATCCTCCCAATCTCACTTAATGGTTGTAAAACCCCAATTTCATTATTGGCAGCCATAACAGACACTAATATAGTATCGGCACGTAAAGACTTTTCTAATTTTTCTAAATCAATTAGTCCATCTTTTTCGACGGGAAGAATAGTTAGTTCAAAACCTATGGTTTTTAAATATTCACAAGTGTCTAATACTGCTTTATGCTCTGTAGCAACGGTAACTATATGTTGACCTTTAGAAAAGTATGCTTCTGCTACACCCTTAATCGCTAAATTATTGGCTTCCGTTGCACCACTGGTGAAGACTATTTCTTCAGGAGTGCAGTTAATTGCGGTAGACAAAACTTCTCTGGTCCTTTTTACTGCTGCTTGACCTTCCCAACCGTAAACATGACTATTACTAGCAGGATTACCAAACTTTTCTGTAAAGTACGGAATCATAGCATTTAATACTCTTTCATCTAGGGGAGTAGTAGCATGGGAATCCAGGTAAATGGGACGAATGGACATATTTTCTCTCAACGATTAATTAAATCAAACTACATCAAATTGGGTCTTAGTTTTTGAGTTCTTGCAATTTTTTTAATACTGTTTGGGCATGACCCTTGCTCTTAGCATTTGGCCAGGAATAGGCAATGATTTTATCGGGTGCGATTAAGAAGGTGGAACGAGCAACCCCCATATATTCTTTTCCCATGAATTTCTTCATTCTCCACGCACCGTAGGTTTCTATTAACTGATGTTCAGGATCTGTTAACAGGGTAATTGCCAGGTTATGCTTGGTGATGAATTTACAATGGGACTTACTGGAGTCTGGACTGACTCCTATAACTTTCCCATCCAAATCAATAAATTCTGATGCCAATTCGGTAAACTCCTTGGCTTCCATAGTACATCCCGGGGTGTCATCTTTCGGGTAAAAATATAGAACCACCCACTGATTGATCTGGTATAAGCTAACTAGGTTCTCATCTTGGTCTAGCTTAGCAAAATCAGGTGCGGGTTTTCCAATTTGAGGAATATCACTCATGGTGGATAATTAAGCAAAATGAGTAGGCAAAAACTATGTTACGGGACTTCGCTAATCGAGAAGAGTTAGTAACTTATATACGGGAACAATTCCCTCAAGCTGCACAAACAGGTGATTATATCAGTGGAACTTCTGGGGGTAGAAAAGCAGCAGTGGAACAACTAGAAAAGGTAAATGCTGTATTGTACGCAAAAACACGCAATTACTTGACTGGAGCAGTAACTAGGTTATCACCCTATATTCGTCATGGTGTTTTGAGTTTGCGAGAAGTGAGGGAGTATATTCTTAACACAGTGGAAAATTCAGAAGATGGAAGCAAGTTAATTAATGAACTGGGATGGCGGGACTACTGGCAAAGATTATACATGAAGTTAGGCAAGGGTATTTGGGAAAATCAAGAAGAATACAAAACGGGTTATCACAGGGGAGATTACTCCCATACCCTCCCGGAAGATATTCAGGAAGGTAAAACTGGACTGGTCTGTATTGATAGTTTTAGTCAAGAATTACGAGTGACAGGTTATCTCCACAATCATATCAGAATGTGGTTGGCAAGTTATATTATTCACTGGAGAAAAATTCAATGGCAAGCGGGAGCTAAATGGTTTTTGCAGCATTTGTTAGATGGAGACCCAGCAAGTAATAATATGTCTTGGCAATGGGTGGCTAGTACTTTCAGTCACAAGCCCTATTTCTTTAATCGAGAAAATCTAGAACGCTATACAAAAGGAGTATATTGTTCTCGATGTCCATTATATGGTAAGTGCGTATTTGAAGGCAGTTATGAGGATTTGCAATCAACCCTTTTTCCCCATTCCCCCCTAACTTAAACTTAATCCAGCCCTAATCCAGTTTTAAAAACCTGTCCAACGCTGCTACTAAACTTGGTGGCCATCTGCGGATATTTCTCACCCAGTTAATATCCTTATATCTGGTGTCTAATCCGTAAGCTGCTACCCAGTTGCTTTCTGCTTCCCCTTTTTTACCCCCTACCCAATAGGTGGCGGTTAAAGCGGCACGCATATCAGCAAATCGGGGATATTTACGAACTATATTTCTCATTTCTCTTTCCGCTTGCTCTTTTTTCCCAATTTCATACATGGCTAAAGCATAGTTTGCACGAGCAAAGGCAAAGTTAGGTGCTATTTGTGTGGCTTTTTGATAATCGGCGATCGCCTCTTGCCATTTTCCTAGTCCTGTTTTAGCATTACCGCGATTATTATATGCCATAGCATCTTGGGGGTCTAATTCTAAAACATGATTATAATCAGCGATCGCCTCTTGCCATTTGCCCAATCCTTCTAAAGCTGTACCTCTATTTAGGTAAGGATCTGTCACATTGGGAGCTAATTTAATGGCCTGATTATAATCAGTTAATGCTGCTTCTAATTTATTTTGACTAACCCGGGAATTACCCCGATTACTCCATGCACCCGCATTGGTGGGGAATCTCTCAATAATTTCAGTCCAATATTTTTCAGCGGTGGCAAAATCACCCTTGTCAGTTGCAGCAAATGCTTGGGTTGCTAACTCATCTCCCAACTCTAACTCTTGTGCTGTAATGTGACTTGTTTCTGCTACTACTGGTAAGCAATTACTTAGAGTTAGTAATAAGCTTACCAACAAAATTGTTAACAGACTCAAAATAGTATTCTTTTTCTTAGTCATTTAATTTTCTGTCATATACAACACTGCCAATAAATCAATAATATGTTGACCGGGATCTAAGTGGGTAGGTGGAATTAAATATAAGATCAACGCAGGTTGAGTTTAATATGAAACCCAACGCCCCCATGGGTTACCCTACCCTCAACCCATCCTACAAATAATTGTGCCTCCCTAGTTATAACAATGATAACTGTTCACTATTCAGTTGGAAACCAAGATGTTGATATGCAGCACTTGTAACCACCCTCCCCCGTGGTGTGCGACTTAAATACCCTATTTGCATTAAATATGGTTCATAAACCTCTTCTATAGTCTGTGTATCTTCCCCCGTAGCAGCGGCCAAGGTTTCTAAACCCACAGGACCACCATGGAAATTTTCAATAATTACAGTGAGCATTTTTCTATCGGTCCAGTCCAAACCACAGGGATCTACTTGAAATAGGGTTAATGCTTCTGCAGCAGTAGGTTGATCAATTTGAGGACGGGATTTAACTATAGCATAATCACGCACTCGCTTGAGTAATCTATTGGCTATTCTCGGTGTACCCCGGGAGCGTTTAGCAATTTCCGTGGCCCCTTCTAAATTCACTATAGTTTGTAAAACCTCTGCACTACGCAAAACAATTTGACTCAGTTCTTCTACCTGATAAAAGCGCAGTTTTTGCACCAGTCCAAACCGATCTCGCAGGGGAGAAGTTAAAGCTCCCACGCGAGTTGTGGCTCCCACCAAGGTAAATTTTGATAGCGGTATGGTTCGTACTTTGGCTCCGGATCCTTTACCAATGGTCACGTCTAAACGATAATCCTCCATGGCTGGGTACAAAATTTCTTCAGTCATGCGAGAAAGTCTATGTATTTCGTCAATAAATAACACATCCCCTGGTTTCAGGTTCACCAATAACCCCACTATATCTCTGGGACGCTCTAAAGCTGGCGCACTAGTAATTTTATAGTTTACCCCCATCTCTGAAGCCAAAATCATAGCCATAGTGGTCTTACCTAAACCCGCAGGACCATACAATAGCAAGTGATCCATCACATCACCCCTAGATTTAGCCGCTTTAATGGCAATATCTAGTACATCTTTTAAATCCTGCTGTCCAATGTAATCTGCAAAACGTCGGGGACGAATGCTATCCTCCTGTTTATCATCTTCACCCACGGTTGCTTCCTGTTGCAGAATCTTTTCCTCGGAGGAAACTTTTTCTACCCTCGGTTTCGCTACTCCTCGGTGCTTTTTCGGCTTTCCCCCAGATTCGGAGGGCTCCTTTTTTGACGAGATTATGGCCATAATTAAGCTGTCTTAAGCTAGGGACTGGAATTTGGAAATTTAGCTTTCCTAAAGATTGCTTTTTCCTCTATAATAACTCAGTTGATTTTTTCACCTAAACAGTGGTCTCAAAGTTTAAACTAAAACGAGTAACCAATCAATATGGCATGACGAGCATAATTGGCTGGACTACCCACCCAAGCTCCTTCCTATTGGAAGGCTTTGTCTGTTTTTATACGAGGTTGTTGAGATGTATCTGTAAATAGCTAAGTATAAGCAGGCATTGTATTATTGTGATTTGTTTAAATTACAAATTTCCACTCTTGGTCAGGCAATAGTTCATTAGATCAAGGTAAATAGAACTAAAAATAAGCGACTAGCCAACCAGCATAGAGGTGGGAAAATCTTTGTGAAGAATTGGTTTTTTACGTGAACTAGTACTACCAGTTGGCATTTACCGAAAAAATGGATACAGTAGAATGTCCAGTTTCTAACCCAACAACAATTTTGCCAACGACTAGGCCAACAGTTATCAAAAGACAGAGAAATTACTATGCTATCTAAAAGAATTTTACCTTGTTTAGATGTCAAGGCTGGACGAGTTGTGAAAGGTGTCAATTTTGTTGACTTGAAGGATGCTGGAGATCCAGTAGAGCTAGCTAGGGTTTACGATGAAGCTGGTGCTGATGAGTTAGTATTTTTAGATATTACAGCTACTCACGAAGACCGTGATACTATTATTGATGTAGTTTACCGAACTGCTGACCAGGTTTTTATTCCCTTGACTGTGGGAGGGGGTGTTCAAACATTAGAAAATGTTAAAGATTTGTTACGAGCGGGAGCTGATAAAGTTAGTATTAATTCAGCAGCTGTCCGCAATCCGCACTTGATTAACGAGGCGAGCGATCGCTTTGGAAATCAGTGTATTGTGGTAGCCATTGATGCGCGAAGGAGAGTTGAACCTGACTCTACGGGTTGGGATGTGTACGTGCGAGGTGGTAGGGAAAATACAGGCATAGATGCTTTATCCTGGGCACAGGAAGTTGAAAAAAGGGGGGCTGGTGAACTGTTAGTAACTAGTATGGATGCGGATGGTACTCAAGCTGGCTATGACCTGGAATTAACCAGAGCGATCGCCCAAGCTGTGGAAATTCCAGTCATTGCTTCTGGTGGAGCTGGCAATTGTCAGCATATTCACCAAGCTCTAACTCTAGGACAAGCCGAAGCCGCCTTATTAGCATCCATACTGCATTATGGACATTTAAGCATTGCGCAAATTAAAAATTATTTGCAAGAACAATCTGTTCCCATCCGCTTACCGTGTTAATCCCGCTCTTGGCAACCAGGTATATCTCTGACCAAAGTCAGACACAGTTCTCAAAAACAGTGTTAATATTAGTTGACTAGTATTAAGAAATATTAAGAATTATGTTGATTCCTATTCTAATTTTTGATGTAGCACTGGTAGCTTGGTCGCTCCATCTAATGGAGAAGGCCATAGAGAACAAGGAATTTTCCCTGATGTTAGCGGGTGCATTGGTTGCTGTAGCAGCAGCAGCCATGTTAGTGGTATATTTCCTCATGGGGAACTGTATGTCCTACCTGTTAAAAATCGGTTGATAGGGAGCAACCGAATAGGGGAAAAGATAGTTTAAAGCGGTCCAGGAGCTAATCCATGTAACTGACGTATAGCTCGAATACAAACGGGACAATCACAGCCAAATAGCTGAATAGCTTCATCACTTTCTGCATCAGTCAGAACAAACTCATCCGTTGCTGATTGGTCAGGCTGTGAGCTGGCTATTACTATTGATTCAGACTTTGGAGGAGAGGTGGCTTCCGGGATCTGTATACATATTTGTTTGCCAGTAGTAGGTGAATGAGGCGATCGCACGCAGGAGAGACGAGTTTTACCGGAGGTGATAGTAGGACTAGCATGAACTGGTTGAGCGATCATCACCGTAGTGATAACAGATGTAAACAAGACTGGGCTAGACAGCAAAGTCAACAGGAATTTTTTGTTCATGAAGTTGAAAGAAAGTGAATAGAATTAAGATACTATTTTAGACTAGGAGTAAGGAACTGGAAACAGAAAAGCCGATATGCTGTATGAAACAGACTTTTATACATGGACTCAGGAACAGTCCCAAGCTCTATTAAATCGCCAAATCAATAGTTTAGATTGGCAACATCTAGCAGAGGAGATTGGCGATTTGGGAAACCGCCATTATGACCAACTAAGTTCCCGGTTGAGCATTCTGATCGGTCATTTGCTGAAATGGAAATATCAACCCGCTAATAGGAGCAACAGCTGGAAAGCCACCATTCGGGAACAGAGACGGAAAATCGACCGTTTACTGGAGCGAAATCCCGGGTTGAAAAATAAATGGAATGAAGCCTTAGAAGAAGCTTGGTTAGATGGTAAAGACCTAGCCATTAGAGAAACAGGATTAGACGACCAAGACTTTCCCGAGGAGTGTCCCTTCAGCAGTTTCCAAATCCAAGATTCCAATTATTGGGCATAATTGTAGAATGTGGAATGAGCAAAAACCAATTTTTGGAGACAAGATCAAAAAAATATGACCAATCAATCAACCATCCCAGTTATCGTCAATGGTGCTGGAGGAAAAATGGGTAGGGAAGTGATCAAAGCCATATCCCAAGCATCAGATATGACCCTGATGGGTGCTATTGATACCTCCCCAGAACACCAAGGAAAAGACGCTGGAGAATTAGCAGGTCTAAACATAGCCCTAGAAGTTCCCATCACCAATCAATTAGAGCCCATATTGGGCTATGTTGCAGGAGAAAGACAACTACAACCACCAGTAATGGTTGATTTTACCCATCCTGATGCAGTTTATGATAACGTTCGCAGTGCGATCGCCTATGGGATTCGTCCCGTGGTGGGAACCACCGGTTTAAGTCCCCAACAACTGGAAAATTTAGCTGACTTTGCCGAAAAAGCTAGTACAGGTTGTCTAATAATTCCCAACTTCTCCATAGGTATAGTATTGCTACAACAAGCAGCAATTACCGCATCCCAATACTTTGACCATGTAGAAATTATTGAACTTCACCACAATCAAAAAGCTGATGCACCCAGTGGTACAGCGATTCAAACTGCCCAATTATTAGCAGATATGGGTAAAACCTTCAACCCACCCCAGGTAACAGAAACGGAAAAAATTGCCGGTGCGAGGGGTTGTTTAGCAGATGAAGGAATAAGGATTCACAGCGTGCGTTTACCTGGACTTATTGCCCATCAGGAAGTAATTTTTGGTGCAGCTGGTCAAATTTACACCCTACGTCATGATACCAGTGATCGCTCTTGTTATATGCCAGGAGTTTTATTAGCCATTCGTAAGATTAATCAGTTAAAATCATTGGTATATGGATTAGAAAAAATCCTGTGATTGCGGATGGGGAATCAAGGTTTAGGGAGCAAGATTAGATTATGATTATTCCACTGACTCGGCAAAAACTAGAACAGATTATTCCTTTGATTGGTAGTGGCGACCAGTATAAATACTACTGGGGAAAATTCAATAATTTTCTCCAAAGACTGTTAATTTCTGTGGTGACAGTGGTGGTGATTTTGCTGATTAAAAACCTCCTGCAATTGGACTTTGGTTTGGTATTTGTTTTTGGTGTTTTCGGTGGTTTTTTTTGGTTATGGTATCCCGTTTATCAAGCGAGTATTCGTAATTTTAAATATCGTAGTTATAAATATGGTGGTTTTTTTCGAGGAAGGATTGTAGACTGGTGGATTACAGAAAAAGTAATTGGCAAACAGGAGACAGTCAATAATCGCGGAGAATTGGTCATTATCGAAAATCGGGAAAAGCGGATCAATTTAGAAATTGGCGATAACACAGGGTTCAGCATTGAATTTGATGCTCCCTTACGTTCCACCCATAAGGCGATTGCCCGTGGTCAGGTGGCAGAAATGTTAGTAATGTCTAACAGTGCTGATTTAAGCACAATTGAAGAGTTTAGCAATATTTACATCCCCAGTCGTAATTTGTGGGTAAGTGACTATCCTTATGTGCGGGAGGACTTATTTAATGAGGTCAGTCGTCGCATTAGAAGCTCCCCTCGTGGTCGCTCCCAAACACCAAAATATAGAGCAAAACCCCAAGATGATTACTATGATGATGAATCGTGACATACTCCACACACTCCCTTACAGGTGAGTGTGGGCTTCTCAACGACTCTTCTATGAAGACATTGATTGAGCTTTGAGGGCGTGTGTCCCACGCGCCTTTATATTTATAGCCGCATTTAGATACCGGCACAAGCTAAGTTGGGTGGGTGGAATTAAATATATTAAATATAAGATGAATGTAGGTTGGGTTGAAGTATGAAACCCAACGCCCCCATGGGTTACCCTACCGCTAACCCCTCCATACCTAGAACCATAAAATGGTTTTTAAAAACAAAAGAAGAATAAATCAACTGCTCACCAAATGATGTAGTTCCTCGGGTGTGAGATGGGAATGAACCACTTCACCATCCCGAAACCAAACAATACGTTTAGTTTGACTAGCTACTTCCGTTTCATGAGTTACCATAATTACAGTAATTCCCGTACTATTTAACTCAGTAAAAATATCTAACACCTCTTGAGTAGTGCGAGAATCTAAAGCACCAGTTGGTTCATCTGCTAAAAGTACCACTGGAGCATTGACAATTGCACGAGCGATCGCCACTCGTTGTTGTTGTCCTCCCGATAGTTGATTAGGTTTATTGTGCAGGCGTTTTTCCAAACCCACTCTAATCAGAGCTTCTATAGCTCTGGCTTTTCTTTCTCCAGGTTTAACACCAGCATAAACCATGGGTAGCATGACGTTTTCTAGAGCTGTCAATTGAGTTAATAAATGAAATTGTTGAAAAACAAAACCCAATTTGAGATTGCGAATTTGTGCCAACTGTTGATCATTCATATCAGCAACATTCACATTATCTAAATAATAATTACCACCACTGGGGCGGTCTAAACAACCAATAATATTCATGGCGGTAGATTTACCGGAACCAGAAGGACCCATGATGGCACAATATTCTCCTTGATTAATTACTAGGTTAATATTATTCAGGGCCTTCACTTCTGTTTCCCCAGTTCCATAGACTTTAAATATGTTCTCCAAGCGGATAATCTCTGGTTGAGAGCAAGAATTACCATCCAGAGATTCATTTACCAAGTCACTAATCATCAAGGTTGTAGACATAAAAGTTTATCCTATATTCTTTTTCTAAGCACTTCTTAAAGCCACGATAGGATCTAGTTGAGCAGCACGACGAGCGGGGAAAACGCCGAAAAATAGACCGATTGCGCCAGAAATACCTACGGTCATAAAAATGGAACTAAGGGAAGTAGTAGCATCTATTATCCCTAGGGAAGACACTAAACTTAGTCCACCAATTCCTATACCTGTACCAGCTAATCCACCAATTACGGAAACAATAATGGCTTCAATAATAAACTGAAGTAAAATGTCTTGTTGGGTAGCACCTATGGCCTTTCTCAAACCAATTTCTTGGGTTCTTTCAGTTACCGAAACCAACATGATATTCATGATTCCAATACCACCAACAAACAGAGAAATGGCAGCAATTCCCACCAACATCAAACTCAGAGCATTGGAAATTTGACCCACTATTTGTAAAGCATCCTTTTGGGTACGAATAGTAAAGTCATTTTCTCCCACCAGTTTATGGCGTCGTCTGAGTAAATTAGTAATTTGGAATTTTGCCGCATCTACGCTATCAGCATCTTGAGCAGAAGCGGTTATATAGGTGACCTCTAATCCATAGGGAGATGTTTTGCCAACTATACGATTTGCTGAGGTCATGATGGGAACCAGCGCAGATGAATCATAGTCAACACCTAAATTAGATCCCTTTTCTGTCAACACACCAATTATTTGAAAACTGGAGTTTTTTATTTTAATCTGTTGACTAATGGGATTTTGATTGCCAAACATCTTTTGTTTTAACTTACTCCCAATAACTACTACCTGGTTACTCCGTTTCATATCCAAATCATTAAAGAATCTACCTGTAGCTACTTCAAAGTTACGCACCTGCAAAAAATTGGGAGTTGTACCAATGATGTTGATATTAGTATTTTTGTTTTTATAGGTAACTACTTGCCTACTGTTTAGTTCTGCTGCAGTTGCTTTAATAGTAGGAACTTGAGTTTCAATAGCTTCAGCATCTGCATATACTAAAGTCTTAATCACATCCCGAGAGACCCTTTGAGTTTCTTCGTTCCCCGGAATTACAAACAACACATTGGGACCTAGGGAATTTAACTGTTGGGCTACATATCTTTGTCCCCCTTCTCCTAAACCAACCATCATAATAACTGAGCTGTTGCCAATAATAATGCCTAGCATTGTTAAGGCACTTCTTAGTTTATTTGATAGCAGGGTTTTACCTGCCATTTGAAAGGTTTCTACAAAGTTCATAGGTTTTAATATTTCATTTAGTTTGGTTTTTTGCTTTTGTAGTCTTTGGGGGGATTAATAAATATTAAATCTCCCGTTTGTATTCCTGTTAAAACCTGGGTCTCATTTTTTATTTGCGCTCCAATGCTAATTTCCCTAAACTCCGGTTTATTGTCACTATCCGGTACTAATACCCCCGTCTTACCATCTTCAGTGAGAATAGCAACTGTGGGAATGGTTATAGCATCTTCCAAGCGATCGCCTAAAAAGGTTACGTCCACATTTAAACCTGATCGTAACTTATCTCCACCATTGACGATGAAAATCCTCACCTGGAAGGAGGTCACACCTTGTTCTATTACTGCTTCGGGTGCTATTAGGCGAACACGTCCTGTAAAAACCTGATCTGGATAAGCATCACTGATGATTTCTACTTGCTGTCCCTTTTTTATTCTAGCAATATCCGCTTCTGGAATTAGCGCTAACACTTCTAAACCTCTTGCTAAGGCCACAATTGAGCTGGAGGTGGCTGATGTACTACTAGAAGCGGAAGTTGTGGGGGTAACAAAAGCACCGATATTGGCGTATTTTTGAGTAATGATTCCCGCGAAGGGAGCGCGAATAATGGTATCTTCCAATTGAACCTGTTGTCGTTTTAATTGGGCTTTTGCTGCTTCCACCACTGCTGTGAGTCTGGCTATTTCCTGGGGACGACTGCCATTTTGTAATTTTCTCAGTCCTTCTGTCTCCTGGGTAACCACTGCTTGCTGTCTTCTAATCTCCTGTTCACGATTGCCAGCTTCCTGTAGGGACAATCGTTTTTCCGCTTCTCGTAAGTTGGATTTTGCCCTTTTATTTTCTGCGATGTACTGGTCTAAGGTGTCTTGGGAAATTGCCCCCTCCTTAGCCAATTTTTGATATCGGTTGAGTCTTGCTTGGGTTAGTTCTAACTGAGACCTGGCACCTTCTACACTCGCTTTTGCCTGTTCAATCTCTTGGGAACGACTACCTGAACTAATTATTTCTAATTGGGCTTTTGCCTGGTTCACTCTGGCCTTAGCTTGGGCTATGTCTTCAACACGACTACCTGCTTCAGCATCTGCTAACTGCGCTTTTGCTTGTTCTAAATTGGCCTGGAATTGCAAAATTCCCATTCTGATCTCTGAATCATCCATACGGGCTATTATCTGTCCCTTTTCTACTTTTTCTCCCTGCTCTACGTTTAATTCTGCCAATAACCCAGCGTTTTTGGGACTCACATTGACACTTTGTATTGGTTGTACCTTACCGCTAGCTGTAATTCTCACGGTGAGATCTTTGGCTTCTACTGGAACCGTTAGTTTGGTAATATCTGGTTTACGATTTTCAGAATTGCCAGCTTTTATGATGGTTGTTGCTCCCAATATTAACACCCCAGATGCCACGATCCCTATTATCCAACGCCAGGAATACTGGCCTTTTTTACCTATTAGGGGAATCTCAACGTGTTTACTTATGCTAACCATTTGTCCTCACCTCTTTGTAGTTTTAATTAAATTAATGTCTGATTTAATAGGTCCTTTGGGTTTCAGTGATTTTTATTTACTTGTTTTGCCTAAGCTAGTACGAGTATTAACTTCTCCTTGGGAACTGATTTTTGATAAATGGGTGTCTATTTATAATCATAGTTCATAATTCGTAATATTTCTTTAAGGAAGTGAAAATTTCCCACCCTGTGATTTTTTTACATCTAGGAGTAGAATTTTTGATGTTGTTTCAGGTAAAAATCGTCTAAGCTATGGTAAAGAAGATTTAATTTATGACTTAAGAGGCGGTAGTGTGCCGAAATACCTTGGTTTAATCTCTGTTTTAGTTGTCTGTGGTTTATCCAGTCTACCCGATCCTGTTCAAGCACAGGCACTTCTCCCGTATGCTATACAACTCAATAGGGCAAATTTAGAAAAGCAAGGGTTAAGACTAGCCCAGGAAGCAGCCCAACTGGCTCGACTTGATCAGTTTGAGCTGGCCATACCCAGAGCTAAAATGGCCGTGCAATTGGCACCAACAAATGACAAAGTATGGTTTTTGTTAAGTCAGTTACATGTACAAAGAAAGGATTTCCCAGAAGCGATCGCCTCTTTGACACAAGCCCAAAAACTCAACCCCAATAATCCCGATATTTTATTTGCCCTGGGATCAGCTAATTTCCAACAGAAAAATTATCAACTTTCAGTAAAATACTATCAATCAGGGTTAAAATTAAGACCAAATGATCCGGAAGGATTATTTAATTTGGGTAATACCTATTACATGTTGGGTAGATTACCAGAAGCGATCGCCCAACTTAACCAAGCTGCTAATCAAGACAAGAAGTTCTGGCCAGCAATTAATAACATTGGTCTAATTAAATACGAACAGGGAGACGTAAAGGGTGCCATTAAAGAATGGGAAAAAGCAATTGCCATAGACCAGAGAGCAGCGGAAGCTCTCTTAGCGTTAGCAGTAGCTCTTTACACCCGGGGTGAAAGTCAACAGGGGTTAACCAAGGGAGAACAGGCCCTAAAAATAGATCAAAGGTATGCGGATCTTGACTTTCTCAAAGAAAATCTCTGGGGAACAAAGTTACTGTTAGATGCTAAAAAGTTTTTAGAACTACCTGAGATTAGATCAGCTCTAGAACCGAAAGAAGAGACACCTAGCCCAACAGACAATCAGTAGCAATGGATCAAGACGATTCCCGGTTACCATTGAGGAGATTCATAACTTGAGCAATAAATTGCTGGTGATCAACAACTGGCTTAGAAATATAGTCATCAGCACCACTTTGTTTGAGAAAATTCTCGCGATCGCCCTCCATAGCGTGAGCGGTGACAAGAATTACAGGTAGTCTTGCTGTTTGGGGGTGAGATTTTAACAGTTGTGTAATTTTGATTCCATCCACAGACTCACCTTGATAAAGACTATGTGACAGAGAAACATCCATTAAAATCAAATCAGCTCCCCCTGATTGGGCGATGGTGATAACTTCTGCCACATTTTCCGTGTGTTTTACCGCTAAACCAGCACGTTTGGTTAAAATCTTGGCAAAGACACGAGCATTAATCAGGTCATCTTCCACAATCAAAACTGTCTTCATGAAAAATTCCATCCAATTAGGTAGGTTTAGGTAGGTGAGGTAAAATAACCAAAGACTGTAGATAAATTCATAAGGATATGTATTAATGAAAATAATTTACATTAGTTTGAATTTCCTAAGTTTTAACCATAAAACAGCAGCAGCTATGGATTTCAGCCTAATAATCAATAATCTAGGGAGTGGAATCAATATCAGGGACAATATGAGAGTTCTTTTTGCAAAAGAACTGTAAAAATTAGTTAGGAGATCCCATCTCCCATATATTTCAGTGGTGCAGCAGTTGTTAAAGTGTTCAATTACAACGAGTTTTATATAGCTAGAATTCAGGGAAGAACTCATGGCAGAACAGTTAAACCTTCTCAATACGGGACAGGTAGTTTCTACGGCCCTACACACAGAAATGCAAAGGTCTTATTTAGAATATGCCATGAGTGTGATTGTAGGGCGAGCATTACCAGACGTACGGGACGGACTAAAGCCAGTACATAGACGAATTTTATATGCCATGCACGAATTGGGTTTAACACCAGATAGACCCTATCGAAAATGTGCCCGCGTAGTTGGTGATGTGTTGGGTAAATACCATCCCCATGGCGACCAAGCTGTATATGACGCTCTAGTGAG
Source organism: Cylindrospermopsis raciborskii Cr2010 (assembly GCF_003367075.2). NCBI lineage: Bacteria > Bacillati > Cyanobacteriota > Cyanophyceae > Nostocales > Aphanizomenonaceae > Cylindrospermopsis > Cylindrospermopsis raciborskii. Next base: position 1,161,925 of record NZ_CP065936.1, read on the forward strand.
ATTAGTACAGGATTTTTCCAGTCGTTATCCTCTATTGGGGGGACATGGTAATTTTGGCAGTGTGGATAATGATCCACCAGCAGCAATGCGGTATACGGAAACCCGCTTGGCACCAATTGGTCATGAAGCAATGCTCCGGGAAATTGGCGAAGAAACAGTAGAATTCGTGGGTAACTTTGACAATTCCCAGCAGGAACCCACGGTTTTACCAGCTCAGTTGCCATTTTTGTTAATCAATGGTTGTGCTGGGATTGCTGTGGGAATGGCCACTAATATTCCTCCCCATAATTTAGGGGAAATAGTCGATGGTTTAATCGCTTTAATTGACCATCCTGACCTAACGGAGGAAAAACTACTGGAATTAATTCCAGGTCCGGATTTTCCCACCGGTGGACAAATTGTTGGTAGTGGGGGAATCAAGGAAGCATACAATACGGGTAAAGGTGGCATTATCTTACGTGGTGTCGTTTCTCTAGAAGATATTGTCTCCACCCGAGGTGGAAGGCGTCGCACGGCAATTATCGTCACCGAATTACCCTATCAGGTCAATAAAGCAGGTTGGATTGAAAAGGTAGCTGATCTAGTTAATCAAGGTCGCTTACACGGAATTTCGGATTTGCGTGATGAGAGCGATCGCCAGGGAATGCGGGTAGTAATTGAACTCAAACGGGATGCTAACCCGGAGGAGGTAATTGGGCAGCTGTATCACCAAACGGCATTACAAACTACCTTTGGAGCCATTCTGCTAGCTTTAGTAGAAGGACAACCCCGTCAGTTAAGCCTGCGACAAATGTTACAGGAGTTCCTGCGTTTTCGGGAAGACACTCTTAACCGTCGTTACAGTTATGAGTTGGGCAAAGCTGAAAACCGAGCAAGTATAGTCGCTGGTTTATTGAAAGCTCTTTTTGCTGTGGATGAGGTAATTACAATCCTACGACAGTCCCCTGATGGTAGTACAGCCAAAATGGTCCTTTGTCAGCAATTGGATCTGACGGAAACTCAAGCTGATGCTATTTTGGCTATGCCATTACGTCGTTTAACCAGTTTAGAACGGCAAAATTTACAGGAAGAATTTGATCAGCTCAATGAGCAGATTACTTCCCTGCGCAGACTCTTAGAAGACCGACGCGAGTTACTCAAATCCTTAAAAAAGGATTTACGAACTCTCAAACGTAAATATGGGGATACCAGAAGAACTAAACTAATACCTGGGCAGATAGCTGTTAAAGCAGATAAAGTCAATAATCAGCCATCCTCTCCGGGAGAAAAGGAAAAATCCAAAATTTCCCAGGAGGAACAACCACCAGAACCCGCCATTTTGGAATTTACCCACCGTGGCTACGTACGTCGTCTTGCTCCTGGTAGCAAAAAAGCTAAAGCTGAAACTATCATGGGAGACAATGATTTTCTCATTCAAACTGAAATAACTAATACCCACCAAGATCTATTGATTCTCAATACTAGTGGCAAAGTTTATCCTGCGAAAGTGGGAGATATTTCCCCTATTAGTCCCCGTTCTCCCAGGGGAATACCATTAATTACCCTGCTCACTAACACAGCTCAAGGCAATGTGGAGGGGATTTTGGGTCGTTTTATTCTCCCGGAAACCAAAGATACTCATGACATGGTTATAGTAACCAAACAAGGAAGAATTAAGCGGCTTTCCTTAGAAGAATTAACCAATGTTAGCAAGCGAGGAATAACCATATTAAAAGTAAAAGATGATGACCAATTGTGTTTTGCCCAGTTAACTAATCCTAATCACAATCTGATTTTAGCCAGTTCGGGAGGTCGTTGTTTACGTTTTGCCATTAACGATGACCAATTACCAGTTATGGGACGTGGCGCCATGGGTTTACAATCCCTCCGTATTCTTAAAAGTCAGCAAATTATAGGGTGTGTCGCGATTGGACAAGAAGAAAATTTATTGTTAGTGACCCAGGAGGGATATGCCAAGAAAATATCTAGTAGTAGTTTAAGAGCGGGTAATCGAGGTGATTTGGGTACACAGATGTTGAAGTTCCATAACAAAACCGATAACCTGGTGGCCATAACTAGGACTAATAGCAGTCAGGAAGTAGCACTGGTTACTAATAAAGATCGCGTGATCAAAACATCTATAGAATCCATACCCATCCTAGATAGGGACGCTAGGGGGGAGAACATCCTCCCCATGACTAGGGATGAAATAATTACATCAGTAGTTTTAGTCCTAGAAACCGGAAGTTAAGTGGAATTAAATATAAGATCAACGCAGGTTGGGTTGAAGTATGAAACCCAACACCCGCGTGGGTTAAACCCATCCTACAAATAATTGTGCCTCCCTAATTAACATTTCCAGAGAAATAGTTAAACGGGAATGTTGCATTTTTGAAAATATTTGTTATATTAGTTTACATAAGACAATAAAACTTAGTAAACTCAAACTGGAGTGCGAACCATGAGTAATGCAGCAAAAACCACTAGCTCCGTACCAGAAGACCGCAATGCATGGCGTTGGGGGTTCACTCCCCAAGCTGAGATCTGGAATGGTCGCTTGGCCATGATTGGTTTTGTATCAGCAACCTTAATTGAGTTGTTTTCTGGTCAAGGCTTCCTACATTTTTGGGGTATTTTGTAGATTTTGAGACTTAGAGTTTTTCCCTGAGAACCTGGTAGTTACTAGCTACCAGGTTAATTTCATATCCAACATCATCTCTAGGTAAACAGAGCGACCTACATTTTATGAAATGTCAGTGCTTCGCCAGATCCCTCCCGATCGCCCTTTATTGTGTCCTAGACCCAGGATCTCGTAGGTTGGGTTGAGTTTAATACGAAACCCAACGGACCCACAGGATATAAAGAATTACTCCTAACCGAGAAGCATCTTTTAACTGTGACTTACCAAACAGCGTGCTTTAAAATTAGGAATAGTCCAAACTAACCGCAGGATAAGTAAGGTAATAGAATGGAAACCAAATCATCACAGGTGCAACCCACCTTATATGACAGTGATTACCATCTCTGGATACTCAAAACTGTAAAACAACTGGAGAGTCGTGACTTTAACTCCGTTGACTGGAATAACTTAATCGATGAGGTGCGGGATTTGAGCAGACGGGAGAAAAGACGCATGCAAAGTTTGCTCACCCTGTTAATAGAACACCTGTTGAAAAGCACTTACTGGGAGTCAGAAAAACCGACAAATTTAGCGCATTGGCAAGCCGAAATCACTAACTTTCGTAAACAGATCAAAAGAGAATTAAAAGCGAGTCCTAGCCTCAATACCTATCTAAAAGAGATATTCATAGAATGTTATCAAGACGCAAGGGAAATTGCTGCCAGGCGATCGCAATTACCGCTCACCACTTTCCCCGTCGAACCTATTACTAACCTGGAGACAATTTTAAATGAGAATTGGTTTCCGATTTAAAATTATGGATCTTTACTCAGCAAGTAGGGAGGCACAATTATTTGTAGGATGGGTCTCGTTCCTCGACCCATTTCGCAATCGCTCTTTTCATTATAATTACCACATTTTTTGAGTTATGCATCATATTTGTTGTGTTTTAATCCACAAATGAAATATTGTTCCTGATTTTTCCAAAATTAAACACTCATTTGCTGTCTTTGATAGAGTGACCAGTATAGACCTTTTTGTTGTAGTAAACTTGGGTGATTGCCTTGTTCTGCGATAATCCCCTTTTCCATAACCAAAATTAGATCTGCACGCTTTAAAGGAGCAAATCTATGGGCAATTAAAAACACCGTGCGGTGAGCGGAAATTTTTTGTAAATTGGATAAAACCTGCTGTTCAGTTTCACTATCTAAAGCGCTAGTTGCTTCGTCTAGGATTAGAATTGGCGCAGGAGAAAGAAACATTCTAGCTAGGGCTATTCTTTGTCTTTGTCCACCAGATAAAGCTGTACCCCTTTCACCCACATTAGTTTCATAACCAAATGGTAATTGACTGATAAAATCGTGTGCAACTGCTAATTTAGCCGCCTCTACTACCTGTTTAGCTGTAATATCTGGATTACCTAAACTAATGTTTTCTAAAATTGATCCATTAAATAAAAAGTCCTCTTGTAACACCACTGCAATCTGTCCTCTTAAAGATGCTAGGTCACAACTTTTGAGATCAAAGCCATCTATTAAAATACGTCCCGATTCAATTTGATATAGTCTTTGTAGAAGTTTAGATAGGGTACTTTTACCAGAACCACTACGTCCCACAATCCCTATAAACTGACCTGGTTGGACTTGGAAAGAAATTCCCTTTAACACCGGTTCGGTGTGGGGACTGTAACGGAAAAAAACCTGTTGAAAACTAACTTCTCCTTTTAGTGGTGGTAGAACTAATCCCGTTCCCATTTCCGCTTCTGGTGCAGCATTAAGAATATCGCCAATTCTATCTACAGATAGTAAAACCTGTTGGAGATTTTGCCATAGTTGCACCAATCGTAATAAAGGTCCTGTTACTCTTGCTGATAACATTTGAAAAGCAATTAATTGACCTACAGTGATTTGGTGGTCAATCACTAATCTCGCTCCCACCCAAAGTATTAATAAGTTAGAAAAATTAGTGAAAAAATTGCCAATATTGCTACTGATATTGGAAGTTGTAGAAGCTTTAAATCCGGTACGGATAAACTTAGCAAATAGTCCTTCCCATCTTTCCCTAGCTACTGGTTCTGCTGCATGTGCTTTTACAGAATGAATAGCTGTAATTGTCTCTACCAAAAATGCCTGACTATCCGCACTACGGTTAAAAGTCTGATTTAACCAATTTCTTAAAATGGGGGTGGAAATAATTGTTAAAGCTGCAAATAGTGGTAAAACTGCTAGGGATACAAAAGTAAGAGTTATGTTATAGTAGCACATCAATGCCAAATATACTATGGCAAAAATACTATCCAGAATTACCGTTAAAGCTGTACCAGTTAAAAACTGTCGAATCTGTTCTAATTCTTGAACCCTAGCAACCGTATCTCCCACTCGACGAGCTTCAAAATATGCCAAGGGTAGACGCATTAAATGGCGAAAAAGTTGAGCAGATAAACTTAAATCTAACCTTCTTGCTGTATGGGTGAAAATGAAGACCCTTAAAATTCCTAAAACCGATTCAAAAACACTAACCAATAATAGAGCGATCGCCATGACATCGAGAGTTGCTAAACTCTCCTGTACCATAACTTTATCAATAATTACCTGGGTAATCAATGGTGTTGTTAAACCCAATAATTGTAAAGTAAGGGATGCTAATAAGACCTCACTCAATAACTTACGGTATTTCCAAATTGCGGGTGCGAACCAGGAGAGATTGAATTTTTCCTGTTCAGTAATTAATTCAGTTTGCCATAATATACCATCCCAGGATGATTCCACTACAGATTGTGTTAAACATTCACATTCAACACTCAGGGGGTTAGCAATAATTAAGTCTTCACCTTTGATTCCATAAACTACTACCCAGGTATGGGAGGATTTCCACTGTAAGAGAGCGGGGAAAGTTAATTGTTTTAAATCATTCCAGCTTACTTGAATTTTCCGGACTATTAAACCGATTTTTCCCCCAGTTTCTATTAAATTTTTGGGGGTTTCTCCTCCTAGTTGACGTTGCACCCAGTCTATAGCTACGGGATTGTTTAAATATTGCATCACCATTGTTAGACAAGCGGATGCAGTGTTACCACTGGCTATAAAAGGATAGTTAGCGATGGTGGACTTAGTGGTTGATGTGCTCAGATTTGAAGACTCAATTAAGGTGGGTTGGTTTTGTTCTTCCTGATCAGACCAAAATTGATCGATTTGGGGGTGGTTGAACTCTTTCCATAAGGATGTCTCCCAATAAATAATTTTTACTTCTCTACTAGCAGCTACTGCTTTACAGTTTTTAAAAACTGGCTGCAAGTTGCCAAACCAGTCTCCATCCCCTAAAGTGACCACGGGTTTATTCATCTCGTCCCGCAATCGCACTTTACCACTAATAATAAAAAACTGATATCTCCCTGTTTCTTGTGACCAAATTTTTTCGCCCATTTGGTATTGACGAATTTCCGATTTACATTTTAATTCTGTTTGCTGATCAGCGTTTAACCAACAAAAAGGCAATTTTTTCCACTCTATAGCATCTAACACATTTAGTCTGACAATTTTTCAAGTTTGATGTTTGGTTTTATAATTGAGAATATTCACAAATATTCTCAATCATTCCGAATTATTTCCTAGAATTGACGGATACTTAATAAATCTCTTAACTGACTTGTAATTTTACGGTTACATTTTGAATCTTCTCTCCCAACCATTTTTCAAATAGCTCATTCTGTAATGATTGTTTTAATTGCACGTTTTCTAGGGAAGATAATAAGATATTCTCCAGTCTGAATAGGTTAAAAGTACCCTCTATTTCTATAGGTCCAATCAATTCTCCCATATTCGCTCCATCTACGGAAGCACGCAGTATATCTGGTAAACTACCACGACTAATAGGACCCATCATACCATTAAAGGTTTTTTCATCTGCTAAAGAATATTCTTTTGCCAGTTGTTCAAAACTACCTCCTTCTTGTATCTGTGTGTGCAACTCCTCCGCTAATTCTCGCGTACTCACCATAATTCGAGAAAGCACAACCCGATCTAAATAAATCTTCCTTTCTATAAAATATTCCGGTATTTTTGGCTCGGTAATTACTACCTTGAGTTTTTCTAGTTTGAAACTAAAACTCACGGATTCATAAAATGTTCCATAATCCGTACCATTGTTGGTTAACCAATTTTGAAACTGCTCTTGGTCTGTCAGTTGATTTTTTAACCTAAAATCAATTATTGCTTGCTCGATTAATGCTGTGCTAATATCTACATCATTTCTATTTTTTATCTCTTTTTCTAGTATATATTGCCTCACTACATCATTAATAAACTGATTGAGTCTACCAGAAACTTGTAAATAATTAACTACCTGAGAAAGTTCAATTTGTTCGTCATTGATTGTAAAAAATGATGAGGATTCCATAAAATTAATATGATGAAAATGTGACCAATCTATAGCTGGGTCTTTTCTTTAAATAATAGATAACTATTGGGGAAAATAAGGTTCATTATGATAAAGATTTTATAAATTAGTAATCAAGAAAATTTCTTATCTCTCCCCGCTCTCTTACATCTTCCTCTTTGTATTTATTTCAAACTGATTAAATTAATACTCTTTGAAAAACTACTGCTAATATCATTGCCACAATTGCCCCTATTAATGTATTGAAAATATTCACCACTTCATTAGTTAGCCACGTATATTTAGATTGCAATGTTGCACCAATTACACTTTCTAAATTAGTCGCAATAAATGAGGCGATCGCACACCAAAAAATTCCTGGCATATCTATTAAATTTACACTCCATCCCACAATGGCCACTAAAATTGAACCGACCATACCAGCTAGAGTTCCTTCTAAGCTAATTGCACCTTCTGTACCTCTGGGTACTGGTTGTAGGGTAGTGATTAAAAATGTACGTTTTCCGTATGCTTTACCTATTTCACTAGCAGTTGTATCAGATAATTTGGTGCTAAAACTGGCTACATAACCTAAGCATAGCAAATAACTCCAAGCGGGTAGTAATAATACTCCCAGGGAACATAAAGCTCCAATTAAAGCAGACCCCCAAACGTTTTCTGGACCTCGAGCACCAGAGCGTTTTTCCGCAATTCCCTGAACTTGTTTCTGTTTAATCCCAATGCGAGTCACTCCCGAACCAACAATAAAATAAAATCCCACTACTAAATATCCTGGCCATCCTAATGTTCCCCAGATGATCACACCCAATAACCAAGCATGACGAATACCCGCGGGGGTCAATAGTTTATTGGGGATCCTATCAACCAATGTCAGTAAAGCAGCGTTTAATGCTCCACCTGCTAACCAGGGATTAATGGTGTTGAATAGTTCTAACATGGTAAATCAATTATAAATTATGGCTATCTAGGGTATTTAACCACAATCAGTATAGGTTAAGTGTAATAAATTCGCTAACTTATAAACAATTCTCGCACCTACGTTACCATCCCACTCCCCGTCACCAACCTCACACACATCAAAACCAATAATCTTTCTACCAGTTTTGACCACTTTCCTGAATAAACCATAAGCTTGCTCCAATTCCAATCCACCAGGTACGGGGGTTCCAGTGTGAGGACAAAGTTTGGGATCTAAACCATCAACATCAAAGCTGATGTAAACATGGTGGGGTAAATTAGCCACTATTTCTTCACATAGGTCATTCCAGGTTTTACCAGCATATTGCTGCTGTTTAATGATTGGGTCATAATAAGCCACAATGCGATTATTTGAACCTTTGATAATTTCTACTTCGTCAATACAAATATCCCGTAAACCAACCTGGACTAATTTGGATATCTGGGGTATTCCCAGTGCATTGAACATAATTGACCCATGGGAAAATTCAAATCCTTCATAAGCAGGTCTTAGATCTGCATGTGCATCTATATGTAAAATACCAAAATCAGAGTATTGACTCCCTAGAGCTTGTAAATAACCCAAGGGTGAACTGTGGTCACCACCAATAACCCCTACTTTTTTCCCCTGGGAGATTGTCTGTTGACACTGGTCAAATAACCACTTGTTCAAGTCTCTCCCTGCTTGGTTTACTTCCGCTAGTATACCGGTTAAGTCTGGCTCTGCTTTTAGAGCTTTACCCTCTGCTTGTCTTTGAATAATTTTGGCAGCTTGTTGACGATAATAATGATTTTTATCTAGAATATCTTGGGAGATTTCCATGAGAAAAATCCCTTGTTTCCAACCGTCAGGGTTATCAAGGTCAAATAAATCTATTTGGTAGGAACCATCCAAAATCCGCTGTGGTCCATTCCCAGTTCCAGTCCGATATGAAACGGTTACTTCCCAGGGAACGGGGAAGATTATTAAATTAGCAGAATCATAAGTGTCTGGTAACCCTAACAGATTACCATTGATTTGTGATATACCACTGGGATCGTAGTCTTGAATATTGCTCATGGTTATAGTTCATAGTTTTATGGTTTATTTTGCACGACTACTTAATACAACTCCTATACTACCATAAAGCAAAAAAAAGGTTTGGACCCTAGCCAAACCTCCAAAATTGCTGTGCTTAACAACGTACTCAACTAATTTATTCCCAGTTCTATGACAAATCAACTTTCTGGAGTATCTTGCTAAATCTATAGGAGTACGCTACTCACCAGAGCTTACCCAGCGTGCCACAGCCCGCCAATATGCTGCTAAAGGGATCTGATAAATTTCTATAAATACCCAGATCACAATGGCTAGATGTAGCACAAAGGTCAACAAGGTCCAAATATAAGGTATCCAAAACAGCATGGGACTTGAGGGCAAATAATAAGCACTTATACCAATCAAGAATGTAGGAACCATGACAAAAGCTATCCCAGCTACAGCATAACCCCACCCCAACTCCATACCTTCTATTTGTCCTTGACTCCAATTATAACCATTCCAATGCCATATTAGGGGAGGTTGTCGGGAAGGCATCTTGACCTGCTGTGATTGTAAGTTGACCGTAAAAATTTCTTGACAAAAGTCACAAAACATTGCTTCCATTAAAGGCATGGTCTCAATTTTACCAACGCGACAGGATGGACATGGGTATCTTTGATTAAAATTTAAAGGTCTAGAGACAATTGGTAAATCCTTCATCATACGCCCTCACAAATTATTAACCGCCTTATAAAGATCCCAATCCAACCAGGTCAATAGGAAATGCGATCGCCTGCATTCCTGAGCTATTTCAAGGCCCTTAACAAATTATCTTTAGCACTTTCTAAAGCTTGTGGTAACTTACTAGCATCCCTACCTCCAGCTTGAGCAAGATTGGGTTTTCCACCACCTCCCCCACCACAGAGTTTTGCTATATTACCAACAAACTTACCAGCTTGCAAACCTTTTTCATTAACATCAGAACTAAATGCAGCAACTATACTGACCTTTCCAGGTTCGGGAATGGAAGCTAAAACCACTGCTCCATTGAGAATTTTTTGCAATAGTCTTTCAGCAGCATCCTTGAGGGATTCTGGATCAATATCGGTCATTTGTGCCACAATAATTTTATGTTCCCCTACTACCTGGGCGGTTTGTAGTAAACTGTCAGATTTAACTATAGCTAACTGGGACTTGAGATTTTGAATTACCTTCTCATTGTGGCGAAGTTCAGTTTGTAAAATGGTGATTCTATCGGGAATTTCTTCCGGTTTGACCTTAAATCGGTCACTTAGGTCCTTGACCACCTTATCGCGGACATTTAAATAGTCCAAAACTGCTGCACCTGATACTGCTTCTATTCTTCTGATTCCTGCAGAAACTCCCACTTGAGAAATAATTTTGAAAACCCCAATTTCTCCAGTGTTATTCACATGAGTTCCTCCACATAACTCCATAGAAACACCAGGGAAATCTATTACCCGCACCTGGTCACCATATTTCTCCCCAAACATGGCCACCGCACCTCTAGCTTTCGCTTCCGGTAATGGTAATATCTCTACCTGAGCTGGATGTGCTTGAGAAATCCAAGCATTTACCAGATCCTCCACCTGTTGAACCTCATCTTCAGTTAAGGATCTAGGACAGTTAAAATCAAATCGCAATCTGTCAAATGAAACTAGGGAACCTGCTTGAGAAATTCCTTCATCTACAACTTTCTTTAGTGCAGCTTGTAATAAATGAGTTGCCGTGTGATTAGCTTGGGCGCGACGACGATTACCAGTGTCAACTTGAGCAGTTACACTGTCCCCCACTTTCACCGTACCCCTTTCTATTTTGCCAAAATGAATAAAGAAATCCGATTCTTTTTTGACATCTTCAATTTTGATTAAAAGTCCGTCACCGGAAATGTAACCTTGGTCTCCAATTTGTCCACCAGATTCCGCATAAAATGGGGTTTTATCCAGGACAATTTGCACGTTAGTTCCCACTGGTGCTGTTGCTTGAGCAATACCCTCCACTAACAAGACGGCAATTTTGGCTGTTGTAGCTAATTGTCCATAACCAATAAACTCAGTAGAATGAATATGTTCTGCTAGTTTGTCTAGGGAACCCTGGACTGTTAAATCAATGGTTTCGTGTGCAGCTTTGGCACGTTCTATTTGCTTGTGCATTTCTGTATTGAACCCTTCAACATCCACGCTTAGATTTTGCTCTTGGGCAATTTCTTGGGTTAGCTCTAAGGGGAAACCGTAGGTATCATATAGGGTAAAAGCACTTTCCCCAGAAATGACAGTTAAACCCTGTTGTTTTACCTCTTGAATAATTTCCTCCAGTAGTTTTTCTCCCCTGTCCAAAGTTTTTAAAAAGTTACCTTCTTCCCGTTGTAGCTCAGCTTTAATCACTGCTTCCCTTTGGCGTAAATGGGGATACACAGACTGGGAAAGGGAAATTGCCGTTTCTGCAACTTGATTGATAAATTCTCCAGGAATTCCTATTAATCTTCCATGTCTGACAACGCGACGAATCAAGCGACGTAAAATGTACCCCCTACCAACATTGGATGCACGAATGTCATCGGCAATCATGTGTACTACAGCCCGCACATGGTCACCAATAACTTTTAGGGAAACTTTGGTATTTTCGTCACTGTCATGATAGTTAATTTTGGCGATTTTCGCCGCAGTTTCAATAATGGGAAAAATCAGATCTGTTTCATAATTATTGGGAACTTTTTGGAGAATTTGTGCCATTCTCTCCAAACCCATGCCAGTATCAATATTTTTATTTTGCAAGGGTGTGAGGTTACCGGAAACATCCCGATTATATTGCATAAATACCAAGTTATAAAACTCGATAAATCTACTGTCGTCTTCTAAATCAATGTGATCATCTCCCAATTCTGGGTGAAAATCATAATAAATTTCTGAACAAGGACCACAAGGACCTGTCGGACCAGAAACCCAAAAGTTATCGTCAGCACCCATCCGCTTAATGCGTTTTTCTGGGACACCTACTTGTTGTTTCCAAATATTAAAGGCCTCGTCGTCATCTTCAAATACACTAACTACTAATCTTTCTGGAGGGAGTTCAAAAACCTGTGTGGATATTTCCCACCCCCAAGCAATTGCTTGTTCTTTGAAATAGTCACCAAAACTAAAATTGCCTAACATTTCAAAAAATGTGTGATGGCGTTTTGTCCTTCCCACATTTTCAATGTCATTAGTACGAATACATTTTTGCGATGTAGTAGCTCGTTTAAATTCTGCTGCGCGCTGTCCTAAGAATATGGGTTTAAACGGCAACATACCCGCAATTGTCAGCAGCACTGTGGGATCTTCTGGTACTAGGGAAGCGCTGGGGAGGGGTTGGTGTTGTCTTTGGGTGTAAAAGTCAAGGAATAGTTGACGAATATGGTTACCGCTAAGATACTTTGATGACATGAGGTTTGATAAAATCTATTTCAGTTGATGGGGCCAATATGACTAAGTGGGTGGGTGGAATTAAATATAAGATTAACGTAGGTTGGGTTGAAGTATGAAACCCAACACCCGCACGGGTCTCGTTACTCGACCCGTCCTATAAATAATTGTGCCTCCCTACTTATCCTATGTTAATCTTATTTGATTGGTTAGTGGTGCTCAAGCAATCAATTTTTTGCACTCTTCCACATCCAATCTATTTCTCATAGCTTGAACTAGATTTTGGTAGGTCTGCCAATTTTGTTCCAGCAAGTTTTTCGCTTGTAATAAATGAAATCTTTGTTTCTGTTCAAAAAGTGTTTCTTGAAAACCTAGGACTGTCAAAAATTGATTTAATTTGGCTTTATCATCACCACCACCTTCTGCGGATTTAAAAACCAACAGTTCTGCTGCTATCCCGGCCATCCAGATAGTACAATATTTTTCCACCATAGAAACTCCTATTTTTCCTCGCTCTAATTGGGGAGCAATCTCATCGTCTCCTAAAATTATCCCTCCTTGTCCTGGTTGTCCAATTTTCCATGCTTCCCATGCGCTTAGGGTGTATCCTGTAACAGTGATTCCTGATAGATGGGCGACTAAAAAGTGTCCCGCTTCATGATAGATAATTCGCTCTTGATAGGTGGGGGAAAATCTCGCTAACCAATCTAAAAATATGGTTCCTCCCCTTCCCTCAAATCCAAAATTATCTAGGGTGGCAATTCCTAGGAATCCTAATATGGTTAGTGCAGGAATGGTGGGTGACAGGTGGATTAGTGGACCTAATAGGGTAGACAGGGTCATCAAAAAAACACAGATGGCTATTAGATTAATGGCGGTTTGATTCATGGTGCTAACACAATGGTTTATAAAAAAGAGTTTATAAAAAAGGGTTTAAGTGGGGAGGCACAATTATTTGTAGGATGGGTTAGGGTAACCCATGCGGGTGTTGGGTTTCATACTTCAACCCAACCTACGTTCATCTTATATTTAATTCCACTGACCCACTGATAGAAAAGAAATCTATTTGACTGGTCAATTCCAAAACTGCCGAAAATCTTCATCTTCATCGCTTAACTTCACCCATTCCAAATTCAAGGATTTTAATTTCTTCACTAAATAATCACAAGCTGGACGCTCTGTTGCATAATGACCAGCATCAATTAAAATTAACCCCTGATCTCTACTCTCTTGAAACTGATGGAACTTACAGTCAGCAGTTAAATAGACTTGAGCTTTTGTTTTTACTACTGCGGAAATAAATCCAGCTCCGGATCCCCCCAAAACTGCTACTCTCCATATTTCTTCCCCAAGATTACCATGGGGTGAAAAAATTAGTCTTGGTGGTTTTAGTTTGGCTTGAATTATTTTCAGTAGTTCTTCTAGTTTTATAGCTGGATCTAATTTGCCTACTCTACCATAGCCTAAACCTAATTGTGTAGGGACTATGGGTAACACCTCTTTTAAATCTAAAATCTTACTTAAAACATCCGCCGTTCCATCCCCTACTTGATCAAAGTTTGTATGGGCACTATATATACCTATATTGTGGGTAAAAGCCAGCTTGAGGATTTCTCCTACTGGTTCCCCAACCTGTATGGATTTGAGTGGATGAAAAATCAGCGGATGATGGGCAAATACCAAGTTCGCTTTTAAGGCGATCGCTTCTTTTATTACTGCCAAGGTAGGGGTCAAACAGACTAATACTCGTGCCTTTTGTTCTAAAATTCCTGGTTGGATTTGCCAACCACAATTGTCCCAACTTTCGCTCCAAGCTGGATTTGCCCATTCTTCAAACCAGGTAATTAAATCCGCAATTTTCATCTATTAGGTTGAGGTTGATATAAGTAGGTGAGTGGAATTAAATATAAGATCAACGTAGGTTGGGTTGAAGCATGAAACCCAACACCCCCATGGGTCTCGTTACTCGACCCATCCTACAAATAATTGTGCCTCCCTACTTAGCTTTAACCGGAAATGTGAACCACTAACTCCCTATTATGATTATACTGACGGTGTTCCCAAATGTAAATAGCTTGCCATGTGCCCAAAACTAAATTCCCATTGTTAATGGGAATACTTTCACTAGTACGAGTTAAGACTGTTCTTATGTGTCCTGGCATATCATCTGGTCCTTCCGCATCATGTATGTAGTATTTACCTTCCGGGACTAGTTTCGACATGAAATTTGCCAGATCTGTCAACACATCAGGATCGGCATTTTCTTGAATAATTAGACTTGCTGAGGTGTGTCTCAAAAATAAGGTACAAAGTCCAGTTTTCACCCCGGATTCAGTCACTAGGGATGCTACCTTAGCTGTGATATTCTGAAATGATTTACCTGTGGTAGGTATTCTTAGCAACTTTTGATAATGTGTCATAGACTGCTCTCTTGCAAATAATTGACTACTGCTTTGGCCAGGGTCTCATTACCATTCTTGTCTATGGGTTGTGATTGTTTCGGTGGTTGAGGTGATTCATACAGAAAATCCCAGTGTGCACCAAACAATTCTGGGGGTGCAATAATTTGATGGTGATGATAATTTTCAATTCCCTCTAATAAAAAGACCCCTTCAGCAAATTCATCACGAGGTATGGTGACAATGGGTACTCCTGAAAGTATGGATTCAGCAAAGGTACTATATCCCGGTTTAGACACTACCTTACCACAAATTGGCATGAAATCCACAGGACGATATTGGCTATTGCTCGTTTTAATTAAGTTGGGTAGATCCGGTGCTTTAGCGTCAGCAGTGATAAATTGCCAATCGGGAAATTTACTAATGTTGTGATATGGTATAGCTTGTATACCTAAACCTCCAAATGTTAATAAAATGGTTTTTTCTGGTGGGGTGTTTATTCCCCAATAGCTGCGTATTTCTTCTGGACTGAATTTGGGAGACCCCCCAGTTAAACCTATATCTATCACCTGGGGAAAAGCTGACATTGGTTCATGAAATGGCAATCGCCACAATAAGTTACTCTCATGATACCAATCTCTAATCCAGTGAGCAATTTCCGTGAATTCTCCCCCCCAGTCTTCATAAATAAAGTCCCAGCCAAAGTTACTAATCATCCAACAGGGAATATTCGCCGCTTTAGCAAATCCCGCTGCTAGAAAGGGAACATCTGCTAATATTAAATCAACCCGATTTTGCCTCAGAAAATTCACTTCCCTGGCAATTAGTGAGTTTTGCTGCTTTTTAATTTCCCTCAGCTTTTCTAAGGTTGCTGTTTTATCCATTGTTAAACTGTCAGCTTGAATCACACCTACATCAAATGCTACTTGTCTCCAGATAAAATCTCCCGAAATATAGGACTCTAACAACCATCTGGGTGCATTCGTAGCTAGAATTAGGAGCACATCAGGACACAATTTTTGAATTGTTGCTCCGATTGATGCACTACGAGTAGCATGACCAAATCCATGATTAGTAATACTTATATATACAATTGGTCTTTTCATATTAGTTAGTTTATGCTTGTGTAAACTTTTGGATGGCTACTATTAATTCATCCATTTCTGATTCTAAGGTCAAGTAATGAATACTCACCCGAATGCAGTTGGGGTTAGCAATTGTCCGGGTCAGAATTTTTGCCCCTGGGAAGGAAGATTCCAGATATTGGACTAATTTGCTACTAGGCTGATTATTGGTCATTTGAAAGGAAACTAAACCACTTGCAGGTGGGGAATCTTTTAAGCATTTGATGTGAGGTAATTCTGTTAGTTTTTGCCATAGATAGGCGCTTTTATGACAAATTTGTTCATACCTTTCTTCTCCTGTTCCCCATTCATTATGTGTGGCGATCGCCTCTCTTAAACCACTATACAATGGTACTGACAGGGTGGAAACTTCATATCTTCTACCATCCGGTTGCCAACCTATGGGTTGTGCTTGTGAATTGGTAATTACTCCATCTAAACCAATAAAAGTCGGATGTAATTGTTCCCTAGCTTGGGGATGGACATACAAACCTCCCACACCTGCAGGACCGCATAACCATTTATGTCCAGTAAAAGCATAGAAATCTACCCCCAGTTCTGTTAAATTTGTTAGATTATTTAAAGGGAGAACTCCCACAGACTGGGCTCCATCCACCAACAACAAGCAATTATTTCCCCTACTGGGTTCCTTACACAACTTGACTATTTTGTCAAGAGGTAAAACTTGACCAGTATTCCATAAAACATGACTTAAAACCACTAGTCTGGTGGAAGGTCTTAGATTTTCGGCAATAACACTAACAGGGTCTCCCAAGTTCAAGGTCTTCATTAGGGGAAAGGTGGAAACTTCTACCCCAAATCTCCGACTAATTTCTTTAGCAGTCCCAATTACTCCCGGGTGCTCACAGTCGGAAATTAGTAAGTGGTCTCCCACTTGCCAATTGATTCCCCACATACTAATGTTACAGCCAACCGTGACATTCCCTGTGAGAGTAATAGTATCTTTTGTTACTCCTAAAATAGAGGCGATCGCTTCTCTGGTAGACTGCATTTGAGGTGATATCCAGCTATAAACCTCAGCTCCAAAAGGTCCCATTTCCTGGATATATTCTTGGGTGCGGGTGACAGCATCTATTGCGCTTTGAGGCATTGGTCCTTGTCCCCCATAATTGAAGTAAATCTTGTTTGTGAGAGCTGGAAACTTTTGGCGATGGTGATGCAACATAAAAGTACCCGTTAAAACGGTTCTAGGAAAGGTTAGGGAAAAAGTTAATTTAAGTCTAATTTTAATTTAATGATCATTAATGCTGAACTTCTCCTTCAATATCAACGGTGTAAACGAAGATCTTTCTTAGATGTTCACGGCGATTATCAGCAACGTGATACTCCCCATGAGCTGTTGGTAAAAATGCAGCAAGACAAGATTACACACAGGTCAAACGTGTTAGAACACTTGACCTACAATCAACCTGACTATCCCCCTCGGAACTGGGAAATGGGAGCAGCAGCAACTATTAAGTTAATGCAGCAGGGGGTTAATATGATTTACCGAGGAGTGTTGTTAGCAACTTACGAGGATAAGTATACCTTACTCAGTTGTCCGGATCTACTGGTTAAACAACCAGGGAAATCTAGTTTGGGAGATTGGTTGTATGTACCCGTGGATATTCAACTAGGTAAACGTCCTAAACAAGAATATCAAGTGGTAGCTGCTTTTCACGCGGAAATTGCGGGAGCTTTACAGGAGGTAATGCTAGCAGAATGTTGGTTGGTGTTACGCAGCAAGGAAACAACTTATGCGGTGGATTTGTATAAGTGGAGACCACAAATGTTAGATATTTTGGCGGACTATGTTCAAGTAATGAGTTCACCAGAAGCACCTGAAGTATTTATAGCTAGGCAAAAATGTAATCTTTGTCACTGGTATAACCAGTGTTATAGTATTGCTCGAGAGCAGCAGCATCTTTCCCTATTACCGGGAGTGACACCAGTTCGTTATAATTATTTACGAAGTAAAGCTATTAATAGTTTAGATTTGCTTGCAAAAACCCAACCTAGTAGTTTAGAAAATGTAACTGGGTTTGATTCTAAGATAGCGTGGAAGTTAGTAGTACAGGCCCAGTCCGCATTAAGACAAACCGCTTTAATGTTACCCGAAACAGTGGTAAGAGGAAATCTAATATCTAATGTGGGCATTGAGCTGTATTTTGATATTGAAGCTCAACCGGATTTAAATTTGAATTATTTATTAGGGGTTTTAGTAGTTGATATAGAAAATAAGCAAGAAACCTTTTATTCATTTTTAGCCACAAAACCCGAAGAAGAGGAATTAATTTGGCAGCAATTTGTGGATCTAGTTTGCCAATATCCCCACTCTCCTATTTATCACTTTTGTAATTATGAAGTAGAAACAGTAAATAAATTGGGGAAACTTTATGGCACACCTGATTCTATAACTAGGATGATTCTCACTCGGTTTGTGGATATTTATGAACTATTAATTGAAACCGTGGCCTTGCCAATAGAAAGTTATGCACTCAAGGCGATCGCCAATTGGTTAGGATTTACATGGCGAGATCCCAAAGCAAATGGTGCCAAATGTATTTATTGGTATGATCAATGGTTAGAAACAGGCGATCGGGAGTTTTTAAAAATGATTCAGGTTTACAATGAGGATGATTGTTATGCTACCCGTCGGGTAAAAGATTGGTTAGTTACCTTTACCAAAGATTTTTTGCTTTAAAGCTAAAGTGCGGGGTCGTCCCGTTGTCCCTGAAAAACCTAAACCCTCGCGGAATATTTCTGGAATATAAAATCTGGCAATTTCATCCTTATCCTTATCTTCATAAATTACACCTATTTCTTCCAATACTCTGATAGTATCCTGGTCAGCTTTTAAGTCTTGCACATCAAAAGGAATTTTCCTTTCTGTTAATGAAGATAGTTTTGTGTCTACCCAGGTTTTGAACCGGGGATATTCTTCCTTCACTTCTTCGACTTTCTGCTGACTACAAGGTCGAAGTGCTTGACGAATTGCTTGGGGTGGTAGCAATCGGGTAGAAAACCATTTTTTTGAGGTTTCCTTTGAGGTATCCAATGTACGACCGGTGGCAAAATATAAAAAGCGAATTATATCTCTAGCTTGCAGATTACCCTTAAAATCAGTTAACGCAGCAAATATCCAGGAAGCTGTATTGGCCTCCTTTGATTTATCAGAACCTAACTTCTGTCCCCATAATTTTTGTAATTCTCCCTTTAAATCTTCTGTACTTAAATCATAAATCCTGTTTTTGTCTGCATTTATGACTCCAGATTCGCTACAAATCCAATAGACCAGACGGAGAAATGAATCTCTATCCCAAGATAAATCATAGGAAGAATAGCGATTTTCAAACTGTGCTAAATTTTGAGTAATAGTATGCTTGAGAAAGTCCCGGCGCAAGAATATAATGACCCCTATATTTGCTTTTCTAATTTCTGAAATCTTTGTGGGTATGTCATCAATTAAAGCTTTTAGAGCTTTCCTTTGTTGAGTATCGGTATAAATATCTGGAAAAATATTTTCCAAACCATCGAAAAGAAATACAATATTTAATTTTCTTTCTTTTAATTCTCGGTCTATGGCCATGAGAGTATTATGACCACTATCCAAATTAATATCAATTGACTTGGCAATAATCTTACTAATCCAAAATTCTGTCCACTTTGATTCATTCCAGTTTTCTTCTAGGGACCTTTGAATTTCATCAGTGTAGTTTGAGTGGCTAAATTCTAACGTAGTTTTCAAAGCTGATCGAACTTCCTTCCTGGCCTCGTCAATAATATTTTGAGCATCAGGTTCAACATACTGACTTTGAAGCAAAGGAAATATATAAGTTTTGTTTCTCGGTTCTTCATGATTTTGACTACCATCTACACGATGTAAAAAACTTTCCCAATTCCTAAGCCGTGATAGATGTATATAATTAAAAGTCTTTCCCGATCCTTTAGCACCAATACATAAAACATTCGGTAATTTATCCGAGAAGTCAGTTGCCAAATTTCGTAGAGGTTCTATAATCAATAAATTTTCTCCTTTGCCAGTTTCTGCATATCGATATTTCTCACATAAGTCTCTGATTTTTTTCAAATCATCTAACTTTTTATTGAACAAATCTTCAGATAAAACCTCTTGATTATTAGCATTATCAGCAGTTATCAACTTTGTTTCTGCCCATTTTCTAGCATTCTTCATTAATGTAGTCGCTGATAGTCTTGATCGAGCTTCTTCCCAACTATTAACATAGAGTAGTTCTTCTGCAAAGAAAGCCTCAATAATTTCCAACCTTTTGCTATAAACATCTTCTGTATCTTCCGGTTGAATATAATTTTGGTAAAATCCATCCACGGCATTTTTATAACGGGGTGAATCTATAACTTCCTGCTTCAACATATTAATCAATAACCATGGATCATAATATTTCTCATGTTGTATATCCGATTGTGATGGTGCTACTTTACCGATTTGTTGTAAAACTAGATTAGTACCACGAATAGACTGTTCGCTAATGGTGGTAACAATAAACCTTTCAACTCTAGGATCAAAGATTATTGGGCTAGATATCTCACTTAGTCCAGCTCTTAAATCAATAAATACATAATTTATGTCAAGCTCTTGACCTAAAAGATTGATAGCATTACTGTACTCCCAAACTCCACCAGCACCCCTAACTAAATGTTCTGGTAAGATTGGTTTATCTAACAACTGCTGGTCATTTAAACAAGCAGGCAAAAAATACACTTTTGATCTGTCTTCATTTATATGACTACTTAAATTTTTTTTCAGTTTTTTAGCAAATAATGATAGTGTCTGTTCTATGGGTAGGTGAGAATAATGATAAACTTCTAAAAAGTCCAGGAAACAAACTTCTGGATTCTTGACACCATTCCAATAGGTCAAACCTGGTGCTTCTAAATCAGCATCAATAACCAAGATATTTATTGGTTGATTTAATTCCTTAGATCTCTCCAGTAATGCCAAAACATAGGCTACCAAATTTAAGGTTCTACCTACACCACCTTTAAAAGAATAGAAAGCTAATAATTCAGTTTTATTTGTTTTTGTTTGAGTATATGGTTCTGGTAGATTAATTCCACTCTTTTGTAAAGTCTCTATTTCCGGTAAGTAGGCAATCTCTTCCCAAAAGGGACGGATCTCAATAGGATTAATCTCTATTTCCTCCGGTCCAGTAAATTCTACCGGTAACTTATCATCTCCCATATCCAGTTGAATTACTGATTCTTCTTCTAAATACCAATCGCCAAACCACTGTTTGACAGTACTTTTGGCACTTTTGGCGGATTCTTTATCATCAGTAATTCCTATTTCTACAGCGTCAGAAAAGCAGTTAACTCTGACTATACCTTTATTTATCAGTTCCCTGTCACGTCTAGTTTCCTGACGAATCCTTCTTCTCACATCCAACCATGTTAAAAATCTGTTCATAGTTTTGCTAATCTTTTTAATCTTTCAATTCATTTTGAATCCATTTTGATATTTTCAACAACCTATCTTCAATATCTTTATCTGTGGCAACTTGAATTCTATTAGCTTCTACTATTCTAATTACTTCTGCACCATATCGCCACACTTGGTTGATTTGTCCACTATTTATTTTTCGGTCAATAGGATTCCCCTTGGTATCTACTATTTCGCTGATTGATATTTTTGGTAACTTTAATAGTTCACCAGACCACACCTTGTCTAATAACTTATTAATGTCATGCTGGCATTCTGTGATATCCTGACAGAGATCAGTACGATTTTGTCTTTGCCTTTTCATTAGGACTGCTTTAAGTCCACATTCAACGGCATAAAACAAATTTAACCGGTGAGCATTATTTTTGTGTATGAAAGTGGCCTTTTGATAAGCGAAAAAGTGATCACGCCAAGCTTTCTGCATCTCACGCTGCGTGAAAATTATTGCCATTGAGAATGACTAATTGAAATTCCGATTTTCATTCTACCATGGTAGTATCTATAAATGTTAAATGTCGTTACAAAATTTTACATAGTTAGATATAAGTAGGGAGGCGCAATTATTTGTAGGATGGGTCGAGGAACGAGATACATGTGGGTGTTGGGTTTCATACTTCAACCCAACCTATGTTCATCTTATATTTATATTGTTCATCAAGATGATAATGCAGCATACAAGCAATTTGGTAATGCTGTAACAGTTTAGATACAATGATAAACAACTGACAAAGACTGAGAATTTAACGACTCAAACTCTGGCGATATTTTCATGAATAAGTTAAGCATAGGAGAGACAAATACAGCGAATATAGTAGGTAAAAAAAGTTGTGCGATCGCAAACCTATCCAAGGAAATGCGATCGCATTTTGCTTCTACCTGGTGAGAATTTAGGTTCTGAGCTAATCTAACCCAAAACAGTTTGTAGTAATGGCTGATCACCATTTAACTTACCAGTTCTTAACCACTCATCCATTTCATCTGGTCGGTTAGATCGGGTTAATTTTTCTCGTAAATAACCACCTTCCAAAATTTCCCTTTGTAATAATTCCTGAGCAATTTCCTCCAATAAATCCCTATTACATTGCAAAATACTCAATGCAATATGATGAGCATTATCAACTATCTCCTTCACTTCCCGATCAATTTCTTCAGCAACATGGGGACTAATAGCACGACGGGGATTACTATAACCTTCTAAAAACTGCTGTTGACTTTTCTCAAAAGCTACTGGTCCAAGCTTATCACTCATACCATACAAAGTCACATATCTTTCCGCCAAATCTGTGGCTTTTTGAATATCATCAGATGCACCAGTAGAAACCTTCCCAAACACAATTTCCTCCGATGAACGTCCACCCAATAAAGTAGCAATCCGTCCACGAATTTCATCTTCTACCATAAGAAATCTATCTTCCTCTGGCATTTGAATTGTGTAACCCAATGCTCCCACACCCCGGGGAACAACGGAAATCTTCTCTACCTTACCTGCTCCTGGCATTAAGGCCCCAATAATAGCATGACCAACTTCATGGTAAGCAACCGTTTTCTTCTCCAATTCATTTAACACACGGGAGCGTTTTTCTAACCCAGCAATTAATCTTTCAATAGCCTCGTTAAAATCTACCATTAGAACAGCTTGACGATTATTTCTCGCTGCTAATAATGCAGCTTCATTAACTAGGTTCGCTAAATCTGCACCAGCAAAACCTGGGGTGCGAGTCGCAATAATTTCTAAGTTCACATCTTCTGCTAATTTCACACTTCTAGCATGAACCTTGAGAATTGCCTCTCGACCTATTTTATCTGGTCTGTCTACCACAATTTGACGGTCAAACCTCCCGGGACGACGTAATGCAGGATCTAAAACTTCAGGACGGTTAGTAGCAGCAATAATTATCACGCCTGTATTAGCGTCAAAACCATCCATTTCTGTCAATAATTGGTTTAGGGTTTGTTCCCTTTCATCATTACCACCTACAAAACCACTAGCTCCACCCCGAGATTTGCCTAGAGCATCTAATTCATCAATAAAGACTATACAGGGAGCTTGTTTTTTGGCTTGTTCAAATAAATCTCTTACCCTAGCAGCACCTACACCTACAAATAATTCAATAAATTCTGACCCAGAAATACTAAAAAATGGTACTCCTGATTCACCTGCAATGGCTTTTGCTAATAAGGTCTTACCTGTTCCCGGTGGTCCCACTAATAATACACCTTTGGGAATTTTTGCTCCTAAGTTTGTGTACTTACTAGCATTTTTTAAAAAGTCAACTATTTCCTCCAATTCCGCTTTGGCTTCATCAACACCTGCAACATCGGGAAATTTCACACCGGTGCTACCTTCTGAATAAATTCGAGCTTTACTTTTTCCCACAGTTAATGCAGCAGGTCCCCCTCCCTGACGACTCATGAGAAAAGCCCAAATACCAAAGAAGATTAAGGGAGGTGCAACCCAACCTAAAACTGTACCAATCCAGGCATTTTCATTGGGGGGTGGGGCGGCAAATTCCACGTTATTTTCTCGCAGAATTTTCGGTAGGTCTAAGTCTATGGCCACTGGTGTGGTTCTAAAAACCTGCTCCACAATTTTTCCTTCGGGAGTTTGGGTTTTAATCGCATATTCAATCCGGTCTCCTCCCACAATTGCTTTATCTACTTTACCAGCTTTTACCTGATTAATAAAATCACTGTAAGGTACTTGTTGTAACCTAGGTCCCAAAATGCTGGGAACTATTAAATTCAACAGTAATAAAATGGTCATTAAGATTAAGAAACTTCCGCCAAACTGTCGCAGTTTTGGCTTTTGCATCTGGTTCTTATTGTTAGTTTCTACAGGCACGATAATTTACCTCAAAAGTTTGATAATTGATTACTTTATGGTTGACTTAACAACTTGATAAGTAGGTAGGCACAATTATCTTATATTTAATTCCACCCACCCTCTTAGTTGAGTAATTGCTAATTGGTTGATTAACCTAGTCATGAACTTAATTAACTTAATAATAAAGCAAATAGTCCACACAAAGCAATACCGTCAAATACTCCCGCACCACCAATACTTAAAACGCCCTCACTCATGGATTGAATATCTTTAAGATGTAATAGGTCAGCACCAATAACAGTGCCTAGAATACCTCCCGCAAATGCTACGGGAGCCCCTGCATGAGGGGCTATTATCATGGCTGATATAACCGCAGTTAGAGGAGCTAATAACGGATTCATTTGAATTCCAATTCCGGGAACTATCCGAGCTGCAAAATAACCAACCACTGATACAATGGTGGTTACCAGGGTAATTGCCAACAGGTTTCCTCGGGAAATTTGGTATAACGCTAAAAGTACGGGTATTAAACCACCCCCTACGTTTAGTGCTACAACTGTAGACCGGTCTAGTCTTCTTAACGGGATTCCCCAAAATTCCCTTAGCCACAGGGTGGCAAATTCGTCTACTACTTCTATGGTGTTTTCCAGTCGGTATAAGGGAATATTGATTGTGCTAGTAATTATTACTAGCAAAAAGAGGAAGAAGGCAATTTGAGGAGAAAAACCTAACTTGGCTACGGCAATTTCTACTATGTCTACTGCTAGAGCAAACCAAATAAAGGGTAAAAGTAACAGCAACACCAGAAATAACAGTATTGAAACTGGTAGATAGATCATATCTTAATTGTTTCCCTCCTTTTTAGTTCCTGCACTTAGTTCCCGTAAAACCCACACTCTGCGAATAATCAGTTTCTCTTCTATTATAGAGACTACACAGTGAACTTCTAATTCGTATCTACCCAACCCCAAAATGGGTATCACCACACCCCTATGAATAATCAACTCTTTTTCCTGGTCAAGCTACTTCTGCTTTCAACTTTGATTTCAGCTTTGATTAAATATGTAGGTCCTATATTCTTGTTCCCACCTACAGCAGTAAATGCGCTCATGATGGTGTTGCTTCCGACCATATTCATGATATCCTTTCTTGTTTTACCCATGGTCTCAAAAAGACAAAGTTAAAGCTACAGTTCAACAAACTTGGGGAGTGTATCCGTGAAACTTGGTCAATGGATTGGTTTAATTGCTTTAGTTGTATCTCTGTACATATTATGGCAACTACGTGAAGTATTACTATTGATATTTGCTGCTGTGGTCTTAGCTACGACCCTAAATAGATTGGCCAGAACCTGTCAAAATCTGGGAATTAAACGTGGACTAGCTGTCTTTTTATCCGTGATGTTTTTTCTGGTGGGTATAGTTGCTTTTTTTTGGGTAATTGTGCCACCCTTTGTTCACCAATTCCAAGAACTGACTTTACGAGTACCTCAAGGTTTTGAACGGGTTAATACCTGGGTAGATGAACAAAGAAGTCATATTCCCCAGGAATTGGAACCTGTCATCCCTGATCTTAATCGTTTGATCGCGGAAGCTCAACCCTTAATTAATCGGGTTTTGGGTAATTCTTTTGCTTTTGTTTCTGGTTCTTTAGTACTTGTTCTCAATATTTTATTGGTTTTAGTTTTAACCGCAATGTTTCTAACTAATCCTGCAGCTTATCAAAAGTTATTTGTTAGACTCTTTCCTTCCTTTTATCGACGACGAGTAGAGGGAATTTTGAATCAGTGTGAGGATTCGCTAGAAAGATGGCTGACAGGAGCTTTTATCGCTGTTTGTCTGGTGGGATTGATGAGCTTAATTGGTCTGTCAATTTTAGGTGTCAAAGCAGCTTTGGCTTTGGGTGTTTTGGCAGGATTGATGAATTTAATTCCCAATTTGGGCCCCACTATGAGTGTGGTTCCAGCTATGGCGATCGCTCTTTTAGATTCTCCTTGGAAACCAATTTTTGTCCTAATTCTTTACTTTTTTATCCAACAGCTTGAAAGCAGTTTTATTACTCCTATGGTGATGGCACACCAGGTTTCTCTATTACCAGCTGTTACCCTAATTTCTCAGTTATTTTTTGTCACCTTTTTTGGATTTTTAGGCTTATTTCTAGCATTACCCCTGACGGTGGTAGCAAAAATTTGGATTCAGGAAGTATTGGTTAAGGACGTATTAGATTGCTGGGAACACCATGGTCATGATGAAGTTGACTTAGTAATTCTTACTGATGATGATTCCCAAGGGGAGTAGTCAACTCCCCTCCCTCCTCTTATGCTGGTGGCTCAACTAAATTTTCAATTCCTTGAATAACTTGAGCTGACTGGATTATATCACCTGCTTTCAGCTTATCCAAAATCTCTTTACCTTCAACCAGATAACCAAATACGGCGTAGCGTCCATCCAAAAGATTACGCCCTGCTGGGGTTAATTCTGGTTCAAATAAAAAGAAGAAAATTTGGGAAGAACCACCATCCGGATCACCCTCAGGACGCGCCATCGCTAATGCTCCAAAGGAAGAAAATGGTAATACTGGCATATCTAGATAACGTCCCGCATCTTCTAGGGTAATACCGTAAGTTGGTTGTTTATCCCCTTCGGCTAAAATCTCTAGGGGAATAGCTCGATATTTACCCGTTACAGGGTCAATAAAACCAACTTCTTTGCCTTCTGGATCTCCCGTTTGTAAAACATAGGACTCTTCAGAACGGGTGAATTTTAATCCGTTATAAAAGCCTCTTTGTACCAGATCTACAAAATTACCAGCTGTCACTGGAGCACTGTAACCATCTACTACTACAGTTAGATCTCCCTTGTTTGTTTTTATGGCAATAGTAGCACGACCTTTGAGTTGAGGTAGGTTACTAAATTCAGCAGGAACTTCAAAGGGAAACCCCTTAACCATGGATTCTTCTAATAAACTCACAAGATTGAGTAACTTGGCTCTCCCTTCCAAAACGGGGGCTTTTTGTCTAGTTTTCACTACTTCTTGCAGTTCTCCTATGCCAGATTTTAACTCCCCAATCCAAAATTCAGCTTGGGGTTGGCGTTCTGGGGGAATGCTGGTTAAGATTTGGGAGGGTCTGTCAAGAATTCGCGATGCTTGACTCAGATCCCTGGAAATCGCACCCCATCGCTTATTAGCACGTAGTTGGTTGGAAATATCCTCTAAACTGGCTTGCAGTTTGCGTACTGGTTGATTTTCTATGGGAAGTGCATATCTCAACAAAGCCTTACCATCTGTAATAGCATTCCCAGACGGTAGAGCTGCGTAGGAAGTCCACCCGGTGGTGCTGGTTCCTAAAAATATCATTCCCAGCAGTATGACTTTTAGGCTATATATTAGCCCAGACCTGATAAACTTAAACATGGAGTTTCTCAAATGCAGGAAGTAACCAACTATCCATCTTCCCATATTGGGGCTCTATATCTTCTTATGTCTTTACCGCATCCTTGTTTATTCACCAGGTCCTAATTTACGGTTACAATAAATCCCGATTGTCTTCTAATATTTGTAAGTTTCATGATCTCCAGTAATGATTTTCGACCCGGCGTTTCTATCGTGTTAGACCAGTCCGTTTGGCGAGTAGTTGAATTTCTTCACGTTAAACCCGGTAAGGGTTCCGCCTTTGTCAGAACTAAATTAAAAAATGTCCAAAATGGTAACGTGGTGGAAAAAACTT
The DNA here is from genome assembly GCF_003367075.2 of Cylindrospermopsis raciborskii Cr2010. NCBI lineage: Bacteria > Bacillati > Cyanobacteriota > Cyanophyceae > Nostocales > Aphanizomenonaceae > Cylindrospermopsis > Cylindrospermopsis raciborskii. The sequence goes on from NZ_CP065936.1 coordinate 1,189,872, forward strand.
TCCGCGCTGGGGAAACCGTACCTCAAGCAAGTTTAGAGAAAATTACCATGCAACATACTTATAAGGAAGGTGATGAATTTGTCTTTATGGATATGGAAACATATGAGGAAGATAGATTAAAGGCCACCCAAATTGGTGATGGTGTTAAGTACCTGAAAGAAGGTATGGAAGTTAATGTCACCTTTTGGTCAAAAGAAGAGAATATAAAACAGGTTCTAGAAGTTGAACTCCCTAATTCTGTAGTTCTGGAGGTGGTAGAAACTGACCCAGGTGTCAAGGGTGATACCGCTACCGGGGGCACTAAGCCAGCAAAATTGGAAACTAATGCAATTGTCATGGTTCCTTTGTTTATTACTACAGGTGAACGGATCAAGATAGACACTAGAGAAGATAAATACTTAGGGCGAGAATAGGCCTTGTTGGTGAATATTACCTCCTAAAATGGGCAAGATTAACAAAATTTGTCGGTAATATTCAGCAAGCCCTAATTATCAACAATATACGTTAATAAATGTTAGCACTTACTATTAACGTCTACAATTATTTAAGTGTTTTGATTATTTCCTGTTGTCTAGTATTGACTAGCGAATAATTGTTTAGCGTCGTAATAGCGTCATAATTAATACCAATTTATCTGGTGATTGTGATGGATGGAAAAAAGAAATTTACGGTTAGGTCGAGGTAAAAAATACTGTGCCATTAGATTTTAATGAAATCCGCCAATTGTTAGCTACTATTGCACAAACTGATATTACTGAGGTGTCACTCAAAAGCGATGATTTTGAGCTGAGAGTCTCTAAAGGGGGAAATAATTTCCCTGTGTCAGCACCGGTTGTACCAACGGTGACTCAAACCGCACCGGTTCAGCTACCAGAGTCAGTTAGTCACCGAGATAGTCCTACCGGGGGACACCTAACTAATGCAGCTGCTTCTAAATTTATGGAGGTCCAGTCTCCTATGGTGGGAACTTTTTATCGCGCTCCTGCTCCCGGTGAAGCACCTTTTGTAGAGGTGGGAGACCGGGTTCGGGTAGGTCAGTCCGTCTGCATTATTGAGGCCATGAAATTAATGAATGAAATTGAAGCTGAGGTTTCTGGACAGGTGATGGAAATTCTGGTGCAAAATGGTCAACCCGTAGAATATGGTCAACCTTTAATGCGAGTTAATCCTGATTAGTCGGATTTGCCTAATTTCGGAAAGTTTCACCACACTTCGTTTGGTGAATACCCGCTAAAGAGGATAGTTTTCCTGGAAGGTTTTACGGGTTAGTGGTTGTTCTATTTCTACTCCTTCACCACCCAATACTTCTAAGGGTTTACCATTAATTTCTAGGTAAACTTTAGCATTGGGATCTAGGGTTGTAGCAGTGTAGACAACCTGACCCACCCGACCCACCATAGAAGCGCTACCACCTCCACCAGTAAAATTTTCTGACAGGTTTACATGAATTTCATTGTTCTCTATTTTCAGACTCAGCAATTTTGTACCTGGGGGAATAGTTGTTGAGTCTTTGGTTTCTTTTGGACCCTCTAACAATGTGTTTAAAGCACTTTCTAATGCTTGACCTGGTTGGTCACTAGCAATTTTTACGGGTTGAGCAACTAACTGAAAACTTTTTGCTGTTGGTTTTAGCCAATATATATTAGCCGTTTGTTCTTGACCTGTTTGGCTTGTTAATGGTTTTTGCTTTTCTATACTTTGGTTGGGGTTACCTTGTATGGGAGCATTGGGTGTTTGAGAACTCAACCACGCAACACCACCGCTTATTGCTACTACTGTAGCTGAAACAGCGGCTATTACTCCTGAAGAAATATTACGATTTGTTCTTGGTTGGTCGTTCATATATAAAACCTGCTTAACATAAAACTCAAATGGTTTATTACCAGACTTATCTCTAATTTTAGGTTGATATTTTTCATCTGCAACATGTAAGTGGGTGGGTGAAATTAAATATAAGATGAACCTAGGTTGGGTTGAAGTGTGAAATTCAACGCCCGTAAGGGTTTCGTTCCTCGATCCATCCTACAAATAATTGTGTCTCCCTACTTATAGGTTAATATGAGGTAATTTAGGTTGTTACATCTCTTTGACTAATCCAGCTTTCTAGTGTGTCTACTAGGTTCTCAATGGCAATTTCCTGAGATTCACGAGTTGCTCTTGTAACTACTTCTACCTTACCATGGCTGATGGAACGACCAGTCACTATTCTGTAGGGAATGCCAATTAGGTCTGCATCCTTGAATTTTACCCCTGCTCTTTCGTTTCGGTCATCTAATAAGGTCTCTATACCTACTTTGTTCAGCTCTGTATAGATTTTTTCGGCAATCTCTACCTGGTGAGTATCTTTCATATTGGGAATGCTAATAATGGCATGATAAGGAGCGATCGCCACTGGCCAAATTATTCCATCCCCATCATAAGATTGTTCAACTGCTGACTGGGCCAGTCTGGATACACCTACACCATAACAACCCATGACTAAGGGCTTTTCTTCTCCTTGTTCGTTGGTATAAGTTGCACCCATGGCTAGGGAATATTTTGTTCCTAGTTGGAAAATATGACCCGCTTCTATACCCCTGGCCGTTTCTAAGGTTTGACTGGGATCGTGCACCGAGCGATCGCCTGGTTTTGCTTTCCGAATATCTACTACTAGTTCGGGTAGTTTAAACTGCTCTTGCCAGTTGGCCCCAACTAGATGAAATCCGGATTCATTTCCTCCTGTCACAAAGTGATTTAATTCTACCGCTGTTTGATCAATCAGACGGATGAATTTTGGATGTACCTGTTCACGGGTAGCAATATAATCATCACTCAAATCAGGAGCAATGTAACCCAAGGGTAAGCTCTTGGTTGCCCAACTGGCGATCGCTTCCTGATTAGGCACTGTGAGACTAATTATCGTTTTGGCATGAAATTGGGGAGCTAATTTGGTCAGTTCGTTTTGTAATTTGACTTCGTTAATTTCCTGGTCTCCCCGAATGTTCACCAACACTAAAACTGTTAACCCCTGATCATAAACAGTTTGATATAAAACATTTTTCACTACTTGGGTAGGGGAACATTTCAAGTAATCACATACTTTTTCGATTGTCTCTGTTGCTGCTGTTGGCACTTTTTCACAAGTTTTAAAATTAGATGGTTCCGCATCAGCAGGTAAGGAAACTGCCTTTTCCACATTTGCTGCATATTTGCCATCCTGAGTATAGAGGACTTCATCTTCCCCAGCATCCGCTAGAACCATAAATTCTGTTGACCCAGAACCACCAATTGCACCAGAGTCAGCTTCTACTGCTCTAAAAGCCAATCCGCAACGCCGCAATATGTTACTGTAGGCTTGGTACATATCCTGGTAGGTTTTCTTTAAACTTTCCTCATCAGTATGGAAAGAATAACCATCCTTCATGATAAACTCTCTACCTCTCATCAAACCGAAACGGGGGCGGATTTCGTCTCGAAACTTAGTTTGAATTTGATATAAATGTACTGGAAGTTGGCGATAGGAGCGAATCATGTCACGGCCAATAGTAGTAATCACCTCTTCATGGGTGGGACCTAGGCCTAGATGTTGTTCCCTTCTATCAATTAAGGAGAACATAATTCCTTCCGCCTTGGTGTAAGTATCCCACCTTCCTGACTCCTTCCATAACTCAGCTGGTTGTAGTTGTGGTAGCAAACATTCTTCTGCACCTGTGGCGTTCATTTCCTCCCTGACTATCTGGGAGATTTTCTGTAAAACTCGCCACATTAATGGCAAATAGGCATAGACCCCACTACCAATACGACGGATATAACCTGCACGCAACAACAATTTATGACTGGGAATTTCCGCATCCGCTGGATCGTCCCTAAGCGTAACAAATAACTTCTGTGATAAGCGCATCATTTTTCCTTTTTGTGGAGCCTTTCAAAACGGAGAGGGGGGGATTCGAACCCCCGTTGAGTTGCCCCAAAACACATTTCGAGTGTGCCGCATTCAACCACTCTGCCACCTCTCCCCATGTTAACCTACTAAGACTTACTAAGTTAATTACTGAATACCAACTCGAGTTGTAATTGTAAACCATACCTGTTATTTTTGTCAAGGGGATAGTGCCCAACCTCGTAGGTTGGCCAATGATAATTAACCGATCTTGGGTAAAGACTACAAATTGGAAGATTCATTTTCCGACACTTGGATGAAAGACTGAAAATTTTGTTGAGGATCCCACTGAATAGCTCCATCCCTACCTGTAAAAAAAAGTTTCGTTTTCCCTTGTAGTATTTGATCTGAACTATTCTTATTAACCTTATTGGTAGGTGCGATCGCCACTTGTGGTTTTAAAGCAGTTGTTAAATCTTCTAAAGACTCTGATGGGGACCATACCACTTGAGGAGATAACAGGTTGCCATCTTGTGCCAGTTGAGCAATTTGTTGAGACTTAACACTGCCAATTAGTAACCAATTTTGTCCAAAAACTTGTAATTGGAGAATTGGTAGTTTATCATTATTAAAATTTGCCATCACTGAACCCGTATTAACCGATTGACCCGATGATAAAGGTTGATAGTTAGTTTGTTCTTGTCGTAAGAGTTCTCGAAGTGCCTGGGTAGTTACCGGATTAATTTGGGGGGAGGTATAATCCAAGAAGTTTTTAATGTGTAAATCATTGATAACCTCAGACCAGGAATTATTTGCATCTCCAGAAAAATTAGTAGATATTGCCCAATCAATATGATTAATTCCCTGCTGACGAAGAAAAGGTAAAATAGTGAAACGTCCTGTGCCAGGATCACCACTATTAATGAGAGTAACTTGGCCCCGATCTTGAATTACCAAAACAGGCTCACTATTGGTTGCCAGGAGGGTTATTTTTAATAAATTGCTGGTGTAGTACCAAATAGGAACAACTGCCAAAATAGTAGCAATCAAACCAGCCAACCACCATCTTTTTTGCCACCAAGGTACTAAACAAGTAGCAACAATTAAGCCATAGATAATCAACATCTGCCAAATTGATATACTACCAATATTTAGAGAATTTCCCGGCAAATTATCAAAAAATTCTGCCATTTTAATTAATATATGAGCAGGATAATATAATAAAGTTGCCACATAGCCACCTAAATCTGACAGGGGTAAACTTACCAACCCACTAATCATTCCTCCCATACTAAGAATAGAAATCAGAGGGGTGGCAAAAATATTGAGGGGGACACTGTAAATAGCCACAGTGCTAAAAATATGTAGCAGTAAGGGGAGAGTCCAAATTGTAGCTGCAAGGGGAACGGAAATCAAAGTAGCAAATAGGGGAGGTAACCAATCCAGGCGTTGAGTAATAGGGGTTGCGGTAACCATCAAACCCAAAGTAGCTAAAAAGCTCAATTGAAAACCTAAATCCCAAATCCACACCGGGTTAAATAATAGTAAAAGTGTAGCTGCTAAGAGCAAAGATCTCAATTGTTGAACCTTTCTGTCTAAAGCCAAACCAATTAAAGCAGCAAATCCCATAATTACTGCTCGCAGGATAGATGGTTGTAACCCAGCCAAACCCAGAAAAATTATCAACCCCAAAGCTCCACAAAAAAGTTGCACTTTTTTATTGGCGGACTTGGTTAACTGTAAAACCACCGCCAGAATGAGAGAAGTTTGAAAACCAGAAGCAGCTAGAGCATGAGCCAAACCCACATTAACAAATAAATCTCGAACATTATAGGGTAAATCAACCGCCTTATTACCCAGAACCATAGCACTGACTAAAGGACCTTCAGGTACACCTAAAAAACGAACTTGAGAGCGGACAATTTGTTGGCGAATTTGCCACCATCCCCAAGGGATATCCTCATCAATCAGATTAACCTGTTTACCAATCAAACCAGCAAAACTACCCTCCTGACGGAGGTATTTTTGAAAATCAAAACCCCCAGGGTTATCAGCTGGTTTAGGTTTATATAACATTCCGGTAACAGTGATTTGTTGACCAGGATATAAACCCGTAGCTTGTAGTATAGGTACTGTTACATATAATTTACCAGTTACTACCCTAGGTAAACCAGCAGGACCGCGATCATTTTTCACCTCATCCAGTTGTTTAGCTTGGAACCAAAATTGTCCTCGCTGACTACGAGTTAACCGGGGGGTATTTACAACTTCACCGCGAACAACCACCAACTGGGCCTGATTAGTATTATTTTCACTGGAGATAAATGAACTAATGTCTTGGGATCCCGGTTGAGGAGTGCGAAATTGACAATAAAAACTGGCTATTAAACCTACTAAACCAGCTATTAACCATACTCGCGGATGAGGTAGAGTTAAGGGAGCGTTTATCCCTTTTTGTCCTTGAGTAATAGATTTGATGTGATAGGGAAAAAACCTTTTCACAGCGAGGAAAACTCTCCGCAAAGAAATTGCCGCCAGCACACCGAATGCTAAGATAAAAAATCCCCCCCAGGGAAAAATACTCAGTAGTAGACCCAAAATATAAGCAAGACAAATAATCAACCTTCCCTACCTCCATTATTTTTCAGCAGGGGGAACCCCAGTTTTTGGCGTTGCTCCACATATAAATGGGCTACTTTCCTGGCTAGGTGGCGAATTCGGGCAATATATCGGGTTCGTTCCGTTACAGAAATCACACCCCTAGCATCAAGCAGGTTAAAGGTGTGGGAGCATTTGATAACATAATCCAAAGTAGGTAAAACTAAACCCTTTTCTGAAAGCTGAGATGCTTCTTGCTCATATATATGAAAGAGATTGAGCAACATTTCGGGATTGGAGGCCTCAAAGTTATAGACACACTGTTCAATTTCACCTTGAAGATGAACATCACCATAAGTGATGTGGTCTGTCCAATGAATTTTGGTGATAGCTTCCACTTGTTGGAGGTACATTGCTAATCTTTCCAGTCCATAAGTAATCTCAATAGAAACTGGACGACAATCAATCCCCCCACATTGTTGGAAGTAGGTAAACTGGGTAATTTCCATACCATCCAACCAAACTTCCCAACCGGTGCCCCACGCACCAACTGTTGCATCTTCCCAATTGTCCTCCACAAACCGAATATCGTGATCTTCTGGAAGAATACCCAAAACCCTTAAAGAATCAAGATAAATCTCTTGGATATTATCCGGTGAAGGTTTAATTAAAACTTGATACTGATAGTAGTGTTGAAACCGATTAGGATTTTCACCATAGCGTCCATCGGTAGGACGACGACAGGGTTCAACATAAGCTACTGACCAGGGTTCAGGACCTAAAGCCCTTAAAAAGGTGTGGGGGTTTTTAGTTCCCGCACCTTTTTCCATGTCATAGGGTTGAGCAATTAAACAACCACGCTGTCCCCAAAATTGATGTAGAGCTGCTATTACCGACTGAAAATTCACTGTAACCTCCACGCCTAGAAAATTTTTAGCTTGATTAAAGGAGTCTTAGCACCTATAAACCCATAAATGTAGCTAAAATGTGACTATCCTTATTTTTATAATGGTTTTGGTGGCGACTGCCAAACCATTATTGCCCAAAGACGGTATTCTAGGGAGGTTTCAGCCCCTAAAATTTTGGTAAAAAACTTTTTTCAAAAAAAGTGAAAAAAGTAGTTGACATTCTCAAAGAGGTTCGCTATATTGAATAAGTGGCTAAGAGAGACGCAGGAAACAGCGACTCCCAAGTCCACCCGAACCTTGAAAATAATATAGTTTGAAAGACAGTATAAAGCAATCTACTCGTCAAGTCAAGAAAATAATACCTGACTGAGGTAATCAGTCAAAGAAAGAGCTAAAAACAAACTTAACAAAACGGAGAGTTTGATCCTGGCTCAGGATGAACGCTGGCGGTATGCTTAACACATGCAAGTCGAACGGGATGCTTAGGCATCTAGTGGCGGACGGGTGAGTAACGCGTGAGAATCTGGCTCCAGGTCGGGGATAACAGTTGGAAACGACTGCTAATACCGGATGTGCCGAGAGGTGAAAGATTTATTGCCTGGAGATGAGCTCGCGTCTGATTAGCTAGTTGGTGGTGTAAGGGACCACCAAGGCGTCGATCAGTAGCTGGTCTGAGAGGATGATCAGCCACACTGGGACTGAGACACGGCCCAGACTCCTACGGGAGGCAGCAGTGGGGAATTTTCCGCAATGGGCGAAAGCCTGACGGAGCAATACCGCGTGAGGGAGGAAGGCTCTTGGGTCGTAAACCTCTTTTCTCAAGGAAGAAGAAAGTGACGGTACTTGAGGAATAAGCATCGGCTAACTCCGTGCCAGCAGCCGCGGTAATACGGAGGATGCAAGCGTTATCCGGAATGATTGGGCGTAAAGGGTCTGCAGGTGGAACTGAAAGTCTGCTGTTAAAGAGTTTGGCTTAACCAAATAAAAGCGGTGGAAACTACAGAACTAGAGTGCGGTAGGGGCAAAAGGAATTCCTGGTGTAGCGGTGAAATGCGTAGATATCAGGAAGAACACCGGTGGCGAAAGCGTTTTGCTAGACCGTAACTGACACTGAGGGACGAAAGCTAGGGGAGCGAATGGGATTAGATACCCCAGTAGTCCTAGCCGTAAACGATGGATACTAGGCGTGGCTTGTATCGACCCGAGCCGTGCCGGAGCTAACGCGTTAAGTATCCCGCCTGGGGAGTACGCACGCAAGTGTGAAACTCAAAGGAATTGACGGGGGCCCGCACAAGCGGTGGAGTATGTGGTTTAATTCGATGCAACGCGAAGAACCTTACCAAGACTTGACATCCTGCGAATCCTGGTGAAAGCTGGGAGTGCCTTAGGGAGCGCAGAGACAGGTGGTGCATGGCTGTCGTCAGCTCGTGTCGTGAGATGTTGGGTTAAGTCCCGCAACGAGCGCAACCCTCGTTTTTAGTTGCCAGCATTAAGTTGGGCACTCTAGAGAGACTGCCGGTGACAAACCGGAGGAAGGTGAGGATGACGTCAAGTCAGCATGCCCCTTACGTCTTGGGCTACACACGTACTACAATGCTACGGACAGAGGGCAGCGAGCCAGGGATGGCAAGCGAATCCAGAAACCGTAGCTCAGTTCAGATCGAAGGCTGCAACTCGCCTTCGTGAAGGAGGAATCGCTAGTAATTGCAGGTCAGCATACTGCAGTGAATTCGTTCCCGGGCCTTGTACACACCGCCCGTCACACCATGGAAGTTGGTCACGCCCGAAGTCATTACCCCAACCGAAAGGAGGGGGATGCCTAAGGTAGGACTGGTGACTGGGGTGAAGTCGTAACAAGGTAGCCGTACCGGAAGGTGTGGCTGGATCACCTCCTTTTAGGGAGACCTACCCATTGAAGAATCGAAAGCCGAAGGCGAATAGAGAATCAAATGGTCTACTCTAGGTCGATGACGTGAGATTGTGAAGTCTTTCAAACTAATATTTGGTTCGCGGGCTATTAGCTCAGGTGGTTAGAGCGCACCCCTGATAAGGGTGAGGTCCCTGGTTCGAGTCCAGGATGGCCCACCTGGGGGTTTAGCTCAGTTGGTAGAGCGCCTGCTTTGCAAGCAGGATGTCAGCGGTTCGAGTCCGCTAACCTCCACATTAGGTATTATCAGCAACTAGGAAAGACCTAGACTGCTGGTGAGAACCAGCCAGAACCTTGAAAACTGCATATAGATAGATAAGAGAGCCGAAATCGAAAGATAGAAGCAAGTGAAGAACCAAGTGGTCAAGCTAATAAGGGCTCATGGTGGATACCTAGGCACACAGAGGCGAAGAAGGACGTGGTTACCTGCGAAAAGTTCCGGGGAGTTGGAAGCAAACAGAGAGCCGGAAATATCCGAATGGGGCAACCCTGAACACTGCCTGTTGAATATATAGACAGGAAAGAGCGAACCTGGCGAATTGAAACATCTTAGTAGCCAGAGGAAAAGAAATCAAAAGAGATTCCCCGAGTAGTGGTGAGCGAAAGGGGAAGAGCCTAAACCAAGGGGTATACCTCTTGGGGTAGTGGGACAGCAACATCGAATCTAGAGACTAGACGAAGCAGCTAAATACTGCACCAGAGGGGGTGAAAGTCCTGTAGTCGAAAGTCAAAGGATAGAAGCTGAATCCCGAGTAGTACGGGGCACGAGAAATCCCGTATGAATCAGCGAGGACCATCTCGTAAGGCTAAATACTACTGTGTGACCGATAGAGAACAAGTACCGCGAGGGAAAGGTGAAAAGAACCCCGGGAGGGGAGTGAAAAAGAACATGAAACCGTGAGCTTACAAGCAGTGGGAGTCCGATTAAACGGATGACCGCGTGCCTGTTGAAGAATGAGCCGGCGACTTATAGGTACTGGTAGGTTAAAGCGGGAATGCTGGAGCCAAAGGGAAACCGAGTCTGAAAAGGGCGCTAATCAGTATTTATAGACCCGAACCCTGGTGATCTAACCATGGCCAGGATGAAGCTTGGGTAAAACCAAGTGGAGGTCCGAACCGACCGATGTTGAAAAATCGGCGGATGAGCGGTGGTTAGGGGTGAAATGCCAATCGAACCAGGAGCTAGCTGGTTCTCCCCGAAATGTGTTGAGGCGCAGCGGTAATGAAAAAATTGGGGGGTAAAGCACTGTTTCGGTGCGGGCTGGGAGACCGGTACCAAATCGAGGCAAACTAAGAATACCCAAGGAGCACATTGCCAGTGAGACGGTGGGGGATAAGCTTCATCGTCAAGAGGGAAACAGCCCAGACCACCAGCTAAGGTCCCCAAATCATCACTAAGTGAAAAAGGAGGTGGGGTTGCAAAGACAACTAGGAGGTTTGCCTAGAAGCAGCCACCCTTGAAAGAGTGCGTAATAGCTCACTAGTCAAGCGATCCTGCGCCGAAAATGAAAGGGGCTAAGTGATGTACCGAAGCTGTGGGATTAGAAATAATCGGTAGGGGAGCGTTCCGTAGTAGTGAGAAGCAGTAGCGGCAAGCAGCTGTGGACGAGACGGAAGTGAGAATGTCGGCTTGAGTAGCGCAAACATTGGTGAGAATCCAATGCCCCGAAACCCTAAGGGTTCCAGAGGCAGGTTCGTCCACTCTGGGTTAGTCGGGACCTAAGGCGAGGTCGAAAGGCGTAGTCGATGGAGACCGGGTCAACAATCCCGGACTACAATATGGGAGCAGAACTAGGGACGCATGAAAGATAGCCACGCCCTGAATGGATTGGGAAGACCGTTACGACGGTCGAGTGGTGAAGGAAAGTGCCAAGAAAAGCTAGGGTTGTGATGAACATATAGTACCCGTACCCGAAACCGACACAGGTAGGGAGGTTGAGAATACCAAGGGGCGCGAGATAACTCTCTCTAAGGAACTCGGCAAAATGGCCCCGTAACTTAGGAAGAAGGGGTGCCTGCCGAAAGGCAGGTCGCAGTGAAGAGATCCAGGCGACTGTTTACCAAAAACACAGGTCTCCGCCAACTCGAAAGAGGACGTATGGGGGCTGACGCCTGCCCAGTGCCGGAAGGTTAAGGAAGTTGGTCAGTGGAAACATGAAGCTGACGACCGAAGCCCCGGTGAACGGCGGCCGTAACTATAACGGTCCTAAGGTAGCGAAATTCCTTGTCGGGTAAGTTCCGACCCGCACGAAAGGCGTAACGATCTGGATGGTGTCTCAGAGAGAGACTCGGCGAAATAGGAATGTCTGTGAAGATACGGACTACCTGCACCTGGACAGAAAGACCCTATGAAGCTTTACTGTAGCCTGGAATTGTGTTCGGGCTTGGCTTGCGCAGGATAGGTGGGAAGCGAAGAACTTCTCCTTGAGGGGGGAAGGGAGCTAACGGTGAGATACCACTCTGGCGAAGCTAGAATTCTAACTAATCACCGTAAGCCGGTGAGAGGAAAGTTTCAGGTGGGCAGTTTGACTGGGGCGGTCGCCTCCTAAAAGGTAACGGAGGCGCGCAAAGGTTCTCTCAGCACGCTTGGAAACCGTGCGACGAGTGTAAAGGCAAAAAGAGAGCTTGACTGCAAGACCAACAAGTCGAGCAGGGACGAAAGTCGGCCTTAGTGATCCGACGGCGCAGCATGGAATGGCCGTCGCTCAACGGATAAAAGTTACTCTAGGGATAACAGGCTGATCTCCCCCAAGAGTCCACATCGACGGGGAGGTTTGGCACCTCGATGTCGGCTCATCGCAACCTGGGGCGGAAGTACGTCCCAAGGGTTGGGCTGTTCGCCCATTAAAGCGGTACGTGAGCTGGGTTCAGAACGTCGTGAGACAGTTCGGTCCATATCCGGTGCAGGCGAAAGAACATTGAGAGGAGTCCTCCTTAGTACGAGAGGACCGGGAGGAACGAACCGCTGGTGTACCAGTTATTCCGCCAGGAGTAGACGCTGGGTAGCCAAGTTCGGAGAGGATAACCGCTGAAAGCATCTAAGTGGGAAGCCCACCTTAAGATGAGTGTTCTCACTACGAGAGTAGGTAAGGTCACGGGGAGAACACCCGTTGATAGGCTTTATGTGGAAGTACAGTAATGTATGTAGCAGAGAAGTCCTAACAGACCGAGGGCTTGACCTCAAAAGGTAATTCATTCTTATCAAAATATATGCAGTCTTCAGGGTTTTGAAGTGGAAACTTTAAAATCGACGAGTTTTCCTGGTGTCTATGGTGCGGTGGAACCACACTGATCCCTTCCCGAACTCAGAGGTGAAACGCTGTTGCGGCGACGATAGTATGGGGGTTGCCCCATGTCAAAATAGCTCGATGCCAGGTTTATTATTACATAACCGCTCATTCCATGTATTATGGGGTGAGCGGTTTGATTTTACTTACAAAACAGCGATCGCCTGTTTTTAAAAACATTTACCGTAGGTTGGGTTGAGGAACGAAACCCAACAAACCCCACTGTTAATTATGGGCGGTTCGGTTTTACTTTCAAAACAGCGATCGCCTATTTTTAAAAACATTTACCGTAGGTTGGGTTGAGGAACGAAACCCAACAAACCCCACTATTAATTATGGTGTACGTGAATTGGTTGTATTATAGGGTGGGCGGTTTGATTTTACCCAAAATTTCTCAACTATCGTATTCATCATGTTTTTTTTCAAGTTAAGAACAGCTACCACAAATATTTTAGTAATTTCCTCAATAATTGCTCCCTTTTCAGCACAAGCGGAGCCAGTAGGCGTAGTACAGGAGGTTCAGAATGGTGCTGGGAACTTGAGTTCTCTTGATAATCAGACCGTGGATCCAGCCATATTGCGCCAGCAATTGAGAGTTAAGCCCATAAGGATAAATACCCAGCGGGTTTATTCCCCAGGTACATCCGCTGGTATTCCCTCAGGGTTTGGCACCAATTGGGGAGATTTGTATTTTGCCATTGCGGGTGCAACTGCAAATAGGGTGAGAAGAGAGATTATTGATGGGGGTGCATCGGTTGCACTAGGTTTTGGCAATGCTAGGGATATTCTCGGTCTGGAGTTAAGTTACAGTCTCCTTAGTATAAGGAAATTTGGCAGAAATGGCTCTTTTAATGCCAAAGTCCACCGAATTGTTTATTCCAATCCTAACACCTATATTGCCACCGCCATTGGTTGGAATAACTTTGCCAGACATGGTGAGAATGACAGGGATGCTGGAATAATCAATGGGCAATTCGTGGGTACTCCCTCGAGTGTTTACGGTGTGGTTAGTGCTTACCACTTTCTCAATCCCAAGTCAGCAAATCCCGTACCAGTAAATATATCTTTGGGAGTGGGCGAAGCTCCGCTTTTTTCCAACTCCGGTCTGGGAATAATTGCAGGAGCTGGTATTCAAGTAACCCCAAATATTGGAGTCAGTACCGGATGGAGCGGGAAAGGATTAAATCTTGGAGTCTCCTATTTACCAGTGCGGACCTTACCTATGTCTCTCAATGTAATTTATGGGGATGTGTTTCAAAACACAGAACCTGGATCTGTATTGAGTTTTAGTCTTGGCTATGGTTTTAACTTTACTGACTAAATTATGGGTAATTTAACATACGTAAAGTATATAACTACTGATGCCATGGTTTTAAACCGGCTATGCTACAATTTACCAATGTACTAACTCTGGAGATTTCCTTTTATGAAACCTGTATTTCTGCTGACGATTCTTTCTAGTTTGGGATTTACTTTTAGCATGTCGATCATGCCCACCCTTGCTGGTTCCGTTCCCGTGGGAGCAGCAAGCGGAGTCACTCTGCCAACCTCTTTAGACACAAGTAATATTTCACCACCAATAATTCCGCCCCCTGAAATTGCAACTCCTACTGCAGAGACTCCCCCTACGCAAACAACGCCTGCAGCACCTATTATCAGCCCAGATACTCAAGTTATATTAAACCAGACTGCTAGCCAGACCTTAGGAGAAATACAAGTAACAGCACCAGTTGTGGCAGATACAGTTATATCTACAACGCCCGTAGTTGTGAGTAGTCCAGTTAATGAGATTACAATTACTACGAATAGTAACTCTACTGTGCCCAGCACTCCCATAACAGTAGTGACACCAGCAGTTCCCAGCACTCCCATAACGGTAGTGACACCAGCAGTTCCCAGCACTCCCATAACGGTAGTGACACCAGCAGTTCCCAGCACTCCTACAACGGTGGCAACACCTCCAACTTCTAGCACTCCCATAACGGTAGTGACACCAGCAGTTCCCAGCACTCCCATAACGGTAGTGACACCAGCAGTTCCCAGCACTCCTACAACGGTGGCAACACCTCCAACTTCTAGCACTCCCGCAACGGTAGTGACACCAGCAGTTCCCAGCACTCCCATAACGGTAGTGACACCAGCAGTTCCCAGCACTCCTACAACGGTGGCAACACCTCCAACTTCTAGCACTCCCGCAACGGTAGTGACACCAGCAGTTCCCAGCACTCCTACAACGGTGGCAACACCTCCAACTTCTAGCACTCCCATAACGGTAGTGACACCAGCAGTTCCCAGCACTCCTACAACGGTGGCAACACCTCCAACTTCTAGCACTCCCGCAACGGTGGTGACACCAGCAGTTCCCAGCACTCCTACAACGGTGGCAACACCTCCAACTTCTAGCACTCCCGCAACGGTGGCAACATCCCCAACTCCTAGCAGTCCCGCAACGGTGGTTACACCCCCAACGCCCAGCAATCCTGCAACCGTGGTTACATCCCCAACGTCCAGCACTCCTGCAACCGTGGTTACGTCCACAAATAATAATAACTCAGCAACAACATCCACAAATAATAATAACTCAGCAACGTCCAGCACTCCTGCAGCCGTGGTTACGTCCACAAATAATAATAACTCAGCAACAACATCTGTAATTCCTAGTATTCCCGTAACGGCAGTGACGATCCCCACAAGTATCAATAACTCAGCAATAGTAGCAACACCATTACAAGCCGGTCGAAGTGTTGCAGATCAAATATCGTTAGGGCAAGGAGTGGAGGTCACTAGCAACACAACCGCAGTACGTATTTTACCCATAAGCCCTACTGCCGATAGTCAAACCTTATCAACCACTGCAACCGTTACAACTGCCAATAGACAAACCCTGAATTTAGTCTTGAAAGGCACATCTAACCAAATTGCTAACGCTGCCGGGTTTATTGCCACAGCCACTTCCGCTGAATTATCTATATCCCAGATACAAACTGGCACTAGCATAGCTCTAACCGGAGCAAACTTTACTCAGGTAGCGGACTTGATCAATAGTTTGTCCGGTTTAATGGTAATTGGCACAAACCAGACCCTTGAGCCAAAATTGGAGAAAGGTCAGCTTCTGAGTTCATTAGCTAGTAATATCGTAAACAGTAGTACACTACCCTCCGATCCTAAGAATAAATCAGAATCAAACTCTAAATTAGTTCAAAGTGTAACTATAGAGCCTGTGCGGTTAAACAGGGCAATACTCATATTTAACCAGATTATTGACACAAGTGATGATGCCACGGTCACTGCGTTATCTAGGAACGTAGAGTTTACAACTATTGGTCAAGTGTTGAAACGTTTAAGTAAGGCTTTTGATAAGGAAAATTAGCTAATTAATCACCAAATATTGCTATACTCTTATTATGGCATACATACTACTCAGAAAAGCGGGCTAGCTGTTCTCCTGGCAAAATCTAGTGCGATCGCCTGAGAAGAATGAGAGAGCCTGCATATTAAATATTGACGTAAAAAGACTACTTTTGTTGCGTTACATCTTGCTAAAAAGCATTATAACTATTACGGTGTCGGAATATTACACTCCCCCCTCTTAACGGGAAATACGACTCAAAAATTACGGTTGACACCAATTCGGAAACGTATTAATTCCCATACATTATTCACAGGTAATGACAAGTTCAATCCATGAGCAAACCGTTTCAAACCCCATTTAGGTTCGGGAAACCGCCCTTCAGGGACTGACTACACAAGTTCAGTATATATATCGGCGTAATTTACGGTTTCAACTAAAAACTGGTTAAATGATGCTCAACTAACTGCTGATTGTCATCAGTTGGTTCAAAAGGTTAAACATACAGCCCTTTATAATCCCATTCATTTGTAGTTATACGGAAGCAGCAGCTAAAATGGCAAAAGTAGTAGGAATTGATTTAGGCACAACTAACTCTTGCGTAGCAGTAATGGAAGGTGGAAAACCTACTGTGATTGCTAATGCTGAGGGTTTTAGAACCACTCCATCTGTGGTAGCATTCGCTAAAAATGGTGATAACCTAGTGGGTCAGATCGCTAAGCGTCAAGCGGTGATGAATCCTGAAAATACTTTTTATTCAGTAAAACGCTTTATCGGTCGCCGTTTTGATGAGGTTACCAATGAAGCTACAGAAGTTTCCTATAAAGTTCTTAGTAGTAGCGGTAATGTTAAATTACAATCTCCCGGTGCTGGTAAACAGTTTGCACCGGAGGAAATTTCTGCTAAAGTCCTGCGTAAATTGGTAGAAGATGCCAGTAAGTATCTGGGTGAAACCGTTACTCAAGCAGTAATTACTGTCCCCGCTTATTTCAACGATTCCCAACGCCAAGCTACCAAGGATGCTGGTAAAATTGCGGGCATTGAGGTACTGCGGATTATCAATGAACCCACAGCAGCTTCTTTGGCTTATGGCTTTGATAAGAAGAGTAATGAAACTATTCTAGTATTTGACCTTGGTGGTGGTACTTTTGATGTATCTGTGCTAGAGGTGGGGGATGGCGTTTTTGAAGTGTTGGCCACCTCTGGTGATACCCACCTGGGCGGTGATGACTTTGATAAGAAAATAGTTGACTTCTTGGCGGAGCAGTTCAAGCAAGTAGAGGGCATTGACCTGCGAAAAGATAAACAAGCTCTACAAAGATTGACTGAAGCAGCTGAAAAGGCTAAAATTGAACTTTCCAGCGTTACTCAGGCGGAAATTAACCTTCCTTTTATTACCGCTACTCAGGATGGTCCAAAGCATTTAGATACTACCTTAACTCGAGCTAAATTTGAAGAGCTTTGCTCCGATTTAATAGACCGCTGTCGCATACCGGTGGAAAATGCGCTGCGCGATGCCAAATTAAATAAGAGCAATATTGATGAAGTGGTTCTAGTGGGTGGTTCTACCCGTATTCCTGCAGTTCAAGAGGTTGTAAAGCGAGTTTTAGGTAAAGACCCTAATCAAAGCGTTAACCCAGATGAGGTGGTAGCTGTAGGTGCTGCGATTCAAGCTGGTGTGCTTGCTGGTGATGTAACGGGTATATTATTATTAGACGTGACTCCCCTGTCTTTGGGTGTGGAAACCCTGGGCGGAGTAATGACTAAGATTATTCCTCGGAACACTACTATTCCTACCAAGAAGTCTGAGGTGTTCTCTACTGCGGTAGATGGTCAAACCAATGTGGAAATTCATGTTCTCCAAGGTGAACGGGAATTTGCTAATGATAACAAGAGTTTAGGAACTTTCCGTTTGGATGGTATTCCTCCTGCACCCCGTGGTGTTCCACAAATTGAAGTGACTTTTGATATTGACGCTAATGGTATCCTCAACGTTACCGCCAAAGATAAGGGAACTGGTAAGGAACAGTCTATTAGCATCACTGGTGCTTCTACTTTAGATAAGTCTGATGTAGAGCGCATGGTTAGGGAAGCGGAACAAAATGCTTCCACAGATAAGGAACGTCGTGAAAAGATTGAGCGCAAAAACCAGGCTGACTCTTTAGCTTATCAAGCAGAGAAGCAACTGCAAGACCTAGGGGATAAAGTACCACAAGCGGACAAAACCAAAATTGATGGTTTAGTCAAAGAGCTGCGGGAAGCTGTAGCTAAGGAAGATGATGAGCAAATTAAGAAGTTAACACCGGAATTGCAACAAGCATTGTTTGCTGTAGGTAGCAACATCTATCAGCAACCCGGTGGTGCTACTCCTGATGCTGAAGCCCCCAACAGTGGAACTACTGGATCTTCTAGTGGTGATGATGTCATTGATGCCGACTTTACTGAAACTCGCTAAGAGTTGAAGGACGGGGAGTCAATTCCCCGTCTTATAGATCATAGACACCGCAATAGTTTTGCCTTCTGGGACAGTTTTTCTAGGGACTTTTGGCGATCGCTACTTAACTTTCCATAGGTGTTTAGGATAGCAATTTCTTCTGGTGTGGGAATTTTTTTGGAGGATTCTTGACCGAGATCACTCAAGAGGGTAATTGACTCAATTTTTAACTGTTTATCTTGATGTTTTTGATACAGATCTCGGTAGGGAATAACCACTTGGGTTTGCCACTGATCGGAAGGACAATAGCTACGATCTATAATTACTGTAATACTGGGGGTTGCTAACACCAGCACTAACCCAGAAACGAAAAGGCTGATCCAACCGGTGAGAACAATGGTAATTAATCTGTGGTTGAGGACGCTCTTCATGCTGACACTCCTATTTGAAAATACTCAATGAACCTATAAATTGACTTGGAATAATCCCTTGAGCAACTCTTGCACGTTTTCAGGAGTTCCCTTTTTCACAGTAGATTCCCGCAAAGCTGCGATCGCATTTAATTCTGCTTCATTGACTTCACCATATGCAATGGGATAAACGCGCACACCACTGTATTCAATAATCTCTTTTACTTCTTCAAAATTGAACCCCTGATTGGTTTGACCATCCGTCAGTAATAACAGATAAAACTTACCATTAGGATTGGTTTTCTTTTGTTGTACCAGTTCCGATAAAGCCACCATCATGCCATCATACATTGCCGTGGCACCATCTGCTTGCAAATTGTCTATAGCTGCCAAAAAACGTTTGTGCTGAAGGTCATCAAAGGGGGCCAGTTTCACTAAATTAACAGGCTGATCTCCATAGGTAACTAAGCCCACATAATTGCCTGGATTAATTTGTTGGCTGGCAATGCGTAGGCCATCTTTAACAGCATTTAAAGGATCTCCATACATAGAGCCACTGGTATCAATAACGGCCATTAAATAAACCGTTTTTCCTGTGTCTTTTTGTGTTTTCCAAAATGTTTGTCCTAAACTTAAAACCTTGCCAGAAGGAACAGGAGGGACCTGTTTTTGTGCGAGATATTGTGCAACTTCTGGAGGCATTTGAGGTGCTAAATTTTGCATTGTATCAGATTGAGCAAATTTGGCAAATTGTTCTAACCCTTGCTGTTGCTCCGGAGTTGTCCATTTAAATTTAACTAAAGGATTATTATGGGGAACCCCAAAAGGAATAAAAATTGAGTTAGCAAATTCAGGAATTTTTTTCAACGCATTAAAGGTCAATCCTTCACTTACAAAAACAGATAGTTTTTTAGGATCTCTTATGGCAATATCCTTTAGTTCCAATGTGGTCAATCCCGTTACTAAAACTTGTTTTTGAAAAGCTTGAAATAAAGAATTGACTTTGGGAGATTGTAAATCTAAGGTAGTTAAAGGTTGACCATTCTGTTGATGACCCGCCCCTCGCCAAAAAATTGTGTACAGGAGATTTAAGCCACTGGAACTGGTGTATGGATTGGTATAACCCACGGATAACTTGCCCGCCACTATGGCATCTAGTAATTGGTCTAAAGTAACTGTTTGTGATCCGAAAATTTCTTGTTTACTTTGTTGATTTAAAATAAAACCAGGCTGGTTTGGCAACAGTTTAGGGGTCACCATATCAACCTCAACTCCTGCATTTTTCAACATAGCAATCCACAGTTCATTGGAAGGAGTGTAAGCAGTAGGTTGAACGACTTTAGATTCGATCATGCGCTGAGCGATACCGGAAGGAATATTGCGAACACCCACCTGAATTAATTTCCCAGAAGAGGTTTTGAAATTTTTAGCATTGAATTGATCTGTGACATCAATCAGCCACCTTTCATCTTCCTTTTGGGGATTAGCTTTATCTGGAGAACCAAAAATTTCGAGGTAAACATTTTCAGTGGTTTTAGGTGGACCATAAATGGGGTATTTATCCAAAGATGGTAGGGGTTCTTGCACGGATTTAACGGAGTAGCTCTGGGCGGTTGCATCGGTAACTAATTGGTCTTTGACAGAAATACGTGGCAAGACATTTCCTTGTAAAACCTCAACCGCTTGATCAAAGGAGCTAATCTTAGGAATACCGGAGCAAGAACCTAGTAATACTAAACACAGTCCTAGGAGGAAGAAAAGTGTGAATATAGCCTTTTTCATGATTTATTTTCCTGCGCTAGAGTGGAATCTTGAATAATAGTTTGGACAGCGGAACGATTTTCCTGGATCAAGGTTTTTAAAAACAGAGGAAGTTCAGTATTTACTGCATTTCTGTCCAAGGAAGATAATAGGACTTGATCTTGAAGTTGTTGCAAATTATGGTGAGTAGTTTTTAGGCGTTCTAAACTTGTCTGCAGGTGAGTTCTAGCAAGAGTCCGATAGTGATCGGTTTTCACCTGGTCTAGGGCTAAAATGGCATGAATCACCTGCTCAGATAGATTCAACACTGTATATAGAGTTTCTAGGCGTTGCATATTTGCGGGATGAATCAACTAAACGCGGGTATTACTTCATACTTTAAATAGTGAAGTAATAATTTAATTGAATACCTAAGCATATCTACAGATTTTGAATAGCATAGCGTTTTTCTATGTAGTCGCGCTAAGTAGTGACGTAAACGTGTATTTTCACCCTCTACCCTAGTCATATATGTTTTGCTCACAATATGATCCTCTGGCTGAATAAAACTCGGATAAACCCTCCACCCATCAGTAACATAAAAAAAGCATTGCCAGAGTTTAACGATGTCCCACAAAGGTTGAAATGCTTGTGAGCTGTGGTCTCCCACAACCCAAGCCAGGATATTTTTACGGAAGTGATTTACTGCTGTCCACAACCATATTTTGTTTTTTTTTGATCCCACAAAGGTCTCCAACTCATCAAGCTCACCTACCAAGGGTGTTTCCTCAACTGGTGGAGCATCTGGAAGTATGGAACCAATTTGTTTTAGCCAGTAAATAATAGTTGTATGATGAACGCCTTTATCGCGTTCAATTGCTCTAAATCCCATACCGTTAACATAAGAGCGCAGGCAACTTTGTTTAACTTCTTCTGAATAGCCTTTAGGTGGACTATAGACATCGATAAATTGACGACCACAATCAACACAAATGTGATTTTGTTTACCTCGACGTTTGCCATTCTTTCTGATTTTGGAAGACCCGCAGTTTGGACAATGCACAGTAGATTACCTCAATTCATACCTCTATTATGCAACGCCAGTTTCTAATACTTCCGTTGTTAAAATGCTTTCTTGAGAAACAATTGCTTTACAGAGTTGATGACTTTCAATGGCATAGGTTTGTGCTTTTTGCCAATCCCCAGTAGATCTGCTACCCAGATCACCAGCGATTCTTTGCAAACGTTCCCGGAAATTATCAGTATCAAGAAGATTGAGAGCATTGGCACTAATTTGCGATCGCAAGGAATACAACCAAGCGACTATCATTCCCGCAGCAACAATGCTGCCCAAACCTAGACTCAGGGGACGCATACCTACCCCATGGAAAAAGATACTTAAGCCAAGGATGATGGCCGTCAGCAGTAAGTAGGTTTGAGGGAGTTGTATCACTTTACGCCAGAATGTGGACATAGGGAGGCCTCAAGGGGGTTATCTCTGGGGGATCAGTCGTCGCACGCCTTATGCCTATTTCTAGGGGGCGTAACTAAAATATACCATATTAATGACTCACGCCCGAATTACGGTGATCCTGCGTTGGTTTTCCGTTATTACAACTTCAGTGGATAACCTTTCTTCCATGGGTAGGGCATTTTTTCGCCTATCAAAGACAAATAACCAACCAAAATCTAATCCCAAACGAGCTAAATAAGATTCCAATTGTTCAATCCCTTCAGCTTGCGGATCCCTTTTTTTATCCCGCCATACCTTTAACTCAATCCCTAAAATTATGTCTTGATAACTCAAGCATAAATCCATTCTGTCGCTACCAATGGCGTATTCTCTTTCCAAAACTCCTCCACCGTTCACCACCCGATGTAAAAAAGCCATTAATACTATGTGGGGGGCAATTTCATGGTAAGCAGCACTACTTAATAATGGTTCTCCATGTTGTCGCCAAAATTTAAGAAATGCTGTTAACAAAGCATCCATATTTAATTTACCTTCCGGGGTTAACCAAGAGGGTGCAATCATGGGTAAACTGTCTTGGGTTCCTTGTACTAGAACGCGCGGAATAACTTCACGATAAATCGGGTTGGAAATAACTAATCCCCCCATTATATCACGTCGTAATATTCCTATATCAATTAAATATTGGCGATCATCTGCTGGAGTGTCTGGTAATGTCTTCCCTGCTAACATTGGTTCAATAATTGCTTTTATTCTTGGTTCTCTTAATCTTTCTGCTAAACTATCTAAATGGGTATCTTGACGCATAATTAATATTTCTTTAGCTTGTAAAATATGTTCTTTGGTAATAGCTATACTTCTATCCTTGACCATTTTTTCTACTACTTCTTTAGCCAAAGCATTCACTAACCATGGTTGTCCTTGGGTTAAATCATAAGCTATTTCTATTGCTGCTGGTGTGAAAGTTTGTCCAGTTGCTTTCGTATGTTGTTGATATAATTCTTCCACCTCTCCAAGATTAAAGTTTCGCAGGGTAATAGAACTAACTTTAATATTAAAAGGACTGGAGGTATTTAATCTATCACTACCACCGGATGCTACTTTATAATCCCGCACATCGCGTAAACCAATTAATCCTACCGATGAGGGAAAATTTTCTGGACGTTTAGAAAAACCATCTCGTAACTGTCGTAAAACAGAAATTAATGTTTGGTCTTGCAAAGAATCGATTTCATCTATAAATAATACTAGGGGACGATTTATAGCTCTTGACCATGCTCTTAGATTTTCAGCGATTCTCTGTCCAGGAACATTATAAACCCAAGTTTGAGGTTGTAGTTTTGCAGGTAAGCTATCCTCAATTGTATTTCGCCAAATTCCTAAAATGGCTAATTCTGCAGCACTGGGGTCATGATTAAATGCGCTTCCTACTTCCACTGATACCATTACTGCAGCATAATTTCCTGTAGCAGTAAGTTGCTTTGCTAGGGATAACATGGCGGTGGTTTTCCCTGTTTGTCGTGGTGCATGAAGTACAAAGTAACTTTGTTGTTCTATTAGCATTGATAAGTCGGGTAAACGACTTGTGGGAGACAACATATAGTGAATATTGTCTTTACAAGGACCTGCAATATTAAACCAGCGATTCACCATAATTTTATTATTTAGCGTATTATTTAGCGGACACTTTTATTCTAGACTATTTAGAGGGTGAGACTCATGCCATAATCACAGTAATTCTATTAAATACACTTCCTACTTCCACTGATACCATTAAGTAGGGAGTCACAATTATTTGTAGGATGTGTTAGTGGTAGGGTAACCCGTGGGGGCGTTGGGTTTCGTTCCTCAACCCAACCTACGTTTATCTTATGTTTAATTCCACTTACCCACTTACTGCAGCGTAATTTCCTATAGCGGTAAATTGCTTCCCTAAGAATAACATAGCGGTAGCTTTATTTGTATACAATAGTATAAAAATATAAAAAAGGTTTAGCATCGCTAAACCTCCATAGAAAGCAGTTATTCGACACACCAGAACCAGTTTAAATTTACTCCCGGTCAAAATCATCTTCCTTAAGGGGGAGTTATGAATAAATTTGAACTTTTACACGAAACTCTTTTGAGCGATTGTAAACTCTCTCCCCAGTCGAGAACCTATAAAGTGTGGATGCAATTTAATCGCAATGGTACAATTCAAACAGTGGATTTCTGAGTAAAAGTAGACTAAAAACTTCTCAGTAATTCTCGTCCTATTTTTGGGACAAAAGCGGTTTATTCACATCCTAATCTATGGTAGATAATAAAAACATCTTGTTGCGTAATCTTTGGTACTATGCACTACCCAGCAGTCAGCTAAAAACAGGTAAGATGGTATCACGTGTTTTACTCAAAGAACCTATACTATTCACAAGAGACAAAAATGGTCAAGTTTTTGCGATTGAAGATATTTGTCCTCATCGTGCAGTTCCCTTGAGTTGTGGTAGATTTGATGGTGAACAGGTAGAATGCTGTTATCATGGTTGGCGCTTTAACAGTCAGGGCAAGTGTACAGAAATTCCATCACTGTTGCCAGAACAAAGTATAGATTTGAATAGGTTTAATGTTAAATCATATCCTGTTTATGAAACCCAGGGTAACATTTGGATATACATGTATGATAAAGAAGGCCCTCCCATTAATGCTGAGATTGGTGATATTCCTCAAGTGCCAGGTTTTAGCAATAGAGAACCAGATTTAGTGGAAGTAATGAAATTTCCCTGTTTTATTGATCATGCAGTAACAGGTTTAATGGATCCTGCTCATTCCCCCTATGTTCACCAGGTATGGTGGTGGAGAAGTGGAAAACTGCATGAAGAAGTGAAACAATTTGATCCTTCCGATTATGGGTTTACGGTCAGACGCCATAAATTATCCGATAACACGGAAAATATGAGTCGATTATATTGGTTAGTGGGTGGGGGAATACCAGAGGTGGAAATTTCTTTCCGTTTACCAGGGGTGAGAATTGAAGAAATTACCTTTGGCAAACATCGAGTTTGTAATTTAACCGCAGTTACACCAATTTCTGACACGGAAACGGAAGTAAATTTTGTTCTTTATGGTATACCAGCGTGGTTAAAAATATTTACACCTTTGATTCAAATTCTAACTCGTAAATTTTTGGATCAAGATAGGAATGTGGTGGAAAAGCAACAAATTGGACTTCAATATAATCCGATTTTGCGTCTAATTAAAGATTCGGATATGCAAGCACAATGGTATTTTCAATTGAAACGGGAATTTAGCCGTGCAGCAGCAGAAAACAGAGAATTTGTTAATCCTGTAAAAAGTGTACTATTGAGGTGGCGTGCCTAATATTCTTCAAGATTCCCTAATTTTTTAATAATTTGGGGTGTGAAGGAAAAGTAAGGGAGTTTTTAAAAACAGCTAAAGATATGACAATAATAGTTTTTGGTAGTATTAATATGGATCTGGTAGCAACAACTCCCAGATTGCCCATACCAGGAGAAACCTTGTTAGGAGAAAGTTTTTTTACCGCACCCGGGGGTAAGGGAGCAAACCAAGCGGTAGCATTGGCAAAATTGGGTATTCCTACACAAATGATCGGTCGTGTTGGTAATGATAACTTTGGTAGACAACTAATTAAAAATTTGGAAAGTTATGGTATAAAAACGGAGAATATTATAATTGATGACACTGTCAGTTCAGGAGTTGCGATAATTACTGTGGATCGGCGGGGTGAAAATAATATAATTGTTATACCCGGAGCCAATGGACAAGTCAACCAAGACAATATTGACAGATTATATGGTTTATTGCCATCAGCTAATGCCATACTATTGCAGTTAGAAATTCCTCTTGATATGGTAATTACTGTGGCCCAAATAGCTCACCAAGCTAAAGTCCAGGTTATTCTGGACCCCGCCCCTGTACCACCAATCAATTTGCCAGAGGAAATTTATCCATTAGTTGACATAATTACACCCAACGAAATTGAAGCCAGTCAATTGGTAGGATTTGCTGTCAATGAAGAGCAAACCGCCTTCAAAGCTGGGGAGATTTTATTAACAAAAGGTGCAAGGTGTGTGGTGATTAAGTTGGGTGCAAAAGGTGTTTATTGCGCTACTAAAGAAGAAAGGTTTTTTATTCCCCCATTTTCCGTGAATGCCATAGATACGGTTGCTGCTGGGGATGCTTTTAACGGTGGTTTAGCAGCAGGACTTTTTCATCACAAGACTCTGCGAGAAGCGGTGATTTGGGGTGGAGCTGCGGGAGCTTTAGCAACAACTCAAATGGGTGCTCAAAGTTCTTTCCCTGATATGATGACATTAAAAACTTTTTTTGACAAAATGACAAGGGAATAATAAGAATGAAACTACAAGTTAGCACCTTTACTGTCAATAAGAGGTTTGCCCTAACAATTAGCAGGGGAACAACTGCACAAACCACAAACATCTGGGTTAAGATTATGGAAGGCGGTATTGAAGGATGGGGAGAAGCATCTCCATTTGGTGTAGGAAGTTATCGAGAAACCACTGATGTAATTTTCCAGTCTTTGCAAGAAATATCTTCCATGCTAGAATCCTATAGTCCTTGGCAGCGGGATGATATTAGTAAAATTTTAACACAACATCAAATTCCGTCTGCTGCTAAGACTGCTATAGATATGGCACTACACGACTGGATGGGTAAGAATGTGGGTTTACCATTGTGGCAAATTTGGGGACTTAATATAAATACCATAGTACCAACTTCTGTTACTATTGGTATTAACTCACCACAGGGTGCTGCAGCTAGGGCAAGGGATTGGTTGCAACATATGGATGTGCAACTACTAAAAGTTAAGTTAGGAGCAAAGGAGGGAATAGATGCGGATAAAAAAATGATATTGGCAGTTAAAGAAGCTGCTCCTAAGGTGGATTTATTTGTGGATGCGAATGGGGGTTGGAGTTTACCAGATGCAATTGCTATGTCCCATTGGTTGGCCGATTTAGGGGTTAAATATCTCGAACAACCATTACCTAAAGGTGAGGAGCAGAAATTACCGTTTTTGAAAAAACAATCACCTCTACCCATTTTTGTAGATGAAAGTTGCTTCACTAGCACTGATATTCCCCCACTAGCTGATTATGTAGATGGAATTAATATTAAACTGATGAAATCAGGAGGGTTAGAAGAGGCTTGGAGAATGGTGAATACCGCTAAGGCGCATAACTTACAAGTAATGTTTGGCTGCTATTCCGATAGTTCACTAGCTAATACCGCAGCTTCTCATATAGCACCATTAGCAGACTATTTGGACTTGGACAGTCATTTAAATTTAATAGATGATCCTTTTGTTGGTGCATCAGTTACAGAAGGACGAATTATACCTAATAGTTTACCAGGTTTAGGAGTACAATACAGTGCGCTTACCACTTAATCAAAAAATAGCTGTTCTCTTACATGAAGCTCTGACAAAATCTCATGGCAAAACTGGCCTTTCCATTTTGCGCTACAGTGACTCACCTATTGTTGCGGTTATAGATAGAGAATGTCCAGGTCAGTCTATATTAGAGTTGACAGGAATTAAAAGAAGTGTACCAATTGTGGCATCTGTAAGTGCAGCTTTGCCCTATCAACCAGAAGTTTTAGTTATTGGTATTGCACCAAAGGGTGGCATTCTTCCTGATCATTACTGGACTGAGATTAAGGAAGCATTGAAGTCGGGAATGTCCGTTGTCAATGGGCTACATACACCCCTAGCAAACATACCAGATTTAATCTCCCTCGTACAACCAGGAAAGACCATTTGGGATGTGCGCAAGGAACCACCTAATTTGGAAATCGCTTCGGGTTTGGCACGCAATCTCCCCTGTCGTCGTGTGCTAACAGTGGGTACGGATATGTCTATTGGTAAAATGTCTACTAGTCTGGAATTACATCATTCGGCAAAATTGCTAGGACTTCGCTCTAAATTTATAGCCACTGGTCAAACCGGTTTGATGTTGGAAGGGGATGGAGTAGCACTGGATGCAGTCCGGGTGGATTTTGCTGCTGGCGCTGTGGAGCAGTTGGTTATGCGTTTTGGTCAATACTATGACATCCTTCAAATTGAAGGTCAGGGTTCTTTATTACACCCCGGTTCAACGGCAACTTTGCCTCTGATTCGCGGTTCCCAACCCACCCATCTGATTTTAGTCCATCGTGCAGGACAAACTCATAACCATAATAATCCTCATGTTCCTATCCCTCCTCTCACGGATGTAATTAAAATGTATGAAATGGTAGCTGGTGCTGCTGGCGCTTTTGCTAAAGTACCTGTGGTGGCGATCGCTCTGAATACGAAAGATCTGAATGAAGCTGCTGCTGAACAGGCGATCGCCCAAACTGCGTCTGAAACTGGCTTACCTTGTACAGATCCTATACGCTTTGGTGGGGGAATACTATTAGATGCCATTATAAATAACAATTATCAAGAGTAGGCACATCAACCTGGGGAAATGGGTTCAGATAAATTTCCCAGAAAATATAGTACAAATAAACTAAACAAAAATATACTGAAAAACAAAAATTAATCATGCACCTAAATCACAATACAAAAATACCATTTACACTATTCAGACGGAAAAATAGAGGATTGTTATATTAACCCGGGTGTCTCCATAAACAACGTAAAAAAGGTCACAAAAAAAGTTGCCAAAATGGCAGTAATTTTTCGATGCAGAATCAAAGGATGCGTGCTAAGGTTTTATTTCCTTGATTGTTCCTTCATCTGTTCTTTATAGTACATCTGCCCATGTTTATAGATCACTTGCACTCCCAACACCTGGAAGAACTAGTACATGGTAGTAGTGTAAATTTACACCTAGCAATGTTAAATTTTCATTCCCTTCAGGGTGTGAATGCTTATCAGCATATATTAATCTCTAATAGTTTACCGCGCACTAATACAGGGATGATTAAGAGCGGGTGGTTAGAGAGATATGGACACATTACAGCTGGTGGTTGGTGGTGTTCTGGTGTAGACCCGCTAAATAACTGGCAAAAAATGGAATGGGGATGTTTTAAACCCTCCCAACCGCGAAGAAACAAAAATGGCAAGTCCATTAAATATGAACATCCCCCCAGCACACCAACGCGAATATTTTGTTTGCGGGTAACTGAAGAAATTTGGCATCAAATTTCCCAACGTTATGATGTTACTATGCCAAAAGACATTAACATTAGTGATGACGGGGAAGCTCAGGGTTTTTGGCCATGGGTAATAGAATCTAACATACCAATTATTATTTGTGAAGGTGTTAAAAAAGCAGCAGCTTTATTAACACAAGGGTATGTAGCAATTGGCATACCTGGAATTACCAGTGGTTATCGGGTAATCAAAAATGAATTTGGTAAAGTTACCCGTCGTCGTCTCATTCTTGATCTGGAAGTTTTCGCCAATAGACAACTGAGTTTTTATATATGTTTTGATTTTGAGAATCAGCCACGGAAGGCTACTGCGATTAATAATGCCATTTCTCAATTAGGCTATTTACTTGAGCGGAAAAATTGCTCTGTTAAAGTAATCAAACTCCCTGGTAAAGAGAAAGGTGTGGATGATTTTATCACTGCTAAGGGAGCGGAAGCGTTTGAGCAAGTCTACAATCAAAGTATGTCCCTAGAGGTCTATATTGCCCAAACGAAACCCCATATAGATCTAACAGTTACTCCCAGTGTTACCATCAACCAAAGCTATTTAGATAGAATATGTTTACCCTCCACTGGTTTAGTGGGAGTCAAATCCGCTAAAGGAACAGGTAAAACCACCAGACTGCAAGCGGTGGTTGAGGAAGCTAAAAATCGTTGTCAACCAATCTTATTAATCACCCATCGCATCCTTTTGGGAAAATTCCTCTGTGAAAAAATTGGTATTAGATGGGGAATCCACCCTGAAAACCAGTCACCACCATCCAGCTCACCTACCAAATCCTTTGGGTTGTGTGTTGATTCCTTGTGGAAGGTGAATCCCCAAGATTGGCAAGGAGCTATAGTCATCTTAGATGAAGTTGAACAGTCTTTATGGCATCTCCTCAACAGTAACACCTGTAAAAACAAGAGGATAAAGATACTCAGCGTTTTCCAACAATTAATAGCCACGGTAGTGAACACAGAGGGTTTAGTCATTGCTCAAGATGCTGACTTATCAGATGTTTCTCTAGAATACCTCCAGGGTTTAGCAGGAAACAAAATCACTCCTTGGGTACTTGTGAATAAGTGGAAACCCAAACGTGGGTGGGATGTGACCTTTTATGATTCACCTAACCCAACACCTTTAATCCATCAACTGGAGCTGGACTTAATCACAGGTAAGAAGTGCTATGTAACAACCGATAGTCGCACGGGACGTTACAGTTGTGAAACCATCGAAGATTATCTCCAGGATCGCTTGTATAAGTTAAAAAGGCAATTTCCCCATAGTTTAGTGGTGAGTAGTCAAACTACCAATACACCTGCACATCCAGCTATAGAATGTCTAAGTGCTATCAATCAAAAAATCACTGATTATGATATGGTACTTGTCACTCCTAGTTTAGGAACGGGAATTAGTATTGATGTCCAACATTTTGACCGAGTTTACGGTATTTTTCAGGGAGTCATTCCCGACTCAGAAGCACGTCAAGCATTAGCTAGGGTGCGTGATTCAGTTCCCCGTTTTGTCTGGTGTGCTAAACGCGGTATAGGTTTGATTGGTAGTGGTAGTACCAATTATCAGCTACTATCTGATTGGTATCAAGAAAATCAAAAAGAAAATTTGGCTTTATTGAGTCCTTTACACAAAATAGATGTTGATTTACCCGCAGTTTATGATCCTATTCATTTACGTACTTGGGCAAAACTATCTGCTAGGGTCAATAGTTCCATTACCTTTTATCGACAATCTTTGCAAGAGGGATTAATTGCTGAAGGTCACAAAGTCACCATAGGGAATAATACAGACTATAATAGTATTATTCGTGAGTTGCGTTCGGCGTTTTTAAAAACTTCTGTGAATGATCTGGCCACCCGAACCAGATTAATTTTAGAAATTGTTCAAGTTCAAAAGGATTGGGAACAAACTCGTCAACAGTCTCAGCATATCAAACGCAATATCAAGGAAATTAAGGAGCACAATCAATTGATGATTGCCCAAGCTGTGGTGGCGGCTAAAAATATTGACTATGTTGAATATCAACAACTACTAACTAAACATTCTCTCACCGATGAACAACGCTATGCAATTCATAAATATATTCTCTACACAAGATATGGAGTACCTGTCACCACTTGGTTAAAAATGCGAGATGATCAGGGATATTATTCCCAATTATTGACTCACTATTATTTGACTCATGAAAGTCACTATTTTCACATCAAAGATCAACAGGAATGGAAACAACAGTTATTTTGGGGCGAAGGAAAGGTTTTTCTACCAGATTTAAAAACCTATACTCTCAAGGTGGAAGCCTTGCGAGCTTTGGGAATGTGTCAGTTTTTAGCACAAGATAGGGTATTCCAAGAAAATGATGATGATATTATTTGGTTGAAAAATGTGGCAATTCAGAGTAGTCAACATATTAACCGTGCTTTGGGTGTGGATATTGCTAAAAAATCACAATCTATTTCTGGAATTAAAATACTCAATCTGTTGATGGGTTTATTGGGTTTAAAATTGCGTCGAATAAATCAGGTTTATCAAGTTAATTTTGACATGCTCAAGGATGGAAGAGAGGAAATATTTGCCATTTGGCAACAACGGGATCATTGGCAACTCTATCACCTCAAAACCAGATCAGCTCAAGATAAATGTCAGCAACTGGGCCCTTTAGTTTCGGTTAACTGATTTTATCAACTCGGTTTAGTGGTTTTTCTTCCGGTAGGTAATTATTAAACTTTGTGCCATGATAGCAAAGGAAGCTACTGCTATTAAACCACCCCAGAACCAATAGGGTAAAAGCAAGTATTTTTGCATTTGTCCCGTATCCGAAATTCCTAAAGACCCAGCATTATAACTAAACAAATAGTCCAATTGATGATACGTACTTATACAGGCCTGCATCCCCAAGAATTTAACGGTAAAAATCTGTACCCATTTGCTAGTTATTAATGAGATCCACAAAACCCCCAGTCCCAACAGTGGTAATGTGATCAAACCAAACCATGAACGTACCCAAACTAAACTAGAAAACAACAAAGCAATACCTAAAATTTTTAGGCTCAATGATGCACTGTTAAAACTGCGAGAAGACATGATTAACCCTGCACCAGCTATGGGTGGACCCATAGGACCTGCAGCTGCAATCAGAGCGGGAACAAGAGGAATAAAAGATGAGGGTATGGTGTAAATTGCTACTCCAAATCCATTGCTAAAAATTTGTAACTCACGAAAATTGCCTCCTAAAATAATTGACATCAACCCATGACTGATTTCATGAAACCAGGTTGCTAGTATGGTGAAGGGATATAAAATATAGTCTCCCATCGGTAATTGCCACAAAATAGCAGTGGTGACTGCTGCTCCCAATAACCAGCTTAAACCCGTGGACTCAATGTTTGAGGATTGGAGGAAAGTGGACAAGTTCTTTAGTTCTTTCATCGGAAATTATCTAAGGCACTATTGTCACAGATACTGCTTCAGATACTGATTTTAGCAAAAGTTTTGCTGTTTTGTGGAGAGGTAGTTGCTAGTACCTTCCAGCTAGGCTATAAATCAATCAAAAACAGATCGATCATAGCCTAAACTTTTCTCTGTTTTAAGAGAGTTGAAATAAGAAAGTTACCAAATCTCCTTTACCTAAACTAATGCGATCGCCTGGACGGAGACGGTGTCGATTTCCCGGTAACAATGGCAAATTATTAATATAAGTGCCATTGGAACTACCTACATCCTCTATATAATAAGCATCTCCCTCAACCCGAATATCGGCGTGAATTCGGGAAACGATTTCTGAGTTGGAAAATCCAGCCACGTCAATATCTGGGGGGATCCGATCATTGGGCTTACCAATATGAATTACAGATAGATTTTGGGGTAATTCAACTTCTTGGTTACCCTGAAGATGGAATAATCGTCCTACCACCTGTTGTAATTGAGTCGGTGACAGTTGTACCGGGGGATCTGGTTCCGGTGCTGTGAGTACTGGTGCTACTACCGGTTCAGGTACTATTGGTAATATAGGACCAGCAACTGGTTCTGGGGGTGTGCTGACTAAAGTAGGTGGCACACTGTAAATTGTGGGTGGCTGGGTATTAATTCCCAAGGGATCAGATTGTAGTAACTCTAACATGGGGTCAGGAGTAACTAAAGGTGGTACCTCTACGGAGGTTACTGCTACAGTTGGTTCGGTGACTACGGGGGTGGAGCGCAAGTTATAACCACATTGACCGCAAAAAGCAGCATCAGCCTGTACATTAGCTCCACAACTGGGACAGGTAGTGGTAGTTGGCAATGGTGTGTAGCAAGCTTCACACTGAACAGCAGCGTCTGGATTAGGATGATTGCAGTTTGGACAAATGATCATGAATTTAAGCCTTTGTCACTGTAAAGACAATAGTTGAGATAGGGAATCAGAGTTGTGAACCAGCAGCTGCATCTAGTAGCCATAATAATTCCCCTTGAGGTTTAATCAAGCGAGATGGATAGGTAAAATCATCTGCTACTTCAGCAAACACCTGGGATAAAGCAGGCCTTTTATTAGCACCAGCAGCTAAAAAGATCACACTTCTGGCAGCATTAATTAGGGGATAGGTGAAGGTAATACGTGGATTACCATCTTTATTGCCCACAGTAACCAGGCGATCGCGCACTTGTAGAGCTTCCGTGTGGGGAAAGAGGGAGGCGGTGTGTGCATCATCACCCATACCTAGGAGGACCACATCCAAGGAAGGAAAGGTTCCCGGTGAGCAATGGAAAAATTCTTGTAGATGCTGTTCATACTTATTAGCATCCGCGACTGGATTGCCAGACAAGGTAGGTACGGCGTGAATATTAGTCTGTGGAATGGGAACCTTATTTAACCAGGCAATACGCGCCATTAATTCATTACTATCGGGGTGATTGGATGGTACATAACGTTCATCACCCCAAAAAACATGAATTTTATCCCAATCTAGATTCAAAGAGCCTATTGCTTCATATAAAGGTTTTGGTGTACTACCACCAGATAAAGCAATAGTAAATTGTCCTCGTTCTTGAATAGCAGTTGCCAAACTAGATAATATTGCATCCTGAGCCCGTGCCACCAAACCTTGCAGATCCGGTAAAATTTCTACCCTTTTGTTCATGGCTTTATCATATTAGCTTCTCTTCCTTTCAGCATACACTCTCCACCCTAAACTATTCTCTTTGTCATTACTGTTAACCATTGACCGTTATTCCGCTTCCAAAAAGTTGTCCAAAATTGTCTATAAGTAAACAATTTTGGACGAAGTTAGTGGTTCATCTTCCAAGAATTATCTTTAATACTTTCGTTTGCTTTGAACAGATAGCAAGACAGAAAGAAGTGTCAAGACATATGTACAAGTTATTTAAAAGCATTAAGTATTTTTCTTTTTGTGTTAAGAAGTATGAGTTTAGTCACTGTATTTTAAATCCAGTTAGAAGCCAAATTATAGCATTTATTACTATTTAAGCCATTTATTTAGCGTCATTCCCAAAAACTCTTCTAGTTGAGTCATACTGTTCAGATGACTGATAGTCACGTTCAATTCTTGATTTTTAGCGTCAACTAAACCTTTTTCAAAATTAATAATATCTGTCGTGGAAACATTGTCACCTGACTTGATTTTTTCCCTGGCACTATTCAGTCTTAATTCCGCTAAATTAGTGGACTGTTTGGATAATTGAATTTGTGTAAAACTATCCCTAACATTACGAACCCTATTTCTCAGCTGCTCATTAATATCTACTCTAGTATTTGCTAAAGAGTATTCAGCTTGTTGCAAATTGACTTCACTTTTGAGTACGGCATTATCCTGAGAAAGATTACCAAACTCACGACTTAACACTAAAGACGATGTAAAATTACCCGAATCCCGCTGATAGGAAAAACTATTAAAGCCATAACGCAGATTCAATGTAAGGTCTAAACTTTGCTGATTTTTGGCCTCTGCTAAGGAGAGCTTGGCATTTTCTACAGCATTAACAGCAAAAAGATATCTGATATTATTATTTTCAGCCAATTTGATCATTTCCTCAAAAGTTGGCAAATTTAAACTGTCTGGGGGAAGAGGTTTTTCTACCGCAATTAGCATTTTCAAAGGTAGGTCTGTAAGTTTGGTTAGGCTAGCAATTGCTTCAGTTAAATTTGTCTTTACATTAACTAAGTTAAATTCTTTTTGAGCAATGTCAGCCTGACGTTGAATCAAATCATTTTTGGTAATTTTGCCCTCTGTAAATAGCAGCTGTAACTTGTCAAGTTCTGCTTTGGCACTAGCAAAAGAATCTTCCTCAATTTTTAATCTTTCTTGTGCTAACAAGAGATTCCTGTAGGTGACTACCGAATTTGTAATTGTTTGGGCAATAGAATTTCTGAAATTCAAGACATTAGTGCTTTCTGTCAGTTTAGCTCTTCTAATGTTTAAAGTGTTTAAATATACGCCAAAGTCTTTCAATAAAGGTTGACTAATACTAAAACTAACATCTTGACTGAGAATATTTGGATCTGTTAAAGGTAAATAACTTGAGGAATCTTTGCTATACTGACCTTTCCATACATTTTCTCCATTCCATCCTAAATTTAAAGAAGCACCAGTAGGCAGTTTCAAATTAATCCCAGCGCCAATACGAGCGGTTGTATTAGTTATAATATCTGTTTTTGTAGGGCCTGAGTCTCCTGGTTCCCTCGCATTCAGGTTTAAAGATAGCTGGGGTCGTAGAGTAGGGCTAAATATAGACTCAGATTCAGATAATCGTGCTTTATCTACAATACGCTGCAGATAGGCTATTTTTACATCTCGATTATTTTGTAAAGCTAGATAAACCGCATCAACTAGTTTTAAAGGTATATCCTGATTAGGTTGACTTAATAGTAATTGTATCTCCGGATTAACTTTTGGTAAATCTTGTTGACTAGGAACATCTTGAGCTTTGACTAAATTGGGTAAGAAGCAAACTAAGCAGAGGGACAAGAAAGATGTTTTTAATAAAAAAACATTTGTGTTAATCATTTTCATTTCCGGTGTGTCAAGTTACTTTGGTTTTAGCGGTTATTTGTACAGTAAATGCACTGAAGTTAACCCCAAAGTTATAATAAAACAAAAAGCCAAAATGATCGGAGAATTTCTGGTTAATATGTTACAGGAAGTATAACTGGATCTAATCTAAATTGCTAGTGTAATCCCAGGTAGAGCCAACAAAAAATCTGTGATGAAAAGTACCACCCAAGTAGTTACCACCGCAGTAGTTGCGGATTCACCAACCTCCTTAGCGCCTCCCCTAGTAGTTAGTCCCCAACTACATCCATTCACAGCAACTATTATTCCAAAAATTACGCCTTTGACGATTATCATCATCATATCTCCCGGAGTTAAAAAATCTCGCACCGATTCTAAAAAGTTTTCCGGTTGAACTTGGTAAAATTGCAACCCGGCAAAAATTCCACCACTAACACCCATAATTAGTGCAAAAATCATCATTACTGGCATCATCAAACCGCAAGCAATCACTCTGGGTAAGACTAAATAATCTATTGGATCGGTTTTGAGTAAGTAGAGCGCATCAATTTGTTCAGTTACCTGCATAGCTCCTATTTCTGCTGCGAATGCTGATCCTACTTGTCCAGCAATCACACTAGCGGTTAAAATTGGAGCTAGTTCTCGACAAAAGGCTACTGCAAAAGCGCCCCCCAGATTATCAACTGCACCGAATCTGATCAGTTCCCTAGCTGTTTGAATCGTGAAAATCATTCCCGCAAAACCACTTACCAACAAAACTGGGGAGAGGGAACCCGGTCCTACTTTTAGTGCATGGTCAAGAATTTTCCGATAATAGGTTTTTCCTTGAATTATATGTAGGGAAATTTGACCAAATAGCAATGCTGTGGACAAACAGCGAAAAATCCACCATTGTTGTATGTTTCTTGTTGAGTGCAAGGTGATCACCTGTTTAAGTTTTCTATTTTCTGTTAAACATTCAATAAGGTGTTAAAATCTGGTATTACCGATCTTTGAGCTATCAGTAATTCCCTAATTCCTGTTTCTGCAACGTCCAGGAGCTGATTTAACTGTTGACGACTAAAACTACCTGCTTCCGCTGTTCCTTGAACTTCAATAATATTGAGCCTACTGTTCATAACCACGTTAAAATCTACTTCTGCATTTACATCCTCAGTAAAGTCTAAATCCAAAAATGCCTCTCCCTTTAATAAACCTACGGAAACAGCAGCTATTTGTCCACATAAAGGCGATCGCTCTAAAACTCCCTGTTGCAACAAGTTAGTAATTGCATGAGCTAAGGCTATAAACCCACCTGTAATGGATATAGTTCTTGTACCAGCGTCTGCTTGTAAAACATCAGCATCTACAGTTAAGGTCTTTTCCCCTAATATTTCAAAATTCAGTGCTGCTCTTAAACTACGTCCAATTAATCGCTGAATTTCTTGGGTGCGTCCCGACAACTTTAATAGTTCCCGTTCTTGTCTTTGTTGGGTAGCAGAGGGTAACATACGATATTCTGCTGTTAACCAACCTTTTCCACTTCCCATTAAAAATTTTGGCACTCCCTCAGTTATACTAACTGTACAAAGAACCTGAGTCTCACCACATTGTGCTAACACCGAACCGGGAGCAAAACGAGTAAAATGGGGATAAAAATTTAATGTTCGTAGTTGATCGGGTTGACGACCATCGAGACGTTGCCAAACCATGATTTACCTCTCAGTCTTTTTTGTATTCTCTTGTTTTAGTAATGATTTTTACCCAAATTGACAGTCCAAATATTAATCCTGCACCTAGTTTACCAAATTCAGTCGCGGGATCACTACAGGTGTTTACTAGCTCAGAACGTTACTTTTTCACTAACGTTATTTCCCAGTCCCTAAGAATTGCCAGTCATGGAACACCTGTATTAATTATCCAGTTTCTTAAAGGGGGTATTAACCAAGGTATAAATAATCCCATACAAATTGGAAACAAGCTAGATTGGATTCGCTGTGACCTAGCTAGGTCCCCGGACACACCAAATTTCAATGAGGAAGAAATTGGGTCTTTGCATTCCCTGTGGGAATATACACAAAAGGTAGTATACGAAGGTAAATATTCCTTAGTGGTTTTAGATGAGTTAAGTTTAGCAGTTGATTTTGGTTTAATTCCCGAAAAGGAGGTGTTGCAGTTTCTGATTGACCGTCCCACCCATTTGGATATGATTTTGACTGGTCCTCAAATGCCAAAATCTTTTCTTGATTTAGCTGACCAAATTACAGAAATTCGTCGGTTGCAACCTTAGAAAATCCTCAAGGAGTTGTGTGAAAAGATTATTCATTTGGCTTATTCAAGGTTATCGGTTATTTATTTCTCCTCTATTTCCCCCCAGTTGTCGGTTTCAACCCACCTGTTCCATGTATGCTATGGAAGCTATAGAAAGGTTTGGAGTGTTTCGTGGAAGTTGGATGGCCCTAGGTCGAATTTTACGTTGTCATCCCTTCCATCCTGGTGGTTATGATCCCGTACCAGAAAAAACCGAGAAATCTCCTTAGCTTTTCTATCTCCCATATTGCCAGATCATGCGTCCATATCATCAAATTCCCATTATCGAATCGGGGGAACCATTAGTAGAAATTCCCCTGGAGCTTTTTGCAGTGGAAAACCCCCACCCTTATGCCAAACTAGGCGCACGTTACGGACAATATTCACCCTATTTTCTCCGGAAAACAGTGGTCAAAAATCTTATTCATGCCCAGAATTGTTTAAACCTATTGTCTCCTGGATGGCATATTCAAATATTTGATGCTTACCGTCCAGTAGGAGTGCAGCAATTTATGGTTGATTATAGTTTTATTCAACTGGTAAAAGCAGGGGGAATACTGGAACAAAATTTGTCCGATGACCAGCGGGAAAAAATTTGGCAACAGGTATATGAAATTTGGGCTCCACCCAGTTCCAATCCTCACACTCCTCCCCCCCATAGCACTGGTGCAGCAGTGGATATTACCCTAGTTAATGAACGGGGGGAAATTATTAATATGGGTTCGCCAATTGACGAAATTTCTGAGCGATCGCATCCCGATTATTATCTGAACAAACATAGCCAATATCACCAAGGTCGAGAAATGCTAAATAACATTATGTGTCAAGCAGGTTTTCAACGTCATCCACGAGAATGGTGGCACTTTTCTTTTGGAGACCAAATGTGGGCCTGGTTATCCCATCAATCAACAGCAATTTATGGCTTTTGTGAATGAATATTCAACAATCATTAAACAATTAATATAGGAAAATAAATGACTGTCCAAACAGGTTTAAAAGTCTTCTCTGGACTCAATTCTCAAACATACGAGCATCCTTTTGATAAACAGGCTTTAGCATCTTTGAGAAAAATGCCAGGCATATCAACAATACTTAAAAAAATCAATGAATATAGTATTGACAGATTACTAAGATTACAAACGCTGGGTAGTGAAATTAGAGTTACAAAGAGGAATTTTCCTAAGTTGTATCAAGCATTAGTAACAGCTTGTGAAGTTTTAGATGTTTCTCCCTTGCCAGAATTATATTTATTTAGGGGAACAGGTTATATTCAAAGCTATATTATTGGCGTAGAAAAACCCCTAATTGGCGTAAACTTAGAAGCTATGGAATGGCTTAATTCCGAAGAACTACTCTACTTAATTGGAAGTGAGATAGCTCGTATTAAAAGCCAAAATGTAGTCTACCATCAAATAGCAATTGTGATGCCAAATATTAAAAATTTATTGATCAGCACTACCCTAGGTATTGGCGGTTTGGTTGCTAGCGGAGTTGAATTGAGTTTATATAATTGGCTAATGATGTCTAAATTAACAGCCGATCGCGCAGGGCTATTAGCTTGTCAAGATATTAATGTAGCTACCACCACTTTGATGAAAATGGCAGGTTTACCCCAAGAATATTTAAATGATGATGTCATGAATGATTTTATCATCCAGTCACGTGAGTTCGCATCTAATAATTTGGATACTTTAGATAAAATTACTAAAATACTAAGCTATGCTGAACCAAGACCTTCTTGGATCATTATGCGCACAGGAGAATTATTAAAATGGTATAATTCTGGCGCATACGATAGCCTAATTCAGGGAAATTTTACCTCCTCAGATTATGTACCAAAAACAGAAGAAGTGGAAGATTTAGATAGTATACAAAATACAGAAGATGGAGATCAGATCAAACACCCACAAAATCAGCAAAACAATCAGACAGGTTCAGAAGATTGGAATTTCATATCCTCTTGGTAATGGTAATATTTCCATATACACGCGGAGGCGAGCTAAAATGTCATGTATTAACCTAGGGATAAGTTCAATGAAGTCAAATATTGAATATTTCCAAGATTTGTCTACAAATGTGTTTAAGTTTTTCTCCAACTACACTAGAGGGTGTGGGTTCGCCCACAAAACTCCACTGTTCTATGGTAGAAAGTCGCCATACTTGACCTCGATGGTCAAATCCTGATACTTCAACACCTATAGCTTTGGATTGTTGATTAATGGGATCTTGATGAAAGCGAATTTGGATTAACACACTACGACTGCGCCAAGACCTGCTGATTCCGGGAAAGTGAAAACCTATATCAATGGAATCAGGATCCACTAGTTGTCTGGTCTCACGGTCATTTTGCCAAGGTTTTAGATCGCTTTTGGCATCAGGAAATTGTAATTTAAACAAGTTGACTACGGTAGCAATCTTACTAGCTATTTCAAAGTTGGTTGCTTGTTCCGATGCGTTCACGTCAAGACTCTCCTAATATTACATTGGACTGGTTTGCTAGGGAATCAGTGAAAAAATTCAGCAAAATTCCTCCAAAAACTTTCCCACTGTAGAATGAGAAATTACAGTACCGATCTAAAATAAATCTGTCAATTGCTTAACAAACACTAAATTAATTTTCTTTATGGTGCGTCAACGCCCTATTCTATCACTGATTCTTGTACTATTGACCACGTTTTTGATCAGTTGCAGCAGTCCTACTGTTGCAACTGCACCTCCCACCTATACACCAGAACAATTGGTAAAAGTGAGACAATATGTACCTGATATTCAGGCAGTACAAAATCGATTTGAAGAACTAAAAAGTCTGATTACCAGTAGTGAGTGGATTAAAGTGGGTAATTTTATTCATGGTCCGGTAACAGAAGCTAGACTCACTATGACCTATGTTATCCCCAGTCTATTACCCCAAGACCAAGGTCAAGGAAGACAAATTACCAAGAACTTATTGAATCACTTAGTTAGAGTTGATCAAGCTGCTAATGCTGGTAATACTAAACTGGCATTGAGCAGCTATAAAGACGTTGTGGCAGACTTTAACCAGTTCTTACAACTGATTCCCCCAGCACCAACTCAGGAATAACTCAATTGTCTCCATTGCAATCTGAGTCTTGAGTCACAAAACCCTAGTTTAATCAGGTGATAGGGTGAAGGGGTAAACTCTTCACCCCTCACTATTTACAAAGCTTATGAATGTAGTAATTATCGGTTGTGGTGTAGTTGGAGCAGCGATCGCATATCAACTAAGTCAAATCAAAGGTTTAAATATCACTGTTTTTGAAAAAAACCAGCCAGCACAAGGTTCTACAGCAGCTGCTTTGGGTGTTTTAATGGGGGTAATTAGCCATAAAACCAAGGGTAAGGCCTGGCAAATTCGCGAGGAGAGTATTAAACGCTATCAAACCCTAATTCCAGAGCTGGAGGAGATAACAGGGCGAAAAATTCCCTGTAACCGTCAGGGTATTGTCATGTTACTATCAGAGGATCCCACTCACCCCCTAAAAAGCGGAGTGGAAGCAATGAGTGACTGGGAGGAATTACAACAGGTGCGCAAATCCCAAGGATGGGAGTTAAAGGTGTGGGATAGGGAGAAACTAGGGAATTTTTGCCCCCAGGTAAATAATCCTATGGTAATTGGTGCTGTTTATTCCCCTCAGGATTTACAGTTGAATCCCACAGCGTTAACCCTAGCATTGGTGGACGCAGCACAGCGTAATGGGGTACAATTCAAATTTGGAGTAGCAGTTCGCAATCACCAAGCACCATCTAGTCAAATCGTCCAGATTACACCCCATGTTCAGGAACAACTAAAATCTATTGACACTACAGAAGGTGTAGTTACAGCAGATTGGTTTATCATTACTGCTGGTTTGGGCACCACTGCACTGACTAGACAATTAAATCATCAGGTGACTATTCGTCCAGTTTTAGGACAAGCATTATATTTGAGTTTAGGAAGGAGTTTAGGCAATCCTGATTTTCAACCGGTCATTACCGGTAATGATGTACATCTAGTACCCATGGGTAATGGAGATTATTGGGTGGGAGCTACAGTAGAATTCCCTAACGGAGAAGATGATGTTCTACCTAGTAAGGAATTACTGGAACTAGTTAAACAACAGGCGATCGCTTTTTGTCCTGAATTAGCTTCGGCCAAGATTCTTCGCAGCTGGTCAGGATTACGTCCTCGTCCAGAAGGTAGACCAGCACCAATAATTGAAAAATTAGCCAGTTATACTAATATAATTTTGGCAACGGGTCATTACCGTAATGGAGTATTACTTGCACCTGCTACAGCTTCTGCAGTACATGATATGATTATTACCGTTACCCGTTAAATAGTTAAGCCTATTAGTTTAAATGCCTGCTGTATTTGGGATGCAAGCTGTGTTTTTTGCGACTTGTTGTATAGTTTTATTGCCTGACTATATGCAGCTAGTATTTCTCGACTATTTTCCACTTCTCCATGTTGGTTTTTGGTATTGAGTAACACCCATCCCAAGTTGTGATATGCTTCGGCGTAATTATCTCTAAATTCAATTGATTTATCTAAAAAAGCCTTAGCTTGTTTCCATGATCCTAATTGGGCATATAAAGTACCTACTCTAAAATGAGAAAAAGCCAATAGGGAATTTTTTTCCCCATGGACGTGAATTTCATTCTGAATATGGGTTATGTACTTATCATAGATCTCAATAGCAGCTTGATAATTCTTTAGACTCTCCTGAGTGACTGCATAATTCATTAGCACCCAACCAGGAACTGAAGTTTGTTGAATAGCTGTTTCAAAACTAACTGTAGAATCTTGCCATAGAAATTCGTTTGCTTGTTTCCAACCTTTTAAACCCCATGCTATGGCATTATTAGGTGATTTATCCACAAACTCTTGTATTCTCAGATTAACATCATTAGCCTTTTTGGTAACCACTGACCTTTCTAAAGCCATGATTAAATAAGTATATAGAGTAGATTGTAGTTCCTGCTCATCATCATTGAGATTGGCT
Organism: Cylindrospermopsis raciborskii Cr2010; assembly: GCF_003367075.2. Taxonomy (NCBI): domain Bacteria; kingdom Bacillati; phylum Cyanobacteriota; class Cyanophyceae; order Nostocales; family Aphanizomenonaceae; genus Cylindrospermopsis; species Cylindrospermopsis raciborskii. The sequence goes on from NZ_CP065936.1 coordinate 1,233,325, forward strand.
AATTGGGTTTGTAACTTATTTTGTAATTTAAAGAGGGCTTGACTAGATGTACGAATTACCAACTTCCACTCTTGTTGTTGTAGAAGTATCCATGCTTGTAAAGTTAGGGCAAATATAGAATCAGACTCTATTTGTAAAACCTTATCTATAATTGTTTTAGCCGCAGTTAAACTGCCTGACTTAGCTAATGCCCAAGCTAAATTTGTTTTTATCCACAGTTGGTCAGGTGATAAATTAGCTCCCTTTTGTAGATTAGTTACAGCATCTTGCCAATGGTTTTCACGACAATTAATTAACCCTAACACTCCATATCCTCTACCATCATTTGGTTGGAATTTAATGGCATTTGTAGCTGCTATCTTAGCTTGATTATGGTCTAGGTATACTTGTACCAATGCCAGTTCCACAAATGCTTGTGGACTACTACCTTGGACTTGTAGATATTTTTGATATACTTGCACAGCACCGATTAAATTACCTTGTTTAACTAAGTCCTTGGCTTTTTGATGTTGGGGATAAACAAAATTACCTTGTATGGCCGCCATTAATTCCTGAGCAGTTTGAAATCTATCTTCCACCTTAAATTCCATTCCTGTCAAGATAATTTTTTCCATTAAAGGAGTTATGTTAGAGTTGAGTTGTCGGGGAGGGATTAATGCGTCTGATTGGGTATTTTGCAAAAGTTGACTAGCTCTTTCTGTAGCTTCTGTTGGTAACTTTCCAGTTAGTAATTCATACATTGATGCACATAAAGCATACAAGTCAGTAGCAGGAAAATTTCTACTTCTTTGGATATATTGTTCATAAGGTGCATATCCAGCGGTGAGAATTCTAGTCATGTCTCCTGTTTGACCAGCAATAAATTCCCTTGCTGCACCAAAATCTATGAGTACAGCTCTATTTGGTGGAACAATGATAATGTTTTCCGGTTTAATATCCCGATGTAATAAATTGTGGTCATGAATAATTTGTAGAGCGGATGCTATTTGCCAGAAATAATCCTTCACCTTATTTTCTTGGAGAATTCCTTCCTGGAGGAGAATTTTATCTAAAGATTTACCATTGAGTAATTCCATAACCATATATGCAGTATTATTTTCTGGGAAATACTCATAAATTTCCGCAATATGGGGATGTTTACACTGTTGTAAATAGTTGGCTTCCCACTGAAATTTTTGTAGTTGCTCCAGACGCTGTGCAGGAGTAATTGATGTGGGCCATAAAACACTATTTCCATGTCTAGCAGCTTTTTCTGGCCATAGTTCTTTGATAGCCACCTGAGCAGAATTTATCAAAGAAGTTGCTGCATAAGTAATACCAAAACCACCTTGTCCTAAAATTCTTTCTATTCTATATCTACCACTACCAATTAATGTCCCCGGTGTTAAATGTAGATTGGATACAGTATTTTCAGGTATTAAAGGTGTGCCACAGGCAATACAACTAATGGCATTATCTGAATTATCGGTGAGACAGGTGGGACATTGCATAGACTTTACTATTTATTGGTTTGCTTATTAACTAATGATTTACCAACGACCTTGATTACTCGTAACCAAAAATCGTAACGCTAAGAGTGTGGCATTATCTAGTGCACCCCTTTCTAAAACTTGGTTAATAGTAAGGTTCACAGCTGTTTGCAAGTTAGATTCAGTGATGAAATTTGTGGCAAGTTGGTTTTTAGAAACTAAGTCCCAAACTCCATCAGAACAGAGTAGTATGATATCTTCATGTTCTAATCTCATTGTTAATTCTGAAGTAGTTTGTCTTAGATCTTGAACATAGCCATCACTCAATCTACTTTTTCCACCAATAGATTTAGTCAGAATATTTCTATCTGGATGTGTTGACAATTCCTCTTCCGTAATTTTTCCACTAGCAAATAATAGTGCCACTAAAGAGTGATCTTGACTAAGTTGTTGAATTTCTCCTTGACGCAGTAAATAAATACGACTATCCCCCACATGACCAATCATTAGTTGTTCCGAAAAAGCAAAAATAACACTTAAAGTTGTTCCCCCATCTTTTACTTGTGCAGAAACTTTCTCATTAGCTTGAACAAATAGGGAAGTTAGCCACTCTTGGCATTCCTCCTTGGTATGATTTTCTAAAGGTAAGGGAGATTCTAGCACGGTTTCTATAGCCAATTTACTCGCCAATTCCCCCTGAGACATTCCTCCCATACCATCCGCCATCCCAGCCAAAATTACCGTCCGGCGATCGCCACTATTTTGGTATTTAATCCCATAGTTATCTTCATTTTTCAAGCGATTAATTGAGAGTCCTACAGTAGATAAACTTGCCATGTCCCAATAAATTTTGGGGATAGTCATCTCCTGTCGAGTACGGACTAATATTTTTAAAAACTGTTCCAATGTAAATCTTTCTTCTGGTAAGTAAGATAGACAAATTTTTAGCAGTTGATAAACTCGAGGTATAGGATTGATTTGTATTTCTTGATTTGGGTTACTGGGTAAGTTTTTGTGATGAATTATTTGATATAATAATGCTCCTACTGTGTAACTGCTCATAGTTTCGTGAACAGGATATTTACCGTATGCCAATTCTGGAGCGCAATAGTCACCTATAAACCCAAAATTGAGTAATTCTCCTACAGGAAAGACATTAGTCAGGTCAAAGAATTTAATTGGTGTTCCTGGTGTTCCTATTTGCATTAATTTGGGAACGAGATTAATAACACACCATCCTCTTTGATGAAGATAGCGAAACACTTGACAGATTTGGCTGGTAATTAACAAAGACTCTTCCAAACTAGGTTTATTATTCAGCCAAGTTTCCAAGGTTTTATTTTCATCGGGAAGATAGGTAAGAACCAGCAATTTTTCACTTAATACACTGGTAGTAATTTCCTGTTCTGGATAATATTCCTCCTCTAAATATTCCACCTCTTGATTGCTATCTATGGTGGTATTTGTATTTTCAGGATTTTGATTTTCTGTTGTGGTTAGTGCAACATCCAAAACTTCCCAATCCATGATATTACCTGGGATATCATGAATATTATTAATGTTAATAACAACATTGTCTACAACAGTGTGTAATAGAACTTGGGAGATCAACTGGTAATCTCCCAATTGGGTTCTCAATTGTAATTCTCGGTTAAGTGCACCATCAGTTGTACCTATCCTGAGTAAACCTGGTTTTGCATCACCTACTATCCAAACTTGGAAATAATAAATATCAGGCGTAAATTGTCCTAAATAGGATATAATTTCTACTGGCAGAGCTTGGATGTGAAAACAGGTGTTTTCTTGAATTATTAATGGTAACTGATTGGTATAATCGCTCATCTTTTTATTAAGTCATGCTATCTAGCTGTTTTTAAAAACAAATTTAACCTTACCAAATGCAATTTCATCGTCTGGTTTTAGAGGAGTGGGGACAGTAATTCTAGCACTGAATCGTGTTTGTCCTTGACCTTTAATAAATACTCCATTGGTAGATCCTAAATCCTTGACCTTCCATATTCCCGCCTCCTGATAAATTTCCGCGTGGTTACGGGATACGGTGTCTCCACCAAGAAAGGTTTCCAAATCTATATCCACCGGGCCAGTATCCTGGTCAAAAATACCGACTATGGCATTATTTTCCAGAATAAATTCCGGTATGGGAGCATTGATCTGTTTACAGACTAACCTAGCAGTTGCGGATGTCCTTGTAAGTGGTATGGTTGGTGAATAGCTATTATCTGATATTGGTGGTGGAGCTGGTTGAATAATGGTGGGTGGTATGATTGACGCTGTAGTGACAGCAATTGGCAGTTCCGAACCACAAATACTGCAGAACTCTGTATTATCTGGGTTTTGGTCATATCCACAAGCTGTACAAGTGATCATGGTCTTTTATCCTTATGATGGTAGAGTTATGTTGAAATTGTACCAGAGAGATTCTTATGTTCCCGTAAGTTTTCGCATCTCCTCTTCTGAAAGCATATCATCAATATCATTACCCATTTTCACCGTTTTCCCTTTAGCACCCATTTTCACCGTCTTCCGAGTTCCCGATGAGATTTTTTTAGTCTTCCGCAATTCAGATTGGGCATTATTTAAAGATTCTGTCATTTCATTATTGCCAAGTTTCACTGTCATTCTTCTAGCTGTTTCTAATAATTCCTCTGCTTTTTGTGGATTCTTTTCTGCCATTTTGATAGATTGGTCAACCAGATTGGCAATATTGCATTGTTGGACATAGTCCATAACTTCTTGATTAACCTGAGCTGCATTATGTTGTCCAGCAAGAAATTGAATAATGAGATTTTCTGGTGGTATTTCACCGCGCCTTTTTTCTCCAGGAATGTCATAGGTCAATCCCAGCTGAGCAATACGTACACGAGAAGCAGGACGGTTATTAACTGTAAATTCTAGGATGAAGATAGTTTCATCATGAGCAATAGCATTTCCCAAGGGAAAGGGATCTTGATTAATGGGAAATTCTGCTTGGGTAGGATAAGCACGAACAATACGACTTAGTTCTACCCCCTTCACAGTTTTCACAGTTAAAGCTAGATTAGTGATTACCTCCTGTTGTGCTTCACTATATTCAGCAATAATCTTGCCAGGTAAATCTAGTATGGATGTTTCTGTACCTTTGGCGATTCCCGGTACCACATAAAATAGTTTTCCTCCCGTGCAGTCACTAAGATGGCTCAATAAATCTTCATTGAACTCTTCCCCCACTCCCAACGCGGTGACTGGTATATTACGGGTGGCGAAATCATTAGCAATTGATTGACACTGATCTTCATCAAATGTTTGTCCATCGGTGAATAATAGAACCCGTTTAACAGTCATTTCCTGTTCACTCAATATATCAAATGCACGCCGCAGTCCTAAACCCATGCGCGTACCACCAGAAAAATTTCTCAAGTTGTTAATGGCAGTTTCTAGTTTTTTAATTTCTGTAGCACTAGTTAGTCCAATAATTGAGGAAGCACTATCATTAAATTGCACTATAGCAATGCGATCTTGTTGTTTTAATCTCCCAGAATTAACTAAGGCTAATAGGGATTCAATCACTATGTCTATTTTTGATTTACCTCCTGTCACCTCCCGATATTCTTTGCCATCCTGTTGATAGGTGACACCTGTAGGTTTACTCTCACCTGCAACCACTTCATACATGGATCCACTAGTATCAATAACAAAAGTAAAAGTAGTTGGTGGAAGACTGGTAGCTATATCTTTGAGAGGACGCAACTTGAGCATAACAAATAACTTTTGTCCTTCCGTATCCGCTGGCATAAATTCCCGATGGGGTGTAATACTAGTCTTAATGGCATTCATTTTATCTTTCCTGAAGTTAATTTTTGAGATTAATTTTTGCAGTTAAACTACCAAGACCTAAACAAAGTTTAAAGGTGGCAATACACCCGATTGGAGTTGTATATCTGATATATCTGGAGCAATCATTTGAGGAATTTCCTGATTGCCATCCTCCTCAAGTTGATCAATATTTTCATCAATCAGCAGTCTTAAATTAAGACTCAGAGAACTAAATCTATAACCGTGCTTAATATCCTGAGTCCAGGTTTGAATAATTCGATTTAGTTGATAATCCCTAATTGCTGACAGGCTAAGATCCTGTAATGTCTTACGAATCTTTTCTCTAACCAGAGGTGTAAACACTTTTTCGGGTGCATCTTCCTCCATATTGTTTAAATCTAAACTGTAACTGTACGATTCAGATGGTGAACCCTCTGGTTTGAGATGGAAAGTATATTTGACCATTGTGCCAATTAAACAAGAATTTTGATAATTAGGTTTTATCTTTAACTTCTAGGGTAATTTTCCCCAACTTACGGACATCACCCACCTTTAAACTCTGAGTAGTAACTCTCATTTTCTTCATCCTAGCATATTCTTGGTCGAACTCCATGATAATATCACTTCCCTCCTTAAATATTCTAGCAGTAAGCGGTGCAAATCCGTCTGCTGCACTTAGGGGAATTTCCACGTTCACAGAAGTACCTATGGAAATTGGCCTGGTACCCAGTAAATATCTGGTCTGCTCCGTGGGTGTCCAATGCACTAACAAGTAAGGCTCTGAGTTTAACTGTTTTTGTTCAATCCAAGCAATCATCAATCCGATAAAAAACCCTAATATGGATACACCAGATAAGCGTCCCATAATGTCTCCTAGAATACTTGATGTAATTAGAAAGCCACCAGCACCGATTCCACCACCTACAGTTCCCCCCAGGAGGGCGTTTTTGAAGTTGAGATTGGGGACGAAGAATTTTGTGCCAGCTCCCACCACCGCTCCCACAATCACCCAACCTCCAATTTTGGTAATTACTTCCAGACCAAGGATTCCTGAAAATGTTGTATTCACTGACAATACCACAAACAAAAATTGTCCACTTGCACCTGCGATGGTTCCTGCTACCAGACTACCAATAATAGTGATAATTCCCTTTTTCGCAGTTAATAATGGTAGTCGCATATAGCGATTTTGTCCCATAATTAAAGCCAAACATATTCCCATGGACAAAAACGCTGTCCAACCACCAATGCGGAATATGGAATAAGTAAAAGTATAGTTTTCACCAGTGTTGGATTCAATCAACTGTTTATAAATTACCGCTTCTGCTTGGCTAAATGCTTGGTCAAATTGACCAGAATTAGCATAAAATACTAGGGAGCGATCGCCTGTGATTTGGGTTAAATAATTAGTGTCTGCACCTCCGGTAGCTACTGCAATTAGTTTAATTCCTGCATTTCTCACAGACAGGGCTGAATTGTAGGCAAAATTAGGATCATCTGGTATTCCATCGGTAAATAAAATGATATTTTTGTTTAATGTTGTTGCTTGCAATTGATCTTGGGCAGTGTTAATACCTTCTCCCATAGGTGTTGAGCCATTTTCTAATAGTTGATTAATGGCATTATTTAAAATATTAATGTCGTTTGTCAATGGAGCAGGGGTTGCAACTGCTGAGCCAAAATTCACCACTGCTATTTGATCTACTTCTAAGTTACGACGTTGCACAAACTGACTGGCGGCCGTTTTAACTTCCGTTAATTTACCATCACTCATGCTTGAGGATGTGTCAATTAATAAGACTATCGCTTGAGGATTTGTTGTGGGTTTATTCCCACTTTTGGTTAGGGCTAGAAATGGTTCTCCTAGCAAGATTGCTGCTGTTAAACAGCCAGCGGATCCATATATGGCAAATAATAGGGTTTTGTTGTTTTTTAAGCGATTGATTAGGTTCAACATTTTGCTTATGGTAAATTAGGTGTAATAAAATTCATGATGCAATTCAATTCCGTGGTTTTTTATGGACTTCTTACCTTTATTTGAGTAACATACCAAGTGGCATTATTCTGATTCCAATCAAGATAAAATCTTAATCTGACTGGAAGTAATCGACGATTTTTCATACTATATTCACCTCGAAAATTAACGATAGCCGAGTTTTTATCTTCTGATTGAGTACCAACCCTAATTACCCTAACACTCTCAACTTGCGTCCACCATCCTAAAAAGGAATCATAACCATTTGGATGTAAATTTAGATCTTCTTTAACTGTACTTGGATAAATATCCCAAGCAGTATCATACTGTTTATTATTGATCTTATCATAATAATCTCGAATTACTTGTTCAGGTGAAATTCTGGAAGTATTTTGTGTTGCTGTGTAGGACTTTTGAACTGAATCTGCTCTTGGTGGTATTTGGGATTTAGTTTTAGGAATGGGTGCAGCTGTGGTAGCTATTACTGTCGATTTTTTTACTGAATCCTCCATAGTAACCGGATCGGATTTAAGGGTAGACCCTAAACCCACTTCTAAATTAAAATTTTTCACCCCTTGTGGTGCACCCACCTGTATGGTGTATTGACCAGTTTTAAGCAAATCTTTCCCTTTAACAATTTCAGTGTCTGGAGTAAATACCCAAATACAAACATCACTATCCGTACTGTAACTCAATTTATCCCCTGCTATTGCTGCAAAGGTGTACCCCACATGTTGCTCCACACTTACCTGGTTAGATTTACTAATTCTACCTTGATCGAATGTAAGGTTTTCAACATTTTTGGCATTTAATGAAACTGTAGGTTTATCAGGACAACCGGGTGAACTTAAAAGATTGGATGAAATAGATCCATGAGGATTGACTCCTTGACAACCGAGAAGTGATAAACAGGTGGAGCAAAAAATTATTTTTTTCAACATACCAAAATTTTTACAATTTATAGCCGTATTCATCTACAACGGAAGCGGTCCAGAATGGTTACCTATTGCCAAGCAGGATAGACCTCAGAGATTTTCCACCTTGTGTTTTCTTTTTCAAAAAAATAAGTTAGATTTCTAGTGAACTTTCCCGATTTTGCCCTATCAATCCCATACCTACTGTGTAAATATCTCTCCTCCCTTACTCTAACCCTAATATAAGGACGTTTCCCGGAATTTGAAAAATTAACCACTCTTTTTATTTCTGAAGAAATATATTCATAATATGCTCCATTTTGTCTTAACCACTCCACTGGTCCATCAGCTTTAGTTGTAAAATTGTGCATTTTGCCCGTTGCTAATTGATCTACTAAATTGGTATCAAAGGGTGATGCAAATATTTGAGGTTTTGCCGCGTACCATTGTTTAACCAGTTCCACAGCATCTTCTTGAGAAATATCATGTTCTGGCTGTAAATTATTCTCTTTTGCATCTAAGTTTATTGTGGGAGTCGATTCAGTGGTGGGACTAATGTTAGTCTGTAAATCTCCCAAACCCACTTCTAAATTAAAATTTTTCACCCCTTGTGGTGCACCCACCTGTATGGTGTATTGACCAGTTTTAAGCAAATCTTTCCCTTTAACAATTTCAGTGTCTGGAGTAAATACCCAAATACAAACATCACTATCCGTACTGTAACTCAATTTATCCCCTGCTATTGCTGCAAAGGTGTACCCCACATGTTGCTCCACACTTACCTGGTTAGATTTACTAATTCTACCCTGATTGAATGTGATTTTTTCAACATTTTTGGCATTTAATGAAACTGTCGGTTTATCAGAACAACCAGGTGAACCTAAATTAAGAATCCCCGTCCCTTTAGGGGTGGGGAGTGTCAATCCTTGACAACCCAGAAGTGATAGACAGGTGGAGTAAAAAATCATTTTCTTCAACATATCAAAATTATCTCATCTGTTATCTACCAACCTTGATTTGAAATCCGTTCCTTTTAACAACCAACCAATTCCTATGGCAAAGTAAGAATCTCCACCCCATTTTCCGTTACCGCTATAGTATGCTCAAACTGAGCAGAAAGTTTTCTATCCCTTGTAATAGCAGTCCACCCATCAGCTAACATCTCAAACTCATAGGAACCCTCATTAATCATTGGTTCAATGGTAAAGACCATACCCGGTCTTAATAATCTACCAGTCCCCCTAGTGCCAAAATGAGGAATGTCTGGTGCAGTATGAAAAATCTTATTAATTCCATGACCGACAAAATCCCGCACCACCGAAAACCCATGACCCTCCGCATGCTCTTGAATAGCAGCACCAATGTCACCAATTCTCCCACCAGGTCTAATTTCTGCAATACCTAAATACAAACACTTCTGTGTCACCTCTACCAATTTTTTGGCTATGGGCCTAGCTTCACCTACAATAAAGGTTTTAGATGTATCTCCATGATAACCATCTAATACAGGCGTTACATCAATGTTAATAATATCACCCTTCTTGAGAACCCGTTGTGAACTAGGAATGCCATGACAAATTACTTCATTTAAACTAGTACAAATTGATTTAGGAAAGCCCATATAACCCAAGGGTGCGCTCTTGGCTCCATGAGCTTGTGTCCATGCTTCCGCTTCATCATTCAGTTCTTGAGTGGTTACACCAGGTTTAACCAAGGGTTCTAGGTGTTGTAATAGCTGAGCTGCTAGACTTCCAGCACGTCGCATTTTTTCTATTTCTCGTGCAGACAAAAGAATAATTTGTTTGGTGTTCATCTAATAATCTTGACTAATCTTGATCCAAAAATATTGTTAATCCGGTCTCAGCTGCTCTACGAGCTGCATCTGCAATTTTTAAAGTGTATAAACTTTGTTCTGCAGTTACATATAAAGGGGAACCATGAAAAATATGATCTAAAACTATTTTAGTATCCCTAGCAAATAATCCCTGACGATTAGCAATTTCTATTGACCTTGTGTCTTCCGATCCTATAAAAATTCCTTTATCCCCATCCAGAATCAAACCCCCGTTTTCAGCACTGACTTCTAATTTCCGTTCTGATTGCCATATAGTTTCACCTTTGCCATAAATAACCTGAGCTAACAAACCATCGGCAAAACATAATTGGGTTGTACAAAGACAACCTTGATAATATTCCTCCTCTGTTTCCCAATATCGCTGATGACAATTCACTGTTACTACCTGACCAAATACATCAATGAGACGATGTAATCGCGATAATGCGCCCATTAGGGGAAATCCAAACAATTGATGATTATAAGTCCATTTTCTCCGAGCTGGATGTTCCGCTTTCATAGTGCTGTAACGAACATAAAACAACTGTCCCAGCATAGGTAAGTTTTCTTTGAGTACCTGATGCCAACCACTCAGAAGTTCAATGTGCTCTACATGGAGCAGTCTTTTTTTGTCCTTTGCTAAAGCAATTAATTCCTCCGCATCTTTAAGATTTAACGACAAAGGATACTCAACAACCAAATGTTTGTTATTATTCAATGCCGCACGGGCTATTTTACCATGATCTGAGTTGATTGTAGAAATAACTATTAAATCTACATCTTCTCTTCCTACTAACTCCTCCCAAGAATTGCTTACTTGGGTTTCGTAACTTTTTGCCAAAGCAGTTATCGATTCAGGAGAGTGTCCCGCAATAGCTATCAAATTCGCACGCTCATCCTGCTTAATTGCTTGAGATCTGTGTTTGGCTGCATACCCAGTGCCAATCAGGCCTACCCCTATGCTTTTTTCAGTAAACAGTCCGTAATTGTACATAAAAATTTACCAGTTTACTCAATCAGTATAATTAAAGCTTATTCTTGAAAGTGTAACAGTTTTGTGGAAAAGTGAGCCAGAGGTAGTTACTAAGCTGTCCTGCACCTGGATTGCATAATAGGAAATTAACTAATCAAGCGATCGCACTTTCCTCACTCGGTGCGATCGCTAACTAAGGCTATTAAATAGCTTTTATTGTTTTATAGGCGATGGCTTTAGAAAGTTAATTAAAAAATGTATTGGTCAATACTTGTTTTTTAAATGGGTCTATGAGAACATTCTGAAATACTACTAAATACCAATTGGAATTTAGTATTTTTATGGAAGGTTATTACTCTTGTTGACAATTATAATTGTCGGCGTTTAATACGTAATAGAGTTTCAAACTTGCCTTAACCTAACCAATCTAAAATAGTGTTTATCAGTATCTAGGAGACACAGGTGACTTACCAACACTTAAAAATTAAACCTATTGCAGGACGTATTGGCGCGAAGATTTTGGAAATTGATTTGAAACAAAATCTCCAAGATGCAATTATTAATGAAAACTGAGTCTGATCATATTATTGGCTTATTGCAGTCATACGTAACACGTCCGGAAAACACAGTGCGCTGGCGGTGGAAAGTTGGTGATGTGGCATTTTGGGATAACCGGGCTACCCAACATTATGCTATAGCAGATTATGGTAATCAACCTCGGCGTGTGCAAAGGGTAACTATTGTAGGTGATGCACCTGTTTCCATTGATGGGCAAAAAAGTCAAAGTGTGAAAGGAGATGCTTCTGTGTATAACAAACGGGTACCTGTAGCTGTTTAAGTTCAGATGTTAAAATGGGTATTCGGATGAATTTCAATCATAGGATTAGGATGGGTGTTATATGGTCAGAACCGCTTCCACAATGTTACCGTTGGGTACTTTAGCTCCAGATTTTAATTTGCCCGATGTGGTTTCTAACAAGACAGTTTCTTTGGCTGATTTTGCCCATAAGAAGGGTTTGTTAGTCATTTTTTTGAGTCGTCATTGTCCCTTTGTGCAACACATCAAGTTAGAGTTGGCACAATTGGGCAAAGATTATTTACAAAGTAATCTGGGAATAGTAGCAATTAGTGCCAATGATATCAATAGTCATCCCGACGATGCACCGGAGTTTTTAAAAAGCTTCGCCCAAGAATTGGATCTAACTTATCCTCTACTTTTTGATGAAACCCAGAAAACCGCCAAGGACTTTTTTGCCGCTTGTACTCCCGATTTCTTTCTCTTTGATGGTGAGCGCAAACTGAGCTATCGCGGGCAATTAGATGACAGTCGTCCCGGTAATAATGAACCGGTCAATGGGAAGGATTTACGAGCCGCGATCAATGCTGTTTTGTCTGATAGAGAGGTGAACCGAAACCAAAAACCCAGCATTGGTTGCAATATTAAATGGCGTCTTGGAAATGAGCCTGTTTATTTCCAAAACCAAGCGATCGCAGTTTCCTGATTGGATTTAATTTCCTTTACAGGTTAATGTTTTTGGGTTAGACTATTATTGGTAAATTTGTGTTATAGTCACAACTAAAATATAGGTATATTGATTAATCAATATACCTATTTTCTGAAGGGTTACTATTTTTAGCTACCGGTTAAAATAATCATGAGTCAGATACTGAAAGAAGTTCTTACCGCTAATCAGAACTATGCTGAAACATTTGGTGATAAAGGCAATTTACCTTTACCTCCTGCGCGGAGATTTACCATTTTGACCTGTATGGATGCCCGTTTAGATCCGGCAAAATTTGCTGGATTAACCGAAGGTGATGCTCATGTAATTCGTAACGCGGGTGGAAGGGTCAGTGATGATGCTATCAGGTCTTTAGTGATTTCATCCCACATTCCGCACCGTAAGCTGTGACAGATCAAAGAGGATTCTGATGTAGTACATAATAACTAAAATTAATTCTAATAGAGACATAGTGTGAGAAAGTAAAGTTTGGTAACAAAAAAGAGAATTGAGGCGTTGCATATTTGCGGGATGAATCAACTAAACGCGGGTATTACTTCATACTTTAAATAGTGAAGTAATAATTTAATTGAATACCTAAGCATATCTACAGATTTTGAATAGCATAGCGTTTTTCTATGTAGTCGCGCTAAGTAGTGACGTAAACGTGTATTTTCACCCTCTACCCTAGTCATATATGTTTTGCTCACAATATGATCCTCTGGCTGAATAAAACTCGGATAAACCCTCCACCCATCAGTAACATAAAAAAAGCATTGCCAGAGTTTAACGATGTCCCACAAAGGTTGAAATGCTTGTGAGCTGTGGTCTCCCACAACCCAAGCCAGGATATTTTTACGGAAGTGATTTACTGCTGTCCACAACCATATTTTGTTTTTTTTTGATCCCACAAAGGTCTCCAACTCATCAAGCTCACCTACCAAGGGTGTTTCCTCAACTGGTGGAGCATCTGGAAGTATGGAACCAATTTGTTTTAGCCAGTAAATAATAGTTGTATGATGAACGCCTTTATCGCGTTCAATTGCTCTAAATCCCATACCGTTAACATAAGAGCGCAGGCAACTTTGTTTAACTTCTTCTGAATAGCCTTTAGGTGGACTATAGACATCGATAAATTGACGACCACAATCAACACAAATGTGATTTTGTTTACCTCGACGTTTGCCATTCTTTCTGATTTTGGAAGACCCGCAGTTTGGACAATGCACAGTAGATTACCTCAATTCATACCTCTATTATGCAACGCCATTGATTGCAGAAATGTTGAATGTCGTTACAAAACTTTACATAGTTAGATATAGTACTCCTATCAAAGGTGAAAATGTCAACATCTCATAATATCTTCCATCCAATGAACATAACTGATTTGTTGACACATACAAGCTTGAAGATAGCGGAACTTATCTAACATTTTTTCACCCCATTCATTGGGAACGGATACAAGTTGTAAAATTAGATAAGCGATGAGACTGGCATAAATTTGTATGCCAATGCCATTAACGTTTTTCGTAATTAATTTATCCAATTTTAGGTGCATTTTTAAAAACTTCTATAACAGTTCAACTCCCCACCGTAAACGATAAATATCTCTGATTTCATCATCTGTAACTGCTGCTTCTCCATCTGCAGGTAAATTCGTGACTAAGCGAAATTCTGTTTTCGTTTCTAAATCACAAAAGTTAACTACCCTGTAAGCATAAGCATCACTCGCCGAACCAAATTAGACATCATTGATGAGCCAAATTTGTAATCATGATTATGTCCAAAATTTATCAAATTATCTTCTGGACTTCCCGTTTGACAGTATGCCCAGAAAAAACGTCTTTAATTCCAACAGAGGATATTTTAACCATTGTTTTATGTTTTAAATCCGATTAATATAGGTTTTGTTTTCTTGGCGACAAAAACCACAAGCTTCAGCAACCCCTACCATAATTATTTATTTTGGATAAGTACGGTATGTCAATCGAATTATAGTATTATTGGATTGTTTCATACCTCCACTAAAAAAACAAGTCTTAATGTCAGAATTTTTGCCAAAACTCAATTTTTATCCCCAAAGGATCTGAAAATATGCCAAAGTACGGTTTCATTTCAGTTCATAAATCATTTCGCTAAGTCAATGCTACAAAATTTCAACCTTTTTCATAGTTTCCTTTTGTTTACTACTTCCTTTATTGCTGGTTCACTAAATGCTGTAGCAGGAGGTGGTAGTTTTATTACCTTTCCTACTCTTATATTTGTTGGTATATCCCCAATCACTGCCAATGCCAGCAATAATACTGCTTTATGGATTGCTTCTATGGCTAGTGCAGGTGCCTATAGGCGTAATTTACGCATACCAAAGAAAGAATTTTTAGTTCTATGTGTTACCAGTTTGATTGGGGGAGTAATTGGATCTGTAATTTTGTTATACACATCACCAAATGTTTTTAAAAACTTACTACCCTATCTATTGCTATCAGCGACACTAATTTTCACCTTTAATGATGTATTTCAAAAATGGTTACAGGTGCAAAATCAAAGATCCTTGGATACCCCAACCGCCCCTTTGTGGGTTCTGGTAATTGCTCAACTAGCAATTTCCGTTTACGGTGGTTTTTTTGGTGCAGGTCTGGGGATTTTAATGTTAGCAACTTTAAGTTTTTTAGGTATTAAAAATATTCACTCTATGAATGCTTTTAAAGCCTTTCTCGGTAGTTGTATCAATGGTATTGCCATCTTTCCCTTTATGTATGCTGGAATGATTGCCTGGCATCAAACTATACTAATGGCTATCGGCGGTTCCCTAGGTGGTTACTTGTGTGCTCATTACGCTTATAAGTTGAAACCCAGTTTCGTTAAAACAATTGTTATCGTTACTGGGTTCAGCATGACTATTTACTTTTTTATTCGTAGCTAACATAGTTTTTGTAGTCATCAATACTTGATTAGATCTGATTAATAATGCAGGGTCAGCTCGTGCTGGATCATTTTTAGATCTTGATGATCAAGTATTTTTAGATGCTTGGCACTTGAAAGTTTTAGGATACATTCGTTTTGTAAGATTGGTAGTTCCCTACTTCAAACAGCAAAGTGATGGAAGGATTGTAAATATTATTGGGTTTAATCTTGTAAATAAGTCCCGCATACTTGTTAAACTATTATCCAAGGCATAAGCCAACCAACACTCAACATAAAGACGGCTGTTCAAAACTGGATAATCATTTTTTGGTAACAGTCTGAGGATGTCCTTGACAATCTTGGGGAATGAATTTATGATCATTATCAAATCAATATTTTGATATGGGTTGCCCAAATTTTAATATATTTTGGGCAATTTTTATCACAACTTTCTTAACATTCAACACTTCTGGGTATAATTAACTTACAAGTGCATAAATAAGGTGCAAGCAAGGCACTTTTAATCTACCTTTTTTGAGGCTTTGGTAATATGGCTGATGTGTTAGCTATTGCTGGTAGTCCTGCTCATCCTTCTAGAACATACGGGATTTTAGAGTATGCTACTCAGTTAATTTCTGAACAAGGTTTGGAAACAACTATTATTTCTGTCCGGGATTTGCCTGCTGAGGATTTAGTTTACGGGCGCTATAACAGTCCTGCACTGGAAAAGCCCAAAGAGCTGATACAGCAGGCTAGTGGTATCATAATTGCCACCCCTATTTATAAAGCTGCATACACAGGAGTACTCAAGTCTTTCTTAGACCTATTACCCCAAAAAGCTTTAAGCGGTAAGATACTACTTCCCTTTGCTACTGGTGGTACTATTGCCCATCTCTTAGCAATTGAATATGCTTTAAAACCAGTTTTATCTGAACTGGGTGCTAGGCATATTTTAAGTACAGTATATGCAGTAGATAAGCAAATTCAATTTTCCCAAGAGGGTTCGATTCAATTAGAAGAAGAGCTAGCCCAGAGACTACATGAAAATGTAGGAGAGTTGGTACGACTTGTTAATTCTGTAAAAGTTAATGAACAAAAGTTGTCAGTTTCCTAAAAACTAAAGTGGAGGCAATTAGCTATGATAAGCGGACAAAAAGCAATTTGGAAAAGACTCAGAAGTAGCAAGCTATTTGTTATAGGGTTAGCAATCTTCTCATGTTTATTAATTACTCCTCTGTTGCACTTACCCGCATGGGGAAATGTTACTAACAGCAGGATCCAGTTTGTTAGTCCTAACTGGGTAGCAGAAAATATTAAGTTATATCGTTGAATTTAGCCAATCGGTAAACCTTTCTCAACAAAACGATTTAATGGCTTGTACCAGAACTAAAAAAGGTCAACCATCAGATGATAAAGGCGAAAACCCGTCTAGGACTTGATTAGCAATAGCTTAACGGTTTGGGGGGTGGTTCGCCGCCTCCCTAAGTGGTTATTGTTAGCCCATGAGTAAACTGTGACTGGCACTTTTGATGAAAACATACACTCAACCGGAAAAATTAATTGTGGCGATCGCCCCTGTAGGAATATCAGGAGTGATAGGAGCATTTATCTTTGGGATAGGGATGCAATTAGGTGGAGCTTGTGGTTGTGGCACACTTTACACTATAGGTAGTGGCAATTATACCATGATCATCACCCTAATCACCTTTTGTTTGGGGTCATTTTGTGCCAGCATAAGCCAAGACCTTTGGTCTGGATTACCGCAAATCCCCCCCATAGTCTTAGGTGAAACCATTGGTTGGAAGAATGCAGTAATTGTCCAACTAATCATTTTTTTCTTTTTAGCGATAATAGTGGGTATTTGGACTAAAAACAGTCCCACCTCGCCAAAAAATAGCAGCTGGAGAAATTTTTTATACAATCCATGGTCGATATTTACGGGAGGGATTATTTTAGGGTTACTAAACTGGTTAACCCTAGTAATTTCTGGACAACCCTGGCGAATCACCTGGGGGTTTGCATTGTGGATGGCTAAAATTGCCATGTTTTTGGGCTGGAACCCATCCAGTAGCAAATTTTGGGATGGGGATCCAGCACTTTCCAGTTCAGTCCTAGCGGATACCACCTCAATCATGAACCTAGGTTTGATTCTAGGTGCATTATTGGCAGCTGGTTTAGCTGGTAAATTAATACCACAAACGGCAACTAACCCCTCAACACTCCTTTCTAAAGCAGTGGGTGGACTAATCATGGGTTTCGGAGCTTTTGCTGCTTTTGGATGTAATATTGGTGCCTTTTTCAGTGGCATTGCTTCCACCAGCTTACACGGTTGGCTGTGGATTATTTTTGCCCTATTAGGTACTTTCTTGATTATTAAGTTCACTTTCCCCCAAACTAAATTAGGGGCAATCAAGTAAAAATCTCAAAAAAGAGTATAAAATATGTCAGAGAAATATAGATTTGAAACCTTACAAATTCATGCTGGACAGGAACCAGCTCCAGGAACTAATGCCCGTGCGGTTCCCATTTACCAAACCACATCTTATGTATTTAATGATACAGAGCATGGGGCCAGATTGTTTGCCTTACAGGAATTTGGCAATATTTACACTCGGATTATGAATCCGACAACAGATGTATTTGAAAAGAGGATTGCTGCTTTAGAAGGAGGTGTAGCAGCTTTAGCCACTTCCAGTGGTCAAGCAGCACAGTTTTTAGCTATTAGCACCATTGCCCAAGCGGGGGAAAACATAGTTTCCACCAGCTTTTTATACGGAGGAACCTATAACCAATTTAAAGTTGCCTTACCGCGTTTAGGAATAAATGTCAAATTTGTAGAGGGAGATGAGGTAGAAAATTTTCGTCGGGCAATTGACAATCAGACGAAAGCATTGTATGTGGAAACCATTGGCAACCCACAATTCAACATACCGGATTTTACATCTCTGGCGGAAATTGCCCATGAGCATGGCATACCCCTAATAGTTGATAACACCTTTGGAGCTGCGGGATACATAGCCAGACCCATTGAATATGGAGCGGATATTGTAGTTGAATCAGCAACTAAATGGATAGGTGGTCATGGTAATTCCATAGGGGGTGTAATTATTGACTCCGGGAAATTTGATTGGGGTAGGGGCAAATTCCCCATTTTTACCGATCCATCACCGGGTTATCATGGGCTGAATTTTCAAGAAATATTTGGCCCTGGTAGTCCTTTTGGTAATATAGCCTTTATTATTCGGGCCAGGGTCGAAGGACTAAGAGACTTTGGTCCTAGTTTAAGTCCATTTAATGCTTTTTTGTTATTACAGGGACTAGAAACATTGTCATTGCGTGTAGATCGTCATCTGCACAATGCCCTAGAACTAGCTGAGTGGTTAGAGAAACAACCGCAGGTAGAATGGGTCAACTATCCAGGACTACCTAATCATCCCTATCACGAGCGAGCCAAGAAATATTTAAAACATGGATTTGGCGGAGTATTAAACTTTGGCATAAAAGGTGGACTGGAAGCAGGCAAAAATTTTATTAATCGGCTGAAATTAGCTAGCCATCTGGCCAATGTTGGGGATGCCAAGACCCTAGTTATTCATCCTGCTTCCACAACCCACCAGCAACTTAGTGACCTTGAACAACTTTCAGCTGGTGTCACCCCAGACTTAATTCGGGTATCTGTAGGAATTGAACATATTGAAGATATTAAAGAAGACTTTGCTCAAGCATTTGTATGAACTATCACCACCTAATTTCCCCACAAACCCAATATTATCATCTACATAAACCCTATGCACTGGAAAAAGGAGAAGTATTACAAAAAGTTCAGTTAGCATATCGCACCTGGGGAAAACTAAACTCAGAAGGTGATAATGGTATTCTCATCTGTCACGCCTTAACAGGTTCAGCT